>CAVPOV010000007.1:0-284651 GCA_963707045.1 uncultured delta proteobacterium
GACCGCTTGCCCTGGATTAGGGCGACTCGCTGCGGGTCTAGAGATAGGCCGTTGTCGCACAGCCGCGCGAGGCTGGACGCGTCGTCATCGAACATATTCGTCATCTCCATTTCACTCGGTGCTGATGACCAACCATATCCACCTGCTGATCAAGTAGCGGACTCACAAAAACTCGTGTCCCTATTTAGGGAACAGGAAGGTGAGCGATGCCTGAACCAGGGCATTCGCACCGCCATCGGGACTGTCTGCATACCCGTATGCTGATACTGACCATTTCACGGCTTGTTTTCCCCAATTGGAGACCCTGCCGAAGCCGCCGCCCACCGGAACAGTCCACTTGTTCCCGCTATCTGCTTTTTGATTGTAGGTTATGACAGGGTCGGTTTTCAGAAACCAACCGTTGCCGAGGTTGTAGTTGACAAAGGGTTGGGATGTCATAAGATTAACCCCTTCGCGCGTCTTGGAACTGTCCACATCCCACACGTTGTTGAGCAACGCACCCACCGTCCAATTGTTAATCTTGGCGAACAAGACGCCGCCGATGCCCGCGGAATTTCTGCCTGTACCAAGGATGTCGTCGGATGCCGTATCGAACTGAAGTACCGGTCCGACACCCCAAGTCCAGAAGTTGTCCCCGCCCAAACTGTTGGTCTGTTTCGGCACAAAATAGGTTTGCAGAGTGATATCGCCAACGCCTGTTTTCCCATCAATCGGACCAGAATCTGGCTGGTCGATGAAAGGAATGAGGGCGCGCAAAACTAAGTTCCCAGTTTTCGGTAATATCGATTGGAACCACCGGTTTACAAGAGTATAACGTTCTGGGTTTTCTTGTCTTCCCCGACATTCTGATAGCTATTAAAGTCGAAAGGCAAACTGATCAGCGAGGCGATCGGGTTCTGTGACTGGGTCGCCAAATCTCCCTGTCTCCCTCCCTCTCCCTGTGCCAACGCCGAACTGCTGGCCCCAAAATTGGTCATAATGAAGATTGCAGCAAGGGTGGAAGTGCAAGCCCGCAGTACTTTGCCGCGTTTGAGTACTGCCCATGATGTGTGAAAATTTACCACGTTGTTTCGTTCCTTACAGAGCCGGCCTCAAGTGTGCGGCGCGTTTCAAGAGTTGTTTGGCCATTGTAAACCTTAGCTTAGCCCTTGGCTGGAAGTGCTTGCAGTACCCCGAGATCGGTTAGACCCCAAATCATCAACTGAATCGCCAAAGAGACTAGCAATATTCCCACAATAACTGACACCACTTTAAGCGCTGCCGGGCCTATCGCGCTAAGAATCCGCTGAGCGCCGAGAAGAAAGATAAAGTTGAATGCCATGATCCCGAGTATCAATCCTATCATTAACACCATTTCACTCGTTCCGGGTGCGGCTGCAGTTAAGGTAACAATCGCAACAAGGCCCTGAGGGGTTACCATCAATGGCATGGCCAGAGGGTAAACGGCGATATTGGTCGATGCTGCCGAATCGGTCTTCGGCGCTTCTTGTGACTGGCTGCCCAACACCATTTCGAGTGCAAAGAGCACCAAAATAAGTCCCCCTCCCAGCTTCAAAGCGGGAATCGATATGTGAAACGCATCCAGCAGGAATTCGCCGGCAATCACAAAAAGGAGTGCTACGACAGTTGCTGTTAGCACCGTTCTTATAGCGATGCTGCGCCTTAAGCCGGCATCGGCATCGGCTGTCAATGTAACATACACGATCGCCGATTTGAGCGGCCCCAGGGTGATTAAAAAAATTACAAACAGATCTACTATTCCAAAATTCATCTTTTCACCTCATAATGTTTACGTGTTTTTTTATTTTCTCATCAGGTCAGCCCAAGACTGAAAACCGATGACTATTTCGCCTTCCAGTTTGGTGCACGTTTTTCGGCAAAAGCACGGGTACCTTCTTTCGCATCTTCAGTCTGCATGAGCCATTCGAAATACTCGTGTTCGAGTTTGACTGCTTCAGACAGCGGCATATCGAGTCCCTGCATGACAACAGACTTCATTTTCTGTACCGCGAGCGGAGCGCTCTTGGAACCAAAAATGAAATCCCCTGGGAGAATTTGGGCGCATCCGTGCCTCTGTCGGGATCAGAATGTCACTCGGGCTCGCAATCCGAACAAGGCGACAGCATCCCTGTCGGGGTTCAAAGCCGGATTCCCAACGATTTGCAGGTTGGGCGTGATCTGAAAGTTCTCGATAAGCTGGACCCTGTAGAAGACCTCGCTCATCAACTGGTTGTCGAGGTCGACCCCGAACGTATCCGAATTAGGGCGGCCCCAGTTGAGGCCGAAGCCGAGAAGGTTGCCGCCGGGCTTGTTCTGGTATCCAAAACCGCCGCTCACCGACCTATCGTAAAGGCCCCCGCCTTCATGGGCCCAAGCGGCACGCAAGAACGGCAACCAGTGCCCGGCCACAACATGGGAGACAGACACATTGACGCCCCATCCTCTCTGCGTGCCGCTATCGTCACTCTCATCTTGCTGCCAGACCGCGATATGCGCATTGTCGTAGCAAAAATCGCTTGCCACCTCCGGTGATCCCGATCTCCGCGGTCTTGAAGGTGTTGAAGTCACCGAAGAAAGTCTCGAAGCCCTCAAACATGGATGTCGGCTGGAAACCGGCGTCGATGATGCTGGCTGCCGCATAAATGTTGTCGGTCAGATAGCCGCCGACCATCGCGCCAAGCGCGGCGTCCGGCAACGTGGTCATCGTGTTTGAGCCGATCGTAAAGGCGAGATTGTGAAAGCCGGTCCAAGGACTGGCCAACGCGTAACCATCGAAATATTCCTTCATATCAAGAAAGCCGGCACGCAAGACAGCGCGGTCGTCGGCGAAGTCCTGCTTCCAATAGAGAGTGGTCGCGCGATAGCGGTCGTCGTTGAAGACGGGTTCTGGCGTACCGACGAACCCGACTTCGACGCCGAAGGCAGACGGCGTGATGTCGGTGTAGGCGTGCCGGTGTTCGACCTTGAACTCAACGCTGCCGGTGTTCGCCGCGCCGCGGTTCAGCAACTCCCAGGAGCCATAGAAGCGCGCGACCCCAGAGGCCGAGGTGTCGTCGCCGAGGCTGTCGGTCGCGTAGAAACCCACTGCGAGGTAATCGCCGCCGAAGCTGAGCCCTGTACTCTCGGCGATACCGGCCTTCCATTCTTCCCACGCTTTGAGGACATTGAGATTGAGTAGATCCGCCTTCTCCTCGCGATCATCGCGCAGGATAGTGGTCCCCGCTTGGGGGCCGTTCAGAGGGTCATGTTCAAGAACATTGAGCACCGGCGCCCCGGTGCGGGAGGCGCCCTGCTCTGCGTTCTCCGCGAAGGCAGGTTGCCAGCACATAAAGAACAAGAGCACAGCCAGTGGCGCGACTGTCAGCCTTGGTGACAACAGGGCGTTTCGCTCGGCTCTCAGACAAGAGCAACAGCCGACCTGGTCGAGGCGTCTGCGCATCGTGCTGAGGGACGACTGCAGGAAGCTAATCATTTTAATTTTCATTTCCATTAAACTCTGGTTGTCTTTTCTCTACAAATGCTTTGGTCCCTTCCGCCTTATCATGAGACTTAGCAACTACTCCAAAGACTGCTGCTTCCTTTTTTAGACCGTCTTTATTTGATAAATCATTTCCAGCATTCATAACTTTTTTGTACTTGCAACGGCAAGTGGACCATTTTTCCTATAACTTGTAAACACTCAACTGCTGCTTGTAAGCAGCTTGCTTTATCATCTGATACTCTATTCACCAATCCCCACTGATAGGCTTTATCAATATCTATAAAAGTGCCCGAATAGATAAGCTCTTTTGCTCGGTTTCGACCAATGTACTTTGGAAGTCTTTGGGTTCCACCAAAAGCAGGTATCAGACCCCATTTAACCTCTGGCCGAGGTCCTTGGCCTTCTTGCGCAATTCGTTCGCCAACTCGGGCCTCACCACCTGAGTCGACCCCCGCTTTGAACGGGGCGCGAGCTTATTTTGGAAACATGCAGCCAACGAATTTTGAGGTGTCCAGCGGGTCTTGAAAATTCGCTTTGCGCTTATTAATGAAGGCGTCGGCGCCCTCGTGGAGGTCCTCCGTGCGGGATAGCACATCGAGCACGTCAAGCAGCTTCGCGATCGCCTGTTCCTCGGGCAAGTACATGCCATACCGCAACGCCTGCTTTGCGGCACAGATGGCCTGCTTCGGAGCGCTTGCAAGCCTTGCAGCAAGTTCTTGCGCGTGTGCGAGCACCTCGCCCTTGGGCTTCACGTGATTGGCGTAGCCCCACGCGAGCGCTTGCTGCGCATCGATCATATCGCCCAGCAAAAACAACTCACTGGCGCGGCCAATACCGATACGCCGTGTTATACGCACGGAGCCTCCACTGCCGGGTATGGCGCCAAGGTTTATTTCGGGTACGCTGAATTTTGAATTTTCGGCGATCACTATGATGTCGGCGCCGGCTGCGAGTTCCATGCCGCCGCCTAGCGCATAGCCTTCAATGGCCGCGACTGTGGGTTTCGGGAAATTGGCGAATTTGGTGAATGTTTCGTTCTCAGGAGCGAGCTTGCGAGACACGACGGCACCGTCCGCCAAGAGTCCGGGAAATTCCTGAATGTCGGAACCGGTGCCGAAAGCGCGGTCACCGTCACCTGTGAGTACAATCGCCCCTATCGCTGGGTCAGCCTCCAGGCGGGTCAGGGCCGCGTCCAACTCGCGTCTCATACCCAGTGTCATCACGTTCATCGGAGGGTTAACCAGGAACACGGTTGCCACGCCGCCATCGACCTCCACGCGTAATTTTTCGTCACTCATTTTTTCTTCCTCTAGTTGCTATGAGTGCTACGGTTCGTATGCTTCCAGATCATACTTACTCGCACGTCAATTAGTTTTTGACTACCATTCGTATGCGATTGACACCCAAATCATTTTAGGTTCTTGTGAACACTGGATGTCTTTTCTCTACAAATGCTTTGGTCCCTTCCGCCTTATCATTGGACCTGGCAACTACTCCAAAGACTGCGCCTTCCTGTGCTAGACCATCTTTATTTGACATATCATTGCCAGCATTCATCACTTGTTTTGCACTGGCAACAGCAAGTGGGCCATTTCTTCCTATCACTTTTAAGCACTCAACGGCTGCTTCCAAGCAGCTTGCTTTATCATCTGTTATTCTGTTCACCAAACCCCATTCATAGGCTTTATCAACATCTATAAAAGTGCCTGAATAGATAAGCTCTTTTGCTCGGTTTCGACCAATGTATTTTGGCAGTCTCTGGGTTCCACCAAAAGCAGGTAACACGCCCCATTTGACCTCAGGCTGTCCAAAAACTGCTTGCTTCGAAGCAAAAATGAAATCGCAAGACATTGCCATTTCACATCCACCGCCAAGTGCAAAGCCATGAACACAGGCAATCATAGGCAGGGCCAAGTCTTCCATTGCCAGGGTGACGGCCTGCCCTGTTTCAGCAAAGACTTGTGTTTCTTCCGGAGTCATTTTAGACATAGCAGTTATATCTGCACCTGCGATAAAAGATTTTTCTCCAGCACCTGTTAGAATAACGCCTTTATATTTTGCAACATCGATATTTTTTATCGCATCCAACATCTCATCTAAAACCGTTTTGTTCAATGCATTCAGCTCGTCGGGCCTGTTTACTTCTAAATAGAAAATATTATCTTTTTCAAATGTATTGATTGTTTCGTAACTAGTAGTCATATCTTCATCACCTTCTTTTAGTGTTTGCGTTTCTGCTAGCTTAATCTCGATCTCAGATTTCCTCCAGCCGCGTCTGCGGCTGGAGGTATCAATTGCATTCATCCTCGTTGGACGATCAATCGTAACCCGAGTACACCGTCACTTATGTCAAACAGGACACTCATCCGGCGCTCTTACTTACCGTCACCTGCGGCCAAACCAAGTTCGCTAAGGATCTCTTCGGTGTGCTCACCGAGCTGTGGCGCCATTATTCTCGTAGTAACAGGAGCGTCACTGATATGAACAGGGCAACCAGCGGTCGTAATTTTCCCAAGAATTGGGTGATCAATATCCATTACCATATTGTTAATCTTCGTTTGTGGATCATCCATTACTTCACTTAATTTACGAACCTTGGAACAAAGTACATCCTGCCCTTCAAATAGTGCCAATGCTTCATCCATGGTATATTTGGCAATTTCATTGCGCAGTGTATCTTGTATAAGCTTTTTGTTTTTGATCTGAGAAGCCATATCTGGGTAAGGTATGGTTAGATCATCTATTTCCAATGCAGCACAAATATTCTGTAGCGGGTTAGGCATAAACGCACCAATCACGACAATTGGTCCATCCTTAGCCTCGGCGTGAATAGCGAGTGGCATTGCCGCCCAGTTCAGCACTTGTTTGTATTTGCTCCAGTAGGCCACTTCCTGCAATTGCGTATGAAACATCGAATCATAAAGACACACATCCACTTTTCTGACCAAGGCCGGTTTTATTTCGCCCAACCAACGCGGCCAAAATACCTTGACAGAGATGCATACCTCCGGTGTAATCGCAGACCGCTGTTGGAACTATCGATTGTGGAATTGACGGGTCCGCGGTCTCATACATAAAGCCCGTTACAGCTTGAGCTACCATGTCCTGCCCAGGTTTTTTGTTATTTGGTCCTTCAGGTCCATAGCCTGTTGCGGATGCAAAAATAATGCGTGGATTAATCTCTTTTAGCTTCTCATAGCCAAAGCCGAGCTTATCCATCACGCCAGGGCGAAAATTGTTTACGACCACATCCGACACTTTGACGAGTTCATAAATAACCTTCTTTCCTTCTTCACTTCTCGTATCAAGTTCCATCGAACGCTTGTTGCGATTCATGGCAACATATGTCGGATTATTCGTTGCCTCTATAGAGGTCCCGCCAACGGTATGCCGACTCAGATCACCCACGCCCGGGCGCTCGATCTTGATCACATCGGCACCAAAATCAGCGAGCATCAGAGTGCCAACGGGACCCTGCTCGGCCTGCGTGAAATCTATAACGCGAATTCCGTCTAACGGAAGGTTAGAAGTATCTGTCATGGTCATCTCCTTGAGAGTGATGGTTAGTGATGGTTAGTGATGGCTCGCTCACCCTGTGATGGTCATCTCCTTAGTGATGGTTAGTGATGGTTAGTGATGGATCGCTCACCCTGTAATATCGGGTGAGCGAACAGATTCGGCGGTAATCTCAGTCTTCGGTAATATAGTAAAGTATCCATTCGGCGTACAGTGCTGGCTTTTCCTCACCTTCAATTTCAACGGTCACACCAGTTTTGAACACGCAGTGGTTCTCTTGCTTCCAATTGACATCCAGAACCTCGCCGTGAATGCGTACCCGTTTACCTGAGCGTACCGGGTCCAGGAAACGAACCTTGTCAAACCCATAGTTCAGACCATGTGGCATATTCTCAGGTACTGGAAAGTTGTGCATCAGATAAGGTATCAACGACAGCGTCAATAAGCCGTGAGCAATGGTTCCACCCAAATCAGTTTGTTTCGCTTTTTCTACATCAACATGCATAAAGTAGTTATCCCCTGTGCACTCGGCAAACATGTTGATGCGTTCCTGCGAAACTTCATACCATGCGGTTGGTTCAACCTTGGTCCCGACAAAATTGACTAGCTCATCTTTAGGTACGATTTTGTTCATGTTGTTTTCCCCTGTTTTTTGAGTGAAGTCATCTTTCGCCTCCATTGCCAAGGTAAAGCCTCCAGACGGTATGTCAAGCCCATCTTCTACAGTACAAGCGGCACAAGCGAGCCCTCGCGGTTGAATTGACGCCGTTTTCTGGGGGAGAGGACTGGAAACGGCGGCATTTGTAGTGCCAACACGGCTCTGTTTTCTGCTGGTTTTTGGGATGCAGATGCGGTAGCACCGTGGTGTCTTCCTCTGGGAGGGTCGCCATGTTCTTTCGCCAGAAAACGAGTAAAGGGCACACCTACCTCCAGATCGTCGAGAACCGGCGAGAGGGAGGTAAGGTGAAGCAAACGGTGGTGGCAACGCTGGGCCGGCTCGATGAACTGGCTTCGTCCGGCCAACTCGACGGCCTGCTGCGCTCGGGAGCGCGGTTTGCGGAATCGGCCTTGGTCCTGTCGGCGCACCAGCGCGGAGAACTGCCCCAGGTGGGCTCTGTGCGGGTCGGCCCCGGGCTGGTCTTCGAGCGGTTGTGGCAACAGACGGGCTGCCAGGCGGCCGTGGAGCGCCTGCTGCGCGGCCGCGGGTTCGCGTTTCCGGTGGAGCGGGCGGTCTTCCTGACCGTGCTGCACCGGCTGATCGATCCGGGATCGGATCGGGCGGCGGAGAAGTGGCGCGAGGGCTACCGGTTGGAGGGAACCGAGACCCTGGAACTGCACCACCTCTACCGCGCCATGGCGTGGCTGGGCGAGGAGCTGCCGGCAGACGACCAGCGGGACCGCACGCCGTTTTCGCCCCGCTGCACCAAGGACGCGATCGAGGAGAGCCTGTTCGCCCGCCGGCGCGATCTTCTGCGACGCTGGACCTGGTGTTCTTCGACACCACCTCGATCTACTTCGAGGGCGAAGGGGGCGAGACGCTCGGCCGGCACGGCAACAGCAAGGACCATCGCCCGGACTTGAAGCAGATGGTGGTCGGGGCGGTGCTCGACAGCGAGGGCCGGCCGCTCTGCTGCGAGCTGTGGCCGGGCAACACGACCGACGTCAAGACTCTGGTCCCGATCGTCGACCGCCTGAAGAAGCGCTTCTCCATCGGGCGCGTCTGCATCGTGGCCGACCGGGGCATGATCAGCGCCGCCACCCTGGCCGAACTCGAAGAGCAGCGGCTGGGACTACATCCTGGGAGCCCGGATGCGCACCGCCGCCGAAGTGCGAGACGAGGTGCTCTCCCGGGCGGGCCGCTACCAGGTGGTCCATCCCAAAGGGAGGGCAAGAAGGACCCCTCGCCGCTGAAGGTCAAGGAAGTCAGGGTCTGGGACCGCCGCTACATCGTCTGCCTGAACGAGGACCAGGCCAGGAAGGACGCCGCCGACCGGGAGGCGATCGTGGAGGGGCTGCGGGACCAGCTCCCCAAGGGCGACAAGTCGCTGGTCGGCAACAAGGGCTACCGCAAGTTCCTCAAGACCGAGGGCAAGCACTTTCGGATCGACGAGGAGAAGATCCGAGAAGAGGCCCGCTACGACGGCAAGTGGGTGCTGCGCACCAACACCGACCTGCCCGCCGCCGAGGTGGCGCTCAAGTACAAGCAACTCTGGATGGTGGAGGACATCTTCCGCACGATGAAGTCGCTGCTGGAGACACGGCCCATCTACCACAAGTGCGACGAGACGATCCGCGGCCACGTGTTCTGCAGCTTCCTGGCGCTTGGTGCTGCGCAAGGAACTGCAGGATCGGCTGGACGCCCAGGGCATCGACGTGGAGTGGGCGGACCTGATCCGCGACCTGGACGCCTTGGAGGAGGTCGCCGTGAGCAAGGCGACAAGCGGTTTCTGCTGCGCACCGAGGCCCAAACGGGCTGCACCGCCGCGTTTCGGGCAGCAGGCGTGGCTTTGCCGCCGACGGTGCGAGCAGCGACCAGACTGCCGGCGTAGCCGGTCTCCCGCGATCCGTCGGGAGAGCTCAAGTGTAGTGCCAAGGCCCAAGTGCGTCGTCATAACCCATTGCAATTGCGGATGTTTCAAAAATCGACTGTAGAAGATGAGCCAAGCTTTTGTGTGAAATTTTCTTCTGCCAATTTCCTGAAGAATGGCAGGGTTGTAGGCACTTTTCCTATGGGTTTTGATCTCCAGTGGATTTCCATTTTAAGGCAAACGAAAGCCAGGAGCGTATAGCAGGATTCTAATTGTTTCGAGCCTTTTGTCAGAGATTAATTGCTTTCTCGATCGCTGTTTCAGTGCACATGGTAACCAGGAACGCCACCACCGAAATCAACCGGGGAGGCATAGAAGGATTTCTCCCAGCTTTCGACAGTGAGCGGCTCGAGGCGGCTATCAACCGGCTCGAAACGGATCGGCTGGCCGGGATTCACACCTTTCAGAGGATTCTGGTCTTTCATAACAATGACCCCGTTAACAATCACATTAATAATTCCCGTGGACGGAAGCGTACCTTTTGCATAGGTTGAATTATCCCTTACCGTTTCAGGATCGAACATCGTGATATCAGCGACCATGCCTTCCTGCATGCGGCCGCGAACCTGCATGGACTTCAAACCCATCTCGCCCAGCGGCTTGGCATAATTGTAACTGGTCATGGATACGGCCTGCATCAGCGGAATATTATTTTCTCTGGCAAGGCGAAGCACTGTGGCAAAAGACCCGGAAGTTCGCGGGTGGGTATTGGGGAGGTCTTCGAAGGGAGTGTCCCAGGTCAGGTTATCGTCTGGGATCATGGGCATGCCGTCACTGCCAATGGCAACGCCGGGCATCTTGATCCAGTCAACAATCGCCGATTCCGGGCTTTTGTAGACAAGCACGAGACGTGTGGGTTCTTTTTTGAGCATCTCCTCACGGGATTTCTGGGTGTAGAATTCACCGGTGGCAACATCCTGAAGAGTGTCTTCGTATTTATTGCCCAGGGTCTTTACCCAGACTTCCGGTTCGAGAAAAACGGCATTCAAAGCCGTAGAACCTGCAGCGTATGGATAGATTTCGCCCCAGACGTTATAACCCCGTTCCCGCATCCGCACCATAAGCTCATGCACCATATTGTATCCCGGATTGTTGAAATGGGAGGCGATGGCCGGTGTCCCTAATGCCGCCGCATTGGCCAGCATCTCCTGAATACCGTTGACTTCGGTGGTATCATCACCGGGCGTATAACGGAAATGCATGGCGATAAAACGGCCATAGCGCCCGCCCAGCTTTTGCAGTTCGAATATCTCGCGGGCCGAGACCCCCGCGCGCATGTAGCCAACGGTAGAACCAATTCCAAGTCCTCCCTGCTGCAGGCCTTGGTCAATCAGGGCAAGGATCTGGTTACCCTGCTCCAGGGTCGGCCGGGTCTTCGACCACCCCTCCTTTGTGGAACGGGATTGCGCGGCGTCGGGAGTGTAAAGATGTTTCCAGTCTTTAAAGCCGTCCAACACCTCCGCCCGGGCAAATTCGTGAGCCACCGCCACACCGAAATTCACCGGTGCCTTTCCTTCACGCCGTTTGTACCACTCGCCCAGCTTTGGACCGTGAGCGCCGATCTCCGTGTCCAGAAGCGTCGTACGACCGTCGCGCAGCATCAAACGGTATTGATAAGGCTCAATACAATGTTGGTGGCCATCGATAAATCCCGGTGCTACTACCAATCCTTTGGCGTCGATGGTCTCCTCGCCTTTGATCGTGTCCTTGGTAATGACGGCGATCCGGCCGTCCTTGACGCCGACGTTGGCTACGGCGTCGTATTTTGTTTCCGGGTCCATGACCCGGCCGTTGTTAATGACGAGGTCGTAGTCGGCGGCCATGACAGGCGCGGCCAACAGTAGGCCCAGAACCAAACAACCCAAGAGTCTTGCGTGGCTATTCATTGTGTCTCTCCTTCCACTGGCGGATGCCAATCTCTGTTCCAGACGCCCCCCCCTCGGGGGACCGCGCCCCCAGAATATGCGCCCGGGACAGCCTGTCAAGCAGGCGCAGCCCAACAAGCCCACGCAGTTCAGCCAACCGAAATCGTTGAAATTCGAACGGAGGCCGTCTCTCCAGCGATCATCCCGAGAGGCGAATTTCAAAAACCGATCACTACCTGTCCGACATTGGACAAGCCTTCTCGGGGGGGGCGTGGCCGAGAAAAGCGGAAGACCTCGACGGCGGGGACGTGCCAGAAAGCGACCCTTCCGCGGCCCTCGGATCGTCGCCACCTGTGAGCTTGTGATCTTGGAAGGCTGACCGATTCGGTTAGCGCAAAGGTGTCAACCCCATTTCGCCGGGTGCGGACAACCGCACCGGCAGAATCCCCCGCATCTGTCATCGGGGTTGTCTGCCCATGGACCTCCCACCTTAGCGAGCTGAGACCCGGACTGCTTCCGGGTTGAGCCGATAGGAAGTGGGGAGGAGCAAGAATGGGTGGTGGCTTTGAAATCGAAACCGGTGGTGGGTCTCAGATCATAACCGGCAGCGGGTTGGGGGACAGAACAGGTGGGGACTCCATCGTGACTGGCACGCACGCGCCTGGGACGCGAGTTGGTCGGTTATGACGGGAACTTATGGCAGCTCGGCGCACACCGAGCACCCTCGGAGAGGGGGCAACGGGCAGACGAGCGTCGGGGGAATGACGGAAACTATTGGCACCATCCACTCTCCCGCAAAGCTCTATTTACACCATTCTGAGTGACGCCAACTATTGGCAATTGCCATATGTGGTCAGGGGTGGGGAACGAACGCGCTGGCGAGGGCCGTTGCTCCTACGTGCGGCGGCCGCGAGAACCGTTGCACGCGGCTGGGCGCACGGAGCATCCACCCCTCCTCCGGCGGCCGGCATGCTAGCACGAAACCGCCGGGGAGCCCAGGACGGTACCGCGTCTCGCACCGCGCAGGCTCGATCCACGGGCCGGGGATCCGACCGGAGCCCACCACGCGGCCACGGAAGGGACCTCCTTGATCCGGTCCGCGCCTGTGGCACCTTTCTCCCTGTCCCGGCACCCCGGGGGGAGAGGAGGACGTCATGCCGATCTTCATGATGTTCGGGAACTACACTCCCGAAGCGCTCCGGGGAATCAGCCCCGACCGGACGAAGCAGGTCGAGAGGATCGTCGAGGACAACGGCGGCAACATCCGCGCCATGTACGCGGTCATGGGCGAGCACGACCTCGTCTTCATCATGGAACTCCCTGACTCCGAGCGGGCGATGATGACGTCGGTGGCCATCGAGCAGTGCACCGGCATCGTCCTGCGCACATCCCCCGTCGTCGAGGTGGAGAAGTTCGATCGCCTGGTCGGGAAGCCCCAACAGGTCCGGAAGATTTGAGCCCGCCGTGAGGCCCGTGTCGGCAGGCGGACGCTGACGTCCAGGGGTTCTCCTGCCATCAGGGGCCCAAAGACTCCAACGACGAGGCCGTTCTCGGCGTGCCGGATGCCGGGCCCCGGCAGCCATCGCCCCGCAAGGGAGCGCAAGGGGACTCGCCGCTCGCGGTGCGCGCCTGCGAGCCCCCTCTCGCTTCTCCGACCTTCTACAGCCGCACCAGCCACCCCATCGTAAGGGGCAGCACGACCATGGCGATGAGGGTTTGAGCGCTCACGAGGGAGGCCATCAGAGGAGCGTCGCCTCCCAGTTCGCGGGCCAGGATGTACGCCGAGGAGGCGGTGGGGAGCCCGGCGAAGAGGCAAACCACGTGGAGAGCCGTGCCGGTCAGCCCGAAGAAGAGCCCGATCACGGCCGCGAGCCCCGGCATGACGACGAGCTTGAACGCGGTCGATACGGCCAGGGCCCTCGTGCCTGAGCGAAGGGCTTCGAGCCTCAGGCCCGCCCCGACGGCGAGAAGCCCCAGGGGGAGGGCGGCTTGCCCGAGGATCGTGAGCACCGACCCGGACCACCCCGGCAGGCCGACCCCGGTGAGGTTCAGGCCGATCCCCGCCGCGCACGCCACCACCAGAGGGTTCCGGGCGATCTGCAGCAACGCCGTGCGGACGCGACGGCCGGCCCTGCCGACTTTCAGGGCGAAGACCGCGACGCAGAGGACGTTGACCAGGGGGATGAGGAACGCGATGGCCACGGCGGCCGCGGTGAGCCCCTCGCTCCCGTGGAGTTGGACCGCGGCGGCCAGCCCCACGTAGGTGTTGAACCGGATCGCCCCTTGGTACACCGAAGTGAACTCGGGGCCGTTGCGGCTGATGTAGGGCGCCGCCGCCAGGAGAGCCGCGGTGACCACCCCGAGCAGCGCGGCGACCGTCAGGCCGATCGCACCGAAGGGCATGCCGCCGAAGGAGGCCGTGGCGAGCTTCTGGACCAGGAGCGCCGGAAAGAGGACGAAGTAGGTGAACCGCTCCGCCAGGGGCCAGAACCCCTCGCCGGGAAACCCCACCCGCACCAGCCCGACACCGAGCAGGATCACGAGGAAGACGGGGCCGAGAGCGTCGAGGATTGCGGGCATGGAGGAAATCCTTTCGGGGGCACCCGCGCGGGGGGACGACCGAATCGCTCTTCCCATGCCTCGCCCCGTCGCCGAAGCCCGACGACGTCGTCGGCCGGACCGCGCCCTCGCAGTCCTGCCGGGGCGAGGTAGCACGAGGCCCCGGGGCGCGTCAATTCACGTTCCCGCGTGGTCCCGGCCCAACGGCTTCCTGTATCCTCGGCTGCAGCGGGGGCCTCGTTCCCTGCACGGAGCCTCGTGCCCCGGCGTGGCGTCGAGGAGCGGGAGCGCCTTCCCGTCGTTTCTCGCCCCTCGTTCGAAGCGCGCGGCCGTGGGCTCACCGGACCCTGGCGGCGGGTGTTTTCGAGGCGGTTCATCCGCGGCGAACTTCCCGCAGGGCCACAGGAGAACTCAGCCACAGGTCGTGGAAGCGGCCCGAGATGACGCCCCCGACGGGGACGGGTGCGAGGGCCTCGAGAGCACGGCTCCCGGGTCTGGAGCCCGAAACAACCGGAGAAAGGCGTGCCGATGAAGGACTACCTGACGAAAGCCTACGACGATCTGCTGGTGGAGCAGGACGCACCCTTGCTGTGGGTCACGCTCAACCGGCCCCAGCAGGCCAACGCCTTCTCCGACGAGATGATCACCGAGCTCTGCAGCCTGCTCAGAGAGGCGGACTGGGACGACGACGTCCGGGTCATCATCCTGTCGGGGGCGGGAAAGTCCTTCTGCGCGGGGGGCGACGTGAAGGCCATGGAGGAGAAGACCGGCATGTTCGCCGGCGACCCCGAGGGCCTTCGGCGTCGCTACACGAGGGGCATCCAGCAGATTCCCCTCGCGATGGAGGCCCTGCAGACCCCGGTCGTGGCCATGGTCAACGGAGCGGCCATCGGCGCGGGGTGCGACCTGGCGTGCATGTGCGACATCCGCGTCGGCTGCGAGCACTCGCGCTTCGGGGAGACCTTCGCCAAGCTGGCCCTGGTGCCCGGCGACGGCGGCACGTTCTTCCTGCAGCGGGTCGTGGGCTACGCCAAGGCGATGGAGCTGTCGCTCACCGGCCGCATCGTCGAAGCGGAGGAAGCCCTCCGGATCGGCCTGCTGAACCGGTCGGTGGAGGTGGACGCCCTGCGCCGGGAGACGGAGGCCCTCGCCCGCGCGGTCGCCGCCAACAGCCCGGTCGCGGTTTCCATGATCAAGAAGGCCATCCGTCAGGCCCGCACGGCGGAGATCAGCGGGCACCTCGACCTCCTGGCCGCCTTCCAGGGCATCACCCAGCGCACCGAGGACCACTTCGAGGGGGTGAGGGCGCTCAAGGAAAGGCGGCCACCCCGCTTCAAGGGGAGCTGACCCCCGCCTTCAAAGGGGTCCAGCGGCCGGCCCCGTCGGGAGGACCCCGGAGACGAAGCCGGCGTGAAGACGCACCGTGTCGCGCCAGCTTGTGGCCGGCTCAGCCCCGGGCGCCCCCGTCGATCCGCACTGGAAGAGGTGTTCCGGGGGTGGCCCCAGGAGGGTCGCTTCCCCGGGAGGAGTTGCCGGGGGCGGGCTGCGGCGGCTCTGTATCCCCCGCGGGCCCCGCGGCCGGAAGGTGGATCGTGAAGCGGGTCCCCGCCCCGACCTGGCTGTCCACCTCGATCTTCCCCCCGTGGTTCTCCACGATCCCGTACGACACCGACAGCCCGAGGCCCGTCCCCTTGCTGTCCTTGGTGCTGAAGAAGGGGTCGAAGATCTTGCCGATGTGCTCCTCCGGGATGCCGCACCCCGTGTCGGTGATGCTGATGCGAAGCTCCTGGCCGACGCCCCTCGTCTCCAAGGTGAGGCGGCCCCCGGTGGTCATGGCCTGCGCCGCGTTGAGCAGGATGTTGATGAAGACCTGCTCGATCTGGTTGGCGTCCACCATCGCCCGGGGGAGTCCCGGGTCGTAGCGCTTCTCGAAGACGACGTCGTGGAAGATGGACTGGGTGCCGATCAGGGCCAGGGTGCTCTCCATGATCCGGTTCACGTCCGCCAGGCTCTTCTGGGGCGTGCCGACCCGGGAGAAATCCAGCAGCCCCTTCACGATCCTCGCGCATCGCTTGCTCTCGTGGACCACCGTGGCGAGGTCCTCCTGCAGTGCGGGGTCCAGATCGTTCCTCTTCTGGATGAGCGAGGAGAGCACCAGGATGCCGGTGAGGGGGTTGTTGAGTTCGTGGGCGATGCCGGCCACGATCTCCCCCAGGGAGGCCAGCTTCTCCGACCGGATGAGCTGCGCCTGCATCTGCTTCAGCTCCCTCGTGCGCTCCTCGACCTTGACCTCCAGGTTCTCGGCCCACCCGGCCAGTTGCTGCTGGGAGGTCTTGAGCTGGGCCGTCATCTGATTCAGCGAGTGGGCCAGTTCCCCCAGTTCGTCGCCGTTGCGCAGGTTCACCCTCGAGTCGAACCGAAGCTCTCCGACCCGGCGGGTGTGCTGCAGGATCTCCCGGAGAGGGCGGTTGACCATGCGGTGCATGATCGTCCTGAGGAAGATGGCGATGGCGAAGAGCATCGTGACGGTGACCAGCACGAAGCCTCGGGCGTACTGGGCCGTTTGGTGCGTGACCCGGTCGAGGGAGATGGTCGTGTGGAGAGCCCCCAAGACCTTCTGGTTCTCGGGGTGGAAGTGGCAGAAGGAACGTGAGCAGTTGGGCTCGTTGTAGATGGCCCGGGAGACCCCCAGCACCTGGGAGCCCTGGGCCGTCTCGCACACCCCGATGCGGCCGTTGGGGGAACTGCTGCGAACCTGGTTGGCCTGGTGGCACGAGGCGCAGGACGTGGCGCTCTTCTCGAGATGATTGCCGATCTCCTCTGCATCCGTGGAGAAGCGGATGTCTCCCTCCGGCGTGATGATGCGGATCTGCTCGACGCCTTCCTGCTTGCCAGCCTCCTGGATCATCTCGTAGACGCTCTGGCGGTCGTCCTCCAGCATCTTGTGGTAGGTGGTCTTGATGATGGTCTCGTTGATCTTGTCGGCCGCGGCGACCGCCTCTTCCATGAGCAGGGTCCGAATGCTCTTCACGTTCAAGTAGTAGTAGGGAACCATCACCACCAGCAGGAGGATGCTGACGGCTACGCTGAGCTTGGCGTTCAGGCTCATCTCTCACCTCGCCGCTCAACGGTGGGGCCCACGGAGCGAGGGCCGTCTCCCGGGAAGCACAGGGCGTGCGCGGCTTGCGCCGCGCCGGAAGTCCACCGTTCCCGGGTCGCGTCCCTCGGCGGAGGAGCCGGGAGAGTTCTTTTCCGCATCCGAGGCGGCGGGCGCCTCGGGGCCGCCGAGACCCCGCCGGACCGCCGGCGCAACTCCCTAGGGGCGCCGGTCCCGCACGGAGATGTTGAGCTTCTTCAGCATGGCCTGGAAATTCGGCCGGTGCATGCCCGTGTCCTCCGCTGCACGGCTGACGTTCCACCCGTTGCGCTGCAGGGCCTCCAGGACGAATTCCTTCTCGATCGGCGCCACGGCCTCTTCGCGCACGCGCCTCTTCACCTCCTTGAGCTCCTCGACGGTCTGCGGCGTGTGGTGCGCCCCGTGGGGCTCGGCTTCCGGCGTGCCGTGGAGTTCCAGGTCCGAGCGCCGGATCCGGGCGTCCGTGCTGAGCACCAACGCCCGTTCCACGGCGTTCTCCAGCTCACGGACGTTTCCGGGAAAGTCGTACGCCGAGAGCACGGCCAGGGCGTCCGGGTCGAACCCCGCGACCTGCTTCCCCATCTCCTCGCCGTAACGGCGAAGGAAGAAGGCCGCCAGCATCTCCACGTCTCCGTTGCGCTCGCGGAGGGGAGGCATCCGTAGCGGAATGATGTTCAGGCGGAAGTACAGGTCGTCCCGAAACCGGCCGGCGGACACGAGCTCCTTGAGGTCCCGGTTCGTGGCCACGATGAGCCGGATGTCGATCGGGAGCGACTGGGTCCCCCCGATCGGGGTGATTTCCCTTTCCTGCAGCACGCGGAGGAGTTTGGCCTGGACCGTGTGGCTCAGGTTCGAGATCTCGTCCAGGAACAGCGTGCCCCCGTCGGCGACCTTGAACAGCCCGGTCTTGGTGCGGACCGCTCCTGTGAAGGACCCCTTCACGTGCCCGAAGAGCTCGCTTTCGAGCAGGCTCTCGGCGAGCGCGGTGCAGTCGACCGCCACGAACGGGCGCTCGCGCCTGCGGCTCTGCTCGTGGATCGCCCGGGCCACGAGCTCCTTCCCGGTCCCGCTCTCGCCCGAGATCAGCACCGTGCTGTCGCTGGGGGCCACCTGGCGGATCCTCCCATAGACCGCCTGCATGGCCCGGCTGCGGCCGACGAGCCTTCCCAGGCCTTCGAGGTCGCCCTCCCGCGCGGGGCCCCGGCCGGTCCGAGGTCGGCCCAGCACGGCCTCGACCTTGCGGATCAGTTCCTCGGGCTCGAAAGGCTTGGTGATGTAGTCGAAGGCGCCGCTCTTCATCGCCTCGACGGCGGTGTCGACCGTTGCGTAGCCGGTGATCAGGACCACGGGCACATCCGGCTGGAGCACCCGGATCGCCTTGAGCACTTCGATGCCGTTGAGGCCGGGCATCTTGAGGTCGGTGATGACGAGGTCGAACTCGGCCTCCTGGGCGGTCTCCAGGGCGAGACCGCCCGAGGGCGAGGTGGTCACCTCGTATTCGCTGCCCGAGAAGATGCGGGAAATGCTCTTGCGGACGACGGCCTCGTCGTCCACGGCGAGAATGCGAGTCGCCACGGCGTTCCTCCTCCCCAAGCATTCAAGTGCGGGCCCCTCGCTGCGGCCCTGCGACGATCGAACATCGGAGCCTGGGCCCACTCGCGGCCCACTCGACGGGGCCGGAACGCGGACCCGCCGGAAGTCCTGCCGCCCCTCTTTTCCCCCTCGAATCGTGTTTACCCACAGCAAACCAGGCATATTCTACTCTGTCAAGCCGTGCAATCCCGTTCCCGAGTCGCTTGCTCGGTCTACCCCGCCCGGAAAAGACATAGCCGGCCGGAACTCCCGCCGGAGCCCCGTTCCCCGCGACAAATCGCCCCGGCCCGCGGCGCGAAGGCGCCTACTTCTACCAGACAGTTCCACCGGCCTCCAGTTCCAAGGCGACTCGGCTTCGAAACAAAATCCACTGCAACTACAGGACGTTGCGCTTCTTTCGGCTCTCCCGCCGGACCGGGACTGCCGACGGCACGGGCCATGCAGAATCCAGGGCGAGGAAAGGTCACCCAGGGGAAAGGAGGATGCCATGAAGACCAGAACCCAATTCCTGCCGATCGTCACTGCCTTCGGGTGCCTGGCAGCGAGCAGGGTGCTGGCTGCCACGGGCGGAGGGGAGGAGGGGATGGGGCTTCTCACGGTCCTCCTGCTCGCCTTCGGGGCCATCGTCATCCTGGCGCAGGCCATCCCTGCCGCGATGCTCTTCGCCTCGATGCTCAAGGCGCTCTTCTCGCCTGCCCGGCGCCGGCAGGAGGCGAGCGACGCGGACACGGTCGCGTAGGGCGTGCGCCCCATGGCCTGGACGGTTCTACAGGGGAACGAGGTGCGGACCATGACGAGGCTCATGATCGCGGACGACGACGCGTCCGTCCGTGCACGGATGGAGCACCTGCTGCGGGAGGCCGGCTACGAGGTCGCGGCCACCTGTTCCGTCGCCGACCTGATCGAGGAGGCCGCGGACCGAAGCGCACAGGTGCTGATCGTGGGAGACACGGTCGACGGTGTCCCGGTGACGCGGCTGGTGCCGGTCCTGAAGGAGTGCGCACCCGGGACGCCGCTGATCGTCGTCGGGGAGGACCCCCCCGCCCCGTCGCTGCGGAAACTGCGCACCGAGGGGATCTTCTACCACCTCCAGCCTCCGGTGGCCGCGGAGGATGCCGACGAGGTCAGGCGGGCGGTGGAGTGCGCTCTGCAAAAGGGACGGGCCGAACGAGCGACTCGGACGCCCGGCCGGCCCCGGGTTGGATAGGGCCGAGGGCGCTTCGAGCGAGAGGGGAGATGCACCATGGTCGCACTTCTCATCGCTGACAAGAGCACGGAGTTTCGGAAGCACATGGCCAACTGGTTTATCGACGCGGAGTACAACGTGATTCTGACGAATTCGGCCACGAACGCCTTGTGCTGGGCGCTGAAAAAAGAGGCCAAGGTCGTCGTTCTCAGCAGCGAAATTCTGGACTCGGAGGCCTTCGACCTGATTCACATGCTGAAGATGTGCAACGCAGGCGCTACCATAATACTTGTATCGGACGACATTCCTCTTCCTCTTCTCCGCAAGTACAGAGCATCGGGCATCTTCTACCATTCCCTGCGCCCAGCTGCGAAGGAAGACAAGGAAGAACTTCTCGAAGCCGTCCGCTGCGCGTTCCAGAGTGCCAACGGGGAGGCGACCCCGCCCCTTTCCGGGGGCCCGGGCAACTGGGCGGGGCGAGCAACCCCCACGCCGGAAAGGAGGCAGCCATGAGACACCTGATGACGAATCTCACCACCCTGTGGGCAGCGATCGCTTTCGTCGCCCCCGCCCTCGCCGCCGACACCACCAAGGTCTACACCAGCGGCATCCTCGTCGTGGCCTTCGTGGGCGTGCTGGCCCTGGTGATCGTGGCCCAGCTGTTGCCCGCCGTGATGCTGCTGGTGGGGATGGTCAAGGGACTGCTGACCGCCTTGTACCGAAGGCACGCAGCGGAGCCGGGACGGGAGTAGTCGCGGCCGCACGCGGGGCGCTCGTCACTGCAAGACGGAAAGGAGGGCAAGATGCTGGACCTCTTGGCTCAGATATTCAGCTCGATCGGGGAAGTGAAGACGGTCCACACGATGGTTGACTACTACACGTACATCAAGGGCCTCGAGTACCTGATCTGTGTAGGGTTCTTCGTGGGATTCCCGATGTACTACCGCTACATCAACCAACGGAAGGGCGACGACAGGAAGCCCTTGTAGCTTCTCGAGCCCTGCGGCGATGCCGGAAGAAGAGGAGTGACGAGACATGGATACGAGACTTCGCTGCCGCACAGGAGCAGCCATCGCGGGAGGACTGATCCTCTCTCTGGCCGTGCTCTCCCAGGCCGGGCCGATGCCGGACGTCGTCGAATTGGCCTCCCTGGCCCAGTTCTACGACCGCGTCGAATTCGACCACGCCCTGCACGTGGACGTCGCCGACGGTTGCTCCACGTGCCACCACCACACCACCGGCGGGGCAGCCGAGAGAGAGCCCTGCGCCACGTGCCACGACGGCTCGCAGGCGGCCGCCACGGTGGTCTGCAAGGACTGCCACTACCGGGACCCCTTCTCCCCGGAGCACATCGTCCTGGTCGAGACCGGAGACCAGTGGTTCCACGTCGACAAGCCGGGCCTCAAGGGCGCCTATCACCAGAACTGTCTCGGCTGCCACCAGGAGACCGGGGCGCCCGCGGGCTGTCAGGACTGTCATGCGCGCAACGCGGCCGGAGACGCCCTTTTCCATGCCGACGCCGGGGCGGGCCCAGGGCAGAGCCCGGCCCACCGGTAGGTCGATGTTCCAGACGCCGGTGCCGCGGGCGCGACGCGCGGAAACACCGGGAGGAGGAGGATCATGAGTGGAATGAGTCGACGATCGTTCTTGGCCGCAGGGGTCGCCGGTGCCGCAGTCACCGCGGTCGCCCGGCCGAAGCCGGCCGCGGCCGCGGCTGCCCTGGAGGGCTACCCCGAGGGTATGGGCGTGCTGGTGGACCTGACGAAGTGCGTGGGGTGCCGCAGCTGCGAGGCCGCGTGCAACGAGGAGCACGGATTCCCGCCGCCGAGCGAACCTTTCGACGACACCGCCGTGTTCGACCGGATCGACCGCAACGGGCAGAAGCGGCGGACCGACGAGAACGCCTTCACGGTGGTGAACCGGTACGAGCCGCCGGGAGCCGCGGCGCCGGTCTACCGCAAGATGCAGTGCAACCACTGCAACGAGCCCTCCTGTCTCACCTCGTGCTTCGTGAACGCCTACACGAAGACGGAGCAGGGGGCGGTGGTCTACAACGGGGACGTCTGCGTGGGCTGTCGCATGTGCATGACGGCGTGCCCGTTCTACGTGCCGGCCTACAGCTACTCGAGCGCCACCAATCCCCTGATCGTCAAGTGCAACTTCTGCCACGACAACCGTCTCGTGCACGGCCGCCCCCCGGCCTGCGTCGAGGCCTGTCCCCAGGAGGCGCTGACCTTCGGGCACCGAAAGGAATTGATCCGCATCGGGCACCAGAGGATCCGGCAGCAGCGCGAGCGGTACGTGGACCACATCTACGGCGAGAAGGAGGTGGGCGGCACCGCGTGGATGTACCTGTCGGGCGTCCCCTTCGACCAGGTGGGCTTCGACACGGCCCTGCAGACCGAGCCGATCATCAACAACGTCAAGGAGTTCCTCGGGATGGTGCCCATGGTGCTCGCGATCTGGCCCGCCCTCTTCGCCGGCATCCATCTCTTGTCCACCAAGGGCAGGAAGACCCACGGCGAGGATTCGGAAGGTCCGGACGGAGGGGAGGTGGGATCATGAAGCGGATCATGAAGGGCGGACGTCGACCCGTGGACGGCGCCCGTCGAGAGATGGACGGCAGGAACTGGACCCTCAAGGAGAAGCTGCTCCTCGGGTTGACGCCGAAGGAATACGCGGCCCAGGCCGTGCGCAATCCCTTCAACTGGGTGATCTGGTCGGTGCTGGCGGTGGGGCTGCCCGTGACGGTCGTCCGCTTCGTGGGCGGCCTGGGGGCGGTGACCCACGCCTCCAACGACTACCCCTGGGGGTTGTTCCTCGGCTTCGGGCTCTTCTGCATGGTGCCCCTCTCGGCGTCGGGCTTCATGCTGGGGACGACCGTGGAGGTCTTCGGGCGCCACGACTTCGAGCCGATCGAGCGGCTCGCGCTGCTCAACGGCCTGCTCGGCTACCTCTTCGCGGTCATCTACCTGCTCTACGACCTCGGCCAGCCCTGGAGGCTCTACTACCCCATGGCGTACTCCTGGGGGCCGGCCGCCGTGCTGTTCCTCGTGGGGTGGCACGTCGCGACCTACCTCTCGGTCCAGGTCGCGGAGGTCTCCGCGTCCTTCTTCGACTGGGCGGGGTGGGGGCCTGCGAAGCGGTTCATCCGGAGGATCGCCCTGGGGCTCACGATCGCGGGGATCATCCTCTCCACGCTGCACCAGGGGGCTCTGGGAGCCCTCTTCACCTACGCCCCCGGCAAGGTGCACCCGCTGTGGTACAGCGCCTCGTTCCAGTGGATCTTCTTCTTCTGCTCCTCGATCCCGGCCGGCTTGTGCATGGTGATCCTGGTCAGCACCGTGGTGAAGAGGACCATGGCGTGGCGCTGCGACCGGCGGTTCCTCGACAACCTCGACCGCATCACCCTCGGGCTCGCCAAGGGAGCGGGCCTGGCGCTCGTCACCTACCTCACCATCAAGCTGATCGGCCTCGCCCACGACAACGAGTGGGCCTACCTGGCCACGGGGTGGGGCGCCTGGTACGGCGTCGAGATGCTCGCCTTCGTGGTCGCGCCCATCGCCGTCTTCGCCTACGCCGTTCACCACGAGCGAGTCGGCCTGGCCCGGTTCGGGGCGCTGGTGACGGTCGTCGGGGTCGTCCTGAACCGCCTCAACACGTCGATGGTGGCGATGAACTGGAACCTTTACAACGAAATGCCGGCCCTGGGGGAACTCGTCATCGTGGTGATGGTGTTCACCGTGTACCTCACGGTGTACCGGTTCCTCCTGTACCGCCTGCCCATCCTGTACGCGTGGAAGGCGCAGGAGCAGGAGGAGGCCCAGGTGGCGGCCGTCCGCGAAGCGGGGGAGGACCTGGAGCCCATCCCCCAGATGGCGAAGTCCGCGAGCTGAAGGGCCCCGGGCGGCCACGCCTCGGCCGGCCGCCCGAGGACCGCCTCGCCGGAGGCGTCGACGCCAACGGCACGGGACGCGGGGGAACGGGAGGTGGCACATGGAGAGGGCACGAAGGGACACACCGCAGACGCAGTCCCCCCGGCCGAAGCGGGCAGGTCCCCCGGGTCCGGGAGGCCTCAAGTCGCTCGCCGCCCGCGCCATGCTGCCCGTCAGTTGCGCCGTGGCGGGTTTCGTCGGGGTGTGCTGCATCCTTCTCTACACGACCCTGAAGGCGGACCGGATCGAGGAGGGCATCCACCACGCCAACGACCTCTCGGGGGTGCTCGTCAACTCCACCCGTTACGCCATGCTGAAGGACGACCGCGAGATGCTGCGCAACATCGTCGCCGACGTGGGGCGAGAGGCGCTGGTCGACCACGTCCGGATCTTCAACAAGAAGGGACGCATCGCCTTCTCCGGCGAGCAGGCCGAGGTTGGCCGGGCCGTGGACGAGAAGGCCGAAGGGTGCTCGATGTGCCACGCAGCGGCCCTGCCCATCGAGAGGCTCGGGCCGATGGAGCAGGCGCGCCGGTACACCAAGGAGGGCGGAGAACGCGTCCTGGCCGTGACCGAGCCCATCTACAACGAGCCCGACTGCAGCACCGCGTCCTGCCACTACCACGACCCCCGGCAGGTGGTGCTGGGGACCCTCGACGTCGGTCTCTCCGAGGCACCCCTCCAGCGGTCCCTGGCGGCCACCGGACGAAAACTGGCCGGGTTCGCGGGCCTGGTGCTGGTCCTGACCGTCGGCGGGGTGGCGGGCCTTCTGCATCGCACCGTGATCGCCCCGGTCCAGGACCTCGCCGCCCGCGCCCGGAGACTCCTCCCCGACCGTGAGGGGGCTCCGGGTGGCCCCGGGGTCGACGAACTGGAGGTCCTGCACCAGACTGTGGCTATACTGGAGCGGGACGCGGGGTTGGAGAACCGGGCGGAGCGGCGTGCAGAACCCCGATGACGAAGGCCGGGTGCCGTGCATGGCGTGGGCTGGACGGGGCAAGGGTGAGAAGAGCGCACCTCCGGGAGAGGAGGGAAGGCCGGGGCCGACCAGCCCCCGGGCCCTCGAGCAGGCTTCGGCCGTGGGTCTCTGGGCCCTTCTCGCCTTCACCGCCCTCAGCCTGTGGGCCCGCACGGGCTTCCGCTACGTCCCGCCCATGTCCGAGAGCGTCCAGTCCTGGCTCGGCCGGCCGCCCCCCCTGCCGTGGATCCACGGCCTCTTCCTCCTCTACCTGTTCTCCGCCCTCGTCCTGAGCCTGGTCCGCATGGCCGGGGACTGGCACCCCTTCGGCGGGTTCCGCCACGTCGCCTATCTGGCTGCCTTCTACGCCTTCTATCACCTCTCCGGCGGGTTGGAGGAGAACTTCTGGGCCGTCCTGCTCGGGGGCTTCTCCGTCATCGGCCTCGAGGGGTATCGGCACTGGCTCCAGTGCCGGCAGCGGCTGCGCGAGTCGGAACCGGGCCCGTGAAGTCGCGCGCGCGGGGGGCCTTCACATCCGCCGCGGCCGTGCCCCGGGCTCGGAGGGCGGGGCACGATGCCGCCCGGACGACGCCCACCCCGAGGGAGCACGAACGGCAGGGGACGGCGGGTCGTTCGCCTTCCGGGACGACCCGACCGATTCCCGTCTTTCGGGACGAGGGACGCCGGCGGTCAGGCAGCCTCGAACAGCACCGACCGCATCGACACGGCGCCGTTCTGCATGGCTTCACAGGGGAACGACACGCGGTCGCTCGGCCCTCTCAATCCGGCGGCCCACAGCAGCGGGAGGTAGTGGTCCCGGGTGGGCACGCTGAACCGTGCATCCTCTCCCCGGCGCTCGAAGTGGATCAGGGAGTCCAGGTCCCCGAGTTCGAGCGAGGTCTTCACCGCGGCGTCGAAACGCACCCCGCGGGGGTCGGGCGTCGCGTCCTGATCTCCCAGATCCGCCGCGGCTAGGTTGTGTACGATATTGCCGCTGCCCAGGACCAACACGGCTCGCTCCCGCAGCGGGGCCAGGCGGGCCGCCAGTTCCGCGTGGCGAGCCGCCGGCGCGCTCATGTCGACGCTGACGAGAAAGACGGGCACGTCGGCCCTGGGGTAGAGATGCTTGAGCACGGCCCAGCCGGCGTGGTCGTCGCCCCACGAATCGTCGCAGGCGATGCCCTCCTCCGCTCCGCCCAGCAGATCCACGGCCTGCCGCGCCAACTCCGGGTGACCGGAGGGTTCGTAGCGAATCTGGGAGAGCGCTTCCGGGAAGCCGTAGAAGTCGTAGATCTGGCGTGGCCTGGAGGCACAGCAGACCCGCGTGCCCCGCGTCTGCCAGTGGGCGGAAACCACACAGATCGCCTGCGGACGCGGGATCAAGGACGCCAGGTTTCGCAGGCTCCGCGTGAACTCGTTGTCCAGGATCAGGTTCATCGGGCTCCCGTGCCCGACGAACAGGACCGGCATCGCACTCAACGTCGCCCACCTCCCCGAACGCCGGCGACGAGAGATACGGGCCGCCGCGGCCCGCTCCCCTCGCACCCACCGGCGCTCCACCCCCCCCCGATCACCTTATCACCGCCCCGGGTGTTCCCCGCAATCGGGGGATCGGAGGCGGTCGAACGACCGCGGTCCGCCGCAGGACGAGTCGGGGAGGCTATCGGGCCGAAAGAGTGGTGGAGCGGCGTGTCCCGACCGTCCGCGCGCTCCAGCGAGAGTCCGGGCACCCGGGACGAAAGAAAGGGGGCCAGGCGATGACGCCCAGCCCCCTCGACCTTCTTGGCGAGCCGAGCGGTGCGAATGTCGGCAGGTGGGAGTGGACTGTTGTTGTGTACTAGCAGGTTGCCAAAGTTGGCCAGAATTGGCGTCATCTCCTCGATCGGTGGCGCCAAGGGCAGTGGCAGACAAAGCTGCGGACGTGGCTGGCGACGCCCGTGGACGCCGCCCCTCAACGATGAAACTACCCCCCTGCCTCACAACCCAGGCCCATACCCGTCTTCACTCGCAGCGTCCGGGTGATACCCGCCAGAATTGTAGAACTGGATGGTCCGCAGGAGTTCCGAAAGGTTGATCGACCAGTCCTGCAGGTTGTAGTCCGAGTCGTGTGGAACGCAGCTGTAGTCGCCGGTTCCAGGCGTGTACCCGTCCTCCCCCTGGGGATCGCATGAGTACCCGTCAGAGTTGTAGAACTGAATGCTCCGCAAGAGTTCCGAGAGGTTGATCGACCAATCGGCAGGGCCATAGTCGACGCTGTGGGGAGGGAACTCGTAGGGGGGCAGGGCTGCTAGGCATCTCATGGTTTGCTGACCGGGCAATGACCAGTTGCCAGCTGCGTCACGCTCCTGGACATAGAGAGTATGATTCCCAGCTGGCAAGATGGTAGAATAATTACTCGCGCTTGTTGTAATGGCTCCATTGGTTAAATCATCATCGTCCAATTTAAGCCGAAACACTCGGACACCGTCACCACCTCCTGGTTGCCAGGTCCAGGTAGCCTGCATTTGAGAACTAACAAACTGGCCGTACACTAGCGGAGGGTTTGGCGCGGTTGTGTCCAACAAGATCGAGTCCGCAGCGCTATTCTCATAGGTTGTTGTGTAACCGCAATTGTATGAAACCGTGCGAGTGCACCAGCTAGTGCAAGACGACCTGCATCTACCAAGCCAATCGTACCCACCGCAACAGTATGAACCGCACGGATATTGCTCCTGATAGGAGCAAGTCGCCGGGTTGTAATGCTGGCAGGGCACCGTGACCGTGACCGTCTTGACCCCATCCCCGGCAGATAGTGTCCATGGCTGTCCGCTAAGAGAGAAAACGTTATACAGTTGGCAATCCTGTGCTTCTTCGTTGCATATGGAAAGTTGGGCACTTTGTGTGTCCCCTGAGCTGCAAAGCGTCTCAGCCGTATAGATGTTAACTTGCTGATCCAAAGTATAGGGTGGCATTGTTGTCAAGCGATACAGTAAAGCAGTTGCCAGTGGTTGGCAGAACTATAAATAGAGACATAACCAGAAAGACTGATTTTGATAGAATACGTGTGCTCTCGCTGGAGCATGTGTAAATTCTTGCAAGTGAGTTCATGGTTTACTCCTTATAGAGAATGCGGCCCGATTGGCCGCATTCCTTGCACTTCATCAGCGGAAGATGCTCTCGCAAGGTGGTTTTCCCGGGACGCATGCGCACCTCCCCCACGCACGTGTGACAGTTACCCAGGCGTCCAATTCCCTCCTTCACCGGGAAAACACCGCTCGGCGGAATAGAGGTCGGCCTAAGGTGTCGGAAACTTTAGCTTTCCAAATCCCGGAAGGAGAGGAGAGAAAGAAGAGGACTCCAAGGAGAGGCTGCGGCTCTGGGCAACCTCCTGGACGGTGGTCCCTACATGGAAGGGGGTGCCTTTGGGGATGGGGGGGGCGAGAAGCGGCAGGGAGAGCTTGAGGATCGGAGGACAAGGTGGGGCATCCTCGTGTCTTGCGTGCCCCAGTGTACCCCAGTTCCCCCCAACAAAAATAAAGGGCCTAGGCGAATCGCCTAAGCCCTCGATCTTCTTGGTGAGCCGTGGAGGAATCGAACCTCCAACCTACTGATTAAGAGTCAGTTGCTCTGCCAGTTGAGCTAACGGCCCACGGAACGCGTTGTGAGGCGGGGAGACTAGCGGACCGGCCGGGGTCTGTCAACAGCGGATCCGCGGTTGCGAATCCCCTGCCGCGCCCGGGCGCTGGCCGCGCCGGGGTGCAGCTGCTAGGATTCGCACTCCCCACCCCGTCGAAAGGAGCACCGTGCGAAAGGCCGTGGTCCTGCTCAGCGGAGGGCTCGACTCGACCACCTGCCTCGCCGTGGCGCGGGAGGAGGGGTTCACGGCCTACGCCCTGAGCTTCGCGTACGGCCAGCGCCACGGCCGGGAACTGGAGGCGGCCCGGCGCGTCGCCGGAGTCCTGGGCGCGGCGGAACACCTCGTGATCTCCTTCGACCTGCGCGCGATCGGCGGCTCGGCCCTCACGGCCGACATCGCGGTCCCCCGCCCCGGGTCCGCCGAGGAGATCGGCGGCGAAATCCCCGTGACGTACGTGCCCGCGCGCAACACCATCTTCCTGGCCTTCGCGCTCTCCTGGGCCGAAGCGCTCGGCGCGCGGGACCTCTTCCTCGGGGTCAACGCGCTGGACTACTCGGGCTACCCGGACTGCCGACCGGCGTTCCTCGAGGCCTTCGAGAGGGTGGCGAACCTCGGGACCAAGGCGGGGGTGGGAGGGGACCGCTTCCGCATCCACGCGCCGCTCCTGCACCTGACCAAGGCGCAGATCGTCCGCCGCGGGGTGGAACTGGGCGTGGACTTCTCGATGACCCACTCGTGCTACGACCCGGACGAACAGGGGCGTGCGTGCGGCGCCTGCGACAGCTGCGTGCTCCGGCGCCGGGGGTTCGAAGAAGCGGGCGTGTCCGACCCGACGCCGTACGCGCCGTAGCTCTACTCCTGCACCACGATGGCCTGGGGCGCGCACTCCTCCGCGGCGCGGCGGACCTTCTCCTCGAGTGCCTTGGGAACGACCTCCTGGAGCACGAGACCCCTGAGCTTGTCGTCGTCGTAGCCGAACACCTCGGGGCACACCTTGTGGCAGTTGCCGTCGCCCATGCACAGGTCGTAGTCGATCCGCACGTTCATCTCGGCCCTCTCTCCTGGGGTTGGGGTGGACCCGGGCAGGTTAGACCCCACGGCACCGCTGTCAACGGACTCCCGGCGGAAGCGCTACTCCCCGTGCAGGTCCACGTGGACCACCGCGTCGGCGATCCCGGGGAGGGCGCGGATGGCCTCCTTGAGGCGGTGGGCGATGGCGTGGGCGTCGCGGACGGTCAGGTCGGGGGAGACCTCGATGTCCATGTTGAGCAGGTATCCCGCCTCCAGCGGAACGATCCGGGTCCCGTGCAGCCCGAGCACCCCCTCGGTCCGCCGGGCCAGGGACTCCGCCGCCTGCACCACGTCGTCCCGGGCGCCCTCGGAGTAGACCCCCTCCCCGCGGGCCCCCCGGGGCTCCACGTGGACCATGGCGTCGCGCACACCGCGGACCTCCTCCAGCAGTCGCTTCCGAACGGCGCGGGCGACGTCGTGGCCCTGGATCACGTTGAGTTCGGGGGCGACCTCGATGTCCACGTCCACGAAGACGTCGCGGCCCAGCCTGCGTGTCCGCAGGTCGTGGTGCCCGTGGACGCCCTTGACGCCGTCCACCGCGACCGCGATCCCGCGGTGGAGTTCCTCCTCGACGGACGTGTCCAGAAGGTCGAGGAGCGAGGGCCACCCGAATCGCCACCCCATCCGGACGATGAAGACGCAGACGACCATGGCGGCGGCCGGGTCCATCCACGAGAACCCCAGGCGCGCGCCGCCCACGCCGACCAGGGCGGCCGTGGAGGCGAAGACGTCGGAGCGGTGGTCCCACGCGTTGGCCATGAGGAGGCGGCTGTCGAGGCGTTCCGCGATGCGGATGGTCCTGCGGTAGATGGCCTCCTTGGCGACGATGGACACGAGCGCCGCCGCGAGTGCGATCATCCCCGGCGCGTGGAGGGGCGGGGGGCCGAAGACCGTCGACAGGGAGCGCAGGCCCAGGGTCACGCCCACGGACACGAGCAACCCCCCCACGACCACCGTGGCGAGGGTCTCCACCTTCCCGTGGCCGTAGGGGTGGGAGTCGTCCTGGGGGCGCCGCCCCCATCGGTAGCCGAGCACCACCACCGCGTCGTTGCACAGATCCGAGACGCTGTGCAGGGCGTCGGCCACGAGGGCCGCGCTGTGCCCCAGGATGCCGGCGGCCAGCTTCACGAGCACGAGGCAGACGGTGACGAGGCTCCCTGCCAGCGTCGCCCCCTCGCCCGTGGAGAAGAAGCCCTCGGCCCGCGCCTCCGGTTGCATGCTTACCCCCTCGGTGTTATATAAGTGCGCCCCCCCGGCTGGGGGGAGTTTCGATCCTGGAGGTTTCCACCATGCCCATCTACGAGTACCGCTGCGACGCCTGCCACGAAGAGTTCGAGGTCACCCAGAAGATCACCGAGCCCGCGCTTACCGCCTGCCCGAAGTGCGACGGGCACGTGGAGAAGCTCATCTCCCACAGCTCCTTCGTCCTCAAGGGGTCCGGCTGGTACGCCACCGACTATGCGCGCAAGAAGGACGGCGGCGAGAAGAAGGCCGAGAGCAAGGAAGGTTCCTCCTGCGCCGCCAGCGGGTCCAAACCCGCCTGCGCCGCCTGCCCCAGCGCGGCCGCGTAAGTTCCCCGAGAAGGTCCCGCACCGAGGGGGGCCCACACGGGTTCCCCTCTTCGTTTTTCAGGACTCGGACGCGCTTTATAGCGCACCGCAGGCGGCTCTGCCAGCTTTTGACTTGCCCGGGAGCGGTTGGTAGGATTCGCGCCACTTCGCAGGCCCGGGACCGGAGGAGGCCATGTTTCGAGGCGTGATCACGGCGCTGGTGACCCCATTCCGCGCGGGGCGCCTCGACGAGGAGGCATACCGGCGGCTCATCGACTGGCAGATCCAGCAGGGTGTCCAGGGGATCGTGCCGTGCGGCACCACGGGAGAGTCGGCCACGCTCTCCCACGAAGAGCACGGCCGCGTGATCGACATCGCCGTGGACGAGGCCCGCGGGCGGGTGCCGGTGATCGCGGGCACGGGCTCCAACAGCACCTCCGAAGCCATCCAGCTCACCCGTCACGCCAAGGAGGCCGGCGCGGACGGCGCCCTCCTCATCACCCCGTACTACAACAAGCCGACCCAGGAGGGCCTCTACCGCCACTACAAGGCCGTGGCCGACGAGGCGAAGTTCCCGATCATCCTCTACAACGTGCCGGGCCGCACGGGGGTGAACCTGCTCCCCGACACGGTGGCCCGGCTCTCCGAGACCCCCGAGGTGGTGGGGATCAAGGAGGCCACCGGCGACCTCAAGCAGGTGAGCGACGTCCTGGAGAAGTGCGGCAACCGGCTGAGCGTGCTCTCCGGGGACGACTTCACGGTGCTCCCGCTGCTGGCCCTGGGCGGGGCGGGCGTTATCTCGGTGCTCTCCAACGTGGTGCCGGCGGACGTGGTGGCGATGGTGAAGGCCTACGAGGCGGGCGACCTCGCCCAGGCGCGGGCGCTGCACTTCAAGACCATGCCCCTGGCCCGGTCCCTCTTCCTGGAGACGAACCCCATCCCCGTGAAGTCGGCCCTCGCCCGCATGGGGCGGATGGCCCTGGAGTTCCGCCTGCCCCTGTGCCCCCTCCAGGAGGCGAACGCGGCGAAGCTCGACGCGGTGCTCCGCGACTATGGCCTGACGGGGAACGCGCCGTGATCCGTGCCGTCGTGACCGGGGCGGCCGGCCGGATGGGGGGGCAGATCGTGCGCTTGATCTGCGAGACCGAGGGGATCGTCGTGGCTGCCGCCGTGGAGCGGCCCGGCCACCCCTCCCTGGGGCGTGACGCGGGCGAACTGGCCGGCGTGGGCGTGCTGGGCGTGCCGGTGACCGGCTCGCTCGCCGAGGCCCTGCCCGCCGGCGACGTGGTCGTCGACTTCACGAGCGCCGCCGCCTCTCTGGGGCATCTGGAGGCGGTCTGCCGCGCGGGCAGCGCCATCGTCATCGGATCCACCGGTTTCGGGGCCCAGGAGCGTGAGAGGATCCGACACCCGACGGGCGGGGCGAGGGTGTTCCAGGCGCCCAACATGAGCGTCGGCGTCAACGTGCTCCTCCGGGTGGTGGCGGACGTGGCCCGCCGCCTCGGGGACGGCTACGACGTGGAGATCGTCGAGACCCACCACCGTTTCAAGAAGGACGCGCCCTCCGGCACGGCTCTCGCCTTCGCCGAGGCCGCGGCCTCCGCCCTGGGGCGCGACCTGGAGGCCGACGGCGTCCACGGGCGCCAGGGCCTCGTGGGCGAGAGGAAGACCCGCGAGATCGGCATCCACGCCGTGCGGGCCGGCGACGTCGTGGGCGACCACACGGTCATCTTCGGCGGCCTCGGGGAACGGGTGGAGATCACCCACAAGGCATCGAGCCGGGAGACCTTCGCCCGGGGGGCGATCCGGGCCGCACGCTGGCTCCCGTCCCAGCCGCCCGGCTTCTACGACATGGCGGACCTCCTCGGGTTCTGAACCCTTCGGCCCGAACGCTCCCCCCGCGATCTGGACAGCCTTTCGCCGGCGCTGTTAGCATGCGGCGCCTCGCTTTTCCGCTCATCCGTTGGAGGTCCTGCCGATGGAGATCGAACTCGCCCGCCGGCTCGCGAAGCTCCCGCCCTACCTGTTCGCCGAGATCGACCGCGCCAAGAAGGCGGCGCGCGCCCGGGGCGTGGACATCATCGACCTCGGTGTCGGGGATCCGGACACCCCCACCTTCCCCAACATCGTGGCGCGCCTGCGCGAAACCGCCGGCGAGCCGGCGTACCACCGCTACCCCTCTTACGAGGGCCTGCCCGCCTTCCGAACCTCCGTGGCCCGGTGGTACCGGGAGCGCTTCGGCGTCGCGCTGGACGCGGACACCGAGGTGGTGAGCCTCATCGGTTCGAAGGAAGGGATCGCCCACATCAGCCTGGCCTTCGTGAACCCGGGCGACCTGAACCTCGTGCCGAGCCCGGGCTACCCCGTGTACAACATCGGCACGCTGTTCGCCGACGGGGTCTCCCATTTCATGCCCCTGCGGCGGGAGAACGGCTTCCTGCCCGACCTCGACGCGATCCCGGACGACGTGGCCGCCCGGGCGAAGCTCATGTTCATCAACTACCCCAACAACCCGACCGCGGCGGTGGCCGACCGCGCCTTCTTCGAGAGGGTGGTGGAGTTCGCCCGCCGCCACGGCGTCATCGTGTGCCACGACGCCGCCTACACCGAGCTCTATTACGACGGGCACAAGCCCATGAGCTTCCTCGAGGTGGAGGGAGCGCGGGAGGTGGGGATCGAGTTCCACAGCCTCTCGAAGACGTACAACATGACCGGCTGGCGGATCGGGTTCGCGGTGGGCAACGCGAAGGTGATCGCAGGCCTCGGGAAGATCAAGACGAACGTGGACTCCGGCCTGTTCGAGGCCATCCAGATGGCGGGGATCGAGGCGCTCGAGGGCCCGCAGGAGCCCCAGGCCGAACTGCGCCGCATGTACCAGCGCCGCCGGGACGTGCTGGTGGGGGGCCTGCGTCAGATCGGGCTCGACGTGGACGTGCCGGCCGCGTCGTTCTACGTGTGGTTCCCGGTGCCCAAGGGGCAGACCTCCGCGGGCTTCGCCAAGCTCCTGCTCGAGAAGGCGGGCATCGTGGCGACCCCGGGCAACGGCTTCGGGGATGCGGGGGAGGGGTACGCGCGCATGACCCTGTGCCTCCCCGAGCAGCGCCTGCAGGAGGCGGTGGAGCGGATCCGGACCGCCGGGATCTTGTGAGCCGGGCCCACGTCGCCTTCGGCGGAAACCTGGGGGATGTGGAGCACAACCTCCGCCAGGCCCTGGAGGCGGTGGCGCGCCTCCCGGGAACCCGGCTCGTGCGGGTTTCCTCCCTGTACCGGACCGCGCCCGTGGGCCTGGAGGAGCAGCCCGAGTTCGTCAACGGCGCCCTGGAGGTGGAGACCTCCTTGGCTCCGCAGGACCTCCTGGAGGGGCTGCTGCAGATCGAAGCCCGACTCGGCCGGACCCGGGAGGTCCGGTGGGGGCCGCGCACCGTGGACCTGGACCTCCTCCTTTGCGGGGACCGGGTGGTGCGGAGCCCGAGCCTCGAACTGCCTCACCCCCGGCTGCACGAGCGGGCGTTCGTGCTGGTGCCCCTCGCCGAGATCGCGCCGGAAGCGGTGCACCCCGTGCTGGGGAGCACCGTCGCCGACCTGCTCGCGGCGCTCGGGCCCGTATCGGGGGTCGCCTCCATGGGGCGCCCGGGGTGGCTGGAGAAGCTGGAGCGACGGGAGGGGCCATGGGATTGATCCGGCTGCTGATGTACGGGGGCCTCCTCTGGCTGCTCTATCGGCTCGTCAAGGGCCTGTTGGGCCGTTCCGGAGGGCCGGCCGCTTCGGGAACGCAGCGGCAGGCCCGCCCGGCAGGGAGCCTCGACGGGGGAGAACTCGTGCAGGACCCGTCCTGCGGCGTGTACATCCCCAAGGCCTCCGCCTTCGCGGGCCCGGACGGGCGCTTCTTCTGCAGCGAGAAGTGCCGGGACGCCTACGGGCGCAAGCCGGAACCGTGAACGCGCCCCGGAGGGCCCATGGCTAGAAGACCGCGGACGAACTCGGACCGGCGGATGTCCACGGGGGAATTCCTGGGGCACATCTGGGGCGGGATCTTCGTCGCCATCGTCGTCATCCTCACCGCGGTGCTGGTGGGCAAGGGGTGTTTCGGCGGCTGACCCCCGCCCTTGACCCCGCTCCGCCCCCGGCTAGGCTCGGGCTCCTTCTCCCCCGACGGAGCACGCGGTGGACCTGGCCCGCCTCATCCAACTCCTCTCCGACCCGGCCGCCTACCCGCACCCCTGCGACGAGGTGCAGGTCCGCCAGACGCACATCTCCGCCGTGTTCCTCGCCGGTCCCTACGCGTACAAGATCAAGAAGGCCTTGGATCTGGGCTTCCTCGACTTCACGACCCTGGACCTCCGGCACCACTTCTGTCTCGAGGAGGTCCGCCTCAACCGCCGGCTGGCGCCCCGGGTCTACCTGGGAGCCGTCCCCGTAGCCCTCCACGAGGGGCGCCTGGCGGTGGGCGGGGAGGGCGAGCCCGTGGAGTGGGCGGTGTGGATGGAGCGCCTGCCCGACGACGCGCGGTTGGTGAGCCGCCTCCGCCGGGGAGAGGTGACCGCGGACCTCGTGGCGGCCCTCGGGGAACGGATCGCGGAGTTTCACCGCCGCGCCGAGGCGGGGCCCCAGGTCTCGCGCTTCGGCGCGTGGGAAGTCGTGGCGCGCAACGCCCGCGAGAACTTCGAGCAGGCGGAAGCCCAGGTGGGAGACGCCGCGAGCCCGGAGGTGTTCGAAAGGGTGCGCCGCCACACCGAGGACGCCCTGGAGGTCCTGCGCCCCCTCATCGGCGAGCGGGCGCTGCGGGGGGTGGCGCGCGACACCCACGGCGACCTGCACCTCGACCACGTGTACGTGTTTCCGGAGCGCCCGAGCCCCGACGATCTCGTGGTGGTGGACTGCATCGAGTTCAGCGACCGCTTCCGCTGCGGCGACCCGGTGTCCGACGCCGCCTTCCTCGCCATGGATCTCCGGTTCGAGGGCCGGGGCGACCTCGCCGCCCGCTTCGCCGAGGCGTACACCGAGGCCTCCCGCGACGGCGAGGCGCCGGAGCTCTTCCCGTTCTACGCCGCGTACCGGGCCGCGGTGCGGGCCAAGGTGGAGGGCTTCCGGAGCGCGGACCCGCAGGTGTCCGGGGCCGAGCGCGTGGACGCCCGGGCGAGTGCCCGGGCACACTGGCTTCTCGCGCTCGGGCTGCTCGCGCCGCCCGCCGAACGGCCCTGCCTCGTGGTGGTCGGGGGACTGCCCGGCACGGGCAAGTCCACCCTGGCGACAGGGCTTGGGGAAGGCGCCGGCTTCACCGTGATCTCCACCGACCGGGTGCGCAAGGAACTGGCCGGCTTGGACCCGGAGACTCCGGCGCCGGCCGACTTCGGCGGCGGGATCTACGCGCCGGCTTGGACCGAGCGGACCTACGACGAGTGCCTCCGCCGCGCCGAGGGCGAACTTTTCGCGGGCCGCCGGATTGTGCTGGACGGGACCTTCCGGGAGGAGCGGTGGCGGAGCCGGGCCCTGGCCTGCGCCCGCCGCTGGGGAGTCCCCGGCCTGGTCCTGCTTTGCGCCGCCGACCCGGACTCGGTGCGGGGCCGCATCGAGAACCGCCGGGCCGGACCCTCCGACGCCGACTGGGAGGTCTACCGGGCGGCCGCCGCCCGCTGGGAGGAGCCCGGCACCGAGACCCGGGGACGCACCCGGATCCTCGAGACAGGGGCCGGCGCGGGAGAACTCCTCGAGGCCGCGCTCGAAACCCTCCGCCGCGAAGCCCTCGCCTGAAGCAGCGCTCCGATGACGACGCCGGACCTCTGCGTGGTGGTCCCCGTCCTTGAGGACGCGGCCCCCCTGGCGAGCCTCCTGGCAGGACTCCGGGCCCAACGGGGCCTCGCCCTCGAAGTGCTGGTGGCGGACGGGGGAGGGAGTGCCTGGAGCGAGGCCGCCTGCCGCGCCGCGGACGACAGCGGCGTGCCCGTGCGGGTGGTGCGGACCCCCCCGGGCCGGGGCCGGCAGATGAACGCCGCCGCCCGGGAAGCCCGGGCGCCCGACCTCCTCTTCCTCCACGCGGACAGCGCCCTCGAGGCCCCTTGGATGCTCGCCCGGGCCCGGGAGTGCATGGATCGGGAGCGCTCCCGCCGGGGCTCCTCCCGGGTGGCCGGGCACTTCGGCCTCCGGTTCCTCCGCTCCCGCCCGGGCCACGACGGCGCCTACTACTTCTACGAGGCAAAGACGCGACTGAACCGGCCCGAGGTGATCAACGGCGACCAGGGCCTGTGGCTGTCCCGCGACTACTTCGAGGAGCTCGGCCGATTCGACGAGTCGCTGCCCTACCTCGAAGACGCCCGCCTGGCCCGGCGCATCGACGGGACCGGCGCCTGGGTCGTGCTGCCCGGCACCCTGGGGAGCTCGGCCCGCCGGTTCGAGGCGGAAGGGCTGCCGGTGCGCCAGACGCTCAACGCGCTGGTGCGCAACTTCGACGCCATCGGGATGGAGGGGTTCTTCGCCCGGGCGGCCGACGCCTACCGGCTCCAGGGAAGGACTGCGCGACTTCGGCTCGGGCCCTTCCTGCGGGCCGCGGACCTGGAGAGCCGCAGCCGCGGCGCCACGGCCTTTGCCCGCTGGTGGTGGGGCACGGCGGGCTACGTGGCCTCCAACGCGTGGCAGCTCGCCTTCGCCCTCGACTGCCGGCGCAACCGCCGTGCGGGGCTTCCGCCCGGACAGGGCCCGACGCCCTGGCTGGACCGGTACGACCGGAGCGTCGGTCCCCTGGCCCGGTCCGTCCCGGGAAGGCTCGCCTGCCTCGCGGTCACGGCGGCGTGGTTCTACGGGGCCCTTCTCCTGTCACGCTGAACGCCGCGGGCCGTTCCCGAGACCCGTGCCCGCCGATGTATAATGCCGGGAAACACCCGCCCTGCCCGGAGGAGGGAGGATGCTCGCGGACCACGACACCTATCGCACCCCCGCCGGCCGGCGAAACGCCTGGACCCGGCTGTGCCCCGTTCCCCGGCTCAACCTCTACCTGCCCGTGCTGGGGGTCGTGGTCCGGGCCAACCGGCTGGCCTCCCGAGGCCGCTACGGCGACGCGGAGTGGGTCCGATCGAGCCTGGACACCCTCCGGGCCGTGGAGGGGGCTGGAATCCGGGTGAGCCTCGAGGGCCTCGAGCACGTGCGCGCCCTGGAGGGCCCCGCGGTGTTCCTGGGCAACCACATGAGCACCCTCGAGACCTTCGTGCTCCCCGGCATCATCCAGCCGGTGCGCCCGGTCACCTTCGTGGTGAAGGAGAGCCTGCTCACCTACCCCCTCTTCGGGCCGATCATGCGCTCCCGGGACCCGGTGGCCGTGGGGCGCCGCAACCCCCGGGAGGACCTGACCGCGGTGCTCCGGGGGGGGGCGGAGCGGCTCGGGCGCGGCGTCTCCGTCATCGTGTTCCCCCAGACCACCCGGACGTCCCGCTTCGACCCCGGCCAGTTCAACACCATCGGGGTCAAGCTCGCTGCGCGGGCAGGCGTGCCGGTGGTGCCGCTGGCGCTGCGAACCGACGCCTGGGGCAACGGCCGCTGGGTCAAGGACTTCGGGCCGGTGCGCCCGGACCGTCCGGTCCACTTCCGCTTCGGGGCGCCCCTGACGGTGGAGGGCAAGGGTGCCGCGGCCCACGAGGCCACGGTCCGCTTCATCGAGCAGGCGCTGGCGGAGTGGGAGGACGCGGACCGGGAACCCCGGTGAACGCGCGTTCGCGCCGGGCGGCCTTGGGCGCCGCGGGGGGCGCCCTCCTGGCCGCCGCGGCCGCGGCGGCGGTTTCGGTGCTGGACCAGCAGCAGACGGCGGTGGATCCGAACGCCCCCGGCTTCGCCCTGGGCGGCACGTCGCAGCAGCAGGTGGCTCAGACGGTCACGACCGGGGTTTCGGGGGAGCTCCGGGAGATCCAGCTCCCGGTCTCCTGCACCGCGGGAGATCTCACGGCCCAGATCCAGACCCTGCTCGGCACCGTCCCGAGCGGCTTAGTCCTCACCTCCCGGCGCATCCCGGCCGCGGACCTGCCCCCCACATCCTCGCCGGGCGTCTTCCGCGCGATCCCACTCTCCCCCACGCCCTTCCTCGCGGCCGGCGAGCGGTTCGCCATCGTTCTGGGCTCTTCGGGGCTGTGCGAGGTGCAGCCCGGGCCGGCGGGGGACTCCTACCCGCGGGGGGAGGGGCTCTTCCGGGACCGCCTCGCCTTTTCGGGGGTCTGGCTTCCCCTGGGCCCCCAGCAGGACCTCCCGTTCCAGACCGTGGTGGGGATTGCCGACCCCCACGTCCCCGGCATCGACGAGGGGGCGGACAACTTCGTGCTGGTCCGGTGCTTCGTGGGCGCGCTGCTTCCCTGAGGCCGGTCGACAGGAAGCTTCTTTCCGGCGCTCTGCCCGGCCGAGGGGCGAAGACCCCTCGCGTGCCGGCGGGACGCGTGCGGGAAGGATGGGCGGCGGGGAACCGGTGCGCCGTGCGTGTCGGCGAAGATGAAGCGTCTTTGGAGCCGTTACAAATGATCGTTGACGGCCCCCCGGGAGGTGGCTAGTATCCGGCCCCTTTGCCGCCCCGCGTGCTTTGCCCCGCCGCACAGTGGCCGAGAGTTCGGTGCCTTCGAAGCGCGGAGGCCCGCCGTGCGGCGGGCGAAGGGGCAGGTCCAACCGTTGGGTGCAGTGCGCTTCGACGACGATGCGGCGGTCGAGCCGCCGGAAAGAGAGAGCACATGGACGATATGCCGTTCGAGCTGAACAAGGCTCTGGAAGCGAACTTGGACCCCTTCGGGATCCTGTCTGCCGTCGGGGAGGTGCAGAGGGCCTGGCTCGGCAACCCGCAGGCGTTGTCCGAGGAGGTCCGGCGGCTCGCGGAGGGCGTGCTCCGCCTCCAGGAGCACGCGGCACGGCGCTTCGCCGGGAGCGAGGAGGCCGACGCCTTCCCGCCGGTGCCCGAGGACGAGCGGTTCCGGGACCGGATCTGGACCGAGAACCCCTACCTCGACACGCTCAAGGAGTCCTACCTGCTGTGGACCCGCTGGCTGGAGGACGCCATCTTCCAGACGCCGGGCGTCGAGGACAAGACCCGGCGGAAGGCGGCCTTCTGGGCGCGCCAGGGGTTGAACGCCACCGCCCCGACGAACTTCCTCCCCACCAACCCGGCCGCACTGTTCCGGGCCTTCGAGACCGGCGGCAAGAGCCTGGCCGACGGCGTGACGAACTTCCTCGCCGACGCCCAGCGGGGCACGGTCAGCATGGTGGACGAGAGCGGCTTCCAGGTGGGCCGGAACGTGGCGACGACACCCGGCGCCGTGGTGTACCGAAACGACCTCGTGGAGGTGATCCAGTACGCGCCGGCCACCGAGACCGTGCACGAGGTGCCGGTCGTCTTTGTCCCGCCGTGGATCAACAAGTACTACATCCTGGATCTCGACGCGAAGAAGAGCCTGATCCGGCACATGGTCGAGCAGGGGTTCACCGTGTTCGTGATCAGTTGGCGCAATCCCGGTCCCGAGATGCGCGACGTGACCCTCGACGACTACATGCTGCGGGGCGTGCTCGAGACGGTGGAGGCGGCCCGGGAGGTCTCGGGGGCGCGCCAGGTGCACCTGTGCGGCTACTGCATCGGCGGGACGATCACGGCAGCCCTGATGGCGTGGCTCAACCGACAGGCCAAGAAGAAGGACGCCCTCCCGGTCGCCCACTGGTCGGTGCTGACCACGCTCGTGGACTTCGAGAGCCCGGGCGACATCGACGTCTTCATCAGCGAAGGGGCGATCGCGGCGCTCGAGAAGCGCATGGCCAAGGATGGGTACCTCGACGGCCAGGACATGGCGGCGGCGTTCCGCATGCTCCGGGCCAACAGCCTCATCTGGCACTACTGGGTGCGCAACTACCTCCACGGCGAGACCCCGGCGGCGCTCGACGTCCTGTACTGGAACATGGATACCACGCGCATGCCCGAGGCGATGCACGCCTACTACCTGCGGGAGTTCTACCTGGAAAACCGGCTCGCCCGGAAGGACGGGGTCACCCTCGGCGGGCGCCCGATAGACCTCGGCCGCATCACCCAGCCCCTCTACGCGGTGGGGACCGAGCAGGACCACATCGCTCCGTGGAAGGAGACCTTCAAGATCTGCGGCCTGGTGAAGTCGCCCGTCCGCTACGTGCTGGCCACGTCGGGCCACATCCTGGGCATCATCAACCCGCCGGTCGACCCGCCCAAGCGCAAGTACTGGGCCGGGGACGCCACCGGGGAGAGCGACCCCGACGCATGGCAGGCCGGGATCGGCAAGGTGCCGGGCACGTGGTGGGGGGACTGGGTGGAGTGGCTTCGACCCCAGTGCGGCCCACGGAAGGCGCCGCCCGGCCTGGGGAGCAAGGCCCACCCGGCGTTGGCGGCAGCCCCGGGCACCTACGTGCTGGAGCGCTGAGCAGGACGCCCCGGCCCTTGGCGGGCGGGGCGCGCGGGACGACCGGAGGCGACCTCGAACGGGGTCGCCTCCGCTGTTCACGGGTGCGGCGCTTCCGAGGGGGCCGCCGCCGGGGCTGTTCCGCCCGGTCCCACAGCCGCGAGCAGGTCCCGGACGAAGGCGGCCATGTCCCACGCCCGGGGGTCCGTCGTCTGCCCGAGCCGAACGACGACGAGGTCGCGCCCGGGAACCACCACCAGGTACTGCCCTTCGTAGCCCGAGGCGAAGAACGCGGCCGGGGGGCCGGAGGGCCCCGGGGGATCTCCCCCGGCGGGGTCCTTCCAGTAGAGCCAGAGGTGGCCCCCGTATTCGCGGCCCGGGGCCGCCGGGGTCGGGGTGGTCGCGTAGCGGACCCACCCGGCGGGCAGGACCCGCTGCCCTCCCCATCGCCCGTCCTGCAGGTGGAGCACGCCGAACTTCGCCCAGTCCCTCGCCGACGCGTACAGGTAGGAGGAGCCGACGAGGGTCCCCGCGGCGTCGGGCTCCCACACCGCACGGGTCATCCCGATCCGGTCGAAGAGCGCCTCTCGGGGGAAGCGCCAATAGTCTTCCAGGGTTCCTCCGACGGTCTCGCGGACGATCCGCGAAAGGATGTTGGTGGGCGCCCCCGAGTACTTCCAGCGGGTCCCCGGCGGATTTTCCAGCGGCATGCGGGCGGCGTACGCGGCGGCGTCGGGCTCGAGGAGGAGCATCCGGTTGAGGTCCGAAAGGACCGGCCCGCTCCGGTCGTCGAAGCGAAGCCCGCAGGTCATCGTGAGCAGGTGGTGCAGGGTGATCCCCTGCCGGGCGTCGTCCCTCCACTCCGCAACCGGGGCGGGAGCGTGGAGGTCGAGCCTCCCCTGGCCGACCAGGATCCCGACGACCGCGCCGGCGACGCTCTTGGCCATGGACCACCCCGGCAGCGGCGTCTCCGGGCCGACGCCCGGAGCGTAGCGCTCCGCGAGCACCCGCCCCCGGTAGACGACGACCACCGCGCGCGTCCTGCGCGGCCGAGAGGGGTCGGGCTCGTCGAAGGCGCCGGCGACGGCGGTCTCCACTCGCTCCCGGGACACCTCCGGGGGCAGGGCGTCGCCCCAGAGCGGCAGTTCGCCCGCGGCGGGGGCCGAGCCCGCCGGCTCCGGAACGGGCCGCGGGAGCGCTCCCTGGGCCCTCAGTTCCGGCTCGGGGACCCCCGCGAGCAGCGTGCAGCCGAGCCCCGGGCGGTACACCGCGCGCTGCCGGGTCGCCCCGCCGAACCAGGCGGCTACGGCCTGCCCTTCCCGGTCCACGTCGAAGGCGATCCAGGAAGGGACTCCGGCCAGATCCTCCGCGAGGATCCCGTCCGGGTCCCGGCCGGAGACGAACGCCCCCGAGCAGAGGACCTTGGCCTTGTGCGCGGCGGCGAGCGCGAGCAGGCCGGTCAGGTGGTGGGTGCCGTAGCCGAGGGCGAGGGCGCCCAGGCCGGCGGCGAGCAGTCGGAGCCGCGCGGTGGTGGACATGGGGATCCCCCTGCCGTGTCCTGCGGGGAGAAGGCTCGGAACCGGGGTGCGGCCCGAGCAGGCGCGATGACGATCATACTATCCCAGCGGACCGGGTTCGACGGCGGCAGAATCGCCGGGCCCCGCGCAAAGGGCCCCCTCCGCCGCGGGGGGGCGGAGGGGGCCGCGGACCTGCACGCTCGGGTCGGCGGTCAGTCGACGGGGCCCCTCCCCTCGCCCCACCGCCCAGGCCCCCGGTCGCAGTCCCGCCGGCGCTCCCGGCGCTCCTCGCGCATCTGCCCCAACTCTTCCATCTGCGCGGGGCTGAGAACCGCGGCGAGGCGGTCCTGGGTCTCCTGCCGAATGGTCTCCATCTCCGAGCGATGGGCCTCCCGGGCCTCTCGGCCCTTGGCGAAGGAGCTGTCGAGGACCTCCCGGACCTGTTCCTGCTGCTCGGCGGTCAGGTCGAGCCGCTCGGTCATGCGCTCCACGGCGCGCTCGGGGGAGGGCCCCCGGTCGCCGCGGCCCCACGCCTGGGCGGCCAGGGGAGCCAGGGCCAGCACTGACAGCCCGAGAAGCCCGGCAACGGCGGCGCGACGGATCCCGGTGGTCGTGTTCGAGTTCATGGCGGCCTCCTCGGCGCCCGCTCCGGGCGCCCTGCGGGGTGATCGGTTACGGGCTCAAGGCTACCCGGTGGACGCGAAAAGAGGGGTTAAGAGTGGAGGCCGAACGGTAAAGATCGGCGGGCCCTCCTTGACACTTCTTTACGAGCGTCCGCCGCCGCGTTGGCTACAATGGACCGGTGCCCGTGGGCGAGGGAGGATTTTTGAGCCGGCGGATCCTGGTCATCGACGACGACGCAGAGCTGTGCGAGCTCCTCCAGGACTACCTGGGCCGGGAGGGCTTCGCCCTGGACGCCGCGAACGACGGTGTCGGCGGGCTGGACCGGGCCCTGTCCGGCGCTTACGGCCTGGTGATCCTCGACGTGATGCTCCCCGGCCTGAGCGGGTTCGAGGTGCTCCGGCGGCTGCGCGAGCGCTCGCGCGTGCCCGTGCTGATGCTGACCGCGCGGGGCGAGGACGTCGACCGGATCGTGGGCCTCGAGATGGGCGCGGACGACTACCTGCCCAAGCCCTTCAACCCGCGGGAACTGGTCGCCCGGATCCGAGCCGTGCAGCGGCGGGCGGCGCTCCCGGGAGAGGGGGGCGGGGAGCCGGCCCCCTCCCCCGCGTCACCGTGGGCGACGTGGAACTCGACGCCGGAAGCCGCAGCGTGCGGCGGGGCGGGGAGCCGGTGGAGCTCACCTCGGTCGAGTTCTCCCTGCTGGAGGCGCTCCTGCGCTCGGCCGGCCGCGTGGTGAGCCGGGACGCCCTGGCCGAAGCCGCGCTGGGGAGGGAGTTGTCGGCCTACGACCGCAGCGTGGACGTGCACGTCAGCAGCCTGCGCCGGAAGCTCGGCCACCGGCGGGGCGGCGCGGAGCGGATCAAGACGGTGCGGGGCGCGGGGTACCTCTACGCGCTCCCCGACCCGGGGCTCGGCTGAGGGGGCTGGGGAGGCCGTGCGCAGCTTGTTCCTGCGAGTCTTCCTGAGCTTCTGGACGGCGACGGTCCTGATCGGGGCGTCCCTGGTCGTACTCGCGGTGACGGCGGACCCCCGCCGGGCCGATTTCTCCCGGCACGAGGAACGCCTGCGCGGGGTCGGGCAGGAGCTCGTGGAGGCGTACCGCTCCGGGGGGCCCGAAGCGCTGCGGGACCGGGAGCGCGTCCTGGGCACGCGGAGCGGCCACCCGCTGTTCCTGCTCGAGGCCGCGGGGGGGCCCGCCGAACGCCTCGCGGCCCCTCCGCCGGTGCGGCGCCTGGCCGCACGGGTCGCGGCCACCGGCGAGGGGGCGTCCCGACCGGGCCGCCGCGGCTCCCGCTGGCTCGCCCTGCCCCTCGGGGACGAGTTCGTGTTCGTCGCGGAGGTCCCGCCCCCCTCGGCGCTGGAGCGGCTGCTCGACCCGCACCGGCTCGCGCCGCGACTCGGCGCCGCCTTCCTCATCATCGGCGTCGTCTCCTTCCTGCTCGCCCGCTCCCTGAGCCGGCCGATCCGAAGGCTCCGGGGGGCCACGCAGCGTCTCGCCGCCGGGGACCTCTCCGCCCGCGTCGGCCCCTCCGTCGGTAGCCGGCGGGACGAGGCGAGCGAGCTCGGCCGCGACTTCGACCGCATGGCCGAGCGGCTCGAGGGACTGGTGGAGGCCCAGCGCCGCCTGCTCCAGGACATCTCCCACGAACTGCGCTCGCCGCTGGCCCGCCTCCGGGTGGCCCTCGAGCTGGCTCGCGGAGAGGCTCCGCCCGGGACGGGCGGGGCCCTCGACCGCATGGAGCGGGAGACCGAGCGCCTCGACGAGCTCATCGGCGAAGTCCTCGTCCTCACGAGGCTGGAGGGAACGGGAGAGCCCGCCGGGCTGGAGCCGCTGGAGTTGGACCAGCTCGTGCGGCAGGTGGTCCAGGATTCCGACTTCGAAGCCCACGGCCGGAACCGGGGGGTGCGGGTCGTCGGGAGCGAGACGGTCACGTTGGTGGGCGTGGCCGAACTGCTCCGCCGCGCGGTGGAGAACGTGGTGCGGAACGCCGTGCGATTCACGGCCGAGGGCACCGCCGTCGAGGTTCGGGTCGCCCGGGTGCGTCCGGGCCCCGGTGCCCGGTGCCGGGTCGAGGTGCGCGACCGGGGCCCAGGGGTGCCTCGGGAGGCCCTCTCCGAGCTCTTCCGCCCGTTCTACCGGGTATCCGAGGCGCGCGACCGGAACAGCGGGGGCAGCGGCCTGGGCCTCGCCATCGCCGACCGGGCGGTGCGGCTGCACGGGGGCACGGTGTCCGCCGCGAATCGCCCGGACGGAGGGCTGGAGGTCACCATCGAGCTGCCGTGCCGGCCGCGGGCCGAAGGGGTCGGATAGGCGGCGCGGAGAGGCCTCTGCGGTGCGGTTGGGACCCTTCCCGGGGGATGTGACGCCCGGAGGGGGCGCCGGTGTAAATGGGTTGAGGTCGCGGGGTTCCCCCGGCCTCGTCCTTCCCGCCTCCGGGGGGGCGGAACCGGACGAAAGGAGGGCACCATGAGACACCGGACGACAACGGGGGCGGGCCTGCTGACCGCGGCCGTCGGCCTGCTGTGGGCCGCCGGGGCCGGGGCGCACCACGTCGGCATGGCGCCGGACTGGATCGGCGTGAACGAGGACGCGGTGCACCAGGGGACGTGCGCCGAGGACTTCAACGAAAACGGCATACCGGACTGCTACGAATTCTGGCCGCCCCAGGGGCCCATCGACGTGGAGGACGCAGCGGTTCCGGCGCCGCCCCCGGACGCGGGCGGCGAGGGGGGCCGGGGCACGGCACGCTGAACCGACACCCCCGGGGCAGGGGCGTCCGACGCTATCTTCGACAACTCCGACACGCCTCTCCGCGGACGGCACCCGCCGTCCGACTTCCTCCAGGGGGCTGCCGCCCGTCGTGCAGCCCCTCTCTCTTGCCCTCGCGCCTTCCCAAGGAAAGCCGCGCAATCCGAGATAAATAGAACGCTGTTGCGAACGGGCGCCGCGATGCTATCCTAGCCGAGTGTCCTTTCGCAGCTACAGAAAAGCAGCCATCTGGCGGGCCGCGAGTCGAAGCGGGCTGGGCATCATCCCTGTTCGGTCGCGAAGACATAACGTCGTATCGGCACATGCTCCGATCGGGCCGGGCCTGGGATGAGCCCGAGGGAGCGCGATCCCCGCCCCTTCAAGCTCTTCGCCGCCCTCGTGGAGGACGACGACACGGCCGTCGTGGCGTTCCGCCCCGCGAACGGGAAGATCGCCTACGCCAACGAAGCCTTCGCGCGGCTCCTGGGGACCTCGAGCGACCAGGTCCTGGGCCGGAGCTTCTTCCTCGCCCTCGGGGAGAAGGCGGCCGGGCAGGCGAGTGAGGTCCTGGCGCCCCTGCAGGAGGGGCACGCGGATCGGGCCGCGGCACAGTTGCAGGTCGAGGTGCCCCTGCGGCCGGCCCGCAGCGTGGATGCCTCGTTCTCCCTGGTGCGGCCCACGCCCCGCCGCCCCCTGATCGCCGCCCGGCTTCGGGACGTGACGGCCCGGCTCGAGGAGGAGCAGGGCCTGCGGGAACGGCTGCGCTTCCTGTCCAGCGTCGTCGAAGCGTCGCTCCAGTGCATCCTGGTCACCGACATGCGGGGGAAGATCCTCGTCTTCAACCGGGGCGCCCAGAACCTGCTCGGCTACCCCCCTTCCGAGGTGATCGGGCGGAAGTTCATCCAGGACCTCTACGAGGGCGACGCCGCGCGGGAGGTGCTCGCTCGGCTACGCGCCCCGGAGCACGGGGGCCCGGGGGTGCTCGACCGCTACCAGGCCATCCTCATCGGGAAGAACCGGAGCCGGGTGCCTGTGTGGATGACGGTGCACCTGCTGCGCGACGCCGAGGGCCGGGAGGTGGGCACGGTCTCCTACGCCCAGGACGTGCACCACCTCGTGGAGATGGAGCGCAAGCTGGAGGAGGTGCAGATGCAGCTCATCCACGCCGACAAGATGGCCTCCCTGGGGAAGCTGGCCGCCGGCGTGGCGCACGAGATCAACAACCCCCTCGGGGGCATCCTGCTCTTCGGCGGGCTCCTGCTCGAGGACATGGACTTCTCCGACCCCCGGCGGCAGGACATGGACCGGATCGTCCAGGAGGCCCGCCGCTGCCGCGAGATCGTCAACTCCCTGCTGGACTTCGCCCACCAGAAGAAGCGCTACCACGAGCCGGTGGACATGAACGCGGCCGTGGAGCAGTGCCTGTCGCTGCTGGGGAACAAGGCGATCTTCCACAACATCCGGCTGGAGAAGCGGCTCGGGGCCTCCCTGCCCCTGGTCACGGGCAACCCGAGCCAGCTCAAGCAGGTGTTCACCAACATCGTCACCAACGCCGTGGACGCCATGGAGGGCGAGGGGGTGCTCACGGTGACCTCCGCGTTCGACGAGGCCGCCGCGGAGGTGCGCGTGTGCTTCTCGGACACCGGCCCGGGCATCCCGGCCGAGGTGCGGGGCCGCATCTTCGACCCCTTCTTCACCACCAAGGAGCCCGGCAAGGGGACGGGGCTCGGCCTGAGCCTCTCCTACAACATCGTTCGGATGCACCACGGCGACATCCGCGTCCAGGACGCGCCCGGCGGGGGCACGACCTTCACGGTGGCCATCCCGGTGGGCGAGGAGGAGAACCCGTGAGGGCGCTCATCGTCGACGACGAGCGGTCCATCCGGGAGGGCCTGGCGAAGACCCTCACCCGCATGGGCCACGACTCGGTGGCCGTGGACAACGGCGCCGGCGCCGTGGACGAGTTCGTCCGGGGCGGCTTCGACCTGGTGTTCCTCGACCTGAAGATGCCCGGGATCGACGGCATGGAGGCCCTGGTACGGCTCAAGGAGGCGGACCCCGAGGTGATCATCGTGATGATCACCGGCTACCCCTCCATCGAGAACGTGCTCAAGGCGTTCCGCCTCGGGGCCTACGACTACATGCCCAAACCCTTCTCCCCCCAGGAGGTGCGCATCATCACCGCCCGGGCCGAGGAGCGCCGCCGGCTGCGCTTCGAGAACGAGCAGCTGCGCCGGCAGCTCAAGGCGGTCAAGGGCGACCGGTTCGTCATCAGCCGCAGCCCCGCCATGCGCGAGGTGAACGCGCTCATCGACAAGGTCGCCCGCACCGACGGCAACGTGCTCATCACGGGGGAGAGCGGCACCGGGAAGGAGGTCGTGGCCCGGACCATCTGGGAGCTCTCTCCCCGCAAGGCGCGGGAGTTCGTGGCCGTGGACTGCTCCATGCTGGCCGAGCCGCTCCTCGAGAGCGAGCTGTTCGGGCACGTGCGGGGCGCGTTCACAGGGGCCCACGCCCCGAAGCGGGGCCTGTTCGAGCTGGCCGACGGAGGCACCTTCTTCCTCGACGAGGTGGGCAACCTCTCCCCCGCCACCCAGGCGAAGCTGCTGCGGGTGATCCAGGAGCGGGAGTTCAAGCCCGTGGGAGGAACCACCTCCCGCAAGGTGGACGTGCGGCTCATCGCAGCGACCAACGCGGACCTGATGGGTTGCATCCGGGAAGGCCGCTTTCGCGAGGATCTCTACTACCGGCTCGCGGTCTTCCCCATCCACCTGCCGCCCCTCAAGGAGCGGCCCGAGGACATCCCCGAGCTGGTGCGGTTCTTCGTGGCCAAGTACGTGGGCAAGGCGATGAAGCGGTTCCGCGAGGTCTCGCCCGCCTTCCTCGCGGTGCTGTCCTCCTACGACTTCCCGGGCAACGTGCGCGAGTTGGAGAACATCGTGCAGCGGGCGATGGTGATCGAGGATTCCGACGTGCTGCGTCCGTCGAGCCTGCCCGCGTACCTGCTCAAGAACCAGCCCGGCGAGCAGAAGCGCTTCCCGACCCTCATCGAACTGGAGCGCGACCACGTGTCGCTGGTGCTGCGGGCCTGCGACGGGCACAAGACCCAGGCCGCCGAGATCCTCGGGATCGACCGGAAGACCCTGTACCGGAAGATGAAGCAGTTCGGGCTCGCGTAGAGCGGGGCGCTACGCCCCAATCCGGGGCCTGGGGGCCCCGGCGCCGCGAGTTGTGCGGGGCAAACTGCCCCGGGTCGTTTTCTCCTTCGTTTACGGCGCTTTCCGGAGAAGACCCCTTTCCCGGGAGCGGTGTCCGGGCTCGAAACCCGGGGCAGAATGCCCCATCTGGGGGCCGCAGAGCGCCCACGCGAGAGGGGTGGAACGAAAAGATGAGTCATATCAGTAGCTTGTTGTCCTGGCACGGCCGTTGCTTCAACCGTGGGCAAAGGCGATAACGTTCCCACGGCCCACCGGCCACAGGACACAGGAGGACGCCATGCAATCCCGACCCGACGTGATGATCCTGGACACCGACCGCAACCGCAGCAAGTCGCTCCGCCGCATCCTCCGGGACGGCCGCCGCGAGGTGAGCGTCGAGGAGATCGCCGAGGTGCGCGGCGCCCGGGAGGCGATCCTCGGCCGCCGGCCCGCCCTGGTCCTCCTCCACTCGACCTTCCCCTACCTCGAGCAGGACGGCACCGGGCTCCTCGAGCTCATCCAGGACGACTTCCGCAACCAGAAGATCGGCGTCATGCTGGTGCTCCCCATCTCCGGCTCCCTGCTGTACCGCTCCGGCTACCAGGACGGGATGGAGATGGTGGAACTCGCCGACGACCTCATCACCACCGACTTCACCAGCGACATGATCCAGTCCGTGGTGTGCCAGTACCTCGACCGCTGCGCCACCGTCCCGGAGCGCGCGACCGAGCCGGCCGGCACCCCGGAGTACGCGTTCGTGCCCTCGAAGCGCGTGTAGGCGAGACCAACCCCGGGCGGAAGGGAGAGCCATGGCGAACGGCAACGGGCCGACCGGTGCGGTGCTGGTGGTGGGGGGAGGGATCGCGGGGATCCAGGCCAGCCTGGACCTGGCGGAGAGCGGCTACAAGGTCTACCTGGTCGAGAAGCAGCTCCGCCATCGGCGGCCACATGGCCCAGCTGGACAAGACCTTCCCCACCAACGACTGCGCGATGTGCACCATCAGCCCCAAGCTGGTGGACGTGGGGCGGCACCTCAACATCGAGATCCTCACCGGCGCGGAGGTCCTGTCCCTCGAAGGGGAGGCCGGGGACTTCCGGGTCGGGCTCCGCCGGCACCCCCGCTACATCGACACCGCCAAGTGCACGGCCTGCGGCGACTGCGAGAAGGTGTGCCCCGTTGAGATCGACGGGCGCTTCGACGAGGGGCTCGTGCGGCAGCGCGCCGCCCACAAGCTCTACCCCCAGGCGGTGCCCAACGCCTACGCCATCGAGAAGGCCGGGGTGAGCCCGTGCCGGGACGCGTGCCCGGCCGGCCAGCGGGCCCAGGGCTACATCGCCCACATCCGCAAGGGCGACTACGAGGCGGCCCTGCGCACGATCAAGCTCGACAACCCCTTCCCGGCCATCTGCGGCCGCATCTGCAACCACCGGTGCGAGGACGCCTGCAACCGCGCCAAGCTCGACGAGGCGCTCGACATCCGCGCCCTGAAGCGCTTCGTCACCGACCACGAGTACGCCAGGCCCTACCAGGCGCCGGAGCCTGCCGAGCGCCGTTACGAGGAGCGCATCGCGATCATCGGAGCCGGGCCCTGCGGCCTCATCGGCGGCCAAGGACCTGTGCCTCGAGGGCTACGGGGTCACGGTTTTCGAGGCCCTGCCGGTGGCCGGGGGGATGCTGCGGGTGGGGGTGCCCCAGTACCGCCTGCCCACCGAGGTGATCGACCGCGAGGTCCAGGAGATCGTGGACTTCGGCGTGGAGCTGCGGCTCGACTCGCCCGTGGAGAACGTGGAGGAGCTCTTCGCCCAGGGCTACGACGCCGTGCTCATCGCGGTGGGGGCCCACGAGGGCATCCGGCTGCCCATCGAGGGGGCCGAGCTGGCCGGCGTGCTCACCAACACCTCGTTCCTCCGCGACGTACGGCTCGGGAAGCCCCCGGAGCTCGGCGGGAAGGTGGTCGTGATCGGCGCCGGCGACGTGGCCATGGACTGTGCCCGCACCTCGGTGCGGCTCGGCCGGCAGGTGGCGGTGCACTACCGGCGGAGTCGGGAGGAGGCCCCCGCCGATCCCCTGGAGATCGAGCACGCCCTGGAAGAAGGGGTGGACTTCCACTGGCTCTCGAACCCGGTGGCCGTGCTGGCGGGCCCGGACGGGCGGGTGCGCGGCCTGCGCCTCCAGCGCATGGAGCTCGGTCCGCCCGACGAAAAGGGGCGGCGCCGGCCGGTGCCCGTGGCGGGCTCGGAGTACGAGGTCGCCTGCGACAACGTGATCTTCTCCGTGGGCCAGCGGGCGGGCCTGGCGTTCCTGCCCGCGGACGCCGGCGTGGCGATCGGACGGGACAGCACGATCACCGTGGATCCCGAGACCTTCGCCACCTCGCGGCCCGGCCTCTTCGCCGCCGGGGACAGCACCACCGGCACCGCGTTCCTGATCGACGCGGTGGCCTCCGGCCACCGGGCCGCCCGGGGCATCCACGCCCACCTGCGCGAGGAGCCCCTGCGGCGCACCGCCAAGGAGCGCCTCCCGGTGGCGGACATCCCCCGGGAGACCCTGCTCGAACGGGCCGACCACGGGGAGCTCCGGCGGGAGGGACGCCTCCACGTGCGCAACCTCGACGCCGCGGAGCGCCGCGGGAGCTTCGAGGAGGTGGCCCTGGGCTACACCGAGGAGGAGGCCCGCCGGGAGGCGGAGCGCTGCCTCTCCTGCGGCGTGTGCTCCGAGTGCTACGCGTGCGTGGAGGCCTGCAAGGCGGGCGCCGTCGTCCACGAGGAGCTCGAGCGGGACGAGGTGCTCCACGTGGGCGCCGTGGTGCTGGCTCCGGGCTACGAGCTCTACGACGCCAGGCTGAGCCAGGAGTACGGGTGGGGCCGTTACCCCAACGTGGTGACGGCGATGCAGTTCGAGCGGATGCTCTCCGCCTCGGGGCCCACCCACGGCCACGTGAAGCGCCCCGGCGACGGGAAGACGCCGAAGCGGATCGCCTTCCTGCAGTGCGTGGGGAGCCGCGACAAGGAGCACGACTACTGCTCGAGCGTCTGCTGCATGTACGCGGCCAAGGAAGCCATCATGGCCGTGGAGCACGAGCCGGGGACCGAGGTGTCGGTCTTCTTCATGGACACCCGGTCCTTCTCCAAGGGGTACGACGAGTACTACCGGAGGGCGAGGGAGCGCTACGGGATCCGCTACGAGCGCTGCCGGGTGTCCCGCCTCCTGGAGGACCCCGGGAGCGGCGACCTGGTGGTGCGCTACGTCCAGGCGGGGAAGATCCGGGAGGAGCCCTTCGACCTCGTGGTGCTCTCCGTGGGGATGGAGATCTCCCCGGAGGTGCGGGAGTTGGGCCGGCGGCTGGACATCGAGCTCGACGAGTACGGGTTCTGCCACACCACCCTCTTCAATCCCCTCGAGGCCAGCCGGCCGGGTATCTTCGTGGCCGGCCCCTTCCGGGAGCCCAAGGACATCCCGGAGACCGTGGTGGAGGCCAGCGGGGCCGCGTGCCGCGCGGGAACCCTGCTGGCCGCGGCGCGGGGCAGCCTGACCCGTGCCGCCGAGTACCCCCCGGAGCGAGACGTCGCGGACGAGCCGCCGCGCATCGGCGTGTTCGTCTGCCACTGCGGCTCCAACATCGGCGGGTTCCTCGACGTGCCCTCGGTGGCCGACTACGCCAAGGGTCTCCCCGGCGTCGCCCACGCCGAGGCGAACCTCTACACGTGCTCCCAGGACACGGTGGCGCACATCACCGAGATGGTCCGCGAGCAGAACCTGAACCGGGTCGTGGTGGCCTCCTGCAGCCCGAGGACCCACGAGCCCCTGTTCCAGGACGCCGTCCGGGCGGCCGGCCTCAACCCCTCCCTGTTCGAGATGGCCAACATCCGCAACCAGTGCTCCTGGGTGCACTCCGGGGACTGGGACGGCGCCACCGAGAAGTCCATGGACCTCGTCCGCGGGGCGATCGCCCGGGCGGCGCGCCTGGCGCCCGTGCACTCCCTGGAGTTCCCGGTGAAGAAGTCGGCCCTCGTCCTGGGAGGCGGAGCAGCGGGGATGACCGCGGCCCTCGCAGCTGGCGGACCAGGGGTTCCCGGTGCACCTGGTGGAGAAGCAGGGCCAGCTCGGGGGCAACCTCAGCCGCGTGCGCTTCCTGGAGGACGGGAAGAGCCCGGCGGAGTGGCTCGAGGACCTGGCGCGACGCACCGCGAGCCACCCGAAAATCGACGTGTACCTCGGGACCACGCTGCGGGACATCGGCGGCTTCCGGGGCAACTTCACGACCACGCTCCGCCGGGAGGACGGCGAGACCTTCCAGGTCGAGCACGGCGTCGCGGTCGTCGCCACCGGAGCCCGGGAGTACCGCGGGCCGGAGTACGGCTTCGGTACCCACCCCGACATCGTCACCGGCTTGGACTTCGAGGAGTTCCTCTACCGCAAGGCCGGCGGCAACGGCCACGACGCGTCGGCCCAGCTCACGGCGCGGCCGCTGCCCGGGAGCGTGGCGATGATCCTGTGCGTGGGCCCTGCGGAGAAGTTCTGCGCCCGCACCTGCTGCACGACCGCCATCAAGAACGCCCTGCTCCTCAAGGAGCTCAAGCCCGAGGCGGAGATCACCATCCTGTACAAGGACGTGCGGACCTTCGGCTTCAAGGAGCGCCTCTACACCGAGGCCCGCCGGCGGGGCGTCCTCTTCCGGCGCTACGACGAGACCGACACGCCCAGAGGTCTCGGTGGAGTGGAACTCGGTGCGGGTCGACCTGCGGGAGGGAGGCACGGGCCGGGAGCGTCACCCTGCGGCCCGAGGTGCTGGTGCTCGCCGAACCCATGGTGCCCCAGGCCGACGCCGGCGAACTGGCGACCCGCCTCAAGGTGCCCCTCGACGCCGACGGGTTCTTCCTGGAGGCCCACGTGAAGCTGCGGCCGGTGGACTTCCAGTCCGACGGGCTGTACGTGGCGGGGCTCGCCCACTACCCGAAGTTCCTGGCCGAGTCCATCGCCCAGGCCCAGGCCGCGGCGGCCCGGGCCGCCACGGTGCTCTCCAAGGACATGATCCACTCCGAGGGCGTGGTGGCCGAGGTGGACCAGGAGAAGTGCGTGGGGTGCCTCACCTGCGTGCGGGTCTGCCCGTACGAGGTGCCCAAGATGCAGGCCCAGGCGGAGGGGGTGGGGCGCATCCGCGGCGCGGCCTTCATCGAGCCCGCCACGTGCCACGGCTGCGGGGTCTGCGCCGGGGAGTGCCCGGCCAAGGCCATCCAGCTGGCCCACTACACCGACCCGCAGGTGGAGGCGATCGTGGAGAACCTCTTCGAGGGCCGGGCCCAGTACCACGGGCAGCGCTCCGACGACACCGCGGTGGGCGGGTGCTAGGAACGATCGGGGCTTGGACAGGATCAGAGGATGGACAGGATCAGGGAGGAGCTGGGAGTCGGCAGTGTCGGTTGGCGTCGGGTGTCCTTCGGGACCCGCATCCTGTAAGTCCTGCACATCCGGTCCAGAAAGTGTCTTTCACCTCACGAAGGAGGTCGAGATGAGCGAGTTCACCCCGGGGATCGTCGCCTTCTGCTGCCACCACTGCGCCTACGGCGCCGCGGACCTCGCCGGCGCGATGCGGCTGGGGTACCCGGAGTGGATCCGGGTGGTTCGGCTGCCGTGCACGGGGAAGCTCGACGTGGGGCACGTGCTGACGGCCTTCGAGCACGGCGCCGACGGCGTCATGGTCGCCGGGTGACTGGAGGGCGACTGCCATTACCTGGAAGGTAATACGAACGCAAAGCGCAGGGTCGAGTACATCGCCAAGCTGCTCGACGAGATCGGGGTCGGGGGCGAGCGGCTGCGGATGTTCAACCTCTCGTCGGCCCAGGGAGCCGAGGTTCGCGGAGGTCTGCGAGGAGATGACCGAGGCCGTGCAGGCCCTCGGGCCGAGCCCGTTGAGAAATGGGCGGTCAGCTGTCGGCGATCGGCTCTCGGCCGGAATCGGCGAGACATGAAGGCCGACAGCTGAGCGCTGAGAGCTGATCAGCAAAGAACCCAGAGGAGAGTCCAAATGATCGTCGCCGAACAGAAGCCCCTGGACGAGATCATGAAAATGACGGCGGACGCGGACAAGGTGCTCGTGCTGGGCTGCGGCACCTGCGTCACGGTGTGTTTCGCCGGCGGCGAGAAGGAGGCCGAGATCCTGGCCTCGTCGCATGCGAATGAAGGGCCGGTTGGACGAGCGCGCCCAAGGAGGTCGCCCACGTCACCGTGCAGCGCCAGTGCGAGTGGGAGTACCTGGACTCCGGCGGCGGAGGCAATCCGCGGCGCAGACACCGTGGTCTCCCTGGCCTGCGGCATCGGCGCCCAGGCCATCGTCGAGCGCTTCCCCGAGGCCCACATGGTCCCCGGGCTCAACACCCGCTTCTACGGCCTGCCCACCACCCACGGCGTGTGGGAGGAGCGCTGCGCCGGCTGCGGGGACTGCGTGCTCGAGTACACCGACGGCATCTGCCCGGTGGCCCGGTGCTCCAAGGGCCTGCTCAACGGGCCCTGCGGCGGCACCAAGGACGGCAACTGCGAGGTCAGCAGCGACATCCCGTGCGCCTGGTTCCAGATCGTGGAGCGCATGGAGAAGCTCGGCCACCTGGACCGGCTCGGCCGAGGTCCACGAACCCAAGAACTGGCAGGCGGCCCGCGACGGCGGCCCGGGCCGGATCGTGCGGGAGGACCTGGTGCGGGAGAAGGATCGGGAGGCCGTGGGGCTGGGGACGAGGCCGCAGACCGGGCCTGAGAGGCTGTCTTAGACGGGATAACAGGATCTACGGGATGGGAAAGGCGAGAAGCGAAAGCGAGACCGGATGACAGGATGAGCAGGAGGGAAAGCGGGGGAGAGGAGTTTCATCCTGTCGCATCCTGTTATCCCGTCGCAAGGTCTGACCTGGTCATGTCGGAAGGAGACGATCGCGATGAGCGAACAGAGCGTGCAGAGCAACCTGCAGAAGGTCTTCGAGTCCGGTGGGTTCGCGGTGACCGGCGAACTCGGGCCGCCCAAGGGGGCCGAGCGCCGAGACGATCCGCAAGAAGGCGCGGTTGCTCGCGGCGCGGTGGACGCGGCCAACATCACCGACAACCAGACCGCGGTGGTGCGCATGTCCTCGATCGCGGCCGGGCCTGCTCGCGCAGCAGGAGGGCGTCGAGCCGGTGGTGCAGATGACCTGCCGCGACCGCAACCGCCTGGCCATCGAGGCCGACCTGCTGGGTGCCTGGGGGCTGGGGCTGCGCAACCTCCTGTGCCTCACGGGCGACCACCAGACCTTCGGCAACCACCCCACGGCCAAGAACGTGTGCGACATCGACTCGATCCAACTGGTGCAGATGCATGGCCGAGATGCGCGACAAGGGCGTCTTCGCCAACGGGGAGGAACTGGAGGGAGAGCCGCCCCGGTTCTTCCTGGGCGCGGTGGAGAGCCCGTTCGCCGACCCGATCCAGTACCGGCCCTTCCGGGTGGCCAAGAAGGTGCGGGCCGGTGCCCGCTTCCTCCAGACCCAGTGCATCTACAACATGCCGAAGTTCAAGGAGTTCATGGCCAGGCTCGGCGACATGGACGTTGCTCGACAAGGTGTACGTGATGGCCGGGCTGAGCCCCCTGAAGGGGCCGGGGATGGCCAAGTACATGGCCGCCAACGTGCCCGGCATCGACATGCCCGAGGAGGTGATCGAGCGCATGACCGCGGCCGGCGCGGGCATCGACGACAAGGCCGAGAGGTCCAAGGCGTGGAAGGCACGAGGGCGTCAAGCTGTGCATCGAGCAGATCCAGGAGGTGCGGGAGATCCCCGGTGTCGCCGGCGTGCACGTGATGGCCATCGAGTGGGAGGAGGCGGTGCGGCCCATCGTCGAGGGGGCCGGCTTGCTGCCCCGGCCCGCAGCCGATGCCGGCGGCGGCGGCGAAGCCGGGCGGCCTGGGTCGGCGAGTCAGGAGCAGGGCCGGGATGCGGAAGACCCGGCAGCCCACAGAGCGGAGTAACCGCGAGTCACAACGCGAGGTCCGTCGATGAGCCGACCAGCAGGACCAGGTCGGCACGCTCGCCGATTCGCGTCGAGCGGGAGCACCCACGTCGAACGCCAACCTCTGCTACCAGTGCCTGCGCTGCTCCGCCGGGTGCCCCATGGCGGAGGAGTACGACGTGCTCCCCAGCGAGATCATGCTGGCGATCCAGGAGGGGGACGCCTCGGTGGCGGACAGCCGGACCGTGTGGCTGTGCGCTTCGTGCCAGACCTGCAACACCCGCTGCCCCCAGGGGCTCGACATCCCCGGGCGTCATCGACAACTTCCGCCAGAAGACCGTCGATCGACGCCTCGGTGCCCGAGAGCGCCCGGTTCTTCAAGACCTTCCTGCGCAACGCCCGGATGTTCGGCCGGATGTACGAGGCCGGCATGATGGGTGAGCTGAACCTCAGGGAGGGCAAGCCCTTCCGCGACCTCGGCATGGGGTTGCGGATGATCCGGAAGGGCAAGATCCGACTGCATGCCCGACATGCCCGCCCCGTCCGGTCGGTTGAGGCGGGAGGAGCCGGCGCCACAAAGCGTGTCGCTACTACCCTGGCTGTTCTCTGCACTCCACCGGCGCGGCTTTCGACCGGTCCTTCCGGGCGGTGGCGGGCGCCCTCGGCATCGACCTGCGGGAGACTCCCGGGGTGGACCTGCTGCGGCGCCACGCCGGCCCACGGGGTCGACGCCGTGCAGGCCGTGAGCATGCCCCTGGCGCAACCTGGGCGATCGTGGAGCAGATGGGCCTGGACCGGTGGTCGCGCCCTGCGCCGCGTGCTACAGCCGCTTCAAGTCGGCGCTCGCCACTACCGGCAGGACAGCGACCTCGCCGAACGGGTCGACGGCGAACTGCGGGCGCGGGTACGGCGACAGCGTCGGGTGCTCAACGCGGTGGACCTGCTCCGGGGGTGTGGCAGCGGAACGACTCGCAGGAGAAGGTGTCCCGGCCGCTCAAGGGGCTCAAGGTCGCCTGCTACTACGGGTGCCTGCTCACCCGGCCGCCGGAGGACACGGGCTCCGCGGAGGCGGAGAACCCCCCGGGAATGGAGCGCCTGGTGCGGGTGCTCGGGGCCGAGCCGGTCGACTGGTCGCGCAAGACCGACTGCTGCGGCGGGAGCCTCGCGATCTCCCACACGGAGATCGCCAAGCGCATGACGGCCGCAGATCCTCAAGGAGGCCCGGGCGCACGGCGCCGACCTCGTCGCCGCGGCGTGCCCCCTGTGCCACGTGAACCTCGACGAGCGACAGCCCGAGATGGAGGCCGACATGGGATTCACCATTCCGGTGGTGTACGTCACCCAGTTGCTGGCCGCCGCGCTCGACCTGCCTGCCGAGGCCCAGGCCCTCGATCAGTCCGCCATCGAGCCGGAGCCCCTGGCGCGGCGCGGCGCGGTTCCGCGGCCCGCGCCGGACGGACGGCCCCACGGCGCCGGCGAACTGCGATGAGCCCGCACCGCAACGGCAACGGCAACGGGAAGAAGACGGGCACGGTGCTCGTCGTGGGCGGCGGCGTGGCCGGCATGCGGGCCGCCGCGGACCTGGCCGAGACCGGCCTGCAGGTGTACCTGGTGGAGTCGGCGCCGGGCCTCGGCGGGCGGGTGGCCCAGCTCGGCTTCATGTTCCCCACCCACGACTGCGTGCTGTGCCGGGGCTCCTCCGATCACGGCTACGGCTGCACCCGGCCGTCCATCTCGCCGGCCTTCCAGGACCACAACCTGCACCCCAACATCGAGGTGATGACCCTCACCGAGGTGGTGGACTTCCGGGGGCAGGTGGGGGACTTCACCGTCACGCTGCGGCGCAACCCGCGCCACGTGGCGGCCGGAAGCTGCATCAACTGCCGCCTGTGCTCGGTGGTCTGCCCGGCCGCCGTGCCCAGCGAGTTCCAGATGCGGCATGTGCCAACCGCAAGGCGGCCTACAAGACTGGCCCCGCGGGCGATCCCCGACGCGTACATCGTGGACAAGGGGCCCTGGTGCGAGGGGTGCGGCAAGTGCGCAGCGATCTGTCCCACCGGGGCCATCGACCTGGACGAGGAGCCCCGCACCGAGACCCTGCACGTGGGCGCGGCCATCCTGGCCGTGGGCTACCAGCTGTTCGACCCGGCGCCCCTGGAGGAGTTCGGCTACGGCCGCTACCAGAACGTGGTCACGTCGATGCAGTTCGAGCGCCTGGCCAGCCGCTCCGGGCCGACCGAGGGCATGGTGGCCGCGCCTCTCCGACGGGAAGAAGCCGGGCAAGGTGGCGTGGCTGCAGTGCATCGGCTCCCGGGACCAGGAGCACCCGTACTGCTCGTCGATCTGCTGCATGATCGCCACGAAGCAGGCCATGCTCGCCAAGCAGCGCCTGGACGAGGTGGACTGCCGGGTGTTCGTGATGGACGAGCGGGCCTTCAACAAGGAGTACACCAAGTACTACCAACAGGCCATGGACACCCACGGGGTGCAGTACACCCGCTGCCGGGTCTCCGCCATCCGGGAAGACCCCAAGACCAACGACCTGCATCCTGCGCTACCCGATGCCGACGGCCAGACCTGGTGGAGGAACGCTACGGCATGGTGGTGCTGGCGGTGGGCGTGCAGCCGCCGGCCGCGCTCGGCGGAGCTGGCCCGGATGATGGGCATCGAGCTCAACGCCCACGGGTTCTGCGAGACCGACAAGTTCCAGCCCCTGCAGACCAGCCAGCCCGGCGTCTACGTGGCCGGAGCGTTCCAGTCCCCCAAGGAGATCGCCGAGACCGTGTTCGACGCCGCGGGGGCTGCCGGCGAGGTGATGCGGGTGTTCCACGACGCCCTCGGGGGCATGCCCGCGCCCCGGGAGTATCCCGTTCCTGGGGCGGCGCGGAGGACCTGCCGCCGGAGCGGGACGTGGCGGGGGAAGCGGCTCGCACCGGCGTCTTCCTGTGCGGCTGCGGGCCGATGGTGGCCGAGACCCTGGACCTGGAGGCCGTGGAGCGACTTTTCCCGGGCGCTGCCCGGCGTGGTCCACGCCAGCACCCTGTCGCTCGGCTGCTTTCCCGAGGGCATCGAGCGCGATCCAGGACGCCATCGCGGACCACGGGCCTCAACCGGGTGGTCGTGGCCGCCTGCAGCCCCCGCACCCACGAGGCCCTGTTCCAGCGCACCGTGCGGGGCGCCGGGCTGAACCCCTACCTGCTCGAGATGGTCAACCTGCGGGAGTACTGCGCCTGGGTCCACGACCGCGCAGCCGGAGGAAGCCACCCGCAAGGCCAAGGAGCTGGTGCGGCTGGCGACGCTGCGTGCGGCGCGTCTGGAGCCGGTGCGGCGCATCCCCATCGAGCCCCACCGCCGCGCCCTGGTCCTGGGAGGCGGCGTGGCCGGAATGACCGCGGCGCTCACCGTGGCCGACGCCGGGTTCGACGTGACCCTGGTGGAGCGTGCCGACGCCCTGGGCGGCAACCTGCGCCACATCTACTACCTGGCCGAGGGGCTGCAACCCCCAGCGGCTGCTGCGCGACCTGATCAACCGGGTCCGCGGGCCACCACCGCATCGACGTGCTGACCCGGAGCGAGCTGGCAGGGACGGAGCGGCTCCATCGGCCGATTCCGGAGCCGGATCCTGCGACCGACGAGGGCCGTCGAGCCGACGGTGGAGCACGGCGTCACCATCGTCGCCACCGGCGGCCGGGAGGGCACGCCCCGGGCCTACCTGCACGGGCGAGGACGACCGGGTCGTCACCCAACTGGAGTTGGAGGACTGGATCGCCCACCGGCCGGAGCGGATCGCCGAGCTCAAGAGGTGGTGATGATCCAGTGCGTGCAGCCGGCGGAGGCCGATCACTTCTACTGCTCCCGCACCTGCTGCACCAACACCATGAAGAACGCGATCCGCATCAAGCTGCTCAACCCGGACTGCCAGGTGACGGTGCTGTACAAGGACATCATCACCTACGGCTTCCGGGAGCAGTTCTACACCGAGGCCCGCCGCCGGGGCGTGGTCTTCGTGCGCTACACCGACGACGAGCTCGCCCCAGATCAGCCCCGCGGACGGGAAGCTGCGGCTGCGGATGCCGCGACCCGGCCCTCGACCGGATGTACACGCTGGAGCCCGACCTGGTCGCCTTGAGCATGTCCATCATCCCGTCCGACGGGACCGCGGCCCTCGCCGATCAGCTCAAGCTCCCGGTCTCCGGGGAGGGCTTCTTCCTGGAGGCCGATCTGAAGATGCGCCCCATGGACTTCATCGCCGAGGGCGTCTTCCTGTGCGGCATGGCCCACTACCCGCGCTTCGTCGAGGAGGCGATCGCGAGCGCGCAGGCCGCGGCGGGCCGGGCCCTGACCGTGCTGAGCATGGACCCCTTCTACGTGGGCGGCGTCGATCGCCGACGTGGACGCGGAGCAGGTGCGTGGGGTGCCTGACGTGCGTGCGCACCTGCCCGTTCCAGATCCCCCGTATGGCGCTACGACGGACCGGGGTGGGCAGCATCGGCGGTCACGCGTGGATCGACCCGGCCCTTTGCCAAGGCTGCGGCATCGTGCACCGGCGAGTGCCCGGCCGTGGCGATCCAACTCGCCCACTACCGTGACGACCAGGTGATGGCCGGCGCGCTGGGGGGATGGGAGGCGGGCGCGAAGGCGGGCGGGCAGGCGACTGCGGGGACCGGGGCGGAGGGCGCGCCATGAAGGCGACGGCCGGCTTCGAGCCCGAACTCACGGCCTTCACCTGCGGCTACTGCGCCTACATGTCCGGGGACACCGCCGGCGCGCTCCGGGTGCAGTACCCGGCGAACGTCAAGGTGGTGCGCCTGCCGTGCACCGGCAAGACCGACGCCCGCTACATCCTGCAGGCCTTCGAGGAGGGCGCCGACGGGGTGTACGTGATGGCGTGCCCGATCGGCAACTGCCACCACGTGCGGGGCAACGAGCGGGCCAGGGCCCGGGTGGAGCGGACGCGCCGGCTCCTCGACCAGGTGGGCCTCGGCGCCGAGCGCCTCGACATCTTCTTCCTGTCCGGCGGCATGGGCGAGAGCTTCGCCGTGGCGGCCCGGGAGATGACCGAGCGCATCCGGAAACTGGGCCCGAGCCCGCTGAGAAATGGGCGGTCCGCCGTCGGCGATCGGCTCTCGGCCGGATCGGGAGACCTGGAAGCCGGTCGCTGAGCGCTGAGAGCTGACCGCGGAAAACCGGAGGGAGTCCACATGATCGTCGGCGAACAGAAACCGCTCCCGGAGATCAAGGGGTTCCTGGGCGAGGCCCGGAAGGTCCTCGTGGCGGGGTGCGGAACCTGCGTGACCGTGTGTCTCGCGGGGGGGAGAAGGAGTCCCAGCTCCTGGCCTCGGCGCTCCGCATGGCGACCCGCCTGGACGGTTGGCCCCGGGAGGTGTCGGACGTCACGGTGCAGCGCCAGTGCGAGTGGGAGTACCTGGAGTCCTGCCGCGGCCCGGTGGAGGACGCGGACCTGGTGGTGTCGCTCGCGTGCGGCATCGGGGTCCAGGCCATGGCCAGGTACTTCCCCGAGAAGTGGGTCGTGCCGGGGCTCAACACCACCTTCCTCGGGCTGCCCGAAGAGCAGGGGATCTGGACCGAGCAGTGCCAGGCGTGCGGCAACTGCGTGCTGGGCCAGACCGGGGGCATCTGCCCCATCGCGCGGTGCTCCAAGCAGGTGCAGAACGGCCCGTGCGGGGGCTCGGAGAACGGCCTGTGCGAGGTGAAGCGCGTGAAGCGGGAGAACGGGGTCCCGGTGATGAAGACCGACGCCCGGGGCAAGCAGGCCCCGGTCACCGAGGACGTGGAGTGCGCGTGGCACCTGATCCACGAGCGCCTCAAGGGCCTGGGCCGCCTGGAGCTGATCATGGGCGTGCAGGAACCCAAGGACTGGTCCACCTCCCGGGACGGCGGTCCCCGGCGGATCGTGCGGGAAGACCTCCTGCTGCTGGACGAGGAGTAGGCGAGACCCTTCTCGACGGGATGACGGGATGGACGGGATGAAGGGCCACCTGCAAAGCCGAGCAAGCCGACCGGCCGGAAAGACCGCCTGTCCCGGCAGCGGCTCGCTCCATCGTACGGATCCTGTCGATCCCGTTATCCCGTCGGAGAATTCCTCTTTCGTGGGGTCCTGAGATGACGACGACCAACGGCTACAAGTCGGGCAGCAACCTGGAGAAGGTGCTCCGGGCCGGGCACTTCGCGGTGACCGGCGAGTTGGGTCCGCCCCAGAGCGCGGACGCGGACCACATCCGCACGAAGGCCGGCTACCTCAAGGGCGTGGTGGACGCGGTGAACGTCACCGACAACCAGACCGCCGTCGTCCGCATGTCCAGCCTCGGGGCTTCCATCGTTGCCGTGCAGGAGGGCCTCGAGCCGGTCATGCAGATGACCTGCCGGGACCGCAACCGCCTGGCCATGCAGGCCGACTACCTGAGCGCCTACGCCCTGGGCATCCGCAACATGCTGGCCCTCACCGGCGACCACCAGTCCTTCGGCAACCACCCCACGGCCAAGAACGTCCACGACATGGACTCGATGCAGCAACTCCGGATGATGAAGGATCTGCGGGACGAGAAGAGGTTCCAGTGCGGGGACGCGGTGAAGGGCGGCGAGCCCCGCTTCTTCATCGGTGCCGCGGCCGCCCCGGAGGCCCACCCGGTGGAGTGGCGGCCCCACCGCCTGGCCAAGAAGGCGGCGGCCGGGGCCGACTTCGTCCAGACCCAGCTCGTCTACAACGTGCCGGCGTTCAAGAGGTTCATGGAGGAGGTGCGCAGGCTCCGGGTGCACGAGAAGCTGGCGATCCTGGTGGGCGTCGGCCCGCTCAAGGGGCCGGCCATGGCCAAGTACATGCGGGACTTCGTCCCGGGCATCACCATGCCCGACCACGTCATCGAGCGCATCGAGGCGGCAGCCAAGGGCATTCCGCCCGAGGAGAAGGCGGAACGCCAGAAGGCGTGGCGGGCCGAGGGGCTCAAGATGTGCATCGAGCTCATCCAGGAACTGCGCGAGATCGAGGGCGTCGCCGGTGCCCACGTGATGGCCATCGAGTGGGAGGAAGCGGTACGCCCCATCGTCGAGGGCGCGGGGCTGCTGCCTCGGCCCGTGGTGTGATGCGGAGGCTGGGGGCCCGGGGTGGGGAACCCCTCGAAGGCGCCGCTTTCGGCAAGGCAGTCCGTCCATCCCGTGATCCCGTCGGAGAAAGGGCTTCCATGGAGCCTGTCCTGACCGAAACCATCCGGCCGGAACTCGCCCGGGAGATCGAGCGGAAGAGCGGCGAGAACCCGTTCCTGTGCTACCAGTGCGTGCGGTGCTCCAGCGGCTGCCCGCTCACGGAGTTCTTCGACTACAACCCGAACCAGATCCTCCGGCTGGTCCAGATCGGCGACGAGGAGACCGCGCTCAACGCCAAGACGCCGTGGCTCTGCGCCGCCTGCCTGACCTGCAGCACGCGGTGCCCCCAGGGGATCGACATCGCCCGGATCATGGAGACCCTCACCCAGGTGGCCCAGGAGCGGGGCATCCCGCCCAAGGTCCCGGAGGTCGCCCTGTTCAACAAGGTCTTCCTCAAGGACGCGGGCCTGTTCGGGCGTGTGTACGAGCTCGGGCTCATGGGCTCCATGAACGTGCTGCGCGGCAAGTGGTTCGAGGACATGGACCTCGGCCTGGAGATGTTCAAGAAGGCGAAGCTGTCCTTCCTGCCCTCCATCGCCAGGGCCAAGCCGGCGCGGCAGATGGACCGCCACCCGACGGCGAAACAGGTGGGGTACTACCCCGGGTGCTCCCTGCACTCCCTGGCCAGGGAGTTCGACCATTCCTTCCGCGCGGCGGCCGGCGCCCTGGGGCTGGACCTCGTCGAGCCCAACGGCTGGACCTGCTGCGGGGCGAGCCCCGCCCACAAGGTGGACCACTACCAGGGGATCAAGGCGCCGATGGAAAACCTGGCGCTGGTGGAGGCGAGCGGCTTCGACGAGGTGGTCGCCCCGTGCGCCGCGTGCTTCAACCGCTTCAAGGCCGCGGCCCACGAGGCGCGCGCCGACGCGGGGCTCCGGGAGCGGCTGGAGGCCGACCTCGGCTACCGGTACCGGGACACGGTGAAGGTCTGGTCCGTCTCCGAGTGGCTCGCGAACAAGGTGGGCATCGAGGAGATCCGCGAACGGGTGCGCCGGCCGCTCGAGGGGCTCAAGGTGGTGAGCTACTACGGGTGCCTGCTCACGCGGCCCCCCAAGGTGACCGGGCACCCCAACCCCGAGTACCCGATGGAGCTCGACGACGTCGTGAACGCCCTGGGCGCCGAGAGCCTCGACTGGGACGACAAGACGCTTTGCTGCGGCGGGAGCCTGGCCGTGCCGGCGAAGGACGTGATGCTCAAGCTCAGCCGCGACATCGTGGAGCACGCCCAGGAGGTGGGCGCCGACGTGATCGCTGTGGCGTGCCCCCTGTGCGACTCGAACCTGGACAGCCGGCAGCTCCAGATGAAGGGGCTGGCCCGGAAGACATCCCGGTCCTGTACGTGACCCAGTTGATGGCGCTCGCCTTCGGCCTGGGGGAAAAGGCCGCCGGGCTGGGCGAAGAAGCTGGTGGACCCACGGCCCATGCTCAAGGAAAAGGGACTCTGTAGCGGTCAGCCGCGAAGCGGCCGAGACAGGCTGAACGCTGATCGCCGACTGCCGACGCCGGACCGGAGGTCCTCCGTGCTCGTCAAACACCTGATGACCCCCGACCCCATCCCATCTCGCCCGAGACGTCTCGGTCGCCGATGCCGGGCGAGATCATGACCGACGAAGGGCATCCGCCACCTTCCCGTGATCGAGGAAGGGCGGCTGGTGGGGCTGGTGACCCGGTCCTCCCTGGCCCGCGCCCTGCCAGGGCTGGGAACCGGGTTGACCCGGTTCGAGGTCAACTACCTGACGTCGAACACGACGGTGCGGCAGGTCATGATCCGCGGAACCCGGTCGCTGGGCACGGAGGACATGGCCGCCGAGGAGGCCGCCCGGGTGATGAACGCGGAGCGGATCAGCAGCCTCTCGTGGTGCGCGACGGGCAGCCCGTGGGCATCATCACCGACACCGACATCTTCGAGGCGATGCTCGAACTGCTGGGGGCGCGCCGCGAGGGGCTGCGCGTGACGATCCACCTCCCGGATCGGCCCGGGGAGCTCTCCAAGGTGTCCGGCGTCATCGCCGGAGTCCGGCGGCAACATCTCACCGTGGGGGGGCTGGCAGGTCGAGGAGGACACGTGGGGGGCCGTGCTGAAGATCCAGAACCTCTCGTCCGAGCAGGTCTCCGAGGCGGTGGGCCGCGTCCCCGGCGCCTCCCTGGTGGACCTGCGCTAGGAGGGTCGAGCCCGGCCCCCGGAAACACAAGAGCCGGCGGAACCGCCGGCTTTTCGCTCGTCTCGTCTCGAAACCCCGAAGCTCACTCCTCCCACCAGGGCCGCGCGCCCCTCATGGCCCGTCGACGGACCCTTCGGGGACGCCGCTCCACGCGGAAGGCTTCCCGCAAGTTCTGGAAGATCCGGGAGAAGGGTTCGGTCGAAGGCAGGCCCACCCGCAAAGCCACGGGGGTCGCCGCCAAGAGGATCGCTCCGGTCAACTGGGCCAGGATCACGTGCTCCATCGTTCGCTCCCTCTCCCCGGGTCCCGCCCTGCCTGACCCTTATGGTAATCATTGCTGCAATGCAACGTCAAGAAAATCTTTCGGAGGTCCTGCCGGGGTGGATTCGGGCGAAATGCAACCCCTGGGTGGGTCATTTCGCGCAATCGCTGCTGCGGTGCAAGGTCGTCCCCCTCCCCGACTCCGGCTCAGCCCCCCGGCTCCCGGTGGAACTCGAGGACGCCGTCCGTCGTTCGCAGCGCGATGGGGCGCCGGCAGGACGAGCATCGAAAGGAGCGCTTCCCGTAGGCGTGCCGGTACAGGACCTCGGCGGAGCAGTAGGGGCACGGGCCCCGGTACGTCTTCCCCACCGAGAAGAAGGCCGAGGTTACGCTCACGGCCACGAAGAGCATCGTGAGGGGAAGCAGGCGCGGGACCGCCGCGGAGATGCCGACGGCCACGAGGAAGGTCACGCCGAAGAGAACCCCCGCGAAGAGGAGCTTGTTCCGCACCCCGGAGCCCCGCTCCACCTGGGGCCGGACCGCACGGTCCGATTTGCTCTCGCCCATTTTCCCTCCCGCCCTGGTCCGGGTCCTGCATTGCCGGGGAGGCTACCCCCCCGCTGCGGCTCCGGGCAACGGGAAAGACCGGGGACCCGCCGGGGAGCGCGTCACTGGACGGAGGACGTCCTGCCGCTTCCCTTCGCCCCGGGTGCCGCGGCCGTGAAGGAATCGGCGCGCAGGAGCCGGGGCTGGTCCGCCCCGTGGGGATCGTGGCACGAGGAGCAGCGCGCGTCCGCACCCAGGGCCGGGTGTTCGGCTCTTCCCGAGGGATCGTCGTGGCAGTCCAGGCAGACCTGCCTCTGGGAGCGGACGAGCATCCCGCCGGGGCTGCCCGCGTGGGGATCGTGGCAGGCGAGGCACCCCTCGTCCATGGCGGCGTGCACCGTCGTCCGCCCGTCCCTCGGATCGTCGTGGCACTCGAGGCACAAAGTCTCTCCCCGGGCGACCAGATACTTGTCGTTCTCCCCCCCGTGGGCCCCGTGGCAGTCGGTGCAGGCGTCGGCGGCCTCGTGGCGGACCTGGCCCGCGTCGGCCTGGGCCTGGTCGTGGCACTCCCCGCAAACGGCGGCCACGGCTCCCTTCAGCATCGCACCCTTCTTCGCGCTGTGCGGGTCGTGGCAGGCCTCGCAGCCCTCCTCGAGTGCGGGGTGGGGGTGTTTCTCACGGCCGATCCCGTCGTGGCATTCGCCGCACCGCTCCGCGAACGCGCCCCGCGCCAGCGCCCTCCCCTGGGTGCCGTGGGGATCGTGGCAGGTGGCGCATTCCTCCAGGTCCGAACCGTGGCCCTGGTCGAGCACCTCGGAGTGGCACGAACCGCACACCTCGGTCAGCGGGCGGACGAGTTGGCTCGGGTAGCCGGAGAAGTGGGGGTCGTGACACGCGACGCATCCCCCTTCGTCGAAGGCGGCGTGGAGATCCTTCGCGCCCGACTGCACCCCGTGGCACTGCCCGCACAGCTGCGTGCTCTCGTCGACCAGGAGCTGTCCGTCGTTGGCCCCGTGGGGGTCGTGGCAGCGGCCGCAGCGCCGCCCGCTGGCCCGGAAGTGGCGGTCGTCCTCGATCGCCCCCTTGAAAGCGGGGTTTTGGGCGCTGACGATGTGGCAGTTGGTGCAGACCCCCGGGTAGCCGCCCTGCCGAACGGCCATGGAGGGCTCGTGGCAGTCGCCGCACTTGGAGACGTCGCCGGCGTGCACCCGCTGGGTGCGGAAGCCCGCGGGGGCGGAGGCGCCCCCGTTCGCGGCGAAGACCTCCACGGCCCGCCCGGCCACCTCGATCCGGTTGAGCCCCGCCTGCAGGGGCAGCGAGAACTTCAAGACGCCGTCCTTGGTGGCGGTCGCCGCGCCCTCCTGGGCCTTGTCGCCGGCGACGACGCGGACCGACACCTTCTCGCCCGGCTTGGCCTTGCCCAGCACGAGAGCGGTGTCGCCTGCGAGAACCGCCTTCTCCTTGGGGAGGAGGAGCTCGGCGCCGTGGCCCGCCCCCGCGAGGAGCGTGGCCGAGAGCAGCGCGGCGGAGAAGAAAGTTGGCCTCTTCATGGTTCTGCCTCGGGTCCGCGTCCCCGCCTCTCCGAACGGTCGTGGAGAGTCGGCGGGGGCGCGGGCTGTGGGAAATGACGCAGTTTCGGTCGCGAAACGGTCCCTGCCAAAGGTTCGCAAGGGCATCATGCACGGCTCGTGCCAGAGACCCGAATGCAACCAGCGTCCGTGCAGAGTCGTTCAGCGGTCGGAGGGGCCGTCCTCGGGAGAGGGCTTTCCGGGGGGCCTGCCGAGAATGTTGCGGAGGGTGCGGGGCTCAGAGGGCGGAGAGGACGCGGACCACCTGTTCGATGACCCAGGAGGGAGTCGAGGCTCCGGCGGTCACGCCCACCCGGCCCAAGGGGCGCAGTTCGTCCAGCGGCAGCTCGTCGGCCGTCTCCACGTGGTGGGTCGGGACGCCGAGGTTCCGGGCGATGTCGGCCAGGCGTCGCGTGTTGCCCGAGTTCCGCCCGCCGATCACGACGATGGCGTCGACGGCCGGGGCCATCTCACGGACCTCGGTCTGCCGGCGGTGGGTGGACTGGCAGATGGTGGAGAGGGCCTCGGCCCCGGGGAACCGTCGGAGCAGCCGGTCGCGGATCGCCTCGAAGACCTCCTCGTCCTGGGTCGTCTGGGCGACGAGGAGAACCAGGTCGAGCGGCGGCAGGGCGTCCACCTCTTCCGGGCTTGCCACCACGTAGGCAGGGCCCCGGGCGTACCCCAGCAGCCCGATGACCTCGGGGTGGTCGGCGTCGCCCGCGATGACCACCGCGTAGCCCCTCCCGCTGTACTCGGAGATCCGCTGCTGGATCGTGGACACCTTCGGGCACGTCGCGTCCACGACCCGTTCCGCCTGGCGCTGGAGCCGCTCCAAAGTCTTCGGCGGCACGCCGTGGGCGCGCACGATCACCGGCGCCCGGGGCACCGCGTCGGAGTCGGTCAGGGCGACGACCCCGCTGCGCCGGAGCTCGTCGAGCGCCTGCGGGTTGTGGATCAGGGGCCCGTTCGTGTAGACGTCGCGCCCTTCGTCCTGCACCAGCTGCTGGGCGATGTCCACGGCCCGCCGGACCCCCATGCAGTACCCGGCCGACCGGGCCAGCACGATCTCCATCCCGTCACCTCCTCCCGCGTTTCCCTTTCCCCCCCTGCCGCTGATCCTAGCAGATCGCGGGCCCCGACTCGACGAGCGGGTTTCGCCGGACTGCGGCCGGCTGGCGGGCCGGAACCGTGGGGGGTATGTTGTCGGCCGTGCGCTGAGGGGACCACCATCGGAAAGGAGAGACCATGGGCACTCGCGGCAGGCAGATCGTCGGGCTCGACGTCGACGAGCTCCTCACCCTCCTCAACAAGGCGTTCGCGGACGAGTGGCTCGCGTACTACCAGTACTGGGTAGGCGCCAAGGTGGTGAAGGGCCCGATGAAGGACGCCGTGGCCGCGGAACTGCTGCAGCACGCCACGGAAGAGCTGGCCCATTCAGACCTCGTCGCCAACCGGATCATCCAGCTCGGCGGGAAGCCGCTGACCCAGCCCAAGCTCTGGTACGAGTGGTCGGGCTGCGGCTACCTGCCGCCCGACGACGAGTACGTCCAGAGGATCCTGGAGCAGAACATCCACGGCGAGCAGTGCGCCATCAGCACCTACGACAAGCTCCTGAAGACCGTGGAGGGGAAGGACGTCGTGACCTACAACATGGTCACGACCATCCTCGAGCAGGAAGTCGAGCACGAGGAGGACCTCCAGTCCCTGCTCGAGGACCTGGAACTGCTCGTGAGCCGGGGCATGAAGTAGGGAGGGCCCGCTCCGCGACCCATCGGACCGAACGTCGGAGCGACGGGCCGGCCGGGACCACCCGGTCGGCCCGTCGCTTCCCGGCAGCTCGGATCGGCGGCGCCGATGAGCCCTTCAGGAAAGATCTCCACGCCTGATTTCACCCCGGGGTTTCCGCAGTGCTAGCCTCCTGTCACCGAACCCGGCCGAGAAGCGCGCCAGCCACCGCCCGGCCTTCCCGGGCGGCGAGGAGGTCCCCATGCCCGAGAGAAAGGTCTTCGTGGTCACCGCCGACACCATCGGGGAAGGGGGCGAGCTGGGACGGATCCTCATGAAGGGGTTTCTCGCCACCTTGGCCCAGGCCGGGTCTCCCCCCGAGCGGATGATCTTCCTCAACCGAGGCGTGCGTCTCACCACCGAAGACCAGGAGTGCGCGGAGGCGCTCGGCGCCCTCGAGCGACGGGGCGTCGCGCTGCTGAGCTGCGGGACCTGCCTCGACTACTTCGGGCTCAAGGGAAAGCTCCGGGTCGGCAAGGCGACCACCATGCGCGACACGGTGGCTGCCCTGTGCGAGGGGTTCCGCGTCGTCACCATCGCCTGAGCCGGCGCGACGGGGCGCCCCGTGCCGGCTCGACGGGAGGCGGGCCCGCCCGGGCCCGCCTCCCCCGTCCGCGGCAGGGCGCTTCGATCCCTGCCCCTCCCGAAGACGCCCCTAGGCGCTCCGCCGTTCGACGGCGGTCACGCGACGACCCCGAGCTGCTTGAACAGCCCGTACACGTCCATCACGTCCCAGTGCTCGGCGAGGCGGCCCCCCTCCAGGCGGAAGATGTCGACCGCGTCGAAGGCGAAGGCCTTGCCGGTGGCGGGGATGCCGAGCCAGTCGCCCGTCTGCGTGCCGGAATAGGTTCCGTAGACCCAGACGAAGTCGCCCGCGGAAACGATCTTCTTCAGCCCGTACTTCCAGTCGGGCACGGCGCGGAAGGCGTCCTGGAAGAAGCCCCGGAACCCCTCTCTTCCCTGGGGCACCAGGGGATTGTGCTGGATGTAGTCCTCCCGCATGTGCTCCTCGAGGACCCGGAAGTCGTGCTGGTTGAACACGCTGTTTCCGACCCGTCCCACGATCTCCTCGTTCGTCATGGCTCGCTCCATTCGCGTCTTGCGGTGGAGGACCGGGGCCGGGGTCGTGACCCCGCCCGGGTTCCTCGCCGCCTGGTGGGACCCGTCGTACGGAGGAGGCCTGCAGACCTTCGCGGTTCCGTTCCGGCGGTCCCCGTGGTTTGCCGTGGGTGCACCCTTCGCTACCCTTATAGGCGCTCCGGGGGCCGGGGGCTTCGGGCCGTCGGCCATCGCTGTTCGGGAATCGGACAAAGACAGTTCCGGGATGCCCGCCATACGTCGGCGGGCGCCGTGGCGGGGGATCGCAGGAAGGGAGGGGACGTGCGCCGCGGGCAGGACATCGCCGCCCAGTTCGGCGGGCTCTACCTGGTTCACCAGAATCTGCCGGGCAGGCGGGTGCGGCGGTACCGCCGCCGCGAGCATCTGTTCTTCATCCCGCTCCAGGGGGAGGTCCGCGTCACGGCCGGAAGGATGCTCCTGCGCTGCGGCCCCGGGCGGATGGTGTATCTGCCCCCGGAGACGGAGCACGCCTTCGAGTCCTCCGGCGAGCAGGGGGAGCGGCTGATCTGCCTGCTGGACGACGAGCGGTGGGCCGGCAAGGGAAGCGGGGCCTCCTTCGGCCCCACCGCTCTGCCCGCGAACCAGTTGTGCAAGGAACTCCTCTTCTACCTGCTCCTCCACCCCCAGACCCGGGCGGGGGACACGATCGTGGACGTGCTCGTCCAGACCCTGTCCGAGAGCCTGGAGGCGTCGCGGGGCCTCCTCCAGGTGGAGCACCTGGAGGGGAAGAGCCGGGATCCCCGCGTCCGGGAGGCGCTCGGCTACCTGGACAGGAACCTGGGACGGAAGGTCTCCGTGGCGCAGGCGGCCGAGCACGCGGGGCTGAGCCCCCGGAGCCTGAACCGGCTGTTCCTGAAGGAGTTCGGTCTCTCGCCCCGGCGGGTGTTGGCGCTGCTCCGCGTCTCGAAGGCCCGGGAACTCCTGGCCTCGGGCCGATACTCCGTGACGGAGGTCGCGTGGCAAGTGGGCTACGGCTCGCTTTCCCAGTTCATCGCGGTCTTCCGCCAGGTGACCGGTCAGCTCCCTTCCGAATTCGCCCGTTCCGGATCGGCAGGGCACCGCTGAGCCCCCGGCCTCGCGGCCCCACGGGACGTTCCGACGTCTTCCGCGAGGGCTGCTCTGCAGGCAGGCGGTCTCGGCGGCGGTTGGATCCCCCAGCACCCACGGTGTAGTCTCGCTCCAGCGCTCCACCCTCCGGGCACGTGACGTGCGGTGAACGCGCGCCTGGATGGCCGGCCGGAAGGGAAGCGAGACCGAGCCATGTCGATGACCCGCCGCGCGCTGAAGGTCCTGCTCGTCGCCGTGGGGCTCCTCTCCACGGCGCTGGCCGTTCTCGGCATCTTCCTCCCCCTCCTGCCCACCGTGCCCCTTCTGCTCCTGGCGGCGGCCTGCTTCGCCCGCAGCTCCGACGGGTTCTACCGGTGGCTCGTGGAGCACAGGCGGCTGGGCCCCGTGGTGCGGACGTACCGCGACGGCAAGGGAATCCCCGCGCGCGCTCGGGCGGCGGCCATCGCCCTGATCTGGGTGAGCATCGCACTCTCGGCCTTCCTCACCCCGAACGGGTGGATTCGCCTCCTCCTGTTCGGCATCGCGAGCGGGATCACGGCCTACCTCCTGAGATTGCCCACGAGACCCCCGGCCCCGGAATCGGTTCCCCGGGGGGAGGCGGACGGGTGAAGGCAGGCGAACCACGGCGGTCCCGCCGTCGGGGCGGGTACGAACCGTCCCGAGTGGATCGCTCCCGCCGAAGTTCCCGGCCCGGGCCCCTGTCGCCGGTTTTCCCCTGCGCCCGGGCTTCCGCCCGGGGTATCCTCCGAAGCGCGGACCGCGAGAGCGAGGATCAGGCTTCGGGGGGGCGCCGGTCGCCGAGGCATTCGAGACCACAGCGTGCCCGGGTGGTGGAACTGGCAGACACAAGGGACTTAAAATCCCTTGGCCGACAGGCCGTGCGGGTTCGAGCCCCGCCCCGGGCACCAGCCGCCCTCTAGGATTTCGCCCTGATCATAGACGTCCACACCCACTGCTTCGCGGGGCCCGGCGACCGGGAAGCCGTGGCCCGCGGGCTCGCTGCCCTTCGCGCCCAGGGCGTCGGGTGTCTGGCGGTGCTCGGGCTGATCAACCGCCACCTGAACCGCGAGGCCGCCTGGAGCCTCGTCCCCGACTGGGTGGAGCACCGAGGCGACGAGAACCTGGACGAGACGGCGGACCTGCTCTCCTTCGCCCGCGAGCACGAACCGGCGATCCTCCCGTTCGTGGACACGAGGCATCTGTGGGGAGACGTGCCCGCATTCCTTCGACGCTGCGTGCAGGTCGGGTTCCGGGGGCTGAAGGGGATCCATCTCGCGGAGCACCCCAACGACCTGGGAGTGGCGAGCGTGCCCCAGACCTTCGGCGTGTCGCGCACCGAGTACCTGCGGCGGGAATGGGAGATCTTCGGCTTCGCCCAGGCCCACGACCTCCCGGTGATCTACCACGTCGACGTGCGAGGGCACGGCGACGTGGTGCGGGCGATGCTCCAGGACTTCCCGGACGTGCGCTTCGACTTCCCGCACTTCGGCATCAGCCGGCGTGCGCTGGGCGACGTCCTGGAGTGCCACGCCAACGTCTTCACCGACCTGGCCTCCATGTTGCCCCACGTCCGGCGCGACCCGGGAGGGTACCGGGACTTCATCTGCCGCTACCCGGATCGGGTCTGCTTCGGTTCCGACGCCTTCCTCTACCGCCTCGAGACCGTGTCGGAGTACCTGGCGATGGTCCGGGAACTCGCCCTCCCGGACGAAGTGGAAGCCCGAGTCCTCCGCGAGAATCCGAAGCGCTTCCTGGGGTTGGGTCGGCCACGGGCGGGCTCGGAGGGGACGACGTCGGGAACGGGGAATCAGTGAGGCCGCCCTGCGGCGCGAGATCGCCGCATGCCCTCTCCGCCGCCGGCATGCGGCACCGCGGTCAACGGAGATGCGGTGCCGGGGGGCGCACGGCGGACAGCACGGATCTCGACCCCCTCACCGGCCCCTGTCCTCGGTCGCGCGCCAGAGGTGGAGCGACTGGGTCTCGTCGAGCGCATACTGGTCTGCCCGCAACCGCAGCTGTGCCGATTCCTTGTCGAGGGCTTCTCCTGCCGACGCGCGCTCGGCCAGGGCCGCACCACGCTCCACCTTTTCCAGGCGCACGGAAACGGCCTCGGCCTGCGCCAGGAGCGCCTCGAGGCGCTCGCGTACCGTGCCGACGAGCGAGCGAGCCTCCGCGAGCCGATCCAAAGCCGTCTCGAGCGGCCCGCCCAAGGCGTCCACCGCCCTCCGCAAGCCTTCGAGGCGGCGGACGAGCTCGGATTCGCGTTCGGAGACCAACTCCTGAACCGCCGCGAGGAAGGCGATTGCTGCCCGCAAGAGCCGCACGCGAACCTCCTCGAGGCGCGCCCGGAGCTCGTCCACCCTGGCGCGCGCTGCTTCGGGGACACCCGCGCCGAGCGCGGGCGAGGCCAAGTCCGCCTCGAGGCGGATGATGTCGGCTCCGAGGCGCTCGTGGTGATCGAGAGCCGTGTCGATCCTCAGGCGCTCCCTCCGCGGGAGGAACCGCGCGCTGGACACTCGATCCAGATACTCTTGGATGTGGCCACGCACGTGCTCCAGGCCCTCAGCCAAGGCGATGCCGTCGGCGCGGCGAGCCGTCGGGCAGCGGAGGCAGCCCACCAGGGTGTGGGCTGGCCCGGCGGCCATGGCCAGGACACGCTCGCGGAGCGTTTCCACCCGCGCTTCCAAGTTCCGGTAGCGCGCCTCCACGTCCCGGTAGCGCGCCTCGCGCCGATCGCACGCCTCGGCCACCTCCTCCGCCAGGCTTTGCGTGGACAGCAGGCGCTCGCGCACCGCCTGAGCCCGTCGCCGCGCCCGAGCCCATGCCGGGTCGGTCCAGGGCGGTGCGGGCCCGCTCCGTCCCGCGAGGGACTCGGCGCGGGCAACCGCCTCCGTGTGCGCTTCCCCATACAGCCGTGCCGCCTCGTCGGGCAGCGCGGCGCGCTGGTACGTGCGCCCCTGCCCCCACAGGTCCTCGTGGCGCCCGGCGGGGTCTCGAACGGAGGCCTCCCCGAAGGCGGTCAGGGCGCGCGCCGCGTCCTCCAGTTCGACGCTGCACCAAGCTTCTCCGCGAAGCGCTTCCGCGTAGAAGGGGCTCTCGGCGCGCACCGTTCGAAACTCCTCCCGCGCCAACCGCAGGAGCGCGCGCCGGTCGTCCGGCGCGAGGGACGCCTGTGCCAATGCGCTCTGGTAGAGCACGCGCCCCAGCGTCAGTCGGATGCGATCGACCAGCGCCGCGCCGCGCCGCCCGTCTTCGGCGGCGGCTTCCACTGCGGCGCCCAGGTGCTCGACGGCTCGGCGGGGGGACCCTTCCAGGAAGTGCAGCGCCCCCAGCGCGTGCAGCGCGTAGGGTCGGTAGGGCCCCGCAGCCACCCGGGCCAGATCCGCCGCGGCGCCGGCCCGGTCGCCTTCGAGCCAGCGACTCTGCCCGAGAAAGTAGCTCAGTGCGTGGGGATCCTGGAGTCGTGCGCTGCCCGCTGCGTCCGCCAACGAGACCACGCCGGCGTAGTTGCCGGCCACGAAGCGCCGCGCCGCGACGAGTTCGAAGGCCGGCCCCGCGAAAGAGCTCGGGGTTCCGACGAGGGACGTGAGCAGAGCCTCTCCCTCGTCCTCGACGCCTAGTTCCAGCAGGGCTTGCCCCCGGAAGTAGGTCGATGCCGGGTCAAGACCCTTAAGGCGCCATAGGGCCGACTCCCAGCGCCCGAGCAGCGCCTCGGCGTAGCCGGAGCGTTCGAGCACCCCCTGCGCGGCCGCCGCGGGGATGGCCGCCCATAGGGCGAGCGCCGCAAGCGATGCTGCTCGGCGCGTCACGGAATTTCCCTGTCCCCGAAGTCCGCCGCCCACGCGTGCAACTGCCCGCGCACGGCAGTCAACGACACGCCTCGCACCTCTGGCTCTCCGCGCCCTGTCACAACTATTTATTGTTGACCGAACGGTGGCGAGACTCTAAGTTTCCAGGTCATTTGTTTACAGACACAAAAAACAGAACTATATTTTCTTATACTACTCAACCGTAACGCTCTTGGCTAAATTTCTCGGCTGGTCAACGTCTGTACCCTTCAATACTGCGACATGATAAGCCAACAGTTGCAGTGGGACAGAGGTTATTACGGGTAGTAGCTCCTCGGGAAAGTCCGGCACCTCCAGAACGGCATCGGCCTTCCCTCGGATTTCCTGGTCCCCCTCGGTCGCCACGGCGATTACCCGCCCTTCCCGAGCCCGCACCTCCTCGATGTTGGACAGCATCTTCTCGTAGGTGGCGCCCCGCGGGGCGAGCGCGACCACCGGGAGTTCGTCGTCCACGAGGGCGATGGGCCCGTGCTTCATCTCCCCGGCGGCGTACCCCTCGGCGTGGATGTAGCTGATCTCCTTGAGCTTCAGCGCCCCCTCCAGGGCGATGGGGTACTGCAGGCCGCGGCCGAGGTACAGCGCGCTCCGGGCGTTCGACACGGTGCGGCCGATGGCCTCGAGCACGCGTCCAGGTTCAGCGTGCTCTCTACGGCGCCCGGCACGGCGCGCAGTTGCTCCATCTTCTCGGCCAGGGCGTCCGGGGACAAGGTTTCCCGTGGGCCCCGAGGTGGAGGGCCAGCAGGTAGAGCGTGACGAGCTGGGTGGTGAAGGCCTTGGTGGAGGCGACGCCGATCTCCGGGCCGGCGTGGGTGTAGAGAACGGCGTCGGAGGCCCGGGCGATGGAGGAGCCCACGACGTTGCAGATGGAGAGCACCGGGGAGCCCTTGTCCCTCCCCTCGCTGGAGCGCGGCCAGGGTGTCCGCGGTCTCGCCGGACTGGCTGATCAGGAGCAGGCCGGTCTCGGGCGAGAGGATCGGGTCCTGGTAGCGGAACTCGCTCGCCAGGCACACCTCGGTGGGCAGCCGGGCCAGGGCTCGATCCAGTACTTGCCCACGAGGCCCGCGTGGTAGCTCGTGCCGCACGCCACGATGGCGAGCTTGCGGATGCTCGCGGGCGATCTTCTCCGCCGCGTCCCCGCCGTCCAGGTGCACGGCACCCTCCACGGGCGAGAGCCTGCCCGACAGGGTGTCGGCGATGGCCCGGGGCTGCTCGAAGATCTCCTTCTGCATGAAGTGCTTGTAGCCGCCCTTCTCCGCCATGGCCGGCGACCACTGGATGACCTGGACGGGCGCTGTCCACCGGCCCCGTGCGCAGGTTCGAGATCCGCACGCTCCCGGCCTCGCAGACGACCAGGTCCTCGTCCTCCAGGAAGACGAAGCGCCGGGTGTAGGCGAGCAGGGCCGGGATGTCGCTGGCCACGTAGTTCGCGCCTTCTCCCAGCCCGAGGACGAGGGGGCTGGCCTTGCGGGCGGCGATCAGGCGGCCGGGCTCCTGGGCGGACACGACGGCCACGGCGTAGGAGCCGTCGAGCCGCTCCAGGGAGCGGCGGACGGCGCCCTCCAGATCCTGCCCCTGGCCAGGTAGCCGGTCACCAGGTGGGGGATCACCTCGGTGTCGGTCTCGGAGGGAACTCGCTGTCCGGCGGCGCTGGAGTTCGGCCCGCAGGGCCAGGTAGTTCTCGATGATGCCGTTGTGCACCACGACCACGTCGCCCACGCAGTGGGGGTGGGCGTTCGCCTCGCTGGGCCGGCCGTGGGTGGCCCAGCGGGTGTGGCCGATGCCCAGGGTGCCCGTCAGGTCCACCCCGGCCGAAGCTTCTCGTCGCAGGCCGGAGAGCTTGCCCACGCTGCGCACGATGCGGAGGCGGCGCCTCTCCGACCACGGCCACCCCGGCGGAGTCGTACCCGCGGTATTCGAGCCGCCGAAGGCCCTCGAGCAGGATCGGCGCGCAGCGCTCCGCTCCCACGTATCCGACGATTCCGCACATGGCTAGTCCTTTCCCTTCTCTTTCCGGGTCCGCCAGCGCTCGACGCTTCGCTGCTCGGGCCGGGCCACGCCAAGGGCGTCGTCCGGCACGTCCCGGGTGATGGTGGAGCCGGCCCCGATCACCGCACCGGCCCCGACCCGGACCGGCGCCACCAGGCTCGTGTTGGAGCCGATGAAGGCGCGGTCGCCGATGGTGGTGTGGTGCTTGCGGGCCCCGTCGTAGTTGCAGGTGATGGTGCCGGCGCCGATGTTGGCCTTCTCGCCGACCGTCGTGTCCCCCAGGTAGGTCAGGTGGCTTGGCCTTGCTTCCGCGGCCGAGCACCGACTTCTTCATCTCCACGAAGTTTCCCACCTTGGAGGACTCCTCGAGGACGGCTCCCGGCCGCAGGTGGGCGAAGGGCCCGACCTCGGCGCCGGGGCCGACGCGCGCCTGGGTCATCACGCAGTAGGGCTTCACGTGGGCGCCCGGTCCGATCTCGCAGTCGCTCGCCACGACCCCCTGGTCGATCCGGGCGCCTTCGGCCACGCGGGTGCCGCCCATGAGGCGGCAGGCCGGGCCGAGGGTGACGTCGGGCTCCAGGGCCACGGCGGTCTCGATCCACGTCGACGCGGGATCCTCCAGGGTCACCCCCGCCTCCATCCACGCCCGGTTGATGCGCGCCCGGAGGATCGAGCACGCTTCGGCGAGTTGGGCCCGGGAGTTGATGCCCATGACCTCGTCCGGGTCGTCGAGCCGAAGAGACCCGGCACGTGCCTCGCTCGCGGCCGCTGCGACGATGTCGGTGAGGTAGTGCTCGCCCTGCCGGTTCGCGGTGCCGATGCGGGCGAGGGCTTCCCAGAGCCACGGCACGTCCACCGCGTAGGTGCCGGTGTTCACCTCGCGCACGGCCCGTTCGGCCTCGGAGGCGTCTGCTTCCTCCACGATGCGCAGGAGCCCGCCGTCGGGCCCGCGCACCAGGCGGCCGTAGCCGGTCGGGTCCGGCGGTTCCATGGAGAGCACGGTGACGAGTCGGCCGCTGCGGCGGTGTTCGTCCAGCAGGCGGCGAAGCGTCTCCGGGCGCACCAGGGGAACGTCGCCGCACAGGATCAGGGCGGTGCCCCGGAAGTCCCCGAGTTCCGGCCGGGCGCACAGCACGGCGTGCCCGGTTCCCCGCTGCTCCGCCTGGAGCGCGAACGAGACGCCCGGTGCGCCGAGGGCGTCCCGCACCTCGTCGGCCCGATGGCCCACGACCACCACGATCCGGGCGATCCCCGCATCCCGGCACGCCTCGAGCGGGTAGTGGAGGAGCGGCCGGCCCAGGAGGGGGTGGAGCACCTTGGGCGTGCGCGACTTCATGCGCGTGCCCTTTCCGGCGGCGAGGACGACGGCGACGGTGTCGTTCATCGGATCGTTTCCCTCATCGGCAGCACGGGGGAGGCGGGATCGGGAAGGGCGGCCAGGATAGCCGTTGGGAGCCGGCGCGTCACGGGGGGAGAGGATCAGGCTCGGTCCGTCCGCACGGATCTCCACGTGGAAGAGGCCGAGGAAGTTCATCCCGAGAAGGCCGTCGGCTCCGGCCACGGCGTCGTGGATCACGACCTGGAGGGGGCCGGCGCGGTGCCCGCCGACCTCGATCTCGCGCACCTGCGCCGCCCCGGCCTCCACGGTCCCTCCGGCCGTGCGGACGAGGACCGGGGGGTTCCGGCTCACCTCGAGGCCCAGTCGCTCTGCGACGCGGGGCGAGAGCACGGTGGAGGTGGCGCCGGTGTCGAGCACGAGCGACACGGGTCCCGAACCGTCGATCCGAGCCTCCACCGTGTAGCCGCTCTCCCCCCGGCGCAGGCGAACCTCCCGCACCGGGGCAGGGGCGGGCAGGCGGTCGTCCATGGTGCCGACCTTGGGCCGGTGCTCCGGCGGGACCGTGTGGAGGCTGTCGGTGAAGTGGACCGTTCCGTTGGCGTCGGTCCAGCGGTAGATCTGGGCGAGGGCCGGGGCGGCAATCGCCGCGGCGAGGGTCAGCGCCAGTGGCAGGAGCCGCAGATCTGCGAGGCCTCCACGCGGAGCCGCCGGGGCAGGGAGTCTTGTCGGCCGTGGGGGTCGTGACACGTGGGGCATGTTACCTCGCCTCCCCGCCCCACCGGGAGGGATTCGTCCGGGTGGATCTTCTCCGACGGGACCCGGAGATGATCGGCACTCGCGGGGTGCGGCTTTACCTCGTGGCACTGCAGACAGACCATCTTGGGGATGGTCATGAGCCCCACGTCGGCCCCGGGGATGGGTGGCGACTCGTGGCAGCGAACGCACATCTTCGGGTCGTCCACGTGGGGGGTCACCCGGGAGAACTCGTCGCGCCGGTGGCAGATCCAGCACAGGTCGTTGCGGAGGTTGACGCGGTCGTAGAACCGCTCCCCCATGTGCTGGTTGCCGGACTTGCAGTGGTTGTCGTGGCACGTGAGGCAGGTGATGCGGCCGTCCTCGTCCAGCGGGATCTTCTTCGGGGAGGCCTGGATGTCCGCCATCATGAAGGGCGGAGGGGGCAGCCCCGTGGGGTGGTGCCCACGGTCCGTGACGTGGCACGAGACGCACAGAACGTTGATGTCGCCCTTGTAGCGGAGGCGGTAGTCGGGAGGGCGGATCTCGGAGCTGATCGAAGAGGTGTGGCAGCCCTTGCACGCCGAGTATTCGTTGCGGTGGGGGTTGCGCTCCATGCCGCGCTCGAAGTGCTGGGCGAACTCGGTGCGCACGTAGTGGGTCGTGGTGGTCGTGCCGTGGGGGTTGTGGCAGGTCACGCACGTCCAGGCGCCGTCGGGCGCGAGGGGGAGGCCCTTGGGCAGGTCCAGGGTCGGGTCGATGTTGCGGGGATGGTCCTTGGCGATCGCGTCGTGGCAGAAGTCGCACAGCTTGACGATGTCCATGCGCGCCTTCGCCGTGCCCGCCCCCTCCGGGATGGATGCGTGGCAGAAGGCGCACCGGGCGGTTCCCTGGCGGGCCTTGTGGGGGTCGGCTCGGGCCATCTGCTCGCCGTGGCAGCGGGCGCAGAAGGCCGCGCGATCGGCTCCGGCGGGGAGCCCCGAGAAGTTGAGGTAGCTTCGTTCCCGCGCACCGCCGTGGAGTTGGTGGCAGGAGCGGCAGACGAGCCGCCCGTCGGGGCCGAGGCTGAATTCCTGGGGGACAGGGGTGGAGGGGATCATCCCGACGGGGTGGATGTTGACCGTCTTCGCGTCGTGGCACTCGTCGCAGTCGGCCAAGGACTCGCCGTCGTGGCAGTCCGAGCACCCGAGGTCCTCGTGGGGTCCCTCCAGCGGGGCCGGTTCGCCCGCGTGCGACCAAACGGCACCGACGAGCAGGAGGGCGAAGGTCAGGGCCGGGATCCTCACCGCGCGGTCTCCACCCGGGCCAGGAGTTCCACGACCTCCCGAGTCAGACGTTCGTCTCCGATGTCGGGGAATCGGAGCAGGTTGTCGCGCAGCAGCTTCGCGGCCTCTTCCATCTCGCCGCGGTCCGCCAGGATCCGTGCCCGGTCCACCCGCACCCCGTAGGTGAGGGGGTCGTTCGGGCTGAGGCCGAGAATCTCCCCCTGCACGCGCAGCGCCTCGTCGTCCTGCCCGAGTTCGTGGAAGATGCGGGCTTCGAGGCGGCGGCCCGGCAGGTACCGGGGGGCGAACGCCTTCAGTTTCTCGATCTTCTCCTGGGCCAATTCCATCTCGCCGGCGCGGGCGAGCACGACGGCCTCGTTGTAGATCGCCAGACGGGTGAACACGCTGCGCAGGTTGAACCGGGCCTCCGCGTAGTCCGCCCTTTTCGCCAGGGCGATGCGGAACTGCTCCACCGCCTTGTCATACTGGTCCAGGTAATACAGGGCGATCCCGAGGGCGTTGTGCACGTCCTCCGGGTTGGAGAACTCCGGATAGGCCTCCAGGAACTGCTCCAGGCGCTCCCGTGCCTTGCCGTACTCTCCCCCCTTGAGGTAGAGGAGCCCCTGGAAGTAGAGCACCTGCCAGAGAGCCCTCTCCTTCGGGGGAGGCGGGGTCGCGCGAAGCAGCAGGGCCACCCGCTCGTAGCCGTCCACGGCCTCTTCGTAGTGCTTGGTCTCCAGCTCGAAGAGCTCGTGCAGGATGCGGGACAGGGCGAACGCCGGGTAGGGGTAGGTGGGGTCGGCCTCTTCCGAGCTCCGGAAGAGCTCGCGGGCCTGGTCGAGGTTGCCGGCCCGATAGGCGCGCAGCCCCTCCTTGTAGGCGGTGCGGGCCGCCTCCGAGTAGGCGCCGGCTCCCAGGGGAAGGGCGAGCGCGACGGCGACCGTGACCGCCGTCAAGGCTCTCGCTGCAATCTTCCGCTTTCGCCCAGCGGGATTCATCGTCGTCTCATGGGCACCGGAGAGACTCGGGGCGAAAAAGTAAGAAGCCACACGGTACCATACATTTGGCGTGGGACAATCGAATCCCTCGAAAGAGTGAGATTCGGCTGCCCCCTCCCGGAGGTCCACTTTTGACGCCCCTTTGCCTTCGACGGCTTGCGCTGCGCGGACCGAGGTGTCATCCTCGCTCCGCGCGGCACCGCGGCCCCCGCGCAGGCCGTGCCCTCGTGCAATCGTGAACCCCGGGAAAGGAGAGAACGGCATGAAGAAGTATCAGTGCACCATCTGCGGCTACATCTACGACCCGGCCAAGGGCGACCCGGACAACGGCGTTCCCGCCGGGACCCCGTTCGAGAAGCTTCCGGACGACTGGACCTGCCCGGACTGCGGGGCGGAGAAGTCGATGTTCGAGCCGATGTAAGCCATGCCCCCGGTGGAACTCGCTCCCGGAATCCGCTGGGTGGGGGTCCTCGACCCCCAGTTGCGGGTGTTCGACGTGATCATGCGGGCCGAGCACGGCACCAGCTACAACTCCTTCGTGGTCGAGGGAGCGGAGCGGGTCGCCCTGATCGACACCAGCAAGGGGAAGTTCACCGACCACTACCTGGAGACGGTGCGGGCTGCGGTGGACCCCTCCCGGATCGACTACGTGGTGCTCAACCACCTCGAACCGGACCACTCGGGCGCCCTGGACGCGCTGCTCGCCCAGGCGCCCCGGGCCCGGGTCGTGGTCTCGAAGCCGGGCCGGGTCTTCGTCCAGAACATCCTCAACCGGGACGTGGCGCCCTTGACGGTGGGCGACGGCGACCGGATCGAACTGGGCGGAAAGACCCTGCGCTTCATCCCGGCGCCGTTCCTCCACTGGCCCGACACCATGTTCACCTACGCCGAAGAGGATCAGGTCCTCTTCCCCTGCGACTTCCTGGGGGCGCACTACTGCGACGACCGGCTGTTCAACGACCTTGTGGACGACTACAGCGAGGCGTTCGCGTACTACTTCCGGGTGATCATGCGCCCCTTCAAGGAGTACGTGCGGCAGGGCCTCGACAAGATCGAGGCCCTGCCGCTGCGCCTGGTGTGCCCCAGCCACGGGCCCCTCATCCGGGCCGAGATCCCGAGCTACCTGTCCCGCTACCGGGAGTGGAGCGCGGAGCCCCCTCGGGGCGACCGCAAGCGCTTTCTCGTCTTCTATGCGAGCTCGTACGGGAACACGGGACGCATGGCGGCTGCGGTTGCCGCCGGGGCCGAGGGCGCGGGCGCGGACGTGGGGGTGTTCAGCCTCCAGGGCCTCGACCTGGCCGACGCGCTCGACGAGATCGAGCACGCGGACGGCATCGCGGTGGGGTCGTGCACGATCAACGGCGACGCCCTGGAGCACGTCTGGGCGCTGTTCAGCGCGATGGCCACGGTCAAGGTGAAGGGCAAGCTCGGGGCCGCCTTCGGGTCCTTCGGCTGGAGCGGTGAAGGGCCGAAGATGATCGCGGACCGGATGAGGGGCTTGCGCTTCCGCGTGCCGGAGGAGCCGGTCCGCGTGCAGCTCGTGCCCACGGAGGCCGACCTCGCGGCGTGCGAGTCCTTCGGGATGCGCCTGATCGAGGGGCTCTGACGCTTCCGGAGGCGAAGCGCGGGCCGTCCGGCACCGACTCCCTCCCCGGCAGGGGCGATTCGACTCTTTCCATGCACCTCGATCTGCTCGCGCCCGCGAAGGTGAACCTCTTCCTGTCGGTCCGCGGCCGGAGGCCCGACGGGTATCACGACCTGCGGATGCTCCTGGCCCCGGTGAGCCTCTTCGACCGGCTGCGCGTCGAGCGGTTGCCCGAGGCGGGGCGGGTGGAGGTCGCGTGCGAGGGGGACGCCGGGGTTCCGTCCGGCGAGGGAAACCTGTGTGCCCGCGCCGCGCGCTTCTACTTCGCGGAGGCGGGCGTGCCCGGAGGCGCGCGCGTCTCGGTTCGCAAGGCGATCCCCTCGGGGGCCGGCCTCGGCGGGGGCTCTTCCGACGCCGCGGTGACGATCCTCGGCCTCGAACGTCTCTTCGGCCGCGAGCTCTCCGGACCCGCCCGCGAGCGGGCCGCCTTCCGAGTGGGCGCCGATGTGCCCTTCTTCTTCGCCCGGAGGGCCGCGTGGGTGGAGGGCATCGGGGAGGTGGTGACCCCCGCGCCGGAGTTCGCGCCCGTGTGGTTGGTGCTGGTGCATCCGGGGCGTCTTTCTTCACCGGGAGGTCTTTTCCCGCTGGGGAGAGGGTTGACAACCCCCGGGCGCCCTCATACCATTGCGCAGTTCAATTTCCGGGGTTTTACGGCGGCTCTCCGCAACGATCTCGCGGATGCCCGCCCAGGCGCTCGCAACCGGCGATCCGGGAGGCGCTTGCCGCGCTTCGGGAGGCCGGGGCACCGGGGAGCCTGATGTCGGGTTCGGGGTCGGCCGTCTTCGGCCTCTTCCCGGACGATGCTTGCCGCCCGTCGCGCTGCTTCTTCGGTGCGGCAGCCGCCCGGCGGCAGCGACTGGCAGGTCGAGCGTAGTGCACACCTTGCCTCCGGAGCGTTCCCCTTTCCGACGGACGTGTCGGACTGGGGCGTCGACAAGCGGTAAGTCACCGGATTTTGATTCCGGCAATCGGAGGTTCGAATCCTCCCGCCCCAGCCAATCGGCTTCTTCCGCCGGCGCGCGTGCTCCCCGAGATCCGACGATGCACAACGTTCGCATCTTCACGGGCAACGCCAACCGCCCGCTGGCCGAAGCCATCTGTCGCCACCTGGGTCTCCCCCTCGGGCGAGCGACGGTGCAAGTCGTTCGCGACGGCGAGATCAGCGTGGAGATCGAGGAGAGCGTCCGGGGCTGGGACGTGTTCGTGGTCCAGCCCACCTGCACGCCCGGTGAACGACCACCTGATGGAACTGCTGATCATGATGGACGCGCTCAAGCGGGCCAGCGCCAGCTCCATCTCGGCGGTGATCCCCTACTACGGCTACGCCCGGCAGGACCGCAAGGTGAACCCGCGGGTGCCGATCACCTCCAAGCTGGTGGCCGACCTGATCACCGTGGCCGGGGCCGACCGGGTGCTCACCGTGGACCTCCACGCCGGCCAGATCCAGGGGTTCTTCGACATCCCGGTGGACAACCTCTTCGCCACGCCGGTGCTTCTGGACGAGATCGCGCGCAGCGCTTCCGACGGCGACGACCTGGTGGTGGTCAGCCCCGACGCGGGCGGCGTGGAGCGGGCCCGGGCGTTCGCCAAGCGCCTGGACGCCAGCCTGGCCATCATCGACAAGCGCCGCGAGAAGGCCAACGTCAGCGAGGTGATGCACATCATCGGCGACGTCGAGGGCGCCGACGCGATCCTCCTCGACGACATGGTGGACACCGCGGGCACCCTGACCAACGCGGCGCGGGCTCTCAAGGCCAACGGTGCCCGGGCGGTGTACGCGGCCTGCACCCACGCGGTGCTGTCCGGGCCCGGCCGTGGAGCGCATCGTGGACGTCGCCGCTGGAGGAACTGATCACCACCGATACCATTCCCGCTCAGCGCCGAGGCGCGCGGCGAGCGGCAAGATCCGCGTCCTCACCGTCGCTCCCCTGCTGGCGGAGGCGATTCGCCGCGTCACCGAGTGCGGCTCCGTGAGTTCTCTGTTCGTCTAACCCGCCGCGGGCGGGCCTGGTTCGGAACCAAGGAGAAAGGAAGAGGACTATGCATACCGAAGTGGAGTTCAAGGTCGAGGCCAAGACCACCCGGGCAAGGGCGCGGCCCGCAAGGCCCGGGCCGCCGGAAAGACCCCCGGCGTGGTGTACGGCTACAAGCATGGAGCCGGTGATGGTGACCTTCCGGGAAAAGGAACTGGTCAAAGGCCCTCTCCACCCCTGCGGCGCGCAACGTGTTCCTCAACCTGCGCAGCGAGGCGGCCGGAGTTGAACGGTGCCCGGGTGATGGTCAAGGAACTGCAGGTGGACCCCCTGACAGCGGGTGTTCGTCCACGCGGACTTCTACAAGCTCGAGGCCGACCGGCAAGATCCAGGCCACGTGCCGATCCGACTGCAGGGGACGGCGACCGGGGTGAAGCTCGGCGGCATCATGCAGGTGGCCCGCGTGAGATCGCGGTGGTGTGCCTGCCCGACGCCCTGCCCGAGTCCATCGAGGTGGACGTGACCGAGCCTGATGCCGGGCCACTCCATCCACGTGGGAGACCTGACGGCGCCGGAGGGAGTGCGGGTGCTCACGAGCCCGAAGCTCGCGGTGTGCGCCGTGATCACCCCGTCCGGTGCGCGAGGAGGCCGAGGGCGCCGAAGAGGCCGAAGAGGGCGCCGAAGCCGAGGAGTAGCTTCCCGTGGGCCGGCCCGCGCCGGACCGCCTCGTGGTGGGTCTCGGCAATCCGGGGAGCCGCTACGAGGGAACCCGGCACAACCTCGGATTCCAGGTGGCGGACCGGCTGGCGGCCCGCTGGGACGCGGGGGCCTGGCGGGAGGTGCTCGGGAGCCTCTTGGCCGAGGCCCGGCCCCGGGGCGCGACCGTGGCGCTGGCGAAGCCCCTGGGCTTCATGAACCGTAGCGGGGATTCCGTGGCGGCGCTGATGGGGTGGATGGGGCTGCCGCCGGACCGGTTGCTCGTGGTGCACGACGATCTGGACCTTCCGCTCGGGGCGCTGCGGGTGCGGCTGCGGGGCGGGGCCGGCGGGCACAACGGAATCCGGTCGGTGGCGGAGAGCCTGGGCACCGGCGAGTTTACGCGCCTGAAGGTGGGCGTCGGCCGCCCGCCGGAGGGGAGCTCGGGGGCGGACTACGTGTTGTCGCGGTTCCTGCCGGAAGAGGCCGGGCTGCTGCCCGCGATCGTCGAGCGGGCCGGAGACGCCGCGGAGGCCGCGCTTTTCGAGGGGCCGCTCGCGGCCATGAATCGGTTTCACCAAACCTGAACGGGAGAGGAAAGGGAGGTGCACATGGAAAACCTGCTTAGTTGGACCATCTACGCGCCGCTTTTGGGGGTGCTGGGGCTGATCGTGGCGGCCTCGGTGTACTCCTGGATCAAGAACAAGCCCTGCGGGCAACGAGCGGATGCAGGAGATCGGCGACGCCATCCACGAGGGCGCCATGGTCTTCCTGAAGAGCGAGTACAAGATCCTCGTCGATCTTCATCGCGGTCGTCTTCCTCCTGCTCTTCTGGAAGATCTCCCCGATGACGGCGTGGTGCTTCCTCGGCGGGGCCGGCTGCTCCATGCTCGCCGGCTTCTTCGGGATGAAGGCCGCCACCCGCGCCAACGTCCGCACCTCCGAGGCCGCCCGCGAGCACGGCATGGGCAAGGCCCTGTACATGGCCTTCTCCGGCGGCGCCGTGATGGGGCTGTCCGTGGCGAGCCTGGGCCTGGTGGGCATCGGCGTCTGCTACTACTTCTTCGGGACCCCGGAGACGGCCCAGTACATCAACGGCTTCGCCATGGGCGCCTCCTCGATCGCGCTGTTCGCCCGCGTGGGCGGCGGCATCTACACCAAGGCGGCCGACGTGGGCGCCGACCTCGTGGGCAAGGTCGAGGCCGGGATCCCCGAGGACGACCCCCGCAACCCGGCGACCATCGCCGACAACGTGGGCGACAACGTGGGCGACACGGCCGGCATGGGTGCGGACATCTTCGAGTCGTACGTCGGGCTCCATCGTCGCCACCATCGCCATCGCGGCCACGCAGCTCCACGATCGCGGCCGACGTGAAGCTCGGCCCACATGGCGTACCCCCTCCTGGTGGTCATGGTCGGGCCTCGTGGCCAGCGTCATCGGCGTCTTCTCCATGAAGGCTCCTGGAGCGCCAGGGGCCCGCCAAGGCCCTGCGCAACGTCACCTTCGTCTCCGCCATCCTCCTCGTCCTCTCGGCCTACTGGCTGGCCGGGGCGCTGGGCCTGCCCGAGCGGAACCTTCTGGGCCGTGGTCTTCGGCCTGGTGGCCGGCATCGCGATCGGCCTGACCACGGAGTACTACACCTCCGCCCGGCCGATCGTCGCGGATCGCCGAGGCGTCCCAGACCGGCCCCGCGACGACCATCATCACCGGCCTCGCGGTGGGCATGGAGAGCTGCGCCATCCCGGTGCTCCTGATCTGCGGGGCGATCTTCGGCGCCTACCACCTGGCCGGCCTCTACGGCATCGGGATCGCCGCCGTCGGCATGCTCTCCACGGTCGGCGTCACCATGAGCGTCGACGCGTACGGCCCCATCGCCGACAACGCGGGCGGCATCTCCGAGATGAGCGGGCTGGGCCCCGAGGTCCGCAACATCACCGACACCCTGGACGCCCAGGGCAACACCACGGCGGCCATCGGCAAGGGATTCGCCATCGGGTCCGCGGCGCTGACCGCCCTGGCCCTCTTCGCGGCGTACCAGTCCGCGGCCGGGCTCAACGTCATCGACCTCAGCCACCCCCGGGTCGTGATCGGCCTGTTCGTCGGCGGGATCATCCCGTTCCTCGTGGGCGCCATGACCATGACGGCGGTGGGCGACGCGGCCTACGAGATGGTGAGCGAGGTGCGCCGGCAGTTCCGGGAGATCCCGGGCATCATGGACGGCACGGGCAAGCCCGACACGGCGGCGTGCGTGGCCATCTCCACGAACGCGGCGCTGAAGCGCATGGTCGTCCCCGGTCTCACGGCCGTCATCGTCCCGGTGGTGGTCGGTTTCTCACTGGGCGCCCAGGCCCTCGGCGGCCTTCTCGGCGGCGCCACGGTGACGGGCGTCCTGATGGCGCTGTTCATGGCCAACGCGGGCGGCGCCTGGGACAACGCGAAGAAGTACATCGAGAAGGGCGCGCTGGGCGGCAAGGGCAGCGACGCCCACAAGGCGGCGGTGGTCGGCGACACCGTCGGCGACCCCTTCAAGGACACTTCCGGGCCCGCGATGAACATCCTCATCAAGCTGATGAGCATCGTGAGCCTGGTCATCGCCCCCTTCCTGCCGCACCTGCTCTCGTAAGGCGGTAGGGCGCGAACCGCGTCGTTCGAGGCCGGCCCCCAGGGGCCGGCCTCGATGTTTTCCGGTCAGAAGAAGACGGAGCCGAAACTCGCGTGGACGAGCCCCTGCAGCCGGCCCGTGGCCTCGAGGGCGTGGCGCAGGAGGTAGCGCTCCTGGACGGAGAGGGACGGGGGGAGAGGTAGCTGTCGGGAGGCAGCCCCTCCCGAAGCTTGCGCGCCTGGGCGGTGAGGAGGAAGTGGACCAGGGTCTTGTGGGCCGCGAGGACGAACTCCGCGTCCTCCGGTGGAACCAGACCCCGCTCCGAGAGGCGCCGGAGTCGCTCGGCCGTGCCCGTCTCGGTCACCCCGTGGCGCAGTGCGAGGATCCGCGCGCACTCCACGAGGAAGAGCAGGCCGGAGCGCTTGAGATCCATCTGACCGCGCCGGGGGCCCGAACGCTCGGTGACGAACTGCTTGAAGAGGGTCAGGGGAACCCGGTGGTGGGATGCCTCCTCGAAGAGCTGACGGAGCATCAGGGAATTGCGCCCGATGGCCTGGGTGATGAAGTCGCGCAGCTCCCGGGCGAGGGCCGGGTCGCCCCACACCGGCTGGAAGTCGCACAGCACGGTCGCGTAGCGCACCGCGTGGGAGGTCGGCTGGGCGAGCCACCCCGCGACCTGCGCCTTCCACTCCCGCACCGGCTTCCGCCAGACCGGGTTTTGGCTCATCACTCCGCCCGGGCACCTCGGGAAACCGACTTCGGCGAGGCCCTCGGAGACGGCTTGTCCGAGGTCCATGAAGTAGGGTTCGACCCGCTCCCACTCCTCCTGGGGGTAGTCGGCCAGGATCATCCCGTGGTCCTGGTCGCTGCAGAAGTGGTTCTCGCCCCGCCCGAGGCTTCCCATGACCAGGAAACAGAAGGGAACCGGCGCCGGCCCGCGGCCGGTCTCCTCCATCCGCAGGAGCGCGAGCTCGAGCACCCGCCGGTGGACGTCGCGGCCGATCCCGGAGAGCAGCCGGCTGACCTCGCCGGCCGGGACCCCCTCCTCCAGGAGGCCGGCGCACACCGTCTGGGTCTTGCGATTCGCGTCGGCGAGGGAAGGCAGGGACGGCGCTCCCTCGATCCGTTCCGCCAGTTCCAGCGTCTCCCCGCTGGCCTTGTTGAGCAGGTCTCGCATGGAGATGACGCCGACGAGCCTGCCCGCGTCGGCGACCGCCAGGTGGCGGACGCCCGACCGCCGCATCGTGCCCAGGGCACGGTACAGGTACGCGTCCGGGGGGATGCAGACCAGGGGCGCGCTCATCACGTCGGCGATCCGAACCACCTCGGGATCCAACGCCCGTGCGGTCACCCGGTGCACGAGATCCTTCTCGGTGACGATGCCCAGCGGAGCGCCGTCGCGCTCGGCGAACACCGCGGTGGCGCCGGTCTGCGCCATGGCCTCGGCGGCCCGGCGCACCGAGGCGGCCTCCGGGAGGCTTAACGCGGGGCTCTCCATCACCTCGGCGACGAGCCGGCGGAAGGGGAAGCTCTCCAGGCGGGTCAGGGGAACCTGGGCCGCGTCCTGGCGGACGCGCTCGAAGAGGTCCTCCAGACGGCGCGCCATGTTGGACGCCAGCACCTGGCCCACGGAGGGGTGGGTCTCCACCAGGCGCCGCAACACGTCGGCCTCGATGCGCAGGATTTCGCCGGGTTCGACGATCCTGGCGGAGGCGGGGAAGGGGTCGCGGGTGAAGACGCTCAGCCAGCCCACGAGGTCCCCCGGCTTGGAGAGGCTCACGGCCCGCTCCTCGTCGGGCGGGCCGACCAGGATCTCCGCCGTGGCGGAGACGAGGTAGAACACGGCCCTCGGGGGACCCTCCCGCTGCCGGAACAGGTAGTCGCCTGCGGGGATCGAGTCCCTCGTGACGGCGTTTTCCAGTTCCTCTCGGGCGCCGGCCGGGAGGTCGCCCAGCCGGGGGAGGCCGCGGAGGAGGAGTTCCAGCTCTGAGGTCATCGGAGTCGGTAGGGTCGCAACGTCCTCGTGGGGGCGCGAACAAGTCGGTTCCGCCGTCGGAAGGCCACGGGATGCTACGATCCGGGGTCTCGGGTGTCAACGAGGGAGGCCTCTTTTCCCGCCCGTCGAGGGACTTTCCCAGGCGGCTCGTTTTGAGATATGGTTTGAAGCCGAACGGGCGACCAGGATCTCGGGGGCCGGGGGGGATAGAGGGGCGCGGGATGGAGAAGAAGAAGATTCTCGCCGTCGACGACGAACCAAACATCCTTCTGTCCCTCGAGTACATCCTGGAACAAGAGGGCTACGACGTGTACGTGGCTCGGGACGGGGACGAGGCCCTGGAGACGGCCAGTCGGGTCTCCCCCGACCTCATCCTCCTGGACGTGGCGATGCCCCGGAAGGACGGATACGAAGTGTGCCGTGAGCTCCGCCAGCGGGGCGACCTCTCGGCCGTGAAGGTTCTCATGCTGACCGCCAAGGGGCAGCCCCTCGAGCGCAAGAAGGGCTTGGAAGTCGGCGCCGACGTGTACATCACCAAGCCGTTCGCCGCGGACGAACTCCTCCAGAAGATCCGCTCCGCCCTGCGCACATGACTGCCGCGGCCCTTCCGGGAAGGATGCTCCACCGCAAGGGCCTGCGGAGCCGGATGCTGTGGACCCTCGCCGGTGTGGGCGTGGTGCCGTTCCTGGTCGTGCTCGGGGGGGTCTTCCTCGTGGCCCGCCACGACGTGGGGGCGATTCGCGGCAACGATCTGGCCCGGGAGGCCCGTGTTCTCGCGGATCAGCTGGAGTCCCAGATCGAGGCGGCCGGCCGAGGCGCGGCGGGTCTCGCGAGCCTCCCCGAGGTGCGCAGTCATCTGGCCGGCTCCCAGCCCTACCCCCACTCCGCCCTTTCGGCGGCGCGCCGCCTCCTTCCCGGTCTTCGCAGGCTGAACCTCGTTCCGAAGCCGACCCCGGCCGACGCGCCGGTTGCCGGTCCGTCCGGCATGGTTTCCTGGGGCACCGAGGAGACGGTGGAGTACCGGATCGGCGTCACCGATCTCGCCGGTGCCCCGGTCGGCTTCGTGGAGGCGTCCTTCGATCTCGACCGCGTGAGCAAGCTCCTGGATTGGTACCGCAAGGGCGAGCGGGGGCGGGCCGTGCTGTTCACGGCCGAAGGGCACCTCCTGGCCGGGCCGCCCGAAGTCCCCCTGCCGCCCTCCGGGCCCTGGTTGGCGGGCTGGACGACCTACTCCGTGCGCGGCCAGGGCTTCTTCGCCGGGGTCACGGCGGTGGATCCGGGTTCGAGCGGGCTCACCCGGGGGTGGTTCCTGGCGCTGGTGACGCCGGCCTCGGAGATCTACGGCCCCTTCCACCACGTCTCCGGCCAGGTCGCGGTCGTCCTCGTGATCTTCGCGGGCGTGATCCTGGCACTCGCGTGGCGGGTGGCGGACCAGTTCCTGCGGCCCATCCTGCAACTGCGCAACGGCGCCGAGATCATCTCCCGGATCAACCTGGCACACCGGATCTCGGTGCAGACGGGGGACGAGCTGGAGGATCTCGCCCAGCAGTTCAACGAAATGGCCCAGAGCCTCGCGGGCGCCTACGACGACCTGGAACTAAGGGTCAAGGAGACGACCCGCTCCCTGCAGGAGGAGCGCAACCGACTGGCCGCCGTCTTGCGGACCATGGCGGAGGGCGTGGTCATGACCAACGAGACGGGCGAGGTCCTCCTGATGAACCCGGCGGCGCGTCTCGCCCTCGGAGGCCGCCCGGCGACCGGGATCGGCGCTCCTCTCGGCGACATCCTGCCGGCCGACCGGCTCGACTTCTACCTCCGCCGCCTGCGGGGGAGGTGGGACGAAGGGCGCGAGGCGGTGGAGCAGGTGGTCTTTCCCCTGGAGAACGGCACGGTGCTGCGCGGCTCCCTCGCGGCGGTGGCCGCCCCCGGGGGCGCGCGGGCCGGCTTCCTCGTGGTCTTCCGCGACACCAGCTCCCGGGCGGCCGAGGAGCGGAAGCTCGAGCGCACGATGCGGGAGATGCCCGAGCTCCTGCGGGGCCCGGTGGCGGCTGCCTCCTCGCTGCTCGAGACGCTGGGGCGCCACCCGGAGATGCCGGCGGCGAAGCAGGCCGCCTTCCTCGCCGGAGTGCGCGAGGAGGTGGGGCGCCTCTCCGAGCGCCTGCACCTCGTCGAGGAGGCTTCGACGGCCGCCAAGTCGCTGGGCGCCGAGGTCCCCTCGGATCCGCTCGAACTGGTCCAGGAGGCAGCGGCAGCCCTGCCCGGTGGGTTCATCTGCGTCCACGCGCCGGAGGCGCCGCTGCCGTCGGTGCTCGTGGAGCCCTACACGTGGGTGGCCTGCCTCGCCGAGATCCTGCGGTGGATCGGCGGGCGGGTGGCCGGGTGGGCTCCCGTGAACGTCGAGCTCGGCGAGGAGGACGGGGCCGTCGTGACGGCCCTGCGGATCGAGGGCGTCACCGAGTTGGACCCGAAGGAGATCGGTGCGCTCACCATCTCCCTGCGTGGCGAGCCCCAGATGAAGCTCGCGGAGGCGGTGCGTGCCAACCGGGGCGAGCTGTGGACGCGGGCCTGCGAGGGAGGGGTCGAGGTGCGGCTCGGGCTGCTCCACGGCCCTGGAGGGGTCGTTCGGCGGCGCCCGGACGGAATCGCGGACGAGCAGCCGGAGTTCTACGACTTCGACCTCTTCGTGAGGAGGCCGGCCCGGGAGCCCGAGGAGATCCTCGGCGCGGCCCTGGGGGATCTCGACTTCGTGGTCTTCGACAGCGAGACGACCGGGCTCCAGCCCTCCCAGGGGGATCGGATCGTCAGCCTGAGCGCGGTGCGGGTGCGGGCCGGCCGGGTGCTGCAGGCCGACACGTTCCACACCCTCGTGAACCCGGAGCGCCCGATCCCGGCCTCCTCGAAACGGTTCCACGGCATCGACGACGCCATGGTGAGGGATGCGCCCGTGCTGGCGGATGTCCTCCCGCGCTTCTACGAGTACGCCGGCTCGGCCGTCCTGGTGGCGCACAACGCGGCGTTCGACAAGAAGTTCCTGGACATGGGGGCCACCGCGGCGGGGCTGGCGCTCCTGGACAACCCCGTCCTGGACACCCTGTTTCTCTCGTACGGCATCCATCGCGACTTCGACGGACACAACCTCGACGCCATCGCCGAGCGGCTCGGGGTGACGGTCGAGGGGCGGCACACCTCCCTGGGGGATGCGCGGGCCACGGCCGAGGTGTTCCTCAAGCTGATCCAGCTCCTGGCGCCCCGCGGGATCGCGACGCTGGCGGACGCCAAGGCCTTCTGCGACCGCATGCTCCTCCTCCGGTGGCAGACGGCCCGCTTCTGACGGCCGGGTGCTGAGCCGGGAGCACGAAGTGCCGGGCCGCGCCCGGCGGGATTCGGCGTGAGGAAGACCGGGATGGACATCGTCACCCGGCGCCTGGCGGCCCTGGTCGTCGTCGGTGCCGTAGCCCTCTTCTCCCCCCTGATCGGGGCGTTCAGCCGGCCGTTGCTGGTTGCCGGCATCCCCTTGCTCCCCCTGTACGTCTTCGCCTGCTGGGGCGGGCTCGTGCTGGCCGCCTGGGCGCTCATCGGACGGAGGCGCCGTTGACGACGCGCACCTTCTGGGTCGCGCTGCTGGGGCTGGCGTACGTCCTGGGCCTCTTCGTCATCGCCTACGCGGCGGACGAGGCCCGGAGCCGGGGGCGGAGCCCGGTGGACAACCCGTGGGTGTACAGCCTCTCCCTCGCGGTCTACTGCACCTCCTGGACCTTCTACGGCAGCGTGGGACGCGCGGCGGCCCAGGGCCTGGGGTTCCTGCCCATCTACCTTGGCCCCACCCTGGTCTTCCTCCTGGCGCCCATGGTGCTTCGCCGGCTCGTGGTCCACTGCCGCGCCGAGGGGGTCACCAGCGTGCCGGACCTCCTGGAGTCGCTCTACGGCAAGGGGCGGCTTCTCGGCACCCTGGCCACCGTGATCCTGGTGGCGGGGGTCACCCCGTACATCGGCCTCCAGCTCAAGGCCGTGGGCTACACCTTCGACCTGATCAGCGCCCGGCAGCCGAGCCCGGAGCTCCTCGGGGACGCCTCCTTCTGGGCGGCGCTGGGGCTCGCGTGGTTCGCGGTGCTCTTCGGGGCGCGCTCCCTCGTGACCACCGAGCGCCACGAGGGGATGGTGGCCGCGGTGGCGTTCGAGAGCGCCGTGAAGCTGGCCGCGTTCCTGATCCTGGGGGCCTACATCACCTGGGGGATCGGGGGCGGGCTCGGCTCGGTGTTCTCCCGGGCGCTCGAGCGGCCCGATCTCGCGCACATCTTCCTGCTGGGCGGGGGCTCCGGGACCTCGGCGGCCCAGTGGCTGAGCCTGAGCGTGATGTCCGCGGCGGCCGTCGTGCTCCTGCCCCGCCAGTTCCACATGCTGGCCGTCGAGAACATGCGCGACGACCACCTCCTGCCGGCCGCCTGGATCTTTCCGGCATACCTCTTCCTCATCAACCTGCTGGTCCTCCCGGTCGCCGTCGTGGGGCTGCTGGAAGGCGTCCCCGGGTCGCCCGACTTCTTCATGATTTCCCTCCCGCTCTCGGAAGGGCGCACCGGCCTGGCGTTCCTCGCCTTCCTGGGCGGGTTCTCGGCCGCCACCAGCATGGTGATCGTCTCGGCGGTGGCCCTCTCCACCATGATCCTGCACCACCCGGGCATCGCGCTCCTGGGGGGCTTCTCCTCGGCCCTCGGACGGCTGGGGCAGGCGGACCTGAGCCGCCACCTGCTATTCTCGAAGCGCCTGGTCATCCTGGGGGTCGTGCTCCTGGGCTACGCCTTCCACCGGTGGATCGGGGAGTCCCACACGCTCGTCAACATCGGCCTGCTCTCCTTCTCGGCCGTGACCCAGTTCGCCCCGGCGGTCTTCTTCGGCCTCTACTGGAAGGGGGGGCGCCGCGAGGGCGCCGTGGCGGGGCTCGCCCTGGGGTTCGCGGTCTGGGGATACACCCTCCTGCTCCCGAGCTTCGCCGAGTCGGGATGGGTGCCCGCCGGATTCCTCGAGCACGGCCCCTGGGACATCGGGCTCCTGCGGCCGCAGGCCCTCTTCGGCCTGGAGGGGCTCGACCAGTGGACCCATGCCCTGGTGTGGAGCCTGGTGTTCAACCTGGGCGGATACCTGGCGGTCAGCCTGGGGGCCTCCAGCCGCAGACGGCTTCCCGAGGCGGAGATCGAGGCGCGGGCGGCGTGGGCGTCCCGGGATGACCTGGAGAACCTCCTGACCAGGTTCGTGGGACCGGCGCAGGCCAAGGCCGTGCTCGGGGCGCTCGGCCCCCGCACGTCACCCCAGGCCATGGTGGAGGCGGCGGAGCGCTGTCTCGCCGGAGCCCTGGGCACCCCGTCGGCCCGCATGGTGATCCAGAGCTTCCTGGCATGGCCCCGCGACCAGTCGGTGGAGATCCTCGACGTCTTCGGCCGGGTCTCCCGGAGCCTCGCGGAGAGCCGCGACACCCTGGAGCGGCAGCTGCGGGAGCTCATGGTGCTCCACGAGGCGTCGAGCGCGCTGGCCGGGAGCCTCGACATCGACAGCGTGCTCGGCCAGGTGCTCCACCTCATCCACCGGGAGTTCGGCTTCGAGTACCTTGCCGTGCGGCTCCTGGACGACGACGGGAAGCTGCGGATCCGCAACCACGTGGGGCTGGACCCCGCCTACATCGGGATCTCGGCGGTGCCGCCGAGCGAAGAGACGTACTTCGGCACCTGCTTCCTCCGGCGAGAGCCCGTCGTCCTGGAGGACGCCCGCCAGGTGGAGAAGCCGCTGTTCTTCCGGCAGCTCACGCAGAACGTGCCCGTGACCGCGCTGATCCACGCGCCGATGCTCCACGAGGGCCGGTCCATCGGCGTGCTCACGGCCTACGGGACCCGGGGCCCCATGCACTTCACCGAGGAGTTCGTGAGCCTGTTCGCCGCGATGGCGAACCAGTTATCCCTGGCCGTGGTGAACGCGCGGCTGTACGCCGAGGTCCACGCGTACAGCCAGGCGATGGAGGAGAAGGTGCGGGAGCGCACCGGGGAGCTGGAGGCCGCGAACGCCCGGCTGCGCGAGCTCGACCGGCTGAAGAGCGACTTCCTCTCCACCGTGAGCCACGAGCTGCGCACGCCGCTCACGTCGATCCGCTCCTTCTCCGAGATCCTCCTGCGCTACGACGTGGACAATCCCGAGCAGCGCCGCAAGTTCATCGGGATCATCAGCGCCGAGGCGGACCGGCTCTCCCGGATGATCAACGAACTGCTGGATCTGTCGAAGATCGAGGCCGGCCGGGTGGAGTTCAACGTGGAGCCCCTGGGGCTGGAGCAGGCGATCCTGAAGGCCCTGGACGTGGCCCGCCCGCTGTTCGCCGAGCGGGGCGTCATCGCCCGGCCGGACGTGGAGAAGGGCATGGGGCTGGTGCTGGCCGACCCGGACCGGCTCCAGCAGGTGATCGCCAACCTGCTCTCCAACGCGGCCAAGTTCGCACCGCCGGAGTCCGAGGTGCTCGTCTCGGGCCGCCGCCGGGGCGGATTCGCCGTGGTGAGCGTGGCGGACCGCGGCCCGGGCATCCCCCACGCGCGGCGCGACGAGGTCTTCGAGCGCTACCGTCAGGTGCGCGACCCCCAGAAAGCGCACCCCCTGGGGACGGGGCTGGGTCTGTCCATCTCCCGGGAGATCGTGGAACGGCTCGGCGGGCAGATCTGGGTGGAGAGCGAGCTCGGCGAGGGCGCCACCTTCTCCTTCACCCTTCCCCTCGCCGCTGCGGAAGAAACGGCGCCGAACACGCCCGAGGACAGTTCCCCGCCTGCTTGACTCCCCGGGAGCCCCCGTGTGAGCATCTGCCCTTTCCTCGAACCCCCGAGGAAGAGAGGAGTTGCTCGTGGCAACGGGTTCCGCCGTGGTCCTCCTGGGGCACGGCAGCCGCCGTGCCGAGGCGAATCGCGGCCTGGAGCAGGTCGCACGGGCCGTGGGCTCCCTGCTCGACGGCGAGGTCGTCGAAGTGGCGTACCTGCAGCTCGCCCGCCCCGGTCTTGCGGAGGCCGTGGAGCGGTGCGTGGCCGCCGGCGCGCGCCGGGTGGCGGTCGTGCCCTTCTTCCTGTTCCCCGGGGCGCACGTCCTCGAAGACATCCCGGCAGAGGTGGAGCGCCTCCGCGCGCTCCACCCCGGCGTGGCCATCTCGGTGGGGCGCGTGCTCGGGGACCACCCGAAGCTCGCGCAGGCCGCGGCGGACCGCGCGAGGGAGGCTCTGGGATGATGGGCCCGTGGGGTTACGATCTTCGGCCCGAGGAGATCGAGAAGAAGAGCTTCGAGATCATCGCGGGGCTCGTGGACCTGTCGTCGTACACGCCGGCCGAGGCCGCCCTGGTCCAGCGGGTGGTCCACGCCACGGGGGACCCGGGCTTCGCGGGCATCCTGGCGTGGAGTGAAGGGGCCATCGCAGCCGGCGCCCAGGCGCTGGCGGGTGGGGCGCCCCTGGTGACCGACGTGGAGATGGCCCGGGCCGGCGTCAGCCGGGCTCGGACCGACCGGCTCGGCGTCGAGGTCCGCTGCCACATCTCCGACCCCGCGGTCGCGGACGAGGCGCGCCGGCGCGGGGTCACCCGCTCCATCGTGGCCGTGGAGCGCGCCGTCCGGGAGCAGCCGGGAGCGGTCTTCGTCTTCGGGAACGCCCCGACGGCCCTGTTCCGGCTGCTCGAGTTGGCGGAGGAAGGCGCGGCGAGCCCCGCCCTCGTCGTGGGGGTTGTCGTGGGGTTCGTCGGCGCGGCCGAGTCGAAGGATGCCCTGATGGCCCGGGGAGACCTGCCCTGGGTTTCCTGCCGGGGCAACAAGGGCGGGAGCAACGTCGCCGCGGCCTGCGCGAATGCGCTGCTCAAGGCGGCCCTCGGAGAGGTCTGACCGGGCGTGGGCCAGCGCCGACGGCTCCGCACGGGGTTCAGCACCGGGGCCTGTGCCGCGGCCGCGGCCAAGGGGGCCGCGCTGCACCTTGCGGGCCTCACGCCGGCGCGCGTGTCGCTCCGGCTGCCCTGGGGTTCCCCCGGCGCGGTGGACGCATGGTTTCCCCTGGTGGGGGTCTCCGCCTCCGAGGGGCGGGCCACGGCCGGCGTGGTGAAGGATTCCGGAGACGACCCCGACGTGACCGACGGCGTTGAGATCCGGGCTACCGTCGCCCGGGCCCCCGCGTCGCCCGGCCGGGGCGCTTGCTCCGTGTCGATCGAGGGAGGCCCCGGCGTGGGGCGGGTGACCAAGCCGGGGCTCGCCGTGCCGGTCGGCGAACCGGCCATCAACCCGGTGCCGCGCCGCATGATCGAGGCAGCCGTTCGGGAGGCCCTCGAGGAGGCGGCCGTGGACGCCCCGGTCTCGCTGCGGGTGACGGTCAGCGTGCCGCGGGGGGAGGAGATCGCGCGCCGGACCCTGAACGCGAGGCTCGGGATCCTCGGCGGGCTCTCGATTCTCGGCACCACGGGCATCGTGATCCCCCTCTCCGCCGACGCCTGGACCGCCACGCTGGACGCCGGCTTCGACGTGGCGCGGGCGGGGGCGGTCGAGCGGGTCGTCCTCTCCCACGGAAGGTCCAGCGAGTCGGCGGCGCAGGTCCTGCTTCCGCACCTTCCCCAGGAGGCCTTCGTGCTCATGGGTGACCATGTGGGGTATGCCCTGGACGGCGCGGCCCGGCGCGGACTCGGGATCGTCCTGGCGGGCCAGTTCGCCAAGTTCTGCAAGGTCGCGGCGGGCTGCTTCGAGACCCACGTGAAGGATTCCTCCCTCGACCGCACGGTGCTCGCGGACCTCCTGACCGAGGCCGGGTTCCCCGCCTCGGAGGCCCGGGCTGCGTTGGAGGCCAACACGGCCCGGGAAGTCTTCGAGCGGCTCCGGACGCGGGGCGACCGGGGCGCCTTCCGATGCCTGGCCCGCCGCGTCGCGGCCCGCGCGGCCGAGCGGCTCGGGCGCCGGGTGCCGGTCGAGGCGATCCTCTTCGGCTACGACAAGGAGGTGCTGGCGCGCGCGCAGGAGGAGGCGCAGCGGTGAGCGCGTCTCCCCGGGTGCACGTGGTCGGCGTCCCGCCCGGAGCTTCGGCCCTGCCCGACGGGGCCCGGGAAGCCGTCGCGTCGTGCCGCCTGCTGGCGGGAGCCTCGCGCCACCTGGAACTGGTCCCCGGGTTTCCCGGCGAGACGTGGCCGCTGGAAGGGGGCCTGTCGGAACTCCTGGACCGCCTCGAGGCCGAACCCGCCCTCACCGCCGCCGTGCTGGCCTCGGGGGACCCTGGGTTCTTCGGGGTCGCCGCCGTTCTCGCCCGAAGGCTCCCGGCGGCCGACGTCCGCGTGTGGCCCGCTGTGTCCTCCATGCAGGTCGCCTTCGCCCGGGCCGGAGAGCCCTGGAGCGACGCCCGCTTCGCGAGCCTCCACGGCCGCCCGCTCGAAAACCTCGCCTCGGTGCTCGGGGCGCCCCGGATCGGGCTCTTCACGGACCCCGAGAACGGCCCCGCCCGGATCGCCCGCTACCTCGTCGGGAGCGGGTGGGAGGAACTGGAGATGGTGGTCGCCGAGGACCTGGGGCTCCCCACCGAGCGGGTGCGTCGGGGCCCGGTCGCGGAGTTCGAGGCCTGGGAGGGTTCCCCGCTGAACGTGGTGCTCCTGCTCGGCGGCGACAGGGGCGGGCAGCCGGTGGGGCCGGGACTGCCGGACGACGCCTTCGCCCACTCCGGCGGCCTGATCACCAAGGCCGAAGTGCGGGCCGTCGCGGTGGGGCGGCTCGGGCTTCGCCCTGGGGGAGTGCTCTGGGACGTGGGTGCGGGGTCCGGTTCGGTGTCCGTGGAGGCCTGTCTCCTGTTTCCCGGGTTGCTCGCCTACGCGGTGGAGAGGGAGGCGGAGCGGGTCGAGCACATCCGCGAGAACCGTCGGCGCTTCCGGGCGGCGGGGGTCGTGCCGGTCGCCGGGGAGGCCCCCGGGGCTCTCTCCGGCCTTCCCGCCCCCGACGCCGTCTTCGTCGGCGGCAGCGGCGGGGAGCCGGCGCGCCTGCTCGAGGCTGCCTGGGAGCGCCTTCGCGACGGCGGGACGCTGGTGGCGGCCGCCGTGCTGGTGGAGACGCTGTGCGAGATCCTCTCCTGGGCCCGGGGCGCGGGCGTCGAGGGAGACCTCGTGCAGGTCGCGTGCGCGCGGTCGCGGCCGCTGGGGGATCGGCGGCGCTGGGAGCCCTTGAGCCCGGTCACGCTCTTCTGCGCCCGTCGGGGAGGGGGTGGACCTTGAGCACCCGAGAGGGCGGCGAAGGTCGCGGCGAGGTGGTCTTCGTCGGAGCGGGACCCGGAGACCCGCGGCTGCTGACCGTCCTCGGCCGGGACGAACTGGCCGGGGCCGACGTCGTCCTCTACGCCGGAAGCCTGGTGAACCCCGAGATCCTCCGGTGGGCGCGGCCCGGGGCCGAGGTGTACGACACCGCCGGCATGGATCTGGGACAGACCCTCGAGGTGTGCCGGACGGCAGCCCGCGCCGGGCGGCGCGTTGTGCGGCTGCACACGGGAGACCCGTCCCTGTACGGCGCCATCCAGGAACAGATGGCACCCCTGGAGGCGGAGGGGATCCCCTGCCGCGTGGTGCCCGGCGTGAGCTCCGCCTTCGCCTCCGCGGCCACCCTGCGCACGCAGCTCACCCTTCCGGGGGCCACCCAGACGGTGATCTTCACCCGCTTGGCCGGCCGCACGCCGGTTCCGCCGGCCGAGTCCCTCGAGCGCCTCGCGGCCACCGGCGCGACCCTGTGCGTCTTCCTCTCGGTGGACCGGATCGGGGAGGTGTCGGAGGCGTGCCGCGCCGGCGGGTTGCCCCCGGAGACCCCGGTCGCCGTGGTGAGCCGCGCGTCCTGGCCCGACGAGGAGGCCCTGGTGGGCACCCTGGCGGACATCGCGGGCCGGGTGGCGGCCGCCGGGATCTCCCGCCAGGCCATGATCCTCGTCGGGGAGGCGCTGCGCCCGCGGCTCACGGGGTGGGACGGGTTCGAGCGGTCCCGACTCTACGACCGGGCGTTCTCCCACGGCTTCCGCGAGGGGCAATCGTGACCGGAGATCTGCCCCGCGGACCCTTCTTCGTGATCGCCCTGACGCGGGGCGGGGCGCGCACGGCTCGGCGCCTCTCCGAGGCCCTTCCCAGGGCCCGGGCGTTCGCCCCGGAGCGGTTCTCGGGGGACGGGGTGGAAGGCTTCGGCGAGCCGGTGGCGCAGTTGATCGCCCGCCTCTGGCCCTCGGCCGGGGCGTTCCTCCTGGTCATGGCCGCCGGCATCGCCGTGCGGGCCATCGCCCCGCTCCTCGAGGACAAGTCCCGGGACCCGGCCGTCGTGGTGCTGGACGCAGCCGGGCGTTTCGCGGTGCCGATCCTCTCCGGGCACCTGGGAGGGGCGAACGCCCTGTCACGGACGGCGGCAGCGGCCCTCGGCGGGGCGGCGGTGATCACGACGGCCACGGACGCGGCGGGTCGCCCCGCCGCCGAGGTCTGGGCCGAGGGGCGGGGCATGCGGATCGAAGACCGACGCGGTGTCGTGACGGTGAACGCGGCTTGGGCCAACGGCGACCCGGTGGGCTTGTATCTGGACCCCGCGCTCGGGGCGGGAGAACTGGCGGCGGACCTCGAGGAGCACCTGGCCCTCGCCACCGAGGACGAGGAGCGGGCTCGAGGCTTTCCGGGGACCCTGATGGCGGTGACGCACCGGCTCGGGGCGGCGGGCGCGCCGGCGCTCGTCCTCCGGCCGCGTTGCCTCGCCCTCGGGGTGGGCTGTCGCAGGGGCGCCGACCCGGACGCCGTGGAGACGGGGGTGAGGACAGCGCTGGCCGAAGCGGGTCTCGCCGTGGGCGCCGTGGCGGTGGCGGCGAGCGTCGACGCGAAGCGAAGCGAGGAGGCCCTCGTCTCCCTCGCCCGAAGTCTCGGGGCGGGCTACGAAACGTTCCCCCCGAAGCGCTCTCCCTCGTCGCCGTGCCGACCCCGTCGGACCGTGTGCGGCGGGCCGTTGGCACGGCGAGCGTCGCGGAAGCCGCCGCCCTGGCCGCGTCGGGGGGGGGCGAGTTGATCCTCGCCAAGGTCAAGGGGCCCGATTGGACCCTGGCGGCGGCCCTGCGCCCTGCAGCCTCCTGGATGGGCCCGGGATGACGGAAGAAGCCATGCTCTTCGTGGTGGGGATCGGCCCGGGCGGGCGCAGCCACATGACCGGGCGAGCCCTCGAGGCGCTCGAGGCGTGCGACGTGGTCGTCGGCTACACGCGCTACCTGGAACTCCTCGGCGATCTCGTCTCCGGCAAGGAGGTCTTCGGCACGGGGATGACCCGGGAGATCGAGCGCTGCCGCCGCGCGGTGTCCCTGGCGCTGGCCGGTCGCCGCGTCGCCGTGGTGAGCACCGGGGACCCGGGCGTGTACGGCATGGCCGGTCTGCTGCTCGAGATCCTGCACGAGGACGACCCCGGGCGGACCGTGGGGGTCGAGGTGGTCCCCGGCGTGTCCGCCGTGCACGCCGCGGCCAGCCTGCTCGGCGCGCCCCTGATGACCGACTTCGCCGTCGTCAGCCTCTCGGACCTCCTCACCCCGTGGGAGGTGATCCGGACCCGCCTGGAAGCCGCCGGCGCCGGTGACTTCGTGGTGGCCCTGTACAATCCGCGCAGCCGCCGCCGGGTGCGCCACCTGGAGGAGGCGTGCCGGATCCTCGCGTGCCACCGCCCCCCCGATACGGTGGCCGCGGTGGTTCGCCACGCGCTCCGGCCCGGACAGTCGGTGGAGATGACCACCCTGGCCGAAGTCCCTTCCCGGGAGGTGGACATGATGAGCGTGGTCGTCGTGGGAAACCGATCGACCCGACGCCTGGGAGGGTGGCTGGTGACCCCCCGGGGCTATCCCCTGGGCCCGTCCGACGACGACGCCGGGGTGTGAGGGCGGGGTGCTGGACGTCTCCGGTCGTTCTCGGGTGGCCGTGCTGGCCTGGGCCGGCGTGACCGGGCTCGCGCTGTGGTGGACGCTGCTGCCCTTTTCCTGGGATCTCTCTTCCGCCGCCCTCCTCCGGTCCGTGGGCGACATCCAGTGGATTCCCCTCGTGGAGCGGGGCCGACCGCCCCTGTGGAGCGACGTGCTCGGCAATTGGGCCCTCTTCGCCCCCTTCGGCCTCGCGGGCTGGCGGGCTCTCGAGGGGCGCCCGCGCCGCCTCGTGTGGCTGATGGCCGCAGCCCTCCTGTTGAGCGTGGGGATCGAGGTGGTCCAACTGGCGGTTCCGGCTCGGCGCACGAGCGCCTCCGACGTCGTCGCCGACGCCCTCGGGGCACTGCTCGGGGCAGGCCTGGGGTGCCTGTGGGAGGCGGGCGGACGGGAGGCAACCCGCCGATGGGCCGAGGAGTTCGCCGGGGGCGAGACGACCCATGCGGCCGTCCTGCTGCTGGCGGCCTGTCTCGTCGTCTGGGCCGCGCTGCCGGGCTCGACGCCGCCCAGCGGGGTGTGGAAGCAGACCCAGATCTTCTCCTCCAGCTTCCGGCGGTTCCCCGGTTGGGGCCCGTGGCTCGGGGGGGCGGCGCATCCGGTGCTCCTGGGAGCGTGCTTCTCGGCCTTGTTCGTCCGGAGCCTCCCGGGGAGTTCGGCCCGGCGGTGGTTGGGGGGGGCGGCGGCGGCCTTGCTCGCCGGGCTCCTGCTCGAGAGCCTCCAGCTCTTGACGCCCAGCCGGCGGCCCGACATCTTTCAGGCCGTGGCGGTCGGGGCCGGCGGGGTGGCCGGTTCCCTGGTCGGATTGGGACGGCGCCCGGCGCTGCTCACGGGGTCGGCGCTCGTCCTCGTCCTCGGTCTCTGGGCGTTGCCGGCCGGCGACCTGCCGGTGGGCGAGACCCGGGCGATGGTTCTCCTGGCCGCCGGCCTGCTCGCCGCCGTCGGTTTCTCCGAGGAGGGAAGATGTCCCAGAAGATCGTCGTGACCGTCATCGGGCGGGACCAGGTCGGCATCGTCGCCCGGGTGGCGACATGCCTGGCCGAGAGCCGGGTCAACATCGAGGACATCAACCAGAAGATCCTGGGCGGGTCCATCTTCGCGATGACCCTGCTCGCCGACATGGCCTCGTGCCCCGTGGAACTCGCGGAACTCTCCCGCCGCCTGCAGGCTTCGGTGGACGGGATGGGCCTGAAGGCCATGGTCCAGGACGCCGAGGTCTTCCGCTGCATGCACCGGGTGTGAGACGTCGGCCGCCGTCTCCCGGCGGGCCGGAGTGCGGGGTGCCGGCCTTCCGCCCCGACTACTTGAAGGCGATGCCCTCCCCGAGGGACCAGAACGCCGGGCGCTGGGAGCGCAGCAGCTTGACGAGGTAGGTCGAGCAGTTCTCGTGGTCTTCGGACCCGCAGCGGCCCCCGGCCGCGGCAGGTCCCTCCCCTCGGTTCGCCGCTGCGCACGACGCGGTCTGGGGCAGGTGGAAGGGGCAGCAGTCCAGGGCGTGGTCGGCGACGCCCTCTCTCGGTTGGCTTCTCATCTGTCCTCCGCTCGGCCCTCTCGTCTCCGTTTTCCCGTCATCGTAGACCTCGAGCGTTACCAGACCGTGTCGACTGCGTTAAGGTGTGGGAAAGCAAGGACCCGGGCACCTCACCGCGGTTGCTCGGCGCCGCCCAATCTGCCCCCGCGGTTTCCGGCCGGCACCCCCCGGACGAGAAACTGGATGTGCTCGCAGACGTTGGTGAGGTGGTCGCCGAGCCGTTCGAGGTTCTTCGTGACGAAGAGAAGGTGGGTGCACGCGGCAACGCTCTCCGGGTGGTGAACCATGTGGCCGCGCAGGAACTCCAGGAGCCTCAGGTATTTCTGATCTACCTCGTCGTCGCGCCTCCAGACCTCGGACGCCTTCTCCGCGTCCCGGTCCCTGTAGGCGGTGAGCGCGTCCCTCATCATCTCGATCAGGCACTGCCCGAGTTCTTGTATCGCGCGGATCGCTTCCTCCGGAGCGGTATGGTTCAAGTCCTTGACCCGTTTCGCGACGTTCGCCGCATAGTCGGCGATGCGCTCCAGATCGATGGAGATCCGTAGCGCCGCCACGACGGTTCGGAGGTCGTCCGCCACGGGCTGACGGAGAGCCAGCAGCCGGATCGTGAAAGCATCGACGTCGTGCTCGAGTTGGTCGATGCGGGCGTCCCGTTCCTGCACCGAGCGAGCCGCTTCGGAGTCCCGCCGGGCCAGCGCCGTGATGGCCGCTTCCAGTTGGGACTCGGCCATGGTCCCCATCTGCGAGATCACGCCGTCTAGCCGTTTCAGTTCTTCCTCGTAGGACTTCACCAGGTGTTCGCTCCCCATCGTCTCTCCTCTGTTTCCCACCGTACCACGCCGTCGGTCAGCCGAATCGCCCCGTGACGTACTCCAGCGTCCTCTGCGCCTTGGGAGTGGTGAAGATCGTACCGGTCTCACCGTACTCGATCAGGCGGCCCAGGTACATGAAGGCGGTGTTGTCCGATACGCGGGCGGCCTGCTGCATGTTGTGGGTGACGATGACGATGGTGTAGCGGCCCCGCAGTTCGTCGATCAATTCCTCGATCTTGGCCGTGGCCAGCGGATCGAGGGCCGAGCACGGTTCGTCCATGAGGAGCACGTCCGGGTCCGCTGCGATGGCCCGGGCGATGCACAGGCGCTGCTGCTGCCCGCCGGAGAGGCCGAGGGCGCTGTCCTTCAGCCGGTCCTTGACCTCCTCCCACAGGGCCGCGCCCACGCAGGGCCCGCTCCACCGTCTCCTCGAGCACCCGGCGGTCGCGCACCCCGTCGACCTTGAGCGGGTAGGTCACGTTGTCGGCGATGGACATGGGGAAGGGGTTGGGCTTCTGGAAGACCATGCCCATGCGCTTGCTGCAGCCCGATCACGTCGACGTCCCGGGACGTAGATGTCCTGTCCGTCGAAGCGCACGCCCCCGGCGCGTCTGAGCTCGTCGATCAGGTCGTTCATGCGGTTCAGGGAGCGCAGCAGGGTGGACTTGCCGCAGCCCGGACGGGCCGATCAGCGCGGTGACCAGGCCCTGCTCGACCGCCAGGGTGTTGGCGAAGAGCGCCTGCTTGTCCCCGTACCAGAGGCAGAAGTCCTCGATCTCGATGATGGCGCCCGTCGGGCCCCGCTTCTGGCGTGGTAGATGGTCTGGCCGAATTCGGGGCTCGCGCCCTGTGCGTCCGGATCTGGTCGCAGCTTCACTCGTCACAGTTCACCTTCCTAGAAGTGCCCGGCGAAGAATCTGCCGCTTGAGGCGGTTGCGGATGACGATGGCCGAGGCGTTCATGGCTGCCCACCAGCCCGATCAGGAGCAGCGTGGTGACGAACACCATGGGCTTGCCGGCCTCGGAGTTGCGGGACTGGAAGCCGACGTCGAAGATGTGAAACCCCAGGTGCATGAAGCTGCGCTCCAGGTGGATGAACGGGAAGACGCCGTCGATGGGCAGTTCCGGCGCCAGCTTCACCACCCCCACCAGCATGAGCGGCGCCACCTCGCCCGCCCCGCGCGCCATGGCCAGGATCAGCCCGGTCATGATGCCGGGCATGGCCCGGGGCAGCACGATCCGCTGGATGGTCTGCCACTTGGAGGCGCCGCAGGCGAGCGAGCCCTCGCGCATGGACTGGGGCACGGCGGCCAGGGCTTCCTCGGTGGCCACGATCACGACCGGCACGGTGAGGAGCGCCAGGGTCAGCGAGGCCCAGAGCAGGCCCCCGGTGCCGAAGGTGGGGCTCGGCAGGCGCTCGGGGTAGAACAGCTGGTCGATGGCGCCCCCCGTGAGGTAGGCGAAGAACCCAAGACCGAACACCCCGTAGACGATGGAGGGCACCCCGGCCAGGTTGTTCACCGAGATGCGCACGGCGGAGACCAGACGCCCCTGCTTGGCGTACTCGCGCAGGTACAAGCGCGGCCATGACGCCGAAGGGCGCCACGGCCAGCGCCATGAGAACGGTCATGGCCAAGGTGCCGAAGATGGCGGGCAGCACCCCGCCCTCGGTGTTCGCCTCCCGCGGCTCGTCGGTGAGGAACTCCCTCCAGCGGGAGAGGTACACCCCCGCTTTGCCCCAGGGACCCAGGCGGTTGGCCGGGTAGAGTCGGACGATCCCGGAGAGGAGGATCTCCTTCTCCCGCCCGCCGACTTCCGCCAGACGGATCCGGTAGCGTTCGTCCTCTTCCTTCAGGGCCTGGGACTCCGTGGCGAGGGAGGCGTACTCCCCCTCGAGCTCCGCTATGCAGCCGGGTGTGCTTCTCGGAGGCCTCGGCGTAGGCGGCGCTCTGCTCGCCCTCCTCCAGCCCCACCTTGCGCAGCGCCAGACGGGCGGCCTCGAGCTTGCGGTTCACCTCGCCGATCGAGCTCGCGCTCGATGTGGCGCACCCGCTCGCGCCTCCCTGCCGCCGCGTTCCAGCGCGCTAGCCAGTTCCTCCGCCTGCACGGCCGGGCCGGAAACCTCCACCCCGTCCAGCACCAGCCCGGCCACGCGGCCCACGAAGGGACCCCACTCGAGGCGCTCGACGTAGTGGTAGTCGTCGGGGTGCTCGACGCTCTCCACAGTGAAGTCGGGAACCCACCGGAAGTCCTCGTTGTACAGGTCGAAGTTTCCGATCCGGTACAGGGAGCGCTGGGCGAACCCCTCCCGGGTGTCCACTCCGGCGCGCGCCTGCGGGCCCCAGGGTTCCAGCTGGGCCTGCTGGGGCCGATAGCTCTCCGCGCGGGTGGGTTCTCCCGCGACGCGGGTGCCGTCCTTCAGGGTGACGACGGCGATGGGCTTGGGCCAGAAGGTCGCGAAGCCGTTCCACAACACCAGATGCGAGGAACGCCGCGATCATGAGCACCCCCAGGACGAGGGTGCCTCCGAAGGGCCACAGGAACGGTTCGCCGCGGGCGCCTAGGTCCGAGTACCCCTGCCGGCGTTGCCCCGTCGACGGATGCCTGTCTGCGGGTCTGGGCTGTGCCATGTGTGTGCCGTCCGTCACAGCTGCATCGACCGGCGCCGGAAGCGCTGCCGGACGACCTCCGCCACGGTGTTGATGACGAAGGTCATCGCGAAGAGCACCAGGGCCGACAGGAAGAGGGTGCGGTAGAGGGTCCCGCCCTTGACCGCCTCGGGCAGCTCCACGGCGATGTTGGCCGAGAGGGCCCGCAGCCCGTTGAAGAGGTTGAGGTCGATGATGGGGGTGTTGCCCGCGGCCATGACCACGATCATGGTCTCCCCCACCGCCCGGCCCATGCCGATCATGATCGCCGAGAAGACGCCGCTCATGGCCGTGGGCAGGATCACCCAGAGCGCGGTCTGCCAGGGGGTCGCGCCGCAGCCCAAGGCTGGCGCTGCGCAGGTGCTCGGGCACCGCGTTGAGGGCGTCCTCGGCCAGCGTGTAGATGATGGGGATCACCGCGAACCCCATGGCGAAGGCGATCACCAGGGTGTTGCGCTGGACGTAGGTGCCGACGAAGGTGCCCCGCGGGTCGAGGCCGCTCGTCCCGAGCAGACGCGGCCAGGGCCCAGGAGACGGCGGCGGCGAGGCCCACCGTGGCGACCCAGCGCAGCACGTCCAGGGCCGCGGCCCGGCGTGCCGCCCCACCGGCGCATGAGCGCCCGCAGCCGCAGCCCCCCCAGGCGTCCCAGCACGAAGCCCGCGATCAGGAAGGAGAGCGGCAGGAGCAGCAGGAAGAGGAACGCCGTGGCGTCGTCCCCCTGGCCGCTCAACCACACCTTGAAGTCCCCGGCGAAGAGTTGCCGCTCCAGGGCCGGCCCCACCCGCGCGGCCAGCCACGCCTCCGAGCACGACCCCGCCCACCATGAGGAAGAGCTTCGGGAGCCCCGCGAGCCGGTTCGCGACCCGCACCGGCAGGAACTGCCATGCGTAGGCGCAGGCCAGGAGCGTGGCCGGGATCACCAGGAACGCCGATCAGGACGGCGGCCATCCAGGTCTCCACCACCGGGGCGAGCACCAGGGCGGCGACGAAGCCCAGCACCACCGAGGGCAGGGAGGCCATCATCTCCATCATGGGCTTGACCACTCCGCGCACCCGGGGGTGGAGGAACTCCGAGGTGTAGATCGCCGCCAGGAGCGCGATGGGGATCGCGAAGAGCATCGAATACAGCGTGCCCTTGAGCGTCCCGAAGATCAGCGGCACCAGGGAGAGCTTGGACTCGAAGCTGTCGGTTCCGCCGGTGGACTGCCAGGTGAAGGAAGGGTCGTCGTAGCCCTCGTACCAGACCTCCCCGAAGAGCGTGCGCCAGGAGGTCTCGGGGTGGGGCACGTCGAAGTCCCAGAACTGGGCGGCCCCGTCCCGGCGCACGGCCAGGAGCCCGTCGGCCCGGGGCGCGAGCGCGATCCCCCGGTAGTCCTCGCCCGCGGCGGCGGCCTGGAAGCGCAGGAGCGTCTTGCCGCTCGTGGCGTGGCGCAGCCACAACTCCCCGGAGGCGTCGGCCGTGACGAACGTGCGCCCGTTGAGCGCGGGCAGCACCCGCACCACCGCCCCCCGGTGGGGCGCGAGGGTGCGGGCCTGCGTCAGCTCCACGCCGTCGGGGGCGCGCGATGCGGGCCGGTTGACCGGAAAGGCGACTACCACCGACCCGGCCGAGGAGCCGGCCACCAGGGACCCCTCGCCGGCTAGGAAGGAGATGGCCGTCAACTCCTCGTCCGGGGGCGTGAGGCGCACCCGCTCGGCGAGGAAGGGCCGGGAGAAGTCCTTGACGTTGTAGCGATCGACGGTTCCGCCTGGGCGGGCCACGAAGACCTGGTCGCCCTTCTCGGTGAGGAGCACGCGCAGCACCGGCTCACCCCGGGTGAGGTCCGGCAGGGTCGCCGTGCGGGTGGTGACCCGCACCTCCCCGGTCATGAGATTACGCCGGGACTCCGCCAGGTGCACCGCGACGCCCCCCGCTGCGTCCACGGCTACGAACGCGCGGGTCGGGCGCTCGGCACTGCCCCCGAGCCGGTAGTCCAGGGCCGTGATTCGCGCCGATGCCACAGCGATCGGGTCGTCCAGTGTCACCGCCACCGAGACCCTGCGCAGTTGGTCTCCGGGGATGGGAGTGTAGACCGAGGCTCCGTCCGTGTAGCTTCCCCCGCCGAGCTCTCTGAGCCCTTCGGGAAGGCTTTGGGCGGGCAGGACCTCGATGGCGAACCGGGCCTGTCCGAAGCGCACGGTCCCGTCGGCGAACCCGAAGGCCACGCTCTCCCGGTCCGGCGAGGCGCCGAAGGCTGTGGGTGACGCGTCCTCCAGGGAGAAGGCGGGCACCTCCAGCGGGGTCCCGGTGGGGACGTGGAAGGCCGAGACCTCCCCGTCGGCGCCGATCTCAAGGGCCGCGGTCCGGTACTCGTCCACAGCCATCACCAGGTCGGGGTCGCCGGCCGGCAGTCGGTAGCTCACTTGGGAACGCAGCACGCCGCCCCCGAAGAGGGGCAGGGTCTCCTCGACGAGGAAGACCAGGATGCCCATCACGGCGACGATCACGAAGATCCCGCCCACAGTGATCACGTGTTTGGCCGCCCGGTCGGCGAAGACCACGGACCGCGGCGTCTTCTTGGGCCTCCGGTACCCGGAGGGTCCCATCCGGACCTCTCTGTCGTAGGCCGGTTCGGGGCCGGGGAGCGAGCCCATGGCGTTCTCGGGGGCGAGGGGGAGAGAAGGGCGGGGCCCACCCCGGGCGGGGGCGGGCCCTCTTGGCTTCAGCAGGTGGCGCTCAGTTCAGGCCGAGGGCCTTCAGGTCCTCGGTGGCCAGGGTGTGGGAGACAGGGAAGTACCCGTCCTTGATCACCACCTCTTGTCCCTCCTGCGAGAACACATAGCGGATAAACTCGGCCCGCAGCGGGTCCAGGGACGCGTTGGGGTTGCGATTCAGGTAGATGTAGAGGAACCGCGAGAGGGGGTAGTCGCCGGAGTAAGCGTTTGTCGCCGACGCCTCATAGCAGGTCTGGCCCTCGTCCGCCGCGATGGGGACGAGCTTCACGTCGGCGGTCTTGTAGCCCACGCCCGAGTAGCCGATGGCGTACTTGTCCGTGGCCACGCCCTGAATGACCGCGGAGGAGCCAGGCTGCTCCTTCACCGTGTCCTTGTAGTCGCCCTTGAAGAGCGCGTGCTCCTTGAAGTAGCCGTACGTCCCCGAGGCCGAGTTGCGGCCATAGAGAGAGATGGGCTTCGCCGCCCACTCGCCGGTGAGACCCACATCGCCCCAGGTGAGGAGGTCCTTGGCGTAGCCGCCCTTGCGGGTCTTGGAGAAGATGGCGTCGAGTTGCTTCATGGTCAGGCAGGCAATCGGGTTGTCCTTGTGCACGAACACCCCGAGGGCGTCCACGGCCGAGCGGATGACCGCGGGCTTGAACCCGAACTTCTTCTCGAACTCCTCGATCTCCTTCGCCTTCATGGGCCGGGACATGGGGCCGAAGTGGGAGGTGCCCTCGATCAGGGCCGGCGGCGCCGTGGAGGACCCCTTGCCCTCGATCTCGATCTTGACGCTCGGGTACTTGGCCCGGAAGCCCTCGGACCACAGGGTCATGAGGTTGTTCAGCGTGTCGGAGCCCACGGACTTGAGGTTGCCGGACACGCCGGACACGGGCTTGTAGGCGGGGACCTTCGGGTCCACCTCCAAGGCGAAGCCGGTGCCGGCCAGCAGGACGCCGGCGACCGCGACGATCAACGAAGTCTTCCTCATCGGTACCTCTCCTTTCACTCGGTTGGACGGTGCGGTCTCGGCAGACCGCGACCTCTAAGGCCTTCGGAGCTTACGGGGTCAACGTTACGGGCAGGTGACGGCCGCCTTGCGGTTTCGTGTCGAAACGCTTCCGGCCCCTGCGCTCGATCGGTCTCCGCGGCGAAACGCCTTCAGGAACCGGAAGTCGCGCCGAGCACCGTTCCGTCCCCCCTGGCAGCGGCAGCGGTCCTCCTCAGGTCGGTCCCAAGGTATTGCCCGAGCGTCTCGAAGACGTTACGGCGAGCTGGCGGACGAGTGGGTCGGGGGCCGGTTCGGGGTGTCCCCGTGTTGGACGGAGGAGGGGAAGCGACGGTCGCCACGTGTACCGCGGGTTCGGCTCTGGGGCCGGGGCGCCGGCGTGGACAGGCCCGCCGGCGGGGGCGGCCCGGCCGAGCGAGGGGGAAGGTTCCTTTCCTCCCGGTGCCGCCCGGGTGAAAGCGAGGAGGGGACACGTCGTGTCCCCTCCTTGCCTCCCACTCGGGGTGCGAGACGGCTTTGGAGGCGGTCTCGAGCTATTCGACGTCGACGAAGACGGGGTTGGAGTAGAACCACAGGTCGGCCCAGGCCTCTTCCGCTCCGTCGATGCCCAATCCAGAGTGGACCAGGTTGTCGAACAGCGGGTTGCCTTCCGCGTCGGTCTCGAACGCGGTGCCGGGCGCCAGATTGTTGCCGCGCACGCGGAAGTACATGTCCTTCCGGACGTCGCGAACCTCGAAGGAGCAATCGGTGTAGCCGTCCGCGGTCACGCTCCAGGTGGTGGGGTCGAACGTGGCCACGACCGCGGTGGTGGGGTTGGTGCCCTGGGTGGTGTACTCGAGGCTGCCCGGGACGAGCCGGCCGGTGACCTCGCCGGCGATGAGCTGCACGTGCTGCACCGTGGGAACGTCCCCGTTGCGGTTCAAGGCCGGGCTCTTGAAGCGGATCCGGACGGTGATCCTGTCCCCTTGCGTCACGCGCAGGGTCTCCCCCATGGTGGCGTGATTTTGACCGCGGGCCTTCTTGTTGGCGTTGGCAGCTCCGTGGAACACCCGGAAGTCGAGCTCGTCGATCAGGTCGCCGTGGACGATGAAGACGTTGCCCGAGCGGAGCGAGGCCACCACGTCCTCCCCGTCGTACTCCCCGTTGCCGTTCGCGTCGGTCACGTACGAGTAGGTCCTCTGGTACTCGCCGGGCCAGAAGTCGGCGCCGATGGAGTGGAAGTCGGAGTTGGCGACGAGCCAGAACTCGCGGCCCTCGCCGAGGAGGGCATCCCAAAGGCCGCCCACGGTTGCCGCGAAGTGCCCCACGCCGCCGTAGGTCCCGTCGCCGTAGGCTCTGCCTTCGTCGTACCCGCCGCGGCCGCTGTCCTTCTGATGGCCGGGGGCGGACTCGAAGGCAAAGAACACGTCGGGACCGGCGTCGTTGAGGGCGCGGAAGAAGTTGGGCCCGTACCCCGACGGGTTGCCGTCGCTCCAGTCGAGATCGGCGGCGCGCTCGGGGTGGGCCGGAACCATCCATCCCCGGCCGACGAAGTTCTCCTGCATCCAGGCGGCCGCCTGGGCGGCTTTGGTCAGGTCGTTGACGAAGTTCTTGGCATTGTCCGGGTCGAAGCCGTACCCGCCGCTCGCGTCCCGGTCGCCGCGGTCCCACAGGTACTCGAAGCGCGCGATGTCGTAGCCCGTGGGATCGACGACGGCGGTGGAGCAGTGCTCGGCGCCCGGCATGTTCATCTCCATGCCGTTGACGACGATCTTGCCCGGGTTGGCGGCGCGCACGGCGTCGAGGTAGGCAGGCACCTTGTCGGCATCGGCCAGGGTCTGCCAGCGCCACAGCCGCGGGAAGGGGTTGGGGTCGCCCAGGAACTCGGACGGGTCGAGGCGAAGGTCCCACCGCTGGCGGGGGTCGTCGCCGGCCTCGTCGGAGGTGCCGCCGTGCTCGGAGTTGGCCTGCCAGTCCAGGCCGAAGTCGAAGCCGTTCTGGAGCGCCGTGAACATGGCGTAGCTGCCGTCCGTGACGTAGCTGTGCTGGTGGAAATCTCCGGAAAGCCACCGTCCGCCGGGCTGCTCGGCCAGCCCGGAGCCCGGCGAGCCCAACGCCAGCGCGATGCCGGCCGCACCGATGACGGCGACGCAACTCTTGGGTATGGAGACGAACCTGGATCTGGACATCGGGAGTCCTCCTCGGGGCAGCAGAAGTTCTCGGAGCGCCCGGGATGGGCACTCCTGGTGACGCACCCCGAAACCTCGCCGGCAACGTCTCGGGGTAGAGGGCCGCGGCGCCCTGACGCAGAAAAAGCATACATGGAGGGGATTTCGGGAAGATGAATCGCCGGTGAATGTTCGGTTACACCCACTGTGCGGCGGTGGGCCGGAGGGGCTTGCGGCGCATTGAATCCTCGCTAGGGTGGGGTGCGCCGAAGCGTGCCCACCGCCGCGGCTGTCGCGGTCCGGGCGGAAGGCCGCGGGGGAGGAAGGTCCTCCCTCCTCCGAGGCCGTTGCGAGTGCTCACCAAGGGAGAAATTCCATGAATACGAAGGAGGTCATCAAGCGGGCCCGCGGATTCGCGAAGCCTTTCCGGGTCTCGGACGGCGACGGGTTCCGGCTTCGAGGACGTCGATCCGGGCGACACGCTCCACCTGGGTTCCGAGGACAAACCGCGCGCCAAGGAGGCGCTGGCGATGGGCGTGCGACGCGCTGGCCGAGCTGCAGGACATGCTCTACGCCCAGGACCGCTGGGCCGTGCTGCTCATCTTCCAGGCGATGGACGCCGCCGGCAAGGACGGCGCCATCAAGCACGTCATGTCCGGCGTCAACCCGCAGGGCTGCCAGGTGTTTTCCTTCAAGGCGCCGTCGAGCGGAGGACCTCGATCACGACTATCTCTGGCGCTGCATGAAGTGCCTGCCCGGAGCGCGGGCGCATCGGCATCTTCAATCGCAGCTACTACGAGGAGACCCTCGTCGTGCGCGTGCATCCGGAGTTGCTCGCAGAAGCAGAAGCTCCCGCCCAAGCTCGTCACCAAGAAGATCTGGAAGGAGCGCTTCCAGGACATCCGCAACTTCGAGCGCTACCTGACGCGCAACGGCGTCGTCGTCCGCAAGTTCTTCCTGCACGTCTCCAAGAAGGAGCAGAAGACGCGCTTCCTCGAACGCCTCGAGAACCCGGAGAAGAACTGGAAGTTCTCCGCCAGCGACATCAAGGAGCGCGGCTTCTGGAACGACTACATGAAGGCCTACGAGGACATGATCCGCCACACGGCCACCAAGGAGGCGCCCTGGTACGTGGTGCCGGCCGACAACAAGTGGTTCACCCGCGTCGTGGTCGCCGCCGCCGTCATCGACGCGCTGGACTCCCTCGATCTGCAGTACCCGAAGGTCGGCAAGGAGAAGCGCGTGGAACTGGCCGAGGCCAGGCAGGTCTTGCTGGGCGGCGGGGAGTGACCGCCGGGTACCGGAACGCCATGGCGCGAAGGCCGCCTGAGACGGCCGTGCACTCCTTCGATGCGACCGTGAAGAACTCGTCGAAGCCTACCAGGGAACCTCATTGGAGAAGCAGACTCTGCGAGCGACCGAATACCTGGACGAGCCTCTCCGCGCTCTCGGAGAGCTCCTCTCCCCCTGCGGTTCCGTAACTGCGGGGGTTCCGGGGAGCCGCCTGAGAACGTTCCTGGACACCTTCGACGGCCGCGTGCTGAAGAGCGGCTGGGTGCTGGAGGCCCGCGGCGAGGGGGCGGGAGCTCAGCTGGAGCTGCGCGAGGCGGCCGACGGCGCCCTGCTCGGAACAGCCGCGGTCCCGCCCGGGCGGTTCGTGTGGGACGTGCAACCGGGCCGATTGCGAGCGAAGCTGGAGCCCGTGGTGGAGGTGCGCGCCCTGCTCCCCCTGGTGAGGGTGCGATCCACGACGCAGGACTTCGAGGTGCGCAACCGCGACGACAAGCTCGTCCTCAAGGTCTTCCGGGAGGAGCACCTGGCTGCCTCCGCAGGGGGAGACACGTGGCGCCCCCTCCCCCCACGGGTCCGACTCGAGCCCGTGCGCGGCTACCGCCGTGAAGCGCGCAAGGCCGCCATGCTCCTCGAGAGGGCGGGCGGGGCACAGCCTTGCGAAGAACCGCTGCTCCGGGCGGCGCTCGAGGCCGTGGGAACTCCTCTGCCCGACTACTCGAGCAAGATCCGGGTCGCCCTGCGTCCCGACCAGGCGGCGGAGGGGGCGACCCGGGCGATCCTTCTGCACCTCCTCGGTACGATGCGCGCCAACGAGGAAGGAACCCTGCTCGACCTCGACTCCGAATTCCTTCACGACTTCCGGGTGGCCGTGCGCCGCACGCGTTCCGCCCTGGGCCAGATCAAAGGCGTCTTCCCGGCGGAGTTCCTGGCGCATTTCCGCGGGGAGTTCGCGTGGCTGGGCGGCGTCACGGGGCCGGCCCGCGACCTCGACGTCTACCTGCTCTCGCTTCCTGCGTACCGGGATATGCTGCCGCGGCCGCTGCGCGCGGACCTCGATCCCCTCGAGGACCTGCTCCGCGGTCGGCAGCGCAAGGAGCAGCGGAGGGTGGCCCGGGCGCTGCGCTCGCGCCGCTACGCCAGGCTGGTCGAATCCTGGCGGAAGGCCCTCGCCGCACCCGTCGTCTCCGGGGCCTCCCCGCCCCCCGACGCCTCGCGCCCCGTCGTCGAGGTTGCGACCGAGAGAATCCGCAAAGTGTTTCGCCGCGTCCTGAAGGAGGGCGGGGCGATCCAGCCGGATTCCGCGCCGGTGGAGTTCCATGAGCTGCGCAAGACCTGCAAGAAGCTGCGCTACCTGCTGGAGTTCTTCGAATCGCTCTACGCCCCCGGACGCATGAAGGCCGTCATCCGCGCCCTCAAGGAGCTGCAAGACAACCTGGGCGAGTACCAGGATCTGAGCGTGCAGATCGCGTCCATGCGGCGGTTCGAGGACGAGCTCGGCAGGTCTGCAGCCAGCGCGGCCACCACCCTTCGGGCCATCGAGGTGCTGGTGGACGCGTTCCGCCGCCGGCAGGACGAGGTCCGGGCGGAGTTCGCGGAGCGCTTCGCCGCGTTCTCGGCCGCCAAACTGCGCGACGGTGTTCCCCCGCACCCGTCGTCATCCGAACGGAGAGGAACCGGGTGAAGATCCTCGCGACCTACAACATCAAGGGCGGCGTAGGGAAGACGGCGGCGGCGGTGAACCTCGCCTATCTGGCCGCGCGCGGCGGTGCCCGAACCCTGCTGTGGGATCTCGATCCCCAAGGTGCGGCGACCTACTATTTCCGGGTCCGCCCGAAGATCAAGGGCGGGGGCAAGAAGCTGCTCAAGGGGAAGGGCGACCTGGAAGCCCACATCAAGGGGACCGACTACGAGGGTTTGGACCTCCTCCCCGCGGACTTTTCGTACCGCCACATGGACATCGTCCTCGAGGGCGCCAAGAAGCCTACCCGCCGGCTGCGCAAGGTCATGCAGCCCCTCGCGGCGTCCTACGACTACGCCTTCCTCGACTGCCCGCCGAGCATATCCCTCGTGTCCGAGGCGGTATTCGAGGCCGCCGACGTCCTACTCGTGCCGATCATACCGACGCCGCTGTCGCTGCGGACCCTGGAGCAGCTCGAGACGTTCCGCCGCCGGAAGAACCTGGATGGGGTGCGGCTGCTTCCCTTCTTCTCCATGACCGACCGACGCAAGAAGCTCCACCGGGAGATCGAGGACGCCCTGCCCCGGGAGAACCCGTCTCTGCTCTCGACGGCCATCCCCTACGCGAGCGAGGTGGAGAAGATGGGCCTGCGGCGAGAACCACTGGCATGTTTCGCGCCGCGAAACAGGGCTGCGCAGGCCTACGCGGACCTGTGGCAGGAGATCGAAGGCCGGATCGGATGACAAGGGGCCGGGCGTGCCGAGGGCTCAAACCGGCGGCCGCGGTTCTCGGCCCCGGAGGGGCTTACGAGCCGTCCCGCTCAGGGCGGTCGAGGCGGACAAGGCGACCCTGGCCGACTTCCACCTCGGCCCAGGAGGGACCGGGGAGGAGGATCTCCGCCGCGGCGGCCGTGGGGAGGTCGCCCCTTTGGGGGTCGGCACCGACGAGGAGGTCGAGCAGTTCGCTGAGTCCGGGGTTGTGCCCCACGAGGAGCACGTCCTTCCATAGAGGGTCCAGGTCCCGGACGACCCGGAGAAGGGTTCCGCCGTCGGCCTCGTAAATCCTCGGCTCCTCGCGGATCTCGTCTTCCGGGAAGCCGATCTCCGAGGCGATCTTCCGGGCTGTCTTGCGGGCTCGCTTTGCCGGGCTGGTCACCAGCGCGTCCGGGCGAACGCCCCGGTCGGCGAGGCGGCGGCCCATCTCCGGGGCATCCTGCTTGCCCCGCCCGCTGAGAGGGCGATCGAAGTCCTCCAGGGACGGATCCTTCCAGCTCGACTTCGCGTGCCGAACGAGCGTCAGCCGCTTCACGTCAGCGTTCCCCTCTTCCGATGCGCCTCGCGGCCCACCGAAGGATCTCTCGCAGTTCGGGCTCCTCGACCAGGGAGGCGGCTTCCTCGGCGTCGAACCACCTCCGTTCCCGATCCGCCTCGGGCCAGACCTCGGCGACCTGGTCGACCTCCAGGGGGAAGACCGTCACGGTGCACGTCCCGCCCCACTTCTCGTAGGCGTAGGAACCGAGCGGCTCCGCACCCAGGGCGCCCCCCACGCCGGCCTCCTCCCAAGCCTCCTTGGCCGCCGAGTCGGCCGGGGAGAGTCCCGGCTCCACGATGCCCTTGGGGATGATCCAACGGCGCCTGCCCCGGCTCGTCACCAGCAGGATCTCGACGGCGTCCCCGGTCCGGCGCACGGGCACGGCCCCCGACTGCGTGTAGAACCACGGGGGCCGCGAACGGCCTCGGGTCACCATCGGCAGAAGGGGTTGTCCACGAGCGCCGCGTTGGTGTAGCGCGGGTCGTCCGAGACCTCTCCGCCCACCCAGTCGGGGAGGTCGATCGCCTCGTCCGGGTCCTCGAGCTCCACCTCGGCCACCACCAGGCCCAGGTTTTCCCCGAGAAACTCGTCCACCTCCCACGTCTTGCCCGCGTGCCGGAGCCGATGGCGAACCTTCTCGATCAGCGGCCGCCGGCACAGTCGGTCGAGCATCTGGCGAGCGTCGTCGACCGGGATCGGGTACTCGAACTCGGCGCGTCGGAGCCCCTCGGGACTCCCCTTCACCGTGAGCCAGCCGTATTCGCCCGCCAGTCGTACCCGCACCGCGCGCGCGGGGTCCGTGGAGAGGTAGCCCTGGCGGTAGAGGAGGCCCTGGGCACCGGCCCGCCATCCGTCGCCCGACACGAGGAACTTGCGCTCGATCTCGCTGCCCACGAGGTTCCTCCGTCGGCACGTCCGGTCCCCCGCCGCGCGCGCCGGTGAATCATCTGGGTGATTTCCATTCGACGATCCCTTCGAGATGTCTCCCGACGGAGGGCGGGGATCCGCCCGGGAGCTCACCGCAGGTTTCTGCCGCCCACCGCCTGCGACCTCCTCTTGCGGAGACGCTTTGCTTCCCGGCTCCGCTTCTCCGCGAGTTCCGCGAGCCGGTGCTGGCTCCCCGGGTCATCGACGCGGTCGGGGCGGCGCTGGGCGTAGGTCCCGTCCGGAAACATGTCCCAGCCACACCGCCGGTCGTTCCACTGGAGGTCCAGCATCGTCCGCAGCTGGTCGCGCAGGTCGGAGGGCTCCACGGGGACGAGCACCTCCACCCGGTGCTCCAGGTTCCGCTTCATGGCGTCGGCTGATCCGATCCAGTACTCCTCCTCGCCTCCGTTCCCGAAGTAATAGACCCTGGCGTGCTCGAGGAAGCGCCCCACGATCGACACGACGCCGACCGTCTGCGACAGGCCCTTCACGCCCGGCCGCAGGCGACAGCTGTCCCGTACCAGCAAGTCCACGCGGACCCCCGCCTGGGAGGCTCGATACAGCGCGCGGACGATGTCGGCGTCCTCCAGCGCGTTCATCTTGAACCGGATGAGCCCGCCCTTGCCGGAACGCTGTTGCTCGATCTCTCGCTCGATGCGGGACAGCAGTGCCCTCTTCAGCAACTTGGGGGCCACGAGCAGCTTGCGGTAGTCGCGCTTCGGGGTGAAGCCGGTCGTCAGGTAGTTGAAGAGCTCCGTGGCGTCCGCGCCGATGGCCGCGTCGCAGGTGAGCAGCCCCAGGTCGCAGTAGATGCGCGAGGTGACGGGGTGGTAGTTGCCCGTGCCCACGTGCACGTAGCGCCGAAGCCCGTCGTAGTCCTGCCGCACCACCAGGATCACCTTGCAGTGCGTCTTGAGGCCCACGACGCCGTACGTCACGTGGATCCCCGACTCCTCCATGCGGGAGGCGAGGCGGATGTTGGCCTCCTCGTCGAAGCGGGCCTTCAACTCGACCGCCACGGCGACCTGCTTGCCGTTTTCGGCCGCTTCGATGAGGTGTTCGACGATGCCGCTCTCGGCCGAGGTGCGGTAGAGGGTCATCTTGATGGCGCGCACCTTGGGGTCCGCCGCCGCCTCGCGCAGGAACCGCTCCACGGACGAGGAGAACGCCTCGTAGGGGTGCTGCAGCAGGATCGAGCCCGCGTCCCGGACCACGTGGAAGATGTTCCGGCTGCCCTGCAGTGCGGGGTGGTCCACCGGTCGGTGTGGCGGGTCGTGAAGTTCCGTGGGCCCCAACGGGACGAGCTCCATCAAGTCCCGCAGCCCCAGCATCGTCTCCGGCTCGAAGACGTCGACGTCCTCGTCGAGGCCGAGCTCCGCGGCGAGGCGACCCCGGTGGACCGGGTTCATGCCGGGCATCACCTGGAGGCGGACGATGGGGGCGAACCGCCGGTCCTGCAACTCGGACTCGATCAGGGCCAGCAGGTCCTCCGCGTGCTCCTCGCTCCTCTCCGTGTTGGCGTTGCGGGTCACGCGGAAGAGGGCCTTCTCGACCACCTCCATGCCCGGGAACACCAGGTCGAGATTCGCGGCGACGACCTCCTCCAGCGGCACGAAGCGGCTCCCCTCGCCCACGCGCAGAAAGCGCTTCGCACCCGCGCCCAGCGGGACTTTCAATCGTGCCAGGGACACCTCGGCCTCCCCTGGGTAGCGCACGGTGACCAGCAGGTTGAGCGAGAGGTTGGAGATGAAGGGGAAGGGATGGGCCGGGTCGATCGACTGCGGCGTGAGCAGCGGGTAGATGTTGCGGAAGAAGTCTTCGCGGAGGGTCTTCCGCTCACCTGCCGCGAGGTCGCCGTAACCGAGCACCGCGATCCCCCGCTCCCGAAGCCGGGAGGCGAGAGCGCCAACCAGCGCCTGCTGGCGCTGCTGCTGCTCCCGGATCACGGCGTAGCACTCGGCCAGCTGCTGCCGCGGCGAGCGGCCGTCCGGAGTCGTCACCTGGACGCCGGCGGCCACCTGCTGCTTCAGGCCGCCGATCCGTTTCATGAAGAACTCGTCGAGGTTCGAGCCGGTGATCGCCAGGAACTTCACTCGCTCGGCCAGCGGCACCCGCTCGTCCTCCGCCTCGTGGAGGACCCGTCCGTTGAAGGACAGCCAGGTGACCTCGCGGTTGAGGTAGAGCTCCGGTGCCTCGAGGTCGTCCTCGGGTAGGGGCGACTCCGGCTCCGCCCGCTTCTCGTCAAGCCGTTCGACGAGGAGGACCCTCGGGAGCTTCGGGTCCGGAGATTCCTCGGCCGACGCGCGCCGCTTCGCCTCTTTCGGCGGTGCCATCACTTCCCCTTCTTTTTCTTCTTGTCCTTGTCCTTCTTGATCTTCTTCGGCTCGCAGACGTGGCCCTTCTCGTCCGTCTTGGCCCCGCACTTCTTGCACTTGTACTTCGCCTCGTCCTTGCCCACTTCGGACTTTCCCTTCAGGCACTTTCCCATGGCTCGCTCCCGCGTTCATGGTGCACGCGATACAGGTGGGCTAGAATACACGCCCAACGGGACGTGGCCAACCGGGCGGCTCCCCGGCGGGTCTCCCGTCGGGGGCGAGGAGCGCGATGTGAAGCCTACCCGCCTTGCGGCGATTGACGTGGGCACCAACACGATCCGCTCGATCGTGGTGGAAGCGGACGATCGGGCCGGATTCCGCGTGCTAGACGACGAGAGGGCTTCCGTGCGCCTCGGAGAGGGTGTGGCCCATTCGCGCCGGATCTCGGACGGCTCCTGGGAGCGGGCGCGGGAAGCCCTCTTGCGCATGGGCAAGATCATGGACGGGTTCGGGGTCTCCATCGTCGAGGCGGTTGCCACGAGTGCCGTCCGCTCGGCGGCAAACGGGGCAGACTTCGTCCGGGCCATGGAGCGGGACACCGGCATCGCCATCCGCGTTATCTCCGGAGAGGAGGAGGCCGAGCTCGCCGCGTTGAGCGCGTGGCACCACTTCGACACCGGGGACAGCCGCTACGCTCTCGCCGACATCGGCGGCGGCAGCATGGAGGTGGTGACGGCCGTCGGAAACCACATCGACCAGATCCGGTCGCTGGACCTCGGAGCCGTCCTGCTCACCGAGCGCTTCCTTCGGCGCGACCCGCCCCCCCGCAAGGATCTCGTGCGCCTTCGCAAGCACGTGCGCCGTACCCTGCGCCGTACCCTGCCCCTCGAGAACTTCCTGCCGCAGCGGGTGATCGGTTCCGGCGGCACCATGACCGCCATCGGGAGCATGGCGATGGCGAGCCGCAAGGAACGCTACGACTCCGTGCACGGGTACGAAGTGCTGCGGTCGGAGATCGTCCACCTGCTCGTGATGCTCGAGCGCAAGTCGTGCAAGGAGCGCCGCGGAGTGCCGGGGCTCAGCCCGGAACGCGCGGACATCATCGTGGCCGGCGTCGCGGTGGTGGACGAGCTGATGGAGCACCTCGGAGCCAACGTCCTGCAGATCAACGAGCGGGGGATCCGGGAGGGGCTGATCCTCCGGAGCCTGGGCCGCTACGGTCTGCTCCGCGGCAGCGGGGAGACCCGCACGTGGAGGAACTGCATCGAAGACATGGCCCGCTCCTGCCACGCGGATCTGGCCCACGCCTGGCACGTGAGGGACCTGGCCCTGAAGATGTTCGACGGGCTGAGTTCCTTCGGCATGGGCGCCCGGGCGCGGGACCTCCTGGAGGCGGCTGCCGTGCTCCACGACGTCGGCTACTTCATCAGCTACGCCCAGCACCACAAGCACACCTACCACCTGATCCGTCACGCCGACCTGTTCGACTTCACGCCCCGCGAAAAGGAACTCATCGCCAATGTGGCCCGATACCACCGCAAGGCTTGTCCCAAGAAGAAGCACGAGGGGTTCCGGCAGCTCGGTGCCGCCGACCGGGACCTCGTCCGGCGCCTCGGCGGACTGCTCCGCCTTGCCGACGGGTTGGATCGAAGGCGCAGCGGGGTCGTGCGGGGGCTCCGCTGTCAGGTGACCGGCTCGGCGTTCCTTCTCGACCTCGAGGGCGAGGCGGATCTCTCGGTGGAACTGTACGGCGGGCAGGAGAAGAGCGACCTGTTCGAGGAGGCCTTCGGGAAGAGGGTGGTTCTCGCCGTGGGTTCCGGGGCCGCCACCAGCCTTTCCGCCGGAGCCGCCGGGGCACGGTAGCCGAGGTCCGACCCCTCGAAGGGCGACGCTCGCGGGCTCCGGCGCGACTCGCCCGTTCACCGGCCTTCCTGCGCCCGCTCCCGTCGATTCCGGTCCTGCAACCCGTTCGGGAACCATAAACGTCCCCTAACGACGCCGTAACGTCGCCTCGGTACGCTTCCCGGCATGCGACCCATTCCTTGCGAGCATCGGCCGGAAGGGGGCCCGCGAGGGTGTCCCCGATGACCCGCGCCACCGTACTCGTCGTCGAAGACGACGTCGAGATCCTCGACGTCCTGGACTTCAACCTGGGGGCCGCGGGGTTTCGCGTACTGAAGGCCGAGGACGGCCTCACCGCGTGTCGTCTCGTCGCGGCCGAGACGCCCGACCTGATCTTCCTCGACGTGATGCTCCCCGACCTCGAAGGCTGGGAGATCTGCCGAATGATCCGGGCGCACCAGGATCCGCGTATCGCCTCGACGCCCCTCGTGATGCTCACGGCTCTTACCACCCTCGACCACAAGCTGCGCGGCCTCGCCCTCGGGGCCGACGACTTCATCCCGAAGCCCTTCTCGGTCCAGGAGGTCCTGCTCAAGGCCCGGCGCCTGGTAGCCGGCCGCCACGAGGTAGACCGGGTGCACCGGGAACTCCGCCACGCGGAGGAGCGGCGCGCCGCCGACGCGGACCTGCAGGGCCTGCTCTTCCACGAGCTCAAGAACAAGCTGGTGGTGATCGGCGGGTTCTCCGGACGGGTCGCGACGCTCGCAGGCACGGACGAGCGGGCGGGCCGATACGCGCGGGCCGTGCGGCAGGCGTCGGACTACCTGTCCGAGCTGGCGGAGCAGGTGCTGCTGCTGCGCCGCCTGGAGGCGGGTCGCATGGACGTGGAGTTGGAGGAGGTGGACCTCGCCGGGCTGGTGCGCTCGGTCGTGGACCTCCACGGCGCCGAGGCCGAGGACAAAGGGATCGAGGTCGTCGTGGAGGCGCCCCCGACTCCGGCCCGGGCGAGTTCGGCGGCGGCGCGGGTGTGCGTCTCGAACCTCCTCGAGAACGCCCTGCGCTACAGCCCTGGCGGGGGGCGGGTGACGGTGCGCGTCGGGGCCGAGCCCCGGGTCGCCTTCGTGGAGATGGAAGACGAGGGCCCCGGCATCCCCCGGAGCGAGGCGGAGGCGGTGTTCGAGAAGTTCTACCGGGGGTCCTCCAGCCGCGGCACTTCCGGGACCGGTCTCGGCCTGTACGTGGTCCGCACCCTGGCCACGGCCATGGAGGGCTGGGTGTACCTGTTGCCTCCCCGCGGGCGCGGTGCCCGCGTGCGTCTCGAGTTGAAGCCCGGCGGCGGAGTCGAGGAGGCTTCGAGCGCCGAGACGCCTTCCGGGGACCGGGCGTCCGTACACCCGTCCTGGTCTGCGGATGGCTGAAACGGCCGCCGTCCGCGGCCGCTCCGAGCCCGGCGGCGGGGTCTTGCCGCGCCAGGAAGTGCATGTCATCTGCAACCCCGCGGCGGGGCGCGGCGGCCGCCGGAAGCTCGAGGCCGCCACCCGCCACCTGGAGTCCGGGGGCGTGCGCATCGTGCACCGGGAGACCAGCCGGCGGGGGGACGCGGAGACCTTGGCGCGGGCCGCAGCAGGGCAAAGGCCCGACGCCGTGGTCGTGGCCGGAGGCGACGGGACCATCAACGAGGTCGTCAACGGACTCGCCTATTCGGGAGTGCCGCTCGGGATCCTCCCTCTGGGGACGGCCAACGTGTTCGCCCTGGAGCTCGGATTGCCCCGGGACCCGCTGGGCGCCGCGGAGGCGGTGCTCCGGGGCCGCCCCCGCACGGTCGATCTCGGAAAGGCTGGAGAGCGCTATTTCCTGGTGATGGCGGGCGTTGGCTTCGATGCCCAGGTCATCTACCACCTGGACCTGGGACTGAAGGCGATGCTCGGCAAGCTGGCCTACGTCGCCACGGGGTTCCGGGTCCTGCTGGCCCCGCCCCGGCGCTCCTTCGAAGTGCGCGTGGGTTCCGAGACCATCGTGGGGTACGGAGCCATCATCGGCCGCGGACGGTACTACGGCGGTTCCTTCCAGGCCACGCCCCTCGCCCGGCTCGACCGGCCCGAACTGGACGTCTGCGTGTTCACCCGCGCCGGGACGCGGAGCGTCTTGCGCTACGTGCTCGGCATCGCGTCGGGGCGGCACCTTGCCTACCCGGACGTCGTCTACCGGAAGGCCGACCGCCTGGCGTTGTGCAGCAACGTGCCGTTGCGGGTCCAGGCGGACGGCGATCTGGTGGGCACCCTTCCCCTCGACTTCTCCGTGGCGGAGCGCGCACTCACGGTTCTCGTCCCCGACGGGGGGAACGAGAGATCTTGATCCCCGTCCCGTCGCGCATCTCGCTGGTTTCCGAGACCTACCTGCCCCAGGTCAACGGGGTCTCGCGCTCCCTCGACCGGCTCTCGAGGCACCTGACAGCCGGGGGCACGGAAGTCCAGGTGATCGCTCCCCGGTACCGCGAGAGGACCGCACTCCCGATCGGAGCGACGCTCCATGGATTCCCGTCCGTGGCGTTTCCGCCCTACCCGGAGGTGCGGCTCTGCGGGGCGCTGCCCCGGCACTTGGGCGCCGCGTTCCGCCGGTTCGGCCCGCAGGCGGTCCATATCGCCACCGAGGGGCCGCTCGGACTCGCGGCCCTGCTGGCCGCCCGGACCCTTCGCATCCCGGTGGTGAGTTCGTTTCACACCCATTTCCCCAGATATCTCGGTTTCTACGGGTTGGGGGGGCTGACGCCGGCCGCCTGGCGGTACCTCCGGTGGTTCCACAACCGCACCTGCGTGACGCTCTGCCCGACACCGTCCATCCGCGGGGAACTGGCGGGGCACGGGGTCGAGCGCCTCGTCGTCTGGGGTCGGGGGGTGGACGCGGCGTTCTTCAGACCGGAGCTGAGAAGTCCGGACGTTCGCAGCGATTGGGGGGCCCGGCCGGAAGACGTGGTCCTCCAATACGTGGGACGGCTGGCCCCGGAGAAGAACCTCGACACCCTCCTGGACGCGTTCGAATGCCTTCCGCCGGGGCTGAAGTGCCGGCTGGTCCTCGTCGGCGACGGCCCGGCCCGGCAGCGTTTGCGCACGAAGGCCGGCGAGCGGGTCGTCTTCACCGGGTACCGCACCGGAGAGGCCCTGGCCCAGGCGTTCGCTTCCGCGGACGTCTTCGTCTTCCCGTCGCTCACGGACACCTTCGGCAACGTCCTCCTGGAAGCCATGGCATCGGGGCTCCCGGCTGTCGCCTTTCGCGCTCCCGGGCCTGGAGACGTGATTCGGGAGGGAGAGACCGGCCTGTTTGCCGAGGGCCCGGACGCTCGAGCGCTGGGTCGAAGCATCGCAACCCTGGCTGCCGACGCAGGCCGCCGTCGCGCCATGGCTTCGGCCGCGCGCTCGTGGGCGACGACGCAGACCTGGGAGGCCGCCAACGAGACCGTCGTAGACGAGTACCGCCGCGCGGCGCGCTGGGCCGCCTGAATAGGCCCGGTTTCCCGCGCGGGAGCCGCAGGCGTCGAGAGGAGGACCCGTGGGAACGAACCTCGATTCTTCCAGCCTGGACCCGTATCTCGAGGACGCCGTGAGCCTCGTGACCGCGCTGGACGCGTGGCTCGTGCACCGGTGCGCCGACTTCCGGAGCAATCCCTGGGTGGCCTCCTTCTTCCTCGCTGCCAGCCGGCTGGGCGACGGGCCGCTCTGGTACGCGGTGGCCGTGGCAGGGTTGGGGCTCGGGGATGGACGCATTCGCTGGGCCACGGCAGCGGCCGGCGTCTCGGTGGCCCTCTCGAGCTTGGCCTTCTCCCTGGTCAAGGGCCGGGTGGCCCGTCCCCGTCCCTACGAGGTCTTGGCCGACGTCCCGTGCCTGCTCGTTCCCCCCGACCGGTTCTCCTTTCCGTCGGGCCACACCATGAACGCCTTCGCCGTGCTCGGGGCGTTCCGGGTGCTCGTACCCGGTTCCGAGGCCGTCTTCCTGCCCCTCGGGATGTGGATCGGTGCCTCCCGGGTCTTTCTCGGCGTCCACTACCCCAGCGACGTCCTGGTGGGCGCGGGGCTGGGGACGGCGGTCGGGACCGCGGTCGCCCGGATCGTGACGTGGCTCCTCTGACTTCGTTGCCCCACGCAATGCGCTCGGACCCCTGGAGGGGCGCCGTGGAGCGCCTCCTCCCAGCGGGCGACCGCCGCGTCCTGCTCGTGACCATGGGGTTCGGCGACGGCCACAATCGGGCGGCCGCGGCCCTGGCGTCACGCATTCGCACGTACCGGCCCGGAGCCGTCACGACGTTGCTCGACCCCTTGAGCGGGCCCGAGGCCGCGCGTTGGGAGCGCCAGAGGGCGTTCTACTACTGGGCGGTACGCCGGTGGCCTCGAACCTACCAGCGCGCGTACCAGTGCCTCGCTCGGTCGGGGTGGGCCTTGGAAGCCCTGGCCCTTCCCCTGCAACGGTGGCTCTCGCCGACCTTGGAGGTTCTGCGCCCGGACGTGGTCGTGTCGAGTCACGTCTTCCCGGCTTTCGCCGCGCAGCGGCTGGCCGGCCGCGGAGCCGGTTTCCGCACCGCGGGTCTGGTGACGGATCTGGTGGACGACGCCTACTGGAACCGCACGCGCCTCGATCTCTACCTGGTGGGCACCGGCGTTCTGCGGGACCGACTGGCACGGGCCGGGGTGCCGCGCGGGACGGTGCTCGTGACGGGGTTGCCGGTGGAGTCGGTGTTCCACGAGCGGACGGCGCGGCCCCTCGCCCGGGAACGACTGGGGCTGCGGCCCGAGTGGTTCACCGTGCTCGTGCTCGGAGGCGGCGAAGGGTTCGGCGGCATCCGCGAAGCGACCGCGGCCCTGGGCTGCACGGATCTTCCCATCCAGGTCGTGGTCGTCGCGGGCCGCAACGAGCCACTGCGGGGCTGGCTCGAACTCCTCAGGCCGACGGCGCGGGTGCCGCTGACCGTGGTGGGTTTCACGGAGCGGATCCACGAGTACATGGACGCGGCCGACGTGGCGGTGACCAAGCCGGGAGGGATGACGGTGGCCGAGTGTCTCGCCAAGGAACTCCCCATGGTTCTCTTCGGTCGGCCTCTCTCCGGGCCGGAGAGCCAGAACCAGGGATATCTCGTCGAGCACGGACTCGCCGTCGCGGCGCGGGACTGCGACGATCTCCTCCACGAGATCAAGGCGCGTGCGCAGCTGGCGGGTGCCGGGGAAGTGCTTACGACGAGTTCGTGAGCCGGCTTCCGATCCGTCGCGCCGGCCGCGGCGAGCCAGGGTCGCTAAGCCGTGGAGCCCCGCCGAACGGCCTTCCACAGGAGCAGAGATGACGCTCGCGACCGCCTCGCAGCGTGCGCCGTCAGTAGGCGCGGAGATTCCCCCCGTCGCGGGAGAAGCCGCTGGGGTTGCCGGGCAGCCCCGCCGAGCCGTCACCTGGCCCGCGCCCCGAGAGGTCCGTACGATCTGGATCTCGGACATCCACCTGGGGAGCCCGAACTGCCGGGCGGAGGCCCTCGCGGAGTTCCTGCAGGGCACGGAGTCGGACCACCTGTACCTGGTGGGGGACGTGTTCGATCTGTGGTGCCTGGGGCGGAGATGGACGTGGAGACCCGAGCACGCGCGGGTATTGAGGGCGATCGCCGGAAAGGCGGCCAACGGGACCCGAGTGGTGTACCTGCCCGGGAACCACGACCGGGAACTGGGCTGGCTGGCCGGCAGCACCTTGGCGGGGGTGGAGGTGAGGGCCGAGGCTCTCCACCGTACGGTCGACGGCCTCCGCCTCGTCCTCTTCCACGGGGATCGGCTCTCGCCCTCGCACGGCCGTCGGTCCCGACTCGAGGCCGCGGGGGACCGGGGGTACGAAGCCCTGCTGCGCCTGGACGGCCATCTGAACCGGGTTCGCCGCCGCCTTGGCTTGCCGCGGTGGTCCCTTCCCGGGGTCGCCCGGCGGGCGATCCCGGCGGCCGCAGCCTACGTGCGCCGTTTCGAACAGAGGGCGCGAGACGAGGCGGGGCTTCGTCGCGCCGACGGCGTGGTCTGCGGGCACATCCACTGTCCCGGACTGGCCGTGGGCATCGAGCCGCTCTACGCGAACACGGGCGACTGGGTGGAGAACTGCACCGCGCTCGTGGAACACGGGGACGGCCGCATGGAGTTGGTCGAAACCGCCCCGGCGTTCCCGCCCTGCAGTCTCCGGAAGCCGTCTGCACGGCCTCAGGTCTGCTGATCCGCCACCGGGCTCCCGGCGCGCGCCCCTGCCTCCTCCCGAAACCGGCGCTGGATCTCCTCCGCGGCTTCCCGGTTTCGGACCAGCGCCTCCACGCAGGCGCCGTCGAGTTTGTCCCGGGCCAGTTTGCGCAGTTCGGCGAAGGCGCTTTCGTTGCTCCACGCGGGCTTGTAGGGGCGGCGGCTCGTGAGGGCATCGAACACGTCGGCGACCGCGACGACCCGGGCCGCCAGGGGGATCTGCTCGCCGCGCAGCCCGTGGGGGTACCCGAGGCCGTCCAGGGTCTCGTGGTGGTGCTCGGCCACGTGGCGGAGCAGGTCGATGTGCTCGAAGGACTCCATGCCGAAGTTGCGGATGATCGCGTCGACCATGGCGCGCCCCTTGGCGGCGTGGGTCTTCATCGTCTCCCACTCCGCCGGGTCGAGGCGGCCGGGCTTCCGGAGCACGTCGTCGGGAATGCCGATCTTGCCGACGTCGTGGAGCGGCGAGAAGGCGAAGAGGTGTTCGATGGTCTCGTCGTCGAACCCGGGGGCCCCCGACCGGGCGAGGTCCCGGGCGATCAGCCGTGAGAAGCGCGCCATGCGCTCCAGGTGGTTGCCCGTCTCCGGGTCCTTGTAGTGCACCATGTCGTTGGCCGTCTTGAGCGCCGCCCGCAGCGTGCGGATCGTCAGCAGTTCCAGCGCGACCACGTGGGAGATCAGGTGGGCGTGGACGCCGAGCAGTTCGACGGCCTCCTCGCCGAAACAGCCCGTCCGGTAGCTGTTGAAGAAGACGCAGCCCTCCAGTGCGCCGGCCACTCGCATCGGGAAGGCGCACCCCGAGCCGTACCCGTGCTCCCGGAGCCTGCGGGTGTGTTCGTTCGTCCCTTCCCGAAAGACCCCCAGGTCGTTCACGACCCGCGGCTTCCCGCCCCGGAGGAACTCCGCCAGCGCCGGGGCCCGCTCCACCTCGGCCTCGTAGTTCTCCAGGGGGTTTCCGTTGCCGGTGCTCGCGAGGAACGTCTTCAGCGTGTCCGTCTTGTCGTCGTACACGGCCACCGCAATGCGGTCGACGAAGTCCAGCCGCCGGCGCAGCGCCCGATGGACCGACTCCAGGCGCTCTCGCAGCGGGCGTCGGCTCGAAAGGGCAGCCAGGGGATCGTCGGGGTAGTTCACGAGGCTCAAGGGCGCTTCCTCCTGCTGCGACGGCTCGAACCATCTTGCCGGAAGTGGATTCCGGCACAAGTGGGGAAGGTCTCGGATGCCGAAAAAGAACCGGCGCCGGGGATGTCGGCGCCGGGGGGGTCCTGACCGTCCACGTTCGGGTTGGGTCGTCAGACGGGCCAGGAGGAACGGAGGAACCGTGCGGGCGCCGCTCGCGGCGCCCGCACGCCGGGACGTCAGAAGATGAGCTGGGCCTGCACCCGCAGGATGTTGTCGTCGCTGCCGTCGTTCTCGTCGTCCTTGACCATGGTGTAGTCGGCCTGGAGCTTGGCGTTGTGCTTCACCAGGTAGTAGTTCGCCGCCACCTGGGTCTCCGCGCGGTCGAACTCCGGGCGCTGCCCGTCGTAGTCCGAGTCGATGGCCGAGTACCGGGCCGCCACCTCGAAGGTCTTGGGCACGATCATGTAGCCCGCCTGCACGTAGTACCCGTCCGCGTCGAGGTCGTCGCCGAGGTCGGGTTCCGCGGTCATGGAGTAGTACTCCGCGCCGAGCGACGCGCCCTTCCACTGGCCGTGCAGGTTCACGGTGAAGACGCTGATGTCGAGCTCCTCCCCGAAGGCGGCGAGGAACTGCCCCTGGTTGAAGCCGTCGATGTTGAGCGCCTTGTCGAAGATCTCGTTGGAGCTGCCGAGGCTGCCGGCGTCGTCGTCGGTGAGCGGGATGAAGGCGTAGGAGCCGCCGATGTTCAGGAGCGGCTTGTCGCCGTTCCACGCGACCTCGTCCCGCTTCATGGGGCCGAAGGGGTTCACGTCGAGCCGGAGCGCGAACATGTGGTCGGTGGTGGGGTTGGCCTCGTTCTCGCCGTTGCCGTTGAAGATGCCCGCCCCGTACTCGACCTTGCCGCCGGCGAACGAGCCCGAGGCCTGAAGGCCGATGTCGTAGCCGAGGTTGAAGGTGTCGTTGGCCAGCGAGCGGTCCACGAACTGCTGGCTGCCCGAGGAGGTGAGCTCCTGGCGCGCCTGGGGCGGCTTCTGCTGGCCCAGGGTCAGGCCGAAGGCCTCGTGGAAGTCGTAGGCGAGCCACGCGTCCTCGAGCTCCGAGCCCCCTCCGCCGAAGTTCTGCTGCCACTTGTAGGAGAGTTCCTTGCGGAACACGTGCCCCTGGAGCCAGAACTTCATACGGCGGATCGAGAACGAGCTCTCGTCCTCCCCGTCCGGGTCGTCGGTGGCGACGTACTCGTAGCGCGCCTGCAGCCGGCCTCCCACGCTGGCGGCGAAGGCGCCGTCCTCCGACTCCACCGTGATGCCCCTGCCCGGCTTGTAGTAGGCCAGATCGCTCTTCTTGGTGGCCTCCTTGTAGTCCTCCTCCGTGATGACGCCCTTGTCCTTGAGGATCTCCTCCAGGCTCTTCGCCTGGGCGTCGGGACGCAGGCACAGCGCCGCTCCCACAGCAACCAGTACCGCCAGGACTCGCTTCACGATCTTCCCTCCTCTTTCTTCGCTCGGCGGCGGGGACTCCGCCCGCGACCGCCTCGATTCGAGATGGGGGGAAGCTAATGGCTGGGTGTTACCGCACGGTGACGAGGGGATGAAAGGTGGGTGAATCGTGGACGGCGTCCGGGGCGCCGGACGCCTGTCCGGCCGGCGCGACCTGCCTGGCCCCGAGGCCTGGGCTAACCGTTTCTCGGCCTCGTCCGCGAGCCGAGCAACCGCTCGACCGCCTCGACGAGTTCCCGATCGGTGAACGGCTTGACCAGCCGCGGAATCTTCGGGTCGGCCGCGGCCGCGAGGTCCTCCCGTCCGGTGGCGAAGGCCACCGGGATCTCCGGCGCGAGGCTCCGGAGCAGGCGGTACACCTCGTGCCCCCCGAGGCCGGGGAGGACGAGGTCCAGCAGTGCCAGCCGGATCTCCTCCCGGTGGTCCCGCACCGCCTCCAGCGCGACGATCCCGCTCCGCGCCCGGATCACCCGATACCCCTCGGCCGTCAGAGCGGCTTCCATCATCCGGCCCACATCCTCCTCGTCCTCGACCACCAGGAGGAGGGGCGGCCTGCCGCCGGGCCTCGGGGCCTCCACGGCGTTTGCCGCCGCGGACGCCGGGGCAGGCGGGGGCATTCCCTGTTCGGCCGGGAGGGTCAGGGTGAAGGTGGCGCCGCGTCCGGGGGAGGACGCGACCTCGATCGTGCCGCCGAAGCGCTGCGCCGTGGCCAGGGCGGTGGAGAGGCCCAGCCCCGTCCCGCGTCCGCCTTCCTTGGTCGTGAAGAAGGGCTGGAAGATCCTATCCCGGAGCCCTTCGGGTATCCCCGGACCCGTGTCCGCCACCGAGACCGCCACCCAGTCGCGGTCTCCCTCCCGGCGGCGCCGGGCGTCGACGGTGAGCGTTCCGCCGGCCTCCATGGCATCGCGCGCGTTGAGGCACAGGTTGAGGAGCGCGGCCGTGATCAGGCCCCGGTCCACCCGGACCCAGAGAGGCCGGTCTCCCGCGCGCACGCGGACGGCGACGGCCCTGCCCATCGCCCGCTCCAAGAGAACCCGCAGCCGGTCCAGTTCCGCGCGCAGGTCGATGGACTGGAGCACGTCGGGAGGTTCGCGCGCCACGGTGAGCAGGTGTCGGGTCACCTCGCCTCCCTGTTGGCAGAGGGCCTGGATGCGCTCCATCTCCTGGGTCACGGACTCGGGGTCGCCCGCGCGCGTCCGGGACGCGTAGGCGCAGGCGAGGATGCTGCCCAGCAGGTTGTTGAAGTCGTGCGCCACGCCCCCTGCCAGCCGCCCCACCGCCTCCAGGGCCTGGCTCCGCCGGACGCGTTCCTCGAGGCGGTCCCTCTCCTCCTCCACTCGGATGCGAGCCCGAATGTCGTGCTCCAGTTGCTCCTTGGCGGCTTCCAGTTCCTCGGTCCGCTCGCGGACTCGCGTCTCCAGGAGGCTATGGGCTTCCGCGAGGGCTTCGCGGATCCGGATCATCTCGGTAGCGTCCAGAACTACGGCCAGCGAACAGTTCTCGTCGTCGATCTTGATCGTCTCGGCGGCGAAGAGAATCCGTTTCGGCGAGCGGGACTTGGTCAGGATGGTGGTCTCGATGCCCTCTGCTCGGCCGGTTGCCCGGAGGAGTTGCATGAGACGGACTCGATCCTCCGGAGACGGATAGAAGCCGAGCTCCAGCGAGGTCCTTCCGATCACCTCCTCCCGCCGGTACTCCGTGAGCCGTGTAAACGCCTCGTTGACCTCCAGGATCAGGCCGTCGGCCGCCCTGGCGATGACGGTGCCGAGGGGGCTGAGGCGGAAGAACGCACGGAAGCGCTCTTCGCTTTCCCGGAGCATCCCTTCCGTTCGCCTCGCCTCGGTGGCATCGTGTACTAGAGCGACTACCGCGCCGTCCCCGCGCGCACGGAAGCGTGCCACGAACCAGCGGGGCTCGTCCTCGATACGGAGGGAGTATCCGGTCTCGACGGTGCCGCCCCCGCTCCGAGCCTCTTCACACGCTTCGGTGAGGAGCGACGCGGCTGGAGGAGGAAGGACTTCAGCGATCGTCTTGCCGAGGAACGCATCGGGAGGCGCGAGCAGCGGGAAGTCGGCCGGTCCTCGGTAGTCCAGGAAGCGGTCCTGGTCGTCGAGGAGGAAGTAAGCGGCGGGAAGGGACGCGAGGACCGCCTCGATGTCCCCCCGGTCCGGGGGGTGTCCGACGCCCTCACGCCCCGTCGTCTTCGGCATGTCGCCCCTCCCCCGGCCGCATTCCCTCGTTCTCGCGGCAGGGCGCTTCGATACCAACGCCGGGCCGGAGGTGTCAAAGGCTTCGCGAAGCGTCGCGGCGGTGGTGTTCCGCGGAGGGCTGCGGGCGCAAGAAGACGAAGAGGAGTCTCGGCGTAGGTCCTTCGCGTGGGATGCCTCGGGGACCGCCTTCGACCGCTGGGGTGCGCCGAGGGATCAGCGCTCGAACTCGAGGCGCGTGCGGCCGGTGTCGTCCTCGAGCACGAGGCGGCCCTCCCGCAGGGAGAACTTCCGCGCGGCCTGCAGCGCCTGGAGGAACGCGGTCTCCTGATCCATCAGGGGCTCGGGCCCGGCCATCATGGTGCTGCCGAGCGGCGCGCCCCATTCGAGTCGCCCCGCATCCCCGATCGCCACCTGGCCGAAGTAGCGGTTCAGCGTGGCGAGGCCGTGGATCTTGCCCCCTTCTTCGATCGTCAGCGTTGGGACGGCGTCCGCGGCCGGGGTCGTCTCCGTGCCCTCCCGGACCAGGAGGACGAGTTTCCACGGGGCGCCCCGGACCTCCGCCTCCGGCTTGCCGGGTGCGCCGGAGTCGCCGGCCCGCGCGGACGCGGCGAGCAGGACGATGAAGACCGCCGACAGGAGGCTGGTGAGTGGGTGGATCTTCAGGTGTTCCTTCCTCGGGGCCGGGTCCGGCCGATCTCCGCCGGCTCGGTCAGCGCGCCCGCTTCTGGTCGATCTTCCTCAGGGACCCGCCCTCGAAGGTGAGCAGGTAGTACATCCCCCCGTCGGGGCCGTAGATCAGCCGCTCGGCGTTCTCCCCGCCCCGCTGGCCCAGATCCTCCCGGTACGCGGGTTCGCCGCAGTACAGGAGCACGGCGGCCTTCTGGATGCCCGGCCGGACGAGCAGGTTCCCGCAGCGCCAGGCGTGGCTCGTGGACGCCAGGAGGGTAAAGGCGCCCGCCGCGACGATCGTCAGGACGATTCGGCTCATGGCTCCCTCCCTAGCGCTCCCGAGTCCGATAGGTGAGCTTCGGCCACACCGCCAGCCCGGCCGCGCCGCGGATGACCTCTCCGTTGCGCAGGTCGGCGGCCATCCCGGTCAGCACGGTGCGCACCACCATCTCCCCGGATCCGCTGATCCCCTCGAAGGGCCCGGTCCCGCCGGTGAGGCGCAGTTCCCCGATGCAGCCCTTTCCCGCCGCACCCGAGCACGTCCACTCCGAGAACACCATGTTCCCCTCGGCGCTCGTCATCACGCAGTGGCCCTTGGCCTCGGTGGCTCCGGTTCCCAAGTCCACCGTCTGGCTGGCCGGGCACAGGAGCAGCGCCGCGTCGAGGTTCCCCTCTGCCTTCTCCAGGTACAGGATGCCCTCGAACTTGCCCAGGAACTGGAGCTGGCCCGGCGCCACGAGGAACGCCTCCCCCTGGGCCTGCCACGGGGACATCGCCCGCACCGTGCCCTCCTCGGCCATGGCCCCCGCCGAGAGGGCCAGCGCGGTGAGCCCCGCCGTCAGCATCATCGCCTTCCTCATCATGGTGCCCTTCCTTTCTTCGCCGCGCGGCCCGCAGGGGCTCGTCCCTCCGGCTGCCCCACTACGGCTTGTCCACCTGCTCCTGGAGCTTCTGGAGGATCATCTCGTTCTGCTTGATCTGGATGTAGAGGAGGTACACGGCCATCTCCGTGGCGATCTGGGTGCCCTCCTCGAAGTCCTTGGCCTGTCGGGACGCGTCCTCTTTGATGAACTTGTCCGCCAGGTCCAGGAGTTTCTGGGAGTCGTCGGCACGCCGGATGTCGTTGATGCGCTTGGCGTCCAGGGCGAAACCCGGCGCTGCCGATCCGGCGAGGGCGCCGGCGCACAGGAGCACACCGAGAAACCTCTTGAGCGTCATCGCTCCTCCTTCCGGCCCCGTGGCCCGAGGGCTCGTCCGTTTGGCGCTGCGCAGGCATTCTACCCGCGGCGCGGTTCTTGGCAACGCTCCCACTTGACGGCGTTCCACAAGTCGCTACCCTGTGGCCGCGAAGAACCTGATGGGCGTGCGCGGCGTGCGGCACACCCGACCGGGCCCCTGTGGGGCCCCAGCAGAAGGAGGTCGGCATGAGAAGGAGAATCTTGGCGAAAGTCGCGCTTTCCGCGGCGCTGGCGGTCACACTGGCGGTCGGCACGGCTTGGGCGTCGGGCAGCACCGTGGAATTGGAGACGCGGGTGGAGCCGGCGCGGCAGGACCGCGTCGTGACCATCGGCCTGGGCGCGGCCATGGTCCCCGACTACGAGGGGTCGGACGACTACACCTTTGCGCCGGTGCCCCTGTTCAAGCTCATCGACCCGGCCGGGTGGTACGTGGAGTTGATCGGCAACACCCTTCGGGCGAACGTGATGCCCCGCGGCGACTGGAAGCTCGGCCCGATGGCGCGTTACCGGTCGGAGCGGGACGACGTGGACAACAACCGGGTGGACCGGATGGAGAAGGTGGACGCCGCGTTCGAGCTCGGCGGCTTCGTCGGCTTCGACCGCGACAACTGGACCGCCAAGCTGGAGATCGTCCAGGACGTGGCCGACAGCCACGACGGGGCGCTCGTGGGGCTGACGGTCGGGTACACCTTCCCCATGGACTCCGCGCGGCTCACGGTGAGCGGCTTCACGACCTACGCCAGCGAGGACTACATGAAGACGTATTTCGGCGTGAGCGCCCGAGACTCCCAGCGGAGCGGGCTCAAGACGTACGACGCCGACGACGGCTTCAAGGACCTCGGGGCCACCGTGGTCGCGATGTACAGCATCAACAAGAATTGGGGGCTCACCGGGGCGTTGCGCTATACGCGGCTCATCGGCGATGCGGCGGACAGCCCGCTCGTGGAGGACGAGGGCAGCGAGAACCAGATGCTCGCGGCGGCCCTGGTTTCCTACACCTTCTAGGCTCGGCAGCGTTCGCGACGAGAGTCGCACAGGCCGAAGTGCCCAGCCCGTGGAGTCCGCACCCGGCGGCCCACGGGCTGTCCTGTCCCATCCGTCCGCCTCGGGAGCCCTTCCGGTATTCGACGCCGGTCGGGGCGTGAATGGAGGGAGCGGAACCCGTGGACCCTCTCTGGATCACGCTGGCCTTCCTGCTCGGCTTCGGCATGCGCCAGGTGGGGCTCCCGCCCCTGGTGGGGTATCTCGCGGCCGGGTTCGCGCTCCACGCACTGGGCGTAGAGGGAAGCACGGTCCTGGAGGAGGTCTCCGACCTCGGCGTCACGCTCCTCCTCTTCACCATCGGCCTGAAGCTCCGCCTGCGCACGCTGCTCCGCCCCGAGGTCTGGGGGGGCGGCGCCTGCACATGGCGCTGACGGTTCTCGTGTTCGGGGGCGGGCTCTACGGGCTGGCTTACGCGGGGGTGCCGGTCTTCCGCGAGCTCGACCCCGCGCCGTGCTTCCTCGTCGCCTTCGCCCTGAGCTTCTCGAGCACCGTGTTCGCCGTGAAGGTGCTCGAGGCGCGGGGAGAGACGGGGTCGCTCCACGGCCGCGTCTCCATCGGCATCCTCATCGTGCAGGACCTGATCGCGGTTGCGTTCCTCACCGCCGCCTCGGGCGAGGCCCCGTCGGCGTGGGCCCTCGGGCTGCCGGTCTACCTCTTCCTCGTCCGGCCCCTTCTCACCCGCGCGATGGAGCGCTGCGGCCACGGGGAACTGCTGATCCTCTTCGGCCTGTTCATGGCGCTCGTCGCCGGGGCGGGCAGCTTCGCCGCGGTGGGCGTGAAGGCGGACCTTGGGGCGATCGCGATCGGAGTGCTCGTCGCCGGCCACCCGAAGTCCGAGGAACTGGCGAAGGCGCTTCTGGGCTTCAAGGACCTCTTCCTCGTCGGGTTCTTCCTCACCATCGGGCTCGGTGGGTTCCCGAGTGCGCAGGCCCTCGGGATCGCGGTCCTCCTCGCCGCCGCGGCGGCGTTCAAGGCCGCGCTCTTCTTCGGTATCCTCGCCCGGTTCCGGCTCCGGGCGCGCACGGCGCTGCTGGCGTCGCTCAGCCTGGCGAACTACAGCGAGTTCGGCCTGATCGTGGGGGCCATCGCGGTGCGCAACGGGTGGATCGGGAGCGAGTGGTTGGTCATCGTCGCGGTCGCCCTCTCGATCTCCTTCGTCGCGGCTGCCCCTCTCAACGCCGCCGCCCACTCCCTCTACGACCGCTGGGACGCACTGCTGAGGCGCTTCGAGACGAGGACGAGGCACCCCGAGGACCTGCCCATCGACGCCGGCGGGGCCGAGATCGCCGTGTTCGGCATGGGGAGGGTCGGGACCGGGACCTACGACGCCCTGCGGGTGCGCCACGGCGACGTGGTCGTCGGCGTCGACTTCGACGGCCGGGCCGTGGGGCGGCACCGGGACCAGGGGCGCAACGTGATCCTCGGTGATGCCACCGACAGCGACTTCTGGGAGAGGGTCGAGGCCGAGCGCGAGCGCCTCCGCATGGTGGTCCTGGCCATGCCGACCCACGCGGCCAACGTGGCGGCGGCGAAGCGTCTCACCGCCGGCGACTACGAGGGGATCGTGGCGGCGGTGGCGCAGTTCGACGACCAGGTGGAGGAGCTGCGCGGATTGGGCGTCGACCTCGCCTTCAACCTGTACGGGGAGGCGGCCGCGGGCTTCGCGCGGGACGTGACTCGCCGTCTCGAGGGGTAGCGCCCCTGCTCAACGGAGGGCGGTCAGCCGCCAGAAATGGCTGCCCCAGGCGTCCAGCGAGACGTAGAGGCTGGCTGCCGCCATCTCGTCCCCGGGCCGTTCGAAACTCTCTCCCGGAGAGGGGGTCTTCCAACCGCCAGGTCGTACCCCGCAGGTCGTCCCAGGGGGGGCGGAGGAGGGCCTGCGCGGGGGCGCCCGAGAGGTTGACGGCAACGAGTCTCCTGGCGGTCCCCTTCTCCCAGCCCCAGGCGACGAGGTTCCTGTGGGTGGAGTTGTCCGGCCACCCTGTCGCCCCGCACGGCGCCCACCGGCCCGTCCGGAAGGGCTCCCCGGCGATCTCCGCCAGGAGGCGGCGGTAGAAGCCCTCCAGGTCCCGATCGGCGGGTTCCTCCGGGCGCCGGTTCAGGAAGACCGGCAGGCGAACCTTCCGGCCCTGGAGTTGCCCCTCGTGCAGCAGCTTGGCCCCGGGGACCGCGAGGGCGGCGACCGCCGCCGCCCGGTCCTTCCCCGGCGGGAAGGGGCCGCGGCGCGCGGCTCGTCGTGGTTCTCGACGAAGCGGACGAGCTTGCGCTGGTAATGCGGGGTCGGCCACGAGGTGGAGCCGCACGCCCTCGGCGTCCCCCCGCTCGAGGCGGTCGTAGAGGCGCTTGTCGTAGCAGTAGTCGAACCCCTGCTGCTGGAGCTCCCACTCCAGGTCCCAGTAGGCCTCCGCCAGGAAGAGGAAGCCGGGGTGGTCGTTTCGCACGGCGGGGATCAGGGCCGTCCAGAACTCCTCGGGCGGCCTGGCTCCGACCCGCTCGCCCCAGGTGCGTGCGAAGACGTCGTTGAGGAGCAGCATGGCCATGTCGCAGCGCACCCCGTCGCATTGGGCGGCGATGCTCCGAACGGTCTGCGCGGCGGCTGCCCGCAGCCCCGGAGCGAAGGCGTCGAGTTGGAGTACGTCGGGCCACGGTGGGAAGAAGGGGTCGCGGCCGCAGGCGTAGACCCGGCCGCCGACCTTCAGGAAGGCGCCGGGTTCCCGTGCGAGATCTTCCGGGCTCCCGCGCACGAAGTGCTCGGGATGCGTCTCGGCCCACGGGTGGTCCGGCGCCACGTGGTTCGGGACGAAGTCGAGGAGCAGCCGCAGCCCGCGTGCAGCGAGTTCGGCCCTGGCCGAGGCCAGGGCCTCGGGCCCGCCCAGCCCGGGATCGACCTCGTAGCGGCGCACGCAGTAGGGAGAGCCCACCACGTCCTCGGGGCGCAGGTCCGGCAGGGCCCTCTGGAAGTCGGCTGCGAGGCCGGGGTTTCCCCGCGCCACGGCAAGCCCCCGGGGGCTTCGCTCCCACACCCCCATGAGCCAGACCGCGTCGAAACCGAGCGAAGAGACGGCGTCCCACTCCTCCCCGGGAACCGTCGCGAGGCTTACCGGCCGCCGGTGCTTGCGGGCGAGTTCACGCAGCCACACCCAGGCATTGATCTCGTACAGGATCGGATGGGGGGGCCACGGGTTCATCCCTTCGTCTCCACGGCTTCCGACGGGCCTTTCGCGAAGCTGCTCCGCTTGCCCTCCTCCAGGAACCGCTTCGGGTCCAGCAAGCCGTACAGTTGAATGATCTTGGCCACGAGCCCGGTCCAACCGGTCTGATGGCTGGCGCCGAGGCCGGCGCCGTTGTCGCCGTGGATGTATTCGTAGAAGAGGACGTGGTCCCTCCAGTGGGGGTCGGTCTGGAACTTCTCGGTGCTGCCGTAGACGGGCCGCCGGCCCTGGGCGTCGCGGGTGAAGATCCGGGTGAGACGGTCGGCGATCTCCTTGCTCACCTCGAAGAGGTTCATGAGCTTTCCCGAGCCCGTGGGGCACTCGATCCGGAAGTCGTCGCCGTAGTAGAGATAGAAATTCAGGAGAGCGCGGATGATCATCGCGTTCACCGGCATCCAGATCGGCCCCCGCCAGTTGGAGTTGCCGCCGAACATGCCGGTGTTCGACTCCGCGGGCAGGTAGTCGACCCTGTACTCTTTCCCGTGCACGCGGAAGACGTATGGGTTCCCTTCGTGGAACTTCGAGAGCGAGCGGATGCCGTGGGGGCCGAGGAACTCGCTCTCGTCGAGCAGCTTCGCGAGGATCCGGCGGAGCCGCTCCGGGTTGACGAGGGCCATGATCCCCCGGTCCGCCACGCCCAGGTGCCCGGGACCCGTGGGATGGATGGTCGTGAGGAGTTCGGGCATCCGGCGCAGGCGCTCCGCGGCGTGGGCGAGCGCCCTCGGGACGCGCTCCCGCTGCCAGGCCTCGGTCACCGTGGTGGCGCACAGGGGCAGGAGCCCCACCATGGAGCGCACCTTGAGCCTGGTGGCGCTTCCGTCCGGGCGCCGCAGCAGGTCGTAGTAGAAGCCGTCCTCCTCGTCCCACATGCCCTCCGGCCCCGGCCGGTTCATGGCCGCGGCGATGTAGTAGAAGTGCTCCGCGAACTTCAGGACCATGTCCTCGTAGGTGGGGTCGTGGGCGGCGAGTTCGACCGCGAGCTCCGTCATGTTCTGGCTGAACAGCGCCATCCACGCGGTGCCGTCCGCCTGCTCCAGGTGGCCGCCGGTCGGCAGCGGGGCGCTGCGGTCGAACACGCCGATGTTGTCGAGGCCGAGGAAGCCCCCCTCGAAGACGTTCTTTCCGAACCGGTCCTTGCGGTTCACCCACCAGGTGAAGTTGAGCAGCAGCTTGTTGAACGTCGCCACGAGGAACTCGAGGTCCGTCCCGCGGCCCAGGGCCTGCTCGGTGCGGTGCAGAAAGAGCGTCGCCCAGGCGTGGACCGGTGGGTTCACGTCGCTGAAGTTCCACTCGTAGGCGGGAATCTGGCCGCTGGGGTGCATGTAGTTCCCGCGGAGCATCAGCTTCAGCTGGTCCTTGGTGAAGTCGGGGTCGACGATGGAGAGCGGGAGGGTGTGGAACGCGAGGTCCCAAGCCGCGTACCACGGGTACTCCCACTTGTCGGGCATCGAGATGACGTCCTCGTTCAGCATGTGGAACCACTCCGAGTTCCGGGCGTTGCGGTAGCCGGTGTGGAGCGGGTTGGATCGGTGCTCGTCCAGCCAGTTGTCGCCGTCGAAGAAGTAGAACTGCTTGCTCCAGAGCATGCCCGCGATGGCCTGGCGCATCACGCGGGCCGCGTCGGGGGAAGCGGAGGGAGGGGTCACGGAGCGGTAGAACTCGTCCGCCTCTCGGAGCCGCAGGGCCACGATCTCGTCGAACCCCGCGCCGAATCGGGATGCGGCGGCTTTGGGCTTGCCGCTCCCGCCCCCAGCCACCCCGGTCAGCCGCAGCCGGACGGCCGCCGACTCGCCGGGCCCCACCGTAAGCCGATAGTGCGCCGCGGCCTTGGTGCCCTGCCGTACGGGGTTCACCGCCTCCCGGTTGTCTCCCACCACGCAGTCGTTGATGCCGTCCTTGACGAAGGGGCTCTCGTTCTTCTGACCCGGGAAGAGCCGTTCGTGGTTCGTCTCGTTCTCGGTGAACAGGAGCGGTACCTCGCCTTCGCAGGAGAGGACGAACTGCCCCAGCAGCCGATGCGTTGCCGCCACCGCGGTCGTCCCCGCCGCCGCCGCGATCTGCCCGAGGTTCGGCTTCTCGAGGGCCCTGCCCGGACCGGAGATCCACGATGACCAGTCGTTGCGGAACCACAGCGTCGGGATGAGATGGAGCTCTGCCGCTTCCGGCCCGCGGTTGTAAGCCGTGATCTTCACCAGGATGTCTTCCGGGCCGGCCTTGGCGTACTCGACGAAGACGTCGAAGTAGCGGTCGTCTTGGAAGACGCCCGTGTCGAGGAGCTCGTACTCCATCTCGTCCCGGGTGCGACGACGGTTCGTCGCGACCAGGTCCGCGTAGGGGTAGGCCGCCTGGGGATACTTGTAGAGGTACTTCATGTACGAGTGGGTCGGCGTGCTGTCGAGGTAGAAGTAGTACTCCTTCACGTCCTCGCCGTGGTTGCCCTCGCTGTTGGTGAGGCCGAAAAGGCGCTCCTTGAGGATCGGATCCCGGCCGTTCCACAGGGCCAGTGCGAAGCAGAGGCGCTGCTTGTCGTCGGAGAGGCCGGCGATCCCGTCCTCGCCCCAGCGGTACGCGCGCGAGCGGGCGTGGTCGTGGGTGAAGAAGTTCCAGGCGTCGCCGTTCTCGCTGTAGTCCTCCCGCACCGTGCCCCACTGGCGTTCGCTCAGGTACGGGCCCCACTTCTTCCAGGGGGCGCTTCCTGCCGCGGCTTCTTCCAGCCTTCCGTGCTCCGTCGTCTTCATGTTCTCTCGTTCCCTTCCCGCGCGCCCGGGTCTCGCGCTGCGCCCGTTGCAGTACAGACCGTCCCCGGCCACCGAAGTCTTGCTCGGGGGACCTCCGCTGTCCAACTCCGGGGAATTCGGCCCCTCGGTTGCTGCCCCCAAGTCCCCACCGTGATGGAAGCACAGGGGGCGGGAGGGCAGTCGGAAAGGGGTGCCTGTATCACTCGGGCCGGCCTGGCGGTTCCTGTCGAGGTTCGGCACCCGGCGCAGGCCTTGCCGGGCGCTTTCCGGTGCATGCCGCTGATCGCACTTCGGGGAGGGGAAGAAGCGGCCTCTCCGGGTGCATCCCTCACGGGGTCCGCTCGGCGTCTGGGCTCGGTACCCGATGCCCGTGACGGAGGCGTTCGGGCGACGTGGTGCTATATTGCAGCGGACTGGAAGATCCGGGTGCGGCCGAGAGGCGGGATTTCGGAGATGCGATCGAGCCATCCCCTTCGTGGGCAGCGTCGGCGCGGCCGGTGGGTGTCCGTGGCCACGGGTGCGGCGCTGTGGCTGCTCTCGGGCTGCGCATCGAGCGGGTCGTACCACATCGACCTGATGCCGGCGCCGGACGTCTACGACGATCGGAATCTAACGCCGTTCACCGACATGGGCGAGATTTCGGAGAGTCCCTACCGGGGCATCCTGTACGCCACGGACCGGGCTCCGATCGCGGCCGCTGCCGATGCTGCCTCGGCGGAGCGCTTCTACGCGAATGAGCGGGGGCACCTGCTGCGCTTGGGGATAGCCGAGATCGAGCTCGGCGACAACCCGATGACGTGGGAGGAGGCTCGCCGCATCTCCCTTGCGAAGACGCGCACCGCCTCTTACCCGCTCACCGTAACGGCCGTCGAGGAGTTCGGCATCCTCGACCGTAGTTTCCACCCGTTCGTCGCGCCGGACTTGGCCACGCAGAAGTCTCGGGTGCCCGCGCAGCGTTTCGCCGAGCTGATCAACGCCAAACTCGCCGTCTCGAAGCAGCAGGACGTGTTCCTCTACGTGCACGGTTACAAGGTGGTGTTCGACAATCCGGTCCTCGTCGTCGCCGAGGTTTGGCACTATCTAGGTTACGAAGGAGCGGCCGTCGCGTATGCGTGGCCGTCGACGCCCAGCCGGTGGGCGTACTTCGCCGACGCCGAAACGACGGACATCGCTGCCCACCACTTCGCCACGCTGCTGGAATACCTGGCCGAGGAGACCGACGCGCGGCGTATCCACATCATCGGTTACAGCCAGGGCACCCGTGTGGTCGGCGTGACCCTTCACCGCATGGCGCTCAAGCACCAGCATCTGCCCGCGGACCAGGCGAAGGAACGGCTTCGAATCGGAAACGTCGTGCTGATCGGGAGCGACATCGACCGCGAGGTGATGGCCGGGTACATCGTCGACGGGCTGCTGAACATCCCGGATTACCTGACCATTTACCTGTCGGCGCGCGACCGGGCGCTCAGCCTGTCGCAGACGCTGCTGCGCCGAAAGCGCCTGGGACAGCTCGAGGGGCCGGTGGAGATGAAGCCCCACACGGCGGAGATGCTCCGGCGAATGGATGCGCTCGACCTCGTCAACGTGACCGAGGCGAAGGACGCGGCGACCGGCAACGGCCACGGCCACGCCTACTTTCGCAGCAGCCCGTGGGCCAGCAGTGACATCCTGATGACGCTGCGCTACGGGTTGTCGCCGGAGGATCGCGGCCTCGTGCCCATGTCGGAGACGCCGGTGTGGACGTTTCCCCCCGACTACATCGCCCGTCTGCGCGAGGCCGTCGTCCGGGCAAACCCGTCGCTGCGGGGCGCCTTCGGCGCCGGTGAGGCCGCCGCCGAATGAGAGGGGTAACGGTCTACCACGTCCCAACGACTTTGAGACCATATCACGTGACTGAACATACAAGCGGAAACGGGAGGCGACCCGCCGGGGTATGCACCTACGCCGCGGGTGAGGAGAGGCGCGAACGTCTGCGATCGGGCAAGAGGTGGCGCGATCGGGACATGGTGCCGGGAGTCGAACGAACGGGAGGCGAGCGGTGAGACGTTGGACGAAACGGGTTTGCACGGGGGCGTGCATCCTCGCGGGCTTCGCGTGCGTGGCGTTGGGCGAGGATGTGGGAGTGTTGCAGCAAGAGGCCTTGCAGGGTGACGCCGAGGCACAATGGGAACTGGCTCGCGCCCTCTACGCCGGCCGAGGTGTGGCCGTCGACAATGCCGAGGCGCTGCGGTGGCTGCAAGAGGCCGCCGGGCAGGGCCACGGCGATGCCCAGCACCACCTCGGCTTCGTGTATTCCCAGGGGGTCTTGGGTGTCTCGCAAGACGATTCCGAGGCGGCCAAGTGGTGGCGCAAAGCAGCGGAGCAGGGGCACGAGTGGGGTCAGAACAACCTGGGGCGCATGTACGAGAGGGGCAGGGGCGTGCCGCGCGAACTGGTCCAGGCTCATCTGTGGTTCAGCCTCGCCGAAGCCCAGGGCAACGAAGAGGCCGCCAAGAGCCGGAGCCGCATCGCAGCCGTGATGCGGCGCGAGCAGATCGTGGAAGCGACTCGCCTCGCCGACGAGTGGCTGGCTCGACACGGTGCCCCGTGACCCTTCCGGCCTGCCGAGTCCCGATGCCTTCGGCGAAGCCCGTTCGGCGGTGGTATAGGCGCCGGCACCGCGGAGCGCCTCCGGCATCTCCGCGTTATCGGTGGGATCCGGCCCGCAAGGAGTTTTCGGCACTCTTCGTCCGCTCGGGACGACGTGTGGTCAAACTGCGGCGGGAGAGATGAAAAGAACAGTTTGCCAAGAGCGACGAGGCTTCCCGTGAGCGACACGTGGATCGACATCTCCGCGACCCTCTCCGACGGCATGGTCCACTGGCCCGGCGACCCCCCTGCGGTCATCCGCCGGGTACAGGACCTGGAGGCGGGGGCGCCCGCCAACCTCACCCATCTGGATGTGGGAGCCCACACCGGCACCCACATGGACGCGCCCCTGCATTTCGTCCGGGGAGGGCGGGGCATCGACGAGATGCCGCTCGACGCCGGCATCGGCCCATGCCGAGTGGTGGAGATCCTCGCCTCGGCGAGCGTGAGCGCCGCTGACCTCCGGCCCTTCGCCCCGAGCCCCGGCGAGCGGCTCCTGGTGAAGACCCGCAACTCCCGGCGCCGATGGGAGCGCGAGCCCTTCGACCCCGGGTTCGTGCACCTGCGGGCCGACGCGGCCGAGTTCCTCGCCGACCGCGGCATCCGGACCCTGGGCGTCGACTACCTGAGCGTGGGCGGCTACGAGGCCGACGGGGTCGAAACCCACCTCGCCCTGCTGCGGGCAGGCATCTGGATCATCGAAGGGCTGAACCTGGGGCCGGTGGCCCCGGGGGAGTACGAACTCGTGTGCCTGCCCCTGCGACTTCTCGGCGCGGACGGCGCCCCGGCGCGTGCGGTGCTGCGCGCCCGCTGACGGAGGATCTCCATGAAGGCTGTCGCCGTGTTCCCGCGCGAGAAGCAGGTTCGACTGGTGGATCATCCCGAGCCCGTCATCCAGAGGCCGACCCAGGTCAAGCTCCGGATGCTCGAGGTGGGGATCTGCGGAACCGACCGGGAGATCTGCGCCTTCGAGTACGGGACGCCGCCGGCCGGCTCCGACCATCTCGTGCTCGGGCACGAGTCGCTCGCCGAGGTCGTGGAGGTGGGGGCGGAGGTCGCGTCCCTGAGCCCGGGCGACCTGGTGGTGGCCATGGTGCGCCGGCCGTGCCGCCACCGCACCTGTCCGGCTTGTCGGGCGGGGCGCCAGGACTTCTGCGTGACGGGCGATTACACGGAGCGGGGGATCTTCCGCGCCCACGGCTACTTGACCGAGTTCGTGGTGGAGGACGAGCGCTACGTGGTCGAGGTCGCGCCGGAGCTCCGGGAGGTGGCCGTCCTGGTGGAGCCCACCACCGTGGTGGCGAAGGCCCTCCACGAGGTCTGGCAGGTGCAGCAGAGGCTCCCGTGGGTCTCCGGAGCGGCCCCGGGGGCCGGCGTGGGCAGGGGGCGGAACGCCGTGGTACTCGGCGCGGGGCCGGTGGGGCTCCTGGGGGCCATGGGTCTGCGCGCCTACGGGTTCGACACGTTCGTCTACTCCCGCAGCCCCGCCCCGAACCCCAAGGCGGCCCTCGTCGAGTCCATCGGGGCGACCTACGTCTCGTCCGAGACCCACTCCGTGGACGAGCTCGCCGAGAGGGCCGGGCCGGTGGCCGTCATCCTGGAGGCGGTGGGCGCGTCGAAGGTGGCCTTCGACACCTTGCGGGTGCTCGGCAACAACGGCGCCTTCGTGTTCACGGGCGTTCCGGGGCGGAAGGCGCCCATCGAACTGGACGCCGATCTCCTGATGCGCAACCTGGTGCTCAAGAACCAGGCCGTGCTGGGAAGCGTCAACGCCGGGAGGGAGTCCTTCGAGACCGCGACCCGGGCCCTGGCGGAGTTCGACCGCCTCTGGCCGTCGGCCCTGCGCGCCCTCGTAACCGGGCGGTTTCCCGTGGAGGGATACGCGGACCTGCTGCTCGGTCGGGCCACGGGGATGAAGAACGTGATCGCGTTCGCGTGAAGGCGGGTCCGACGGAGGCCCGGCACGGCGCCCGCCCCCTCACGATCCGGCCGAGGTCCCCTGCCGGATGATCCGAACGGCGTCCTCGACGGTCTCCGCCAACTGGATGAGCTGGAGGTCCTTGGGGGCGATCGTCCCCTCGGAGACCAGGGTGTCCCGGGCGAAGTCGCGCAGCCGGTCCCAGAAGGCCCCGCCCATGCCGACGACGGGGAACGCCTCGAGCTTGCCCGTCTGCTTGAGCGTGATGACCTCGAACGCCTCGTCGAGGGTGCCGAACCCGCCCGGCAGAACCACGAAGGCGCTCGATTACTTCACGAGCATGACCTTGCGGATGAAGAAATGCTCGAACTCGACGAACCGGTCTAGGTAGGGGTTGGGCTTCCGCTCCATCGGGAGCTCGATGTTGCAGCCGATGCTGAGCCCCCGGCCTCCTTGGCGCCCCGGTTCGCGGCCTCCATGATCCCGGGGCCGCCTCCGGTCATCACCGTGTACCCCGCCCTCGCGAGGCCCGCGCCGACGGCGCGCGCCAGCTCGTAGTACCGGTGCCCCTCGCGAAAGCGCGCGGAACCGAACACCGTGACGCAGGGGCCCTGGAAGTCGAGGGTCTCGAATCCCCGGAGGAACTCGAGGAAGAAGGTCACCGCGCTCTCGAGGTCCGCCCCGCGGTTTCGCCGGCCCGCGAGGAAGGCCTTTTCCGCGCCGTGCACCCGGCCCAGCAGGGACGAAGGCGCGGGCTTTCCGGTGCCGGCATCGCTCATGGGAGCCTCCTTCCCCCCCGGTGTGTTCCCGGCGATTTCCGGTCACGGGGGGGCGGGGTCGTCCTTCGCCATCTCCAGGATCCTGTCCGCGTAGGCGGTCCGCAACGACTCGAGATAGACCGCGTCGATGGGGCCCCGCCAGGTCTCGACCTCGGTGAAGCGCTTCGGGATGGGGACCCGCCGCGGGTCGTACCCGGTGGAGACGCGCGTCCTCCAGCGCAGGCGCTGGATGCGGCGGGACACCTCCGGGATGCTCTGCGCCAGGCCTCCGTATCCCACCGAGGCCAGGCACTCCGCCAACCGCTCCTCGGTGTAGACGTTGCGGGCGAACAGGCAGGAGACCATCGAGGTCAGGAAGGCGCGGGAGCGCTCGTCCTCGACGAGGAAGTCGACGGCCTCCGCGACGTTCGGGGGTTTGCCCTTCTGGTCGTAGGAATAGCCCCCGGCGTCCAGGTGGGAGTGTCGGAACCCCAGCGCCTGGGAGACGAAGAAGACCTCGCCGGTGGCGTAGCCGGCCATCTCCTGGCCGAGCACGCACGCGAAGTCGGCGCCCCCGTAGCGTGCCGCCGCCTTCTCCGTGCCCTCGGCCAGGAGCCGGTAGAAGTCGTTGGCCCCGGCGCCCAGGTTCCGGACCGCCGCCCGGTAGCCCTCGGCGTCCCCGAAACGGAGGGGTACGACCGTCTCGACCTCGGAGACGAGCCCCTTCTCCGCCGCCTCCGTCGCCCAGGCCAGGGCCACCCCCGCCGACATGACGTCCAGCCCTACCTTCTCCACGTCGTCGAGGATCGCGAGCACGTCGAAGGCGCTCCGCACCGACAGCATGGCGCCGACGGCGAAGATCGGCTCGTGGTCGTAGGACACCTGGCGGAAGAAGTACTGGTTCTCCTCGTGGAACTTCTCCCGGACGAACCCGAGGTGGACGCACCCCACGGGGCAGCCGGCGCACGCAGTGTTCCGGAGCAGGGTCTTCGCCGCGAAGGCCTCCCCGGTGATCCCTCCGATCTCCTCGTCGCGGGTCTGCTGGAGGTTCCGGCACGGCAGGGCGCGGAGCTCGTTGAGGACGGCCACGTTCACCGGCGTGCCGAGGTTGTGGTACTTGCTCATCATCTCCGTGGCGGTGAGCTGCCGGTACACGTGCTCGAAGAGCTTCGGGTAGTCCTTTCCCTCCGGCAGCGGGAACGCCCCGTCGCCCCGGATCACGACGGCCTTCAGGTTCTTCGCCCCCATCGCTCCGCCGCCCCCGAGCCGCCCGAAGTGGCGGTAGGTGTCGACGTTGATGCACGCGGTGGAGGCTCCCCGCTCGCCCGCCGGCCCGATCCGCAGGATGCTCCGGTGGCCGGCGCCGCGGTGCATGCGGCGCAGCAGCTTCCCCGACGCCTGCACGTCCATCCCGGCCATGAAGGAGACGTCCGCGAGATCCAGGTGCTTCGACCCCACGGAGAGGCAGCTCGAGGCGCTGCGCCCGACCGGTCACCACGAGGGCGTCCAGGTCGGCGAAGCGCAGGGCATAGCGCGGAGCGTCCCCCGGCGTGGCTCTCCGCGTACTGGTCGTGGTAGGGGGAGCGGAAGGCGCACACCGTCTTGCTCATGAGGGGGAAGTAGCCGGTCAGCGGGCCGATGGCGAAGATCAGCGGCTGTTCCGGATCGTCCCAAGGCCTGTCGAGCCGGCCGTAGCGCTCGAAGAGCAGCGCCGCGAGCCCGCTGCCGCCGGCCACCGCGTCCCGGCCGTCCACGGCTTCCACGGCCGCCCCGGCCGGAGGAGAGATCGACGGCGAGAACCCGGAAGTGGTCGCGGATCACGGTGCCGCCTCCTGCCCGGCATCGACCATCGCGCCAGGCATTCGTGGGGGCAGTAGGGCACGCACCGTCCGCAGTGGATGCAGACGAACGGCTCGCCCGTGGGATCCAGGTAGATCGCGTCCACGGGGCACGCCCGGGCGCACTTGCCGCACCGGATGCAGAGCTTCTTCCGGACGAGGACACCGCCTCCCCGGCGCTGGGCCGTGGCGCCGGTGGGGCACGCCTCGGCGCACGGTGCCGGGTCGCAGGCGAGGCAGGGCTTGGCCTCGAAGCCCGTCGAGAGCCCGCCGGAGGAGAGGATCCGGATGCCGGCGGTGTCCCACGACAGGCGCCCGTGCACGAGGCGCGCGCAGGCCAGGGAGCAGGAGTGGCAGCCGATGCACCGCTCCATGCGCGGGGTGGTGAGCACCTTCACGGCGTTCCCCGGGCCAGGAAGATGACGTCGTAGGGTTGGACCGCGACGTCGATCCGGCCGTTGCCGACCGCGTAGACCGCGCCCGTCACGAGGTCCTTCCAAGGCCCGTCGTCGAAGCCGAGCTCCGCGACTCCGATGTCCAACCGGCACGGGTCCGCACCGACTCCGATCAGGGCGATGACGTGGCGCTCTCCCCCCGGGGAGCTGCGGAGCACGGAGAACACCCGGGGCGAGAGGCGGAGCACCCGCTGGGCCCCTCCGGGGTGGAAGGCGGGCTCCGCCACCCGGACTTCCGCGATCCGGGCCATCTCGTCGCGAAGCAGGGAGAGCTTCGAGCGGTGGTCCTTGAGCTCCTCGTTGAGGCGCTCGACGTGGACGGGCAGCCGATTGACGTCGCGCTTCGAGCCCGACCGCTCCACGACCGAGGGGTCGTTCTCGGTGCCGAGGACTCCGTGGAGGTACATCCCCGGCACGCCCTTCAGCACGAGCGCCACGCTGCGCGACGCGGTGAACCGGCGCAACTGGAAGAGCAGGTCCTCCTCGCGGTCCTTCCCGTTGAGGGCGCTGTACCAGGTGGTGTTGATCTCGTAGGGCTGCTCCGATCCGTCCTCCGCGCTCCGGTAGGACACGAACGCCCCGTGCTCCCTTGCCTGCTCGATCATCGCCGCGACCTGCTCCGGCGAGAGGATGCCCTGGACGCCGAGGATCCCGATCCCGTCGTGGGTGTCCAGGATGTTGAGGTAGGTGGTGAACTCGGAGGGGTACTCCAGGGACGCGGCCCACTCGGACAGGGCGTGGCGTCCGCCGTGTAGAAGGTGTGCAGCACCAGGGGCGGCAGCGCGAAGTTGTACACCATGTGCGCCTCGTCCCGCCCGTCGCCGAAGTAGGAGATGTTCTCCGCGTGGGGCACGTTGGTCTCGGTGAGCAGGGCCACCCGCGGGGCCACCACGTCCGAGCACGTCGCGGAAGAGCTTGATGATCTCGTGGGTCTGCTCCAGGCTCGCGCAGGTGGTGCCGAGCTCATCCCAAAGGTAGGTCACCGCGTCGAGCCGGAGGATGTCCGCGCCCCGGCGAACGTAGAGGAGCAGCGTGTCGACGCTCGCCATGAGGACTTCCGGGTTCTTGTAGTTGAGGTCGATCTGGTCCGGTGAGAAGGTGGTCCAAACCCACATCGGGCCGTCCAGGGCCTCGAAGCGCGGTCAGCACGTCCGAGGTCCGCGGGCGGCGGATGATCCGGCGCTGCTCGGGCGTGAGCTCGTCGGGCGACGAGTAGCGGATCACGAACTCCCGCCAGTAGGGGTGCCCGTTGAGCGCCTCGCGGAACTGCCAGCTCTGGGCGGAGGCGTGGTTGAGCACGCCGTCGAACATGAGCTGGTAGCGCCTTCCCGATCTCCGCGATGTCCTGCCAGGAGCCGAGGTTCGGGTCCACCGTCCTGAAGCTGATCGACCGAGAAGCCGCGGTCCGAGGAGTAGGGGAAGAACGGAAGGATGTGGATCGTGTTGAAGATGCCGCGCAGCTTCGGGCGCTCCAGGAACGCGGCCAGGGTGGCCAGGGGGGAGTGCCCTCCGCCGACCAGGAGGTCCCCGTAGGTGATGAGGACCACGTCCTTCTCGGTGAACCGCTAGCGCGGGGTCGAACGTCTCGTCCTGCGCCCGGAGTTCGGGCGGCTTGTGGGCGTAGTGGACCCGGAGGCGGCGTTCGAGCTCCGGCAGGTACCGGGCGGCGACCTCGTCGCCGTAGAGGAACCCCAGCCTGCGGCGCATGCGCTCCCGAGCCTCCGCGGGGATCTGGAGGGCAGGTCGCCGGTAGTCGGGTTCGGCGTCGCAGAAAATCCGCTCCGATGGGTCGTGGGTGGGGTGGGCAGTATCCATGGCTTCTCCAGGCGGGGTTTCGGCGGCGGCCGGGCGGGGGGCGAAGACGGACCCCGGGAGGGAGCCGCTGCGTGCTGGCATCCTCCTCCCGGGCCGGCCTCTCCGTTGCGGCTGGGGTTCCGGAGCCAGGCCGCTGCGCTACTTGGCGGAACCCTTCGTGTGGTCGCTATGGCACATCAGGCACTCCATGTGGCCCTGCTGGTGGTTCATGCTCGCCTTCGTATGCTCCATGTCGTCCGGTCCGTGGCACTCCACGCAGTGCTTGATCTCGTCGGAGGGTGCCCACTTGGCAGGAGTCCACTTCCCGTCGAAGTATTCGTTCAGATAGAAGGCGACCGTGTAAACAACTTCCCCCGTGACCTTTGCGCAGCGCTCCTTCTTCGCCTTGGATGAAATCTGTTCGCCAGCCTCCATGGACCATTTCGACACCGAGGTGTGGCAGAGAGGCGACATCGCCTTCACCTTCACCTGCTTGGGCATGGACGAAATGTCGTCGAACCGTTCGGTCGGGAACTCCTGCTGGGCGTACCAGTAGAACAGGCGGTCGATCATTTGCTTGTAGATGTCGTCCTTCTCCTTGTACGCCACCAGGTTGATGATGCAGGAGGCGCCGCCGAGGGACCCGCACAGGGTGCCGTGACCGCCGTAACCGGCCGCGGCGTGGGACATCATCAGGTCCGGCAGGGTGATCCACGGGTATCCGACCTGTTCCTTGAGGAGACTGAGTAGGCCCAGGTAGGCGCCCGAGCCGCAGCCGCCCTTGTCGAAGTAGAAGCGATAGGCCCTCCGCCCGGCCTCCTCCGGGTCGAGCTTCGCCCACTTCCATGGCAACGGCGGCGCCTGGTGCGTCGCGGGGTCGGTCGCGGCCCAGGCCGTCCGGGCGGTCGTGCCTGCCAGGCCTCCCGCCAGCACAAGGGCCGAGCCCTTCAGTAGTTCGCGTCGGGACCGGGGCCGCGCGAACTGGCCGAGTCGCTCCATCGGGTCCTCCTTTCGAGCCATGGCGCTGCAATGAAAATGGACGGCGCCGGAGGGATTCCCTCCCAAGGCGTCCTGGAGGGCCACTATGCGGGCGCCCGGGAGGTTGTCAAGACACCTCCGGCGTCGGCCCCGCCGGGATGCCCGCCGGCCGGGGTTTCCGGGGCGAGCTTCCGGCCGGAGAATCCTGCCCCGGGATTGTGGCCCAAACCCAACTCTGGTACACGGGGCGCACGGGTCGCAGGGCCCCGGGGGCGGGAACGCGGATCGGGGAGGAACCTCTTGGCGCACCGGAGCATCCACCGGAAGCTGGTCCGGCAGTTGGCGCTCGCCACGCTCGTCGTCTCGACGGCCGTGGGGGGGGCGACGCTGGCGGTGCGCTGGGGACGCCTGGGGGACGTCGTCCTCGACCGGGCCGCGGCCACTGCGGCCGTGCTGGGCGCGGAGATCGAGGCGCTCTTCGGAACGCTGGAGCGGTCGGATGGCGGTTCGCTGCGAAAGCGCCTCGCCGATATCGCCTCCCGGAGGAGGGAGGGCACCCTGGGCCATTTCGTGGTGGTCCGGTTCTACGATCGGACAGGAGTGCTGCTGACGGAGTACGCGGACGAAGGATACCCCCCGCTGGAGGCGATCCGGGAGCGGGTGGAGGGGATGTCCCCTCTGAACGGGGGGCCTGCCGGGCGCCAGATCCTCCGGGTCGGCGGCACCCCCCACGTGCGGGTCGGCATTCCCCTGACGGGAGTGGGCGGCGAGACGATCGGTCGTGCCGAGGGGGTCTTCGCTCCGTCCGCCGAGACGGTGGCGGCGGTGCGGCGGGGTGGGTACCGGGCCGTGCTGGCCAGCGTCTGCGTGGTGCTGGTGACGGCGCTGGTCCTGTACCCGGTCATCGTGCGCCTGCTGCGCCGGGTGACCGACCTCTCCCTCGACCTGCTGGAATCCCACCTGGAGACCCTGAAGGTGCTCGGCAGCGCGATCGCGAAGCGCGACAGCGACACCGACGCGCACAACTACCGGGTCACTCTGCTGTCCGTGCGCATCGCGGAAGCGGCGGGCCTCGACGACGCCCGAATCCGCTCGCTGATCAAGGGGGCCTTCCTCCACGACGTGGGGAAGATCGCCATCCCCGACGACATCCTCCTGAAGCCGGCTCGGCTCACGGAGGAGGAGTTCTCCCACATGCGGCGCCACGTGGACCACGGCGTCGAGATCGTCGGGCCGTCGCGGTGGCTGCAGGATGCTCTGGAGGTCGTCGGCAACCACCACGAGAAGGTGGACGGCACCGGCTACCCGAGGGGCCTGAAGGGAGAGGCGAGCCCGGCGACCGCGCGGATCTTCGCCATCGCCGATGTGTTCGACGCCCTGACCTCCCGGCGACCCTACAAGGAACCGCTCTCGCTCGAGCAGACCATGGGGATCCTGCGGGGGGGCCGGGGGAGCCACTTCGACCCCGACCTCTTCGACGTCTTCGAACGCATGGCGGAACGCGTGTACGGGGAGTTGTCGGGGAGGGACGACGGCGGACTGCGGGAGGAACTCGCGCGGGTGGTGCGGCGCTACTTCTCGGAGGACCCAGAGGCCCTCGCAATCTAGGCTGCGCCGCTCCCCGGGGCATTCGGGAAGAGGCGGGAGGAGACGATGCGGCGAGGCGTCCTGGTCAACCACGGGGTCCTGCTCGGCGGGCTGTTCCTCATGCTGGCGGTCTTCCCGTTCCTCCCGGATCGGGGAATGGTCAAGCCCCTGCTCAGCGCGTTCATGACGCTGGTGCTGCTCGGGCTGGTGTTCGCCACACTGAACCGACCCCGCCTGCGCTGGACCGTCGGGCTTCTCGTCGCGGGTGCGGTGGCGTTGCGCTGGGCGGGCGACTTCGTGGAACTCCCGCCCCTCGCGCTCGTGGTACAACTGGCCCTAACCGCGGCGGCGGTCGCCGTGAGCGGCGCCGCCATCCTTGCCGACGTGGTGCGAGCCGAGCGCGTGACGCCGGCGAAGATCAGCGGTGCCCTGAGCGTGTACCTACTCCTGGGCTACATGTGGGGCATCGTCTTCACGATTCTGGAGGCGCTGCAGCCAGGGTCCTTCAACCTGGTTCTAGGAAGCACCGCAGCCGCCGGAACAGGGGGGGAGATCTTCAGACAGCTCCTCTACTACAGCTTCATCACCCTGAGCACGTTGGGGTACGGGGACATCACGCCGCTGAGCGAGGGGGCCCGGTCCCTGGCGGCCATCGAGGCGCTCACCGGGCAGATCTACCTGGCGGTGCTGGTGGCCCGGCTCGTCGGGCTCGAGATCAGTCAGCGGGGTTCGGGACCGTCCTGATGCCGTCGGCATCCTGTGCGGCCGCGCGGGAGAAGAGGAGGGACGCATCGTGAGCAGCGGCGACGGGTGGGACCGGAGGGAAGGGTTCGTCGGCACCGCGGTGGAGGCGACGATCCGGATCGGATTCGTCGTCCTGCTCGCCGCGTGGTGTTTCCAGATCGTCCGGCCGTTCGTGGGGATCGTGACGTGGGGCGCGATCCTCGCGCTGGCGGGGCGGCAGGGGTACGTGCGCATCGCCGGCGCCCTCGGTGGGCGCCGGGGCCTGGCGGCGGCCCTCTTCACCCTGCTGGCCCTCGTCCTGCTGGCCGTGCCCACCGTCCTCCTGTCGGGGACCTTCGTGGAGGGAGCTAGGAAACTCGCAGGCCAGCTCTCCGGAGGCACGCTGCACATCCCGCCGCCTCCCGACAGCGTGGCCGGGTGGCCGCTGGTCGGCGAGCCCCTGGCCCGGTTCTGGACGCTGGCCTCCGAGAACCTGAAGGACGCGCTGGCCCAGGTCCAGCCCCAACTCAAGGCGCTCGGCGCGTGGCTGCTGGCTGCCGCTGCCAGTTTCGGCCTGCAGGTCCTCCAGTTCGTCCTGTCGATCGTGATCGCCGGAGTCCTGTTGGCGCACTCCGAGGGGGCGGCCGACGCGGCCGAGGCGGTGGCCACCCGGATCGTCGGCCGCCGGGGACCCGAACTCACGAGGCTGGCCGACGCGACGGTGCGCAGCGTGGCCCGGGGCATCATCGGCGTGGCCCTCATCCAGTCGGCGCTGGCGGGCATCGGGTTCCTGGCGGCCGGCGTCCCAGGGGCCGGCCTCTGGGCCCTGATCTGCCTGGTGCTCGCCATCGTGCAGATCGGGCCGGCGGTCGTGTTGCTGGGTGCGATCGTCTATGTCTTCTCAACAGCCGGTACGCTCACGGCGGTGCTCTTCCTTGTGTGGTGCGTCTTCGTGGGGCTCCTCGACAACGTGCTCAAGCCCATCCTGCTCGGGCGCGGCGTGAACGTCCCCATGGTCGTGATCTTCCTCGGCGCCATCGGGGGCTTCCTGGCCATGGGGCTCATCGGCCTCTTCGTCGGCTCGATCGTCCTCGTCCTGGGCTATACGCTGTTCCTCGCCTGGCTCGCCGAGGCCCGCCCGGTCTCCGGCCCGGAGGACAAGGCGGAGTGACGACCGAGGGGGGGAGCCGGAGGGTTGACAAGGCGAAAGGTTCGGGTAGTAAACGACCCCCGTCCGTCAGACCTCCCGCCACCCCTCCGGAAGAGGAAGAGTCCATGCGTTGGTCCCGCCGTCGCTCCACCCTCTCGATCCTCCTGCTGACGACCGCGACCCTCGCCCTCGGCTTCGCCGAGGTGTTCGCGGCCGCGCCGCCCGCGGCCGGGGGCGGCAGCTTTCCCCCTGCCCTCGACAGCTACGTGGACGCGGACATCCCGGGGCTCCTGGCGGTGCTCGGCCACCGGATCCGGGAGCAGCCGTTCAACCTGGTGGCGACGCTGATCTTCCTCGCCGCGATCGTGCACACCTTCCTCTCCAGCCGCTTCATGGCCATCTCACACCGCTGGGAGCACGCGCACGAGAAGGCGAAGGCCGAGGGGCGAGTCCCGCGGAACTCGGTCCACCACGGCGCGGAGTTGTTCCACTTCCTCGGCGAGGTCGAGGCGGTCTTCGGGCATCTGGGCGGTCGCCCTGGTGGCGCCATCGTCGCCTTCTTCGACTGGGAGACGGCGCTCGACTACGTGGTCGCACCGGGTCAACTTCACCGAGGCGATGTTCGTGGTGGTCATCATGACCCTGGCCTCCACCCGGCCGATCCTCAAGCTCACCGAGCGGGTGATGTGGCGGATCGCCGGGCTGCTCGGCGGCTCGGCTGACCGCCTGGTGGCTCACGATCCTCACGGTGGGGCCGATCCTCGGGTCGTTCATCACCGAACCCGCGGCCATGACCATCTCGGCCCTGCTCCTGGCCGACAAGTTCTACGAACTGGAGCCGAGCACCCGCTTCAAGTACGCGACGATCGGGCTGCTGTTCGTGAACATCTCCGTGGGCGGGACGCTCGACCCACTTCGCCGCCCCGCCGGTCCTGATGGTCGCGACGCCGTGGGACTGGGACACGGGCTACATGCTCTCGCACTTCGGCTGGAAGGCCGTGGTGGGCATCCTGATCGCCAACGCGCTCTACTATCCTGGCTTTTCGGGCGGAGTTCGCGCGACTCCGGGAGCGGTTCGAACTGCGGCCCTCAAGGAGGAGATCCGAGCGCCGATACCTGGGCCGCGAGGCGATGGAGGACGAGGTGGACGCCACCATCGAGAGCGTCGACGAGGAGATCGACTACCACGCGGCCGTCGACGCCAAGATCCGCGACGTCACGGAGCAGAGTGAAGGAGCGCCTGCAGAAGCAGTATCTGGAAACCCGCACGGGCGAGGGGATCGACCGGGATCTGGCCCGGAAGGCCTTCGAACAGCGCTTCGAGGAGGTTCGCCTGTTCCGGATGCGGCGCGGCCTGCCGAGCCTGCTGCCCCCGGAGCGAACGGCCGCCGTTTCTGCGACCCGGAGTGGGACCGGCGCGAGGATCCCGTGCCCGCGTGGGTGACGCTGGTCCACGTCGTGTTCATGGGCTGGACGATCGTCAACGCCCACCACCCGGAGTTCTTCGTGCCCGGCCTGCTGTTCTTCCTCGGGTTCGCCCAGGTCACCTCGCCCTACCAGAACCGCGTCGACCTGAAGCCGCCGCTGCTGGTCGGCTTCTTCCTCGGCGGCCTGGTGGTGCACGGCGGGCTTCAGGGCTGGTGGATCGAGCCGGTCTTGGGCAGCCTCGCCGAACTCCCGCTGATGCTCGCGGCGACCGTCCTGACGGCCTTCAACGACAACGCGGCCATCACCTTCCTGAGCACCCTGGTGCCCGAGCTTCACCGAGGCATGAAGTACGCGGTGGTCGCGGGCGCCGTGGCCGGCGGCGGCCTGACGGTGATCGCCAACGCCCCCAACCCGGCCGGCCAGTCCCTGCTCAAGCGCTACTTCGAGAACGGGGTGTCCCCCGTGGGGCTGCTCGCCGCGGCCCTGGCCCCGACGGCGATCTTCTTTCTCCTCTTCGCCGTCCTCCGCTGACCGTCTCGAGTCACCCGGTCTCGGTGCCGGGTCGCAGCGCTCGATCTCGTTGCGAGGGGACCCGGCGCGGATCCCTCCGGCCTCGGCGGGTAGCGCGGATGCCTTCCCCTGGCCTCGACAAGACGTGTTTTTTCCGGCACGAGCAGCCGTGACCGGCTTCCGGATGGAGGGTCTTCGGCGCCGTCGGTCAGCGCCGGAGTCCCCGGAGGTCCGCCTCTCGTGCTGCCTTGCAACAGGACGAGCCCGTGATATGCTCCCGCCCTTCCCGGACGACGAAGGGCGCGGAGTCGCTCCCGGCGTCCGGTTCGCGGATGGGGAGGAGGCTCGATCGTGGCTGGAGACCGACTGCAGAGCTGCACCTTCGACGAGATCCGGGAGGGCGAGTCGGCGACGCTGACGCGGGCCCTCACCTGGAAGGACATCGAGCTCTTCGCCGCCGCCTCGGGGGATCTCAATCCTACCCACCTCGACGAGGAGTATGCGCGCAAGTTCGGCGGCGGGGAGGTCACCGGGCACAGCCTCTGGGCCGGCGCTCTCGTCTCGGCTCTCCTCGGGAACGAGCTCCCGGGACCGGGCACGGTCTACATCGCCCAGGACCTGCGGTTCCATCGGCGGGTGCTCTTGGGGGACTCCGTGACCGTGACGGTCACGGTGCGGGAAAAGCACGCGGAGGACCGGACAGTCGTGCTGGATTGCCTCGGGATCAACCAGCGGGGGGAGAAGGTCCTGACGGGAACGGCCCGGGTCGTCGCGCCCGCGGAAAAGGTGATCCTGCCGAAACCCCGGACGCTCGAGGTGGCGGTTCAGCGGCACGACAAGCTGGAGCGGTTCGTGAGCCGGTGCGCCGAACTGCCGGATGCGCTGGTCGCCGTGGCCCACCCCTGCGACGAGCCCTCTCTCGGGGCGGCCGTGGACTCGGCCCGTCACAGCCTGCTCGTCCCGATCCTGGTGGGGCCGGAGGGAAGGATCCGCGCCGTGGCCGAGGAGCACGGCTTCGATCTCTCGGGCCTGCGCATCGAGGATGTCCCCCACAGCCACGCCGCGGCCGCCCGGGCCGTCCAGCTCGTCCGCGAGGGAGAGGCCTCGGTGCTCATGAAGGGGAGCCTGCACACGGACGAGCTCATGGGCGCGGTGGTGCGCGGCGAGACCGGGCTGCGCACCGAGCGGCGGATCAGCCACGTCTTCCTCATGGACGTGCCGACGTACCACAAGCCGCTCCTGGTCACCGACGCGGCCGTCAACATCGCCCCGGATCTGCTGACCAAGCGCGACATCTGCCAGAACGCGGTGGACCTTGCCCACACCCTGGGCGTCGAGCGGCCGAAGGTGGCGATCCTCTCGGCGGTGGAGACGGTGAACCCCAAGATGCCCTCCACGACCGAGGCGGCGAGCCTGTGCAAGATGGCGGACCGGGGCCAGATCACGGGCGCCGTCCTGGACGGTCCCCTCGCCCTGGACAATGCCATCAGCTGGCAGGCCGCCCAGATCAAGAAGATCCATTCGCCGGTCGCGGGGGACCCGGACATCCTGCTCGTCCCCGACCTGGAAGCGGGGAACATCCTCGCCAAGCAGCTGACCTTCATGACCCACGCGGACGCGGCCGGCATCGTGCTGGGAGCCCGGGTGCCCATCGTGCTCACCAGCCGCGCGGACAACCTGCGCACGAAGCTCGCGTCCTGCGCGGTGGCGGTGCTGATGGTAAGCGCGCGCCGGGGGCTGAGCCTGCCTCCGGCGGAGTCCTGAGGTCGCGATGGCCAACCTCATCCTCGTCCTCAACGCGGGTTCCTCGAGCATCAAGTTCTCGGTGTTCGAAGCCCGGGAGGTCTCCGAACCGGCGGAGCGGGCCAAGGGGCAGCTGGAGGGGCTGGGAACCGCTCCGCGCCTCCTGGCCAAGGACGGCTCCGGTGCGCAGATCGCCGACGAGCGCTGGTCGACCCCGCAGGTTCCCGACCACTCCGAGGGGCTGCGCCGGATCGGGGCGTTCCTGCGGTCGCGCTTCTCGGGCGCCGCGCTGCTCGGGGTGGGGCACAGGGTGGTCCACGGCGGCACGCGGTACTCGGCGCCGGTCGTCGTGACGCCGGAGCTCCTCGCGGAGCTCGAGGCCTTCGTGCCCCTCGCCCCGCTCCACCAGCCCAACAACCTCGCCGCCATCCGTGCGGTGTCGGCGTTCGACCCGGAGCTCCCCCAAGTGGCGTGCTTCGACACGGCGTTCCACCGCGGGCAGCCCAAGCTGGCCGAGCTCTTCGGCCTCCCGCTCGAGTACTACGACCGGGGTGTGCGCCGCTACGGGTTCCACGGCCTCTCCTATGAGTACGTCGCCGGCTTTCTGCCCGAGGTGGCCCCCGAGATCGCCAACGGACGGGTGGTGATCGCCCACCTGGGAAGCGGGGCGAGCATGTGCGCCGTGCGGGAGGGCCGGAGCGTGGCGAGCACCATGGGATTCACGGCCCTCGAGGGGCTCGTCATGGGCACGCGCACGGGGAGCCTCGACCCGGGTGTCGTCCTGTACCTGCTCCAGGAGGAAGGGCTGAGTCCGAAGGAAATAGAGGATCTCTTCTACAAGCGCTCCGGCCTGCTCGGGCTCTCCGGCGTCAGCAACGACATGCGGGCCCTTCTGGGCAGCGACGCGCCGGCGGCCCGGGAGGCAGTGGACTACTTCGCGTACCGGGTCGCGCGGGAGCTCGGGTCCCTGGCGGCTGCCCTCGGGGGGCTCGACGGCCTGGTGTTCACGGCGGGCATAGGGGAGAACAGCCCGGAGGTCCGGGCGCTCATCTGCGCCCAGGCGGCTTGGCTCGGGGTGGAGTTGGACGACGCGGCCAATCGGGCCCGGGGCCCGCGGATCTCCACGCCGGGGAGCCGGGTTTCGGCCTGGGTCATCCCGACGAACGAGGAGCTCATGATCGCCCGCCACACCGCGGCCGCCCTCGGCGCGGTCGAGCGGGAACCGTCCTAGGAGGGGAGGTGCCCTCGTGTCCGAGTTGACCTTCCGGCCGCTCGAGGGGCGAAAGGCCCTCATCCTGGGCATCGCCAACGACCAGTCCATCGCCTACGGCTGCGCCCGGGCGTTCCGGGAGCGGGGCGCCGAACTGGCCGTCACCTACCTGAACGACAAAGCGAGGCCCCACGTGGAACCGTTGGCCCGGTCCCTGGGCGCGTCGCTGCTGCTGCCCTGCGACGTGAACGAGGAGGGGCAACTGGAGGCCGTCTTCGCAGCCATTCGGGAGCGGTGGGGAGTGCTCCACGCGGCCGTACACTCCATCGCCTTCGCCCCCAAGGCCGATCTCCAGGGCCGGCTCGTCGACTCCTCGCGGGAGGGGTTCCTCACGGCCGTGGACGTCTCCTGCCACTCCTTCATCCGCATGGCCCGGCTGGCAGCGCCTCTGATGAGGGAGGGGGGCACGCTCTTCACCATGAGCTACCACGGGGCCCAGCAGGTGGTGGAGAACTACAACCTCATGGGGCCCGTGAAAGCCGCTCTGGAAGCGTCCGTGCGGTATCTGGCCGTGGAGCTGGGGCCGGACATCCGGGTCCATGCGATCTCCCCAGGGCCGATGAAGACGAGGGCTGCCTCGGGCCTCCCCCACTTCGACGAGCTCCTGAACAAGGCGGCCGAAAAGGCCCCGGCCAAGCGCCTGGCCACCATCGAGGACGTCGGGCACGCCACCGCTGGCCTCGCAACCGATTTCGCCCGGCTGATCACGGGATCGGTCGTGTACGTGGACGGTGGGTACCACATCGTCGACTGATCCGCCGGAGGTTTGGAGGGAGAAATCAATGAAGAAGAAACAGGACACCCAGGGAGAGCTCGGGTTTCTCGACGGTTTCCTCGCCCGTTTTCGCCGGACGTCCGTCGAGCCCTCGGCGGAGAAGCGCCCGGCCGCCTCGTCGCAGGGTCTGCGTCAGGAATTCGAGGCGGCCCTCAAGGGGTTGAACCAGAAGATCGAGGAGCAGCGCCGCCGCGATCAGGAATCCGTGGGAGGGGGAGAGCGCGGTGAGAAGACAGCCGCCGAGCGACGCGCCGAGCGGGCCGAGCGCATGGAGGCGGCGCACCGGGCCGTCTTCGAGGACGTCGTGGCGATGCACGGGCGGCTGGGCACGGGCCTCGGCAGCGAGGATCTCACCGGCTTGCGGGCTTTTCTCGATGAGGTCGAGGCGATGGCCGCACCCGGGGCCGAGTCCCACGAGATCCTCCCCCGGGCCCGGTACGCCATCGCGAAGCGCCTCGGCCACGAGGCGGGCGAACTGGTGCTGGCGAGCCTGCGGCCGTTGCTCGAGAAGGCGGGCATGGCTTGGCCCGATCCGATCCGCTACCACCCGTCGGCGACGGCGGAGGACATCGAGGCCGCGCGCAGCCGCCGCTTCTCGGAGATGCGCGAGCAGTTCCTGGCCCGCGGGCTGAGCAAGACCGCCGAGCGCGTGGTCGGGGTCGTGGGCGCGTGGGGTGCCGACTACCCGGACCGCGGTTCGCCCCTCTGGGAGGAGGCCGTGCTGGAGGCGGTCGCCGCGGGGCTCCTGGCCCGGCTCCTCCGGGAGTTCGTGGTGCGGCTGCGCAGCGATCGGGAGATCATCGAGGCCGAGACCGACCGACTCATCGGCCCGCAGTTGGCCGCAGTCCAGAAGGTGCTGGAGAGCGGGGTGGCGTCCGTGGAGGAAGCGACCCAGGCGGCGGCCGGAGCCCTTCGAGTGATCGACGAGGTCATCCCGGACCTGGCCTGGAAGCACCTCCGCTCGGTCCTCCCGATGGCGAGGGGCGAGGTGGTCTCTTCATGAAGCCCTTCCCCGCAGACGCTCTGCCGTCGCCAGGAATCCACCGCACCGTGACAGGAGAACCCCGATGACCGACATGGCCGGCAAGCTCTCGCAGTCCGGAGAGCTCTTCGCGAAGGTCGCCCGTCTCTTCCAGCGCCGGATGAAGATCGCACAGGATCTCTTCGCGGAGCGGGTGCGCAAGGCCTACGACGGGCACGGCGCAGCCCTGGCGCCCCGGGCCGCGACCCCGTGGGAGGCCTGGGGGGGCTGGTACCGCTACTCGGTCGACCTCGCCCAGCGGTCGGTCCTCTTCTGGGACACCCTGCGCGAGCGCGGGAACGCCTTCGTGGAGCACGAACGGGCCGGGAAGCCCCCCGTGCTCCACTTCGATACGGAGACGGTGCTCGACGGCCGCACCTTCGACCAGCCGGTGAACTACACGCTACTGCGCATCGTGCCGCCGGACGGCGTCACGGTCGACGCCAAGCGCCGGCCGTACGTCGTCATCGACCCCCGGGCGGGCCACGGTCCCGGCATCGGCGGCTTCAAGGACGACTCCCAGGTCGGCGTGGCTCTGCGGGAAGGGCACCCCGTCTACTTCGTGAGCTTCTTCCCCGAGCCGGAGCCGGGCCAGACGCTTCTCGACGTCTGCGAGGCGGAGGCCCGCTTCGTCCACAAGGTGCGGGAACTGCACGCCGACAGCCCGAAGCCGGTCATCATCGGGAACTGCCAGGGGGGGTGGGCGGCCATGATGCTCGCCGCGTCCCAGCCGGATGACACCGGCCCCATCGTGATCAACGGGGCCCCGATGTCCTACTGGGGAGGCGCGTGGCGGGAGGGGGAGGGAGACAACCCGATGCGCTACTCGGGGGGGCTGCTCGGAGGGAGCTGGCTCGCCTCCCTCACGGCCGACCTGGGCAACGGCGTGTTCGACGGCGCGTGGCTCGTGCAGAACTTCGAGAACCTCAATCCGGCCAACACCTTCTGGGACAAGTACTACCACGTCTTTGCCAACGTCGACACGGAGCCGCCCCGGTTCCTCGAGTTCGAACGCTGGTGGGGGGGCTTCTACCTCCTCAACCGCGAGGAGATCGAGTGGATCGTCCAGAACCTGTTCGTGGGCAACAGGCTGTGGTCCGGGGAGACCAAGGGGGTCGCGGGCCGCGGGTTCGACCTGCGGGAGATCCAGTCGCCCATCATCCTGTTTGCCTCGCTCGGCGACAACATCACGCCACCCCAGCAGGCCTTCAACTGGGTCGCCGACGTCTACGGGAGCACCGACGAGATCAAGGCCCGCGGGCAGGTGATCGTCGGCCTGCTGCACGAGGACATCGGACACCTGGGGATCTTCGTCTCCGGCCGGGTCGCGAAGAAGGAGCACGCTCAGATCGTGTCGGTGCTCAAGAGCATCGAGATGCTCCCGCCGGGGCTCTACGGCATGGAGATCCGGGAGTCGAAGGGCGCCGGGGGAAAGCCGCAGTACGAAGTGCACTTCACAGAGCGCCAGTTGGAGGAGGTGGTGGCCCGCCTGAACCGGCTCCAGCGGGCCGACGAGAAGCCCTTCGAGGCCGTGGCCGCGGTCTCGGAGTTCAACCAGCGCGCCTACGAGCTCTTCGCACGGCCCTTCGTGCAGGCCCTGTCGACCGAGACGGCGGCCGACCTGCAGCGAAAGCTCCACCCCCTTCGGGCCCAGCGCTGGGCGGTCTCCGATCGCAACCCCTGGCTGCGCTGGCTGGAGCCGGCGGCCCAGGCGGTGCAGGCGACGCGCCAGGCGGTGGACAAGGAGGATCCGTGGCGGCAGGCGGAGGCGTGGGGAGCCGATCTCCTGAGCGCTTCCCTGGACTTCTACCGCGGGGTCCGCGACGCGGCGAGCGAGGCGGCCTTCTTCCTGACCTACGGCAACCTGTTCTCGCTGTACCTGGCGGATCGGCCCGAGGGGGAGGCGGCAGCGGAACAGGCGGCCGCCGACCCGCGCGAGGCGCCGATCGTCCGCGAGGCCCTGGAGGCCATGGAGACGGGAGGGTATCCCGCGGCGGTCACCCGTGTCGGGGCCCTGCTGGCGCTTCGCGGGCAGTCGCTGCCGCTCACCCGGTTCGAACTCAAGAAGGAAGTGTTGGAGGACGTGCGCGACCTGCTGCCGGAGCTCTCCGTGCACGAGTGGAAGCGGGCCCGGGGACGACAGGAGATCATCGTGCGCTACGATCGGGACCGGGCGATCGAGACGCTGCCCCGGTTGGTGGAGGCGCGGGCCGACCGGGAGAGGCTCGTGGCTCTGATGGATCGCATCCTGGCGGACCCCAGGGTGGTGGCCGTGAAGCAGACCCCGGGGCAGCGAGCCACCACGGCTCGTATCCGCGAGGCCCTCGGGGTCCGGAAACCGGCGCGCCCGCAAGCCCGGAAGCGTGCGGCCAAGGCGAAGCCTGGGGGCGGTCCAGGGTGATCCGGACGGTAGCGCTGGGGGTTTAGGGGGTTGCCGAGTGTGGGGCCCTACTGATCCAGTTGCGCGCGCACGAGTTCCACCTGCTCGTGGGTGGGCAGGTCGACGGGGACCAGCACCGCACCGGCCGGAGGTTCCAGCGTCGAGGCCTGGCTGCCCAGGAGTTCGGGGGGCATGAAGTGCCCTCCCCTCGCCTCCATCCTCTCGCGGATGACGCCCAGGTCGCCGCCCAGATGGACGAAGCGGACGTCGGCGAGCCCGCGGCTCAGCAGGTCCCGGTACTGCTGCTTGAGGGCCGAGCACGCGAGCACGGCGCTGCGTCCTCGTCGCTCGCGTGAGATCAGCACCTGCCGGAGGCTCGTCAGCCAGGGCCTGCGGTCCTCGTCGTCGAGCGGCAGGCGCGCGCGCATCTTCTCGACGTTCTGTCGGGGGTGGTAGTCGTCGCCCTCGATGAACTCCCACCCCAGCCGCTCCGCCAGCGCGCGACCGAGCGTGCTCTTCCCGCAGCCCGACACCCCCATCACGACGACGATCATCGGATGCGTCCACCACCTCTGTCCCCGCAGGGACTGCCGGGACCCCACCGATCCAGGCTGCGCGCGGCGCTCAGCTCTTCCCCCGGGTCCCCCGAACCGCCTCCGAGGCGAGTCGGGTGATCTCCCCCCAGTCCCCGCGCTCCACGGGACCCTGCGGCACCAGCCACGATCCGCCGACGCAGGCCACGTTGTCGAGTGCCAGGTACTCCGCGAAGTTCGCGGGCGTGATGCCCCCGGTCGGGCAGAAGGTCACCTGGGGGAACGGACCGGCGAAGGCCTTGAGCATCTTCACCCCCCCGGCCGCCTCCGCGGGGAAGAACTTGAAGTGGGTGTAGCCGCGGTCCATGCCGGTCATCAGTTCCGAGATCGTCGCGATGCCCGGAATCAGGGCGATGGGGCCGCGGTTGGCGGCCTCCAGCAGTTCCGGCGTGAGTCCGGGGCTGATGGCGAAGACCGCGCCGGCCTCGGCCACGGTCGAGAGTTCCTGCCCGCTGGTGACGGTCCCCGCGCCGACGACGGCGCCCGTCACCTCCCGGCGGATGGCCCGGATGGCTTGCACCGCGACGTCGGTTCGGAGCGTGATCTCGAGCACCCGCACTCCGCCCGCCACCAGCGCCCTGGCCAGGGGGACGGCGTGGCGGAGCTCGCGGACCACCATGACCGGGACCACCGGCCCCCGGCCCAGCACCTCCGACGGTTCCATCTTCCACCTTCTCGCCTGCGGCATGGGCTCCTCCTCCATCGGGGCGGCGCTTCGGCGATCGCCCGGACTCAGTCGCCGCCGTCTCCGGCACCGGTGCGACACGTCTCGTGCACGTAGGTGAACAGGGAGCTCGCCCCCTCTTCCGCCCCGAGCAGGTCCCGCCGAAGCGGCGCGAAGATCTGCCGGCCGGTCCCGAAGCGCGCTGCACGCAGGTCCGCCTCGGCGCACGGCCGCCCGCTCAGTTCCTCGTCGGGCACCCGCAACTCGAGCGTGCCGGCTCTGGCGTCGAGGCGGATGATGTCGCCGTCCCGCACCTTCGCGATCGCGCCGCCGCAGAACGCCTCCGGCGTCAGATGGATGGCGGCCGGCACCTTGCCCGACGCCCCCGAGAGCCTGCCGTCCGTGATCATCGCGACGCGAAACCCGCGGTCCATGACCACGGAGAGCGGGGTGATGAGCTTGTGAAGCTCCGGCATCCCGTTGGCCTGCGGCCCCTGGAAGCGAACCACGGCGACGAGGTCCCGGTCGAGGTGCCCTTGTCGGAAGGCCTCCACCAACTCGGCCTGGGTGTGGAAGACGAGGGCCGGGGCTTCCACCACCGTGTCCACGCCGTCCGGCAGCGCGGAGACCTTCATCACCGCCCGCCCGAGATTGCCGTTCACCAGCTTCAAGCCGCCGGACGCGGAGAAGGGTCGGTCGACGGAGGCCAGGACGTCCGGGTCGAGGGACTTCCCCGGACCAGGGCGCCAGGCGGCGGCACCGCCCTCGAGTTCCGGTTTCCGCGTGTACCGTTCGAGCCCGGGGCCGGCCACCGTCTGCACGTCGTCGTGTAGAAAGCCGCCCCCCAGGAGCTCGCGGATCAACTCCGACATCCCGCCCGCGGCCTGGAAGCTGTTGATGTCTCCGGGGCCGTTCGGGTAGATGCGGACGAGGAGCGGCACCGCGTCGGAGAGGTCCGAGAAGTCGTCCCAATTGATCCGGATTCCGGCCGCCCGGGCGATGGCCACGAGATGCATGGTCTCGTTCGTGGAGCCGCCCGTGGCGAGCAAGCCGACGATGGCGTTGACCACGGACCTCTCGCTCACCACCCGCGCGATGGGCGTGCAATTGCCGCCCAGGTGGGTCATCTCGAGGACCCGGGCGGCCGCCGCTCTCGCCAGTGCCTGCTGCAGCGGGTCGTCGGCGTTCACGAAGGAGGCGCCGGGCAGGTGGAGACCCATCATCTCGGCGAGGAGCTGGTTGCTGTTGGCCGTACCGTAGAAGGTGCACGTGCCCGTGCTGTGGTAGGACTTGCACTCCACCTCGAGCATTTCGTCGTCGCCGATCCTGCCCTGCGCGAACAGCTCCCTCGCGTGGGCCTTCTCCTTGTTGGGAAGCCCGGAGCGCATGGGGCCGCCGGGGACGAGGATCATCGGCAGGTGGCCGAACTGCAGCGCGCCCATGAGCAGGCCGGGCATGATCTTGTCGCAGATGCCGAGCAGCAGGGCGCCGTCGAACACGTTGTGGCACAAGCCGACGACGGTCGCCATGGCGATGACGTCCCGGCTGATGATCGCCAGGTCCATGCCGGGTTCGCCCTGTGTCACGCCGTCGCACATGGCGGGCACCCCGGCGGCGACCTGCGCCGTGCCCCCGGCCTCGGCCACCGCCTGTTTGATGAGCCGGGGGTAGTTCTCGTAGGTGTGGTGCGCCGACACGATGTCGTTGTACGCGGTGACGATGGCGATGTTGGGAGCGTCCCTGCCGCGCAGCGCCCGGCATTCCTCCCCCTGACAGACGGCCATGGCGTGGGCCAGATTGCTGGCGGGAAGCCGGTGCCTCCGCGGCCCCGCGGCCCGCTCCGCCTCCATGTTCTGCAGGTACCGGGTGCGGGACCTCCGGCTGCGTTCGACGATTCTCTGGGTCGTCTTCTCGACCACGCGGTTCATGGCTTCCGCTCCTCTGGCAGAAGGGGCCGGCGGGCGAACCCGCGGGGTTCGACTCCGCCTTCGCCCCGATCTGCTTCGCGTGTTCCGGGCCTCCCCGGCGGGGTGGCCTCCGACGGCGAGCGCGTGAGCGCGGCCACGGGCCGGACTACGGGGCCCACCAGACCGTCACGGGCACCGTGCTCTGTCTCAGGAAGGCTCGAATCGGCATTTTCTCCGCGGAGCCGCCCTCCAGCGCCTTCTCGTACACGCGCCGCTTTTCGTGACCGGTCACGTGAAGAACGATCTCCCTGCTGTCCAGCAGGGCGGGTAGCGTCAGGGTGATCCGGGCATGGGGCGCCGCAGGGGGTGTGATCGCCGTGCAGGTCTTCGCACCGTGCGGGTCCAGGGCGCCGCGCAGCCCCGAGGCGCCGGGAAACAGCGAAGCGGTGTGGCCGTCGTTCCCCATGCCCAGGAGGACCACGTCGAAGGGCCTCGGCACCCCGGCGAGGCGCCGTGCGCACTCGGACTCCCCTTCGACCGCCGTCGCCGCAGCCGTCTTCAGCCCGACGAAGCGGGCCGTCGAGGCCCGGTTGCGGAGAAGGTGGCGTCGCACGATCCTCTCGTTGCTGTCGCCGTGCGTCGGTTCGACCCACCGTTCGTCCGCCAGGGTGACGGAAGTCCGCCCCCAGTCTGCTGCCGTTCTGGAGAGTTCCTCGAAAAGGGGGATCGGCGTCGACCCCCCGGAGACCACGAGACTTGCGCTCCCGCGCGTCTCGATGCCGGCGGCGAGGCGCTCTGCGACGAGAGCGGCCAGGCGTTCGGCCAGCGCCGCGGCGCTGGCGAACTCCCGGAATACCGCCGTGACTGCCGACATGCCTGGTTCCTACTCCTCCCACTCCCGGCCGTCCCGCGCCATCAGGGCGACGGAGGCCACCGGCCCCCAGGTGCCGGCCGCGTAGGTCTTGGGAGGCTCGTTCAGATCGGCCCACGCCTCCTGGATCGAGTCGATCCAGGCCCAGGCCTGCTCCACCTCGTCCCTGCGGATGAACAGGGCCTGGTTGCCCCCCATCGCCTCCAGGAGGAGCCTTTCGTAGGCATCGGCGATCCGCTTGGTCCGGAAAGCCTCGGAAAAGCTCAGGTCGAGCACGGTCTGCTGCAACTTGACTCCCTCGCCGATGCCGGGGACCTTGTTCAAGATGGAGACTTCCATGCCCTCGTCGGGCTGCAGGCGGATCGTCAGCTTGTTCGGGGGCAGGGTTCGGTAGCTCCCCTTGAAGATGTTGTGCGGGAGCTTCTTGAAGTAGATCACCACCTCCGTGAGTTTCTTGCACATGCCCTTCCCGGTTCGGAGGTAGAACGGGACTCCCGCCCAGCGCCAGTTGTCGATGTCCACGCGGAGGGCGACGAAGGTCTCGGTCGTGCTGTTCGTATTGCCTCCCTCCTCCTCCAGATAGCCGGGAACCGGACCTCCCTTCAGGAAGCCGGAGGCGTACTGGCCGCGCACGGTGGTGTCGGCGGCGTTGTCCCGGGTGATCGGGCGGAGGGCTTTGAGAACCTTCAGTTTCTCGTTCCGGATGCTCTCCGCGTCGAGCGTCACGGGGGGCTCCATGGACACGAGCGTCAGGATCTGCAGCAGGTGATTCTGGACCATGTCGCGCAGTTGGCCCGACTTGTCGAAATACCCCCACCGGCCCTCGACGCCGAGTTCTTCGGCGACCGTGATCTGGACGTGGTCGATGGTGTTGTGGTCCCAGTTGGTCGTGAAGATCGAATTGGCGAAGCGCAGCGCTATCAGATTCAGGACCGTCTCCTTGCCGAGATAGTGGTCGATCCGGTAGATCTGCTCTTCGTCGAAGACCTCCGCCACTGCGTCGTTGATGGTGCGAGACGACGCCAGGTCGGTTCCGATGGGCTTTTCGAGCACGACCCTGGCCCGTGGCGTGGCCAACCCTGCGGCGGCCAGCCCCCGGCAGACATCTCCATAGACGGAGGGGGGAACGGCGAAGTAGGCCACCGTGACCCGCTCCTGCTGGTCGACCACTTCACGGAGGCCGGTGTACTCGTCCTGTTGCGCCATGTCGACGCGCACGTAGTGCAGTCGCCCGGCGAAACGCCCCCAAGTCGTCTCGTCGAGCGGTTCTTTCAAAAAGGCGCCCAAGTTCTCTTCGGCGGAGGCGAGAAAGGAACCGGGTTCGAGGTCCTTCCGGGCGACACCGACGATCCTGGTCGCCGGCGCAAGAAGGCCCGCCTTGTCCAACCGGTACAGGGACGGCAAGAGCTTTCTCCTCGCGAGGTCGCCGTAGACCCCGAACAGCACGAAATCGCAAGCCAACATCGTCTTCCTCCGCGCTCCCGTCACCTCCGACGAAACCCACCGCGACTGCGTAGCTTACGGGGCGGTGCCCGGGGGTCAAGGTTCCCCCGAGAGGTTCCCTCCCCGGAACTCCGTGCTAGGATCCCCTAACCCGCGAATCGTTCGCTCGGCGCCCCGGGCCGGATCGCGGGCGGGGATCCCACTCGCACGACGAGGTTCCCGGCCAAACGTCTCTCGCGTTGTCTTCGTCGCGGGCGCTCGCGCCCGAGGCGGCCAAGGGTTCTCGACCGAAAGCGCCGGGCCCCGAGGAGAGTGTTCGCCGTGATCGAGGCAGAGAGCTTCCGAGTCGAGGAGACCCTGAAGAACGGCACCCCACTGACCGTCCGGGCGATCCGGCCCGACGACAAGGAAGCGCTTCGCGAGGCGTTCCGGGGTCTCGAGAGGCGGACGATCTACCTGCGGTTCTTCTCCCACAAGAAGGATCTCACGGAGGAGGAACTGAGGCGGGCCACGGAGATCGACTTCCGGGGAGAGGTCGGCCTGATCGCCTGCGTGGAGGAGCATGGCGCGGAGAGGATCGTCGGCGCCGGACGGTACTTCGCGGACGACCCGGACGCGCCCGCCGGAGGGGCCGAAGTCGCCTTCGTCGTCGAGGAGGACTTTCACGGCATGGGCATCGCCGGCCTGCTTCTCCGTCACCTGGCGGCCGTAGCGCAGGCGCAGGGGATCGCCAACCTCCACGCGGTGGTGCTCCCGGAGAACCGTGCCATGCTCCGGGTGTTCCAGCGCAGCGGGTATCCGGTGAGCGTGACGGCCGGCGACGGCGAAGTCCACGTCACGCTTGCGTTGGCCGGAAGCTGATCCGGCCCGGGGCCGCCCCGGATGCCGGCGTGCAGGCTTGCGAGGAGAAGTCGTCCTTCCCAGCGGGGATGGCGCCACCTCAAGACGTCTTCCGGAACCTGCTGGGGTTTGTGCCTTCATTGGTCCTCCGCTATAGTTCGCGGCCATGAGTTTCCGAATCTTCCTCGCAAGGAGTGCGGTTGTGAGAGCGTCTCGTCGAGCTTTGGGGTGGCGCCCATCGCCACGAACGGCAGGAATTCTCCTTTCGGCGCTGGCGGCGCTGGCGGGGTGCGGCGACAGGGAGGGCGCCAAGCCCGCCGCTCCCCCCCCGCCCGAGGTCCTGGTCGTGCAGGTGGTTCAGCAGGACGTGCCGATCTACCTGGAGCTCGTCGGGCAGACCCGGGGCGCCGAAGACATCGAGATCCCCGCCCGGGTCGAGGGCTGGCTCGAGGGGATGCACTTCGTGGAGGGGAGCGAGGTCAAGAAGGGGTCCCGCCTCTACACCATCGACGACGACCCGATCCGCGAGCAGCTCGCGGCCGCGCAGGGGCAGCTCGCGGCGGCCAGAGCGCAGGTGGCCCAGTCCCTGACCACGGTGGCCGAGACCCGGGGCGAGGTCGCCCAGGCCCGGTCGCAGAAGGCGGCTGCGGAGGCCGACGTGGCCCGGGCCCGCGCCGGGGTGGCCGAGGCCCAGGCCGGACTGGCCGTGGCGGAGGGGGACGTGGTCAAGTTCACGCCCCTCGTCGAGATCAAGGCCGTGAGCCGACGAGACCTGGACACCGCCGTGGGCCGCAGGGATGCGGCCCTCCAGCAGGTCGAGGCGGCGCAGCAGGCCGTGCGGGCGACCGAGGAGGGGGTCGAGGCCTGGGACGAGCGGGTGAAGGCGATGGAGCAGCGGGTCCTGACGACCGAAGCGGGTGTGGTCGCGGCCAAGGGACAGGTGGAGGCCGCCGAGGCCCAGGTGGAATCCGTGCACATCCGGCTCGGCTACACCAAGATCGAGGCGCCGGTGAGCGGCCTGATCGGCAAGTCCAACGCCCAGGTGGGTGATCTCGTGGGGCGCCCCCCCCTGATGGTGTTGAACACCATTTCCCGCATCGACCCGATCTTCGTCGAGTTCGCGTTGAGCGAGAAGGAGTATCTCAACCTGGTCGACCGTCTCGGGTCGGAGGAAGGTCGCGTGGCAAAGGGGGAGATCTCGACCTCACCTTGGCGGACGGGAAGACCCACCCGCACAAGGGCACCGTGAACTTCGCCGACCGTCAGGTGGACCCCGCCACCGGCACCCTGCTCATCCAGGCGTCCTTTCCGAACCCCGAGAAGATCGTGCGCCCGGGCCAGTTCGCCCGCGTCCGCGGTCTCGTGGATACGAAGGTGGGCGCCCTCCTGGTGCCGCAGCGGGCCGTGCAGGAACTCCAGGGCCAGTACCAGGTCTACGTGGTCGGGCCCGACGACGTGGCCCAGGTCCGCCCGGTGACCGTGGGGGAGCGCGTCGGCAACCTGTGGGTGGTGGATGAGGGCCTTCAGCCGGGGGAACGGGTCATCGTGGAGGGCCTTCAGCGTGTGCGGCCAGGCGCGCCGGTGACTCCGGGCGAGGCGCCGCCCGAAGTTTCCGGGCCGGAACCCGGGGCGCCGGCGAACTCCGTACCGCAGAAGGGGCGATAGCCCATGTCGCGCTTCTTCGTAAATCGCCCCATCGTGGCGATGGTGATCGCCATCGTCATGGTGCTCTTAGGCTCCGTTGCCATGCGCGGCCTGCCGGTGTCCCAGTACCCAGAGATCGTCCCCCCCGTGGTCAAGGCGAGCACGACCTTCGTCGGTGCCAACGCTACGGATGTGGAAGCCTCGGTGGCGACGCCCCTGGAGCAGGAGATCAACGGCGTCGAGAACATGCTCTACCTGAAGTCCATCAACGCCAACGACGGGACCATGACGATCCAGGTGTCGTTCGAGGTCGGCACGGACCTGGACATGGCCAACGTGCTCACCCAGAACCGGGTGACCCAGGCGACGCCGAAACTGCCGCAGTCGGTCAAGAACTACGGTGTGTCGGTGAAGAAATCCCTGTCTTTCCCCCTTGTGGTCATCGGCCTCGAGTCCCCCAACGGGACGTACGACGACAGCTTCCTGAACAACTATGCGGCCATCAACATCAACGACGCGTTGAAGCGGATCCGCGGGGTGGGCGACCTGATGCTGGGCGGCGGCAGCGACTACGCGATGCGGGTCTGGCTCAACCCGGACCGGTTGGCGGGCCTCAGCCTGACGGTCAACGACGTGTTGAACGCCATCAACGCCCAGAACGTCGTCAGCCCCGCCGGCCAGATCGGCGGTCCCCCGACACCGCCGGGAACGGAATTCACCTACACGGTGCAGACCCAGGGGCGGCTGATGACGGCGGACCAGTTCAGCCAGATCATCCTGCGGACCGACCCCTCCGGACGGCAGGTCCGCATCGGCGATGTCGCCCGGGTGGAACTCGGCACCATGCTCTACAACTCCAAGGCGCGCGTGGACGGGAACCCGGCAGCGGCCATTCTGCTCTACCAACTTCCTGGGGCGAACGGGATCCAGGTGGCCGACGAGATCACCCGCACCATGGATGAACTCGCGACCCGGTTCCCGGAGGACATGCGCTATCGGATTACCCTGGACACCACCCAGGCGGTGCGCGCGGGGATCCGGGAGATCGTCGTCACCCTGTTCCAGGCGATCGGGCTCGTCATCCTGGTGGTGTTCATCTTCCTGCAGAACTGGCGGGCCACCCTCATCCCCCTGTTCGCGATCCCGGTTTCCCTCGTGGCGACCTTCGCCGTCTTCCCGCTGCTCGGCTTCTCGATCAACACCCTCTCGCTCCTGGGGTTGGTGCTCGCCATCGGTACCGTCGTCGACGACGCCATCGTGGTGGTCGAGGCGGTGATGTACCACGTGGAGCAGGGTCTTTCCCCCAAGGAGGCGACCCTGAAGGCCATGGAGGAAGTCACGGCGCCGGTGATCGCCACCACCCTGGTGATGGTCGCCGTGTTCGTGCCGGTCGCGTTCATGGGCGGCATCACGGGGCGCCTGTATCAGCAGTTCGCGGTCACGATCGCCATCTCGGTGTGCTTCTCCTCGGTCAACGCCCTGACCTTGAGCCCCGCCCTGGCGGCGCTGTTCCTCAAGCCCCAGGGCGAGGGGCGAAAGAGCCTGCTGGCGCCGTTCTACCGCGGCTTCAACCGCGTGCTGGGCGGAGCCACGACGGGCTACCTGGGCATTGCCAGCTTCCTGATCCGGCGGGTGGCGCGCAGCATGCTCCTCCTGGTGGGGCTCGTCGTCCTCACCTACCTGCTCCTGCAGCGGATTCCCGGGGGCTTCATTCCCGAAGAGGACCAGGGGTACCTGCTGATCGCCGTCCAACTTCCGGACGCCGCGTCTCTGGAGCGAACCGACCCCATCGCCAAGAAGATGGAGAGTATCGTCTCGGACCTCGGAGGCGTCGAATCGGTCACGTCGCTGGTGGGATACAGCCTGCTGACCTCCGCGTTTTCGACGAACATGGCATTCGGCTTCGTTTCGCTGGAGGATTGGGACCAGCGCACGGGCGAGGGAGAGGACGTCTTCGCCTTGATTGCGGCCTTGAACCGCCGCTTTGCCAAGGAGATCCCCGAGGCCTTCGTCTTCGCTTTCGGCCCCCCCGCGATCCCCGGGCTGGGTACCGGGGCGGGATTCACCATGATGCTTCAGGACCGGGTCGGGAACTCGCCCCAGTACCTGGCCGAACAGACGCAGAACTTCATCCAGGCCGCCATGCAACGCCCCGAGATCGGGCGCATCGGGACACCCTACCGGGCCGACGTTCCCCAGGTCTTCGTGGACATCGACCGGGACAAGGTGCTCAAACTCGGCATCTCGATCGGCGACGTCAACCAGGCCCTGGGCGCCCTGCTGGGGGGGGCCTACGTCAACGACTTCAACCGGTTCGGGCGCGTGTACAAGGTCTACGTGATGGCGGACGCGGCCTACCGCACGAAGATCGAGGACCTGGGCCTGTTCCACGTGCGAAGCGCCGACGGGGCCATGGTGCCCCTTTCCACCCTGGTGACGAGTAGCCCCATCAGCGGGCCGGAGTTCACCAACCGCTTCAACCTCTACCGGGCGGCGGAACTGTCCGGGGTTCCCGCCCCGGGATACAGCTCCGGGCAGGCGCTGGACGCGCTGGAAGAGGTGGCGGCAGAAGCCCTGCCCCAGGGGATGGGGTATGACTGGGCCAACATGTCGTATCAGGAGAAGAAGGCCGCCGGCCAGGGGGCCGTGGTCTTTGCCTTCGCCCTGCTGTTCGTGTTCCTGATCCTGGCGGCCCAGTACGAGAGCTGGTCGCTGCCCCTGAGTATTCTGCTGGGGATGCCGTTCGCCGTGTTCGGCGCGTTCGGCGGGTTGTGGCTCGCGCGGCAGTTCAGCGAGAGCTACGTGAACAACGTGTTCGCCCAGATCGGCCTGGTGATGCTGATCGGCCTGGCGGCCAAGAACGCGATCCTCATCGTAGAGTTCGCCCGGGCCAAGATGCAGGAGGACGGGATGGCGCCGGTGGACGCGGCGATGGCAGCCGCGAAGCTTCGTTTCCGCCCGATCCTGATGACGGCATTTTCCTTCATTCTCGGGGTCCTGCCCCTGCTGTTGGCCACCGGGGCGGGTGCCGAGGCCCGCAAGGTGATGGGGATGGCGACGTTCAGCGGGATGATGATGGCGACCGTGTTCGGCGTCTGCCTGGTGCCGGTTCTGTTCGTGTTGGTGCAGAAGGTGTTCGGCGGCAGGAAGAGCGCCCCACCGGCCAAGGACGCGGTGCCTGCTTCGGAAGGAGGGCACCCATGAGGCGTCCGGCCTGTCTCGTGTGGGCGCTGGGCCTGGTGGCCGGCTGCGCGGTGGGCCCGGACTATCAGCGCCCCGACTACCCCGTGCCCGCTGCGTTCCGCGGCTCGGCGGCCGCGGCGGCCGAGCCCCAGGCGCCCACGCTGGGGGACCGGGGGTGGTCGGTCGTCTACCGGGACCCGGCGCTGCAGCGGCTCATCCAGGAGGCGCTGTCGGGCAACTACGACCTGCGCGTCGCTGTGGAGCGCATCGGGGAGGCGAGGGCCCGCAGGGATTCCACGGCGTCGTTCCTCTACCCGGAGCTCTCCGCGACGTACCGGGGCGAGGTGGACCGCGTGTCGCGCATCGGGCTGACGCCCTTCCCTCCCGGCGGCGACCGGGACCTGTCGGCCAACTTCCTGGTGGCCGACCTGCTGTGGGAGGCGGACTTCTGGGGCCGCATCCGGCGCAGCATCGAGGCGGCGGACGCCGAGGTGCTGGCGACGGAGGAGGACCGCAAGTTCGTGGCGCTGACCCTGGTGGCGGACCTGGCCCGGGCGTACTACGAACTGCTCGAATTCGACGACGAGTTGCGGATCTCCCGGGAGACCCTGGCGGCCCGGGAGGAGTCCCTCAAGCTCGTGCAGGCGCGGCTGGAGCACGGGGTCTCGAACCAGCTGGAGGTGGACCAGGCCGCGACCCTGCTCCACACGGCCGCCGGCCGGATCCCGCTCGTGGAGCAGGCGATCGAGCAGAAGGAGAACGAGATCTCCATCCTGCTCGGGCGCGACCCGGGTTCCGTGGAGCGGGGTGAGCCGCTGGGCCGGCAGGACCTGGCGGCCCAGGTGCCCGCGGGGGTCCCCTCCTCGCTGCTCCAGCGCCGGCCCGACATCCAGTCGGCCGAGCAGCAGCTGGTGGCGGCCAACGCGCGGGTCGGGGTGGCGCGGGCCGCGTACTTCCCGCGGGTCACGCTGACGGCCTTCTACGGCGGGGAGGCCGAGGACCTCTCGCGCATCGCCGAGAGCGACGCCCAGATCTGGCAGGTGGCGCCGCAGCTGACGGTGCCGATCTTCACCGCGGGCCGGCTCGACGCGGACGTGCGTGCGGCGGAGTCGCAGCAGCGCCAGGCGCTGCTGCGCTACCGCAGGACCGTCCAGCAGGGCTTCCGCGAGGTGAGCGACGCGATGTCGGCGGTTCGCCGGACTGCGGAGTACCGGACCGAGCAGGAGCGCCTACGGGACACGCTGTTCAACCAGGCGGAGCTCTCCCGGCAGCGCTACTTCGGCGGGGTGACGAGCTACCTCGAGGTGCTCGACACCGACCGGCAGCTCTTCGACGCCGAGCTCGGCCTGGCCCAGGCGCGCCGGGACGAGTTCCTCGCCGTGGTGGCCCTGTACCGGGCCCTGGGCGGGGGCTGGCAGGAGTAGTGTCTCCCCGCGGTTCCTCTCGCTCTCGCCCCATCCTTTCCGGGCAGGGCTGGCCGGGTTAGAATCCGCCCCGGCCGCGCCGCTGCGCTGCCGTCCCCCGTCTCCCGAGGCACCCATGCAGTTCACGAGCGAGGAGATCCTCGAAACCGTCGGCATGATCGCCGACGACCGCCTCGACATCCGAACGGTGACCCTCGGCGTGTCCCTGTGGGACTGCTCGGACCCGGACCCCGCCGCGTGCGGCCGGAAGATCCGGGAAAGGATCCTCTCCCGGGCCGGCAGCCTCGGCGACGCCGCCCGGGCGATCGAGAGCCGCTTCGGCGTGCCCATCGTCAACACGCGGGTCAGCCTCACTCCCCTGGGCATGGTCGTACCCTCGAAGCACCCCGAAGCGTTCCTGGAGGTGGCGCGGGCCGTGGACGCGGCCGCGGCGGAGGTGGGGGTCAACTTCGTCGGAGGGTTCTCCGCCCTCGTCCACAAGGGGGCGAGCGACGTCGACCGGGCGCTCCTCGCGGCGATCCCCGGGGCACTCGCCGAAACCGAACGGCTCTGCGCCTCGGTCTCGGTGGCGTCCACGCGCACGGGCATCAACGTGGATGCGTGCCTGCAGATGGGGGAGATCCTGCGGGAGACCGCCCGCCGCACCCGCGAGCGCGACGGCATCGGGTGCGCGAAGCTGGTGGTGTTCGCCAACCCGGTGGACGACAACCCGTTCATGGCGGGGGCGTTCTTCGGCCCCGGCGAGCCGGATGCGGCCGTCCTGGTGGGGGTGAGCGGCCCGGGGACCGTGCGCCGGGCCCTGGAGGCGCTTCCCCCCGGCGCCGGCCTGGGTCAGGTGGCCGAGGCCATCAAGAAGACGGCCTTCAAGATCACCCGCATGGGGGAACTCGTGGGCCGGGAGGTGGCGCGGCGGCTCGGCGTGGAGTTCGGCATCCTCGACCTCTCCCTGGCCCCCACCCCGGCCGAGGGCGACAGCGTGGGGCAGATCCTCGAGGTGATGGGGCTCGGCCGGCCCGGCGCGCCCGGCTCGACTGCGGCCCTGATGCTGCTCAACGACGCCGTGAAGAAGGGAGGGGCGTTCGCGTCCTCCTCGGTGGGCGGGCTCTCCGGCGCCTTCATCCCCGTCAGCGAGGACGCGGCGATGATCCGGGCCGCGGCCGAGGGGGCGCTCACCCTGGAGAAGCTCGAGGCCCTGACCAGCGTGTGCTCGGTGGGGCTCGACATGATCGCCGTGCCCGGCGACACCCCGGCGGAGACCCTCGCCGCGATCATCGCCGACGAGATGGCCATCGGCGTGGCCAACCAGAAGACCACCGCAGTGCGGATCATCCCCGCGCCGGGCAAGGTCGCGGGCGACATCGTGCGCTTCGGGGGGCTGCTGGGCGAGGCCCCGGTCATGCCCGTGAATCCCACCGCCTGCGCCGCCTTCATCCGGAGGGGCGGGCGGATTCCGGCGCCGCTCCAGGGGCTGAGGAACTGAGTCGCGTGCTCGGGGCCCCGCGCGAAGGGGCCCGCCCGGAGTCGTCGGCAGCGGCCACCTCTGGATATCCTTGAAAATCGTCACTTGAAGTATCGTTTTTCAAGGAATAGAGTCTCCCCTATGGTCCCTCGGCCTCTCTACCTCGAACGGATTCGGCGGGCGTTCCGAGTGCATCCGATCGTCGCGCTGCTGGGGCCTCGGCAGTGCGGAAAGACCACGCTGGCGAGGCTTCTCGCTTCGCAGGAACCGACGACGTACTTCGATCTGGAAGACCCCTCCGACCGGGCCCGCCTCGCCAACCCAATGCAGACCCTCGCTCCTCTCGAGGGGCTGGTGGTCATCGACGAGTTGCAGCGGCAGCCGGCGCTCTTCGAGAACCTCAGAGTCCTGGCCGACCGGCCGCTTTCCGGGGCCCGCTTTCTCGTCCTCGGCTCGGCGTCGCCATCCCTGGTGAAGGGAGTCACGGAGAGCCTGGCCGGGCGGGTCGGCTTCGTGGACCTGGGGGGCTTCACTCTCGGAGAGGTGGGTGGAGATGCCTTGCCGCGACTCTGGGTGCGCGGCGGGTTTCCCCGGGCCTTTCTGGCCGAGGACGACGAGGGGAGCCTCCAGTGGCGGGGCGGATTCGTCCGCACGTTCCTGGAGCGGGACATCCCCCAGTTGGGAATCACCATTCCCGCCGAAACGCTGCGCCGGTTCTGGACGATGACGGCCCATTACCACGGGCAGGTGTGGAACGCCGCCGAGTTCGCTCGCTCGCTCGGATCCGCGGAGAACACCGCCCGCCGCTACCTGGACATCCTGGCCGGCTCGTACATGCTGCGGGTGCTGCCGCCCTGGTTCGAGAACCTCGGCAAGCGCCAGGTGAAGGCGCCGAAGATCTACCTTCGCGACAGCGGCATGCTCCACGCTCTGCTGCAAGTCGCCGGGATGCACGATCTGCTGGGTCACCCCAAGCTCGGGGCATCTTGGGAAGGATTCGCGCTGGAGCAACTCCTGGCCCTTCTCGACACCCGGGACGCATATTTCTGGGCGACCCATGCCGGCGCGGAATTGGATCTGCTGGTGTTGCGCGGAGGCAAGCGCTACGGCTTCGAGTTCAAGTACACGGAAGCGCCCGCCCCGACCCGCTCGATGCGCATCGCACGTGAAGACCTTCGTCTGGACCATCTCTGGGTGATCTACCCCGGGACCAAGTCCTGGCCGGCAGGGGAGGACCAGACCGTCCATCCGCTGCGGGACATCGAAGCCGTGGCCGCGTCCCTCGGTTGCTAGCGGGGCTCACGGGCTCACGCCCGTGTCCGAGTCGAGGGGCCAACCCCGTCGGGGCCGGCTGGAGCAGAGGGCTGCAGAGTTGCGAGACTAGCGGGGCGAGGTGCCGGGAGTCTCGGAGTCCTTCGGTGTTCCCGGGGCGCGCCGGAGTCGCTTCCGGACCCGGAGGAAGTCCCACAGGGCCCACGGGAGGAGAACCGCGCTTCCGATGCGGTTGAAGAGCGCGTGCTCCTGCATCGCGGGGTTGGTGCTGATCCAGCCGTCCCAGAAGCACCACAACCCGAAGCCGGCGAGGAGCACCGGGAAGACGTAGGGGCTGATCTCGGGGCGATGGTCCTCGCGCGCCACGAAGCTCTCCTCTCGGTTGGGGCCTGAGGTTGCCCGACGAGGCTGACACAGGAGTCGACGCCGTGTCCACGACCAACGCGCTGCGCTTTCTCAAGCAGCAGAAGATCCCCCACGAGGTGCGGGAGTACGACCACAGGGTCAAAGGCGCCGAGTACGCGGCGCAGGCCCTCGGGTGGCCCGTGGAGAGCATGGCCAAGACGCTGGTGGCGGCGCTGGCCGACGGCTCGTTCGTGCAGTGCCTGCTGCCCGGCGACGTGGAACTGAGCCTCAAGGGGCTGGCCCGGCTCGCGGGGGTGAAGTCGGCCCGGATGGCCACGGTGGAGGAGGCGGAGAAGTTGACCGGCTACCTGGTCGGGGGCGTCAGCCCCTTCGGCGTGCGCAAGCGGATGCCCGTGTGGGTCCACGAGTCCCTGATGGCGTTCGAGACCATCGGGGTGAACGGGGGGCGGCGGGGGCTGATCGTGTTCCTCAGTCCGGCGGCGCTCCGGGACGCGCTCGACGCCCGGGTGGCGGACCTGGCATCGTGACGCACCCGTCGGGTTCCGGGAGGGAGCGGAGCCGGCTCGCCGAGGAGACGCGGCTGCGCTACCTGTACCGTTCGCTGATCCTGCGCGGGCGGCTGCGGCTGCCCCGGGAGGCGGCCGTGCCCCTGATCGGGCCGGACTGCGCGTACCATCTCTACGGGGTCGAGGCGACGGGAGAGGAACACTCCTGCGCGCCGGAGCTGCGGCAAGCCCGCGGCGGCCCGGCAGGCGGAGCGGGCGGGAAGCCCTGAGCGGAGGGAGGCAGAGCGTGGACGAGGTGCTCTCCTGGCTGGAGGAACACGAGGACGGGGTCGTCGGGGACCTCGTCGAGTTCCTCCGCATTCCGTCGGTGAGCGCCGACGCGGCGTTCGGGCCGGAGGTGCGCCGTTGCGCGGAGTGGCTCGCCGCGGCGTTCCGGGCCGCGGGGCTTTCGGCGGCCGTGGAGGAGACCGGAGGCCACCCGGCAGTGGTGGCCGAGTGGCGGGGTGCCCCGGGCGCGCCGACCGTGCTCGTGTACGGGCACTACGACGTCCAGCCCGCGGCCCCTGGCCGCCTGGACGTCGCCGCCCTTCGCGCCCTCGATCCGGGATGGGAGCGTGGTGGCCGGGGGGCCACCGACGACAAGGGGCAGGTGTTCGCCCACTGCCGCGGTCTGCCGCCCATCTGGCCGCCCGGAAGGCTGCCGGTGAACTTGGTGTTCCTCGTCGAGGGGGAGGAGGAGTCGGGCAGCGAGCACCTGGAGGACGTTCGTGACGACCAACCGGGACCGCTCGGTCTGCGACGCCGGTGTCGTCAGCGACTCCGCCCAGTTCGCCGCCGGGTGCCGGCGATCACCTACGGCCTGCGCGGGCTCGCCTACGTGGAGGTGACCCTGCCGGCCCCGCCCGGGACCTGCACTCCGGGTCCTTCGGCGGGGCGGTGCCAATCCCGCCAACGCCCTGGCGGCGATGCTGGCGGCGCTCCACGACGCCGAGGGGCGGGTCGCCGTGCCGGGGTTCTACGACGACGTGGTTCCCCTGCAGGACTGGGAGCGGGAGGCGTTCGCCGCCCTGCCGTTCGACGGGACGGGTTCCTGAAAGGTCTGGGGGTCGCCGACGACTGGCGGCGAAACCGGCTACTCGATCCTGGAGCGCGTGTGGGCGCGCCCGACCCTGGACGTCAACGGCTCTGGTCGGGCTACACCGGGGAGGGGGCCAAGACCGTGCTCCCGGCCACGGGCGGCCGGCCAAGCTCTCCTGCCGCCTGGTGCCGGAGCAGGACCCGGAGCGGGTGGCCGATCTGCTGGAAGAAGCGCCTCCGGGAACTCGTGCCGGCCTGCGGGTACCGGGTGGAGTTGCAGCGCCACACGCAGCCCGCCCGGTGCTGGTGCCGGTGGACGCACCCGCGGTGCGGGCCGCCGGGAGGCCGCTGCGCCGGGGCTCGGCGTGGAGCCCGTCCGGTATTCACCCGGGAGGGCGGCTCCATCCCGGTGGTGGAGACGTTCCGCGGGTGCTCGGCGCGCCCGTGGTGCTGCTGGGGTTCGGCCGGCCCGACGACGGCGCCCACGGCCCCGACGAGAAGTTCGCCTTGGACGACTCTACGCCGGGGGGCGCGAACCAGCGCCTGGCTGTGGGAGATCCTCGGCGGTTGCCCGGAGCCTCGGCGGGGACTGCCGGAGGGGACCGATGACGACCCCGCGGATCAGTTTCTGGAAGCAGGTGAAGCGGACCTTCAAGCGGGCCGCCGCCTTCACCGACCACGACCCGACCCTGCTGCCGGCAGATCCGGGAGCTGCAACAGCGTCTACCACCTGAACTTTCCCGGTGCGCCGGGACGACGGCTCCATCGAGGTGATCAGCGCCTGGCGGGTCGAGCACAGCCACCACAAGCTGCCCACCAAGGGCGGCATCCGGTACAGCATGGCGGTGAACCAGGACGAGGTGATGGCGCTGGCCGCGCTGATGACCTACAAGTGCGCGGTGGTGGACGTGCCGTTCGGCGGGGCCAAGGGCGGCATCCGGATCGTCGCGCCCCGCGCTACTCGGACGCCGAACTGGAGCGCATCACCCGGCGCTACACCTTCGAGCTGGTGCGCAAGAACTTCATCGGCCCCGGCAGTCGACGTGCCGGCCCCGGACTTCGGCACCGGCCCCCGGGAGATGGCGTGGATCGCCGACACCTACAACGCCCTGGCGCCCGAGAAGCTCGACGCCCTGGCGTGCGTCACCGGCAAGCCGGTGGGACAGGGGGGCATCCGCGGCCGCACCGAGGCCACCGGGCGGGGGGTCTTCTACGGGGTGCGCGACGCGTGCGCGTTCGCCGAGGACATGCGGGCCCTCGGCCTCGAGCCCGGGCTGGAGGGCAAGCGGGTGGTGGTGCAGGGCCTCGGCAACGTCGGCTACCACGCGGCCAAGTTCCTGCAGGAAGGGGGGGCGGTCCTGGTGGGCCTGGCCGAGTACGAGGGGGCGATCCACGACCCGAAGGGTCTCGATCTCGAGAAGGTCGTGGCCCACCGGCGGGAGACCGGCTCGATCCTCGGCTACCCCGGCGCGGAGTCCTTGAGTCCGTCGATCCTGGCCCTTGAACTGCCCTGCGACATCCTGGTGCCGGCGGCGCTGGAAAACCAGATCACCCGGGAGAACGCCGCCCGGATCCGGGCGCGGATCGTGGCGGAGGCGGCCAACGGGCCGACCACGGCGGACGCCGAGGAGATCCTCAAGCAGGGGGGCGTGCTCGTCCTGCCCGACGTGTACCTCAACGCCGGCGGCGTCACGGTGTCCTACTTCGAGTGGCTCAAGAATCTCTCCCACGTGCGCTTCGGCCGGATGGAGAAGCGCTTCGACGAGGACATCCACAAGGGGCTCGTCCGCGCACTGGAGAGGATGACCGGCCAGCGGTTCTCGGAGAAGGAGGCCCTGCACCTGGCAAGCGGGCCCGGCGAGGAGGCCCTCGTGAACTCCGGGCTCGAAGAGACCATGGTGGCGGCCTACCACGAGATCCGGGCAACGCAGAAGCGCCTTCCCGCGGGCGTGGACCTGCGCACCGCCGCCTTCGTGAACGCCATCGACAAGATCGCCGTGGCCTACGAGAGCCTCGGCATCTGGCCCTGACTCACGGGCTCCCGCCGCCGTTCGGGCACATTCCCGTCCCTTGCCTTCCGCTTCGGAACGCACGCCTGCGGCGCGGCAGGCGGCTTCCCGGCCGTCAGCCCTGCCGGGGCGTCGCGTGGGCGTCCTCGAGCAGCCGCGCCAGGACCCGGTCGGACGCGAAGTGGGTTTCCGCGGCGTCGCGGGCGGCTTCGCAGTGGGCCTCGTAGTGCGCGCAGACTTCGTCGAGGGCGGCGAGGGCGCCATCGGGGCTCGAGAAGGGGAGGACACCGGGGGAGGAGCCCATCCACTGGGAGAATCCCGTGTCCTGCACGACCACGGGTCGGCCGCTGGCCAGGTAGCAGGCACTCCGTTCGCTGAACCAACCGGTCCAGGCCAGGGCGTAGGCCTCCTTGGCGATGCCGAACTCCCCTCGCGATGCCCGGATGAACGCCTGGTAGGTCCAGGGATCGCGGGTGACCGCCAGCGGGTCGGTCAGGCGCCACCCGTGATCGTGCAACAAGGCCCGAGGGGCCGAGGCACTGCCGAGGGCGATCTCCAGGGGGACACGCGCTTCCCGGGGGATGTCGAGGTACGGCGGGAAGGAGTCAGCCTTCACGCCGTAGCGCCGGCCCCGGTACACGACGGCGGGGTAGCTCTCCCACTGCATCACCGTCGAGAAGGTCCCGGCCCGGGGGGCGGGGGTTGGGGGCCACTCGGGAAGCACGATCGGCTGCCGGGTCGGGCGCCAAGGGAAGCCGTCATCCGGGATTTCGCACCCCGGCCCTCCGAAATTCTCGCCGAAGGTGAAGAAATGCGTGTGCAGCTTCGCCGCCCCCCGGGCCTCCGGATCAACGAGGTGGCGGATCTGCGTGAAGACCGGGTCCGTGTCGATCAGGACGCGGACCGGCGCCTCGAGGTGCCAGGCCCGAAGGGGGTTGACCCCCGACACGTTGAGCAGCACATCCGCGCGCGATGAGACCTCGACACCCCGCTCCGCCAGCGGACCCAGCCAACGACCCTCGTGGGCGTCGTGGTAGGCCCACCGCGTCCCCAGGCCGAGCCGTTCCAGGGCTTCGCGGGCGAAGTGCAACCCGTACGAGGGGTCGCGGTCGACCGAGTGCCGGCTCGGGTCGTAGCACGCCGGGTAGTCGCCGCTGTCTTCGAGGAAGAAGACCTCGTGCCCGAGGCGGTGCAGGCCGGCGGCGTACTGCAAGTGGTGCCAGGCGAGTCCCCCGAGCGGGCCTCGCACCAGGTAGCCGAGCACCACCACCCGAAGCCGAGCGCACGGAGACAGGGATCGAGCCACCCCCGACGGACGGGCGTCACGGTGCAAAGGCCTGCTCCAGGAGTCGCCCGAGGACTCGAGCCGAGTCGAAGTGGTCGTGCGCGAAACGGCGGGCTGCGCGCGCGTGGCGTGGGTAGTCTCCCTCCACCCGGCGGATCGCGTCGACGGCTTCCTCGACTGTCCGGAACGCGAGGACGCCCTCCCCCGTGGGGAGCACGTTGGAGAAGCCGGTGTCCTGCAGGACGACCGGCCGGCCGGCGGCCAGGTAGCAGCCCGACCGGCAGCTGAACCAGCCGGTCTCCCCGCTGACGTAGCCGCTCTTGGCGATGCTCCACTCCGCCCGGGACGATTGCAGGTAGGTCCGATAGGAACCGTGGTCGGCGCAGCAAAGGCAGGGGTCGACGACGTGCCACCCGTGGTGCGCGAGCAGGTCGCGCGGCGCCCTGGCCGTCTTGCCCTCCGCGAGGGCCACCTCGAGAGGGACCGGCGCCACGCGCCGTGGGAGGTCCAGGAAACGCCGGAATTCAATGTCCTTCTGGCCGTAGCTCCTCCCCTCGTGACGGACCGGCTTGTAGCTCGTCCAGTTCATCACCGTGGTGTACGCGGGGCGCGGCTCACCCGTCGGCTCCCACCGCGCGAGCACGATCGGCTGTCGCGTGGGCCTCCACCGGTGCCCCGTGTCGGGGACCGGCGGCCCCAAGCTCTCCCCGAAGGTGAAGTGCACGTGATGGGCGTCCACCAGTCGCCGGAACTCCGCCTGTCCCCGTGCGAGTTTGACCTGCGTGAAGGCGGGGTCGGTGTCGAGATAGGCAAGGCGCGCGCGCCGCAGTTCCAGAGGCAACCGCCACAGGGAGCCCGAGACGTTGAGGAGCAGGTCGGCCGTCCGGAGGACCTCCGTCCGCCGGCTCGCGGACAGCCCGTACCACTCCGCGCCGCCTGCGAAGCGGTATGCCCACTGGTCCGGGACCCCGAAGGCCTCCATCGCCTCCGCCAGGTACCGCACGTTGAACCCGCACCCTCCGGAGGACGTCGCTCCCGCCTCCGGGTCGTAGGGCCACTGCCCCGTGTCCTCCAGGTAGTACACGTCGTGTCCGAGACGGGTCAGCCCGTCGACGTACTGAAGGTAGTCCCAGGTGACTCCGCCCAGCGGATACTGGGCCACGAGCCCGGTGACGACGATGCGGAGCCGGCAGGTCATGGGGCCTCCGGGGGCGCGGGAACGTCGCGGCCGCACGCGGCTGGCCTCCGACGCCGGATGCCGCGGTCCGGCGGGGTCCCTCCTGGTGGGCCGCCGGAGGAGGCTACAGGAGTCCCAGGGCCCGTGCTCTGCCCTCCAGTTCCGGGTAGCGCCATTGATGGGAGTCGGCCACGGTCCACTCGGGGCGGTCTCCGAGCCATCGGAAGTGCCAGTAGAGTCTGGCGACAGCGAGTCGCCGTGGGAAGGCTGACGGCGCGCCTTCGGGCCACCGTGCCTCCCGATACGCTTCCTCGGCCAGCATCGCCAGGTCCTCGGGCCACCGCTCGGTGAGGCTGGCCAGGTCGATTTCCGGGGCTCCCACGGCGGCGGCCTCCCAATCCACGGGGTGGACCTCGCCGGCCCGCCAGAGGATGTTCCTGGAGTAGAACTCGCCGTGGACGATCCCCTGGGGGGCGGCGGGGAGTTCCTCGAGGACCGCCTCCGCCCGTCCGCAAAGCCCCGTCAGCCAGGGCAGGCGCGCCCGCAGCGGGGCGGAGAACTCCCGGGTGCGCCGGGGCCACGCCCGCAGATAGTCCGCGTCGTAGCGAGGAAGGCACTCCTCGGCGAACCGCTCGGGCTCCTCCCCGGCCCGGTGGAAGGAGCCGAGCCACCGCGCCGACGCGGTCATCGCCTGCGGCTGGGGGGCCGAGCCCATCCGCAGGGCATCGGGCAGGTGACGGAGGAACAGCCAGGCCTCTCCCCTCTCGGAGTGCCAGGAACCGAGATAGAGGGGCGCGCCGGCGGGGAACCGTTTGAGAACCCTCCGGTAGATCTCCGCTTCCCGAGGCACGCCGCCCTTGTGCCCGTGCGTGGGGTCTTTCGGCTCGCCGCCGAACTTGCACCAGACATCCAGGAGTTCTTCGCCCAGTCGGCACCGGACGCGTTCGCACGGGAACGTGCTCGTGTAGGGGCTCCGTTCCCGTTGCAGGAGAATCAACCCGTCCGCCGGTCTCCCTTCCCTGGCCAGGGCCTCACGCAACGCCTCCGCGAGGTCGCGGGTGGCCGGCGCCTCGGCAGCCGCGCTCACGGAGCCGCCCTTCCGACCGCGAGGTCGGGCCGGCTCGGATCCGCCTCGTGCAGGACCCCGTGCTCGAGCACGAGGAGCCGGTCGCAGTGAATCAGGGTGGTGGCCCGGTGGGCGATGAGGAACGTGGTCCTGCCCTTCATGAGCACGCCCAGCGTGTCGAGGATGCCCCCTTCGGTGACCACGTCGACCGAACTGGTCGGCTCGTCGAGGATCAGCAGAGGGGCGTTCCGGAGAAAGGCCCGGGCCAGTGCGACGCGCTGCCGCTCTCCTCCGGAGAGCCGCATCCCGCGTTCTCCCACCACCGTCTCGTACCCGTGGGGGAGGGTCTCGATGAACCGGTGTGCACGGGCTGCCCGAGCCGCCCCGACGATGTCCTCCCGGCTTGCGTCGGGCCGGCCGTAGGCGATGTTCTCGGCCACCGTCGCCGAGAACAGCACCGGCTCCTGGAGCACGATGGAGAACTGGCGGCGCAGGTCGTTCACCCGGTAGTCGCGCAGGTCGAGCCCGTCGAGGAGGACCGCCCCCCCGCTTGGATCGTAGAACCGCGCGAGCAGGCTCGCCAGCGTGCTCTTTCCCGCCCCGGTCACCCCGACGATGCCCACCCGCGCCCCGGGGGGAACCGTGAAGGAGACCCTGCGCAGCACCGGGGGCCCGTCGCCGTACCCGAAGGTGACCTCTCGAAACTCCACGGCTCCCCGGGCGCGATGCAGGGGCGTTGCATCGGGCTTCTCCGGGACGTCCGGCGGCTGGTCGAGAAGCGCGAGCGCCCTCTCGGCGCTCGCGAGCGCACCCTGGAGGTTGGCCGCCTGGGTGCCCAGGGTCTTCATGGGCTCGTAGAGTTGCACGAGGTAGGACATGACGATCAGCAGGTCCCCCAGGGTCAGGGTGCCCGCGCGCACGCTGGCGGTCCCGATCACCAGCACGGCGGCCGTGCCCGCGGCCGTGGCGAGGGCGATGCCCACACCCACGCTGCCCTCGGCGAACCCCACCCGGAGCCTGGCCCACAGGCCTTCGGACGCCTGCCGAACGAAGCGCTCCCGCTCCCGTTCCTCCTGCCCGGAGGCCTTGACCACCCGCAGGGCGCCCAGGACCTCCTGGATCGCCGAGAGAGCCGAGGACTCGATGCGCTTCACCTCTCGCCACTGAGCCCTCAGCCGCCGACGGTAGACGCGGGTGAAGGCGACGATCACCGGTGCCACCGAGAGCGCCACGAGGGCGAGCCGAGCGTCGAGGCGCGCCGTCACGTACACCATCGCGACGAGGGTGGCGGAAGAGGTGATGAGCAGGGGGACCCCCTGCACGATCACCCACTGGATCGCCGGGGCGTCGTACTGAATGCGAAGCACCGCGTCGGTCGAGCCGCGGGAGTCGTGGTACGCCAGAGACAGGCGTTGGGCCTGGCGGAAGAGCCGGGAGCGGAACTCCAGCACCATCTTCTCGCCGGTATAGGTCTGCAGCAGACGGCTGGCGAGCCTCTGCATTTGGTGCAGAAGGGCGACCGCCACGACGAGGGCCGCCGTCGCCCCCAGGAGCATGGATCGCGACGGCGCGAAACCGGTCGGCAGCAGGGCCGTCAGGAAGGACGGGAGGGGCTCCGAGCCGATGACGCTGTCGACCGCTATCTTCAGGGGCAGGGGCGTGAGCAGGGCGATGGGCGTGGCGAGGAGGTTGAGCGCCAGGACCCCGCACGCATGGGCCCAGAAGGGACGCGCCTGCTGCAGCAGGCGCCGGGTGAGCGCGAGGTCGCTCGAGACGGCCGGGCCCATCAGGAGGGCTCTCTCAGGCCGGCGCCGGCCACGGCCTGCTCCCACGCGGCCTCTGCCGCGGCGCAGTCCCTCACGCCCCTGCCCACCGGGAGCGCGCCCAGGGCGGCGAGAACGGCCGCCACCGCCCCGTGCCCGTCCGTCCCGGCCCACGCCGCCATGCCGAGCAGGCAAGCCGACAGCCACAGGCCTGCCGGGAACAGCCGAGGCCAGCACCGCAGCCGGACGAACTGCCTACCCGCCCCGTGCTCCTCGACGACGGCGAGGGCGCGGACACCGCCCAGGAGCCCGCCGCGGACCTCCAGGTCCCATCGGTCGAAGTCGCCCCCCCGGCGGCAGGCGGCACCGTCGCGGAGGAGGTGGGACTCGAGTCTTGCCAGCGTGTCGACCGGGCTCTCCCACCGCTCCCGCCAGTGGCTCGTCCATCGGGGTCGCGGAAGGGCGAAGCCCGGCGCCCTCTTCCTCCGCCACGGCGTTAGCCCGTGGCGGAGCCTTCCCCACAGGCGGGCCAAGGGCTGCGCCAGGTGGAGAACCGCGGTGAGCCCGCGAGTCCGCACGAGGTCGAACGGTCTCCGGAAACGAGCGGGAAACCGGGCTTGCGTGGCGCCGCAGAGGGCTTGCAGCGGCGGTGCCAGGGCGGCGAGGCCGAGGAGCGGCCAGACCTCCCACAGGGGCCACCACCAGAGGCTCAAGAACGAGAGGCCGCCCAGCGCGGCGACCACCAGGTACCACTCGGGCATGAGCGGCAGCGAGAGCAGCGTGTGGCGGGCGGGCTCGTAGACGGACTGGAACGGCGCGCTCCCCCAGACGCCGTGGTACACCCGCCAGCGCGACAGGGGCAGCGCAGGGGCCAGGCCGCTGCCGTACAGCCGCCCCGCCCAGCTCAGGTGCCCCAGAGCGTTGTACCGCTCCGGCCACTTCGCTTCCAGCAGTGCCTCCGCCTTGCCGTACCCCACCTGCTGGCGCCAGTACGCCTTCACCGAGTTCCTGCGATGGTGCCAGACCACCGCCGCGGGGCTGAACGCGAGGGACCATCCCCGGTCCTGGATGCGCCAGCACACGTCCACGTCGTCGCCCGCGTTGCGAAACCGCGGGTCGAAGCCCCCTATCTCCAGCAGTCGCTCCCGGACGAACGCCATGTTGCAGCCCGGTACGTGCTCGGCCTCCCGGTCCGACAGAAGGACGTGGACCGGCCCGCCGGGCGCGTTCGCCACGCACTGCGCGATCCACCCGTCGCCGGGTGGCGGCAGGTTGGGTCCCCCCGCCGCCGCGCACCCGGTGGTGCGGAACGTCTCGGCCAGGTAGTGGAGCCAGTGGGGGTCCGGCCATGCGTCGTCGTCGATGTAGGCCACGATCTCGCCGGTGGCCGCTGCCAGACCGGTGTTGCGGGCGGCGCTCAGGCCTTGATTGTGGGTCCGGACCAGGCACACGTTGTGACCGCGGGCGATGTCGGCGATTCCGTCCCGGGAGCCGTCGTCCACCAGGATCACCTCGTAGTCGGGGTATTCCAGCCGGCTCAGGCCCCGGAGCGTGTCCCGAAGGGTGTGGTGGCCGTTGTAGGTGCACACGATCACCGAGATTCTCGGCCAGGCATCCTTCCCGGCGAACGGGAGTTCCGGGAGAGTCTGCTCCATTCGGCGCAGGGCAGCTTTCGGGGTGCGGTCGCGGGAGGTCAGGCCGAAGTCCCAATCTAGGATCTCCTGCCCGCCCCGGCACCACTCGTCCGTCCAGGCGAAGAGGAAGGCGCCGGCGCAACCGGCCGCGAAGGAAGTGCGCAGCTGCCAGTCCAGGACCTGCGCCTGCTCCGCCTCCCCGTTCCGGCGGCTGTCGAGTCCCACCTCGGCCAGAACCAGCGGACGGTCCGCCGCGAGGTGCTGCAGGCGCGCCAGGTAGGCGTCCAGGTCTCCCTGGCGCTCGAGATACACGTTGTAGGCCGCGATGTCGGAGTCGGGGGTGCGCAGATACTCCGTGGAGGGGTAGTTCACGTACGTGAAGATGGCGTCAGGGTCGGCCTTCCGGGCGGCATGGGAGAGGCTTCCCAGGAAGCTCTCGACCCGACGCGCCCCGTGCCAGCGAACGATGGGGGCGGGGATCTCGTTGCCCACGGCGTAGGCGAAGACCGCCGGATGCCCGGCGCAGGAGCGAACTCCGCTCACCACGGCGTCCCGTATGCGGCGCGCGGTCGCCCGATCGTCGAGGAAGGCGACGTGCTGTTCCCAGGGGAGCCCCACCATGACCCGCAAACGGTGGCGGGCCGCGAGATCCAGAAGCCAGCGGGGAGGGACCGTGTAGGTGCGCACCGCGTTGAATCCTGCGGCGGCCATGCGGGCGAAGTCGCGGTCCACGGAGGCGGGGACGTGGTACTCGGAGCCGTCGGGCTCGGGAGGGAAGGGACCGTAGGTGACGCCCCGGAGGTAGAACTTCTCGTCGCCCGAGAACAGGAACTTGCCGCGCACTCGGAGCCGGGGAAACGCGCCTCCGTTCCCCACGGCAGATGCTGGCCGTCCGCTCGGCTTCGCCGCTTCTCCCGTCGGCGGTGCGCCCATCTCCTGGAACTTCCCGGTACCCTCCATGGCCCCAACCTCCCCTTGCGTCGGGGGCCAGAATACCCGCATCGGCGCTGCGCGGCCACTGTCGCGCCCGCGCATGCGAACGGCGAGGCCGAAGAGCCTCGCCGCGATGACGCCCGGAACGCGGGCGTCCCTGCACCGAACGGGCGGCTATTCGCTCATCGACTCCAGGAACTCCACGTTGGTCTTGGTGCCCTTCATGCTTGTCGAGCAGGAACTCCATGGCGTCCACGGGATTCAGCGGCGACGAGCACCTTGCGGAGCATCCAGCACGCGGTTGAGTCTCCAGCGGCGGTGAGCAGCAGCTCCTCCTTGCGGGTGCCCGAACGCTTGATGTCGATGGCCGGGAAGATGCGCTTGTCGACCAGCTTGCGGTCGAGGTGGAGCTCCATGTTGCCGGTGCCCTTGAACTCCTCGAAGATCACTTCGTCCATGCGGCTGCCGGTGTCGACCAGCGCGGTGGCGATGATGGTCAGGCTGCCGCCCTCCTCGATGTTGCGGGCCGCGCCGAAGAAGCGCTTGGGCTTGTGCAGGGCGTTGGCGTCGACACCGCCGGACAGGATCTTGCCCGAGTGGGGGACCACGGTGTTGTAGGCGCGGGCGAGGCGGGTGATGGAGTCGAGCAGGATCACCACGTCCTTGCCGTGCTCCACCATGCGCTTCGCCTTCTCGATGACCATCTCGGCCACCTGGACGTGGCGCTGGGCCGGCTCGTCGAAGGTCGAGGTGATGACCTCGCCCTTCACCGTGCGCTGCATGTCCGTGACTTCTTCGGGCCGCTCGTCGATCAGCAGCACGATCAGCATCACCTCGGGGTGGTTGGTGGTGATGGCGTTGGCGATCTTCTGCAGCAGCACGGTCTTGCCCGTGCGCGGGCGGGGCCACGATGAGGCCGCGCTGGCCCTTGCCGATCGGGGTGATCAGGTCCATGACCCGCATCTCGTAACCGTCGGGCTCGGATCTCGAGGTTGAGGCGCTCGTCGGGGTAGAGCGGGGTCAGGTTGTCGAAGAGGATCCGGGTCCGGGCGCTGCTCCGGCGGCCGTCGCCGTTGATGCCGTCGACCTTGAGCAGGGCGAAGTAGCGCTCCTAGTCCTTGGGCGGGCGGATCTGGCCGCTCACCGTGTCGCCCGTCCGCAGGTTGAAGCGGCGGATCTGGGACGGCGACACGTAGATGTCGTCGGGGCCCGGCAGGTAGTTGTAGTCCGGCGAGCGGAGGAACCCGAAGCCGTCCGGGAGGAGTTCCAGGACGCCCTCGCCGAACATGCTGCCGTTCTGCTCGGTCTGGGCCTTGAGCAGGGCGAAGATCAGGTCCTGCTTCCGCATCCGGGTGGCCCCCTCGATGCTGAGGTCCTCGGCCATCTCGGTCAGTTCGTTGATGCTCTTCTTCTTGAGTTCCTGCAGATGCATGGGTGCGACGCTCCCGTCGGGTGGGGCCATCTTGGGTCTTCTGGCGTGATTCTTCATGGGGGGGTGGTTGGCAGCCGGCACGAAACAGTCAGCCGTCGTCGGGCTTTGCCTCGGTAAGGGGGTCGACCCGGAAGGCACGTGAGGCACCGGGGGTGCCGCTCATCGGCCCGGGCGTAAGGATGTGGCCTCTCAGGAGTGGACCGCAGTGAAGCGAAACGGGGAGGATGCGGAAGTCGTTCTTCGGATCGGGCCCCGTTGTAAGAGTTCGGTCCTTGGGTTGTCAATGCAAAAATACGCGGTTCCTCGCCGAGAGTTGCTCCACCAAATCCATCACCTGCCGCCGCAGGTCCTCGGGGGTGCCCCGATTGTCGAGGAGAACGTCCGCCCGGCGGGCCTTTTCCTCGATGTCGTCCTGGCTCCGGAGGCGCGCCCGGACCGCCTCCGAGCCGATTCCGTCGCGCCGCCGGAGTCGCCGCTCCTGGACCTCCGCCGGAGCGTAGACCACCGCGACGAGGTCCACCCGGGCGTCGGCGCCGGTCTCGAACAGGAGCGGCACGTCGTACACCACGAGCCCGTCCGGGGAGGCGGCCAGCGCCTCTGCGATCTCGCGCTCGGCCATGGCCTGGACCCTGGGGTGGACGATGTCGTTCAGCCGGGCCCGTGCCTTCGCGTCGGAGAAGACGAGCCGGCCGAGGGCCTCGCGGTCGAGCGTCCCGTCGGCGTGGGTCACGGCCTCCCCGAAGGCCCGGCGGATCTCCTCGAGGGCGGGCTGCCCCGGCTGTACCGCCCGGCGTGCGAGGATGTCGGCGTCGACCACCGTCGCTCCTGCCTCCCGGAAGAACCTGGCCGCCGTGCTCTTCCCCGAGCCGATGCCGCCGGTCAACCCGAGAAGGCGCACGACCCGGTGGGGCAGGGGCCTGCGGAACGGCAAGCGGCCCGTCACGCGGCCCGCTCCTCGGTCCCGGCGCCCCGGGCCCAGCCCAGGAACGAGCACAGGCGCCCCGTGGAGCCGTCCCGTCGGTAGGAGAAGAAGAGATCGGGCCGGCACGCCGTGCACAGAGGGCTCGCGTCGACGCTTTCCGGGTTCATCCCGTTGGCGAGCAACCGGTCTCGCACGAAGCCGCGCAGGTCGAGGCGGAACCGGTCGGCCCGGCCCGGCCAGCCCGTCAGTCGACGGGTCTCGCCCACCGCTTCCGCCACATCGGGACCCACCTGGTAACAACACGACCCGATGCAGGGCCCGAGCGCCGCCCGAACCTCTTCGGCCGGTGCCCCCATGGCCTTGAGGGTCTCCTCCGCGATGCCCGCCACCGCCCCCCGCCACCCCGCGTGGGCGACGCCGAGGGCGCCCGAGGGGGGGTGGCAGAGGAGCACCGGGAGGCAGTCGGCCGTGAGGATGCCGAGGAGCACGCCCCGATCCGGGGTTCCGGCCCACGCGTCCGCCTCCGGCCGCTCGTCGCTCTCGATGGGGAGCGCCACTGCGGTGCCGTGCACCTGGCGGAGCAGGAGAAGCCGCCGGGCGCGGAAGGATGCCCGCACCCGTTCGGCTGCCGCAGGATCGGCGAAGTCGCCCGCGTGCCGGGTGCCGAAGCCGTGGTGCAGGCCCGGGACCGCGTCCATGAGGGGCGAGGAGAGCCAGGGGCGGTTCCCGAGGGCCGCGCCCGGGGCTATGCTGCCGTCGTGATTCAACGTGCGTTCCTGTTCCTGTTCTTCGCCGCGGCCGTCCCGCCTCCGGTCCATGCCGTGGCGGATGCGTCGCCGCTTCGCGCCCTGGCGGGAGAGCGCCTCGAGTTCGCGGTTCGTTGGGGCTTCCTGCCCGCCGCCAGGGCCGTCCTCGAAGTGATCCCCGAGGGACCGGACCGCCTCCGCCTGCGCTCCTCCTCCCGTACCTTGCCGTGGCTCGACGCCTTCTACCCGGTGCAGGACGAACTCGAGTCCGTCTTGGAGACGGCGGAGTCGCGGGTGGTCTTCTTCCGCCGCCGTTCGCGGACGGGGTGGCGCGAGCCGGTCGAGGAGGAGGTCCGCTTCGAAGCGGGCGCCGCGCTCTACTCCCGGGACGGCGTCCTGCGGCGCACCCTCCCGGTGCCCGCCGGCGTGCAGGATCCCCTCTCCTCCCTCTTCGCCTACCGGACGCTGCCGACCCCCTTTGACGCGGAGGCCCGTTTCGACGTCACCGACGGTCTCGTCCTGATCGTCGGCGCCGTTGTGCCCGGTGTGCGCGAGACCGTGGAGACCCCCGTCGGCACCTTCCAGACGGTCCGGGTGGAGCCGCTCCTGGAAGGCATTCGCGAGGTCTTCCCTCGGCGGCCCGGCGCCCGGGTCGTGCTCTGGCTCACCGACGATCGCTGGCGCAGACCCGTGCGGCTGGAGAGCGAGGTCGCCGTCGGGAGCTTCGTCGCGGAACTCATCCGGGTGGTGGCTCCGGCACCGTTCCCCCCAGATCCTCGATGAGGGCCCGCAGGTCTTCGGGCACCGGCGCGTGGAGTTCCAGTGCGTTGCCCGTCGCCGGGTGGCGGAAGCGGAGGCGCCACGCGTGGAGGGCCTGCCGCGTCTCCCGAAGGAGCCGCCGCCGGGCCGGGGTGTCGGGTTCACCCCGGGCGCGGCGGGTCCCACCGTAGAGGGGGTCTCCTACCACGGGATGACCGACGCTGGCCAGATGCACGCGGATCTGGTGGGTGCGGCCGGTCTCGATCCGCACTTCCAGCAGCGTGGCGCCCCGTAGTGCCTGCACCGTCTTCCAGCGGGTGACGGCCTCCCTCCCGCGCGCTGCCCCGGCCGCCATCTTCTTCCGGTCCGTCGGGTGGCGGCCGACCGGAACGTCGATCACCCCTTCGCCGGAGAGCCTTCCCAGGGCCACGGCCAGGTAGGTCTTCTCTACGCTCCGCCCCTGGAACTGGGCTTGGAGGGCCCGGTGCGTCGGGTCGTCCTTGGCGACCACCAGAAGGCCGGAGGTGTCCTTGTCCAAACGGTGGACGATGCCGGGGCGGAGCACGCCGCCCACGCCGGAGAGGTCCCGGCAGCGGTGGAGCAGTGCGTTCACCAGGGTGCCGGAGGGGTGCCCGGGGGCCGGGTGGACCACGAGGCCCCGGGGCTTGGCGACCACCGCGAGCCAGGGATCCTCGTACACGAGCTCGATGGGGAGGTTCTCCGGTTCCGCCCGGGGCTGCTCGGCCGGCGGGACCTCCACCCGGAGGCGCTCGCCCCCGCGCAGGGACAGGCTCGGGCGGGCGGGGAGCCCGTCCACCGTGACGCGGCCCTCCTCGATGAGCCGGTGGACCCGCGACCGGCTCAGCCCGAGGTCGAGTCCGGCGAGGTAGCGGTCCAGCCTCCCGGCGTCCGGCGCCGCGACGAGTTCGCGGACGGCGGACGGGGTCATCACCAGATGCGGGACTTGATGCGGCCGAAGGGCTTGACGAGGCGGTCGACCAGCGCCTTCTCGTACAGGCCCGAGGCGGAACAACTCGGGGTCCACCCGCGACTCGTAGTGCCGGCGCCCTTCCTCGATCAGTTCCGCGAGGAGTTGGAAGAGGCTGTCCTCGACGATTCCGCGCTCGACCTCCTCCTTGTTGTACATGGCCACGTCGCTCACGATGGTCCTCGCCAGACGCCCTGCGGCCTCGGGGTCGCGGATCGCCTCTTCCATGGGATGCCTCCGTGGAAGTATATGGTGGGAACCTGCCGACAAGGATCGGCCCCGAACTCGGGCCGGTCAACCCCATCGGCCGAGAGGAGAGGGTTCATGAGGCTCCCCTTCGTCAAGATGCACGGCCTCGGCAACGACTTCGTGGTGGTGGACCGCCGCGAGAGCCGACCCGGGGGGGTGGAGGAACTCGCGCCACGCATCGCCAACCGGCGGCTTCGGGGTGGGCTGCGACCAGGTGCTGCTGCTGCGGACGTTCGCAGCGGCGGACCTGCGCATGGACATCTACAACGCCGACGGCAGCCGGGTCGAGATGTGCGGCAACGGCGTGCGGTGCGTGGCGCGGTTCGCCCGGGAGCGCGGGATCGCGGCCGACGGCTCGTTCCGGGTGGAAACCCTGGCCGGAACGGTCACCTGCGGCTTCGGGGGGATCTGGTGGAGGTGGACATGGGAGAGCCGGAGTTCGAGGGCCGCCGGATTCCCGTGTCTGCGCCGACGGGCCCGTGCGGGAGCACCCGATCCCCTTGCGGGAGGGGGCCGTGAAGGTCACGTGCGTCTCCATGGGCAACCCCCACGCCGTCGTCTTCGTGGAGGACGCCACGTCCTACCCGGTGGAGGAGGTCGGCCCCCAGGTGGAGGTCCACCCCTTCTTCCCCGACGGGCAACGTGGAGTTCGTTCAGGTCCTCGCGCCGAGATCGGCTGCGCATGCGTGTCTGGGAGCGGGCAGCGGGGTCACCCTGGCGTGTGGGACCGGCGCGTGCGCGGCCGCCGTGGCCGCGCACTGGACCGGCCGGACCGACCGGGACGTCGAGGTGGAACTCGACGGCGGCACCCTGCGGGTCTGCTGGGACCGGGAGACCGGGCGCGTCGCCATGACCGGTCCCGCCGCGGCGGTGTTCGAGGGGGAGTTCTACTTGCAGGCCGAGGGTTGAGTGGAAACCAAAGGCGGTTTCGGGAACCTCCTCGGCCGGACGGGATATCGAAGATCGCGAGTCCGGAGGGGGATCCGCCAAGCGACCCTGGCTCGACGGAATCAGGTTGCGGAAAATCTCTTGACTATCTTTTCGACGTCTTTCTTGTCGCCGATGACGATCACCTGATCCCCGGCGTTGAGCTTGGTGTTGCCATCCGGAATGATGATCTCTTCATCCCTCTTGATAGCAGAAACAAGAGCCTTCTTGGGTAGAGTTATTTCTCTTAAAATCTTGTCGACGACGTTTGACTTACTTGAAATTGTAACGTTGTCAATAATGGCATTTGCAGAAGAAAGGTCCTCGCTGAGCTTCTCGATGACATAGCTATCGGAGTGCTTCTTTCTCAGGTGTTCGTAATCCTCTTGCTTCTTTCTTATGTTTTTGTCCAGGTCTTCAACCGTTTTGGCTTGCTCCAAGAAGGCCTCGTTTTCGGCAGAGAAGTCGCCAGTGCGGCGGAGGGCCAGGACGAGTCTCCCGAGATTCAAGGCTTCCACATCCAACTGCTTCGGAAGGGTGGCCAGTTCATACTTCAGCCTGGCCAGCGCCGTCACATCCGAGGTTCTCTCGCTGATCTTCGCGAAGATCTCCCGGGTGGCTTCCACGCCTTCGCTGCTGACCCTTTTCCCTCTTTCTACTATTTTTTCTGTCGCATCACTTATCCTCTCCGTGCCTTGGAAGAGACTTTCTCTTATTTTATCCAATAAGTTCATCGTATGACTCCTCTCCCGCTTGGATTTCTCGTTCGCGAAAACGGCTCACCGGAAAAGTTGGCAGGAAACAAATTATAGGCCCACTCCGGAGCGCCACCCATTCTTGTCTGAGTCCGTCAAATTGTGAATATCACCGGCAGTGCGGCCCGTCAAGCGGCGCTCCGGCGGCGCGAGAGCGGGAGGATCGTGGGAAACGAGCAGCAGCGGGGTTATGCCCCGGCACGACGTTCCCGCCACGGGAGTGGGAAGAAGGGGACAAAGCGACTGCGCCGCCTACTCCCACGGCGCGGACACCAAGGGGGGCGGACCAGGTTCGACGTCGCGCGTTTGAGGGGTACGCTCTCTCGGAAGGAGGTTTCGGTGTGTCGGGAGGAAGGTCCCCTGGTCGGGTGGCCGTTCTCCCCCCCGCGTGACCCGCCGAGGCCCGAGGCCGGACCCATCCTAGCCCACTACGAGACGAGAGAGGTCGCACGCATGAGTTCCTCCCGAGACGTCACCGAGGTCCTGCCGGCACGCCCCACCCTGGAGGGTGCCGGCGTGAGGCTGAAGAGGGCCGTGGGATACGACCAGGTCCCCCGCTTCGACCCGTTCCTGCTCCTCGACGACATCCACTCCACAGACCCGCAGGACTACGTGGCCGGGTTCCCGTGGCACCCCCATCGGGGCATCGAGACCGTCACCTGCGTGGTGGAAGGTCTCGTGGAGCACGGGGACAGGATCGGCAACCGGGGGACCATCGGCTCGGGGGACGTCCAGTGGATGACCGCGGGCAGCGGCATCGTGCACCAGGGATGCCCCAGCCGCGGCGAGGCGACTGGCGCGGGCTCCAACTGTGGGTGAACCTGCCGGCGAGCCACAAGATGATGCCGCCGCGCTACCGGGACGTGCTGCGGGACTCCATCCCCGAGGTGAAGGGGGACGGGGGCGCGACCGTCAAGGTCATCGCCGGCCGCTACCGGGGGACGCGAGGGCCGGTGCGCGACATCGTGCGCCCCCCCGAGTACCTCGACGTGTCGGTGCCGCCGGCGACGTCGTGGCCCGTGCCGGCGACCGGGGAGTGCGGTTCCTCCTCGTTTCGGGCGAGCCCTTGAACGAGCCGGTGGCGTGGCGAGGGCCGATCGTGATGAACACCCGGGAGGAACTCGACCAGGCGTTCCGGGAGTACCGGGAAGGGACGTTCCTCAAGTAAGGCTCGGAGCGCGCTCTCAGCCGCCCCGGGCCGCGGGTGGGGGCCGTATGTAGCCCCACTCCACCAGGCGGCGGTAGCAGTACTCGGCCATGGGCCCCTGGCGGACGTCCTCCAGAACCGCCCCGTAGGCCCGTGCCGCCTCGGGGCGGCGTCCCTGGGCCTCGTAGTTGCGTCCCTCGTAGAAGACCACGGCCGGCTGCCCGGGCACCAGGCGGTCGGCGGCGGTCAGGTGCGCCAGGCTCTCACCGTGCTTCTTCACCTCGAACGCCAGCACCCCCGCGACGAATCGGGCGTGGTACAAGTTGGGGTCGAGGCGGGCCGCCTTCTCCGCCGAGGAGGCGGCCTCGGCCTCCTTTTCGGCCTTGGCCTCGGCCACGGCCCGGTGGGTCCAGATCAGGGCCTGGTCCGGGGCCAGGCGGGTGGCCTCCTCCAGCAACCGCACTGCGGCAGCCGCATCCTTCCCGGCCAGGGCCTTCCGGCCCTCGTCCATCTTGGAGTAGGCCGGGGCAAGCGCCCGCAGGCGTTCGGTGGCCCGGCGGAAGGGATCCTCCCGGAGCCGGTCGGCGGTGCGCAGGGAGGGGTAGGCGGCGGCGGCCTGGCGTGCGCGTTGCGCGCGTTCCGAGGAGAGGGGGTGGCTCTGGAACAGGGACTCCACGGCCGAGGGCTCCCGGTCGTGGGCGGCCAGGAGGATTTCCATGGTCTCGGCCATTCCGTCCGGGTTGTAGCCGGCCCGGGTCATGTAGGCCATCCCCAGTTCGTCCGACTCCCTCTCCTGGTCGCGGCTGTACTTCATCAGCACGAGGTTGGTGGCCAGGAGGCCCCCCTGGGCCAGCAGTTCGGCGCCCTGCACGTTCGCCGTCTGCAGTGCCACCATCCCCGCGGAGGTCAGCACCCCGGCGAGCACCTGCCGGGTGTACCCGGCGGCGGCGTGGCGCGCCGTCACGTGCCCGATCTCGTGGCCGAGCACGCTGGCGAGTTGTGCCTCGTTGCCCATCTTGGTGAGGAGGCCCCGGGTGATGGAGATCTTGCCGCCAGGGAGCGCGTAGGCGTTGATGGCCGAGTCGTTCACCACGTTGAACCGGTAGTCCAGGTCGGGCCGGTGGCCGAGGCGCGCGAGCGAGGCGCCCACGGACTGGACGTAGGCCTGCAGGGCGGGGTCGGGGAAGAGACCCTCCGACATCTGGGTGTAGACGGAGTAGGCCTCCGCGCCCATGCGGATCTCCTGGTCCTCGCTCATGAGCGAGAACTCCTGCTGCCCCGTCACCGGGTTGACCGCGCACGCGGCCAGGAGCAGGATGCCCGTTCCTGCGACCCCCAAGAACCTCGCCGACCATGCCTTCGTCATCGACCGACTCCTTCCCTCCTGCCGCCCGCGCCGTCGCACGGGCCTTTGCCCGCCTGGAGGGCCTCGTGCGCGGGTGCATCGACCCCGTCGCGGGCCGGGTCTGCCCGAAGTGCGAGACCCCGTGCTGCCGGGTCCACTACTGCCGCGAGACGGCCCGCAACCCCTGGTACCGGTTCGTCGGCGAGACGGCGGGCGGCTTCGCGATGCCGGGCGACTGGCTGCTGCGCCGCGATCCGTTCGGGCTCGGGGACGCCGGCTGTTCCATCCGGGCGGGGCGTTACGCCTTCTGCTACAGTTACAACTGCCGCCGGATCCTGGAGTCCCTGCCTGCGTCGGCCCGGGCGGTGTTCCAGGAGGTCTCCGACCTCCTCCTCGCTCCGAACCGCCTCCCCGGCGGGCGCCTGCTCCACGAGGTGCGACGGCCCGAGGAGCTTCGGGAGCAGGACTTGAAGTGCATTGCCGGGGAAGTGACGGAGGCCCTCGACCGCCTGCCCCGGCTGCGCGCTCGACTCTTCGATCCTACCCCGCCCCCCGAGGGGCTACAAGAACGCGGGAGACGCGACCCATGAGCCCATCCTCAGGCAATCCCCTGGCCCCGAGCCTCTACTACCGCAAGAAGTACCAGGGGCTGATCGGCGTGCGCTCCAAGATGCCGATCCGCGACACGTCGGTGCTGTCCCGGCTGTACACCCCCGGCGTGGGCGCCTGCTGCCTGGCGATCGCCGACGACGAGGAGCCAGCTTCGACCTGACGTGCCGGGGCGACAACGTGGCCCTGGTCACCGACGCGTCCGTCGCTCTACGGGCTCGGCGAGGTGCCGGCGCAGGCCGCGCTGCCGATGCTGGAGGCGCGCTCGGTCATCGTTCAAGACTTTCGCCAACATCGACGCCTTTCCCGTGGCCCTGACCACGAACGACGCCGACGAGATCACCGAGATCGTGCGGCTGCTCACGCCGACCTTCGGCGGCGTGGTGATCGACGACGTGCAAGCGCCCGAGTGCTTCGCCATCGAGTACCGGCTGCGCCGGGCGCTGCCCATCCCGGTGCTCGACAGCGACCAGCACTCCACCGGATCATCGTCGGTGGCCGCGGCCTCATGAATGCGCTGGCAGGTGGTGGGAAAGGCGCTGTCCGAGGTAAGATCGCATCGTGGGGGCGGCGCGTCGGGAGTCGGGGTCGGCACCGTGCGCGCCTGCTCGACCTCGGCGCGCGGAACATCATCCTGTGCGACACCCGCGGCGCGATCTACCGCCAGCGCCTGGAGAACATGAACTGGGTCAAGGCGCTGATGGCCCGCCGCACCAACCTGGAGCAGCGTGCGGGGTTACCTGGAGCAGGTGATGCAGGGCGCGGACGTGTTCGTCGGCCTGTCTGTGCCGGATACCGTGTCCGCCGAGATGGTCCGGTCCATGGCCGAGAAGCCCGATCGTGTTCGCCCTGGCCCTGCCCACCCCGAGATCGGCCCGGAGGAGGCGGAGGCGGCGGCGCCGCGGTGTACGCCTGTGGAACAGTTCGGTGCACCCGGTGCAGATCCGCTCCTCCACGGTGAGCCCCGGCTTCATGCGCGGCTGTCTCGACGCCCGGGTGCGACGACATCAACAACGCCATGTTCAACGCCGCCGTGCGACGCCATCGCCGGACTGGTGCCCCGTCGCAAGCTCTCCGCCGCTGCGCATCCTGCCCGATCCCCTGGACCTGGCTCGTGGCGCCGGCGATCGCCGAGGCGGTGGCCCAGGCCGCGGTGCAGACCGGGCTGGCCGGCGAACGGCCCCCGGAGCGGCGAGATCGCGGAGGCGCCTGCGCCGCTTCCTCTACGAGGGGGAGGGCGCCTGGTACGAGTCCTCCCCCCGGGGCCAAGGTGCAGCGCGGCACCGGGGTGGACGACGAGTCCCTCGAACTGCACCGCAAGTACCACGGGTGCGTGGAGATGGCGGTCAAGATCCCGTTGCGCGACGAACACATCTTCGTGGATCTCTACTCCCCCAAGGCCGCGGTGGAGCCCGCCCGGGAGATCATGCCGACCCGGCCGACCGTCTACGACTACACCGCCAAGCGGAACCTGGTGGCCGTGGTCTCCGACGGCTCGGCGGTGCTGGGGTTCGGCAACATCGGTCCCTGGGCCGCGGTGCCGGTGATGGAGGGGAAGGCCATCCTCTTCAAGACCTTCGGAGGAGTGGAGGCGTACCCGCTGTGCCTCGCCACCCAGGAGGTGGACGAGCTGGTCCGCGGCGGTGGAGCACCTCTCCCCGGCCTTCGGCGGCATCAACCTGGAGGACATCGCGGCACCCCGCTGCTTCGAGGTGGAGGCGCGCCTGCAGGAGGCCCTGGACATCCCGGTCTTCCACGACGATCAGCACGGCACCGCGGTGGTCACCGTGGCCGGCATGCTCAACGCCCTCAAGCTTCGCGGCACGCCGCTCGCCGACGTGCGCGTCGTGGTGAACGGAGCCGGGGCCGCCTCCCTCGCGGTCACCAAGCTGCTCCTCGACGCCGGCGCGCGGGACGTCGTGGTGTGCGACCGCGCCGGAGCCCTCTACCGGGGCCGCAAGAAGGGCATGAACCCGTACAAGGCGGAGGTGGCCGAGCGCTCCAATCCCGACGGCCGCAAGGGCGATCTGGCCTCGGCCGTCCAGGGGGCCGACGTCTTCATCGGACTGTCGGTGGCCGGGGCGCTGACGCCCGGCATGGTGCGGACGATGGCCGAGCGCCCGGTGGTCTTCGCCCTGGCCAACCCCGTGCCGGAGATCCTGCCGCGGGAAGCGAAGGAGGCGGGCGCCTGGATCGTGGCCACGGGCCGCAGCGACTTCCCGAACCAGGTGAACAACTGCCTTGCCTTCCCGGGCATCTTCCGGGGCGCCCTGGACGTGAGGGCCACCCGGATCGACGAGGGGATGAAGGTGGCTGCCGCCCGCGCCATCGCCGAGGCCGTGGCCGCGGATCGCCTCAGCCCCGACCGCATCATCCCGGACGCCATGGATTTCACCGTGCCCCCCAAGGTGGCCGAGGCCGTGGCCCGGGCGGCGCTCGAGTCGGGAGTGGCCCGACTCAAGGTCAGCCCCGAGGAGGTAGGCCGGCGCCTCACCGAGTACATCTACGAGGAGAGGCTGGTGGGGGAGTGGGCCGGCGAGGACGAGGCGGCGGCTTGTCTCCTGCCGGAGCCGACCGGGAAGACTTGAGGTGTCCTGCGGACGCGGGGTTCCGGCGCCCTACCCTCCGCCGTCCCGGAGCCACACCAGGTTGTAGAGATCGAGCCGCCGGGTCTTGAGGTTGCGCACGCTCCCCTGCTGGCGCAGTTCCTTGAGGAGTTCGAGGTCGAGGTCCACCATCAGGGTCATCTCGGTGTTGGGGGTGGCCTCGGCGGCTGTGGCGTCGTGGGGGAAGGCGAAGTCCGAGGGCGTGAACACGGCGGACTGGGAGTACTGGATGTCCATGTTCTCGATCCGGGGGATGTTCCCGACGCTCCCGGAGATGGCCACGTAGCACTCGTTCTCGATGGCCCGGGCCTGGGCGCACCGCCGCACGCGCAGGTAGCTGTTCTTCGTGTCGGTCCAGTAGGGGACGAGCAGCACGTTCATCCCCTGGTCGGCGAGGTGGCGGGAGAGTTCCGGGAACTCCACGTCGAAGCAGATGAGGATGCCGACCTTCCCGATGTCGGTGTCGAAGACCCGAAGGGCATCCCCGCCCTGGAGGCCCCAGTAGTGGGACTCGTCCGGGGTGATGTGGAGCTTGTACTGGGAGTCCCAGGTGCCGTCGCGGCGGCACAGGAAGGACACGTTGTAGAGCTTCTGGTCCCGGTACTCGGGGAGGCTCCCCGCCACGATGTTGATGTTGTAAGCCAGCGCCATGCGCACCAGTTCCTCGCGGATCGGCTCGGTGTGGCCCGCGAGCGAGCGCATGGCCTCCGCCGGGTCCTCCTGCCCGAAGGGCGCCATGAGGGGCGCGTTGAAGAATTCGGGGAAGAGCACGAGGTCCGAGTTGTAGCCGGAGACGGTGTCGACGAAGAACTCGACCTGGCGCAGGAAGTCCTCCAGGGAGGAGAACAGCCGCATCTGCCATTGGACCACGCCGAGCCTCACCACGGTCTTCTTGGCGCCGAAGAGCTTGGCTTTGGCCTCGTAGTAGATGTTGTTCCACTCGAGCAGGACGGCCCAGCCCCGGGAGCGCGCGTCTTCGGGCAGATAGCCCTTGATGAGCCGGCGGACGTGGAAGTCGTTGGCGATCTGGAACGTGAGGACCGGGTCGACCAGTTCCTTGCGCCGCACCATCTCGATGTACTCGCGCGGCGACATGGCGTCGGCGTGTTCCGCGTAGCCCGGGATGCGCCCGCCGATGAGGATGCCCTTAAGGTTGAGCTTCTCGCACAGCTCCTTCCGGGCGTCATAGAGGCGCCGTCCCAGCCGGAGCCCCCGGTGGTCGGGGTGCACGAACACGTCGATGCCGTACAGGTAGTCCCCCGAAGGGTCGTGGTTCTTCAGGTGGCCGTCGCCCACGACGTCGGCGTAGGTGTGGGTCTCGCCCACCTTCCCGGAGTCGATCACGAGACTGATCGCCGCGGCCACCACCTTGCCGTTGTCCTCGATGCAGATCTGGCCCGGCCCGAACCGGGCGAGCTGGGAGGCGAACTGTTCCCTCTTCCAGGCGCCTCCGATGATTGGGTACACCCGGTCCATGATCTCCCGCACGTCCGGGTAGTCGGAGAGTCGGAGTTGGCGCAGTTCGAGCTTGTGGTCGTCCATGGCGTCCTTCCCCCGGGGAGCGGTTCTGCGTGCCGATCCGCCCGGCACCGTGGGTTCCGGAGGATAGACCGGGACCGCCGGGCGGACAAGCCGGCCCCGGGCGCCACGAGGGGGACGCCTGCCGGCGAATGTCCCGGCGGGCTTCCCTGCCCGGGCCGGGCGCGGCCGTTCCCCGGGGGACGGCTCGAGGAACGGGCCCTCCGTGCCGAAAAGAATTCCTTGTAGTTCTGCGGCGGTACGCGTAAAGTCGCGCATCCCATCCCCAGAGCCCTCCGCAGTGCTCTCCATCTTCAGCCACACCAAGCGTGTAGAAGGACCACCATTGAGTTTCGAAGCGTTCGACCTCCATCCGCACATCGCGGCTGGGGTGCAGTCCCTCGGCTACACTTCGCCCACTCCCATCCAGGCCGGCTCCATCCCCACCGTGCTCCAGGGCCGCGACGTGCTCGGCCTGGCCCAGACCGGAACGGGAAAGACCGCGGCCTTCGCGCTCCCCATCCTCCAGCGCCTGATCAACGGCCGCCGGGGCCGGGTGCGGGCCCTCATCGTCGCGCCCACCCGGGAGCTCGCCGAGCAGATCCACGAGGCGTTCCGCGCGTTGGGCCGGCGCACCGGCCTGCGGAGCGCGACGGTGTACGGCGGGGTCGGCATGAACCCCCAGATCGAGCGGATCCGGGCCGGCGTGGAGGTCGTGGTGGCCTGCCCCGGCAGGCTCCTCGACCATCTGGAACGCGGCACCATCGACCTGTCCCAGGTCGAGGTGGTCGTTCTCGACGAGGCCGACCGGATGTTCGACATGGGGTTCCTGCCCGACGTCCGGCGGATCCTCCAGCGCCTGCCGGCCAACCGGCAGACCCTGCTCTTCTCCGCCACCATGCCCGCCGACGTCCGGCGGCTCGCCCACGACATCCTCCGGGAGCCGGTGACCGTGCAGGTGGACCGTGCGGCGCCGGCCACCACCGTGTCCCACGCTCTCTACCCGGTGGCGCAGCACCTCAAGACCGCGCTGCTGCTGGAACTGCTCCGGCACACCGACGCCGAATCGGTCCTGGTCTTCACACGGACCAAGCACCGGGCCAAGCGGGTCGGGGAGCAACTGGCGAAGGCCGGGTACCGGGCGACGTCGCTCCAGGGCAACCTGTCCCAGAACCGGCGTCAGGCAGCCCTGGACGGCTTCCGTGCGGGGGAGTTCCAGATCCTGGTGGCCACCGACATCGCGGCCCGGGGGATCGACGTCTCGACGATCTCCCACGTGGTGAACTACGACATCCCGGACTCGGTCGACGCCTACACCCACCGAATCGGCCGCACGGGCCGCGCCGCCCGCACCGGCGACGCCTTCACGCTGGTGACGCGGGAGGACGAGGGGTTGGTGCGCGACATCGAGCGGGCCCTGGGCGCGAAGATCGACCGCCGCACCCTCGAGGGGTTCGACTACGCGGTCCCGCCGCCGAGGCGTGACGTGGAGTTCGCCCGCCCGCCCCGCCCGCCGCGGGGACCAGGGCGCGGAGGCGCCAAGGCCGTCTCCCCCCGCAAGCCCAAGGTCGCCCCCCGTCCCTCCGGGACGGCCGCGGCCCTCGGGAAGTCCGCAGGCGACTCGCCGAAGGCTCCCGCCGAGACCCGCCGCTTCCGCCCGCGCCGCCCGCGCTGAGACGGGCCCGCGGCGCCGGGCGAGGGGACGTCTCGTGGCTCAGCCGTGGCAGGTGGTGGACCGGGTGTCCGGTGAAGGGGGCGTCCTGGAGCTTCGCCGGCGCGGCGAAAGGGACTTCCTGATCACGCTGGACGGGCGGGTCCTCATGACCAGTTCGGCGCACCGCTCGGAGACGGCCCTGGGGGACCTCGCCTGCCGCGGCCTCGCGCGCAGAACCCGTCCCCGGGTTCTCGTCGGTGGCCTGGGGATGGGCTTCACGCTCCGCGCGGTGCTCGCCGCGCTTCCCGCATCGGGTGCCGTGCTCGTGGCCGAACTCAACCCCCAGGTGACCGCGTGGTGCCGGGGCCCCCTCGCCCCGCTCACCGGCGGCGCGGTGGCCGACTCGCGGGTGGCCGTCGCCACGGCCGATGTGGCCGACGTCATCCGGGGCGCTCCCCCCGGCGGCCTCGACGCGGTGATCCTCGATCTCTACGAGGGCCCCCACGCCGGTTCCCGCCGGGCGGAAGATCCCGTGTACGGGGTCCGGGCCATCGAACGGACCCGTGCCGCGCTCGCGCCCGGGGGGAGCTTCGCGGTGTGGGGGGAGAACCACGACCCGGGGTTCGAGAAGAGGCTCCGCGCCGCCGGCTTCACCGTCACGTGCGAGCGTCCCGGGCACGGGGGGCTGCGCCACGTTGTGTACGTGGCGACCGCGGGCGCCTCCCGCCCCAAGGGCCGGTCGCGCCGCGCCTGAACCGGCTTCCGCTCAGGGCTTGGGGAGGCGCACGAGCAGCACGGGAACCGTCGCGTGCAGGGTCACCTGGTGCGCGGTGGAGCCGAGCAGCATCTCCCCCACGGCGGAGTGCCCGTGGGACCCCATCACGATCAGGTCCGCCTTCGCCTTCGCCGCCTCCGCCACGATCACCTCCGACGGGCGGCCCTCCACGATCCGGATGTCGGTCACCCGGTCCCGCCCCTGCGGGTCGGTGCACAGTTCGTCGCGGCAGAAGAGCTCGAGCTTCTCTCCCAGCGCCTCGAGCAGGCGGTCGTACGCCTGCCGGTGGAGTTGTTCGTTCTGCTCCTTGGTGACGTAGAGGTCCACCATGCTCTTTGCGAAGGGGCTGAGGGGTTCCACGGCGTGAACCAGGACGATCTTCGCCCCGCAGTTCTGGGCGAGGCCCATCGCGTACCGGAAGATCTCCGGCGCGCGCGGCGAGAGGTCGGTGGCGCACAGGATGGTGCGGATCTGGGGCAGCATCGACGTCTCCTCCTCTGCGGGGCTCAGGCGTCCCCGCGCACGGTCAGGATCACCATGGGGCCGTCCGGCACCACCGCCCAGCGGGCGCCGGTGCCGTGCCGCTGGAGGAGGGCCCGGATGCCATCTCCCACGTCGGCCACGGGCCGCAGGTGGAAGCGGCGCAGTTCCTCCGGGGTGAACCCCTCGGTGTAGATCCAGACGTTGCGGTCCACGATGACCTGGTAGGTCTCCTGGGCGCACCATTGGTCCGGGATGAAGAACTCCTTCTGCATGATCCGGTTCAGGAAGGCCCGCGGCGAGTCCACCCGCTCGAGGATCTCCCGGTACTCGGGGCTCCCCGCCCCCTCGAGGCACCGGCTCGCGACGAGGATGTCGCCGCCGAGCTTCACCGCCGTGGCCGCCCCCGTGATTCCCTTCACCGTCTGGTAGAGGTTGCAGTCCAGCGGCGCCCCCGCGTTGGTGGTGACGATGAAGTCCAGGGGCGCGTCGAGCTCCCGGACGCAGTGGCGCGACAGGAAGCGACACCCCTCGAGGTGGGCGTCCACCGGGTCGCCGGAGAATACGCCCGTCACCCGCTTCGCCGTGTCCAGGGTCACGTTGGCCACGAAGTCCGCCCCCGCCATCCTCATAACCTCGAGCCCGGCCTCGTGGAAGGGGTTGCCCTCGAGTTGCCCGTACTCGCACCCGGGGTGCGCCACCATCTCCGGGCCGTGCATGTACTGGAGCGTCTCCAGGGACGAGATCCCCGGGAGGATCGACTTGCGGCCCCCGGAGTAGCCGGCCCACATGTGGGGTTCGATGAAGCCGGTGAGGACCTTGAGCTCGGCCTCCAGGTAGAGCCGGTTGACCAGCGCGGGGACCTTGCCTCCGATCCGGCCGACCTCCGCCATGTCCTCCCGCGCCCGGGAGAGGTGGTCCACCACCCGGTACCGCGCCGCGACGTCGGGCCCGACGAGCCGCTCGTGCTCCTCGGGCGTGGAGGGGCGGTGCATCCCCGTGGCCACCAGGATCACGGTTCGCTCCGGGGGTACGCCGGCCGCGTCCAGGGTGCTCAGGATCGGGCGGAGGAGCAGGGGGTTGGGGACCGGCCGGGTGACGTCGCTGATCACCACGCAGGCGCTCTGCCGGCCCGCGGCGATCCGCGCCAGGGGTTCGCACGCGCGGGGCCGCTCGAGGCTTTGCTCCACCGCCGCGGCCGGGTCCTCCAGGGGCGCGGCCTCCGACGGGGCGAACACCCCCTGGAAGCCCGGCGTCTCGGGGAGATCCAGGGGGAGCCCCTCGGTCCCGTACTTCAAGATCACTCGCATCGCCCGCGCCTCCTAGCGCGCCGTCCAGCCCAGGTCCATGAGGTGGGCCGCACCGGTCATGGAACCGGCCCGGTCCGAGGCGAGGAACAGGGCGAACTCCGCCACCTCCTCGGGCTCGATGAGGCGCTTGATGGCCGCGGGTTCGAGCATGATCCGCTGGACGACCTCGTCGGGGCCGATGCCGTGGGTCTTCGCCTGGGCCTCGATCTGCTTCTCCACCAGGGGGGTGCGCACGTAGGCGGGGCAGATGGCGTTCACCGTGACGCCGTGGGCCGCCACCTCGAGGGCCACGGTCTTGGTCAGCCCCAGCAGGCCGTGCTTGGCCGAGATGTAGGCGGTCTTGAACGGGCTCGCCACCACGCCGTGCAGCGAGGAGATGTTCACGATGCGGCCCCACCCGCGCTTCTTCATGCCCGGCACCAGGTACTTGGTGAGCTGGAAGGGCGCCACGAGCATCACCTGGATCATCTTGACCCAGATCTCCTCCGGGAAGTCCTCCACCGGGGAGACGTGCTGGAACCCCGCGTTGTTGACGAGCACGTCCACCCGCCCGCGGACGCTCTCGGCATCCCGGGCCAGTCCCCGCACCGCGTCTCGGTCCGAGAGGTCGGCCTGGAGGAACACCCCTCCGATCTCTTTCGCCACCGCGCGGCCCGCCTCGGCGAAGTCGTTGACGATCACGGTCGCCCCCTCCCGGGCAAAGCGCTCCGCGATGGCCTTGCCGATGCCGCTGCCCGCCCCTGTGACCAGGGCCACCTTCCCGTCCAGTTCCATTCCCTTTCTCCTCCCGGCGGAACTCCCGCCGGCTTCCAGGCTCGGCGACGGTGCCGAGGAGCCGTTCACTCCGGCAGCATCTTGCCCGGGTTGAGGATCCCCTGGGGGTCCAGGGCCTGCTTGATCCGGCGCATGTACTCCAGGGCCTTCCCGTGCTCCGCCGCCACGAAGGGCAGCTTACCGACCCCGATGCCGTGCTCGCCCGTGCAGGTGCCCCCGATGGCGATGCTGTGCTCCACCACGGCGTGGTTGACCCGCTGCACCGCTGCCTTGGCCTGCTCGTCGGCGGGGTGGTACATGAGGCCCAGGTGCAGGTTCCCGTCCCCGGCGTGGCCCCAGAAGAAGCCCGTGACCCCCTCGCGCGCCACGGCCTCCTTGGCCTTGTCCACCATCTCCGCGTAGCGGCTGATGGGAACGCAGGTGTCCACGAGCAGCACCAGCTGGCCGGGGTGGTTGCGCTTGATGGACTCCAGGGCTCCGTGGCGGACCTCCCACAGCCTCGCCCGCTCGTCGGCCCCGATCCCCCTCTCCACCTTGGCGGCGCCGTGCTCCTGGAGCACGGCCTCGACCATCTCGTACTGGCTGGCCAGGGCGGACTCGTTGACGTTGTGGAACTCGAGGAAGAGCATCGCCTTCTCTTCGAGGTCCATCTGCTGGTCCTTGTTGATCTCCGCTACCACCGCCTCGTCCATGAGCTCCAGGGCGGCCGGGTTGAGCCCGTAGCGGATCGTGTCGCTCACGGCCTCGCAAGCGTCGTGGATGGTGGCGAAGGTCGCCACCACCGTGAGGTACTCGGGGGGCAGGCCCTTGAGGCGAAGGGTGGCCTTGGTGACGATGCCGAGCGTGCCCTCGCTCCCGACCATGAGGCGCAGCAGGTCGTAGCCCGACGAGCTCTTGATGGCGTGGCTCCCGAGCTTGAGGACCTCGCCGTCCGCCATCACCACTTCCATCCCGAGGATGCTGTCACGGGTGGCGCCGTAGGCCACGGTGCGCACGCCGGAGGCGTTGTTCCCGATCATGCCTCCGATGGCCGCCCACGCCCCCGGGTCCGGCGGGAAGAACAGCCCGTGGTGGCGCAGCTGGTTGTTCAGCTCCCGGTACTGGATGCCCACCTCCACGTCGACCTGGAGGTCCTTCTCCCGGATCTCGAGCACGTGGTTCATCTCGGTGAAGTCCAGCACGACGCCCCCCTTCACGGGGATCGGGTTCCCCTCCAGGCTCGTGCCAGCGCACCAGGGGGTGACGGCGTAGCCCTTCTCGGCCGCGAGCTTGACCGCCGCCACGACATCCTCGGTCTTCTGCGGCCAGACCACCACGTCGGGCCGGTGGGGCTCGTGGTAGGACTCGTCCCGGGAGTGGAGGTCGAGGTTGGACTCGCCGGTGGAGACGTGGGACTCGCCGATGCTTGCCTTCAGGCGGGCGACATCCTCGGGGGAGACGGGCGGATATCTCATGGGGCACCTCTCGGGGCGGTCAGCCCGCGGCAAAGACCTTCGCCGGAAGCCACAGGATGATCTCGGGGAACGCGATCAGGAGCGCGAGGCCGATGAGTTGGAGGATCACGAAGGGCATGATGCCCCGGTAGATGTCTCCCATGCTCACCTCCGCCGGGGCCACGCCCTTGAAGTAGAAGAGCGCGTAGCCGAAGGGCGGCGTAAGGAAGGAGGTCTGTAGGTTCACGCAGACCAGCATGGCGAACCACAGGGGATTGAACTCCAGGTCCATGGCGATGGGCGTGAAGATGGGGACAACGACCAGGAGGATCGCGGCCCAGTCGATGAACATCCCAAGCAGGAAGACCACCGCCATCATGATGGCGAGCACCACGTAGGGGCTCACCTCCATGCCGAGCAGGGCGTCGGAGACAACGTCGCCGCCGCCCAGGAAGAGGAAGACCACGCTGAAGAGCTTCCCCCCCACGAAAAGGAGCATGATCATCGCGGTGGTCCGCGCCGTGGAGACGCTGGCCAGCTTGATGACCTCCCAGTTGAACCTCCCGCTCACCAGGGCCAGGCCTAGCGCGCCCACACAGCCCAGCGCAGCGGCCTCGGTGGGGGTGGCCACGCCGGCCAGGATCGTTCCCATGACGATGAGGATCAGGCTGAAGGGAGGCACGAAGCTCTTCATGGTCATGGCGAACTTCTGCGCCCCGGTGTGAGTGCGCTCCTCCAGCGGAAGGGGGGGGCCCAGGGTGGGGTTCAGGGTGCACCGGAGCCACACGTAGACCATGTACAGGCCCGAGAGCAGCAGGCCCGGGAAGACCGCTCCGGCGAAGAGGTTCCCCACCGAGGTCTCTTTCAGGCCCGTGAGCCCCCCGTAGACCACCAGCATGATGCTCGGCGGGATGAGGATGCCCAGGGTCCCGGAGGAGCAGATGATCCCCGAGGTCAGCCCCTTCTCGTAGCCCTTCTTCACCAGGGCGGGGCCGGCCATGAGGCCCATCGCCACCACCGAGGCGCCGATGATGCCCGTGGTGGCGGCGAAGACCGTGCTGACCACGATCACCGCCAGTCCCAGTCCCCCCTTGAGCCCTCCCAAGACGATGTACAAGGCCTCGAAGAGCCCCTCCGAGACCTTGGAGCGGTCGAGGACCTGGGCCATGAAGATGAAGAGGGGCACGGCCACGAGCACGTAGTTCTGCTCGATGCCCCACACGTTGTTCACGAACAGGTCCAGGAGCGCCGGGACGTTGAAGCCGTTGTCGATCAGTCCGAAGATCGTGGCCACCGCGGCGAGGGTCACCGCCAGGGGGTGGCCCAGGGCGATGGCCGCCACCAGGGTGGCGAACATGAGGACGGTGAGGATCTCGGGACTCATGGCTCGCTCCCCCCGCGCTGGGGGCCGAAACCCTGAAGGGCCCGGAAGTCCTGGATGAGTTTCGCCACCCCCTGGAGCCAGAGCAGCACCAGGCCGGCGGCCATGATGGTCTTGTACGGGAAGACCTTGGGAGCCCAGGAGGTGGAGGCGAGCTCCCACTGCTGCCAGGAGGTGGCGGCGTAGATGATCGACCACACGGCCAGAAGCCCGATCGTGGGGAGGAAGACCAGGAGGCTGGCCGCGATCCGAAGCAGGGTCCGGGGGCGGGGCGCCAGCCTCGCCTCGAAGATGTCGATGGAGACGTGGCCGTCGTGCTTGTGGCAGTGCCCGAAGGCCAGGATGAAGTGCACCCCGTAGATGAAGGTGGTCACCTCGAAGCCCCAACTGGTGGGGGCGTTGAGGGCGTAGCGCATGAAGACCTCGTAGGCCACGACCCCCACCATGGGCAGGATGAGGTAGGCGTTGAGCACCCCTACCCTTTCGTTCAGGGCGTCGATCCAGCGCGCCAGGGCCTGCATCGGGCTCCTCCTCGGGACGGGAAACCCTGCCGGGGTGCGGGTCCCCGGCAGGGCTCTGCTGGGCTCAGCGGCCTACTGGAAGTGCTTCCCCTTGACGAACTGCTCGTAGGGCCACGGGGCGATGCCGCCGCGGATCTCGCGCCACTCGGCGAAGTCGGCCTTGAGCTGGTCCTGAGAGTCCATGACCTTCTTCACGTCCGGGTGCTTGGCCTTGAGCTCCTCGATGTACTCGTGGGTGCGCTTGGCGAAGGCGTTGATCGTGTCCTCGTCCATCCGGACGAACTCCACGCGCTGTTTGAACAGCTTGATGGCCTCGATGTTCAGGTTCTCCTGCCAGGCGTTGGACCAGAGCTGGGTCTCCTTGGCGGCGGTGTCCACGATCCACTTGAGGTCGTCCGGCAGCTTCTTCCACGCGTCCATGTTGATGGCGAAGGCGCACTGCACCGAGGGCTGGTGCACGCCGGGCTCGATCACGTACTTGGTGATCTCGTCGAAGCCCATGGGGTAGTTCATGGCCGGGGTGCTGAACTCGGCCGCGTCGATCACGCCGCGCTCCAGGGCCAGGTAGATCTCGCCGCCCGGCAGGGGCGTCACGCTGGCCCCCAGGCTGTTCATGATGTCCATGTACCAGCCGGGGGTGCGCACCCGCATCCCGGCGAAGTCGGCCATCTTCTGGGCCTTCTTGTTGGAGAAGAGCCCCATCTCCTGGCCGCCGTTGCCGCCGGGCAGGGCGTAGAGGTTGTAGCGGCCGTAGAGCTCCTGCATCATCTCGAGCCCGCCGCGCTCGTAGAGCCAGATGTTGTAGCCCTCGGCGTCGAGGCCGAAGGGCACGGAGGCGAAGGCCACGAACGCTTCGTTCTTGCCCTTCCAGTACCCCGGCCAGTCGTGGAGGATGTCGGCGGAGCCCTTGCTCACCGCGTCGAAGCTCTCCATCGCACCCACGAGTTCGCCGGCGCTGAAGAGCTTGATGTCGAGCCGTCCGCCCGAGGCCAGGCGCACCGTGTCGGCGAAGTGCTGGCACATGTCGTAGAAGAGCAGGCCCTTGGACCACGGCATGACCATCTTCCAGCGGATCTTCTCGTCGCTGGTCTTGACCTTGAGCTTGTCCACCTGCTCGTGGCGCTTGTCGGCGCCGAACTTCTCCCGCTGCTTCTTCTGCTGCGCCACCGCCGGCGCGGCGGCGAGGCAGAGCGTGGCCAGGACGGCGAGACCGGTCAGGATTCTTCCTCTTCGCATGGATCCTCCATTTCCTCGGGGGGGTGGGTGCGGGACTCGCCGGGACGGTTCCGGCGAGTCTACAGCGGGGTGTCGGGGAGGCAAGGAACCCTCTTGGTCAAATGATCTGACCAGGTTTTCTAAACCATGGTTTGAGGGGATGTCAAGGGCCTTAGATTCATTTCATTGGGAAAATTGGCTTGCCCAGGAGCTCGCGTCTCTCGACAGCACCGCCCCTGCGTGCTATGAAACAAAAACGGTATGACCAAGACCGAGGAGTCGCCATGGCCTTCGACCGAGTGAAGTCGCCCAAGATCTCCGACGCCATCGTGGAGCAGTTGGAGGCGCGCATCCTGGAGGGCACCCTCAAGCCGGGGGAGCGGCTGCCGCCGGAGCGGGAGCTTGCCCAGCGGCTCGAGGTGTCGCGGCCGTCCCTGCGGGAGGCGCTGCAGAAGCTCGAGACCATGGGGCTGGTGGAGACGCGGCAGGGCGGAGGCACCCACGTCGCTGCCATCGTGGCGCCGGTGTTCACCGACCCGCTCCTCCAGGTGTTCCAGCGCCACCCCGAGACGGTGTACGACTTGCTGGAGTTCCGGCTCGCCTTGGAGGGGATCGCCTCCTACTTCGCCGCGCGCCGGGCGACGGACGCCGACCGGGAGATCCTGCAGCGGCGCTTCGAGGCCATGGAGCACGCGCACCGCCGGGAGGACCCCGTGGCCGAGGCCGAGGCGGATGCGGAACTCCACCTCTCCATCGCCGAGGCGGCGCACAACGCCGTGCTCCTGCACATCATGCGCGGCCTGTTCGACCTGCTGCGACGGGGCATCCTCTCCTCCCGGGACCGCCTCTACACCCGAGAGGGCGTGCGGGAGGTGCTCCTGCGCCAGCACCGGGAACTCTTCGACGCCGTAGTTTCCCGCGACGAGGAGCGGGCCCGCAGCGCGGCCCACGAGCACCTGGCCTTCGTGGACCGGACCCTGCGGGACCTCGACCGGGAGGAGGAGCGAAACCTCCGGTCGAGGCGGAGGCTCGAGGTTCTCGACTCGGCCTAGCACCGATCCCCCCCCGGACTTCGTTCCCTGGGCGCGCTGCGACCTCTGCCCTCGCGGCTTGACACCCCTGTCCCAGATCTTTAAGAAGGGCGCCCTCGGTTCCCGCTCGGAGGAGACCCATGGGCAAGGACTACTACGGGCTGCTGGGGGTGGGGCGCGACGCCGGGGCCGACGAGATCAAGAAGGCCTACCGCAAGCTGGCGCTCAAGCTCCACCCGGACCGCAACCCGGGAGACAAGGACGCCGAGGAGAGGTTCAAGCAGTGCGCCGAGGCCTACGAGGTGCTCAACGACCCCGAGAAGCGCCGGCTCTACGACACCTACGGGGAGGAAGGGCTGCAACGCCCGGGGCGTGCACCACGGGTTTCGGCGGCTTCGGCGACATCTTCAGCGCCTTCGGCGACATCTTCGGGGACCTGGGGTTCGGCGGCTTCGGCGGCGGCCGCCAGCGGGTGCGGCGCGGTCGCGACCTGCGCCACCAGATCACCGTGACCCTGCAGGAGGTGGCCGCCGGCAGCGACCGCAAGATCAAGGTGCGCAAACCGGCCCCCTGCGGCCACTGCAACGGCAGCGGCGCCGACCGCCCCGAGGCCGTGCACACCTGCGCCACCTGCCAGGGGCGCGGCCAGGTTATGCGGGTGTTGCGCCAGGGCTTCACCACCATCCAGACCACGGGCGGCCGTGCCCCGACTGCGGCGGCGCCGGCCGACGCATCGAGCGGGCTGTGCCGCGACTGCGCCGGCGAGGGGCAGGTGCGGGTGGAGAAGGTGGTGGAGATCCACATCCCGCCCGGGGTGGAGGACGGCCAGCAGATGCGCGCCGAGGGCGAGGGCGAGGAGGTGGCCGACGGCGTCCCCGGCGACCTCTACATCGTGCTGCGGGAAGAGGAACACCCCCTGTTCGAGCGCCGCGGCGCCGACGTGTTCGCGCCCCTGCGGGTCGATCTGCTGACGGCGATCGAGGGCGGAAAGGTGTCGGAGGTCCGGCGCCGACGGCACCGAGCTGACGGGTGCGATCGACCCGGGCGAACAGTCGGGCGCGGTGAAGACCCTGCGCGGCAAGGGGCTGCCGGTGCTGGGGCGCCCGCGCACCCGGGGCAACGCGGTACTTCCAGGTGTGGGTGAGCACCCCTACCGGGCTGGACAAGGAACAGCGCGAGCAGCTGCGCTGCGTGCTCGACGGCGCCGAGTGCGGACACGCTGCCGACGGCGACACCCACCACAAGGGGTGGAAGGAGTGGCTGGGGGCCCTGTTCGGGGGCCCGGGACTGAGCGACGGCTGCCGGCCTAGGGCGTGCGGTCTACTCCGGCGTCTCGCCGCCGATGTCGAGCAGGATGGTGCGTTCGAAGTCCGACGGGTTCGTGGCCGCGGAGCGCGCCGTCTCGAAGTCGATGACCCCCTCGTTGAACAGATCCATCAGGTGCTGGTCGAAGGACTGGGTGCCGTAGGTGTCGCGGCCCGCCTCGATGACGTCCTTGATCTCGTGGGTCTTCAGCGGGTCCTTGATGCACTCCTCGATGGTCTTGGTCATCCGCAGGATCTCCAGGGCCGCGACCCGTCCCCTTGCCGCCCTTGCGGGGCAGCAGGCGCTGGCTCACCGTGGCCTTGAGGTTCTCCGCCAGCCGGATCCGCACCATGTTCTGCTCGTCGGAGGGGAACACGCTGATCAGCCGGCCGATGGTCTTGGACGCGTCGGTGGTGTGCACGGTGCTGAACACCAGGTGGCCCGGTCTCGGTGGCCTTGAGCGCGATGTCGATGGTCTCGGTGTCGCGCATCTCGCCCACCAGGATGATGTCCGGGTCCTGGCGCAGCGCGGCCCGCAGCGCCACGTTGAACCCGGGCGTGTCCATGCCGATCTCCCGCTGGCTGATCGAGCTCTTCTTGTTCTTGTGCATGAACTCGATCGGGTCCTCGATGGTGAGGATGTGGGACCGCGCGTGTGGCTGTTGACGTGGTCGATCATGGCGGCGAGGGTGGAGGACTTGCCGCTGCCGGTCACGCCGGTGATCAGCACCAGGCCGCGCTCCTCCATGGCGATGTCGCTCAGGACCGGGGGGAGCCCCAGGGTCTCGAAGGTCGGGACGTCGAAGGGGATCGACCCGCAGGATGATCGCGAAGCTGTTGCGCTGGCGGTAGATGTTGACCCGGAAGCGCCCCACCCCGTTGAGGGAGTAGGAGCCGTCCCACTCCTGGAGCGTCGTCCAGGGTGACCGGGCGGGTGGACGTCCTCCAGGACCGGTCTACGACCACCTTGCGGGTGTCCTCGGTGGTCAGGGGCGGGCTCTTCACCTCCTGCAGCACCCCGTTGACCCGCAGCAGGATCGGGCGTGCCGACCTTGAGGTGGATGTCGCTGGCGTTGGCCTTCATGGCGCGCGGCGAGGATCTTGTGGAAGGTGTCTTTGTCCATCGTGGCTCCGAGCGAGAGGGTTTGCGAGTGGACCGGGCCTCCGGAGGCCTCAGTGAAGGTCGACGTCCGGCGGGGGCGGGAGGTCTCCCCCGAACCACGCCGGGATGGCTGCCAGTTCCTTGACCGTCCCGCAGGACGGGCAGTAGGCGTACCACAGGCACTCGGTGCCCCGGGTCCGGGCGCTGTTCGCGAGATGGGGGTGTCCGCAGGCGTGACACCGCCCCCCGTAGGGGGCGAAACTGACCGTGGCCTCCTTGACCGGCACCGCACACCTCCTTGGAGCGGGTTCCGGACAAAGGATCGGCTTGGGTCCGTGCTTTCTTGAGGCGGTGTCGGGCGGGCCCGACCGCGCGCAGGCGAAGGGGGACGACGTGGAGGAGTGGCACCTGGGACCTTGGATCGAAGCCCTCGCCCGGCGGCGGCCGACGCCGGCGGGGGGCTCTCTCGCCTTGGTGACCCTGGCGGGCGCGGCGGCCCTGACGGCCAAGGTCTCGGCCATCGCCGGACGCCCGCCGGCCGGGTTCGAGGGCCTGGCCGAGGGCTTCCTGGAGGCTGCGCGGCTGGATGCCGCCCTGTACCCGCGGAGCGACGCCGGCCCCGACGCGGTGCGGGCAACCCTCGACGCGGAGGCGGCGCACCTCGAGCGGGGCGTGGAGTTCCTGCGGGCTCTCGGCGAGGTGTTCCCCGGGCTCCCGGAAGCCCTCGCGGCCGATGTGGCCGCTGGCGAGCGGTTGTCCCGGGCGGCGTGCCGGACGCTGCTGGCCAACCTGGCCGTGAACGTGGGGCGCTGGAGCGAAACGGTGGACGGGTTGGACGGCGTCGTCGAGAGGCTGCGCCGGCTGCGCGGGGAACTGGAGGCGGCGTGAGCGGTTGGGGCTGCCCCCACGACGCCGCGGGACGGTGCGCCCTGCGGCGGGCGCCCTGCGACCCGGGGACGGACGGTTGCGTGCTGGAGGGACGGCTGCGCCCGGCCGAGAGCTCCGGTCGGGCCGCCGGGGGAGGGAGCGCTTCCGGTCGGCGGTCCCCCGCCACAGGGCGACGACGTCCCCGGTAGACTTGTCGCCGGTCCCCTATTCCACCCGGAGGAGCAGCGCCTTGAGGTAGGAGGTCTCGGGCATGGCCGGGATCCACGGGTGGTCGGGCGCCTGGCGGCCGGAGCCGATCGCGCGGACCTCCCGGCCCGCCTCCCGGGCCGCCCGCGCCACCGTCTCCACGAAGACCTCGGGGCGCACGTGGTGGCTGCAGCTGCAGGTGACGAGGTACCCCCCCGGTCGCACGCAGCGAACCCCCCACTTGTTCAAGTTGAGGTAGCCCTTCAGTGCCTCCGGGACCCGACGCCGGGATTTCACGAAGGCCGGAGGATCGAGCACCACGACGTCGAAGCCCTCCCCCCCGGCCTCCGCCTTCAGGTACTCGAGGGCGTCGGCCCGCACGAAGGCCGCTCCCTCGGCGGCGTTGGCCTCGGCGTTTTCCCGGGCGATGTCGAGCGCGGACTCGGAACCGTCGAGGAAGACCACCTGTCGGGCCCCCCAACGCGCCGCGTGGAGCCCCCACGCCCCGGAGTAGCAGAAGGCGTCGAGGATTCGCCGGCCGGGCGCCACCCGCGCCAGCAGTCGGTAGTTCTCCCGCTGGTCGAAGAAGAAGCCGGTCTTCTGCCCGCCCCACGGGTCGGCGAGCAACCGCAGGCCGTGGAGGCCGAACGCCACCCGTTCCGGCACCCGCCCGCGCGCCAGCTTGACGCCGAGGGGCAGGCCCTCCAGTTCCCGGGTCGCCGTGTCGTTGCGCAGCACGATCCCCCGGACCCCCAGCGTCTCTTCCAGGGCGTCCAGGGCCCACGCGGTGCGGTGCTCCATGCCGGCCGTCAGGACCTGCACGACGCAGACGTCGCCGTATCGGTCCGCCACGAGCCCCGGGAGGTCGTCGGCCTCCCCGAAGACCACCCGGCACGCCTCCGCACCCTCCCGGCCGAGCCACTCCACCCGTTTCTCCCAGGCGGCGCGGATCCGGCCGGCGATCGTCGCCGGCCCCAGGGACTCCTCGCCCCGCAGGGAGTGGAGGCGCACCGCGATGAGGCTCGACGGGCTGAAGGTCCCGGTGCCCAGGAGTCGGCCCGAGGCGTCCTCCACCCGCACATCGTCCCCCGGGGGGATGGAGCGGTCGAAGTCCTGGATCTCGTTGGAGAAGACCCAGCGGTGGCCCAGGGCCAGACGCCGGTGGGCCCCCCTGTGGAGCCGGAGTGCTCGCATGACACCCTCCTTCGGCCCGATTATGCTACGGTTCCGGGCGGGATGCAGGGTCCGATCGCACGGGGGTCGCTTGGGAAAGACGGGGAGGCCGGACACCGGAGCGAGGGTCGAGGAGTTGGTCGTGGGCCGGCGGGAGGCGGGGCTGCGCCTGGATCTCTTCCTCGTCGGCGCCCTCGAGGGTTTGAGCCGGAAGCAGGCCAAGCGGCTCGTGGACTCCCGGCGGATCTCGGTGGACGGACGGCTGGAACCCATGGCGTCCCGGGTGCTTCGGGCGGGGGAGCGGGTTCGGGTCGTGCTGGCCTCGGTGGTCCCGGACGCCCCCGTCGCCGCGCCGGCGATCCTGTTCCGCGACGACCACTGCCTCGCCGTGGACAAGCCCGCCGGTATCCCCTCGGGACCCACCCGGGACCCGGCCCGTGTCCACGCCGCCCTTCTGGCGGAGCGGGCGGCGGGGACCCCCCTGACCCTTCTCCACCGGCTCGACAAGGACACCTCCGGCGTCCTGCTCCTCGGCCGGAGCCGCGAGTTCAGCCGGGCGCTGCTGGAGGACTTCCGGCACCGTCGGGTGGAGAAGGTCTATCTGGCCCTCGTGCAGGGCACCCCGCGGGATCGCTTCGAAGTCGTCTCCCACCTGAAGGAGGCCGCGGGGGACCGCATCCTCACCGTGAGCAGCGGGGGCATGCGGGCCGAGACGGCCTTCCGGGTTCTGGCCCGGACGAAGGGGTACGCCCTGGTAGAGGCCCGTCCCCGCACGGGCCGCACCCACCAGATCCGGGTTCACCTCGCCGGGGAGGGTTGCCCGATCGTCGGCGACGCCCGCTACGGGGGAAGTGCCGAGGCTGGGGGGCTGCCCGTCCTGCGGCAGATGCTCCACGCCCGCAGCGTGTCCTTCCGGCACCCCGTCTCCGGGTTGGAGGTGCGCGTCGAGGCGCCTTTGCCCGCGGACTTCCTCGCGGCGGCGCGGGCCGCCTTCGGACCCACCCTGCCGGCGGCGTTCCGAGGAAGCCGCCGGGCACGATGACGGACGGAAAGGGTCGAGCGTGAAGAAGACGAAGGCCGTGGTTTCCTGCCGGTGGAGCGTCCTCGGGATCGGATTCGTGCTCCTGCTGCTCGCCGCCTCGGCTGGGGCTTCCGGCGTGCCGCCGCACCCGACCGGGAGGGGGTGGCTCGATCCGGCCAGCCCGGGCTTCCACGGGCGGAGTCACGCTGCCTGCTCCGATTGTCACGACGAGGCGTCGGACTGCGCCCGCTGCCACTTCGGGCCGGACGGGGGGCGCGAACCCCGTGGCTCCCGGTGGGGTCACGGTGGGGCGGGGCACGAGCGCCTTCGGGGTCACGGGGCCGTGTGCCGACGCTGCCACGAGCTTCGACGCGGGTGGGGCGGTGGTCCGGGGCGCTGCCACGACTGCCACGGGGACGGAGAGGAGGGCCGCCGGGATGGCTCGCGGCACCGATCCGAGCGGGAGCGTGGTCGGCACCGGGACGACGACGGGGACGATGAGGACCATGACGACGACGGGAACGACGACTGACGGGGATCGGTCTCCGGGTCACTCCGGCGGCAAGAGGCACAGGCTCCCGGGCCGCACGTGGAACCATACCTGCGTCCCCGCTTCCATCGGGTACTCCCGGGCCGCCCGGATGTTGAGCCAGGCGTCCAGGGCGAGGCCGCCGAGGCGCAGGCGCACCAGGCGGTAGTGCCCCAGGTCCACCCAGCTCTCCACGACCCCCCGGTGCAGGTTCGGGCGCCGCAAGTCGTCCGGCTCCCGGTCGGGGCGGACGAGGATCACCTCCTCGGGCCGGATGCCCACCATGACCCGGCTGCCCTCCGGGAATTCCTCCGACGCCACGGCCTCGAACGCGACGCCGCCTCCCTCGACCTCGAGGCGCCGGCACCCCTCCTCCGTCCTCGGGCCCACCTGCGCCGGGTACAGGTTCTGCAGCATCAGGAACCGTGCCACCCGGAGGTTGGCGGGACGGTTGTACAGCGCCGCGGGCCGGCCCGTCTGCTCGATCCGGCCTCCCATGAGGATCGCCATCCGGTCCGCCATGAGGAAGGCCTCCTCCGGGTCGTGGGTCACCTGGACCAGGGTGAGGCCGAGGCGGCGCTGGAGTTCCCGGAACTCGAGTTGGAGGCGCCGGCGCAGCGACGCGTCCAGGGCCGAGAAGGGCTCGTCCATGAAGAGCACCCGGGGCTCGGTCACCAGCGCCCGGGCCAGGGCGACCCGCTGGCGCTCCCCCCCCGACAGGGTCGCCACGTCCGGGCGGTCGATCACTCCGGAGAGGTTGAGCAGTTCCACCCAGCGAGCGAGCCGCTCGGAGAGATCCGACGGGCGCAGGCCACGGGCCCGGAGCCCGAAGAGCACGTTCTCGCGGACCGAAAGGTGGGGGAAGAGGGCCAGGTCCTGCGGGACGTACGCCACCTTGCGGGCCTCCGGCGGCAGGCGCGTCGCATCCCGACCATCCAGGAGCACCCGGCCGCTCTCCAGGGGGCGCACGCCCAGGAGCGATTCGAGGAGCAGGGTCTTGCCGGCCCCGGACGGCCCGAGGACGAAAAAGCTCTCCCCGGTCTCCACCGCCAGGTCGACTCCCTCGAGACGGAAGCCGCCGAAGCGGACCGAGAGTGCCTCGCAGCGGATCACCGCGTCTCCCCGAGTAGGCGTACCGCCGCCAGCGCGAGCAGGCCCGTGCCCGAGAGCAGGAGGATCAGCGCCACGGCCCCCGGCACATCCGCCGAGGCGAGGCGGAGGTAGATGGCCACGGGGATGGTCTCGGTCTTGCCGGGGACGGCCCCGGCCAGGGTCACCGTGGCGCCGAACTCCCCTACCGACCGGGCCCAGCCGAGGATGAACGCGGCGAGGAGTCCCCGGCGCGCCATGGGAAGGGTCACCCGGCGGAAGGTCCCTGCGGGGGTGCACCCGAGGAAGCGGGCCACCTGCTCGTAGCGCACGTCCACGGTCTGGAAGGAGGCCTTGAGGACCCGGATCGAGAGGGCCAGCGCCACCGTGAACTGGGCGAGCACGATGCCGGGCACCTCGAAGACGAACCGCAGGAGATGTTCCTCGATCCACTGCCCGGAGGGCGCGCGGAAGAACAGAAGCCAGGAGACGCCCAGGGCGACCGGGGAGAGGACGATGGGGAGGTCCAGGATCACGTCCAGGGCGGCGGATCCCGGGAAGCGGGACCGGGCCAGGCCGTAGGCGGCCGGCACGGCGAGGAGCAGGGCCAGCAGGGCGGCGAAGGTCGAGGTGCCGAGGCTCAGGAGGACCGCCCGCCGGATCTGTGGTTGGGCCAGCGCCGCCAAGGGTCCCTGGAGCCCGGTTTGGCCCAGCTGGGAGACCAGGATCGTGCCGACCACGGCCAGGGCCGCGAGCACGGAGGCCGCGAGCACGGCCGAGAACGCGCCCCGGCGCACGCTACCTCCAGCCCTCGGGCAGGGGGAACTCTCCGCCCACCGGCGTGTCCGGCCGCGCGAGAGCCCGGGCCTCCTCGATGCTCGCCAGGTAGCCGTGGCGGCGAAACGCCTCCCCTCCCTCCGGTCCGGCGAGGAAGGCGAGGAACCGACGGGCGAGGCCCGGCTCCCGGGCGAACACCGCGACCGCCGCCGGCGCGTATCCGATGCGGGGGACCTGCTCCGGCGGGTACGGCACGGTCTCGATGCGAGCGGGGTCCCAGTGGTCGAACACGTCCCAGCCCAGAACGGCGTCCACGAGGCCCAGGGAAAGCATCTGGGCGGTCTTCTCGCACGACTCGGCCCAGTTGACGATGTTGGGGCGCACCCGCTCCGCCAGCCCGCTGCGCTCGAGCGCTTCGACCCCGTAGAGGCCGACGCACACGGTCTCCGGGCGGGCGATCCCGACCCGAAGCCCCGGACGCGCCAGGTCCTCGATGGACCGGATCGCCTTGGGGTTCCCACGGGCCACGGCGATGGCGGGGAGCAGGTAGAACAAGCGCACCTCCGTGACGGGGTCCACGAGCTCGCGGCGTTTGGCGAGCTCCATGAAGTCGGAGGAACCGGGGAGGTAGACGTCGCCCCGCCGGGCGAGCTGCATCTGGGAGAGCACGGCGCCGGACCCCCCGAAGTGGACGTCCACCCGGACGCCGTTTCGCTCCTCGAAGGCGGCGGCGAGTTCCTGGACGGCGGGCTTGGAGGCCGAACCGGCGAACACCTCGAGGACGCGGGGAGCCGCCCGGGGGGCGGCGGCCGGCAGGGCGAGGGCGGCCGTGAGGGCCAGGATGCGGGCCAACCATCGGGGTGCGGCCACCGGAGGCTCCGGTCTGCGGGGGGCGCGACGCCCCAGGATACGACGGCGGGCGCCCGGGACCAAGCGGCGGTTGTCCGCCGGGGCGGCGCCGGCTCGGTGCAGGAGGAACGCCTCGGGCGGGGCCCCTCCCGAGGTCAGGCCCGGGCGGCCTCGGAGGCGACGCCGGAGGGGAAGTGTCTTCTCTGCAGCCGGAGCGCCACGTTGACCAGGCCGATCAGCACGGGCACCTCCACCAGCGGGTCCGATGACCGCGGCGAAGGCCTCCCCGGAGTCGATGCCGAACACGGCGACCGCCACCGCGATGGCCAGCTCGAAGTTGTTCGACGCCGCGGTGAAGGACAGCGTGGCCGTCTGGCCGTAGGTCGCCCCCACCTTGCGGCTCATCCAGAAGGAGACGAAGAACATCACGAGGAAGTAGATCGTCAGGGGGACCGCGATCCGCACCACGTCCATCGGCAGCTGCACGATGAATTCACCCTTGAGGCTGAACATCACCAGGATGGTGAAGAGCAGAGCGATCAGGGTGATCGGGCCGACCCGGGGGAGGAACCGGGTCTCGTACCACGTCGCGGCCCTTGGTCTTGAGCCCCACGAAGCGCGAGATCATGCCTGCGAGGAACGGGATGCCCAGGTAGATGAAGACGCTCTCGGCGATCTGGCCGATCGTGATGTCGACCGTGGCGCCGGCGATGCCGAGCTTCGGGGGGAGCCACGTGATGAAGAACCAGGCATAGACGGAGAAGAAGAGCACCTGGAAGATCGAATTGAAGGCCACGAGACCGGCGCAGTACTCGGTATCGCCCTTGGCGAGGTCGTTCCACACGATCACCATGGCGATGCAGCGGGCCAGGCCGATCAGGATCAGCCCCACCATGTACTCGTGGTAGCCCCCCAGCAGCGTGACCGCCAGGAGGAACATCAGCACCGGGCCCACCACCCAGTTCTGCACCAGGGAGAGCGCGAGGACGCGGACGTTCCGGAAGACCCGGGGCAACTCCTCGTACTTCACCTTGGCGAGCGGCGGGTACATCATCAGGATCAGCCCGACGGCGATCGGGATGTTGGTGGTGCCCACCTGGAAGACGTTGATCACGTCCTTCACGCCCGGGAACGCGTAGCCGCCGAGCACCCCCACGGCCATGGCCAGGAAGATCCACAGGGTCAGGTAGCGGTCGAGGAACGAGAGCTTCCTGGCGACGCCGGACATGACCACCTCCTCGCGCGTCAGCGACCGGGGTTCAGGGGACTACGGCCCGCCCCGAGGCGTCCTCGCGCAGCAGGCGCTCCACCGCGCTCCGGATCTCGTCGCGCACCCGGCGGAACACCGGCATCACCTCGTCCTCGGTCCCGGCCGCCTCCGCCGGGTCGTCGAAGGGCCAGTGGCGGCGCTCCCCCACCCGGCCGAGGAACACCGGGCACGACTCCCTCGCTCCGCCGCACACCGTGACGAGCAGGTCCAGTTCCCCGTCGACGAACTCGTCCACGGACTTGGAGCGGTGCCCCGAGAGGTCCACCCCGACCTCGGCCATGGCCCGGACGGCCAGGGGGTTGACCCCCTGGGGCCGCGTCCCGGCCGAGAGCGCCTCGTAGCGGTCGCTCCCCAGACGGCGCAGCCACCCCTCGGCCATCTGGCTGCGGCACGAGTTGCCGGTGCAGAGGAAGAGCACGCGCCTCTTCACGGGCGCCTCAGGCCGCGGTCTTCCCGCACAGGTTCTCCCGGCACGCCTGGCGGGCCGCCTCGCGGACGCGGCGGGCCTCTCCGCTCCCGGGCCCGGCGAGCCTCACCTGGGCGAGCAGTCCCTGGGCCGCGGGAGCCGGCACCGGGTGGAGGCGGTAGTTCTTCCACGGGCCGGCCCGTTCCGAGGCCACGAAGCCGGCGTCCTCCAGCACCTGAAGGTGCCGGGACGCGGTGGACTGGGCCAGGCCGAGCACCGCCTGGATCTCGCAGACGCACAAGGGCCTCTCCTCGAGCATCCAGAGGATCCGCAGGCGGGACTCGTCGGCCAGGGCCTTCAGGGCGCTCAGCAGTTCCATGACGTCCTCTCGGATTCCGAAACGATGAAGAGCGATTTTGTGTGAAGCAGCATCGTCCGTCAATGGCCAAAATAGTGCGAACGGCTACCTTTATCATCAGGCCCATATCGTTCATGGTCGATTATTCATTTGTATGTGTGGAATCGGTAAGCGTAAGATCCGCAGCGCAGCGGAAATGGTCCTGGAGGGTTCGCCTTCCGGAGGCCCGCTGGGGAGGCGTTGCCGGATGCACCATCGTCGTCGCAGGCTCGGAAGCTTTTTCGCCTTCCTTCTCCTCCTCGGGGTCGCGGCGTGGGCCGGGCCCGAAGCCGCGTCCCCAACCCTGGTCTTCGTGACCAAGAGCGATGCCTGCGACTGCGAGGCGAGCCTGTGCGCGGCGGGCGAGCAGGAGGTGCTGAACTTCCTGGCCCGCAACCCCTGGGGCTTCCGGCGCGAGATCGTCGACCTGAAGCAGAGGCCCGCAGCGACGAAGGAGCTCGGGATCCTGGCCGTCCCCGTGGTGTTCCTGCTGGACGGGCAGGGCCGCCGGGTGGCCCGGTTCGACGGGTTCTTCGCCGAGCGCGACTTTCGCCGCGCGTGGGAAGCCCACCTCGACGGGGCAGGAGAGTGATGGCCGGTTCCAGGGGCCGGCTCCTCGTGCCCACCCTCTTCCTCGTCGGGGCCGTCGCCCTGACCTGGGCGGTGGCCCGTTACGGCCTAGACCCGGACACCGTCACCTCCGGGGCCGAGTTGCCCTCCGCGGTGTCCGGGCCGCTCCAGGCCGGCCGGAAGGTGACCTTCCTGGAACTCGGCAGCGTGGGCTGCAAGCCCTGCGAGGCGATGGTGCCAGTCATGGACGCGGTGCGGGAGAAGTACCGTGGCCAGGTCGAGGTGACCTTCCACGACGTGCGCAGGAACCCGTCCGTGGCCGGGGAGTATCGGGTGCGTCTGATCCCGACCCAGGTGTTCCTGCTGCCCGACGGCACCGAGTTCTTCCGCCACGAGGGATACCTCTCGGAGCGCGACGCGGTGGCGGTCCTCCAGAGGATGGGCGTCCAATGAGGGAGCTGCTCGTGGGCCTGCTCGTCCTTGCGGCCTGTCTTCCGGCGTCGGGAGCTCGGGCCTCCGGCCCCCTGGGTGACCAGGCCCGGGCGGCGGGAAAGCCCCTGATCGCAGACTTCGGCATGACCCGGTGCCTGCAGTGCATCGAGCAGGCCAAGACCATGGAGGACCTCGAAGCCGTCCTCGGCGGCCGCGTTCTCCTCAAGTTCGTCCACGTGGGCCGAGAGGAGGCGCTGGGCGAGGCGTACAAGGTCCTCCTGATCCCCACCCTCGTGTTCTTCGACGCGCAGGGCAACGAGGTCTTCCGCAACGTGGGCCAGATGAAGAAGGACCCCATGTTGGCCAAGGCCCGCGAGCTCGGGCTGATCGAGTGAGCCGTGCCGGCGGCCGCCGCGGGTGCCGCCGTCGCCTGTGCCGCCGGGGCCGCCGCGGGCCGGCCCCTCGCGAGCGGCGCCCGTGCCCGCCCCCCGAAAGCGCCATGGGTGAACGCAACAAGCTCCTGCTGATCGTCGGCGTCTTCCTCGCCGCGTACTACCTGCCGGTGGACCACGCGCGGGTGCAGTCGGCGATCCTCGAGTCCTTCTTCATGCTCCAGGACTACGCCCGCGCCCACGTGCTCACGTGCCTGGTGCCGGCCTTCTTCATCGCCGGGGCGATCGCGGTGTTCGTGAGCCAGGGCGCGGTGCTGCAGTACCTGGGCGCCGGGGCCCAACGGGCTGTGGCCTACACCGTGGCCTCGGTGTCGGGGACGGTGCTCGCGGTGTGCTCCTGCACGGTGCTGCCGCTCTTCGCCGGCATCTACGGCCGGGGCGCCGGCATCGGCCCGGCCACGGCCTTCCTCTACTCGGGGCCGGCCGATCAACGTGCTGGCCATCGTCCTGACCGCCAAGGTGCTGGGCCCGGAACTCGGCATCGCCCGGGCGGTGGGCGCGGTGGTCTTCGCCTACGCCGTCGGGCTCCTCATGGCCTTCACCTTCCGCAGTTCCGAGGCCGAGCGCCAGGCGCGGCTTCGCAGCACTTCCCGAGGACGAGCCGGCCCGTCCTCTGTGGAAGAACGCGCTCTACATGGCGGCCATGGTGGCGGTGCTGGTCTTCGGCGCCTGGGGCAGGCCGCGGGAGCCCGTGGGCTGGGCCATGGCGGTGTTCGACGGTCAAGTGGTACCTGTCCGGCGCCGGCTCTCGCTCGGCGACCCTGGCTCATGGTCTGGGCCTGGTTCTCCCGGGACGAGCGGGTCGAGTGGATCGAATCCACCTGGGGCTTCGCCAAGCAGATCCTGCCGCTGCTCTTCGCCGGGGTGCTGATCGCCGGGTTCCTGCTCGGCATGCCCGGGCGCGACGCCGGGCTGATCCCCAGCGACCTGGGTGGCCAGGCTGGTGGGCGGCAACTCCCTGGGGGCCAACCTCTTCGCCTCGGTGGCCGGGGCGCTCATGTACTTCGCCACCCTGACCGAGGTGCCGATCCTCCAGGGCCTCCTGGGCAGCGGCATGGGCAGCGGCCCGGCCCTGGCGCTGCTGCTCGCCGGCCCGGCGCTGTCGCTCCCCAACATGCTGGTGATCCGCAGCGTACTCGGCACGAAGAAGACCGCGGTGTTCGTCCTCTACGTGGTGGTGCTGTCCACCGTCGCCGGGATGGTCTTCGGAGCGTTGTTCCCGACCTTGACGATCGCGGGAGGTGGTTGAGATGGGCGGACTCGAGGCCTTTCTGGGCAACGCCCAGGACAACATCCAGACCAATCCGTGGCTGGCCTTTGTCGCGGTCTTCGTCGGCGGTGCGCTCACCGCCTCAAACCCCTGCGTGCTGGCCATGATCCCGCTGGTGATCGGCTTCGTCGGGGGCTACGAGGGCATCTCGGGCTGGCGGAAGTCGTTGGGCTTCTCGCTGGTCTTCGTCTTCGGCCTGGCCGCGAGCTTCACGGCCATGGGGCTCATCGCGGTGATGGTCGGGCGCCTGTTCGGGGACGTGGGCGGCTTCTGGCCCTGGGTCATCGCGATGGTCTGCTTCGCCATGGCCGCGCACCTCTGGGACCTGTGGACCTTCTCGGTGCCCGAGGGCCTGGCCCGCTACCGGCCCAAGCACGCGGGAGTCCTCGGCGCCTTCACCCTGGGACTCCTCTTCGGCGTCGTCTCCGCGCCCTGCGCCGCGCCGATCCTGGTGGTGGTCCTCACCTACATCGCCTCCAAGGGCAGCTTGCCCTACGGGCTGGCCCTCCTCTGGACCTACGCCGTGGGGCACTGCCTCCTCATCGTGGTGGCGGGGACGAGCGTGGGCGTGGCCAAGAACCTCATCCAGTCCCGGGGCCTCGGGCGAACGAACCTGGTGTTCAAGAAGGCGGCCGGGGCGCTGATCGCCCTGGTCGGGGTGTTCATCCTTTGGAGCGGCGCGTGACCGACGGGGGGGACGCTCCCTGTCGAGGAGGACCCCGTGAAGAAGCTCGCCATCGAGTGGAAGCACCTGGAGAGCCGGGGCCGCACCTGCGATCGGTGCTCCGACACGGGGCAGGCCGTTCGTGAGGTCGTGGCCGAGTTGCAGGAAGAGCTCGGCCGGCAGGGGGTAGCCGTATCGTTCACCGAGACGAAGCTCGGAGAAGCCCAGATCCCCGAGTCGAACCAGATCTTCTTTAACGGCGTCCTGCTGGAGGAGCTCCTTGTCGGGGCTCGGCCCGGCGACAACGCCTGCTGCTCCTGCACCGAACTCCTGGGCGTGGAGACTTCGTGCCGCACCGTGGAGGTGGGCCGGCAGACCTACGAGGCGATTCCAGCGGAGCTCATCCGCCGAGCCGCCCGCAAGGCTGCCGGGCTCCTGTGAGGGCTGCGCCGCTCTCCGGATCCGGTGATCGGATTGGAGTGCCACCGGCCAGGGACCAACAACCAAGAACCAAGAACCAAGAACCAAGAACCAAGAACCAACGACGGAGGCGCCCCCATGAAGATCGAAGTCCTCGGAACCGGCTGCACGAAGTGCAACAAGCTCTACAAGGCGGCCAAGAGGGCCGTGGCCGACGGGGGCCTCGAGGCGGAGGTCATCCACGTGACCGAGCTGGCCGAGTTGATGAAGCGGGGCGTGATGGTGACGCCGGCCCTCGCGGTGGACGGTGAGATCAAGTCGGTGGGGAAGGTGCTGAAATCCGAGGAGATCGCGAAGCTGCTTCGTTGACGTGGCCCGGAGCTACAGCCAGCGCCTCCGGCGGAAGAACACGAACATGCCGCCGGCGACGCCCCCCATGAGCAGGAGCAGGGCCGGGTACGCCCAGGGCCAGTGCAGTTCGGGCATGTTCTCGAAGTTCATCCCGTAGATGCCCGCGAGGAAGGTGAGGGGGATGAAGACCGTGGCGATGATCGTGAGGACCTTCATCACCTCGTTCATCCGATTGTTCACGGTCGAGAGGTACAGGTCCACGTAGCCGCCCATCACGTCGCGCAGCGACTCGAGGCTCTCGACCACCTGGATCGTGTGGTCGTAGAGGTCGCGGAGGAACGGACGCGTGGAAGCCGCGATGAGCTCCGAGCCGTCCCGCTCGAGGGCGAGCACGAGTTCTCGCACCGGCGAGATGGAACGGCGCAGCTGCACGGCGGTCCTCTTGAGCCGGTGGATCGTCTCCAGGGTCTCGGGGGAGGGCTCGCGGATCACCTCCTCCTCGATCTCCTCCGCGGTGTCCCAGATGCCCTCGAGGGCCAGGAAGTAGTTGTCCACCACGCTGTCGAGGAGGGCGTACGCCAGGTAGTCGGCGCCGGAGGTGCGCAGCCGGCCCTTGGCTCCGCGGATGCGCTGCCGAACCGCGTCGAAGACGTCGCCTTCCTTCTCCTGGAACGTCACCAGCAGCCCCGGCCGGACGATTAGGCTCACCTGCTCCGTGTCCAGGTCCTGCTCCTCCGCGTCGTAGCGGATCATGCGCACGACGAGGTACAGGTAGCCATCGTAGGCCTCGGCCTTCGGCCGCTGGTGGGTGTTGACCACGTCCTCCTGGACGAGGGGGTGGATGCCGAGCAGTTCCCCGATTCGGGCCACCACCTCCACCCGGTGCACGCCGGTCACGTTGAGCCAGGTGACCGTCTCGGGGCGCAGGTAGCGGATCAACTCGTCCGGGCCGGCGAGTTCCCGCTCCTCGAAGTGCTCCGGGCCGAAGTCCATCAGCGCGAGGCCGACCGGTTCCTCGCTCGGTTCGCCCACGTGGACGAGGGTCCCGGGCGGGAGGCCGATCTTGGCGGAGCGCTTGGGCGACACGGGCGCGGTTCCTCGCCTCTCTCCGGTGCCGGTCAGGGCTTCGGCGCCGGGGGAGTCAGCAGCCGCAGCCAGTCCGCCATCTCTCTCAGGTTCGACGAGAGGAAGAAGCGCCCGTTGGCGAAGACGCCGTAGTCCGCTCCTCCCATGGCCGAGGCGTACCGGGTGGAGTTGCCGTAGAAGAGCCACTGCTGGACCCACTTCTGCTCGATGGTCTCGTTGAAGATGCTGTCGTTCTCGGCGAGCCCGCGGGCGGCGCCCCGGTCCCACGCCTCGAGCAGCACCTTCGTGGCGGCGAGCGTCAGGGCGTTGGTGGTGCGAAGCGTGTTCTCGAACTTGACGTAGTGCCCCTGGACCCACTGGGCGCTGTGGCACCCCTGGCAGATCTTCTGCATGGTCCCGCGCCGGCGGGCCTGTTCCTCGGCCCCGATCAGGAACCCCTCCGCGGGTTCCCCGGTGAGCTCGGTGGGGAGCGGCAGCCCCGCGCGGTTGCGGATGGCCGTGGTGTCGGCCGATTCGGGGTGCGGATGGGCGTAGGGGAGCCCGAAGATGCGCCAGGCGCTCCGGTCGTTCATGCGGTGGGAGCGCTGGGCCAGGACCTCGCCCGTCGTCGAGGTCACGAGGCTCACGTGGCACGTGGCGCAGGTGGGTGCGGTGAAGTGCTTGCCGGCCACCCACGGGACCGCGTCGAAGTCCCAGTGGGACTTCATGGCGTCGAAGATGTTGCCGTGCTTGCTCACGGCGTACACCGGGTACGCCGGCACGTCCGGCCCCTTGTGGCACTGGGCGCAGGTGTAGGGCTTGCGCGCCATCTCGATGGAGAACTCGTGGCGCGTGTGGCAGGCCGTGCACGCCCCCTTGCTGCCGTCCGGGTTCACGCGGCCGACCCCCTGGTTGGGCCACCCGGCGAGCACCGGGAACTCCATCTCCCCCATCGCCGTGTCCCGCGGGCGGATGCCCTTCACCTCCACCCGTGTGCCGTGGCACGACAGGCAGGCGTCCGCCTTGGTCAGGTCGTCGGGCGGTTCGGTGGACAGCCTGCCGTCGCCGAAGGCGTGCACGCCGGCCACGGCGTCCACGAGCATGGCGTAGACGCTGTTGTCCACCAGGTTCGCGTGGGCGTTGGCCATGAGGTTCTGGGCGAACTGCTCCCGCTCCGCGGGGTGGCAGGCCGCGCAGTCCTCGGGGGTGACCACGATGTGGACGCGGTAGCCGTTGTGCTCGAAGGTGTCCGCGTGGGCGTCCGGGTTTCGCGTGTGGCACTCGGCGCACCCCACCACCGTGCCCGCGGAACCGGCCGGAGCCTCGGATGCCGAGAAGCGCTTCTCCAGCGCTTTCTTCTGCAGCGCCTCCGCCGGCGTGGTCCTCGCGTGCCGGCTCGCCTTCCAGTCGCCGACGATGCCCGGGGTGACCTCCTCGTGGCAGCCGATGCACTCGGAGGTCGCGTCGCTGACCTCGGCCGCCCACCCCGCCGGCGGGCTCGGGAGTCCGACCAGGGCGGCCGCCGAAGAGGCGGTCAGCACGAGCAGGAACCGGGGGATGCACTGCATGGGATTCCTCCTGGGTCTCTGCGGGGCGCCGCCTCGGCGCGGCCGTCCCCTGGGATGCGCCCCCCACAGGATAGGGAAGCGCGCCCCGGGGTCAAGGAATTCCTCGCTTCAGGTCGGGGAAACTCAGAAGGTCCAGGGGAGGGCGCGGTAGCCCAAAGCCAGCGCCAGCGTGCCGGCCACGCAGACGGCCAGGTAGAGGAAGAACACCCGCTTGCGGAACATGGTGAGGAACACGCCCATGACCGGGAGGGCCGTGACCGGCCCCCCGACCAGCATGGCGATGCCGGGGCCCTTGGCCAGCGGGATGGCGGCGCCCGGGTCGGGGAGGAAGAAGCCGAAGACCATGGACGCCGCGGTCACCTGGGGCAGGTGCAGGGGAATCGTGGCGAAGGTGATGGCGAAGATCGGCCAGAGGCCGTTTCCTTCCAGGAGGCGGACGATCCAGTCGTTCGGGACGAAGGTCGTGGCCACGACCTCGATCAGCAGGCCGATGAGGGTGAAGCGGCCGATCTTCAGGCTCCCCTCCCAGACCCGCGCGAGGAAGGTCAGCACCGGGTTGTGGGTGCAGCGGTCCACCCGATGGGAGAGCTGGCGGCCGCACTCGCACCGCAGTTCCTCCACCGGGTAGTCCGGGTCGTGGAAGTTCCCCTGCGGCAACTGCTTGCGGAAGATCTCCTCCTCGCGGAACCCGTACGGCCGCAGCAGCAGGGTGACGTAGCCCGCGAAGAGGGAGAGGAGCAGCGCGCAGGCGAGCACCACGTTGGCCCAGCCCAGGCCGAGCATCCCGGAGAGCATCGTGTACGCGGCCGGGCTCATGAGCGGGGAGGCCACGAGCAGCGTGACGGCCGGGGCGAGGGGAAGCCCGGCCACCAGGAGCGAGATCACGAGGGGAAGGGTGGCGCAGGCGCACAGGGGGCTCGCCACGCCGAGCAGGGCCGCCGCCGGGATGGTGAAGGGGCCGAAGCGGCCCAGCACCTGGCGGAGCTTCACGTGCCACTTCAGCGTGCGGATGGTGGCCTCGAGCAGGACGCCGAAGAGCAGGTAGGGGAGGATGTAGAGGAACTCCTCGCCGAGTCCCCGGCCCAGCCGCAACGCACCGTCGATGAACGATTCCACGCCGTCGCCTTTCGTGTCGTCCCGGGATTCGTTGCCCCTCCGGGGAGGGGCGGGCGGAAGGGCCAATACCGGCCGAGGCCCCGCCGGTTGCAGAGCCCCTTCGCGCAGCCCTTTCAGCATACGACGTTCGGGCCCTCGGTGTCGCCCGTCCTGGGTTTCCCGCGGGTGCAGCTGGAGGGCACGCGCGGCTGGAGGGCATTGACGGCCGCCTCTGAAATTGAGAACATATGAGCAAACGCTCAGCCGACGGAGGACGTCTTGGAGGTCTGCGAGGAAAGGCTCGTGCACCCGGAAGCGGTCGAACAGGCTCGCCGAGCCGTGCGCGGCTCGCCGGTGGGTGCCGTGGCGGAGACGTTCAAGGTGCTGGGGGACCCGACGCGGGTGGGGATCCTGCTGGCGCTGTCGGAGCGGGAGCTGTGCGTGTGCGACCTCGCGGAGATCTTCGACGTGAGCCCGAGCGCCGTCTCGCACCAACTGCGCCTCCTTCGGGCGTACCGGATCGTGCGGTGCCGCCGGGAGGGCAAGCTCGCCTTCTACAGCCTCGACGACGACCACGTCCGGTCGCTCTTCGCCGAGGCCTTGCGGCACGTGGCGGAGGACCGATGGGTGACGTGATCGGGTTCGCCGGCGCCGTGCTCGGGGCGAGTTGGCACATCCTCGCCGATTCGGCTCCGTACCTGCTCTTCGGGTTCCTGGCGGCGGGGCTGCTGCACGGCTTCCTCTCCGCCGAAGCGATCGGGCGGCACCTGGGGCGGGGCAGGGTGGGGTCGGTCCTCAAGGCCGCCCTGGCCGGAGTGCCGCTCCCCCTGTGCTCCTGCGGCGTGATCCCGGCCGCCCTCGGGCTGCGCCGGAAGGGCGCGAGCAAGGGGGCAACGGTCTCGTTTCTCGTCTCCACGCCGGAGACCGGGGTGGACTCCGTCGCGCTGACCTACGCCCTCATGGACCCGCTGATGACGGTGGCACGCCCGCTGGCCGCCTTCGTGACCGCGGTGCTCGCCGGAGTGGCCGAGAACTTCCTCGGCAGGGAGGAAGCCCCGCCGGAGCCTCCTCGCCTCCCCTGCGGGTGCCTGGAAGAGCCGGTGCCGCCGGGAGCCGGGCCGCTGGAGCGCGTCCGAAGCGGCCTCCGCTACGCCTTCGGCGACCTCCTGGGCGACCTCGCCCCGTGGCTCGCCGTGGGTTTCCTGCTCGCGGGGCTCATCACGGTGCTCGTCCCCGACGACTTCATCCGGGAGCACCTGGGCGGCGGCTTCCTGCCACTCCTGGTCATGCTCGGGGTGGGCATTCCGCTGTACCTGTGCGCGACGGCCTCGACGCCCATCGCGGCGGCGTTGATCCTCAAGGGGCTGAGCCCCGGCGCCGCCCTCGTCTTCCTGTTGGCTGGCCCGGCCACGAACATCGCGTCGGTGACGGCCCTGGCAGGCACTCTGGGCGTCGGAGCGACCGCGCGCTACCTGCTCTCCATCTCCGTAGGTGCCGTTGGCATGGGCCTCGCGCTGGACGCGGCGTACGGGGCCTTCGGCGTGCCCGTGCGGGCATTGGCGGGGACGGCCGCCGAGGTGTTCCCCCCCGTCGTGGGCCTCGTGTCGGCCTTGTTGCTGATCCTGCTGGCCCTGAGGCCGTACCTCCCCGTTGGGGGGCCGGCGGGCCACGCGTGTTCCGGGGCCACCTGAAGCCCCAAGGGCGGCTAGTTGAGCCGCGGGCGAGCGGGGCGCGGCAGAGGGGAGAGCGGGCGATGAGGAAGAGGGCTTTCCGGTCGGTGGCGGCGATTGCGTTCTGCGCGGCCCTCGCCGCGGCCGCCGCCGCGGGGGGCGTCGTGGGCGTCGACGCGCTGATGCGGGACGCGGAGCGCCACCCGGAGCCGACGACCGTGGAGGGCGTGGTCAGCCAGGTCTTTCCGGACCGCGACCTGGTGGGCCTGATCGACGCCGAAGAGTTTCGGAAGTGCAAGGTGGTCAGCTGCGCCAGCCTCACGCTCCCGGTCCGCTGGGAAGGGCCGATGCCCGAGGTGGCGAGCACGGTGAGGGTCGAGGGGGCGGTGCGGAAGGAGGGCGTCCGCCTCCTGTTCGTGGCGCGCGCTCTCGAAATCACGGCGCCGCCGCCCGGGGCCCCGTGAGCGCTTCCCGGAACCTTCGCGCCGCCGCGCTCCCGGCGGCCGTCTTCCTCGCCGTCGCCGCCGCCCACTTCGCGTGGCTCGGAGCGTTTCCCGAGGCGGACCCGGAGCAGGGCCGGTGGGTCCTGCTGCCCCCCCAGGAGTCCTGGGGGGCGCGCTACCTGGAGTCCGGGGCGTACTGGTTGGGGTACTCCTACGGCCTGGCGTCGGCGTTCGCGGCGGCGGCGGTGGAGAGGTTCCTCCGGGAGCGGTCCTGCGCCTCGCGCCGGATGGCAGTGGGCGGCGTGACGTTCACCGGCGCTCTGGCCGTGGCCGGCTGCTTCCTGGTGGGCTGCTGCGGGTCGCCGATGCTGGCCGTGTGGCTGGGGCTCTTCGGGGCGGCGTTCCTGCCCTTCGCGAAGCCCCTGGTGGCGGCGGCGACCACGCTGACCGTGGGAATCGGCTGGTGGCTGATGGCGCGAGCGGGGGGGCCCGCTGGGGCGCTTGCGGGAAGACCCATGGCGTCCGGCGCCGACGAGCGAGGGTAGGCGATGAAGGTGGAGCGCAAGACGGAGTGCTGCCCCCCCGGAGGCGGGGGAGGAGCGGGGAAAGGCAAGACCCCGGTTCCCTGCTGCGATCCCGGGGCCGGGGCGCCCAAAGGGCTGACGCTGGGGATGGCGGAGCCGCCGTGCCGTCCCCCACCGGAGTCTCCCGGGGGGGAGGCGCCGGGGTACCGGGTCTGGCCCTTCGTCGAGGGGTGGCTGGAGACGCCCGCCGGGGCCGTGCCCCGGGTGGCGTCGCGTCTCGACGCCGGGGACGTCCTGGGCCGCTGGCAGATGCGGTGGGGGATCGGCCGCGACCGGTACCGGATCGCCCCGGGACTCTACGCCTTCGGCACGCCGGGCCCGGAGTCCCCCGTGCTGGTCACGGCGAACTACAAGATGACCTTCGACGTCCTCCGGCGCGACACGGCCGGGATGGACGCGTGGGTGCTCGTGCTGGAGACCCACGGCATCAACGTGTGGTGCGCGGCGGGCAAGGGGACCTTCGGCACCGCCGAGGTGATCCGCCGCGTCAAGTCCTCCGGGCTCGGCCGGGTGGTCTCCCACCGGAAGCTGGTGCTCCCCCAACTCGGGGCCCCCGGCGTCGCGGCCGGGGAGGTGCGGAAGGGGTGCGGCTTCCAGGTGGTCTACGGCCCGGTGCGGGCTCGGGACATCCGGGCCTTCCTGGTGGCCGGGATGCACGCCGCCGCGGAGATGCGGGGCGTCACCTTTCCGCTGGGGGAGCGCCTCGCGCTCGCGCCCGTGGAAATCGTGATGATGCTCAAGCCGGCCCTGTGGGCATCCCTCGTGCTGTTCCTCCTGGGCGGCGTCGGCCCGGGCTGGTTCTCGCTCGGGGGGGCCTGGCAACGGGGGCTCGGCGGCGTCGAGACCCTGGCGGGAGCGGTCCTCGCCGGGGCCGTGGCGACCCCCGTGCTGCTCCCGTGGCTCCCCGGCCGTGCGTTCTCCGTCAAGGGTGCCCTGGCGGGGCTGGGACTGGCCCTGTGGTGCGCCGTGGGACGCCGGGAGGGCCTCGGGTGGGGCGAAACCTTCGCGCTGCTCCTGGCCCTTCCCGCCGCCGCTTCCTATGTGGCGATGAGTTTCACGGGAGCGACGCCCTTCACCTCTCCGTCCGGCGTGGAGCGGGAGATGAGGGGGGCGCTGCCCTGGCAGGCCGGCGCGGCTCTGCTGGCCGCGGTGTTCTGGATCGCCTCCGCGTTCTGACGCGGAGTCCGGGTCCGCCAGCCGCGCCGCGGCTCGCAGCCCGTGTCCGCGGAGGCCGCCGTGCCTCCGCCGAGAGAGGTGCCGACGATGAAGGGCTTCCGCTACCTCGAGGGCGTTTCCACCCTGCACCTGGACGCCGGCGCCTGCATCGGCTGCGGCATGTGCCGGATCGTCTGCCCCCACGGCGTCTTCGCCGTGGAGCGCGGGAAGGCCCACGTCCTCGATCGCGACGCCTGCATGGAGTGCGGGGCGTGCTCGCGGAACTGCCCCGTGGGGGCCCTCTCGGTGAAGGCCGGCGTCGGGTGCGCCGACGCCATCATCAAGGGGTGGATCACCGGCAAGCCCCCTTCCTGCGACTGCGGGGGCGGGGCGTGCTGCTGAGCGCGGCGGCCCCGACGCAACCCGCCCGTAAGGTAGAGGAGGCCCGGGCGACTCACCGCACGGAGACCGTTGGCTCGCGGACGGCGCCGCCGAACGAAGGCGGCGGGGCCGCCCCGGCGGAAAGGGAGGCGACATGAACGTGGAGAGGCGGCACGCCCTCCGGGCGTTGGCGGCGGCGGCACTGGCCCTCGCGGGACGCAGGCTGGGTCTGGCGGGGGAGGCACGGGGGAGGGAAGCGGAGCCGGCGACACAGGGAGGGCCTGAGATGGTGAAGCTGTACTCGGTGGCCGAGGGGACGTTCTTCACGGCGGAGAAGGTGGTCAAGAAGGACGAGGAGTGGCGTTCCCAGTTGAGCCCCGTTCAGTACCACGTGACGCGGGAAAAGGGCACCGAGCGCGCCTTCAGCGGGGAGTACTGGGACCACCACGACAAGGGGGTGTACCAGTGCGTCTGTTGCGGGACCGACCTCTATTCCTCCCAGGACAAGTACGAGTCGGGGACGGGGTGGCCGAGTTTCTGGAAGCCCGTGGCCGAGGAGAACGTGTACACCATCGAAGACCGCAGCTGGTTCATGGTGCGCACCGAGGTGCTGTGCCGCCGCTGCGATGCCCACCTGGGCCACGTGTTCGGAGACGGCCCGCCGCCGACGGGGCAGCGCCACTGCATCAACTCGGCCGCGCTCCGGTTCGCCGGGGCGGGGGCGTGAAGGCCGGCCGGGTGCACGCGAAACCGCGGGGCCCGAAGGCGCGCCGCCGGTTCGTCTTGGCCGGGTTGCTCCTGTCCGCGGCGACGGTTTCGTCCCGGGCCGGGGCGGCCGGCGGGATATCCTGCCCGTCGGGCACCCCGGCGGTGCGCAGTCAGGAGGAGCCCGAGATGGAGGCGTCCGCCAGTTCCCCCGACGCAAGCCGCCGCACGGTTGCGGCCATCGACGCGGTCCGCCCGCCCCGAACCGAGGTCGCCACCTTCGCCCTGGGCTGATTCTGGGGCGTGGACTCCCGGTTCGGGAGTATCGACGGGGTTGTCCGGACGACGGCGGGCTACACGGGCGGGTCGAAGGTCGATCCCACGTACCGGAGCCTGGGGGACCACACGGAGGCGGTTCAGGTGGAGTACGACCCCGACCGGGTCTCCTACCGCGACCTGCTTGCCGTCTTCTGGGAGGGGCACGACCCGACCGGCCAGACGTGGGCCCGCCAGTACCGGAACGCGGTGTTCTGGCACGACGAGGGCCAGCGCATGGCGGTGGAGGAGAGCCGGCGGCAGGTGGAGGCTCGCCTGGGCCGACGGGTGGGGACGGACGCGGAACCCGCCGGGCGCTTCTACGGCGCCGAGGGCTACCACCAGAAGTACCTGCTGAAGCGCCACCCGGAGGTGTGGAGCGAGGTCCGCGAGCGGCACGGCTCGGACGCCGCCGCGGAGGCCTCCACCGCCGCGGCCCGGATCAACGGGTACCTCGGGGGCAACGGCACGCCCGCGCGCGAGGGTCTCCGGGAACTCGGTTTGTCCCCCAAGGCCCTGGCGGCGGTGGAGAGGGCGCTGGGTCGCTGATCTCGTCCGCGGCGGTCCGGCGCTTCGAAGTCCCGGCCCCTTCACGCCCGCGTCGGGCAGCCGTAGAACTTCTCCTCCTCGCCTCGGAACAGCTCCCGGCGCCGCTCCCGGTCCGCCCAGCCCTCCATGAGGTCCGTCAGGTGGGGGTAGGCGGTGAGGAAGCCCACCCCGCGCACCCGGTGCGGCAGCCGGCACCCCGTGCACCGGACCAGCACCAGCACGTCGTTTCCCTCGTCGCACGCGGTCCCGAAGATGCAGTCGAACTCCTCGAGCACCCAGGTCGTGCCGCACGAAGGGCAGGCGATGCGCTCCTCGATGCCCCGGGCCTCGAGCTCCACGAGCGGCCAGAGGCCGCGCTCGTCCTGCCGCCAGTCGGGTGGCCCGATCCGGGACACGCCCTCCCGGACCTCGACCGTGTACCAGCGGCCCTCGGGGGTCTTGCGTGCTTCTCGCATCGCGCCGGCGGAGGGGGGCTGCGCGGCCCGCCTCAGACCCCGCGCTCGGCGCGGGGCCAGAGGATCCGGTGGAGTTGGACCTGCAGGCGCACGTCCAAACGGTCCGCCAGGAGCCAGCGCGCCAGTTCGGCCGGGTCGAGGGCACCCCACACCGGCGAGAGGCTCACCCGGGCGCGCCGGGGCAAGTCGTGCTCCGCCAGCATGTCCCTGGCCCACTCGTAGTCGCCCCGGTCGGAGCAGACCACCTTGACCTCGTCGGTGGGCTTCAGGAGCGCGAGGTTCTCCCACCGGTTGGAACCCGCCATCCCGGAGCCGGGAGTCTTGAGGTCCATGACGACGCAGACCTGCCGCGGCAGACCGTCCAGGGGGAGGCTGCCGTTGGTCTCGAGCAGGACCCTGCGGGAGCGGACGAGTTCCTCGAGCAGCGGCACGACCCCGGACTGAAGGAGCGGCTCGCCCCCCGTGACCTCCACGGTGGCGAGGCCCTCCCGGGCCACGTGCCGTGCGATGGCCTCCGCGCTCATGGGCGTTCCGCCCTCCCTCGCGTACCGGGTGTCGCAGTAGGAGCAGTCCAGGTTGCAGCCGGCCAGCCGCACGAAGGTGCAGGGGTACCCCGCCCAGTGGGATTCCCCCTGGATGCTCGAGAAGATCTCGGTCACGAGCAGGGTCGCGGGCATGGGCGCAGGCTAACACGGCCCAGGGGAGCGGGCCAGGGCGGTCCGCCGGAGGTGCCTCCGGCGGCCCCGAAGTTGCATCAGCCGGCGACGTCCCGAGCCGACCGAAAGGAGGACACCGATGGTCTTCGAACTCAGTCCCGAACAGAAGATGGTCCAGGAGCAGGCACGGCGGTTCGCCGAGAACGAGATCAAGCCCAACGTCGAGAAGGAGGAGTAGGAGCACGCCTTTCCCCTGGAGCGCGTGAAGGCGATGGCGGAGCTCGGCTTCTTCGGCTGCGCCATCGACGAGAAGTACGGCGGCAACGGCATGGGGTATCCTGGAGAGCGTGCTGCTCGCCGAGCAGATCGCCAAGGTCAGCCCGTCCTGGCGCCTGCCGTTCAACATGCAGAACATCGGGCCGGCGCTGACCGTGCAGAAGTTCGGCACCGAGGAGCAGAAGGAAGCCTACATCCCCGGGTGGGTGAACGCGGGAGAAGGTCGGGTTCTTCGCCATCACCGAGCCCAACAGCGGCTCGGACGTGGCGAGCATGAAGACCACGGCCAAGGACGGCGGAGACCACTGGCTGCTCAACGGACAGAAGACGTGGATCTCGCAACGCCCACATCGGCGACGTGGGCCTCGTGTACGCCTACACGGACCGGGCCGCCAAGTACAAGGGGATGACCTGCTTCCTGGTGGATCTGAAGAACACCCCGGGAGTCACGACCCGGGCCATCGAGACCAAGCTGGGGCTGCACTGCGCTCCCACCGGCGAGATCCACTTCGACGACGCCCGCGTCCCCAAGGACGCGGTGCTCGGCCAGGTGGGCGACGGTTTCAAGATCTGCATGTGGCAGCTCAACAACACCCGCCTCGGCTGCGCCGCCGGGGCCTTGGGCTGCGCCGGGGGCGCCATCGACCTGGCCGTGGAGTACGCCAACGAGCGCACCCAGTTCGGGCAGCCGATCGGCAAGTTCCAGATGATCCAGTCCTCCATCGCCGAACTGGTGGCCGAACACCACGCCGCCCAGTTGCTCGTGTACCGGGCCGCGTAGCTGAAGGACCGCGAGAAGCCCAACCAGTACGAGACCTCGATCGCCAAGTACTACGCCGCGGAGGCCGCGGTGCACGCCACCAACGAGGTCATGAAGATCTACGGGTCCTGGGGGTTCTCCACCGAGTACCCGATCGAGCGCTACTTCCGCGACGCCAAGTCCTACCAGGTGGTGGAGGGGACCTCCAACGTCCAGAAGACCATCATCGCCGGCATCGCGCTGGGCCACACGCCCAACCGCTGAGGGCCCGCCGGGGGTGCCCGCGGCTGGTCCGAGGGTTGCATAAGCGACCGAGCGGTTGGTAATCTCGCTCGTCCGCGCCGACTTCCTCCGGCGCCGCCGGCGCTTCGCACCGCCGGCCGGGAGGTGCGGCCGTCGGTGGAGATTGAGCCGCTCTCGGTGAAAGGTCACCTCCGGCGACCGCACCGCGGGCAGGAGACACGACATGAACATCGCAGACGCCCTGGAGCGCAACCGCCTGTTCTTCCCGGACCACGAGGCCATCGTCTTCGGGGGGCGGACCTGGACCTACGCGCAGTTCTGGGACGAGGCGTGCCGGGTCGCCGGCAGCTTGCGCTCCCTGGGCGTGCGCAAGGGAGACAAGGTCTGCCTGTTCCTCACCAACCGTCCCGAGTTCATCGTGGCGTACTACGCGTGCCAGAAGCTCGGCGCCGTGTGCGTGTCGATCTCGAGCATGAGCAAGGCCGACGAGGTCGAGTACATGGCGAACGACAGCGAGGGCGCCGTGCTCGTCACCGAGGCGGCCCTCGGAGGCGAGGTGCCCTCCCGGGATCGGATCCCCGGGGTGCGGACGGTGGTATTCCTCGACGGCGCCGGCGGCGACCGCACCTGGAACCACCTCCTCGCCGGCTCCGCCGACGTGCCGACGCAGTACACGGAAAGGGACGACGGCGCCGCGATCATCTACACCTCGGGGACGACGGGGAAGCCGAAGGGCGTGGTGCTCACCCACGGCAACCTCGTCTCGAACACGAACGCCACGAAGTACATGTGCGGGATGCGGGCCGACGACCGCGCCATCTGCTTCCTGCCCATCTACCACTCCTTCGCGCAGAACTTCATCTTCAACGCCGTGGTCCAGGCGGGCTGCACGCTGGTGCTGCACAAGAAGTTCGACCTCGACGCCGTGCTGGAGAGCTTGCGGCGCGACCGGGTGACCCGGTGGTACGCCGTGCCCGCCATCTACATCATGGTGCTCAACGACCCCCGCGCCGACGAGGCCCTGAAGACCGTGCGCTACAGCTTCTCCGCGGCGTCGTCCATGCCCGGGGAGGTCGCCCGCCGGTGGAAGGAGCGCTTCGGGTTGACGGTGAACGAGGGGTACGGCCTGACCGAGAGCACCCCCTTCGCGACCTACAACCACGAGGTGCGCCACAAGGAGGGCTCGGTCGGCACCGCGATCATGAACGTGGAGGTCCGCATCGTCGACCCGGAGGGCAACGAAGTGCCCCGAGGGGAACTCGGCGAGATCTGGATCAAGGGCCCCAACGTCATGAGGGAGTACTACCGCAAGCCCGAGGCCACGGCCGAGGCCGTGGTGAACGGCTGGCTGCGCTCCGGGGACATCGGCTACATGGACGAGGAGGGCTACGTCTTCATCGTGGACCGGCTCAAGGACATGATCGACTCCGCGGGGCTCAAGGTGTGGCCGCGGGAGGTGGAGGAGATCCTCTACGCCCACCCGAACGTCCGGGAGTGCGCGGTGATCGGGGTGCCCCACGAGGTCTTCGGGGAGACGGTGAAGGCGGTGGTGGCGCTGCGCTCGCCCGGCTCGACCAGCGCCGAGGAGATCGTGGCGCACTGCAAGAGGAAGCTCGCCGACTACAAGGCGCCGCGGATCGTCGAGTTCCTGGACGACCTGCCCAAGAACGCGACGGGCAAGATCCTCAAGCGCGAACTCCGGGACCGGGAGCGAGCGCCGAAGGGCTGACCATCCATTCCGCCGGGCCCCCCGCCCCGACCGGACCCGGGGGCGCGCCGGCACTGTTCGAGGAGGCACGATGTTCACCAAGGCCTACATCCCGTTTCGCGGCTACTACACCACCCCCTTCTCCAAGTGGCAGATGACGCTGGCCAACGAGCACTCCCTGGTGCTGGGGGCGGCCACGGCCAGCCGCTGGATGGCCCAGAGGAAGATCGACCCCAAGGGCTTCGACTACCTGTACCTGGGGTACACGATCCACCAGAAGCAGGCCTTCTACGGGGCCCCCTGGGTCGCGGCGCTCCTCGGCGCCGAGGGCACCCCCGGTTGCAACGTGAGCCAGGCCTGCTCCACGGCCACCACCTGCCTGTACTACGCGGCCGCGGGGGTGGAGAACGGCATGTTCCAGACCGTGCTCCACCTGGCGGCGGACCGGACCTCCAACGGGCCGCACATCGTCTGGCCCAACCCCAACGGGCCGGGCGGCGAGGTGATCCACGAGAACTGGCTCATGGACAACTTCAACCACGACCCCTTCGCCAAGAACGCCATGATCCAGACCGGCGAGAACGTGGCCAAGGAGATCGGGGCGACCAAGGAGCAGATCGACGACCTGGCGGCCCGGCGCTACGAGCAGTACGGGGACGCCCTCAAGGACGACCGGGCCTTCCAGCGCCGCTACTTCTTCCCGGCCGAGGTGCGGCTGAGCAGGAAGAAGACCGTCCTCCTGGAGCAGGACGAGGGCATCACCCCCACCACCCGGGAGGCCCTGGCCGGCCTCGGCCCGGTGCTCCCCGGCGGGGTGCACAGCTTCGGCGCCCAGACCCACCCGGCGGACGGCAACGCGGCGGTGATCGTGGCGAGCCGGGAGCGGGCCCGGGAGCTTTCCGCCGACCCCGAGGTGGAGGTGCAGCTCGTCTCCTACGGCTTCTCCCGCACCCAGAAGAGCTTCATGCCCCGGGCCCCGGTACCGGCCGCGGCCATGGCCCTGGAGAAGGCGGGAAAGAAGATCGGGGACATGAAGGCCATCAAGACCCACAACCCGTTCGTCATCAACGACCTCTACTTCGCGCGGGAGTTCGGCGTGGACGCGGGAGACGCGAACAACTACGGGAGCCCGCTGGTGTTCGGGCACCCCCAGGGTCCCACGGCCGCGCGGTGCGTGATCGAGCTGATCGAGGAACTGGCGCAGAAGGGCGGCGGCTACGGGCTGTTCACCGGGTGCGCCGCGGGAGACACGGGAGCCGCCGTCGTCGTCAAGGTCGGCAAGTGAGGTGCATCCCGCCCCGCACCCTGGTGCCGCGGAGCGGGGAGAGCGGTAGCGCGAAACGAAGGGCAAACGAACCCGAGGAGCTGCCATGAAGGAAGTGCTGTCCGGAAACGAAGCCATCGCGCGGGGGGCCTGGGAGGCGGGCGTGACCTTTGCTTCCGCGTACCCCGGGACGCCGTCCACGGAGATCCTGGAGACCGTGGGCGCCCAGTACGCGGGCGACATCTACTCCCAGTGGTCGCCCAACGAGAAGACGGCCCTCGAGACCGCCGTCGGCGCCTCCATGGCCGGCGCGCGCTCCCTGGCGTGCATGAAGCACGTGGGCGTCAACGTGGCGGCCGACCCCCTGTTCACCGCCTCGTACACCGGGGTGACCGGCGGCCTCGTCCTCGTGAGCGCGGACGACCCGGCCCTCCACTCGAGCCAGAACGAGCAGGACAACCGCAACTTCGCGAAGTTCGCGAAAATCCCGCTCATCGAGCCGTCCGACTCCCAGGAGGCCAAGGACTTCCTGAAGGTCGCCTTCGAGATCTCGGAGCAGTTCGACACCCCCGTGCTCTTCCGCACGACCACCCGGATCTCCCACTCCAAGTCGGTCGTCGAGCTCGGGGAGCGGGAGCGGCGCCCCCCGGTGGAGGAGTTGCCCCGGGACATCCGCAAGTTCGTCATGCTCCCCGCCCACGCGCGCCCGAAGCACCCGCAGATCGAGGAGCGCTTGCGCAAACTGCGGGAGTACGGGGTGAAGTCCGGCCTCAACCGCGTGGAGATGGGCGACACGTCGGTGGGCATCATCACCTCCGGCATCTCCTACGAGTACGCCAAGGAGGCGATGCCCGACGCGAGCTTCCTCAAACTGGGGCTCTCCTACCCGATCCCGGACGACCTCGTCCGCGACTTCGCCCAGCACGTCGACAAGTTGATCGTGGTGGAGGAGTTGGACCCCTTCCTCGAGGAGCAGGTGCGGCTCCTCGGCATCGAGGTGTCCCACGGGAAGGACCTGTTCCCGCTGGAAGGGGAACTGGAGCCGTCCCAGGTAGCCGAGAAGCTCACCGGGGTCGCGGCGGAGAGGCGCGCGCCGGCCGGCGGGCTCCCCGTGCGACCGCCCGTGCTGTGCCCGGGATGCTCCCACCGGGGCGTCTTCGCGGTGCTGCGCAAGCTCAAGGTCTTCGTCTCGGGAGACATCGGGTGCTACACCCTGGGAGCGCTGCCGCCCCTCGAGTCCATGCACGCCTGCCTCTGCATGGGGGCTTCCGTCACGATGGCCCACGGCATGGCCAAGGCCCTGGGGGCCGCGAAGGATCTGAAGGACCAGGTGGTCGCCGTGATCGGCGACTCGACCTTCTTCCACTCGGGCGTGACCGGGCTCATCGACATGATCTGGAACGGGGGCAGCTCCGTGGTGATGATCCAGGACAACCGGATCACGGGCATGACCGGGGGCCAGGTCACCCCCGGCATCGGGAAGACCCTCATGGGGGGCGACGCGCCGGTCGTGGACATCGAGAAGCTCGTGCTCGCCCTCGGCGTGAAGCCGGAGAACGTCCGGGTGGTGAGCGCCTACGACCTCAAGGAGATCGAGACGGTGCTCCGGGACGAGCTGAGCAAGCCCGAGCCCTCGGTGGTCATCACCAAGGACCCGTGCGTCCTCCAGTACCGGATCAAGGGCAAGCCCATGGCGGTGGACGCGGAGAAGTGCACGGCGTGCAAGCAGTGCCTGCGCGTGGGGTGCATCGCGCTCTCGATGGAGGGAGAGGGGGACGACCGCCGGGCGGTCATCGACCCGAACTTCTGCACCGGCTGCACGGTGTGCGCCCAGGTGTGCAAGTTCGAAGCGATCCAGGCCTGACGAGATGCCGGCCGGGGGCGATGGCCCGCGGCCCATGGGTTTGCGCGAAGCGGAGGATTCGATGAAGACGCTGAACATCCTGCTCGGCGGCGTGGGCGGCCAGGGCGTGATCCTTGCGAGCAAGATCCTTTCCCGGGCGGCCCTGCTCCAGGGGCTCGACATCAAGCAGAGCGAAGTGCACGGGATGAGCCAGCGCGGCGGCAGCGTGGTCTCCCACGTGCGGATCGGACAGGTGGTGCACTCCCCGATCGTTCCCCAGGGCCAGTGCGACATCCTGCTCGGTTTCGAACCCCTCGAGGCCCTGCGCTACGCCCACTGGGTGAAGCCGGGCGGCGTGCTCGTGTACAACACGGCCCGGGTCAACCCCGCCACGGTCTCCTCGGGTCTGGCGGAGTACCCGGGCGACATCGCGCAGCGCATCGAGCAGTACCCGTGCCGCAAGGTGGTCGTGGACGCCGACGCCCTCGCGGAGGAGGCCGGGAACCGGAGGGCCGCCAACGTGGTCCTCGTCGGGGCCCTCTCCCGCTCCATGGGGTTCTCCCCGGAACTGTGGGACCGCGCGCTGGAGGAGAGCGTGCCGGCCAAGGCCCTCGAGCTCAACCGCAAGGCCTTCGCGCTCGGCGCCGCGAGGGGGGGGTGAGCCCCCCTTTTGCCCGAGCGGGGGTACATACCGCCGTTTGTCTCGTCTTCCCGTCGAAATGAGCTATGCTGGCGCTTCCCGTTTTCGTCTTGGATGGCGTATCAAACGTGTGGTAGGTTGAGAACGTCGTTTGATTCGCTGCGGGAGAGGCCCCTTCGGGCGTTGGACGGTCACATGGAAGCGAAAGGAGAGGAAGACATGATGCGCTGGAAGTTCTGGATGCCTCTTGCGGTGGTGGTCGCGGTGCTGGGAGGGTTGGCGGGCGTCGGCGTGTGCCAGGAGAAGCCGAAGAATCCCCTGGAGGCCTGGAAGCCCAAGTTCGACCCCAGCGGCGCCAAGTACGTGATGAAGGTCTCCAACATCTCCCACCCGGTCATCGAAGGCATCGCGGCGGGCTACCGGATCCGGGATCGCCTCTGGGAGGCGCACGAACGGCCAGATCTACTTCGACTTCTACCCGCTCGCGCAGCTCGGCGGCGAGGTCGAGGTGCTCAACCAGCTGGTGCTCGGCTGCGGTGCAGGGGATGATGTGCTCCTCGGTGGCGGCCACCAACATCGCCCCGAGCATGGGGGTGGTGAACCTGCCCTTCCTGGTCAACTCCTTCGACAAGCTCGACAAGTTCGTGGGCAACAAGGAGTTGTTCGACACAGTTCCTGGCCGGCGCGGAGGACAAGGGCGTGATGGGCGTCGACATCTCGGGCTACGGCAACTACGGGTGGGCGACCACCAAGCCGGTGAAGAGCCTGGCGGACGCCAAGCCCCTGAAGTTCCGCATCGCCGAGGCGGCGGTCAACCAGAGCCTCTACAAGGCGTGGGGCCTGAACGCGGTGGTCATGCCCTGGCCCGACGTGCCGGTGGCCCTCAAGCAGGGCGTCATCGACGCGCTGGACCACACCCCGATGGTGTGCAATATCACCAAGAAGTTCGAGGTGGCCAAGTCCTTCACGCAGATCAACTACGCGCAGGGGCTGTTCATCCACCTGGTCAACAAGGCCTGGTTCGACGGCCTGCCGGCGGACCTGCAGAAGACGCTGGTGGACGGTGGTCCACGAGGAGTGCGCCAAGACGCGCGAGCTCACCCGGGAGCAGGAGGAGCGACCAGATCGCCAAGGCGAAGGAGGCGGGCATCGAGTTCTTCCAAGCTCTCCGACGCGGACATGGCGACCCTGCGCAAGGAGGGCGACACGGTGCACCAGGAGTGGGCCGAGCCAGATCGGCGCCGACTACCTGAAGAAGGTGCAGGACTTCCTGGGCTACAAGGCGATGTAGTCGATTCGCGGAGAGGGCCGGGGCGCGCCGAGGCGACCCCCGGCCCTCGTTTCGTTCGGAGGGATGGGAGGATGTTCGACAGGACCCTGCGCTACCTCGACAAGGCCTTGACCTTCTTCGAGGAGTGGAGCCTGTTCCTGACGGTCATCGTGGCGCTCGCGACGCTGTTCGTGAGCGTGCTGACCCGGTACCTGATGACCTACACGATGACCTGGCCCGAGGAACTGGTCCGGGAGGTCATCATGTACACGACCTTCGTGGGGTGCGCCACCGCGGTGAAGAACCGCTCCTTGATCCGGATCGACGCCGTCCCCAACCTGTTCCCCTGGCTCAAGAGGCCGCTGGACTTCGTCAACCACGCGGCGGTGCGGGGTCTTCGCGGTCTTCGTCACCTACTTCGGGTGGCAGTTGGTGAAGCTGCAGTACATGACGAAGCAGACCACCATCATCCTGCGCATCCCGCAGGTGGTCCTCTACTCGATCATCCCCCTCATGGGCATCCTGATGATCCTCCGCCTCGTCCAGGTCGTCACCGACGACCTGCGGGGCCAGCCCCTGCGCAAGTAGTTCCACCTGTGTCTTCCGCCCCTGCCCTGCCCCGGAGAGGCCATGGATAGCACCATCTGGTACATGCTCTTGATCCTCCTCGGGGCGCTGGCGTCCACGGTCCCGGTCTACCTGAGCCTCTTCTTCACCGGCATCCTGGGGCTCGCGTTCTTCGCGCAGACCTCGATGCCGTTCGAGAGCCAGGCCATGCTCCTGGTGCAGGGCTTCTACAAGAGCATGGACAACTTCGCCCTGGTGGTCGTGCTGTTCTTCATCCTGTGCGGGAACATCATGACCTCGGGCACCATCGTGACCAAGCTCATCAAGGTGGCCAAGGCCGTGGTCGGGTTCTTCCCGGGCGGGCTGGGCATGGCGGGGATTCTGGCTTGCGGCCTCTTCGGGGCGATCTCGGGCTCCACCGTGGCGACCGTGGTCGCGATCGGCGGGTTCATGATCCCGGCGCTCATCAAGGAGGGGTACGACGAGTCCTACACCGTCGGCGTGATGACGGCCTCGCCCATCCTGGGGATCATCATTCCGCCGAGCATCTCGATGATCCTCTACTCCATGGTCACCAACGATTCCCTCGCGGCCCTCTTCATGACGGGGTTCGTGCCGGGGGTGCTGATCATGCTGGTCTTCTGCGTCTACACCTTCTTCGTGTGCCGGCGCGGGGGCATGCGGATGAAGAAGCCCCCCTCCCTCGGCGAGCTGATCTCCACCCTGCGCGAGGGGATCTGGGCCCTGCTCCTGCCCGTGATCATCTTCGGGGGGATCTTCTCGGGGGTGTTCACGGCGAACGAGGCCGCGGTGGTAGCGTGCGTCTACGCCTTCGTCGTGGAGATCTTCATCCACCGCGACATGGGACTGCTGCAGGCGAAGAAGGTCATCGTCTCGTCGGCGGTCACCTCGGCGACGCTCCTGGTGATCGTGGCGGGGGCGAGCGTGTTCGGCAAGTACCTGACCTTCGAGCGCCTGCCGCAGATCATCACCGAGGCGGTGACCGCGAGCGTGACGAACAAGTGGATGTTCCTGGCGGTCGTCAACGTCTTCCTGCTCGTCGTGGGGATGTTCATGGACATCATCTCCGCGACGATGATCCTCACCCCGATCTTCCTGCCCATGCTCTACCAGTTCGAGGTCAACAGCCTGCACTTCGGGCTGCTGATGACCGTGAACCTCGGCATCGGCTACATCACGCCCCCGATGGGCGTCAGCCTGTACATCACCGGGGCCGTGGCGGAGAAGGACCTCATCTACGTGACCAAAGCGGTGCTGCCGTTCATCCTGCTCCAGACTCGGCGTGCTCGCACTGCTGACGTACTGGCCCGACGTCGTGCTGTTCCTGCCGAGGATCTTCTACCCCGGCGCCTTCTGACGGCCGCCCCCGGAAGAGGAGGAGTCCGCACGCCATGCCCATCCGCGTCCTGCTCTGCACCGACGGCTCCGAGCCGAGCCGAAAGACCGGCCGCGTCGCCGCTCGCATCGCCCGGCCCCTCGACCTCGACCTGGTGCTCGGCCACGCGGTCAACCTGCGGCGGCTCGAGTACAAGATGATCCCGGACTTCCAGGTGGAGATGATCCGGCAGGGCGCGCGCCAGGCGGCCCAGGACCTCCTCGACCGCGAGGCCGGGTTCTTCCGCGAGCAGGGGATCCGGGTGAGCCCCCGTCTGATCGAGGGGGATCCGGGGCCCGCCATCTGCGCGGTGGCCGTGGCGGAGGGGTTCTCCCTGGTGATCCTCGGGCGGAGGGGCCAGGGCGACCTGCAGGACGTGCTCTTCGGCTCGGTCTCCAACCACGTGGTGCACCACTGCACGGTGCCGGTGCTCGTCGCGAAGCTGGGAGGGCCCGAACTCGGCGCCGAGGCCGCGGAGAAGCCCGTTCGTGTCCTGGTGGCCGTGGACGGCTCGGCGGCGAGCGGGCGCTGCCTCGACTACGTGGCTTCGCTGCGGCAGTCCCGGGCGGGGCTCGACGTCACCCTGATCCACGTCGTGAACCCGGAACGCCCGGGTCTGGAGCACCTTCCCGACGACGCCCGCTACGACGCGCTGCAGAAGATGCACGGCGAGGGGCGGGTCCTCCTGGAGGCCGGGGCCGAGCGCCTTCGGGGACTCGGCTTCCGGGTGACGACGCGCACCGAGGAGGGCTCCGCGGGACGGACGATCTGCCGCGTGTACGGCGAGGACGGCTTCGACCTGGTCGTCCTGGGCCGTCGCGGGCAGTCGGAGCTTCGCGAGATCCTGTTCGGAAGTGTCTGCCACTTCGTCCTGCACCACTGCCCGGGCCACACGCTGGTCGTGCCCTGACAGGGCAAAAAGGCTCCTCCGGCCCTCCGACAAATAGTGTTTGCTTTCGAGGCAAGCCTCGGGTAGGCTTCCCCTGAGCCCGGTGGAGTGCAGAACGGCGTTTGTGCATCGACGCCCGGCCGGGCGGCACAGAGACGCTCCTCCCTCGGGGGCCTTCGGGCCCCTTCTTTTTTCGCCGTGTCGGGCGCCTCTCTCCGAATCGGCGGGCTTGCCCGGCGCCGAGGCCCTGTGCTAGCGTGAAATTTCACCGCTAGCCTTTCCTGCAGGCTTCCCATGGCACCCTCGGACGGGCCCGAACCCCGCAGGCCGAAGCCAAGTCGAATCCCGGCCGGCAGGGCACTGGCTTTGGTCCGCCGGGTGTCCGACCTCGCGGCGTCCCCGGAACCCCGGCAACGCGCCCTCGACGAACTGGTTCAGGGACTCGTGGGGGCTCTCGGCTGCCGGAGGGCGGTGCTGCACCTGCTCTCGACGTCCGGGAAGGCTCTGACTCCCGCTGCCTGGGCGGGGCGCGGCGAGTGCCCGCTCGATCTCCCCCTCGACGGCGCGTCTGCGGAAGCCGCGGTGGTTCGGACGAGGGCCGCGGCGGCGGGACCCCCGACCGGGCCGGGAGGGGCGGACGGTTGGGGGGGCGGCGTCCTGTTCCTTCCGGTCCGGGCGCACGGCGGCGTGGTGGGCGTGCTCGGCGCCGAACCCCCCGCCGGGCGGCGGCGATTTCGCGCCGAGGAGGTCGACGCGCTGTGGGCGTTGGCCGACGTGGCCGGCCTGGCCGTGGAGACGCGGGACCTCCTCCAGGGAAACCTCGCGAAGATCCAGCAGTTGCTCGCCCTCCAGAGGGTCGGGCGGCAGATGACCTCGGCCCTGGACACCGAGTCGCTCCTCCCCCTCGTGGTGGAGGAGGCCCTGCACCTCACCGGGGCTGACGGGGCCTCCGTGTACCTTCGGGAACCGGGGGACAGGGAGACGCTCCGGCTCTGCGCCCGGGCCGGACTGCCTGCCGAGGTGGACCGGGAGACCGTGGCCGTGGGCTACGGGATCGTGGGCTGGGTGGCCCGGGCGGGCAGCGGGCTTCGGGTTTCGGACCGGGGCGCCGGAGCGCCGGACGCGGGCTCGGTCGCCCGCAAGAGCCAGCTTGCCGTGCCCCTGCTGAGCGAGGGGGGGGTCCTCGGGGTCCTCGCGGTGGAGGCGCGCCGGGAGGAGGCCTTCGCCCCGACGGACGAGGAGATCCTGTCGATCTTCGCCTCCCAGGCCGCCAAGGCCATCGAGGCGAGCCGCCTCTTCCAGCAGATCCGCGCCGAGCGCGACCTCCGGGAGGGCATCCTGGGCGGCACCCCCAACGGCGTGGTGGCCGTGGATCCGGCGCGCCGCGTGACGCTGGTGAACGAAGCGGCCCGCCGCTTCCTCGGGATTCGGGAGGCCCCCGAGGGAAATCCCGTGGAGCGCTATTTGTCGGCCCCCGACTTCCTGAGGGGGCTCCGGAGCATCCTGGAGGAGCGGAGCGGCCTGGAGAGCCTGGAGGTCGCGGTCGGCAGCGGGGAAGGGGAGACGCGCCTCCTGGTGAGCATCTTTTCTCTGGGACCGGGACGGGGGGCGACCATCATCCTGCAGGATCTCACCGAACGGCGCAGGCTGGACGAGCGGGTCCAGCGCATGGCCCGCCTGGCCTCCATCGGTCAACTGGCGGCGGGCATCGCCCACGAGATCCGCAACCCTCTCACGGGGGTCGCGATCAGCCTCGACATCCTCGGCCAGGAAGAGGGGCTTAGCGGCGAGGGGCGTAGCCTGCTCGACGACATGAACCGGGAGATCGACCGGCTGGAGGCGCTGATCCGCGGAATCCTGGACTTCGCCCGGCCGCAGTTGGGAGAGTTCCGGCCCATGCGGGTGGCGAGGGCCCTGGAGTGGCACCGCACCTTCCGGGAGCAGTGCCGCAAGAAGGGAGTCAGGCTCGACTTCGAGCTGCGGGGCAACCCCAAGATCGAGGGGGACCCGGACCGGCTCACGCAGCTCTTCCTCAACCTCGCGATCAACGCGCTGGAGGCGGTCTCCGAGGGCGGGGAGGTGCGCATCTGGGCCGAGCAGGTGGCGGCGGTCCCCCACGCCTGGGCGAGGGTGGTCGTGGAGGACACGGGCCACGGCATGGACGGGCCCACGCTCAACCAGATCTTCGACCCCTTCTTCACGACCAAGCGCGAGGGCACGGGGCTGGGCCTGTCGATCGCGTACAGCGTGGTGGAGCAACACGGAGGACGTATGGACGTGCGGTCGCGGCCCGGCGAGGGCACCCGCTTCACGGTGGACCTGCCGGCGAAGGAGGTCGGGTAGATGGCGGACAGCATCCTGATCGTGGACGACGAGGCCCTCATCCGCAAGTCGCTGCTCCAGGTGCTCTCCCGCAAGGGGTACGAGGTGGCGACCGCCGGAACGGGCGACGAGGCCCGCAGGGCCTTCGCCCAGGGGGACTTCTCCCTGGTCCTGCTGGACCTGCGCCTGCCCGACGCCTCGGGAATCGACCTGCTGCGGGAGTTCAAGGCGGCGCGCCCGGAACTGCTGGTGATCGTGATGACCGCCTACGGGAGCGTGGAGACGGCCGTCGAGGCGATGCGCCTGGGCGCGTACGACTACGTCAACAAGCCGTTCAAGTCCCGGGAGATCGAGGTCATCGTCCGCCTCGCCCTGGACGCCGGCCACCTCAAGCGGGAGGTGCGCGAACTGCGGGAGGAGGCGCCCGGCGGGGGGGGGCTCGGGAGGATCGTCGGCCGCGACCCGTCCATGCAGAAGGTGTTCTCCATGGTCCGGAAGGTGGCCCAGAACCCCGACGTCACCGTGCTCGTCCAGGGCGAGAGCGGCACCGGCAAGGAGATGGTGGCCCGAGCGGTCCACGTCGAGAGCTCCCGTGCGGACCGGCCCTTCGTGGGAATCAACTGCGCCGCGATCCCCGGAAACCTCCTGGAGAGCGAGCTCTTCGGGTACGAGCGGGGCGCCTTCACCGACGCGAAGGCGCGAAAGATAGGCCTCATCGAGCGGGCCCAGGGGGGAACCCTGTTCCTGGACGAGATCGGGGACATGGACGTGCAGCTCCAGGCCAAGCTCCTCCGGGTCCTGGAGGAGCGCACGGTGCGGCGGGTCGGCGGCCTGGACCCCGTGGCCGTGGACGTGCGGGTCATCGCGGCCAGCAACCAGGACCTCGAGGAGAAGCGTCGCGCCGGAACCTTCCGGGAGGACCTGTACTACCGGCTCAAGATCATCACCATCGCCCTGCCCTCGCTGCGGGAGCGCAGGGCCGACATCCTCCCCCTGGCGCAGCACTTCATCCAGGAGGTGAATCGCAAGTTCCACAAGGACGTCCACGGGTTCACCCGGGAGGCGGAAGGGCTGCTCCTGGACTACCCCTGGCCCGGCAACGTGCGGGAACTGCGAAACACGATCGAGCGCATCCTGATCCTCGAGGACGCCCAGTGGATCGCCCCGGAGCACCTGCCCCCCGAGATCCTCAAGGGCCGCGCGGGCCGGGAGGAGTCCGTGTGGATCCCCCAGGAGCCCGAAGTCCTGCGGGGGATCCACTACGAGGCCGTCATCGACGACGTGGGCCGTTACCTCATCCGGGAGGCACTGCGGCTGGCCGGCGGCAACAAGGCCCAGGCCGCCCGCCTGTTGTCCATGGACCGGGGAACGCTGCGCTACCAGATCAAGCGCCTGGGCCTGGGGGAGGACAATGACCAGTAGCGCGCTCACGCGGGGGAAAGAGCCGCGCCGCCGCCCGGAGCTCGGCCCCCCGGAACGGGTCGTGGAGGTGGCGTTCGGGTGCCGGCCGGAGGACGTGTCCGCCGACGTCATCCTTAGCCCCTTCATCCCCCTGCGGGCGTTCCGCCGCCACCTGGGAGAGGAGGTCGTCGATCTCTCTCCGCCGTTCTTCTTCCGGGGCATCACGGGGAGCTTCGAGGGGCGCAGGGTCACCGTGATCGCCACGGGGGTGGGGCCTTCCCGCGTCGGCGACTGCCTCGGCTTCCTTTCCTTCACCCCGGCGCGCAGGGTCTTCTTCGCGGGCGCGGTGGGGGGGCTCGGCGAAGGCCACGAGATCGGGTCCTTCTTCGTCCCCACGGAGGTGGCCGACGGCGAGGGGTACACCCCCTACGCCACGCGCCCCTTCGGGGAGCTCGTCGGGGCGGCGCCCCGGCTGACGTTTCCGGACGCTCCCCGGCGGGCGCTGGAGCGCTTTCTGGCGCGGGAGGGGATTCGCGCCACCGGCGGCCGCGTGTTCACCGTGGGCGCCATCACCGCGGAGAGCCCGGAGAACCTGGAAACCCTCGCGCGCCTCGGGTACGAGGCGGTGGAGATGGAGCTCTCCGCCTTCTGCAGCGCGTCCGCCCTGTACGGGTTCGAGCCGACGGCGCTGACCTACGTGAGCGACCTCCCGCTGGGCAGTTCCCTCTGGGCCGAGAAGACGCCCGTGGAGCAGGAGTCCCTCCGGAACGCCTACCGCGCCCTCCCGCTGCTGGCCCTGCGGTATCTGGCCGCGGAGAGGCCGTGACGAACCGCCGGCGTCCCGTCGAGGTCCTCCCCGACCTGTTCTTCATCGAGCGGGGCTACCGGAACGGCAATCATTTCGTGTACCGGGACGAGGCCCCGATCCTGATCGACACCGCCTACCTCCGGGACTTCGGCGACACCGACCGGCGGGTCTCGGAGCTGGGGGTGGATCTCTCCCGTACCCGGATGATCGTCAGCACCCACGGCCACTGCGACCACGTGGGCGGCAACGGGGAGGTCCAGCGGCGGTCCGGCTGCGAGATCGCGATGCACCGGATCGGAAAGCACTTCATGGACCGGCGGGACGACTGGTCCACCTGGTGGCGCTACTACGGCCAGGAGGCCGAGTTCTTCGACTGCACCCGGTCGCTGGAGGACGGGGACCTCCTGGAGGTCGGGCCCCACCGCTTCCGCGTGATCCACGCGCCGGGCCACTCGGCCGACGGCATCGTCCTCTACCACCGGGAAGAAGGGATCCTCCTCTCCTCGGACCTCCTCTGGGAGACGGACATGCCCGTGGTGACGGAGCGGGTCGAGGGGAGCGCCTGCCTCTTCCAGTTGCTGGATTCGCTGGAGAAGATCGAGTCGCTCGCGGTGCGGACCGTCTACCCAGGCCACGGGCCGCCGTTTCGCGACGCGGCGGCGGCGATCGACCGGGCCCGAGCCCGCATCCGCCGTTACCTCGCCGAACCGGAGCGCCTCGGGCAGGACGTGATCAAGAAGATCGTCGTGTACACGCTGCTCATGTACGGCCCCCTGCCCGAGGAGACCTTCTTCGCCCGCCTCATGGGGACTCCCTGGTTCCCGGAGACCGTGGACCGCTACTTCGGCGGCGGCCACGAACCCGTCTACCGGAGGATCCTGGGCGAACTCCTCGAGCGCTCGGCGGTGCGCAGGGACCGCGGTCGGCTTCTCACCGACGTCCGGCCCTGAGAGGGCGCCGCCGGGATCCTCCCGGAGCGGTCACCGCCCCAGGATCTCGTCGACCTCCTCCTGGGTGAGCACCTGCGCGGCGTAGTTGCCTTCGCCGATGACGGCCTCGATGGCCTGCACGAAGGACCGCAGGTGGCTCTTGGAGCCTTCGAGCAGGTTCTCGTAGCTCTGGATCAGCGCGGGCTCGTCCGTATGGAGGAGCCCGCACTCGCCCTCGCCGATCCCGTTGTCCGACTCGACGACGACGGCGGGGCAGTGCACGATGTCCTTCATGTCCAGTTCCTCGATGAACGCGCCCACGTAGAGCGCTTCGAGCCTGCCGTCTTCGCCCCACGCGACGAGCTCCCCGAACTTCTCGTCGAAGTACCACCCGTACTCCTCCCCGGTGAAGCTGCCCACGCTGTCGTCGGTGCTGGGGTCGGGGACGCCGTACTGGTCCAGCCGGCTCTTCATCGTGTCGAAGTGGCGTTGCTCCGAGCCGTCGATGGACGCGAAGGCCGTGACGTCGGGATAGCGCTCTCCCAGGGTGAGGTAGACGTCCCGCGCGAGCTTTTCTTCCTCCCGCATGAAGACGAGGTGGTGCGTCTCTCCCGCGTCCAACTCGGCGGTGTTCCCCTTTCCGCCGCCCTGGCCGGGCGCGGCGGAGACGGGCGACGCGAAGAGCGCCGCCGCCGCGAAGGGCAGCAGGGCGCGGACCAGGCGACTTTGACGGGAGCAGGTCCTCATGGCGATTCTCTCCTCTCTCGAATGGTGGGGTCTGGTCCGGCCGCGCTCTCCCCGGGGATGCAGGCCGTGGCTCCCGCGCGACTCACGAAGGCCCGGTGGGAGCGGGGATCACCCTCCCACCGAAACCTCTCCTTCCGGAGCCGTCGCCGACCACCGGCCCGAGCCCTCGCGTCCGGTGCTTGCTGTACACCGCTCGCGCCGACGTCCGTTACACCCGGGCATCGCGGGGTGTCACCGCGCGAATCGCTCCGCGAACCCTGCTCCGAGCCCGACCACTTTCACCGGTGCGAAGCTCACGCCGACGAGGCGGCTGCCCGGTGAGGAGGCCAGGAAGATCGCAGGGAGGCGGCGTGTCTGTGGGGAGGGTGCGGAACGAGAAGCGCGGACACTCCTGCACGCATGCGAGAGTCGCTTGCTTGTCCGTTGCTCGGAATCGTGTCGGGAAGGACGATTGCTTGCATGAACGCGGGGAGAAGGAACAAGCGGACTGCAGGGCCGATCGGTCGCTGATCACCGACGCGATTCTGCGGTACAACGAACCGCACGGGCCCCACAAGGGGGCGAGCGACCTCGCTGATCCCGCGCATCGTGACATCCACGAACGACTCTGGTATCTTCTACGAGATCCTACAATTTCGTAGAAGAGGGCCTGCTATGTCTCCAACCACCCAGATCTCAGCGTACATCTCCGAGGAGACCAAGGCGGAGATGGAGGCGTACGCCAAACAGCACGGGGTCAAGAAGGGATTCTTGATTGAAGAGGCGCTGAAGCACCACTTGCAGGCCTTGCGGGAGATCCCCGAGGACCTGGTCATCCCCGCACAGCTGACGTTGACGGCCCAAGCCATGGAGGACGTCGCGGGTCGTCTCGCTGCGGATGAACCACCCACGCAAGCCTTGCGAGCTCTCTTCCGTGGCCGGTGAAGAGGACTGCCCGGTCCGTGTGCGTCGTCTGGAAGCCCAAGACGAGCGGGCCGGCTTCCGCAGTGGCAACATCGACCTCGACCGCTTCTTCCAGCGCTACGCCGGACAGAATCAGTTCCGACACCACATCGGAACCACCTACGTGGCGGTAGCGGGTGAAACCATCGCGGGATTCGTGACGGTGGCCGGCGGCGAGATGTTGGCCGAAGAGCTGTCCAAACCGCTGCGCCGGAGATTGCCGTCTTACCCTCTGCCCATCCTGCGCATTGCCCGCCTCGCGGTGGACGCGCGGTTCCAGGGGCTTGGCGTGGGCAAGTTGCTGCTGCGGACCATGCTCCAACTGGCCATGGAAATGCGGGACCGGGTAGGGTGCGCGGGCGTCGTGGTGGATGCCAAGCCGGAGGCCATCGACTTCTACTCTTCGTTGGGATTCGCTCCCTTCGGGCTCGTGCGCGGCGCCCTCGGCGATCGCCCCGAGCCAACGCCCATGTTCCTGCCGATCAAGCAAATCGCGGGTGCCGTCGGCAGCCCGTGACTCAGACGGACCTGTAGCCGTCGACGATCCACACCCCCTGTCCTCCGCCTCGGCCTTTTCTCCCCCGCCTTGATGGGGCTCCACAGCCGTGTCGAGGGTAGGGAGTCTCAAGAACCCGTCGGTGGGGAGGCAGATGACACACGCGGCCGCGTGTCGTTTTCTCGTCCCTTTCCTCGGACTCGCCCCAGTGGGCCCCTTTTCGACGGTTTCGACCTCTCGTCCCCCTGACACACGAAGGCGACCCCTCATCAGGGCCGCCTTCGGTGTGTCGGAAAACGTGTCCCGACAAGCTGTGGAGAACCGCTCTTCGCCGCCGAAGTTTGTCCGAGAGCCCGGTCAACTGTGCCCGGCCCCAGCGATTAGTACCGAGGCCCCATAGGCGGCCCTCAGCACCCCTATCGACGTCCCCGACTCGCCCCGCCCTAGTCCAGTGAAGTACGTCTCTCTCTGTCTCCCCAGTACTACTTCCCCGTCTGCCTGCTCGACACCCCGTAGCGGGGCTTTCTGTTCTGCCCGGCAGATTCGCATCGGAAGATCCAGGGGACCAGGGCCGTTCACCGGGGGGCGGTCATCGCCCGGTGCCGAACGTCATCGCCCTGACGCTAAGTGGCTAAATGAGCAACGTCCCCCCGCCGGTGCCCAACAGCTTGCGGTTGTGCCGGAAATAGGGCCGAAGCATTTTCGGTATGGTGAACACGAACTGCCGGTGGGGGACGGGGTAGAGGACCTCTCCGACGACCTGTTCGGCGAACTGTAGCGCCTTCTTCTGGTGGCAGCTCGGGCAGAAAATGGTGTTCCGGTCTCAAACGCCAAGTTCCCGGGCCGCCTTCCGAGACCGGCAAGGTCCAGGGTCGCGTCCGGGACCGATCGGGTGCGAGCCCGCCAACGCCTAGGCCCCACCCCCCCGGTCCGCGCTTCCCACCCCTTCCAGGCCCCGGCAAGGACCCAGGATTTCGCGCAGCACGATGCCGCGCCGGGCCTCTTCGCGGCTGAGTCGGGGCTGCATGCGCCGGGGGCCTCGCGCCGTGGCCGGCAGGGGCGTCGGCTCCGCTGCGGCCCTGGGCGGCGGGGCGGGGCGACGCACGGGCATCGGGGCTGCCGGGGCCAGCACCCTGGCGGGCGGCGTCTGCTCGGGCAGGGGGGGGGGCTCCTGCGGCCTCGGCCAGGAGAGCTCTTCGTCGTAGGCCTCGGGCACGCGCGCCTCCCGAGGCGGCGGGGCGCGCTGCTCCATGCGTTTTCGGAGGAGCCGCATCAGGTGGCTGCCCAGGGCGAAAGCGAGAACGACCAGCAAAAGAAAGAACTGCTCCATCGCCGGCCCTCCTACTTGCGCTTCGGCGGGGTCTGAATCTCGGGCTCGGTGCCGGCGATGGACTCCCGCATGGTGGTGTCGGCCTGCACGTTCTTCAGCCGGTAGAAGTCCATGATCCCCAGGTTGCCCTGGCGGAAGGCCTCGGCGATGGCCTGGGGCACCTCGGCCTCGGCCTCCACCACTCGGGCCCGCATCTCCTGTTCCAGGGCCACGGCCATGGCGCGGCGCTCCTCGGCCTTGGCCTGGGCGATCTGCTTGTCGGCCTCGGCCTGGTCGGTCTGGAGCTTGGCGCCGATATTCTCGCCCACGTCCACGTCGGCGATGTCGATGGAGAGGATCTCGAAGGCCGTGCCGGCGTCGAGGCCCCTGGCCAGGACGTTCTTGGAGATGTGGTCGGGGTTCTCGAGCACGTCCTTGTGGCTGGCCGCCGAGCCGATGGTGGTGACGATGCCCTCGCCCACCCGGGCGATGATGGTCTCTTCGCCGGCGCCGCCCACCAGGCGGTCGAGGTTGGTGCGCACGGTGACCCGGGAGACGGCGATGAGCTGGATGCCGTCCTTGGCCACGGCGGCCACTCGGGCCGTCTCGATCACCTTGGGGTTGACGCACATCTTCACCGCTTCGAGCACGTCGCGGCCTGCCAGGTCGATGGCCGCCGCCCGGTTGAACGGCAAAGCGATGTTGGCCTTGTCGGCGGAGATGAGGGCGTTGACCACCCGGGTGACGTTGCCCCCCGCCAGGTAGTGGGCCTCGAGCTCGTTGATGGACACCTGGAGGCCCGCCTTCACCGCACTGATCCTCCCGGTGACCACCACGGAGGGGGGCACCCGGCGAAACCGCATCCCGATGAGGGTGAAGAGGCCCACGTAGGCACCGGAGGACCAGGCCGCGAGCCACAGCGGCACGGGGATCAGGTAGAGGACCATGCCAAGGCCTAGGACGACGAAAATCAGGAGTCCGATGGCGCCGAAGGCGCCCGTGTCGACCGTGATCATGCCTCTCTCCCTTCGTTCGGGGACCGCAGCTTACGCACTACGACCCGGTTTCCTTCCACGCGAACCACCTCGACGGGCTGCCCCGCTTCGATGAGATCTCCCTGGGACACCACGTCCACCCTCTCGCCATCGAACTCCGCAATGCCGGCGGGGCGCAGGGGCGAGAGGCTCACGCCCCTGCGGCGGAGCCACCTGCGGTCGGCTTCGGGGGCCGAGCCGAAGCCGGCCTCCACCGGCAGCTCGGTGTCGAGCACCAGCCTGCGGCCGATGGGAAGCTTGGGAAGAACCCGCAGCAGCACCAGGGACGCGCCGATGGCCAGGAGGAGTGAGAGCGCCACCCGCCCCGACGCCGCGACCACCGCCCCCCAGGTGGCTCCCGCCCCCACGAGGGTCAGACCCAAGCCCCCCACCAGCGCGACGATCCCCAGCACCCCCGCGATCCCGAAACCCGGGAGGATGAAGACCTCCACCGCCAGGAGCACGATGCCGGCGGCCGCCAGGAGAAGCTCCTCCCACCCGGCCAGCTGCACCAGCCAGTGGCCCCAGAAGAAGAGGGCAAGACTCGCGATCCCGATGGTACCCGGCACCCCGAACCCGGGGGTGCGGATCTCCAGGAGGATTCCCAGGATCCCCAGGCTCATGAGGAGCGAGCTCACCGTGGGGTGTGTGAGAAACCGAACCAGGTTCTCGGCCCAGGTGGGCGAGGGCCGGCGCACTTCGGCGCCCGAAAGGTCCAGCCGGGCGAGAAGATCGGCCAGGGAGTCCGCCCGAAAATCCGCCACGCCGTGGGCGAGCGCCTCCTCGGTGGTGAGGGTCAGCAGCTTGCCCTTCTCCACGAGCTCGGGCACCTCCACGTCGGCGTCCACCATGGCCTCGGCAATGAGGGACGGCCTGCCCCGGCTCTCAGCCGTGGCGCGAAACTCCTTGCGCACGTACGACACGGTCTTCTCCGCCACCGGCGGGGCCTCTGCCCCCGGGGCCCCTACCGCCACCGGGGTCGCGGCGCCGATGGTCGACCCCCCGGCCATGGCGATCTTCTCGGTCGCTAGAGCAATGAGGGCGCCGGCCGAGATGGCCCGGTGGTTGATGAACGCCACGGTGGGCAGACGCGCCTCCAGGAGCGCGTCGCGGATCAGCACCCCGGCGTCGAGTCGGCCGCCGAAGGTGTTGATCTCGAGGATGACCGCCGACGCGTCTTCTACCCCGGCTTGGGCCAGGACCCGGTTCAGGAAGGGCGCCAGACCCAAGTCGATGACGCCTTCCACGGGCGCGACGTAGACGACCGGCCGCTTGGCTGCCCGGGCAGGAGTTTCCTGGGCAGAACTCTCGGGGGGCGCCCCGGCAGCTTCGTCCGCAGCGCGCACTGCTCCCAGGAGCGCCAGAAGGGCCCCCGCACAAGCGAGCACGGCAAAGAACCACCGCCGGGAGACGGCTAAATGGCCCCTCACCCTGCCCCCACGCCACGTCCCTCGGTCATCCATTGGTGCCCCCTTGCCGTGCGTCTTCCCCCCGCCTGCGGCACGGCCGCCTGCGAGCTTCCTGCGATTTGCTCGTAGGACATCGCTTTCTCGCCGAGCGGGGAGAGGTGGCCCCGGAAGAGCCTGGGGAAGGGATGCGCGCCCCCCGTTGCGCGCTGCTATCGGTGTAGCAGGGAAGGCGGCAACTCGTCAAAGTGCCCTATACGACTTCGCGTCGCGCGAAAGGTTCCATTGCGCCTCCCCGACCCATTGGCGCCCCCTTGTGCCGGCCACCTTCTCCCGAAATCGTTGACTTCAGGCACGAATGGCCGGCATCTGCCGGCCATAGCTGCATCGGGGGTTATAGTTGGCGCTCCGAGAGGCGGTTCAAGATCCGCCTGAGGTTTTTGCGGTGACCCCACTGGGAAGAATCGCAATTCGTCGCGATCGAAGTCGCTGACAGCGTATCTGACTTAATTCAATCGCCACGGGGCCCCGCGGTCGTTCACTACGGCGTGCTGGGCTTCTGCTTCTCCTTCCGCTTTCTCGATTTGTCATCTTCTTTCTTCTGCTTCTGTTTCTTGCCCTTGGCTTTATCCTTCTTGCCGCCTTTATCGCCCATTCCGTACTCCTTCCGGTTCTTAGCCACTAGGCGCATGAGCGTCGAAACACGCTCTGCGTCAGTCGGCGTTTCTGTAACATCCCATCGCTCAGTCCGCAGCAGGCATCGCTTTCTCGCCGTCCGGTGACAATAGGCCGGTCAGTGGCCGCAGGAAGGGTTACGCTCCTCGCACATTGCGGTCTAGACATTATCTAGCAGCAAGCCAGAAGGCTGTCAAAATGGTTCCTTTGTGGCAGGTATCGGGCCGCCCACGACGGACCGGAGTGGGCAGATCCCGAAATCCGATTACTAAAGTCACGAGATTGGGCAGACCTTTTCCGCAGGGAATCTCGCCCCGAAGTCGGTCTCGCAAAATCCCGCCTTGATGGGGCTCCTCGGTGGGATCGAGGGGAGGGAATCTCAAGAACTCGTCGGCGGGGAGGTAGATGACACACGCCGCGGTGTGTCGTTTTCTCGTCCGTTAGATCGGACTGCTTTGATCAGGGCCGACTTAGGCCCCCTTGGCCTCGCCCGACCGTCAACGACGGAGGCGACCCCGTCGCCGAGGCCGCCTTGGCGTGTCGGAAAACGTGTCCCGGAAACCAAAGTATTCTGTAGCCAGCCCGAGACGGTTCCGAAAGAAGTGGAGGTCGGCATCGCCCCCTGTCAGTCATCGTCCTCAAAGTGGCCGACAATCTTCTCGATCTGCCCGCAAGCCACAGGCAGCGAAGGAACATAGGCGTCACCCACGGTAAGCCCATGAAGCACGATCGTGCGGAAATGAAGTGGTTTTAGCAGTTCCGGCTCGATGGTAAACGTGGCAGAGAAAGTGAGGTTGCCCTCCGCATCGACCTGATCGAAAGGCAATAGATTCACCAGAATCGGCCCGAAAAATGGCCCACCTTCCGAGATCTCGATAATCCCATCTCCGTTCGCATCGGCCTCAGGAGGCGGGCACACCGACTTCTCCTTCGGCATGTTGAAACCGTGAATATGCTGGGGGTGAACTCTACCCGGCTCAAATCCGCGGACCTGGAGGAGAACGTCCATCTGCTTCCCCTTCACAGAAATCTGCGCCGCCCCCGTAACCCCTGAAGCATTGAGGGCGTCCAGGGTGGCAACGTAGGTCTTGGCCTGACCTCGGTCCTCGGGCGGGCCCTTCGCGTAGCTCAGCGTCGTCACTGCCAGAATGAGAAGTATGGCCAGTTGATTCCGGTGCATGCTCGCTCCTCCTTGCCTGTGGTGAGAACCTTCCGTTGACCAGTCGACGAGCTAAACTACTGGGACAATCCGTTTTGTCAAGAAACCCCCGCCTTCCAGAAACCCCTCCTTGGTGGAGTTCCTTGGCGGACTCGGGGAGGGGCTGTCTCAAGACCTCGTCGGCGGGGAAGTAGATGACACACGGTGGCGTGTCTCGTTTACTTGTCCGTTAGATCGGACTGCGTCGATCAGGGCCGATCCGGCCCCTTAGACCTTGGTCGCCGAGAAAGGAAGAAGACGACCCCGTCGCCAACGACGCCCTCTGTGTGCCGCAAAACGTGTCCCAACAAGCTGTGGAGAACCGCTCTTCGCCGCCGAATTTGTCCAAGAGTGCGGTCAGCCAGCTGCTTGGCCCAGCGAGGCCCCTTCCTCCCGTCTATCTCCGCTCGGAAAGCCGCCCAATTTCCCCTAGTCACCAGATAGAAAATACTTGTTTTATTCTGACACGCTACCCTGTGCGTTCAGGGCCATCCGGAGAGCCGTCGTTTTGTTCTTAAAAGACGTATAGTTATGACACTGGCTTGCCTGCTCGTGGAGGTCGCCCGTGTCCATGGCGGCAAGTCTGTAAAATTTGTTCTTGATGTTTCCTCCGTAACCAATACGCTGTCTCGGCGCCCAAACAAAATCTGTGGGCCTTACCCGGCCCCCCCCACCGAGAGGAGGATGCCCGTGAGAAGACCGTCTGCTTCATCTAGATGGCTCGCCGTAGGTGTTGGCGTGTGCCTCGCTGTGTTGCTGGCCGCCGGCGCGGCCCTTTCCGCAGACACCGGTGCCGCGAAGAAGATCGACCACATGAAGGCCTACAAGCTCTTCCAGGAGAAGTGCACGCTCTGCCACGTCTCGGTGGCCGACCCGGAAAAGCCTGGCCGCACCCGAGACGACTGGCAGTTGGTGGTGGAGGTCATGCACGGCTACGGACTGGCCCTGACCCCCCAGGAGACGGAACTCCTCGTGGACCTGCTGTACCAACTCCGACGCGGCATTGAGCGCCATCCCGGCTGAGCCGGCACGAGAGGAGAGACCTGATGAATCAGAACCGGAGATCCTTCCTGAAGTCCATGGCGGCCACGGGCGTGGCCGCGTCCCTGAGCGGGGCGGGGAGTGCCCTCGTACCCGGGCGCGCGCACGCGGCGAAGAAGACCGACTTGGGACAGATCAAGGGCCTCAAGGTGGACGTCCTTTCGGAGACGAGTTGGTTCAACAACGACCAGTTCAAGAAGGACCTGGTGGACTACGGCGGGGCCATGACCAACCAGTACACGATCCCGTGGACCTGGGACAACGCGGGAGGGTACTCGGCCCTGATCACGGTGACGACCCTGGAGGGTAAGGAACGGAAGATCCTCCTCGACACGGGGTGGAACACCGAGTGGATGGACTATATCTACGAGATGAACGGCATTCCCGCCATGCTCAAGAGCGGCGAGATCGAGTTCATGGTGCTCTCGCACTGGCACCTGGACCACTTCTGGGGCATCGAGTCCACCCTGAAGCACAACCCCAGTATCACCATCTACGCCCCCAACACCCATTACCCGGAAGACCTCGCTCTTCTCAAGGAGAAGGCCCATCACAAGGCTAAGACAAAGGACGGACAAGAGGTCTCCATCTGCAAGAACGACGTGCCCCACACGGGCAAACTGGTCCTCACGGCGCCGGACGGAGAGGCCGGCCAGGAGGTCTACCAACTCATGCCGGGCGTGGGCCTGAAGATGTTTGACGTGCCGATCCTGCTGCGGGTGCGGGGGGAGAACGCGCTGTACTTCAACGTCAAAGACAAGGGCATCGTCACGGTCACCGGATGCTGCCATCCCGGTATCCTCTCGCTCTTCTCGTACGCCCGAGCCAACTTCGAAGGGTACCAGCCCTACGGGTGCTACGGCGGGTTGCACCTCTCCCTCTTCGAGACCTGGGAACCGAAGTTCGACGACATCGTCAAGGGGGTAAAGACCTTCAAGCTCCAGAAGGTGGGCTGCAACCACTGCACCGGATGGCTTTGGGCCGAGCGGGCGTCCGAGAGCGGGGTACCCATCGTCAAGGGAACGGACAAGTACAAGAGCTATAAGAAGCAGTCGGCCGTGGCCAAGGCGAGCAACGTGTTCCTCACGAACGGCGACACGGTTACTTTCTGATAGGGGCAACGCCCCCGAGGGAGGTTCTGCCTCCCACGGGGGCGGTGCGCTACACCGTGAAGGAGAGAATGCAAGTGCCGGCCGGTCCCACCCCACGTGGGCGCCGCGCCGCTCGGCCGTCGTGGCCAGTGCTCATCGGGGCCGCGCTCCTGGCTGCGGGTGCGGCCGAGGCTGCTACAGACGGAGAGCGCGGTGCCGCCCTCTTCGAGGAGCGGTGCGTCATGTGCCACGTGGCCCGGTCTCTCCGCGGAAAGGGGGGCCTGCTGGTCAATGATCTCCGGCAGATCGACCCGGCCATGTTCCCGGTGGGCATCCTCGCCGATCACGAGGTGGCGGACCTTGCCGTCTATCTAAACGCCCTGCCGTCAACGAAGCGGCCGTAACTGAATCCAGAGGGGAGTGGATCCATGGACGAAGCGAGAGACGCAGGGACATCCGGAATCCTTGCCGGCGTGCTGAACCTCGTCGCCGTCTTCGCCCTGGTCTGGGGGCTCTGGTACGTCTTTATGCACCCGAACGGGATCATGAAGCTCTACACGCCCATGTACGGCTTCTCCCTGGTGGTGGCCTTGCTCTTCTCCATCGTCCTCATCGGCCAGGTGTATGAGTTGGGCGGCGCGGAGTTCGGAGAGTCCGGCAACCGTCTCTTCGCCGGGATCGGCCTTACCGTAGTGTCGGTGGCCGTAAGCCTCTTCCTTGTTTACGGGTTCTTTTGGACCTTCGTCGGGCGCCTCGGCATCACCTACTTCAGCCCCCAGTCGATCGTCCGGGCCGGGGGCGTCGGAGCCGAGATCTACAACGCCCGGGAGAACGCCTCCACCGCGCTGGTCTACTTCTTCAGCGCCGCGCTCTGGGTGGCCCTCACTTGGCGGCTCGGCTTTCGACGTTGGCCGTGGGCTGATTCCAGCCGCGGGGTACTCGGCACTTCTCGCCTGTTCGCCATCAGTTCCCTGGCCACGGTGGTCTACGTGGTCTGCTTCCACCCCCACGTCTGCCAGCTCTTCTACCCGGCCCAGACCATGGCCGGCGTGGACCCCTGGTGGTCGGAGATCGCCGACACGGGGAGCGCCTTCTTCAGCCTCGGGCTACTGCTCTGCGTGCTGGCCTGGGTCGTGGTCTCCGACGTGCTCTGGGACGGTCAGCCGTGGCGCGCATTGGGCGGAGAGGACGGTTCCCTGTGGAGCGGGCTCGCCGCGTTGGTCGGCACGGTACTGTTGGGTGCCGCCACCGAGTACGGCATGCTGCAGATGATGATCGCCCGCTGGGGGGAGCCCTTCATCGGCGGCCAGTACACCGACGGCCCCGACTTCCGCTTCCTTCACGCCGGGGAGATGGCCGGGTGCTTTATCCTCGGGGCGTTCGTGGTGGGGGTGTACTTCCGCAACCTCCCTGGCGGCGCCGGCCCGGCGGTTCGCGCGATCGTGCGCACGGTCGTGGCCGCGGTGCTGGGGGCGGCCGCCTACTTCTTCTACTACTCGCCGGCCACCGTGCCGCTCCTTGGCAAGGTGCCCGGTATCGCCCAGCCTGGTGACACGGCCTTGGTGTGGATTGTGCTCTTTCTCTGCGTGATCCTCTGCCAGGCCCAGCTCTTCCGGGGCTGGCCGCTCAAGGCCCGGGAGCGGTGAGGGGCGCGATGCGACAGGGAAGTCGGCGCGAGTTCTTCACCCGCTACCTGACCCGCGAGTTGAGCCGGGTGGCGGGTAGCTTCCAGGAGGGGCTGAAGGAGGCTCGGGAGAAGGCTGAGTTCGACCGCTTCTTCGAGAGCTACGAGAACAGCTACTCCCTGACACTGGCGGAGCCGGAGGAACTCCTCCTCGAGAGCGCCCGCCAAGCCGGCATCCCGGTCGAGGGACGGGACCGACGCGAGGTGGTGCGGGACCTCTGGCTCCAGCAGCGGGGGCGATAGGGTGGACCTACAGGCCTTCTTCCGCAGCCGGATCGAGGGAGCGCTGATCCAGGCCTCCTGGAGTGACGCGGTGCGCTACCTCCTCGGCATCACCGGCACGAGCCAGGTTTGGGAGGAGCGCCCGGCATGGCACTTCTGGCTGGAGGGTGAGCCTGGCGCGCACTCCCTCCGGCTCGAAGAGTGGGGCGAACTGCTGGGGGGGGGCGGCGAGCCCTGGCGGTTGGGCCGCTTTGCGGTGCGCTTCTACCCGGACCCGGAGGCCCCGGTCTTCTCCCGATTTTCCCCGACCGAGCGAAATCTGGTTGCCGACGGACTCTTCGATCCCGTGCACTACGTGCCACGCGCCGACCGGCAGGAAGAGATCCCGGAGCGTTGTTTTCAGGTAGGCGCGGTGGAGATCGCCACGCGTACGGTAAGCGACTCCCTGGCCCTGCGGGTAGATGCCCTCACCTCCGCCCGGGAGCGCGGTCCCTCCGGGGAGACCCTGCGCCATATTCCGGCTTGGGAACTGGCGCTCCAACTCTTCGACCGGCTCGCCGGCCTCTTCAGCCATCAACTGCATCACCCGCCACGAAGGCTGGTGGTACGCCGGGAACCTGGGTTCGAGTGGGTCTCCGGCGCGGATGGGACGTGCACATGCGGCGAAGTGGGCGACGTTGCGCTCAGCACGGCTTATGTTCTCTTCGGGAACGGTGCGGAGGACCCCTGGTGCGATCCCTCAGCGGGCCCGCCCGCTCTGGACGTGACCTTTCCCCCTGGCCAGGCCCCGGCCTACTCCCCGAACCTCAGCGACGGCATTGCCAATCCCCTTTGGTGGACCCTTGCCCAAGGCACTTTCGACAGCGTGCTCTCCTCCACCTGCGGTTGCGCTGATTGCCACGGCGCGGCCGCGTCTTGAGCGAACCGCGCCTTCGCCGACGCCTTCGTCCCGAATCTTAGCACCTGTTTCGGACCGCTATCAGGGGGTCAGGGCATCGGCGCAGAGGTCGATGACACACGCCAGCAGTCTCATTTTCTCGTCCGTTTGCTCGGACTCGCCCCGGCGAGGCAGATTTCCACGGTTTCGAGCTCTTCCTCTCCGAAAACAGGAACGCGACCCCCTCTCCGAGGCCGCCCTCTGTGTGCCGGGAAACGTGTCCCGACAAGCTGTGGAGAACCGCTCTTCGCCGCCGGAGCTTGTCCAACAGTCCGCTCAGCCACGTGCTCGGCCCCAGCGCGTAGTACCGAGGCCCCATAGGTGTCCCTCAACGCCCTTACAGGCGTCCCCGACTCGCCCCCGCTAGTTGCCCAGTGAACAACGTTATTCTTAGACAGACGATGGTCAAAGAAAAAGGTTGAAGTTCAGATCGTAAACAAGGAGGTAAAAAATCATAAGCTAGGAAAAATACAGGCTCTCCGGGTAGAAGGAAACGGTCTCTGCGCACCCGTTACTCACAACCAGGAGAGCCGCCCATGAGCAACGAGCTAGAACGACTTCTAGACTTCCGAGACCTTAGGGAAGAGATTCGGGGATCGGAGAAGCACTTGGTCGTCGGAATCGATGTGGCCAAAGAAAAACACCATGCCTACTTCGGGACACCGGCAGGAAAATCCTTTCGAAGGCGTTTTGCGTTTTCCAACGACAGAGCTGGGTTCGATTCCCTCCGCGCCTTGGCGAGCGACATCGCAATGCAGCACGGCTTGAGCCCGATCGTGTTCGGCCTGGAACCCACAGGGATCTACCACAAGCCGCTGCTTGCTCATCTGATCCAGGAAGGGGAATGAGCTGTTCTGGTCTCCAATGTTGCGGTGCAGCGCAACCGGGAGCTGCTCGACGGCCGCTGGGACAAGAACGACGTGAGCGACTCCGCCAACGTGGCCGACTTGGTGGGGCAGGCCCGTTGTTTGTTCCCGGACGACCCCACGCCGGATCTGCGCGATTTGCGCGGGTTCGTACGTGCCCGCACGCGCCTGAAGAAGCGGGAACTTACCCTGCGAATGCGGATCCGCAACCATCTGATCGCCCAGTACTTCCCGGAACTCGAAGCTGCCTACGGCAAAGCCAGTGGAGCCAATGACTCGGTGGTGTTGCGCATCGTCGAGCAGTGCTTCGATCCCGCCCAGATTGCCCAGATGCCGTTCGATGCCTTCTGGAGTCAGGTCTGCGTGCCGCGCTGGAACAAACACCACCAAGCCCGCGTGCGGCGGTGTGGCAGGCGGCCGCCCAGTCCATTGGCTGTCCTCTGGACGATGCAGCGCGCTGGGAAGCTCCGCGCTTGGTCCACCTCCTCAAGACGGTACGCGAGGACCTGCGGGAGTTGGAGCAGCGCATGAGCCAAGTGGCCAAACGGATGCCGGGCTACGCCAGCGTAATCTCGATCCCCGGCATGGGACCGGTGCTGAGCGCCTTGCTGCTGGCCGCCATCGGCGACCCGTACCGCTTCGAGCACCCCCGCCAGGTACTGCGCCTGGCAGGGCTCGATCTGTGTGCCCGCCGCAGTGGGCAAGCCAGCGACCGTGCGGTGCCGCGAATCTCCAAACAGGGCAAAGCTCCGCTCCGCTACGCGTTGGTACACGCCGCGATGATCGGGGCGCACACCAATCCAGCGGTGCGGCGGTACTTCTCCCAACGGCTGTCTGGCCGCGAGAAGGAACGCGGCATCCGCCGCAAGATGTACGTCAAGCTGGCGGCCAAACTCCTGGTGGTGGCGTGGACATTGATGCGTCGCGGGGACACGGTTCTCTGCGGAGGCATTCGTGGACACGTAGCCGCAGGACGTAACCATGTGATTTCGGCGAGAGCAGCCCGAGCAAAAAGGTAGAGGCATCGACCTCGGAGGCAACAATACAGGGCCTCTCTCCGAATCTCAGAGCTTGGATGAGGAGTGGTTGACGACCTCGCACCCGCAGCGGACGAGGGATGTCGAGACGACGATAACGGTCAAGCCTGGGATTCGCCGATGGGGAGAACTCGCCACCCTTGGACCCTCAAGGCACCCGTGCGCCATCCGCTGGAGGACGAATCTAAGTATTTGAAACTACAGACGTTTTAATTATGTTGACCGGAGGGAATATAGAGTGTTCCTATCTGGCTCCCTCGCCCTCTCCGACCATCCACAGCTGACTCTTCCCGGCTTCGGGTTTGGACAGCCGCTCACCGCCGTCCGCCGGTGATCGCCACCCCGAACCGGTCGCAACCCTCGCCGCTTCAAACCGTGGCCAAAATCAAGTTATTCGTTCTTGGACAGCAGTGTACCTGGTCTATTCAATCGTAACCGAAAGAAAACCTTTAGCATCAGGGTGCCTGCGTTCCTCCCGATCCATGTCGAACGTAAAGTAATAAGAAAGGGGCTTTGACTTCAGCTCCATAGCCAGAGCGGGCACCTGCACCGTAAACACCACTACCTTTTCAGTAGCGCTCACACGCTTCATTGTCAGCGGGGTGAATGTGCCCTTCCCTGTGATGTCGTAGTGGCAGAGTTTGCCTCCGCGTATGCTCTGCTGGCATTTCCGTTTGTTACACCTAGGCGTATTTCTATCGTCGTAGCTATGCCCGCTTTAACTCTCGGCGGATCGTGCTCAAGCCAACCAGACCCGCTCAGGCAAGCACATTGCAACAACGCCAATAGCAACAAGATTGATATTTTGACTTTGCTCATCTGCTACCCTCCACGCCCTACGGGCAGCAATCTTCCCAGACGCAATAATCGTCCTGGGCGCTGTCAAATGGGCTGTGTCCACCCAGGGTTAACGCGTTGAAATAGTTGCCGGCCTGGCTGTAGCAAGCCAACCTCAGGGGGTAGAGCCACAAAGAGATGCGGTTGCATTCGCTTTTCATCTCAACGAGCAGATTTGCATCGCAAGTAAACTTATCTGCGCCACAATCCGCATAACACCTGTCATGGTTGTTGCAGTTAGCTGTAAAGTCGATAGCCCCCAAAAAGCTTTGTGGAGGGCGGAACCAGCTCCAGCAGCGCCGCAACCATTCACCAACACTGTCTTATTGCTTTGGCGGATGTTGTTCTATGCTGGTATGAGTTGAAGACTTGCGTACATTCTTGGGTCTTACCGGTACATTTGGGCGCTGACCCCAAATAGATCCAATGTTGTTTATCGGAGAGTTGAGGACGAAGGCGTAGAGGTCTAATCCCCCTTCTCCTCGAAAGGATCGCGGTTGATTAAGCGTCCAAGGTCGGGCTGTAATATCTTAGGCCGTAGTAGTAGAGGATTGTCTCTGTATCGAGGTATTTTGTGGACCATCGGAAAGGGTTCGATTCGGCAAGGGACCCGTTGGAAAGAGACAGGTTCCATACGGGTCATACTCGTAATGCACGGCGATCGTTGCCCCATCGGCAGCGCTCACGACCTGGCCCACGTTCCCGTTGGCGTCGGGGAGTAGTAGGTCGAGCCGCCGTCGATCACGGCCAGCAGCCCGTCGATCCCGCCGGCACCCTGGAGGGTGTTCGAGAGATCGAGGCCCCACACGTAGCTCTTCTGCACCCGACCGCGGCGTCGCGCTCCTCGACCACGTTCCACCCGTCGTAGACGTAGCGCGTGTCCGAGTCTCAGCGGGCGCAGGCCGCCCGAGTGCGTGTACACCACCTTCTGCACCGGCGCCCGATGTAGTCGTAGCGGAAGCGCCAGCTTCGCGTCTCCGGTGATGGGGCTCTGGGGCTCGACCTCGGCAGGCGGATTCGGCGTCGTAGGTGTAGAGCCAGGTGGTGTGGCTGTCGTCGAAGCTAGACGAGGTTTCCGTCCTCGTCGTGGGCGAGCGGTTGGAGCGGGCCCGCGGCGGGGCGACCTCGGTGTACTGGTTGGGGCGGTGGCCGTGTAGGCCGTGGGCAGCAGCGTCCCCGTGTCCGGGTCCTTCGCGTCGGCCCCGGTGCGGTTGCCGATGGGGTCGTAGGCGTAGCTGCGGTACTCGGGCAGAAGCTCGACGCCGGTGCCGGTGTTCTGGGCGGCCTCGAACCACGCCTGGCCCAAGGCGCGATCGGTGCATTCGCCTGCTGCGACCGGAACCGTCACGGCGGTGTCCCCCAAGAGTGCGCACGGGAAGACTGCGTGGAGCGTATCGTCCGAGAGCGGGCGGCCGTGAACAAGGGGAAAGATTCCGTCCCGTAAGACCCCGCCTTGATGGGGCTCCTCAGCGGGATCGAGGGGAGGGAATCTCAAGAACTCGTCGGCGGGGAGGTAGATGACACACGCCGCGGTGTGTCGTTTTCTCGTCCGTTAAATCGGACTCCCCCCGGCGGGCCCGATTTCGACGCTTTCGACCTATTCTCCCCATCGAACACGAAGGCGACCCGTCGCATGGGTTGTCCTCTTCGTGCCGGGAAACGTGTCCCAACAAGCTGTAGAGAACCCTTTTCCTAGTCCTGGCGCCCCAAGGTCATTGCAGAGCCGGTGTGTCAGTGCCCTCCCATTCGTGGGCGAGGGCTTTACTATCCGATTTTGACAAGATCCTTCGCTTTGGCATCCTACGTAGGAGTCCATGTCGACGCGTGCTCGCCTTCCACAGTTATTCCAGCATAGACCTGGTGTCGCTGCTACTGTCCACCCGCGGGGATCGCAAGGACCCAGGACGAGATGTCGAACCATACCGATCAACTCCCGAGAATCCTCAGGGTTGGAGATACCTGCTGGCAAGCACCAAAGGCTCGCAAAGCGGCGGTACTCGTGGATGCGCAGCCGTACTTCGATGCTTTCGCCTCTGCGGTCGCGCAGGCGCAACGGTCCGTCCTGATCGCTGGGTGGGACATCGACAGCCGGGTGGAACTATGGCGGGACGAGCGCCAAATGGGCCTTCCCCGGCGCCTCGGCGATTTCCTTAACGCCGTGGCCTCGCGCCGCGAGGACCTTCACGTCCACGTGCTCGCGTGGGACTTCGCGATGCTCCAGGGCGTAGATCATCGCGAAGTCCCACGCGAGCACGTGGACGTGAAGGTCCTCGCGGCGCGAGGCCACGGCGTTAAGGAAATCGCCGAGGCGCCGGGGAAGGCCCATTTGGCGCTCGTCCCGCCATAGTTCCACCCGGCTGTCGATGTCCCACCCAGCGATCAGGACGGACCGTTGCGCCTGCGCGACCGCAGAGGCGAAAGCGTCGAAGTACGGCTGCGCATCCACGAGTACCGCCGCTTTGCGAGCCTTTGGTGCTTGCCAGCAGGTATCTCCAACCCTGAGGATTCTCGGGAGTTGATCGGTATGGTTCGACATCTCGTCCTGGGTCCTTGCGATCCCCGCGGGTGGACAGTAGCAGCGACACCAGGTCTATGCTGGAATAACTGTGGAAGGCGAGCACGCGTCGACATGGACTCCTACGTACAGAAGCGAAGGATCTTGTCAAAATCGGATAGTAAAGCCCTCGCCCACGAATGGGAGGGCACTGACACACCGGCTCTGCAATGACCTTGGGGCGCCAGGACTAGGAAAAGGGTTCTCTACAGCTTGTTGGGACACTTTCCCGGCACGAAGAGGACAACCCATGCGACGGTTGAGCTTTCAGTCTCGATGGGGAGAATAGGTCGAAACCGTGGAAATCTGCCTCGCCGGGGCCGGTGCTGAGCAAACGGACGAGAAAACGACACACAGCGGCGTGTGTCATCTACCTCCCCGCCGACGAGTTCTTGAGACAGCCCCTCCTAGAGCCACCGAGGAGCCCCATCAAGAACAGGGTGTTCCGGGACGGAATCTTTCCCTTGTTCACGGCCGCCCGCTCTCGGACGATACGCTCCAAGCAGTCCTTCCGTGCGTACTCGTGGAGGACACCGCCGTCATGTTTCCGATCGCAGCAGGCGAGTGCATCCGTCAGTTCCTTGGGCCAGGCCTGGTTCGCCAACGCGGTCAACACCGGCAGCGGCATCGAGCTGACCCCCGAGTACCGCAGCTACACCTACGACCCCATCGGCAACCGTACCGAGGCGACCGAGAAGGACCCGGGCACCGGGAGCCTCATGCCCACGGCCTACACCGCGAACCTCCTCAACCAGTGCACCGAGATCGCGCCGGCCGCGGGCCGCTTCCAGACCCTCGCCTACGACGAGGACGGAAACCTCGTCTCCTTCGCCGACGGCAACACCACCCTCTACACCTACGACGCCGAAAACCGCCTGACCCAAGTTGAGCCCCAGAGTCCCATCACCGGAGATACCAAGGTCACCTTCCTCTACGACTACATGGGGCGGCGCGTGCAGAAGAAGGTGTACACGCACTCGGGCGGCTGGTCGCTCAGCTCGGATACGCGCTACGTCTACGACGGGTGGAACGTGGTCCAGGAGCTCAACGCCAGCGGTCAGGTCCTCAAGAGCTACGTGTGGGGGCTCGATCTCTCGAACACCCTCCAGGGTGCCGGCGGGATCGGCGGGCTGCTCGCCTCGGTCGAAGGCACCTCGACCTACTACTTCCTCTATGACGGCAACGGGAACGTGGGGCAGGTCGTGAGCGCTGCCGATGGTACGATTGCCGCGCATTACGAGTATGACCCGTATGGGAACCTGTCTCTTTCCAACGGGTCCCTTGCGAATCGAACCCTTTCCGATGGTCCACAAAATACCTCGATACAGAGACAATCCTCTACTACTACGGCCTAAGATATTACAGCCCCGACCTTGGACGCTTAATCAACCGCGATCCTTTCGAGGAGGAAGGGGGATTAGACCTCTACGCCTTCGTCCTCAACTCTCCGATAAACAACATTGATCTATTTGGGCTAGCGCCCAAATGTAGCCGGTAAGACCCAAGAATGTACGAAGTCTTCAACTGGATACCAGCATAGAACAGACCGCCAAAGCAATAAGACAGTGTTGGTGAATGGTTGCGGCGCTGCTGGCAGCTGGTTCCGCCCTCCACAAAGCTTTTTGGGGGCTATCGACTTTACAGCTAACTGCAACAACCATGACAGGTGTTATGCGGATTGTGGCGCAGATAAGTTTACTTGCGATGCAAATCTGCTCGTTGAGATGAAAAGCGAATGCAACCGCATCTCTTTGTGGCTCTACCCCCTGAGGTTGGCTTGCTACAGCCAGGCCGGCAACTATTTCAACGCGTTAACCCTGGGTGGACACAGCCCATTTGACAGCGCCCAGGACGATTATTGCGTCTGGGAAGATTGCTGCCCGTAGGGCGTGGAGGGTAGCAGATGAGCAAAGTCAAAATATCAATCTTGTTGCTATTGGCGTTGTTGCAATGTGCTTGCCTGAGCGGGTCTGGTTGGCTTGAGCACGATCCGCCGAGAGTTAAAGCGGGCATAGCTACGACGATAGAAATACGCCTAGGTGTAACAAACGGAAATGCCAGCAGAGCATACGCGGAGGCAACCTTACACTACGACATCACAGGGAAAGGCACATTCACCCGCCGACAATGAAGCGTGTGAGCGCTACTGAAAAGGTAGTGGTGTTTACGGTGCAGGTGCCCGCTCTGGCTATGGAGCTGAAGTCAAAGCCCCTTTCTTATTACTTTACGTTCGACATGGATCGGGAGGAACGCAGGCACCCTGATGCTAAAGGTTTTCTTTCGGTTACGATTGAATAGACCAGGTACACTGCTGTCCAAGAACGAATAACTTGATTTTGGCCACGGTTTGAAGCGGCGAGGGTTGCGACCGGTTCGGGGTGGCGATCACGGCGGACGGCGGTGAGCGGCTGTCCAAACCCGAAGCCGGGAAGAGTCAGCTGTGGATGGTCGGAGAGGGCGAGGGAGGCAGAGAGGGACACTCTATATGCCCTCCGTCAAGGAAACATATTCTGCTGTAATTTCAGGCAGTTAGCGTGCTAGGCACAGGGATGGCACACGGATGCCTAGCGTGCTCAGGGCGGCGAGTTCTCCCCATCGGCGAATCTCAGGCCTGACCGTTATCATCGTCTCGACGTCCCGCGCCCGCTTCGGGCACGCGGTCGTCCACCACTCCTCATCCAAGCTCTGAGATTCGGAGAGAGGCCCGGGATTGTCCCCTGCGAGGTCGATGCCTCTACGTTGTTGCTCGGGCTGCTCTCGCCGAAAACGATGTCCTTGGTGCTGCGGATGGGCGCGTCAGTCCATGAAGGCCTCGGAGCGAAACCGGTCGCCGCGGCGCATCAGGGTCCACGCGATCACGAGGAGCTTGGCTGCCAGCTTCACGTACATCTTACGGCGGATGCCGCGCTCCTGCTCCCGGCCGGCCAGCAGGCGCGAGAAGTACCCGCGAATCGCGGGGTCGGAACGGGCCCCGATCATCGCCGCGTGAACCAGGGCGAAGCGTAGCGGCGCCTTGCCCTGCTTGGAGATGCGCGGGACGGCTCGATCGCTGGTGTTGCCCGAGCGCCGGGCACACAGGTCCAACCCTGCCAGGCGCAGCACCTGTCGGGGGTGCTCAAAGCGGCAGGGGTCGCCGATGGCGGCCAACAACATGGCCGTCAGCACCGGTCCCATCCCTGGGATCGAGCGCACGCTGGCGTAGCCGGGAACCCGTTGGGCCACTTGGTCCAGGCGATGTTCGAGCTCTCGCGCCTCGTGACGCACGCCCTGAAGCCGGGCGACCACCCGCGGGGCCTCCCAGCGCACTGCGTCGTCCAAGGGACAGCCCACCGAGTGCGCCGCCGCCTGCCAGACCTGCCGCACGCGTGCTTCGTGGCGGCGGTCCCAGTGCGCCTCGGCGACGCGGTTCCAGAATGCCTCGAACGACAGCTGGGCGATCTGTGCCGGATCCAAGCACTGCTCGACGATGCGCAGCACCACCGAGTTGCCAGCCCCGGCCCCTTTCGTGTAGGCCAGTTCGAGTTCCGGGAAGTACTGCGCCACCAAGTGGTTGCGAATCCGCATCCGCAGCGCGTGTTCCTGCTTCTTCAGGCGGGCCCGGGCACCAACAAAGCTGCGCAGTTCACGCAAGTCCTGGGTGGGATCGTCGGGGAACAGGCAGCGAGCCTGCCCCAACAGGTCCGCGACGTTGGCGGAGTCGTTGACGTCGTTCTTGTCCCAGCGGCCATCAAGCAACTCCCGGTTGCGGGCCACGGCTACGTTGGAGACCAAGACCGCCAACTCCCCTTCTCGGATCAGGTACCCCAGCAGGGGCTTGTGGTACACTCCGGTGGGTTCCAGACCAAAGACCGTCGGGCCCAGCCCATGCTGCTTGGCCAGATCGCTCGCCAAAGCCCGCAGGGACTCGAAGCCGGCCCGGTTGTTGCCAAACACGAAGCGTCTGCGCAGCGACTTCCCCGTGGCGGTCCCGAAGTACGCATGGTGCATGTTCTTGGCGATGTCGATGCCGACCAGCAAGTGCTTCTCCGAACCCCGAACCCCCGACCGAAGGTCCTGAAAATCGAGGAGACGTTCGAGCTCTCTGCTCATGATTGGCCCTCCTGGTGGTGAGTGAAGGTGTTGTGGTGACAACTTCCTCTACCCGGAGGGCCTCTGTATTTCCTAGATTATGATTTCTTTCCCAAGTGTTTACGATTTGCCATTCAACCTTTTTCTTTGACCATCGTCTGTCTAAGAATAACGTTGTTCACTGGGCGACTAGCGGGGGCGAGTCGGGGACGCCTATAGAAGGGGCGTTGAGGGACGCCATGGGGCCTGGTACTACTCGCTGGGGCCGGACAGGTGGCTGAGCGGACTCTTGGACGAGCTTCGGCGGTGAAGATCGGTTCTCCACAGCTTGCCGGGACACGTTTTCCGGCACACAGAGGGGCGCCTCGGAGACGGGGTCGCGTTCCTGTTTTCGGAGAGGAAGAGTTCGAAACCGT
>CAVPOV010000008.1:0-93988 GCA_963707045.1 uncultured delta proteobacterium
CTTGGTCGCCCTCGATCGGGTTCTCCAGGGGTACATTCCAGTCGACGGATTCTGGGTTTCGCCCCTTCGGGGTCCAGGGCGCCCGCGCCTACCGCTACGGTCGCCAGCTCCATGATCACGGTCACCGGCGTCGTGTTCTCGATCACGGTGGTGACCCTGTCCCTGGCCGCCCAGCAGTTCGGGCCGCGGCTGCTCCAGAACTTCATGCGTCGCGGGTCAGGCGGTCCTCGGCACCGGTATCGCGACCTTCCTCTACTGCCTCCTGGTGTTGCGCACCGTAGCCCAGGAACCGGGGTCGGCGTTGTGCTTCGGATCCTCCGGCTGCTGCAGCTGCGGGGCTCGGCGTCCTCTGCGTGGGGGCGCTGATCTACTTCATCCACCACGTGGCCGAGAGCATCCAGGTGACCCACGTCGTCGCCCGCATCGGCGACGACCTCGTGGAGGCACTGAACCGGTCGTTCCCGGATGCTGCCGCCGACACCGATGCGGATACGGAGACCGGGATGCTTCGAGACGACCTCCCGGCGAGTTTTCGATGCAGATGCCGCTGGCCGGTACCCGCGCTTCGGAGCGGATAGGTGCAAAGCCTTGATCTCGAGGGCCTCGTGGCCCTGGCAGAGTCCCGAGAACTCGTCTTGCGGGTGCAATATCGTCCGGGGGCAGTTCGTCGTGGCCGGGGAGGGGTGACCCGGGTCTGGCCCGGAGCCGTGGCCAGGGACACCGGACTGGGACGCGCGGTGAACCGCTGCTTCACCCGGGCCGCGCCGCACGCCGGAGCAGGATCCGCATTTCCTGGTCGACGAACTGGTGGAGATCGGAGTCCGGGCCCTCTCCCCAGGCGTCAATGACCCGTTCACCGCGATGTCGTGCGTCGATTGGCTCACCGCTGCCCTGTGTCAGCTCGCTCCGCGTCGACGCCCGGATGTACGCCGGAGGGACCCAGGCCGCGTGCGCGTCATCGCTAGTGCCACCGACTTCTGCATCCTCGCCGACGCCGCGTTTGCGCCGTTACGAGAGCACGGCCGGACCGACTCTGCTGGTCACCCTCCACATCCTGGAGAGCCTACGACGAATCGCCCCCTTCACCCGAGATCGGGAACAGAGGCTGGTGCTGCTGGTGCTACGCAGAGGGGATCGAGGAGGCAAGCCGGGACGCACTTCCCACCGAGGCCGAACGCCAGACAGTGCGCGGCCGCTGCCGGGCGGTGCGGGAGGCCCTTCGGGAGGATCGTTTCGCGCCGACGGAGGACGGATGAGCCCCACGAGACCAACCCCGTCACCGCAGTCGCGGACGCAACCGCGCAACGCCGCCTGGGCAGCGGTTGCCTTCGTCCTGCTGGCCACAATTTGGGGGACTCCAACCGGGGGCAGGAGGGAGTGCCGCGACTAGGAGCGATCCCGTCCGGGCCGGGCGAGGAGGGCCCGCTGGTGCCGGCCCAGGTAGAAGTGGAGGCCGTATCCAGCGACGCGGCCATCGACCGCCGGATTACCGGCATCCTCCGGTCCACCTCCTGGTTCGAAGAGGTGGACGTCGCTGTGCGGGATGGGGTGGTCTTCCTCGACGGTCGCACGGGGTCCGCATGCCACCGGAGTGGTGGGGGATGGGTGGGGGAAGACCCGGGACGTGGTGGCCGTGGTCAACCGGATCCGGGTCGCGGCGCCTTCGCCCTGGAACCTGTGACGGCTGTTGACGAGGTGACCGTCCTCTGGGAGGGCGCAGTGCGCCAACTGCCTCTGTGGGGATTGGGGCTGCTGATCCTCGTCCTGACCGGAGTCGCGGCCAAACTCGTGACCGAGGGAGCCCGTCGCCTGCTGGACCGCCGCCTCAAGCCCCTCGTGCGGATGTAGCGGCTCGAGCCATGGCGCTCCCGGTGTTCGTCCTCGGCCTCTACGTGGTGCTCCAGGTAGCGGGTCTAGCCTGTTCGGCGGCCACGGTCCTTGGAGGCACCGGGCTGGTCGGGTTGGTGGCCGGGTTCGCCTTCCGCGACATTCTCGGAGAATTTCCTGGCGAGCGTCCTGATCAGCGTACGCAACCCGTTCGCATCGGTGACCTGGTGGAGATCCTCGGGCACACCGGCGTGGTGCAGAGGGTGATCACCCCGGGGACGGTGGTGATCGACCTGGACGGCGACCACGTGCAGGTCCCCAACGGGACGGTCTTCAAGAGACCATTGCAACTTCACGGCCAACCCGGACCGACGCGAGAGCTTCGAGGTCGGCATCGGGTACGAGCAAGTTCCTGGCGGCAGCTCAGGAGGTCGCGATCCGGGCCGTGCGCGCGCACCCGGCGGTACTCGGGATCCCGAGCCCTTGGTGCTGATCGACCGCCTGGCTCGGCCACCATCAACCTGAGGGCGTTACTTTTGGTACGACGGGACCACCCACAACGGGTTCAAGGTACGCTCCGCCCTGATTCGACGAGTCGACCGCGAGCGTTCCAGGAGCAGGGCATCTCCATGCCCGACGAGGCCCGCGAAGTGGTCTTCCGAACAGGGTGCCCGGTGCGCATGCTGGAACCGGGCGAGGGTGAGCGGCGCCGGCCGCGGCCGCCCGGCGGGTAGACACCCGAAGCGCGCTCCCCGAGCAGGCCTTCACCGCCGCCGAGGGAGAGGTGGTCAGCGAGCAGGAGAACTTGCCGGCGAGCCCGGGCGGGCGGTATCCCGGAAGAGGGGGCCGACCTCCTGGCGGAGGGTAGCCCGGAGGCGGCGCGTGAACCTGTCCTGGGCTTCTACGGCGAGGCCGCCAAGACCGCGGTGGGCTTCTCTCGAAGGCGGGGTGGGCGTTCGTCCTCGGTATGCGGTGAGCGCCGTCATCCAGGCGTTCGTGCCCAGGCACGCCGACACCCCGTTTGGGTCGGCCGGGTGGCGCAGCTCGTCGCCCTGGCGACGCTGTTTGGGGCGTCTTTCCTCGTGCTCGTTCGGCCCTGGCGACGGCGCGAGCCCTCGTCCTCAAGGGCGCGCACTTCGTGGCAGCCGTCGCCTTCATGTTGCCTCCACCAAGCCTCGTGGTGGAACTGGCGTGCTCATCGTCATCTTCCTCGGCTGGGAGTCCTTCGTGGCCGCTGGTGGGCGGGCTCCTCTTGATCGTCTTCAGTAGCGGGCTGATCGGGGCAACCTACCCCGAGGAGTGGGTAGGAGAAGCCCGGGACAAACTGGTGGAAGGGGAGGGAGAGGAGGACTGGACTGGCGCAAGCGGATCCACAGTCGCGAAGGTGGCGCCTCGTCGGCCACCAGTTCGTCATCGACTGGCCGATGGTGTGGGAGGTGAGTCATCGGCTTTAGTGGCGGGGTTCATCCTGGCCGTGTTCGTCCCGCTGCCCATCTGGCCAGGATCTTCCTGACCGAGTCAACCGGGCCCCCACGTGGGTGCGGGTACTCGAGAACGCGGCCGTTGCGCCCTTCGTCGCAGCGCTCACCTTCATCGGCTCATCGGAGCATCCCCCTTTGCGACGGTGTTCAACACCAAGCGGTGCTCTTCGCCGGCCTCATCGGCTTCATCTACTGCAACCACGTCGTTCCGCCCCTCGTGAGGATCAACGCACGCTACTACGGCTGAAGACTCACCCTGTACATCGCGTCGGTCTTGTACGTGAGCATCGTCGCCACGGCGCTTGTCCTGCAACGTGTCAGTCTTCTGGTTGGGGTCTCACTCCCGAGACCGCCCGGGTCGCCGCGGACGTGGCCCAGTTCGCCCTGGACTACACCTTCTGGGCTCAACCTCGCCTTCGCTGGCGCGCCGGTGTGTTCATTGTGCTCCATGGCGGCACCTGCGCTCCCGGCGCATGGCGGGAGACCGTGAGGCCCGGCTGGGGGCCGAACGATGGGCGTCTACGCGTGTCTGGCCCTGATAGCGTGTGGGCTGGTCGTGCGACTCGTCGTGGGTCCACCGCCATGACCGGAAGCACTGGGGCGCTTGCTTGGCCTCCTACAACGTCCACGAATGCGTGGGCACGGACGGCGTCCGGGATCCGCCAGGATAGCGGCTGTCTTCGGCCAGCTCGACGTTGGCGTCGTGGGACTGCAGGAGGTTGCCTTCACAGTCCGGCTCCGCAGCCGCTGCGCGGCAGTTGGAGTACCTGGCCGAGGCGACCGGGATGAAGCCTGTGTACGGTCCCACCCTGCTCCGCCGGGGCCGGCGAGTACGGCAACGGGCTCCTCGCCCGCTTTCCGGTCCAGAGGGTCCAGCGCCACGACCTGAGCGTTCCCGGCTTCGAACCGCGCGGTGCGCTGGAAAGCTCTCTGGCGCTGGGGACGGGCTCCCTGCGTGTCGTGGTCACGCACCTGGGCCTCGACCGCGGGGAACGCGCCTGGCAGGCTCTTGCGCTCCGGGAATACTCCGCCCAGGCGAACCGGGGAACGCTTCGGTGCTTCTGGGAGATCTCAATGAGTGGTGGCCTCTGGGCGGGGCCCTTCGCCTCCTTCGCCGCTCTCTGGGCCGCGCTCCGGCGCCGGCGACCTTCCCGGCGCGGTTTCCGCTCCTGGCGCTGGACCGCGTATGGGCCTCGTCGCCTTCCGCGGTGGCGAGGGTCTGGACCCACCGCACCGCGCTCGCTCGCACGGCCTCGGACCACCTGCCCGTGGTGGCGTCCCTGCGGCCCTCGGCCGCTGCGGATCGTCACTCCCACCCCCACCCCTGACCGGAGGAGAACCTGCCGATGACCCTGGATCATATCGTACTCAACGTCGCGGACGAGGATCGGATGGTGCGCTTCTACACCGACCTCGTGGGCCTTGTCCCAGAGCGGCTCACCGAGTTCCGCGCGAGGGAAAGTCCCGTTCCCCTCGGTGCGCATCCAGCCCGACACCGTCATCGACCTCTTCCCCCGCCGGCTTTGGGAGCAGACCGGGAACTCCGCTCCCGGACGCCCCAACCTGAACCACCTGTGCTTTGCCTTGTCCCGCCGGGAATGGGATGAACTGCGGTCCCGCCTTGAGGCAGGCGGGGTTGCCCTCGAAGAGGGCCCGGTGCCTCGCTGGGGCGCCCGCGGTACCGGGGTCTCGGTCTACTTCCGGGATCCGGAAGGGAATCTGGTGGAGGCCCGGCACTACGAACAGCCCGCCGGCGGGGCATGCCTCCTCGGAAGCTGAGGGGGCTCCGAAGTGGAACAGACGGGAAACAGAAGGGGGAGTGACTCGACTGACACCACCACCCAGCCGAACTTGACTCGCAAGGATAGCTCTACCAAACCACACACAGATTCTCAAGAACTCGTCGGCGGGAAGGTTGATGATGCACGCGGCCGTGTGTCGTCTTCTCGTCCGTTTCCTGCGACTTCGTCGATCAAGGCCGATTTGGCCACTTTGGCCTCGTCCGACCCTCAAGGACGAAAGCGATCTCGTCGCCGGGCCTGCCTTCGGTGTGTCGGGAAACGTGTCGCAACAAGCTGTGGAGAACCGCTCTTCGGTGCCGGGGTTTGTCCAAGAGTCCGGTCAGCCACGTGCCGGCCCCCGGCGAGTAATGCCGAGACCTACCAAGCCGTACACCCCAAATCAAGTAGTCATAGACGTCCCATTGCGGAGGTCCTGGCTATTCCGGACAAGGTTATGATACCAAGGGAAGAGACTGGAGCACCTGCAGACACCGGAAAGTACTTTTCCCCCAGGGTCTTCAGAAAGATGTTACGCTACGCCGGCTTCACCCACAGCGTCTATCCAGATTGTCTCGATACGGGAAGAAGTGGGACTGATGCAGCCCGGTGAAGCCCGGCCTACCGAACAGCATCCGGGGGCTCGGAGGCGCCGCGCGAGGGCCCCCTTGGGCATCCCGCCTGCAGAGGCTCGTTCGTGAGCCTGGTTCTGCTGACGACCGTCTGCCGCCCGTTTGGGGGGCCCGGCGAGGGGGACTCGGTGGGGGCCGAACTCTTTCACGCCCAGGTGACCCGGGCCCAGGGCATCTTCAGCCTGCGACAGGTGATCCGCTGTTGGGCCCTGGACTACCTGGCCGAGAACGTCGAGGCCCCGGCGGTCGTGCTCCACTACCCTTCGGAGCGAGAGCTCGTCCGCGAGCTGCGCTCCCGTCCGTGGGACTACGTGGGCCTCAGCTTCGTGGTTCCCACCTTCCACAAGCTGCGCCGGGCCGTCGAGCTCGTGCGACGCCACGCGCCGGCCGCGAAGGTGGTCCTGGGCGGTTACGGCACCGTGCTGCCCGACCCCCTGCTCGCCCCCCTCGCCGACTTCGTCTGCCGGGAAGAGGGCATCGGCTTCCTCCGACGGCTGCTGGGGGAGGACCCCGAACGCCCGATCCGCCACCCCTACGCGCCCATCGAGTCGCCGCGGCTCTACTCCTACGACCGCGGCACCCGGGTCGCCCACGTGACCGGCGGCCTGGGCTGCCCCAACGGGTGCGACTTCTGCTCCACCTCCCACTTCTTCGGCCGCCGCTACGTGCCCTTCGCCCGCACCGGCCGGGAGCTCTTCGACGCTCTCGTCGCCCAGGAGGCCGAGGGAGACCGGCGGGGTGAGGAGCTCGGGGGCTTCATCCTGATCGACGAGGACTTCTTCCTCCATGCCCCGCGGGCGCGGGAGTATCTGGCCTGCGTGCGCGAGCGGGGGCGGCCTTTCTCCCTCATGGGGTTCGGAAGCGTGCGGGGGCTGTCCCAGTTCACGGCCGACGAGGTCGCCGAGATGGGCTTCGAGGTGGTGTGGACGGCCTTCGAGGGGCGCCGCTCGGGCTATGGGAAGCTCGAGGGCCGGCCTTTGCCGGAGCTCTATGCCGAGCTCCGGGCCCGGGGGGTGGCGCTCCTCACCTCCATGATCATCGGCTTCCCGTACCAGGACCGGGCGACCATCCTCGACGAGTTTGCTGAGATGGCGGCGCTCCGTCCGGCCATGGTCCAAGTTCTCCTCCGTTTCGCCTTCCCGGGCACCCCCTTTCACGAGCAGGTGCTGGCCGAAGGCCGCTACCGGCCCGAGTACCGGGACGATCCCGACTACCGGCGCTTCGACGGCTTTAGCCAGCACTTCGAGCACCCGCACCTGGCGGCGGCGGAGCTCGAAGCCCTCCAACGAGAGCTCTACAGGCGGGACTTTGAGCTCCTGGGGCCGTCGATCGTTCGGCTGTTCCAGGTCTGGTTCGAAGGGTTTCGGAACCTGCGCGCCTCCCCCAACCCCCTGCTCCGTGCCCGCGCCGAGACCCTGGGCCGCACGGTCCGGGAGGCGGCGGCGGGCCTCTACCCGGCGGCGCTGCTCGGCCCGAACCGGGCCCGGCGGCTAGAAGCCGCCGGCCTACTCACCGACATCGCCTGCGAGACCGGTCCATTTTCGTCGGCGGAGCGGCTGCGGTGCTGGGCCACGTTGCCTTTCTCCGCGTGGACCTGGGCGACCCGGCGGCTGGGCCTCTTCCAGCAGCCGCGGCCCCTGCGCCTCGAGCATCGCTGGGGCGAAGAGGCCCGGCGGGACCCGGGGGCGGCCCCCTCCCAGCCCTGCACCGGCGGCCCCTGCGGGGCGGGGGCGGCGCCGTGAGCCTGGGCCTGACCCTGGCCGAGAGGCGCTTCCTGCCGGACGCCTTGGTCCGGCTCGGAATCCGCAGGCTCTGCCGCAGGCGGCTCGCGCAGGAGCACGCTGCCGACCCCGAGGCCGCCGGCGAGCGGCATCAGGCGTTGGTCGCGGCCATGGCCGCGAGCCCGGTCGCGGTGGAGACCCGGGCGGCCAACGAGCAGCACTACGAGCTGCCCCCGGCCTTCTTCACCCGGGTCCTCGGGCCCCGCCTTAAGTACAGCTGCTGCCTCTACCCCACAGGCCGAGAGACCCTGGCCGAGGCCGAGGAGCGGATGCTCGCCCTCACCTGCGAGCGGGCCGGCATCGCCGACGGCATGCGGGTGCTCGAGCTCGGCTGCGGCTGGGGCTCCCTGACCCTCTGGCTCGCCGAGCGCTACCCGTGCTGCCGGGTGACCGCGGTCTCGAACTCGCGGCCGCAGCGCGAGTTCATCGAGGGCCGCTGCCGCGAGCGGGGCCTCGGTAACATCGAGGTCATGACCGCCGACATGAACGCCTTCGCGGCCCGGGGCCCGTTCGACCGGGTGGTGTCGGTGGAGATGTTCGAGCACATGCGTAACTGGGAGGCCCTCCTCGGCCGCATCGCCGGCTGGTTGGGGCCCGAGGGCCGCCTCTTCCTCCACGTCTTCTGCCACCGCGACGCCGCCTACTTCTTCGAGGCCGCCGGAGAGGACGACTGGATGGGCCGGCACTTCTTCACCGGCGGCCTCATGCCGTCGGACCGGCTCCTCCTCCTCTTCCAGAGGGACCTGCGGGTTCTCGACCACTGGAGGGTCTCCGGGCTCCACTACCAGCGCACGGCCGAGCACTGGCTCCGAAACCTCGACGCCGAACGGGAGCGCGTGCTTCCGATTCTCTCCGAAGTGTATGGCGCAGGCCATGGCGATCTCTGGCACCGGCGCTGGCGGATCTTCTTCCTTGCCTGCGCCGAGCTGTGGGGGTACCGGGGAGGGACCGAGTGGTGGGTGTCGCACTACCTCCTGGAGAAGCGAGGGTGCTGATGGGAAGGGCCGCGGGACTCTCCCTACTCGCCGCTACCGCGCTCTCCGCGTGTGCCGGCTCCCCGCCGGCCGGCCTCGGCCTCAGCGAAGGCCGCCTCGCGCCCTGCCCGGCCTCGCCCAACTGCGTGTCGAGCCAGGCCGACGACGACCGCCACCGCATCGCCCCTCTGGCCGTCCAAGGCGACCCGGACGAGGCCTGGGCGCGCCTGCGGGCCCTCCTCGCGGGGCGCTCCGACACGACCGCGGTCGAAGAGGGGCCCGACTACCTCCGGGTCGAGTTCCGCACGCGCCTGGGCTTCGTAGACGACGGAGAGTTGGCCCTGGACCGGCACGCGAGGGTACTCCACGTCCGCTCCGCGTCGCGGGTCGGCTACTGGGACCTGGGTAAGAACCGCCAGCGGATCGAGGAGATCCGGCGGGCCTTGGGCGGCAGGTCCCCGCCCCGGTAGGGTCGACCCGCCCGTCGCTCCTTCCCCGCACGGCCCTCCAGGGCTTCGGCCAGCCGGAGCAGCCCCGCTACCGCCGCCGCCCACGCCCCAGCCAGAACGACCAGACCCAGGGCCGGCGGCTCGCCGAAGGTCACCGCGCCGAGCCTCTCGCCCGCCGCGTAGGCCGCCGGCCCTCCCACGGCGCCCAGAAGCGCCGCGAGGCCGTAGCGCCCGCGGAGGCTGCGCAGCGGGCCGTTCAGGGTGGCGGCGAAGCTCACCCAAAGGGAGACCATCCAGGGGGCGGACCATGGAGGGGGCAGCAGGTGGGGGCGCGGCGCGTACAGCCCGGCCGCGGTTAGCGCCGAGTCGAGGGCGAAGCCAGCGGCTGCCGCGCAGGTGGCGAAGGCGAGTTCGGCCCGACGGTGGCCGGACCAGGCGATCCGGAGCCCCAGGACGGCCGCCACGGCGACCGGTCCCGCCCAGGGATATCCCCGTGCCGCGCCGAGGACGGCCGCGAACCACGCCGCCTGTTGGACGAGCGCCTCGACGGCCTTCTTCACGGGGCCAGCGGCGGCAGGATCGGCGCCCGCTCGCAGCGAGGCTTCGCGAAGAGGAGCTGCACGTCGCCGATGTAGCGCTCTCGGAAGGCGCCCTCGCAGTAGCAGAGGTAGTACTCCCAGAGCCGCAGGAAGCTCTCCGGGAACCCGAGCCGGCGCACGTCGTCGGCCCGGGCGAGGAACCGCTCCCGCCAGGCCGCGAGCGTCCGGGCGTAGTGGGGCGTAAGGTCCTCCAGGTGGACGAGCCGGAGGTCCGTGGCCCGGGCCACCGAAGCCGAGATGGCTGCCACCGAGGGCAGGAAGCTCCCGGGGAAGACGTAGCGCTTGATGAAGTCGGCCGAGCGCAGCTGCTGGTCGTAGGCATGGTCCACGATGGTGATGGCCTGGATCGCCCCCAGGCCGTGGGGCGCGAGGCGCTCGCTCACGCAGCGGAAGTAGGCGTCGAGGTAGTGGTGCCCCACGGCCTCGATCATCTCGATGGAAACGAGCTTGTCGAAGGTGCCGGTGACGTCGCGGTAGTCCTGGAGCCGGACCTCCACCCGGTCCCCGAGCCCGGCCTCCTGCACCCGTCGCGCGGCGAGCTCGTGCTGCTCGCGGGAAATCGTGATCGTCGTCACCCGGCAGCCGTAGCGTCCCGCCGCCTGGAGGGCGAAGCCGCCCCACCCCGAGCCGATCTCCAGCACCCGGTCCGCCTCGCGGAGTTCGAGCTTCCGGCAGAGCCGGTCGACCTTGGCCGCCGACGCCTCAGCGAGCGTCATGTCGTCCCGCTCGAAGAGGGCGCAGGAGTAGGTCAGCGTCTCGTCGAGAAAGAGGGCGTAGAAGTCGTTGCCCAGGTCGTAGTGGGCCGCGATGTTGCGGCGGCTGCCCTCCCTCGTGTTCCGGCGCCCTGCCTGGAGGAGCCGGTGGAGCGGCATCGTGAGGCGGGCGAGCCCTCCCTCGACGCCGGCGAGGACCTCGCGGTTTCGCACCACGAGCCGCACCGCGCTCACCAGGTCGTCGGCCTCCCAGAAGCCCGCCATGTAGGCCTCGGCCGCTCCGATGCTGCCCCCCAGCGCGACGTCGGACCAGAAGGCCGGGTCCCGCACCGTGATCCGGGCCTCGAGGCTCGAGCCCGCCTCGCCTAAGCCCAGCGTCTCGTCGCCGTCCTGGAGCTCCAGAAAGCCCTCCCGCAGGCCCCGCAGCCGCGAGAGGACCGCGCTCCGCGCGAGCCGGTGGACGAACCCCGCGGCGCCCCGGGGGACGACGCGAAGGCCGGGCAGAGCGTCGGACGGGACGATGCGGTCGCTCACGGGTGGGTTCCTCCATCTTCGGGGTGGGGGTAGAACCGTGCGCCCTTGAGCTTCAGGCGCAGGGCCTGCCAGTAGATGGCGGCGACGACCTTGACGGTGACCAGGGGGTACCGGGCCAGGACCCGAGCCAGGTTCGCTCCGGTCATGGGAACGCGCGCGAGCCGGAGCTCCGCCGCGAACACGGTTTCGCCCCCCCGCAGGTCCTCCATGTCCACGACCAGGGTCTCCCCGGGGTCGGTGAAGGACCAGGCGTACTCGAGCTCCATGGGCAGGAAGGGGGAGACGTGGAACGCCTTGGGGAACCGTGCCCGGTGGCGCCCGCTGTCGCCGCCCGGCAACACGTAGCAGAAGAGCTCGCCCCAGGGCGTGTTGTGGATCTCGGCCACCACGGCCTCCACCCGGCGCCCCACGGAATCGAAGCAGTAGTAGAAGCTCACGGGGTTGAAGTTGTGCCCGAGGTAGCGCAGGTGAGTGAGGAGCCGCACCGGCCCTTCGGGCCTGCGGCCCAGCCGCTCTGCCACTAGCGCCCGCACCGCCTCGTGGAGGGGCACGGCCGGGTCGCCCATGTGGTCCTCCCGCCGGAGCCAGGCCACGTTGGGCCGAAACGCCGACCAGAGCCAACGCCCCCGGAACACGCGGTCGAGCTCCCCGAGATCGAGGTAGACGAAGAACAGGCGGTAGCGGAAACGATTCTCCACGGGCCCGAAGCGTCGGTGGCTCACGGTGCCCTCGTAGAGGCAGCTCTCCATCACAGCCCCGCCCCGAACCAGCGACAGGCGGCGAGCGCGCTTCGCACCCCGTCCTCGTGGAAGCCGTAGCCCCAGTAGGCCCCGCAGTAGTGGGTCCGATTCGCCCCGCTGATCTCGTCGTGCCGCGCCTGGGCCGTCGGCGCCGCCGGCGTGTAGACCGGGTGTTGGTAGGTCCACTCCCCCAGCAGCCGGGACCGGTCCAGCACCTCGGTGCGGTTGAGGGTGACGCAGAACTCCTCGGGGGCGGGGAGAGACTGGAGGAGGTTCATGTCGTAGGTGAGGCAGGCCCTCCCGGCGCCATCCCGAGGAATCCGGTAGTTCCAGGCCGCCCACAGGCGGCGCCGCTGCGGGAGCTGGCGGACGTCGCTGTGGAGCGCGGTCCGGTTCTCCTGGTAGGAGACGGCCCCCAGGACCTCGCGCTCGGCCTCAGTCGGATCGCGAAGGAGCGCCAGGGCCTGGTCGCTGTGGCACGCGAGCACCACGTGGTCAAAGGCGAGCGTCCCGGAGCCCGGAACGTCGAGCTCCACCCGGTCGGCAAAGCGCCGCACGCCAGCCACGGGGGTCGAGAGCCGGATGCGGTCGGCGAAGGGCCTGACAAGGCGCCGGACGTACTCCCGGGAGCCCCCACGGACCACCTTCCAGGGGAAGGGGTTGCGCACGTTCAGGAAGCCGTGGTTTCGGAAGAACCGGACGAAGGTCTGGAGCGGGAACTCCTCTACGGCCGCCGGCGGCGCCGACCAGAGGGACGACGCCAGGGGCACGATGAAGTGGTCGACGAACCGGCGTGAGTAGCCCCGGCCCCGCAGGTAGGGAAGGAGAGGCCCCTCGGACCCACCGCGGGCGAGGACGTCTTCGAACTCCCGGCGGAAGCGCGCGATGTCGAGAAGCATGCGCCAGAAGGAGGGGGAGAGGAGGTTTCGCCGCTGGGCGAAGAACGTGCCGAAAGAGTGGGCGTTGTACTCGAGGCCCGTGCGCTCGCATGCCACGCTGAAGGTCATCCGGGTCGGCTGGGAGCCCACGCCCAGGCGCCGAAGGATCTCGCAGAAGTTCGGGTACGTGACCTCGTTGAAGACGATGAACCCCGTGTCCACGGCCCAGGTGCGGCCGACCGCCGGGACGTCGACCGTGTGTGTGTGGCCCCCGGCCCAGTCCGCGGACTCGAAGACCGCGACCTCGTGGTCCCGGTGGAGTAGCCAGGCGGTAACCAGGCCGGACACCCCGGCCCCTACCACGGCAACCCTCACAGCTGGCCCTGGGGGGACCCCAGCAGGGACTTGCGGAGCGACGTGCTCACGGGCCGCTCCCCCAACCAGATGCGGAAGTAGGCGGCGGCTAAGTCGGCGCCCTCCACCGCCCCCAGGGGGGCGCCGTTCAGGGCCAGTTCCGTGCCCCGGCCGGGCCGGTAGGGGAGCCAGCACTCGTCGCCCTTCCTCACGTCGCGGTAGAGGCGCTGTCCGTCCACGCCGACGTGGCCGGGGAAGCGCGCCCGATCGGCTCCGGCCGGCGTGGCTAGGGCGACGGCCAAGCAGGCGGTGCCCACGAGGGCGGGTGGGAGGAGTCCGGACCTCACCGGAGCCAGCGGTCCAGCAGGGCGGCGGCCAGGGTGCCCAGGGCGTTCAGGAGCCCTCCCCACAGGATATCGACGGCCGAGAGGCGCAGCGACCAGGCCGCCACCACGGAGTAGTTCGTCATGTCGTAGACGCCGTAGAGAACGAGGCCATACAGGCACCCCCAGCCCAGGGCCGAGGCGACCAGGTTCGACGGGGAAACGCGGGGCAGGGCGAAGAGCACGATCCCCAGCGGGATCAACAGATAGACCACGGCCGCAGCCCAGAGGACAACCGAGATCGACTCCCCTGATCGCCGGGCCAGGGTCCCGAGCTCCCGGTTGTAGAACCGGGCCATGACGACGCCGAGCCAGAGGTAGTCGAGGGCGAGGAAGATCGGCAGCAGGAGCAGGTAGACCTTGACGAGGTGGCGCATGGGTCCCTCCCGGCAGCCCCCTCACCCCCGCCGCGGCGGCAAGGGCACGAAGGCGCTGGTGCGGCGCTTGTAGGCCTCGAATGCGGGGTTCCCCTCGAACTGCTTTTCCAGAAGCGGGATCCCCGACACAAACAGGATGAGCCCGGTGATGGTCAGGGGGCCCACGGCGGTCGCCCAGCCGCCGGGCACCGCGAGGGCGATCAGGTAGAGACCCCACCACTGCAGCACCTCGCCGAAGTAGTTGGGGTGGCGCGAGTACCGCCACAGCCCGCGATCCATGACGAGACCCCGGTTCGCCGGGTCGCGGAAGAATCGGCGCAGCTGCGCGTCGCCGGCGGCCTCGAAGGCGAAGCCCGCGAGCCACACGAGCGTACCTACGGCGTCGAGGGAGCCCAGAGCCGGGCCTCCCTGCACGCCCACCCAGGTCACGGGGGTGGCGATCACCAGGGCCAACACGCCCTGGAGCAGGAACACCTGGAGGTAGGCCCGGACCGCGGCGAAACGGCCCCACTCCTCCCGCCACTTGCGGTACCGCAGGTCCTCCCCCTTGCCGCGGTTTCGCGTCGCGATGTGGGCCGCCAGCCGCAGGCCCCAGGCCGCCACCAGGACCGCCGCGAGCAGCGGCCGGGGGCCCCGGACGCCGTTCACGACCAGGGCGGTCGCCGTGGCGACGAGGAAAACCGTTCCCCAGGCCACGTCGGCCACGTCGTTTCGGCGCCTCCATAGGGAGACGCCGTACCACAGGGTCATGTAGGCCACCGTCACGGCGAGTTGGGCGGCGAGGGTGCGCGACATGTGCCTCACGCGGAGGAGGTTGCCGAAGTGGGCTTTCGTGCCAGACTACCAAGTAACCGGTCCCCCGGAAAAGCCGGGGGTTTTCAAATGTGAGCCGCCCAAGGCGGCAAAGTCGAGGGCCGCTCACGAGCGGCCTGGGAGCCACCTAAAGCTGGCGGCTGCTCAGAGCATCCGAAGCTGTTCCCGTCTCCGACCTTCGTCTTCCTGCTTCTGGATGTAGCTCCGGATCGCCTCATTATCGCGCCCCACCGTGGACACGAAATATCCGCGTGCCCAGAAACGGTGGCCGATTCGGCTTTCGACGGTTGGAGCGTTCGCATACCGGACTTGGTCGGAGGCACGAGAGGAGCACCGGAAGCGAACGGCGCGGCTCGCTGACCGACGCAGGGAGAGCCTGACGTTCAGCCGCCAAGCGCGGCTCGCCGTCTTCCGCGACCAGGCCGACACCGCGATGGACGAGCGAATCCGCACCATGCGGCAGGTCCAGATCTCCAATGCACTGGCCGACTACCAGCGGCACTTGGTCGAACTGGAAGCTGCGACTGACAAGGCCGACATCGTAGCGGACCCAGTGGCTTTCGGGGTTCTCGCGGTTGAGAAAGAGGGATAGCTGAGATGACACACGCCGCCGGGTGTCGTCTTCTCGTCCGTTAGATGGGAGTCACCCCAGAGGGCCCGATTTCGTCGGTTTCGACCTCTCGTCCCCATCCGAATACGAAGGCGACCCGTCGGATGGGCCGCCCTCTGTGTGCCGGAAAACGTGTCCCGACAAGCTGTGGAGAACCGCTCTTCGCCGCCGGAGCTTGTCCAACAGTCCGCTCAGCCACGTGCTCGGCCCCAGCGAGTAGTACCGTGGCCCCATAGGGGTCAGCGCCCCTATAGACGTCCCCGATTCGGCCAGAGTGTCCCCGCCTCACCCCCGCTAGTTGCCCAGTGAAGTACCCTCTCCGTCCTCTCCGTCCGTCCCTCTTAAGGTGATCGGGCCTACGCGAACAGTACCGACCGCATGGACACGGAGCGGTTCTGATGGATCTCGCAAGGAAAGGAGAGATTGTCGTCGGATCCCCGCAGCGCCGCCGCCCACAGCAGCGGCAGGTAGTGGTCCCGGGTAGGCACGCTGAAGCGGGCGTCCTGGCCCCAGTTCTCGAAGTGGATCAGCGCATCCAGGTCCCCGACTTCGAGAGCTGACTTCACCGCGGCATCGAAGCGCACCCCGTGCGGGTCGGGCGTCGCGTCTTCATTGCGCAGGTCCGCGGCAACCAGGTTGTGAACAACGTTGCCGCTGCCCAGGACCAAGACACCTTGCTCCCGTAACGGTGCGAGGCGTGCCGCCAGTTCTACGTGGCGGGCGGCCGGGGCTGCCATGTCCACGCTGACCAGAAACACGGGCACATCGGCCTTCGGGTAGAGGTATTTGAGCACCGCCCAGGCGGCGTGGTCGTCGCCCCAGGAATTATCGCAGACGATCCCGTCCCGTTCGCCGCCAAGCAGGTCCACAGTCTGCTGTGCCACATCGGGGTGTCCGTCGGGCTGGTAGCGAATCCGGTAGAGTTCTTCGGGAAAGCCGTAGAAGTCGTAGATCTGGCGTGGTGCAGGAGAACAGCAGACCCGGGTGCCGTTGGTTTGCCAATGGGCGGAGATGACACAGACCGCTTCCGGTCTGGGCAGTTCCGTGGAAAGGCGCTGAAGGCTGCGTGTGTAGTCGTTGTCCGCGATCAGGTTCATCGGGCTCCCGTGCCCGACGAAGAGCACCGGCATGGGGTTCGTGGTCGCCATTTCGTCACCTATACAGTAGTCAGTTGGAATCCAGGTTTCGCCACCGCAGCCCGTCCCGGCACCGCGGTGGCGAAGCTCACCTACTGGCCAAGCCCTATCTGCTTCATGAACTCACCGTTGTCCCAGAACAGGAACTCCTCGAACATGATGCCGACCTGGTTCCAGTGGCCGATCGTGGCCATCGGGATCCGGTAGGCCTTACCGGTGGGCTGGATGGCCTCGCCGTCGGCCAGGACCATCGGCTTGGTGAAGGTGCCCTCGAGCCAGCCGGTCACCGCCGTCCACTCGCCGTCCTGGGTCCCGAACCGGACCGGGTGCTCCAGGATCCGGTTGTCGGGCGCGAAGGTGAACATGTACTTCAGGTCTGCGATGTGTTTTTCGATTCCGTTGGTCGTATGGCCGTCGGGCCAGTGCACCACCACGTCCTTCGTGTGGCTCTTGTGGAGGTCCTGCCACTGCTGGCCGGTGTAGACGCGGAAATCGAGGTCGTCGAAGTTGGCTAGGTTCCTTGCGAGCTCCGGCGAAGCGTCTTGGAGTTTCGGGGCTGGCTCTCCGGCTTTTGCTCCTGGCCAATTGTCCTTACCGTCGGCCATCGCCGGGGAGAACGCAGCGAACGCAACGAGTATGGCCACCGCGACGCTGAGTGAGTAGTTGCAGATGCTCTTGATGTTCATAGTCATTTCCTTTCCTATTTGCCAATCGAGCCGGCAATGTCCACACAGTCAGTTACGAATCGTGAATAGCAAGTCGGCTTAGTTTTTGGACATCTGGCCATCCTGCCGCGTCCACTGGATGTCGAGCTCAACGGTGATCTCCTCGCCGACCAGAAAGCCGCCCGTCTCCAGGGCTTTGTTCCAGTTCAATCCGAAATCCTTGCGGTTGATGGTAGTGGTCGCCGCCGATCCGACCTTCACATTTCCCCAGGGGTCCTTCACTGCCTGGGTGGGGCCTTCCACGTGGAGGACTCACCTCTCGGGTGACCCCGTGGATGGTCAGGTCGCCCACCACGGCAAGCTTGTTGCCGCGCCACCTTTTGAACCTTCTTGGAGCGGAAGCTCAGGGTCGGGAACTTCTCCACGTCGAAGAAGTCCGCGCTGCGCAGGTGCGCGTCCCGCTTCTCCACCCCGGTGTCGAGGGAGGCCGCCTGGATGGTGACTTCCACTTGCGATGCGGTGACGTCCGCTTCGTCGTACACGAGAGTAGCCTTGGAAGTCACCGAACAGACCGCGGACGTTGGAGACCATCATGTGGCGGACCTTGAACCCAATGCTGCTGTGGGCAGGGTCCACGTCCCAGGTGGTCTGGGCTGCGAACGCGGACGGGAATCGAGAAACCGATCAGGGTAGTCAAAGTGAGCATCGTGCGTTTCATTGAAGTTTCTCCTTTTGGGGCCTGTCCTGCAGGCCCCGCAAATGGGCTGAATCCGATTCCTTTAGGGAGTGAGGTCGTTCTCTGACAGGTTGGAACCATGGTCATGGTCGTCGCCACCGTCCCAGGTCCAGGTCGGGGCAGGTCGGCCCTGGTCATCGACTTGATAGCCCGGAGGGTCGGCCGAACGGCGGTGGCAGTCAGGGACAGTGCGATCAGCAGGGTACTCTGGCGTTTCATTGGGTTTCTCCTATTCGCCCCGGTGTTGGGGCGTGACGTTGTGGGCTGGTTGTATGCAGCCCGGTTGGTTGCCACTTCGTTTGCAACCTCCGACCAGATCGGAGTGGGAAAGATAGAGCGCCGTCCGCCAGGTCGTCGGCAAGCTGCAGGCCGATCCAACCGACGTTGTGCTCGGGTACGCTGGCTACCGCCCGTCCCAGCCATTGGTTCACGGCGAAGTAGTGGTGGTACTCCTCGCGTGTGAAGAACAGCGCACCCGGAAAACCCTGGTCCGATGGCTCTAGTGACAACTGATCAACGAACAGGTCCTCGGCCGATCCCGAGGTCGCTCACCGTCAGGTGAACGTGGCCGATGACGGGGACCGCTTGGTCGGACGTCATCTCCCGAGAGGACTAGCGCATTCGTTATCCAGCAGATCCTGCAGACGGAGTCCGCGGGTGCGCAGGGTCGGTTGGCCCTCGAGTTCGTGGCCAGTCCGAATGCTCCTTGTCCCAGGTGAGTTCCACTCCGTTGCCGTCGGGGTCTTCGATGTAGAGGGATTCGCTTACCCCGTGGTCGACGAACCCTTGAAGTCCCCATCCCATATCGAGCAGCGTGGTTGCCGCCCGAGCCAACGCTGCGCGAGACGGCAGCAGGAACGCGATGTGGTAGAGCCCGGTGGATCGCCCTGGTGAGGTAGTGGCTGTGGCGTCTTCTTCCACGCCAACCAGTTCGTGCCCGTCCGGCCCGGCCAGGAAACCGAACCGATCCTCGGTGCGGGTCTCGCGCAGGCCCAGAACGTTCTCGTAGAAGACGACCAGGCGTCTGCGGTCTCGGGACCGGAAATCAACGCGTCGGATCAGTGGAGAATGAAGCTGCATCGTCAATCCTTGCTCCCGGATGGCCGGGTCGATTGCATTTCTTGATCAAAGCTATTCGCAATCGGCGTGCCAGATACCCTTAGCCCCCGGCTAAAGAACGCATTTCGTTTTGATATTAGATACTTATACGAGGCATGGAGTATTTCGGCACGGGGAAGCGGCCGCGATCGGACGACGTAAATTCGTTGCAAAAAACGATAACCTGATGGATACAACGGGAAAAACTGATAGCCTGGCGGCGAGGGGGGAGAACTCGCCTGAACAGACGCAATCGGAACGAGGATGTGCAATGGCTGCGGAGCCACACCGACTGGGACGCGTGCTCGGGGACAACCCGGAGCTTTTTGCTGATGTGATCGAAAGCCTGGCCGACGGGCTTTTGATCACCGACCAGGACCACCACATCCTCTACGCCAATCGGCAGGTCGAGCGAATCACCGGCTTCACGCTCGACGAGATCATCGGACGCGTCAGCCACGAGGTGCTGGTCCCACCTGACAAGTGGCCACTGATGTTGGAGCGGCTGCGACAGCGAAGGCGGGGCGAACAGGAGGACTACGAACTGGAGATCCTCCGCAAGGACACCAGCCGTCTCTGGGTCTCGGTGCGCGCGGTGCCGTTGCGCAAACCCGACGGGGAGGTCGCCGGCACCATCGGCCTGTTCCGCGACATCAGCCGCAGGAAGCGGCTGGAACGGGAAAACGTCACGCTGCAGGATGAACTGGCCCGTGAGCGCTCCCAGGAGCAGCTGATCGGCCGCAGCCAAGCTATGGGAAGGTTGCTGGAGCAGGTGGCGACCGTAGGGCCAACCGATGCTCCAGTCTTGATCTCAGGCGAATCCGGGACGGGCAAGGAGTTGGTCGCCAGCGCCATCCATGCGGCCAGCCTGCGCAATCAACGGCCGATGATCCGGGTCAACTGTGCTGCGATCTCACCGGACCTATTCGAAAGCGAGTTCTTCGGACACATCCGCGGGGCGTTCACCGGCGCCGTGAGAGATCGGATGGGTCGGTTCGAACTGGCCGACGGAGGCACACTGTTTCTCGATGAGATCGGCGAGGTTCCGCTGGGCTTGCAGGGCAAGCTGTTGCGGGCCCTGCAGGAGGGGCAGTTCGAAGCGGTGGGGAGCGACGCAACCAAGAGCGTGAATGTCCGCGTCATCGCCGCAACGAATAGAGACCTCCCCGCCGAAGTGGAGCAGGGCACCTTTCGCGAAGATCTCTACTATCGCCTCAGCGTCTTTCCCATCGAGGTGCCGCCCCTGCGAGTGCGAGTCGACGACATCGAATTGCTGGCGCCCCATTTTGTCGAGGAATCGGCCCGAAAGCTCGGGGTGCCCTCGCCCGAGATCACCCGACGGGATCTGGCGACGCTAGGCAAGTACGACTGGCCGGGCAACGTCCGCGAGCTTCAACACACCTTGGAAAGGGCCGTCATTCTGGCGAAAGGCGGGCGGCTCCGCCTTGATCTCGGACCTTCCCGAGGGGAACGAACTGCTGAGACGAGGGTAAGACCGGCGGGCCGGAGCGGGACAGGGTATTCCCTGGACGACCTGAAGGACCTGGAGCGCTCGATCCTGTTGGAGCATCTAGAAGTGAAGAATTGGAAAATCTACGGACCACGTGGCGCTGCCGAGAGTCTCGGCATCCGCCCGACCACCTTGGTCTCGAAGATGAAGAGATTGGGCATTCATAGACCCGGATGACGGCACATCGCTTGAGGCGAAATCGTTTCTTTGCGGCAGGTGCCCGGCCATTCGCCACGGACCGGAGTGGTCAGATCCCGAAATCCGATCACCAAAGTCGCGAGTTTGGGCAGACATTTTCGGACGGGAGGCTCTCCTCGAGGTCAGTCCCGTAATCCCCGATTTTCGGCACCCTCGGCAACGCCGGCGAAGGCGCCCCAATGGTCACTCTCAAGAACCCGTCTCATCAATCAAAGTCCCGAAACCCCGTCGGCGGCGAGGTTGATGAGACTCGCCGCCCGAGCGAAGACGAGGGAGTTGGCCGGGTGCACGTTTCGTGATGTGTGCACCCGGCGTATGGGCGCGACCGGAGAGGAGGGCCGTCGGGGAGAGGGGCGTCTTCGGGGAAGACGAAGGGGCGGGCACCCTGACGGCGCCCGCCCCTTCGGTTCGTGGCTCGGGACGGTTCTTCTCGCCGGGTCCCGGCCCGGGCTAACGAGGGTGCGAGAGGACGACCCGGCTCAGAAGAGCAGGTCCTCGTTGACCGTGATCTCCGCCTTCTTGCGCAGCTCGTCGAGGCGGGCCTGGAAGTGTTCCTCCTGCTTGGTCGGGAGGAGTTCCGCGCGCAACTGCTCGCGCTCGGCCTCCAGGTTCGAGAGATCGGCCTCCTCCTTCTCCGCGAGGCGGACGACGTAATAGGCGCCGTTGACGTCGAAGGCCTCGGCCGCCACGTCTCCGGGGGCGCCGAGGGAGAAGACGGCCTCCTTCAGCGCCGGCGCCCAACCGATCTTCGGCACGGCTCCGCCCTTCTTGGCGAAGGGTTCCGTGGTCTCCACCACGGCGCCGAACTTCTTGACCCCGTCCCCCCAGTCCTCGGTCGCCGCGGCCAGGAACTCCTTGGCCCGGGCCTCGGCGAGCCGCTTCGCCTCCACCTTGCGGAAGCGGGCGGCGAGTTCGTCCTTCACCTCGGCCAGCGGAGGGATCGACGAGGGTTCCACCGACGCGGCGGCGAACAGGTAGGTGCCGGCGCCGGTCTCGATCAACTCTCCCGCCTTGTCCTTCCCGATGGCGAAGAGGGCCTCGGTGAACTCGGCGGGCTTCTCCACCCCGCTGACGGCGCCGCCCTCGGGGACGATGTCCGAGGTCTTCACCTCCCGTTCCGCCGCGAGCTTCTCCCAGGTCGTCTTCCCGTCCTCGAGGTCCATCAGCACGTTGTCGGCCGCCGCGTAGGTCTGTTCCATGGCCTTTCGCCGGCGGATCTCCCCCGCGAGGGTGTCTTGCACGTCCTCGAAGGCCTTCTGGGAGGCGGGCCGGTGCTCTTCCACGAGGATGAGGTGATATCCGAAGGATGTCTCGACCGGATCGCTCACCTTGCCCGGCTCCAGGGCGAACGCCGCCTGCTCGAACTCGGGCACCATCCGTCCGCGCTCGAAGAGGCCCAGGTCGCCTCCCTGGTCCTTGGTCCCCGGGTCTTCGGAGCTCTTCCGGGCGACGTCCGCGAAGGGCTTGCCCCCTTCGATCTGCTGCCGCAGCTTCTGGATCTTCTCCCGCGCCGCCTTCCGGTCGCCCTCGCCGGCGTCGGGGGCGACCCGCACCAGGAGGTGCCGGGCCCGGACGGCTTCCTTCACCTGGAATTCCTCCGCGCGCCAGGCGTACTCGTCGCGAAGCTCCTGCTCGGTCACCTCCACCGCGCCGGTGTACGCCTCCGGGGCGAACAGCACGTAGCGGGCCGCCCTCCTCTCCGGGCGCCGGAAGGTCTCGGCCTCGGCCTGGAAGAAGTCGGCGAGCGCCTCCTCGGTCGGCTTGACCTCGGGCTCGAAGGCGGCGGGGCTGAAGGACGCGTAGTCGACGACCACGCGGTTGTTGCGGTCCCGGTACTCCTGGTCCACCTCGGCGTCGGACACCGAGGCCTCCGCTCGGATCGAGGCCTCCACCCGCTGGAGCTGCAGTTCGAGCTTCTTCGAGGTCTCGTATTCGAGCGGCGTCAGGCGGTTGGCCTCGAGGACGCGCACGTAGAGGGGCTTGCTGAAGGAACCGGCCTCCTGGAAGACCGACAGCCCCTCGATCGCCCCCCGGACCTCGTCGTCGGCGACGCGGATGCCGCGGCGCGACGCCTCCTGCTGGAGAAGCGTCCGGTCGACCAGTTGGTCGAGCGCGCGCCGGCCGAGCCCGAGTTGCCGGATGCGGTCGGAGTTGAGCTCGTTCTTGTAGGCCTCCTGGTAGATGCTGACGAGCCCGTTGTACGCCTGCTGGTAGGAGCGGAAGTCGATGGTGTCGCCGTTGACCTTGGCCACGTAGTTCGGCGGCTGGGAACGCATGCTCCAGCCGAAGAACAGGATGAAGACCACGATGATCAGGCCGAGGAGCACCTGGATATAGGGGTGGCGGACGTTCTTGCGGATCTGGTCGAGCATCGGAACGCACTCCCGGAGGGGGCCGAGGGCCCTGGACGGAGAAAGGCGGCAACGCTACACCACGGTAACCCGGGAAATCAAGGTTTCCGCCGGTGTCCGGCGCGTCCGGGCATGCGCCTTCCGAGCCGCGGCGGGTCCCGCCGGCGAGGGCTTGGAGGGACTGCGCCGTTGTGGTAAACGGAGTCCTCGCGCCGCCGCGGCCGGTGCCCGGTCGGATTCCCCAGGGAGGTAAAGTGCATGAGGTCTTTTGCGGTCCTTCTCGTCGTCGTCGCGATGGTCGGTGCCTCGGCCGCGGCCCGGGCGTCCCAGAGCGGGGGCCTTGCGGTCCCGCTGGGGCCTGGCAAGTTTGCGCTCTCCGCTTCCGTGGGGTACGGGGAGCGCGACGTCAAGGACGGCCGCGACGACGAGGTCACCTCCCGCCGCATGCTCTTCCGGGGCCAGATCGGCGTTCTCGACGGCCTCGACCTGTACGCGACCCTGGGCTTCGGGGACTCGGAGTTCGACCGGGTGGACTTCCAGGGGTCCCTCGGCGAGGACCTGGGCATCGGGCTCCGGTACGGGCTGCTCAACTTCCCCGAGCAGTCGATGAAGCTCGTGACGGACCTGCAGGCCGAGTACCTGCGCAGCGAAGACGGGTCGCGGAAGGTAGAGCGGATGGGATACCACGCGGCTCTCTACCTCGTGCGCGAGCTGGGGGCGGCGGGTCGGGTCGGCTACTTCTACCCCTTCGGGGGCCTGCGCTTCTCGTACGCGCACTACGAGATGAACCAGGGGATCGACGACTACACCTCGGACAACTTCCTCGGCGTGTTCGGGGGCGCGGACTACTTCGTGACCCCCAACGTGTTCTTCTCCGGCGAACTCCACCTCTTCGACGAGAACGGCCTCTACCTCGGCGTGGGATATCGTTTCTGAAGCGGCCCGGAGGCTTGGTCGGGGGGAGGCGTTCGGCGGCCTCGGGAGGGGTGGCGGACCATGTGCCAATTCTCTCAACAATCGCCGGGGAAAATGGCCTTGACAGCCCAAAAACCGCCTCAGTATCCTTGCCCGGCTTTTCCGCCGGGTGAAACGCCGGTTCGGCTCGCCGCAGAGGGGTTTCCCGAGGGGACGGGCTAGCGCGGGCCGAGGTTTCGATCCCCGACGACTTCGTTTCGCGGGTCTTCCCGATCGCCGGGCCGCCAGCGCGGCCAGCGGGGCCGTCGGCCCCGTGAGACCCGCAGCTACACCACCGAGACGCAGGCCGCGTCGTGTCGCGGCAAACCTGCTTACGGCCTTGAGGCCGAACGGAGGGAGGATCTATGGCGAAGCCCAAGTCCAAGTCCGCAGCGAAGCCCAAGTCCGCAGCGAAGCCCAAGCCCGCAGCCAAGCCCGCAGCCAAGGCAATGAGCAAGCTCAAGCCGAGGAACGTCCCGTCGGATCTCGAGATCGCCCAGGCCCACAAGATGCAGCACATCAGGGAGATCGCCGACAAGGCGGGCATCTCTGGAGTCCGAGCTCGAGTACTACGGCAACTACAAGGCCAAGGTCGAACTTCGACGCCGTTCTCAAGCGGCTCAAGGACAAGCCCGACGGCAAGCTGATCGACGTCACCGCCTGCACGCCCGACGCCCCTGGGCGAGGGCAAGACCGTCACCTCCATCGGGCTCTACGAGGGCCTGAACAAGCATCGGCAAGAACGCCATGCTCGCCCTGCGCGAGCCCAGCCTGGGCCCGGTGTTCGGCATCAAGGGCGGCGCCGCCGGGGGCGGCTACTCCCAGATCGTGCCGATGGAGGACCTGAACCTGCACTTCACCGGCGACATCCACGCCGTCTCCATCGCCCACAACCTGTGCTCGGCCGCGCTCGACACGAGCCTGATGCACGGCAACCCCCTGAACATCGACCCCCTCACCATCCAGTGGAACCGCGTCGTCGACCTGAACGACCGCTGCCTGCGCGAGATCGTCGTCGGCCTGGGCGGCAAGCTCAACGGCATCCCGCGGCAGACCGGCTTCGACATCGCCGTGGCCTCCGAGGTCATGGCGATCCTGGCCCTGGCCACCGACCTGAAGGACCTGCGCGAGCGCATGGGCCGCATCCTGCTGGCCTACACCTACGACGGCAAGCCGGTGACCGCCGAGGACCTCCAGGTGGCCGGCGCGATGACCGTGCTGATGAAGGACGCGCTCAAGCCCAACCTGATCCAGTCCCTCGAGGGCAACCCGGCCCTCGATCCACGCCGGCCCCTTCGCCAACATCGCCCACGGCAACAACTCCATCATGGCCGACACGGTGGCGCTGAAGCTGGGCGACTACACCGTCACCGAGTCCGGCTTCGCCGCGGACATGGGCGCCGAGAAGTTCCTCAACATCACGTGCCGGTACGGCGGCTTCAGCCCCGACTGCGTCGTGGTCACCTGTACCGTGCGCGCCCTGAAGATGCACGGCATGCCCTGGTCCGAGATCTCCAAGTACACGCCCAAGCAGTTGGCCGAGTACCTGAAGGAGGAGCACTACAAGTACCTCGAAAAGGGCATCGAGAACCTCGAGACGCACATCGAGAACATGAAGAAGTTCGGCGTTCCGGTGGTCAACACGATCAACCGCTTCGCCTTCGACCGCGACGAGGAGGTCGCCGATCATCCAGAAGCGCGCCGAGAAGGCCGGCGCCAGCGCCTCGGTGCCGATCGAGGTGTGGATGCACGGCGGCGCCGGCGTCGACGGAGGCGGCCCAGGCCGTGGTGAAGGCCTGCGACGAGCCCAAGGACTTCAAGTTCCTCTACCCGGACGACTGGCTCCATCAAGCAGAAGATCGAGACCATCGCGACGAAGATCTACGGCGCCGACGGTGTCGACTACATGCCCGAGGCCGAGCAGAAGATCGCCCAGTTCACGAAGCTGGGGTACGACAAGCTGCCGATCTGCATGGCCAAGACCCACCTCTCCCTGAGCCACGACCTGACGCTCAAGGGCCGCCCGAAGGGCTTCCGGGTGCCGATCCGCGACATCCGCGCCAGCCTCGGAGCCGGCTTCCTGTACCCGCTGCTGGGCGTCATGCGCACCATGCCCGGCCGTCGCGCCGACCCGGCGTACAGGTACGTGGACATCGACACCGAGACGGGCCGCATCAAGGGTCTGTTCTAGAGCTGATCCACCGCATTGAGGTTTGGCGGGGAGGGCCTTTGCCCTCCCCGTCCTCCCTTTTCCCGGGAGCATGCCTTGCCGCAGAAGCGCTACACCGTTCGTTTCGAGCCCGACGACGTGTCCATCGACGTCTATCGCGAGGCGGAGAACCTCCTCCGCGTCGCGATGGTCGCCGGCGTGCACGTCAACGCCTCCTGCGGGGGGCCGGGACGTGCGGCAAGTGCAAGGTCAAGGTCGTTGGAGGGAGAGTTCCGCACCAAGCCCTCTGCGAAGCTCTCGCAGCGGAGAAGGAGCAGGGCTTCTGCCTCGCGTGCCAGACCGAGATCCTCGGCGACCTGGTGGTCGAGGTGCCGGTCGAGTCCCGCTACGAGAAGGGGGTTCTGGCCCGCCAGATGCTCAAGGTGGCGCCGGAGCACGTCCTCGCCGCGGCGCGCCTCGGCGCCGAGTTCGCCGAGCTGCGGTCCGACCCGGCGGTCGTCAAGTACTACGTGGAGTTGACCCCGCCGTCGGAGGACAACAACGTCTCCGACATGGGCCGCCTGGGCCAGTCCTCAAGCACGACCACGGGGTGGAGAAGCGTCGGCTACCGACTTCGCCGTGCTGCAGCGAACTGGCGCACGGTGCTGCGCGCGGGCGAGTGGAAGGTGACCGCCACGGTGGTGCACGACAGCCGCACCGGCCGCCGCCTGACCCACGTGGAGCCGGGCGACACCCGGACCGCTACGTACTGCCTGGCGATCGACATCGGCACCACCACCATCCACGGTGCCCTGCTCGACGTGAACAGCGGGAAGGAGGTGACCGGGCCGGGGACTACAACTCCCAGGTCTCGATGGGCGAGGACGTGATCAGCCGCATCGTCACACGCCCTGAAGCCGGGCGGGCTGGAGGCGCTGCAGAAGCGGGTGGTGAAGACCATCAACGGGGTGGTCGCCGGAGTTGCTGGAACAAGGCCGAGGTGACGCCGGAGGCGATCACCCACGCGGTGTTCGCGGGCAATACCACCATGACCCAGCTGCTTCTGGGGCTGAACCCCAAGTTCATCCGCGAGGCGCCCTACGTGCCGACCGCGAACTTCTTCCCGCCGTTTCCGGTTGCCGCACCTCGGTATCGAGCTGCCGCCCCACGTCACCGGGTTCGCCACGCCGTGCGTGGCGTCCTACGTGGGCGGCGACATCACGGCCGGGGTCCTGGCCACGGGCATCCACCTCAGCCCCGCAGCTGACGCTGTTCATGGATGTGGGCACCAACGGCGAGATCGTGATCGGCAACCAGGACTGGATGGTCTCGGCGTCGGCGTCGGCCGGGCCGGCGTTCGAGGGCGGCGGCGTGAAGTTCGGCATGCGGGCCACCTACGGGGCCATCGAGCAGGTGCGGGTGAACCCGGAGAACTTCGAGCCGATGATCCTCACCATCGGCCAGAGCGGCGCCCAAGGGGATCTGCGGCTCCGGCATGATCGACGTGCTGGCCGAGTTCGCCAGGGCGGGCATCATCTCCCAGAACGGCAAGATCAACCGCGACCTGGCCGGCAAGACCAACCGGGTCCGCGAGGGGGAGACCGGCTGGGAGTACGTGCTGTGCTGGAAGGACGAGACCCAGCTCGACCAGGACCTCGTGGTCATGCGAGCCGGACATCGACAACCTGATCCGCACCAAGGGGTCGATCTACGCGGCCTGTTCGGTGCTGCTCAAGAGCGTCGGCCTGCAGTTCACCGACGTGGAGCGCATCATCATCGCCGGCGGGTTCGGCCACTACATCGACGTGGAGAAGGCCATGGCCATCGGCCTGCTGCCCGGAGGTCGACCCCGGAGATCGTGACCTACGGCGGCAACACGAGCCTGACCGGCTGCAAGCTGGCGTCCCTGTTCCAGGACAAGATGGACGAGGTGGAGGCGGTCGCCACGATGATCACCAACATCGAGCTGTCGCGCCTCCAACATCTACATGGACGAGTACGTGGCGGCCCTGTTCCTGCCGCACACGCGGATGGAGGAGTTCCCGATCCGCGCCGAGCGCCTGAAGGCGCTCCGTGCGGCGGCGGTCGCACTGAGGCAGGGAGAGGGACGACCATGGGATTCGCACATCGCGGTGGCGGGCAAGGGCGGGACCGGGAAGACGACCGTCGCGGGCCTGATCATCCGCCACCTGGTGGGACGGGCGCGGGGCCGGGTGCTGGCGGTGGACGCCGACGCCAACATGAACCTCAACGAGGTCCTCGGACTGGGCGTCTCACCAGACCATCGGCGCAGATCCGCGAGGGGCATCGGCGACGGTTCCGGCCGGCATGACCAAGGACGCGTTCATCAACTACAAGACCCAGGAGTGCCTGATCGAGGCCGACGGGTTCGACCTGATCGTGATGGGCAGGCCCGAGGGGCCCGGGTGCTACTGCTACGCCAACACCCTGTGCAAGAAGTACGTGGACGAGATGGCGGACAACTACGCGTTCGTGGTGCTGGACAACGAGGCCGGCATGGAGCATCTGTCGCGCCGCACCACCCACAACATGGACCTCATGTTCACCGTCACCGACTCCTCGGTGCGCGGGATCCAGGCAGCCAAGCGGATCGAGCAGCTGGTCGCGGAGACTCAAGCTGGACATCGGGGAGCATCGCCGCTCATCGTGAACCGGCGTCGACGGAGATCTGGAGGAGCCGACCCGGCAGGAGATCGACCGTCTGGGGCTGACCCTGGCGGGCGTCGTGCCCAGCGATCCCAACGTGTACGCCGTACGACCTGGAGGGGAAGCCGACCTTCCAGCTTCCAGACGACTCGCCCGCCTACCGGGCCGTGGGGTCGATTTTGGAGCGTGTACCTGTCGAGGGAGGATCTGGCCGGCTGAACGGCCGCGTACTTCAACCAGTCCACGGCCATGCGCCACTGGACGAAAGGAGCGTGAGCGATGGCATTTGAGTTCCCCAAGGACACGTACGCCGGAAAGATCGTCGAGGTGACCATCGGTGCGGGCGCCAAGGCGGTGAAGCTGGGCGGCCGAGACCGCCATGCCGATGTGCAACTTCGAGGGTGAGTTCCCCAACCGGCCCCTCGTCGCCATGGAGGTGTACGACAGGCCCGAGACCGACCGAGACCTGGTCCGAGGCCGTCAAGGCACCGTTCGCCGACGTGCTGGGCGACCCCGTCGCCTGGGCCAAGAAGTGCATCGACGAGTACGGTGCCGAGGCGATCTGCCTGCAGCTGGCCAGCACCGATCCCAACGGCATGGACACCAGCGCCGACGAGGCCGCGGCCCTGGCCAAGAAGGTGGCCGAGGCGATCTCCGTGCCCCTGATCGTGTGGGGCTGCGAGAACGGCGGAGAAGGACGCCGAGGTGCTCGCCAAGGTGGCCGAGGTCTGCGACGGCCTGAACCTGGTCATCGGCCCCGCGGTGGAGGACAACTACAAGAAGATCGGCGGCGCCGCCATCGGCTACGGCCACACCGTGGTGGCCCAGACCCCGATCGACGTCAACATGGCCAAGCAGCTCAACATCCTGCTCAACAACCTGGGCGTGCCCATGAACAAGATCCTCATGGATCCCTCCACCGGCGCCCTGGGCTACGGCATCGAGTACAGCTACACGGTGATGGAGCGCGACCGCCTCACCGCCCTGAAGCAGGGCGACGAGAAGATGCAGTCGCCGCTGATCTGCGACATCGGCAAGTACTGCTGGAAGACCAAGGAAGCCACCATCTCCGCGGCCGAGGAGCCCACCTTCGGGGACGCCGACGACCCGCGGCGTGCTGTGGGAGACCGTGACCGCCACGGACCTGCTGGTCGCCGGCGCCGACTGTCCTGATCCTGCGGCACCCGGAGTCGGTGCAAGGTCCTCAAGAAAGTCATCGACGACGTGTCGGCCTAGGGCCGGCACGAGCCAAACCTGAGGGAGGTAATTCGCTATGGCAAAGCTTGCGTGAGATCCAGGACATCACGGTCTGTGAGTCCACCAGCGCAGATGCTGACCAAGGGCCGGCAGGACGGCGTGAGCACCGCGTTCGACCGGGCCGACGAGATGAAGCCCTGCCCCATCGGCGCCCAGAACGCGTGCTGCAAGCACTGCTTCATGGGCCCCTGCCGCCTGTCCAGCAAGGCGCCCTACGAGAAGGTGGGGGTGTGCGGCGCCAACATCGACACCTTCCAGGCGCGCGGCTTCGCGCGCGTGGTCGCCGCCGGCACCGCGGCCCACTCCGACCACGGCCGGGAGATGGCCGAGCTGTTCTACAGCGTGGCCAAGGGTGAGAACCCGGACTTCGAGATCAAGGACGAGGCGAAGCTGCTGGCGTTCGCCAAGCACTTCGAGGTCGAGACCGACGACCGCGAGCTCAAGGACATCGCCATCGAGTTGGGCGAGGCCTGCCTGGCCGAGTTCGGCCAGCAGCACGGCGACCTGAAGCTGCTCGAGCGGGCCCCGAAGAAGCGCTACGAGATCTGGAAGGAGCTGGGCATCCTGCCCCGCGGCGTGGACCGCGAGGTGGTGGAGATGATGCACCGCACCCACATGGGCGTGGACCAGGACTACCGCAACATCATGCTGGGCGCCGCGCGCTGCGCCCTGGCCGACGGCTGGGGCGGCTCGATGATCTCCACCGACCTGCAGCGACATCATGTTCGGCACCCCGCGCCGGTGCGCGCCGAGATCGACCTGGGCGTGCTCGAAGGAGAAGCAGGTCAACGTCATCGTCCACGGCCACGAGCCGCAGCTTCTGGACATGATGATGCGCCTGGCCGAGGACCCGGAGATGATCGCCAAGGCCAAGGCGCGAGGGGGCCAAGGGCATCAACCTGGTCGGCATGTGCTGCTCCGCCAACGAGATGCTGATGCGCCACGGCGTGCCCCACGCCGGCAACTTCCTGCAGTGCGACTCGGCCATCATCACCGGCGCGGTGGACGCGATGATGGTGGACGTGCAGTGCATCCAGGCAGGGTCTGGCGGAGCTGCCAAGTGCTACCACACCAAGTTCATCACCACCAACTACCGCTGCCAAGATCGACGGCGCCGAGCACATCGAGTTCCACGGGGACCACGGCGCCCGGGAAGCCGGCGGAAGCTGATGACGGATGGCCATCGACAACTTCAAGAACCGCGGGAGAAGGTCACCATCCCGGACCGCAAGACGAGCCGCTGATCGGCGGGTTCAGCCACGAGACGATCAACTACATGCTGGGCGGCACGCTTCCGGGCGCAGCTACACGCCGCTCAACGACAACATCATCAACGGCCGGATCCGCGGCGTCGCCGGCGTGGTGGGCTGCAACAACCCCCGGGTCAAGCACGACTGGGTGCACATCGAGCTGGTCAAGGAGCTGCTGAAGAACGACGTGCTGGTGGTGCAGACCGGCTGCTCGGCCATCGCCATGGCCAAGGCGGGCTTCATGCAGCCCGAGGCGGCCGCGAAGTACTGCGGGCCCGGGCCTGCGCGAGGTGTGCGAGACCGTCGGCATCCCGCCGGTGCTGCACTCGGGCGCCTGCGTGGACAACAGCCGCATCCTCGATGGCCGCTCTCGGCGATGGTCACGGACCGGCGGCCTGGGCGACGACATCTCCGACCTGCCGGTGGCCGGGCGCGGCGCCGGAGTAGATGAGCGAGAAGGCCATCGCCATCGGCCAGTACTTCGTGGCCAGCGGCGTGTTCACGGTGTTCGGGGTGACCTTCCCGCACGTGGAGGGCACCAAGTTCGCCGACTACCTGTTCGGAGGGCATGGAGAAGGACGTGGGCGGCAACTGGGCGCTTCGAGCCCGACCCGTACAAGATGGCCAAGCTGATGATCGACCACATCGACAAGAAGCGCGAGGCCCTGGGCATCATGAGAAGAAGGAGCGAGTGCTCTTCGACATGGAAGCCCGCCGCGAGCTCGAGCTCTAAGTCGAGGGAGGACTAAGACAATGTCCAAGATCATCGCATCCGCCGCCATCCGCGGCGCGCACAGTCATCTACGCGCGCGTCGAGAAGAAGGTCAACGACGCCATCGCCAAGTACGGCGAGGACAAGGAAGTCAAGCTTCCCAACACCGGCTACTACCTGCCGGTCATCTACGGCATCCTCGGGCACGAAGGTCGAGAAGCTCGGCGACATGAAGCCGGTGCTCGCGAAGTGCAAGAGCCTGCTGCCCCCGCACGTGTCGCGACGACCTCTGGGTGCCCTACCTGGGCCACGACCCTCGACGCCGGCATGCAGACCCTCTTCTGCTACGACATGGAAGAGGCGCTGAAGTACCTCGAGGACCCGATCCCCTACGTGCCCGGGCGAGGACCCGTCGCAGGACAACATCTGGCTGGGCGCCGCCGACGACGTGATCATGCGCAAGCGCGGCGTCGAGTTCGTGGACGGCTCGGCCCCGGGCTTCGCGGCCGTGGTCGGGCTCGGCCCCGGACAGCGAGACCGCCGCGAAGATCGCCAAGGAGCTGCAGGAGAAGGGCATCTACGTGTTCATGGCCGCCGAGCACAACGGCACGACCTTCGCCGAGCAGCTGGTGGAGGACGGGCGTGCAGGTCGGCTGGCCGACCCGGCTCGTGCCCTTCGGCCAGGACATCTCCGCGGCGATCCACGCCGTGGGCTTCGCCACCCGGGCCGCCATGGCCTTCGGCGGCGTCCAGCCCGGCGACTTCGCCGGCATCCTGCGCTACAACAAGAACCGCGTGTTCGCCTTCGTGCTGGCCCTGGGCGAGGTCGACCGACGAGTGGTACGCCGCGGCGGCCGGGGCCATCAACTACGGCTTCCCGACCATCGCCGACACCGACATCCCGGAGATCCTGCCCACCGGCGTGTGCACCTACGAGCACGTGGTCTCCAACATCCCCCACGACCAGATCGTGGCCAAGGCCATCGAGGTCCGCGGCCTCAAGATCCAGATCACCGAAGATCGACATCCCGGTCTCCCACTCGCCCGGCCTTCGAGGGCGAGCGGATCGCGCCGGGACGCACATGCACGTGGAGCTGGCCGGCCCGAAGTCCGAGGGCTTCGAGTTCTGCCAGATGAAGGAGCTCGACGAGGTCGAGGACGGCAAGTTCGACGGTGATCGGCCCCGACCTCGACGACATGGAGGAGGGGAGCACGCTACCCGCTGGCCATCTGGGTCGAGGTGGCCGGGCCGCAAGATGCAGGCCGACTTCGAGCCGATCCTCGAGCGCCAGATCCACCACCTGCTCAACGGCGCCGAGGGCGTGCTGCACATCGGCCAGCGCGACATCGTGTGGATGCGCATCTCGCAAGAAGGCCTTCGCGGCGGGCTTCAGCCTCAAGCACTTCGGCACCATCCTGCACGCCAAGTTCCACAACGAGTTCGGCAAGATCCTGGACAAGGTGCAGGTGACGATCTACACCGACCCGGCCAAGGTCGAAGGAGCTCATGGCAGAGGCCCGCACCGTCTACAAGGAGCGCGAAGAGCGCCTCGGCTCGCATGACCGACGAGAGCGTCGACACCTTCTACAGCTGCACGCTGTGCCAGTCCTTCGCGCCCGACCACGTGTGCGTGATCACCCCCGAGCGGCCCGGCCTGTGCGGCGCCTACAACTGGCTCGACGGCAAGGCCGCCTTCGAGATCACCCCCACCGGGCCCAACCAGCCCATCCAGAAGGGCGATGCCATCGAGTCGAGCGCTCGGGCAGTGGAAGGGCGTCAACGAGTTCGTGCTCAAGAACTCCCACGAGGCGGTGCCGCGTTCAGCGCCTACTCCCTGATGGAGGACCCGATGACCTCCTGCGGCTGCTTCGAGGCCATCGCGGTGCTCCTGCCCATGTGCCAACGGCGTCATGATGGTGGACCGCGACTACGCCGGGCGATGACCCCCTGCGGCATGCCGTTCTCCACGCTCGCCGGCTCGGTGGGCGGCGGGGCGCAGACCCCGGGCTTCGTGGGCATCTCCAAGTTCTACATCGGGTCGAAGAAGTTCATCAGCGCCGACGGCGGCATCAAGCGCATCGCCTGGCTGCCCAAGACGCTCAAGGAGAGCATGAAGGACGTCATCGAGAAGCGGGGCGCGGAAGAGGGCTGCCCCGATCTGTACGACAAGATCGCCACCGAGGAGAACGGCACGACCGAGGAAGAGGTGCATGGAGTTCATGCAGAAGGTGGGTCACCCGGCCCTCGAGATGGAGCCGATGATGTAGGCATCCGCCCGGGGGGGCAGGGCCTCGTCCCTCGCCCCTGCCGGACTCCGCGGGACCGCTCGAACATCCGCGAACCGCGCGTTTGCCGACGAAAGGAGATTCGCACCATGGGACTGACTGGAATCCAGATCTACAAGATGCTCCCGCAGACCAACTGCAAGGACTGCGGCGAGCCCACCTGCCTTGCCTTCGCGATGAAGCTCGCGGCGGGCAAGGCGGAGCTTGTCGCAGTGCCCCTACGTGTCCGACGAGGCCAAGGAGAAGCTCTCCGAGGCCAGCGCGCCGCCGATCCGCGTGGTGGACCCTCGGCCAGGGCGACGACGCCCACAAGGTGGGCGGCGAGACCGTGAAGTACCGCCACGAGAAGACCTTCGTGAATCCCACCGGCATCGCGGTGGCCCTGACGAACAACATGGCGGCCGACGCGGTGGACGCCGAGCTGAAGCTGCTCAACGAGACCGGCTTCGACCGAGTCGGCCTCACCCTGAAGCCGAACTTCGCCTTCGTGTGGGATCGAGAAGAAGGACCAGGCGATCCTTCGTGGCACTGGTGAAGAAGGTCGCCGGGGCCACGGGGAAGGGCATCGATCCTGTCGTCCGAGAGCCTGGCCGCCCTCAAGGCCGCGGCCGCGGCCAGTCAAGGGGCAAGAAGTTCGCGCTGCACGCGGCCACGGCGGCCACGCGCCGACGCCTTCGTCCAGATGGCCAAGGACTTCGGCGTGCGCCGTGGTGGCCAAGGGCGACGAGCCTGGACGACCTCGCGGCGGTGGGCGAGAAGTTCGTGGCGGCCGGCCTCAAGGAGGTCCTGCTGGACACGGGCTGGAAGGGCCTGCGGGAGACCGTCACGGCGAACATCGCGATCCGGCGGGCGGCCCTCGACAAGAAGTTCCGCGCCCTCGGCTTCCCGACCATCGCCTTCCCGTGCGCCATGACCGACCACAAGGAACTCCAGGCCGCCTACGCGACCGTGCTCATGGACAAGTACGCCGGCGTGGTGGTGCTGGGCACCCTGGATCCGGCCGATGACGATGCCGCTGCTGGTGAACCGGCTCGAACATCTACACCGACCCGCAGCGGCCGATGACCATGGACCAGGGGATCTACGAGATCAACAACCCCGGCCCCGACAGCCCGCGTGATCATCACCACCAACTTCGCGTTGACCTACTTCGTGGTGAGCCGCCGAGGTGGAGGCGAGCCGGGTGCCCACCTGGCTGCTGATCATGGACACCGAGGGCATGAGCGTGCTCACCGCCTGGTCGGCCGGAAAGTTCGTGGCCGACGCCATGGCGCCCTTCGTCAAGAAGAGCGGCATCGCGGAGAAGGTCAGCCACCGCAAGATCATCATCCCCGGCTACGTGGCGCAGCTTTCCGGCGAGTTCGAGGAAGAGCTCGGCGAGGGCTGGGAGGTCGTCATCGGCCCCCGGGAGGCCGCCGACCTCCCGAAGTTCCTCAAGGACTACGCGGCGAACAACGGTTGACCGGATCCAGGGGCGGTCGGCGGGGCCGGCCGCCCTTCGCTTTTCCGGGGCGCTCCCGCAGGGGGGCCGGGTCCCAACCCTATTGAAGAAAGAACCAGGAGGGCAGGAATGAAGATCTACACGATTGCCGAGAGCATCAACATCATGTCGAAGACGATCGGGCCCGCGATCCGGGAGAAGAGCAAGGGCCCCATCCAGCAGATGGCGGAGGAGGAGCTCGAGGCCGGCGCGGACATGCTGGATCTGAACCTCGGTCCCGCGCGCAAGGCCGGCGACGAGATGATGCAGTGGCTGGTCCAGACGGTCCAGGAGGTGAAGAAGGACGTGCGGCTGGCGCTGGACACGACCAACACCCTGGCCGTGGAGGCGGGCCTCAAGGTCTGCAACCAGCGAGCCCTGGTGAACTCCATCTCGGCGCAGCCCCAGAGCATGGAGGAGCGGCTGCCCCTGGTGAAGAAGTACGACGCGGACTTCGTGGCCCTGACCATGAGCGAGGAGGGGATCCCGCGCGACGCCAGCGAGCGCGCCGTGGCGCTCTCCACCATCATGGCGACGGGAGACGAACTCGGCATCGACCACGCCCGCTACTGGGTCGACCCGATCGTGCTGCCGGTGTCGGTGGACATCAACCAGGTCAAGGCCTACATGGAGTTCCTGCCCATGGTGAAGGACATCGTCCCGGGGGCGACCAACACCTGCGGGCTCTCCAATGTCTCCAACGGCGCTCCCAACGACCTGCGGCCGATCCTCAACCAGGTGTACCTGCTCATGCTCTACCACCTGGGCCAGGAGTCGGCGATCGTGGACGCCTACGATGCGGACATGATGGCCATCTGCCAGGGCAAGTGGGCGGCCGAGGCCGCGTACGTCGCCCGCCTCATGGACGGCGAGGACGTGGCTCCGAAGACCGACAAGGAGAAGGTCCTCCACAAGACCGTGCGGGTCCTCAACGGGGACGTGCTCTACTCGCACTCCTGGCTGCAGGACTGAAGACGATCGCATCTCGGGGGGGGAGGGAGACCTCCCCCCCTTTGTCTTGCCCCTTGACAGGAATATAACGGCATTTTATCTTATTCCCCTTCTCGGGCTGCCAGATCTTCCTGCCGGGCCCCGTGTCCTGGGTGGCTGGGTCGAGCGTGCAGCCTGTCCGACCGTTGGCGGCATGTCCTGAGCCTTCGGGCGGGGAAGAAGTACCGCCGCCGGCCCGTTTGTCCTGAGTGGAGTAGTGTTTTGCCCGTTGACGAGGCGGCGGGGCACGGGTAGAATGCTGCAGCGCAGTATGGACTGACGAAACCGAAGGCCGTCGTCGAGAGCGGGAGGGCGCTTCCGTGGGCAAGCGAAAGAAGTCCAGCTACATCATCCAGTCGGTAACCAATGCCCTCGATCTCCTCGAGGAGTTCCGCGGCGAGGACACCGAGTTGGGCGTGACCGAGCTGTCCAAGCGGCTCGGACTGCACAAGAACAACGTGTTCCGCCTTCTCGCCACGCTCGAGAGCCGCGGCTACATGGAGCAGAACAAGGTCACCGGCAACTACCGGCTCGGCCTTCGGGTCCTGGAGTTGGGCCAGGTGTTCATCAAGCACATGGGCCTTCTCAAGATGGCCCGGCCGATTCTCGAGGAGATCGTCGAGCGGGCCAACGAGACCGCGTACCTCGGCGTGATCCGCGACGACCGGGTCGTGTACGTGGACGTCGTGGAGGCCACGCGGCCGGTGAGGGTCGTGTCCCGGGTCGGGGTCGGCCTCCCGGTGTACTGCTCGGCGGTCGGGAAGTCCCAGATCGCGTTCGAGTCCGAGGACGAGGTGGAACGGGTTCTCGCGGAGAGCGTGATGAAGGCGCTACACCGAGCACACGATCACGGACCGGGGGCGGCTGCTCGAGCAACTCGAGACGATCCGCGGGGCCGGGTATGCCATCGACGACGAGGAGTACGACGAGGGCATCCGCTGCGTGGGAGTTCCGGTGCGGGACTACACGCGCCGCGTGATTGCCGGGCTCTCCATCTCGGGTCCTGCCTACCGGTTCACCGAGTCGCGCCTCGAGCAGGAGTTGATCCCCCTGGCGCTGGAGGCGGGCCGGAAGCTCTCGTCGCGCCTGGGCTTCGAGGCTGGGCAGGAGGCCTGATCCCCGGGCGCCGCAACGCTCCGGCGGCGCCCCCGGTATTTAGTTCGGCTAAAATGATTTTATCCGGGCTAAAGACTCCTTGACCCCTCCCGGTGGAGCACATAGAATGCCGCGGTTCCTGCGGCATCCCCCCATCCCTTTTCCGAAAGTCATTTGACCTTGACTCGTCTGCAGCGAGCCTCTCGGAGCCGATCGTCCCCGGTCCCCCCCAAGAAGGGGCGGAAGGCAGGGGCCCGCGAGAAGTCCGGCGGGCCCGCGCCGGTCCCGGTGGGCCGCGAGGGGCCCCTGGAGGAGTTGAACATCGGGGCCAAGATCAAGGGCCTGCGCCTGCTCCGCAAGAAGACCCTCCAAGAGGTCGCCGACGAGACCGGCTTTTCGCCGGCTCTCATTTCCCAGGTCGAGAACAACAACGTGTCGCCGCCGCTGGCGACCCTTTCCAAGATCGCCAAGGTGCTCGGGGTCCGCGTCGGCTACTTCTTCCGGGACGAGGGGCCGGAGGAGGCGTACGAGGTGATGCGTCGCGAGGAGCGGCCGGCCGTGACCCGGGTCATCTCTCGGACCGGCGGCCAGCATGGGTATACGTACAACGCGCTCACGCACCGCAAGCGCGACAAGATCATGGAGCCCTTCCTGCTCTTCGTCGACCCCGGCATGCGGGACGAGGAGAACCTGTACAGCCACGAGGGTGAGGAGTTCCTGCTCATCCTGGAGGGCGAGGTGGAACTGGTGCTCGAGCAGGAGCGTATCGTCCTGCGGGAGGGGGACAGCGTGTATTTCGAGTCGAGCCTGCGCCACCGGCTCCTGTCCCACGGCTCCGGGGGAGCCAAGGTCCTCGCCGTGCTGGCCAAGGGGGGATGAGGAGGAGGTCGGGGATGGACACGACCCGTCGCCGGAAGCTGACCGCGGCGATCGCCGCGGTGATGCAGTACAGGGCCGAGGTGGAGGAGGCTTGCCCGCAGGCTCCGCCGCCCTGCCCGGTCGCGCCCGCCGTTCCCACCCCCTCGGCGTGGGCTGGAGCGGGGCGCCAGCACGGGATGCTCATGAGGGATTTCTGGCAGCGCCGCCTGGCCAAGAGCTGGTAGACTTCGTCGCCCCGCGGCGGGCGGTTTCTACGGCAAGGAGTGGCCATGAAGAAGACCGGCGAAGAACCCCCTGAAGATCACCGACCTGACCTTCCGCGACGGGCACCAGAGCCTGTTCGCGACGCGCATGCGCACCGAGGACATCGAGGCCATCGCCGAGACCGTCGGGCAAGGTCGGGCTACCACTCCATGGAGGTATGGGGCGGGGCCACCTTCGACACCATGCACCGGTTCCTCGGAGAGGACCCGTGGGAACGCCCGAAGCGCCTGCGGCGCTATCATCCCGAAGGAGGTGAAGTTCCAGATGCTCCTGCGGGGCCAGAACCTGGTGGGGTACCGCAACTACGCCGACGACATGGCGGATGGCCTTCGTGGATCGAGGCGTGCGAGGCGGGGATCGACATCTTCCGGATCTTCGACGCCCTCAACGACGAGCGCAACTTCGCGACCGTGGCCAAGCGGGTGCTGGAGAACGGCAAGCACTTCCAGGCGGCCCTCTCCTACACCGTGACCGGGCGACGCATGGGCGGCGACATCTTCAACCTCGAGTACTGGGTCGCCAAGGCCAAGATCTTCGCGTCCATGGGCGCCCACTCCATCTGCATCAAGGACATGGCCGGCCTGCTGGCCCCGGAGGACGCCGGCGCTGCTCATCCCGGCGATCAAGAAGGCCACCAAGCTGCCCGTGGAGCTCCACTGCCACACCACCTCGGGGATGGCGGAGTACACCTTCCTCAAGGCCATCGAGGCCGGGGTGGACATCATCGACACCTGCTCGGCCCCGTTCGCGGGCCGCTCGAGCCACCCGGCCATCGAGCCCATCGTGGTCATGCTCCAGGGCACCGACCGGGACACCGGCTTCGACCTGGAGGTGCTCAACGAGGTGGCCGACTACCTGGAGAAGATCGCGCCCAAGTACCGCCACCTGCTCGACACCAGCCGCCTGGCGGTGGCCGACATCGGCGTGCTCATGCACCAGACGCCGGGAGGCATGCTCTCCAACCTGGTGAACCAGCTGCGCGAGGCCGGGGCCATGGACCGGCTCAGCGACGTGTTCGAGGAACTGCCCAAGGTGCGGGCCGATCTCGGCTTTCCCCCGCTGGTCACCCCGTCGAGCCAGATCGTGGGGGTGCAGGCCGTGATGAACGTGCTCATGGGCAAGGTCGGGGGCAACGATCGCCGAACGCTACAAGATGATCTCCGGCCAGGTGAAGGACTACTGCTACGGGCTGTACGGGACCCCGCCCCGGCCCATGAGCAAGGAGCTCCAGAAGCTGGCCCTGAAGGGGTACCCGCGCGGTGAGAAGCCCGATCACGTGCCGCCCTGCCGACGTGCTCGAGCCCGAGCTGGAGAAGGCCAAGGCCGAGATCGGCGACCTGGCCAAGACCCGAGGCCGACCTGGTCCTCTACAACATGTTCCCGACGACCGGGAAGAAGTTCCTGAGCGTGAAGTACGGCAAGGAGCCCGCCCCGGCCGAGTGGAAGGCCCGCACCCTGGAGGACGCCAAGCGGGAGGAGGAACTCGTGCCGAAAGGCCGTCGCGGGAGAGTTGGTGGAGAAGCCGGCGAAGGAGGCTCCGCCGAAGGGTCCGGCGGCCCGCTCCTATCACGTGCACGTCGAAGGCGACTACTTCGAGGTTTCGGTGGAGGCCGTCGGAGGAGCGCCGCTGGCCGCCGCGGTCGTTCCCGTCGCACCGGCTCCCCAGCCAGCCGCCCGCCCGATGCCTGCGGCGCCCGCCCCCCGGCCCGAGCCTGCGGCACCGGTGCCCGCTGCCGCTTCCGCGGCCAAGGGGCAGGTCGCGGCTCCCATGCCCGGAATGGTGGTGGACGTCCTGGTCCAGCCGGGCGACGCCGTGAAGGCCGGGGACGTGGTGGTGATCCTGGAGGCGATGAAGATGGAGAACAGCCTCGAGGCGCCCGTGGACGGGGTCGTGGAGGCGGTTCGTTTCAAGAAGGGCGACAGCGTCCCGAAGGATGCGGTCTTGGTGACCATCGCGTGATGCCGCCCGGGGTCCGCCGGTGGGCGGGGCCCTACGACCGGGGCAACCGAGGACGACGGAGGAGATCGGAATGTCGACGCTGAAGCAGAAGTTCGACCTCCTGGCCGAGAAGAACCGCGAGGCCGAAGCCGGCGGCGGCGAGAAGCGCATCGCCAAGCATCACGAGCAAGGCAAGCTCACCGCGCGGGAGCGGCTCGAGTTCTTCTTCGACCCGGGCACCTTCGTGGAGGTGGACAAGTTCGTCACGCACCAGTGCACGAACTTCGGCATGGACGCGACCAAGTTCCTGGGGGACGGGATCGTCACCGGCTACGGCAAGGTGGAGGGACGGCCGGTATACGCCTACGCCCAGGACTTCACCGTGTTCGGCGGCAGCCTGTCGCTGACCATGTCGAACAAGATCTGCAAGATCATGGACATGGCCCTCAAGAACGGCTGCTCCGGTCGTCGGCCTCAACGACTCGGGCGGCGCCCGCATCCAGGAGGGCGTGCAGAGCCTGGCGGGGTACGCCAACATCTTCCACCGCAACGTGATGAGCTCCGGCGTCGTCCCGCAGATCTCGGGCATCGTGGGAACCTGCGCCGGCGGCGCGGTGTACAGCCCGGCCCTGACCGACTTCGTGTTCATGGTGGACGGGACGAGCCACATGTTCATCACCGGGCCGCGGGTCATCAAGTCGGTGACCAACGAGGACGTGACCATGGACGCGCTCGGCGGCGCCCTCACCCACAACCAGAAGTCCGGCGTGGCCCACTTCCTGGCGGCGAACGACCGGGAGTGCCTCGGCGAGATCAAGCGGCTGCTCTCGTTCCTGCCCTCCAACAACCTGGAGGACCCGCCGAGCGTCCCCTCCGACGACCCGGCCGACCGGAAGCTCACCGAGATCAACGAGACCGTGCCGGACAACCCGAACAAGGGCTACGACATCAAGGACATCATCCACGCCATGGCGGACCACGGCGACTTCCTGGAGGTCCACCAGCACTACGCGCCCAACATCGTGGTCGGATTCGCGCGGATGGGCGGCATGGCGGTGGGGATCGTGGCCAATCAGCCCGCGTACCTGGCCGGGTGTCTCGACTGCGAGGCCTCCATGAAGGCGGCGCGCTTCGTGCGCTTCTGCGATGCCTTCAACGTGCCCATCGTCACGCTGGAGGACGTGCCCGGGTACCTGCCGGGCACGGACCAGGAGTACCGGGGCATCATCAAGCACGGGGCCAAGCTCATCTACGCATACTCCGAGGCCACGGTGCCGAAGATCACGGTGATCACGCGCAAGGCCTACGGCGGCGCGTACTGCGTCATGAGCTCCAAGCACCTGCGCGGAGACGTGAACCTGGCGTTCCCCACGGCCGAGATCGCGGTGATGGGGCCCCAGGGGGCGGTGGACATCATCTTCCGCAAGGAGATCGACGGCGCCGAGGATCCGAAGGCGGCGCGCCTGCAGAAGATCGACGAGTACAGCGACCGCTTCGCGAACCCCTACCAGGCGGCCGAACTCGGCTACGTCGACGAGGTGATCCTGCCGGAGGACACCCGGCGCCGCGTCATCCAGGCCCTGGAGGCGTGTCGGAACAAGCGCGACTCCAACCCGCCGCGCAAGCACGGCAACATCCCCCTCTAGGAGGCGAGCGTGCCCGCCAACGGCTCGATCTGGACCTTCGCCGGTGTCACGGCGGCGGTGGGGATGGGTGTCGTCTTCGCCGCCCTGTTCCTGCTGTCGTTGTACATGCACTACTTCAAGATCCTGATCGCCCGCTTCGAGAGCGGCCGCCGGGTCGCGGCGGCGCCCCCGACGCCAGCCGCACGTAGCCCGGCGGTGAAGCCCGGGGCGGACGCCGGGGCAGCGGCCGCGGACGACGGGGGCGCGGTGGCCGCCGCCGTCGCGGTGGGGCTCCATCTGGCCGGGGCTCGGGGGGCGCCCTCGGGGGAGGTGGCGGCCGCCATCGCGTTCGCCCTCGCGTCGAACCGGGACCGCTCTGCGGCCGCGGCCGCCGCCTACGGTCGGCCGCCGCCCGGGTGGCGGCTCGCCGGCCGCATGGACGCCATGTCGGGGCGGGCCCGCCGCCACGAACGGCCGTTGCGAGGGTAGAAGAGAAACCACGATGACCCTGCGACCAGGGAGGAGCCTTCACCCATGAGCCGCTACGACCTCGTGATCAACGGGAACGCCTACCACGTCGAGATCGGCGGGCTAACGGGAAACCGGGCCACGGTCACGGTGAACGGAGTCCCCTACCAGGTGGAAGTGCCATCGGGAGCCTTGCCCGCCGCTCCTGCCGTCATCGCTGCCCCGCCGGCTGCGCCTGCCCCGACGGCTCCGCGGGCGGCAGCCACGGCCGCGGCCCCGCGGGCGGCGCCGCCCCCTGCGGCGCCCGCGGGAGGAGAGGTGATCACCGCCCCGATGCCAGGCCACATCCTCGGAGTGCCGGTGAAGCCGGGCGACGCCGTGGAAGTGGGCGACACCCTGGTCGTGATGGAAGCGATGAAGATGGAGAACGAGATCAAGGCCCATGTGGCGGGCAAGGTCGTGGAGGTCAAGGTCGCCAAGGGGCAGGACGTGGGTGTGGGTGAGGTGCTGGTGGTGATCGGGGCCTGAGCATGGACCTCGGCGCGTTTTTCCAGAAATTCCTCCTGAGCACCGGCTTCGCCAACCTTGGGCCGGGCCACGTGCTCATGATCACGATCGCCTGCGTATTCATCTATCTCGCGATCAAGAAGCACTACGAGCCCCTGCTCCTGATCCCCATCGGGTTTGGGATCCTGCTCGCCAACATCCCCATGCCGCCGGGCTTCGAGCTCATCAGCGGGGCGTTCATGGCCGGGGAGGCCGGGCCCAGGACCATGATGGACTACCTCTACATGGGGATCCTCAAGGGGTTCTACCCGCCCCTGATCTTCCTCGGCGTGGGGGCGCTCACCGACTTCTCGTCGCTCCTGGCGAACCCGCGGCTGGTGTTGCTCGGAGCCGCGGCCCAGTGCGGTATCTTCATCAGCTTGGCCGGGGCTCTGTGGCTGGGCTTCAGCCCCCAGGAGGCCGCGTCCATCGGGATCATCGGGGGGGCCGACGGTCCGACCTCGATCTTCCTCACCTCCCAGCTTGCGCCTCACCTCATCGCCCCGGTCGCCATCGCGGGGTACTCCTACATCGCCCTTGTGCCGGTGCTCCAACCGCCGGTGATGTACCTCCTGACGACGAAGGCCGAGCGGCGCATCAAGATGCCACCGGCCCGGAGCGCCTCGAAGCTCGAGCGCATCCTCTTCCCCATCGCGTCGTTCCTGATCTGCACGCTCATCGCTCCGGGCGCCGTCCTGCTCCTGGGGATGCTGTTCCTGGGCAACCTGCTCAAGGAGTCCGGGGTCACCGACCGGCTCTCCAACACCGCCAAGTCGGCCTTCATCGACACCGTGACGATCCTGGTGGGCGTCGGCGTGGGGGCGAGCGCGTCGGCCGAGACCTTCCTGAAGCCCCAGTCGATCAAGATCTTCGTCCTCGGGGCCGTGAGCTTCATCCTGGCCACCGCGGCCGGGGTGCTCTTCGCGAAACTGATGAACCTCTTCACGAAGAACAAGATCAACCCCCTGATCGGGGGCGCGGGGGTCTCGGCCGTTCCCGACTCCGCCCGGGTCGCCCAGATGGTCGGCGCGAAGGAGGACCCGACCAACTTCCTGCTCATGCACGCCATGGGGCCCAACGTGGCGGGGGTGATCGGCTCGGCCATCGCCGCCGGCATCCTGTGGTCCCTGATCGGCGGTTGATCAGCGGGAAACGGTTTCGTCCAAGTCAAGGGAGGAAGGAATGAGCCGCGAATCCATTCGCCAGAAAGTGCAGGAGTGGGAGGACAAGGTCGTCGCCAAGACCCTGTCCAAGTTCCCGGAGAGGCGGGGAAAGTTCGAGACGACCGCCGGGATCGAGGTGAAGCGGGTCTTCACGCCCGCGGACGTGGACGAGTCGGCCTACCTCGAGAACATCGGTCTGCCGGGCGGGTATCCCTTCACGCGGGGGGTCCAGCCCACCATGTACCGGGGCCGGTTCTGGACCATGCGCCAGTACGCCGGCTTCGGCACGGCCGAGCAGACCAACGAGCGGTACAAGTACCTCCTCAAGCAGGGGCAGACCGGGCTCTCGGTGGCCTTCGACCTGCCGACCCAGATCGGCTACGACTCCGACCACGAACTGGCGGAGGGCGAGGTCGGCAAGGTGGGCGTGGCCATCGACACGCTGCGGGACGTGGAGATCCTCTTCGACGGGATCCCGCTCGACAAGGTGTCGACCTCGATGACGATCAACTCCACGGCCGCGGTGCTCCTGGCCATGTACATGGCCGTGGCGGACAAGCAGGGGGTGTCCAAGGAGAAGCTCCAGGGCACGATCCAGAACGATCTGCTCAAGGAGTACGTCGCCCGGGGGACCTACATCTTCCCGCCGGAGCCGAGCCTGAAGGTCATCACCGACATCATCGCGTACTGCAAGGACAACGTGCCCCAGTGGAACACCATCTCCATCTCCGGGTACCACATCCGCGAGGCGGGCAGCAGCGCGGTGCAGGAGGTCGCCTTCACGCTGGCCAACGCCATCGCCTACGTGCAGGCCGCGGTGGACAAGGGCCTGGACGTGGACGAGTTCGCGGGGCGGCTCTCCTTCTTCTTCAACTGCCACAACAACCTCCTCGAGGAGGTGGCCAAGTTCCGCGCGGCCCGGCGACTGTGGGCGCGGATCATGAAGGAGCGCTTCGGGGCGAAGGACAAGCGCAGCATGATGCTGCGGTTCCACACCCAGACCGCCGGGTGCAGCCTCACGGCCCAGCAGCCGGACAACAACGTGGTCCGGGTCACCGTCCAGGCGCTGGCGGCCGTGCTCGGCGGTACCCAGAGCCTGCACACCAACTCCCGAGACGAGGCGCTGTGCCTGCCGACGGAGGACTCGGTGCGCATCGCCCTGCGCACCCAGCAGATCATCGCCCACGAGTCCGGGGTGGCGGACACCATCGACCCCCTCGGCGGGTCCTACGTGCGTGGAGGCGATGACCGACGCGATCGAACGCGGCGCGGAGGAGTACATCCGGAAGATCGACGACCTCGGGGGCGTCATCAAGGCCATCGAGGCGGGGTACGTGCAGAAGGAGATCGGCGACAGCGCCTACGCGTACCAGAAGCAGGTGGAGTCGGGAGAGCAGGTGGTCGTCGGGGTCAACCGGTTCCAGACCCAGGAGCAGCTCCCCAAGGACTTGTTGAGGGTGAACCCCGAGGTGGAGGCGTACCAGAAGAAGAAGCTGGCCGGCGTCAAGGGCGAGCGGGACGCCGCCGCGGTCCAGAGGGCGCTCGCCGACCTCCGCCGGATCGCGACCGAGGGCGGCAACGTCGTGCCCCCCATCTTCGAGGCGGTCAAGACCTACGCCTCGCTGGGCGAGATCTCCGATGTCCTGAGGGGCGTGTACGGGGAGTACACCGAGGGCGGGTGAGCCGAGACGTGGCGGCGCGAGATCCTCGCGGCGTCCAGGGTGAAGGGTAGGAGGGAAGAGCGATGGCTCAAAAGAAGATTCGGGTCCTCGTCGCCAAGCCGGGCCTCGACGGTCACGACCGGGGCGCCAAGGTGGTGGCCCGGGCGCTTCGGGACGCCGGGATGGAGGTCATCTACACGGGGATCCGGCAGACCCCGGAGAAGATCGTGGCTGCGGCCGTCCAGGAGGACGTGGACGTCGTCGGGCTCTCGTGCCTCTCCGGGGCGCACATGGTGCTGTTCCCCCGGGTGGCGGAGGGGTTGCGAGAGAGGGGGAAGACGGACGTGCTGCTGTTCGGCGGGGGGATCATCCCGGCCGAGGACATCGGGGGCCTCAAGGAGGCTGGGTTCGCGGAGATCTTCCTGCCGGGAACCGATACCAACGACGTGGTGAGCTTCATCCGCGAGAGAGTCGGCTGAGCCCGATCCGCCGGCGCGTTCGGGTCGGCCCCAGGACGAAGGAGCCTTTTCATGCCCAGAAAGATCAACCACATCGGAATCGCCGTGAACGACATCCAGGAGGCGGCCCGCTTCTACACCGAGCAGCTCGGGCTACAGTTGGGGGGCATCGAGGAAGTGCCGGACCAGAAGGTCAAGGTCGCCTTCCTCCCGATCGGAGAGGTCCGGCTCGAGCTGGTGATGCCCACCAGCCCCGAGTCCCCGGTGGCGAAGTTCCTGGAGAAGAACGGCCCGGGGTTCCACCACATCGCCTATCAGGTCGACGATGCCGCGGCCGAGGTCGAGCGCCTGAAGGCGACCGGCGTCCGCATGGTGGACGAGAAGCCCCGCAAGGGGGCCCACAACACCTCGATCGCCTTCGTGCACCCGAAGGCGTCGGGGGGCGTGCTCACCGAACTCGTGCAGGAGATGGGCCACGACTGATCTCGGGGCCGCATGAATGCGGAAGGGCCGCCCTCTGGCGGCCCTTCTCTCGTTCTGGCTCTTGTCCCCTGCGCCTTCGTTCGGCCCGGAGGCGCCCCCTTCTCAGTGGAGAATCGGTGCGGGGACCTCCTCCTCGTCGCCCGCCTGCCTCTGGAGAGTCAGCAGGATCGCCTCGGCCAAGCTCTCCTTGGCCGCGTCAAGGGTCGGCCCCCGCCCGGCCGCTCCGGGTATCTCCACGCAGTGGGCTACGAACCAGCCGCGATCCCGTTCGATGATGGCCGTAAACTGGTTGCCCGTGTGCTGATTGATCATGGCCCTCGGCCTTTCCGCTTGGTTTCGTTCCACATCGTACCATGACCATTGCCGTCCCCTTTGTCAAAGCGGGCCCCCGCTCCCGCCCCGCCGCCGCCGTTGACCGCGGGGCACTGTGGAAGGTACAAGAGGACCGCACGGCCGATTCCCATCCGGAGGTGCCTGCCTCTGCCATGGACGCTTCCCGCTCCGACTACGGCTGCCGGGACTACCGCGACGAGATGCGTCTCCTGGGGCTCCGGCGAAGCCTGCAGCGCTCCGACCTCACGGAGGAGGAGCGGCGTCGGCTGCAGGAGGCGGTCGCCGAGCTCGAGTCCGCCCTGGGCCTCTGACGAGAACGGTCCTCGATCCGATGGAAGCGACCCGCCGCCTGCCCGACGAACTCCCCGCCGTCCTCCCCGTGTTCCCGCTCCCGGGCGTGATCCTGCTTCCCGGCGCCCAGCTTCCGCTCAACGTGTTCGAGCCGCGCTACCGGAACATGACCTTGGACGCCCTGGGCTCGGGGCGGCTGATCGGGATGGTCCAACCCCGTCCGCGCTCGCCGGACGACTCCGCTCTCGTCCCCGTGGGGTGCGCGGGTCGGATCACGGTCTTCAGCGAGACCGAGGACGGTCGATTCCTGATCGTCCTCACGGGGCTGTCCCGGTTCCGGATCGCCAGGGAGCTCGAGCCGCAGCGCGGGTACCGGCGCGTCGAGCCCGAGTGGTCCCCGTTCCGGGAAGACCTCGCACGGCCGGTCCTTGCCCCGGACGCCACGGCAGGGCTGCTCGAGGCGGCGGTGGGGTGGGCCTCGCTGCAGGGGATCCGGCTCGACCCGGCCGGGTTGCGACCGCTGGCCCCCGGAAGCCTCGTCGATGCCTTGGCGATGAACCTCCCGTTCGACCCGGAGCAGAAGCAGGCTCTGCTGGAAGCATCCGGTCCCGCCTCGCGGACCGAACTGCTCCGAGCGCTCCTCGAATTGGGGCCCGGCGAGCCGGCGGGGCCCCTGCGGCACTGACCCGGAGGCGCCTCGGGGTGCCGCGGTTGCGCCTCCTCAAGTGGGAGGCTTCCGAAGTCGATGGGAGAGCGCAACGTAGGAGGCGGACCCATGATCCAGAGAAGGCGGACGCGAGTGGTTTCCCGGAAGGAGGTCGCCCTGGCTTGGGACGGGGGCCGCCGCGAAGGGGAGATCGCCAACCTGAGCATGAAGGGGTGCCTGGTCGCCCTGGGCGAAGGGGTAGGGCCGTCGGTGGGGGACTCCGTTCGGCTGGCCATCCACCTGGAGCAGGGAGCCCCGGACCTGGACATCCGGTTGGAGGGGGTCGCCGTCCGCTGTGACGCGGCCGGGGTTGCGGTCGACTTCAGCCGGGTCTCGCCGGAGAGCTTCCCGCGCCTGTTCCGACTGGTCCAGTACAACGCGGCGGACCCCGAGGGCATCGAAACCGAATTGGGGCGCCTGGCGTTCGGGCGAGGTCCCGCCGAACCCTAGCCGGCCGCCGCCCGTTCCTCCTCCTCCCGGGTCACGGCGGACGTTCCAGGTCCACCCACAGCGCCCCGTCCCTCCCGTCCCGGTCCACCTCCCGACGATATCGGCCCGCATAGCCGTGCTGCTCGAGCCAGCCCGCCACCGCACTGCGCAGGACTCCGATGCCGTCCGGGCTCCCGCGCCCCTTGCCGCACACCACTCGCAGTCGCCGTTCGCCTCTCCCCTCCGCGGAACGAAGGGCCTGCTGCAGCGCTCCGAGGGCCTCCGGAACCCGAAGGCCGTGCAGATCGACTTCCGGGCAGGCGTCGGGGAAGGCCAGGCGCAGGAGGCGGCGGAACCAGCCCATGTCGGGGGTCGTTCGCCCGGGGGTCACCGCTTGCGGAACAGGGCTTCCAGGCGGGCCTTCGCCTCGGCCCGAGGGTCCGGCCCCTCTGCTCCTCCCGCCTCGGCCGGGCGAAAATAGTCGCAGAAGTTGGCCTTGTCGGGGTCGAGGACTCGCTCGGCCTGAGGCTCGCGACAGTTGTTGTAATGCCCCGGCGCGAAGAAGAAACACCGCACGCAGGCGTGCAGATCGCTCCCGCAGCCCGGGCACGTGTCGCGCCGGTTCCACGGGGGTTGAGGGAGGGTGGCGCCGCAGCGCTGGCAGTTCACGCCGTGCCTGGGAAGGCCACGACCACGCCGCGGGCACGGGGCTGGCGCTCCGCCAGGCGTCGGGGAAAGTCCGGGCGGAAGAGATAGGGGAGGACGCGGGCCTGGAACGAGGCGAGCAGCTCTCCCCTGACCGCAGCCAGCGTGTGGGAGGGCACGCCCATCCGCTCCATGTCCCGCTCGTGGACGAGACCCTGCTCCGGGACGCGCACGACGGCGCGGAGGCGGAGATGGGAGACGTCCGCGTAACCGTAGGCCCGCGATCGGTCGAACACCTCCACCTCCACGCCGTTCGGGCCGGTGAAGCGGGCAATCCGATTGCCGCCCTCCGGGGCGTCGGGCTCGCCCCGGGTCATCCCGGGATGACCTCCGTCCAGCCGTACGGGTCCGGGGCCTCGCCCCACTGGATGGACGTCAGGCGCTTGTAGAGCTCCGTGGTGACCGGGCCGGCCTTGCCGTCCTCGCAGTACACGAACTCCCGGTCCCGGTAGGTGACCGCCTCGACCGGGGTGATCGCGGCTGCGGTTCCCAGACAGCCGGCCTCTCGGAAGGACCCCAGTTCGTCCAGGGATACCGCGCGGGCCTCCACCCGAAGCCCCATGTCCTCCGCGATCCGGCGAACGCTGAGGTTCGTGATGCTCGGCAGGATGGAGGGGCTCGCCGGCGTGATGTAGGTGCCGTCCCCGATCGCGAAGAAGTTGGAGGATCCGGACTCGTCGATGTACTTCTTCTCCCTGCAGTCCAGGTAGAGCACCTCCGAGTAGCCCTTGGCCTTCGCGCCCATCGTGGCCCGGAGCCCCGCCGCGTAGTTCCCGCCGCACTTCACGTCTCCCACCCCTCCGGGAGCCGCGCGGTCGATTTCCTCCTCGACCACCAGGCGCACCGGCGTGAAGCCGGCCTTGTAGTACGGGCCCACCGGCGTCACGAAGACCAGGAACAGGTACTCCTGGCTCGGCTTGACCCCCACCTCCGCGCTGGAGCCGAGTTGGAGAGGGCGGACGTAGAGGCTCGCCCCGCTTCCGTACGGGGGGACGAAGCGGCGGTTCGCCAGAACCACCCGGTGCACCGCCTCCCGGAACAGGTCCTCGGGGACCGGCTCCATCAGGAGCTTTCGGGCGGAGCGCTGGAAACGTCGGGCGTTCTCCTGGAGCCGGAAGGTCTGCAGGCGCCCGTCGGGCCGCTCGAACACCTTCAGGCCCTCGAAGATCTCCTGCCCGTAGTGGAGGCAGGTCGACGCCATGTGCAGCGTGAGGGTCTCGCTCGAGGTCAGCTCGCCGTCCCCCCAGGCGCCGCCCCGGAACCAGTACCGGATGTTGGCGTCGGTCTTGTGGTAGGCGAAGGGCAGATGGGCGAAATCGAGATCGGCGCGATTCATGGGGAGTCCCCGAGGAAGGAGTCAACCGGGCGGTTTGTTGCGTCGCGGATCATAGCGCGCCGGCGAGAAGTCCCGCAAGTTTCCGGGCGGGCTTCGCGGACCCCAAACGCAGCGGCGGGGCCGCTGGGGCCCCGCCGCAAGCCGGACAGGTTCGGTCTCAGCAGTCGAAGTAGAGCGCGAACTCCCACGGCACCGGCCGCATGTTCACCGCGTCCACTTCGTTCTTCTTCTTCCACTCGATCCACGTCTCCACCACGTCCTCGGTGAAGACGTCGCCCTTGAGCAGGAACTCGTGGTCCGCCTCCAGGGCCTTGAGGGCTTCGGCGAGGCTGCCGGGCGTGGAGGGAACGTCCTTCAGTTCCTCCGGAGACAGCCCGTAGATGTCCTTGTCGAGGGGCTCGCCCGGGTCGATCCGGTTCTCGATCCCGTCGAGGCCGGCCATCAGCATGGCGGCGAAGGCCAGGTACCCGTTGCAGCTCGGGTCGGGCGTCCGGTACTCGATGCGCTTCGCCTTGGGATTGGTGCTGTACATCGGGATGCGGACGGAAGCCGAGCGGTTTCGGCTGGAGTACGCCAGGTTCACCGGCGCCTCGTAGCCCGGGACCAGGCGCTTGTACGAGTTGGTGGAGGGGTTGCAGATGGCGCACAGGGCGGGCGCGTGCTTGAGGATGCCGCCGATGTACCAGAGGGCCTCCTGGGAGACCCCCCCGTACTTGTTCGCCGGCGAAGGTGTTCTTGCCCTTCTTCCAGATGGACTGGTGCACGTGCATCCCGGACCCGTTGTCCTCGAAGAGGGGCTTGGGCATGAACGTGATCGTCTTGCCGTTGCGGCGGGCCACGTTCTTCAGGATGTACTTGAACCACTGGAGGTTGTCGCCCTGCTGCACGAGCGGCGCGAAGCGGATGTCGATCTCGCCCTGGCCGGCCGTCGCCACCTCGTGGTGTTGGAGCTCCACGTGGATGCCGACCTTCATCAGTTCCAGAACCATCTCGTTGCGCAGATCGTTGAGGCTGTCGGTCGGGGGAACGGGGAAGTAGCCCTCCTTGTAGCGGGGCTTGTACCCGAGGTTGGGCTGCTCGTCGCGGCCCGTGTTCCAGCGGCCTTCGTCGGAATCCACCAGGTAGAAGGCGCTGTTGCGGGTCTGGTCGAAGCGGACCTCGTCGAAGATGAAGAACTCGGCCTCGGGCCCGAAGTAGGCCGTGTCGCCCAGCCCGGTGCTCTTGAGGTACGCCTCGGCCTTCATCGCGATGTGGCGGGGGTCGCGGCTGTAGGGTTCCTTGGTGATCGGGTCGTAGATGTTGCCGATCAGGTGGAGGGTCCGCTCCCTCGGGAACGGGTCGATCCGAGCGGTGTCGGGATCGGGGACCACCAGCATGTCCGACGCGTGGATGGGCTGCCACCCGCGGATGCTCGAGCCGTCGAACCCGTAGCCGTCCTCGAAGGTCGACTCGTCCAGTTCCTGGATGGGCCGGGTGTAGTGCTGCCACAGTCCCAGGAAGTCCTGGAACTTCACGTCCAGGAACTTGCACTCGTTCTCCTTGGCGAAAGCCAGCACCTGCTTCGGGGTCATGGTCCCTCCTTCCGCTTGGGGGCGTCGCCCCCGTTCGTGTCCTCGGATGCGGTACACCCTCAAGCAATGGGCGTGCCACGCACGCCCGGCCCTTCGGCGCACCCACGACGCCGGCTGAAGCACAGGATTGTTTTTTGTGCCCTAGTGATCTACGATTTTGTCCGGGTCAGCCCGAAGGGAGATCAGCATGACGAACAAGGCATTGGAGCGCAAGGTACAGGAACTCGGGACCCTCTACGACGTGAGCTCCGCACTCGCCTCGAGCCTCGATCTGGACGACTGGCTCCACCGATGGTGATCTGCCTGGCCGACAAGCTGGGGATGACCCGGGGCACGGTGGCCCTGGTGAGCCCCTACGCGGAGGAGGTGCAGATCGAGGTCTCCTTCGGGCTCAGCCCCGAGGAAGTGCGACGCGGACGCTACCGCTTCGGCGAGGGCATCACCGGGCCGGTGGTCGCCAGCGGGGAACCGATGGTGGTGCCGAACATCGGCAAGGAACCCCTGTTCCTCAACCGGACCCTGAGCCGGGACGTGGACAAGGCCAACATCTCGTTCCTGTGCGTCCCGATCCGGGTCGGGGATGAGGTGGTCGGGGCCCTGAGCGTGGACCGGCTGTTCAGCGACGAGATGAGCTTCGAGGAGGACGTGCGGCTGCTCACGATCATCGCCTCGATGATCGGCCAGGCCGTGAAGCTCCAGCGCCAGGTCGAGGACGAGCGCGAGCGCTGGTGGCCGAGAAGGAGCGACTCCAGGCCGACCTGGTACGCAAGTACAACATCACGAACATCATCGGCAACAGCAAGGCATGCACCAGGTGTTCGGCATGATCGCCCAGGTGGCCAAGTCCAACGCCACGGTGCTGATCCGGGGCGAGAGCGGCACGGGCAAGGAGCTGGTGGCCCACGCCATCCACTACGGGAGCCCCCGGGCCAAGAAGCCGTTCGTCAAGGTGAACTGCTCCGCGATTCCGGAGACGCTGATCGAGAGCGAGCTGTTCGGCCACGAGAAGGGCGCCTTCACCGGCGCCATCGCCCGCAAGCCGGGGCGGTTCGAGCTCGCCGACGGCGGCACCATCTTTCTGGACGAGATCGGCGACGTGAACGCCGCCACCCAGGTGAAGCTGCTGCGGGTGCTCCAGGAGAAGGAGTTCGAGCGGGTCGGCGGCTGGGAGACGCATCAAGGTCAACGTGCGGGTGATCGCCGCCACGAACCGGAACCTGGAGAGCTCATGGCGGAGGGCACGTTCCGGGAGGACCTGTACTACCGGCTGAACGTGTTCCCGATCTACATGCCGTCGCTGCGGGAGCGCAAGACCGACATCCTGCTGCTGGCCGAGCACTTCCTGGACAAGCTACGCACGCGAGAACGGCAAGGAGATCCGACGCATCACCACGCCGGCCATCGACATGCTGGTGAGCTACCACTGGCCGGGCAACGTGCGGGAGCTGGAGAACTGCATCGAGCGGGCGGTGCTGCTGTGCAACGAGGCCGCGATCCACTCCTATCACCTGCCGCCCACCCTGCAGACCGCCGACGACTCCCGCAGCTCCGTGGACCTGCCCCTGGACGAGGCGGTGCGGCACTTCGAGACCGACCTCATCGTCGACGCCCTCAAGGCGAGCCGCGGCAACATCCGCAAGGCCGCCGAGCGACTTTCGAGCACCCCGCGCATCCTCGGCTACAAGATCCGCAAGTACGACATCGACCCGCGCCGCTACCGGTGAGGGGCCTTCGGCTCCTGCAACCCGGCTAGCAGACTCCGCAGGTTCGGCACTCGCCCGGGCGGCAGGGCAGGGGGGGTGCCCCGCGCAGCGCGCTCTCCCGCTCCCGGCGCAGGTGGTCCACGGCCGGGACGCCCCGGAGGAAGCCCCAGGGCAGCCGATCCGACAGGCCGGGGTCTCCCGCCAGGGTGCGCAGGGCCACCGCCGACCGCAGGGCGCCCCTCCAGTCGCCCGTTTCGGAGGAAGCCTCCAACAGGGGCGCGACGTCGCGCCCCCCGCGCGAGAGGAGGCCCTGCACCCGCGACCACTTGGGCGCCTCGCCGACGGCCCGGACGCCCCGCTCCCGGCCGCACAGGCTCTGCAGGCGCCGCAGGCGGGAGCGCAGGACGCCCTCGGGCGCCATGGGCTCCCACTGGAAGGGAGTGTGGGCCTTGGGCACGAACGGGGCCACGCTGAGGGTCACGGTCCCCGCGCCCATCGCTTCCCGCGCCCGCACGGCCGCACGGGCGAGCTCCTCCACGTCCTCGTCGGTCTCGCCAGGGAGTCCCACCATGCCGTAGATGCGCAGGTTCCGGAGTCCGGCCTCGCGCGCCCGGCGCGCGGCGATCAGGAGGTCTTCCTCGGTGATCCCCTTGCCCAGCACGCGCCGCAGCGGCTCGGTGCCCGCCTCCAGGGCGATTGTCAGGGTCTGGAGGCCTCCCCGCACGAGGAGATCCAGGAACCCCGGCGTGAGGTTCTCGGCCCGGAAGGAGGAGACGCTGAACCCCGCGCCCTCGCGTAGGGCCTCCCGAGCGAGGGCCGGGAGGTCCGGGTGGTCCGACACCGCGGCTCCGACGAAGCCCACCCTGCCCGCCTCTCGAGCGCCGAGGCGGACGTAGGGCAGGAGGGCGTCCAACGGGAGGAAGCGGGCCGGCCGCGTGGCGTACCCGGCGGCGCAGAACCGGCACGCATGCCCGCAGCCGCGGCTGACCTCGAGGAGGTAGGCGCCGGAGAACGCATCGTCCCCGGCGAGGATCCGCGTTCGAGCCGGGTTCCAGGGGACCGCCGCCCAGCGCCGTTCCACCGTCGAGGGAGCATCCCCCCGGGGGGTCGGCACGCACCCCTCCCCGGCACAGTCGTACCGGGACGGTACGTAGACGCCGGGAAGGCGGGCGTCGGCGAGATGGCGGAGCAGGTCGGGTCGGGGCGTGCCGCGGTGGGCGCGGAGGAAGTCGTGCAGGGCGGCCAGCCCGGCCTCGGCTTCTCCCACGAAGACCGCGTCGAAGAAGGGCGCCAGGGGCTCCGGATTGAGGGAGACGGCCACGCCTCCCGCGATGACCACCGGGTGTTCCCGGGTCCTGCTCGGTCGGTGTGGAGCGGCACCCGGCCCTCGCCGAGAAGGCGAAGGGCCTCGGGGTAGTCGCCCTCGAAGGAGAGGCTGAGGGCGACGACGTCGTACCGGCACAGCCCCCGATCGGCCTCGAGGGTTCGCGGGTAGTCGGCGAAGGCCCGATGGCACAGGGCCCCGGGGAGCCCCGAGAGGAGGCCTCCCACGGACTGGAACCCGAGGTTCGCCATGCCGAGGGCGTGGCGATTCGGGTAGACCAGCGCGTAGGTGAGGTCCGGCCCGCCGGCGGGGCCGCGGACTCGAGGTTGCGCTCAGTCGGCCTGTTTGCGCAGGAACGTGGGTATGTCGTACTCGTGCTTCAAATTCCAGTCCGACCCCGCCACGCGGGTCACGCGCACGGCCGGGTGCGTCTCCTTGCGGCGGCTGAAGGTGGGCACGTCCCATTCGACCTCCGGGCTCCGCTCGGCCCGCTGCAGGCCTGGATCACTTCCAGCGGAGCCGGGTCTCGGCCTTGGCCTCCCCGAAGCCGGTGGCGATCACGGTGACCGTCACCGCGTCGCCCATGCTGTCGTCGATCACGTGGCCGAAGATGATGTTGGCGTCCTCGTGGGCGGCCTCCTGGATCAGGGTGGCCGCCTCGTTCACCTCCAGCAGGGTCATGTCCGAGGGGCCGGTGACGTTGATCAGGACGCCCTGGGCGCCCTCGACGCTGATGTTGTCGAGACAGCGGGCTGGAGATCGCGTCCTGGGCGGCGAGCACCGCGCGGTTCTCGCCGCTGCGCCGGCCGGCTGCCCATCAGCGCCATGCCCTTCTCGCTCATGACCGTGCGCACGTCGGCGAAGTCCACGTTGATCAGCCCCGAGGTGGTGATGAGGTCGCTGATGCCCTGCACCGCGCTGGCGCAGCACGTCGTCCACGCGATCTGGAACGCGTCCACCATGGAGGCGTGCTTGCCGGCGATCGCCAGCAGCCGCTCGTTGGGGATGGTGATCAGGGTGTCCACGCGCCTCGCGCAGCTCCGCGATGCCCTCCTTGGCCTGGCGCATGCGGCGCTTGCCCTCGAAGGCGAACGGCTTGGTCACCACGCCCACGGTCAGCGCCCCGCACTCCTTGGCGATGCGGGCCAGGATCGGGCTGCCGCCGGTGCCGGTACCGCCGCCCATGCCGGCGGTGATGAACACCATGTCCGCGCCCGGCCAGGGCATCGGCGATCGCCGACGGTGTCCTCCAGCGCCGCCCTGACGACCGATCTCGGGGTTGGCGCCGGCCCCGAGCCCCCGGGTCAGCGCCGGCGCCCAGCTGGATCTTGATGGGGCGCCAGGCTGGCCCGCAGGGCCTGGGCGTCGGTGTTGGCCACGATGAAGTCGACCCCCTCGATCCCCGCGGCGATCATGGTGTTGACCGCGTTGCCGCCGCCGCCGCCGACCCCGATCACCTTGATGCGGGCGTTGAAGTGTGGGGCGTCTTCCATGTGGAACTTGGCCATCGGGCACCTCCTCAGGTCAAAAGAATTCCTTGAACCAGGCCTTCATGCGGCGAGTCACCTTGGCGAACAGGTTGTCGTCCGCCGCGTCGAGTTCCCGCGGCAGGTCGTCTTTCTTCCGGGCGGCGTAGAGGACGAGCCCGACGCCGGTGGCGTAGCACGGGTCCTTGAGGGCTTCGACGAGGCCCTCGACGCCGTGGGGAACCCCGCAGCGCACCGGTACCCCGAACACCCGTTCGGCCAGCTCGGTGGCCCCTCCGAGGCTGCTGCCTCCCCCCGTCAAGACCACGCCGGAGGCGAGGAGGTCCTGCACGCCGTTCTTCTCCAGGTCCTCGCGCACCAGGGTGAAGAGCTCCTCGATCCGGGGTTCGACGATTTCGGCCAGGATGCGCCGGTTGAGCATGCGCGGCCGCCGGTCTCCGACGCTGGGGACCTCGATGGTCTCGTCCTTCCCTACCAGGCTCGTCATCGCGCAGCCCCAGCGCCGCTTGAGCCTCTCCGCCTCCGCCGCGGGCGTGCGCAGCCCCACGGCGATGTCGTTGGTGACGTGGTTGCCGCCCAGGGCGAGCACCGAGGTGTGCTTGACGGCGCCGCTCACCACGAGCGCGATGTCGGTGGTTCCGCCGCCAATGTCGAGCAGGCACACACCGAGCTCCTTCTCGTCCTCGGAGAGCACCGCCTCGGCGCTGGCGAGGGGCTCGAGGACGATGTCGGCCACCTCCAGCCCGCACGGTTGCAGCACTTGACGATGTTCTGCGCGCTGGTGACCGCGCCGGTGACGATGTGCACCCTGGCCTCGAGCCGGACGCCGCTCATGCCCAGGGGTTCCTTGATGCCGTCCTGGTCGTCGACGATGTACTCCTGGGGGATGATGTGGATGACCTCCCGGTCCATGGGGATTGCCACCGCTCGGGCCGCGTCGATCACCCTGCGGATGTCGGCGGGGCCGACCTCCCGGGTCTTGAGGGCCACCACGCCGTGGCTGTTGAAGCCCTTGATGTGCCCGCCGGCGATGCCGGCGTAGACCCTCCGGATCTCGCGGTCCGCCATGAGCTCCGCTTCCTCCACGGCCTGCTTGATCGACTGGACCGTGGCCTCGATGTTGATCACCACGCCCTTGCGCAGCCCCTGCGAGGGGTGCGTGCCGTACCCGAGCAGACGCAGTCCCTCGCCGCCGACCTCGCCGACCACGGCGCAGATCTTGGTGGTCCCGATGTCGAGGCCGACGACGACCTCCGCGCTCGATCTCATGGCCTGGCCCTCTTCGCCTCCGCCGGGGTGAGCCGGGCGACGACCTTGTCCCGATCGGTGAGGTCCACCTTGTAGGCGGCCTGCCCCTTCTTCTCCAGGTGCCTGCGCAACCGGTCCAGGGTGCGGAACTTCGCCTCGAAATCGCCGAGCCCGAGCTCGATGCCCGTCCCGCCCTGGGCCGGGGTGTAGACCGTGAACCCGTCCGCCGCATCCGCGTGGATCTCGCTGAGTTCCTCGCGCAGCACGTCGCGTTCGAGGAGTTCCAGCAGGCGGAGGAGCGGCTCCCGCAAGGCCCCGTCGCCCTCCAGATCTCCCCACTGCAGGCCCGTCAGGACCGGATAGTCCAACCCCTGGTCGAGGGGCGCCTGGATCACCCGCCCCTCGTGGGCCAGGTAGTACAGGCGGTCGAGGCGGACGAGGTAGCGCGGCTCCCACTCCGTGATCTCCACGATGACGGTGGAGGGAATCTGGCGCACCACCCGCGCCCGGCGGACCCAGGGCAGAGACTCGACGAGCCGCCGCGTGCGCTCCACGTCCACGCCGAGCAGGCTCGCGCCGGTTCGGAGCCCGCTCGCGCGGATGACCTCCTCCGGACTGATCCTCCACGCCCCCTCCACGCGGACGGACTGCAGGACGAAGGGCTGGATCCCGCAGCCCGCGCGGAATCCGGCGTAGAGCACGGCGGCGAGCAGCACGCTGCCCAGGACCCACGCGAAGGCGACGACGGGTCGCAGGCGGTCCACGGTCTACGCCCTCAGCCTGGCGCCGGCCAGGATGCGCTCCACGAGGTCCTCGAAGCTCAAGCCGGCGGCGGCCGCCGCCTTGGGCAGGAGGCTGGTGGGGGTCATCCCGGGGATGGTGTTGACCTCGAGGACCCAGGGCCGCCCGCCCGGGTCGAGCAGGACGTCCACCCGTGCCGCGCCCGAACACCCGAGGGCCCGGTAGGCCTCGCGGCCGGCGCGGCCGACCGCCGCGGCCTCGGCAGGGGTGAGGGGGGCCGGACAGACGTACCGCGTGCGCCCCGGCGTGTACTTCGACTCGTAGTCGTAGAAGCCGGTCTCCGGGATCACCTCCACGACCGGGAGCGCCTCTCCGTCGAGCACGCCGACGGTGAGTTCGCGCCCGGCCACGAAGCTCTCCAGCAGGATCTCCGGGCCGTGGGCGCGGGCGGTGGCGACCGCGTTCGCGATCTCCCCGGCGGTGCGCGCCACGGCGACCCCGATCGTCGAACCTTCGCGCAGGGGCTTGGCCACCAGCGGGGGAGCCACTTCGACCCGATCGAGAGCCTCGTCCGGGGCGAGCACCTGGAAGTCGGGCGTGGGAACCCCCAGGGCGCGGAAGACGACCTTGGACACGCCCTTGTCCATGGCCAGGGCGCTCGCCAGCACGCCGGACCCGGTGTAGGGGATGCCCAGGACCTCGAGCATCCCCTGCACGGTCCCGTCCTCGCCCCAGCGGCCGTGGAGCGCCAGGAAGGCCGCCCGCGGCCCCAACTCGAGCAGTTCACGGCCGAGTTCGGGGCCCCCGTCCAGTTCCCGCACGTCGTGACCGCGCTTGCGCAGCGCGGCCGCCACCGCGGCTCCCGTCCGCAGGCTGACCTCCCGTTCGGCGCTTCGCCCCCCCATGAGAACGGCTACAGGTGTCACGGCTCACTCCTGGATGCGCAGTTTGCCCTTTTCCCAGTCGCCCACGATCCGCACCTCGGGCTCCAGTTTCAGGCGGTGCTTCACGTACACCCGCTCCTGGATCATGCCCATCAGGGCGACGACCTGGCTGGCCGCCGCCTTGCCCGCGTTGACGATGAAGTTCGCGTGGACCCGCGAAACCTCGGCGTCCCCGACCCGCACCCCCTTGAGCCCGCACTCGTCGATGAGCTGCCCGGCGGCCCGGCCCGGAGGATTCTTGAACACGCTGCCGGCGCTGGGCTCCTGGGTGGGTTGGGTGTCGCGGCGGCGTTTGAAGTACTCCTGCGCCCGGGCCTTCACCTCGGCCGGCGTGGCGGGCATGCCCGAGAGCAGGGCCCCCGTCACCACGAAGCCCGGTGGAAGGTCCAGGGCCCGATAGCCGAAGTGCAGCGACTCGCGCTCGAAGAGGTGGGGCTCCCCGTCGGGGGTGACCCCCTCCAGGCGGAGGACCCGGTCGCCCATGCACGTCCCCCAGGCGCCCGCGTTCATAGCCACGGCCCCCCCAACCGCGCCGGGGATACCGGTCAGGGCCTCCAGGCCGGAGATCCCCCGGTCGACCGCCCAGCGGACCAGGCGTCGGAGGGAGACCCCGGCTCCCACCCGGATCGCCGGGCTGCCGTCGGGCTCCTCCCGCACTTCCAGTTCCGAGAAGCCCTCGCCCAGATTGATGACCGCGCCCCGGATCCCCCCGTCGCGGACGACCAGGTTCGAGCCGTTGCCGAGGGGCAGGTAGGGGATCTCCCGTTCCGCGAGAAGCGCCAGCACCTGCACGAGGTCGTTGCGGTCCGCCGGGTAGATCAGCAGGTCCGCGGGCCCGCCCACCCGCAGCGTCGTGTGCTCGCCCATCGGAGCGTTCAGCACGACGCGGCCGCGCGTGGTTTCCTGGATCAGGTCCAGGGGGGTCTTCGCCATGGTCACTCTCCTCGGATGCGCTTGAGAAGGGCCTCGCCCGCCTGCCACACGTTGCCCGCGCCCAGCGTCACCACCAGGTCGCCCTCGGCGAGCCTCGGCTCGAGGAACTCGGGAACCCGTGCCAGGTCGGGCACGTGCTCCACGTCCCGGTGCCCGTGGGTCCGGATCCCCTCGACCAGGTCGGCCGCCTCCACGCCCGCCAGCGGCTTCTCGCCCGCGGCGTAGATGTCGGTGACCACCAGGGCGTCCGCCCCGTAGAACGCGGTGAGGAACCGGTCGTAGAGATCGCGGGTCCGGGTGTACCGGTGCGGCTGGAACACCGCGACCACGCGACGTTCGTACGCCTCGCGCAGGCCGGCAAGGGTCGCCTGGATCTCCGCGGGGTGGTGGGCGTAGTCGTCCATGACCAGGATCCCGGCCGCCTCCCCCAGCACCTGGGAACGGCGGTCCACGCCGGAGAAGGCGGTGAGGGCCCGGCACAGGCGCTCCGGCTCCACCCCGAGCTCCCGGCCCACGGTGAACGCGGCCAGGGCGTTCAGGACGTTGTGTCGACCGGGAATGCCGAGCGCGACCTCGCCTGCGGGTTGCCCCGCGCACACCACCTCGAAGGTGGTGCGCCCCTGGGAGCGCCCGAGGTGGCGCGCCGACACGTCGGCCTGGGCCGCGAGGCCGTAGGTCAGCGTGCGCTTGCGGATTCGGGGCAGAAGGCTCTGCAGGCGCGGATCGTCGAGGCAGACGATGGTGGTGCCGTAGAAGGGGACCTTGTTGGCGAAGCTGACGAACGCGGACTCCAGCGCCTCCTCGGTGCCGTAGTGCTCCATGTGCTCCCGGTCGATGTTCGTGATCACGGCCACCGTCGGGAAGAGGAACAGGAAGCTCCCGTCGCTCTCGTCCGCCTCGGCCACCAGGAACTCGCCCTGGCCGAGCCGCGCGTTGCTCCCGAGGCTCGCGAGGCGTCCACCCACCACCACCGTCGGATCCAGCCCCGCCTCCGAGAGCACCGAGGCGACCATGGACGTGGTGGTGGTCTTCCCGTGGGCTCCCGCCACGGCCACCGAGTACTTCATTCGCATGAGCTCGGCGAGCATCTCGGCCCGGGGGATCACCGGAACGAGGCGGCGATGGGCTTCGACGACCTCGGGGTTGTCGGCGTGCACCGCGGAGGACACCACGACCACCGAGGCGTCCCCCAGGTTCTCGGGGGCGTGGCCCAGCGCCACCCGGGCCCCGAGAGCGGTGAGCCGCTGCACGATGGAGGAATCCTTGAGGTCCGAGCCGCTCACCCGATACCCGAGGTTGAGGAGCACTTCGGCGATTCCGCTCATGCCGATGCCGCCGATTCCGACGAAGTGGATGCGGTGATCTCTCCGGTACAAGCCGGCCTCCGGTTCGCTGGTTTCGTCAGTCGTTGGGGGCCGGTCGCCGATGCGCCGTGCGCAAAGGCATTGCGGGGGTGCCGCCCCCCTGCCCCAGCATTTCGAGCATGTCGTCCACGATCGCCCGGGCCGCTTCGGGCCGCGCCGCGGCCGCAGCCCTCCTCGCCATCTCGGCGAGGCGCTCCGGCGCTCCCAGGAGGTCCGAGAGCCGGGCTGCGAGTCGCGGGGCGTCCAGTTCCGATTCCGGGATCGCCACCGCCGCTCCCCGCTCCTGGGCTCCGACGGCGTTGGCGTCCTGGTGGCCCCCCGCCGAGAAGGGAAAGGGAACCAGGACCGCCGGCCGGCCGGAACTCGCCAGCTCCGCCACGGTCAGGGCCCCGGCCCGGGCGATCACCAGGTGCGCCCACCGGTAGGCGTCCGCCACGTCGTCGATGAACTCCGCGACCCTGACCCCCCCGAGCGTCCCGTACGCCTGCGCGACGACCTCCCGTTGGCCCCGCCCCGTCTGGTGCCACACCTCCACCCTGTGCCCCAGGCTCGCGACCGCCGCGGGCACGTGGAGGTTGAGCGATCGCGGCCCCCTGGCTTCCGCCCAGCACCAGCAGGCGCGGGGGCTCGCCGTTCCGAGGGGGGGCGTACGGGAAGGGTGCCCGGAACGCCCGGCGCAGGGGGTTGCCCGTGACCCGTGTCCGGGCCCTCGGGAGGTGGGGAACCGCGGCGGGGTCCCCCGCGTAGACCCGCCGCACCGTCCGGGCCAGGACCCGGTTCGCGAGGCCCGGCCAGGCGTTCTGCTCCTGGATCGCCGTCGGGACCCCCCGGAGCCGGGCCAGGGCCACGACGGGGAAGGACACGTACCCGCCGACGCCGAGGCACGCCGAGGGACGGAACCGGCGCAGGATCCGCAGGGCGTCCGAGAAGCCCAGGGCGAGCAGCCACAGGGAGCGCGCCGCGCGGCGGAGCCCCTGGCCGACCAGGCCTGCGGCTCGCACCGTGGCGAAGGGGAGGCCTTGCTCGGGGAGCACCCGCTGCTCCAGCCCGCGCTCGGTCACCGCGAAGAGGACCGCGTGCTCGGCCCCCCGGGAGAGGAGTTCCTCCGCGACCGCGATGCCCGGGTACAGGTGCCCGCCCGTTCCTCCGCCGGCGATGAGGAGCCTCATGTGCTCGCGACTCCCTGCGCGAGCCCCGCCAGCAGGCCTGCGGCGGTCAGCGTCACGACCAGCCCGGTTCCGCCGTAGGAGAGGAAGGGAAAGGGGAGCCCCTTGGTCGGCAGGCACCCGGTGACCACGAGGGCGTTGAGGGCGGCCTGGAGCCCGATCCAGGTGGTGATCCCGGTGGCGAGGAGCCGACGGAAGGGGTCCTCCTGCCGGAGGGCGATGGCGTAGCCCCGCCCAGACGAGCACGGAGAGAGGAGCAGCACCACGAGGACGCCGACGAGCCCCCTCTCCTCCGCCCACACGCTCAGGATGAAGTCCGTGTGGGCCTCCGGGAGGTAGTAGAGCTTCTGGCGGCCCGCCCCCAGGCCCACGCCCCAGAGGCCTCCGGCTCCGAAGGCGAGCAGGCTCTGCACCAGTTGGAAGCCCGCGCCTTGGGAGTGCTCCCAGGGGTCGAGGAACGCCAGGATGCGGTCTCGCCGGAAGGCGACGAACCACAGCAGGTAGACGGCCAGGGGAACGAGAGGCAGGAGTCCGACCCCGAGATGGCGCACCCGCACGCCGCCCGCGAAGCAGGTGGCGAGCACGACGGCCGCCAGCAGGGCGGCGGTGCCCAGGTCCGGCTCGAGGAGCACGAGTCCGATGGGGATCGCCGGGAGCACCACGTGGGGCAGGTACCCGTACCCGAAGCTGCGGACGCGGTCCCCGCGCTTGGCCAGGCTGTGGGCGAGGAACGACCACCAAGGCGAGCTTCGCGACCTCGGAGGGCTGGAAGCCGAAGCTCGCCGAGCCTCACCCAGCGGTGCGCCCCGTTGATGGACTGGCCCAGGCGCGGCACCCACGGGAGGATGCAGCAGCACCGTCACGAAGGCCACCAGGCGGGTAGGCCAGGCGCCGGAGGACTTCGCAGGGCACCCGCGCGGCGCCGAAGGCGCAGGCGGTACCCGATGGCGGCGAAGACGAGGGAGCGCTTCAGGTAGTACGCGGCGGTCGGCGCCGGCCCGGCCGAGCGCCAGGGGCATGGAGGTGGAGTACACCAGCACCAGGCCGACGCCCGTCAGGAGGAGGGCCAGCAGCAGGATCACGCGGTCGGCGCGGGCCTTGTCACCCATGGCGTTCCATCCGCAGCGTCTCCTCGCGGCAGAGGCGCTGGAAGGTATCTCCCCGCTCGGCGTACCCGCTGAAGAAGTCGAAGCTCGAACAGGCCGGCGAGAGGAGCACGGTGTCGCCGGGCCGGGCCGCCTGGGCGGCGGCCCGGACGGCCTCCCCCCAGGACGAGACCAGCTTGGTCGGCGCGGCGCCGGCCAGGGAGTCGGCCATCCGGCGGGCGGACGCCCCCACCAGGACCACCTGCCTCGCGCGCTCGCGGAGGCTGGCGGCGAGGGGGCCGTAGTCTCCTCCCTTGTCCACTCCCCCGGCGACCAGGACCACCGGGCCCTCGACGGCCTCCAGGGCCTTGACCGCGGCGTCGACGTTGGTCGCCTTCGAGTCGTCGACGAAGCGGATGCCGTGCCACTCCAGGAACGGCTGGACCCGGTGGGGCAGCCCCCGAAAGCGGCGCGCCTCGCCCCACGCGAGGGCGGGGGCGATGCCGACCCACGCCGCGGCGAGACACGCCGCGAGCGCATTGCTGCGGTTGAAGAGGCCAGGCAGGGCCATGTGACCGACGGGAACCCGAACGCCGTCGGCGCCGGGCAGGAGGAACACGGCGTCGTCGCCCTCGAGCCACGCGCCCGCGGCCTGGGGCCGCCGGGTCGAGTACGGGAGAACCGCCGACGAGGCGGCGCGCCCGACGCGCCACGAGACGGGGTCGTCGGCGTTGATCACCGCGGCGTCCCCCGCTCCCTGGTTCTCGAAGATGCGGGCCTTGGCCCTGGCGTACTCCTCCAGGTCCCGGTGGCGGTCGAAGTGGTCGTCGGTGACGTTGAGAAGGACCGCCACGCGGGGGCGGAAGCTGCGGATGGTCTCCAGTTGGAAGCTCGAGATCTCCGCCACGATCAAGTCCCACTCGCCTCCCACGGCCTCCACCAGGGGTGTTCCGACGTTGCCCCCCACGAAGGTCCGGCGCCCCGCCGCCGCGGCGATCTGGCCCAGCAGGTGCGTGACCGTGGTCTTTCCGTTGGTGCCCGTCACCGCGAGCACGGGGGCGTCGAGGAACCGGAACGCCAGTTCCACCTCGCCGACGACCTCCACCCCGGCGGCCCGCAGCGACGACACCCGCTCGCACCCCACCGGCACGCCGGGGCTCACGACCGCCAGGTCGAAGTCCCGGGGCTCGACGCCCGCGCCGTCCAGGGCCAGTGCCGCGCCCCGTGCCGCCAGGTCGCCCACGTCTGCCGCGAGGCGCTCGGCCGGCGCGTCGTCCTGGAGCGTCACGCGGGTCCCCCGGGCGAGGAGGAACCGCGCCGCGGCGCGGCCGCTCACCCCGGCCCCGAGGACGATCGCCCGACAGTTTCGCAGGTCTCCCGTGGTCATCGCAGCTTCAACGTCGTCAGGCCCAGGAGGGCGAGGATGATCGAGACGATCCAGAACCGCACGATGATCTTCGGCTCCGCCCAACCCTTGAGCTCGAAGTGGTGGTGGATCGGCGCCATACGGAAGATGCGCTTGCGGCGGGTCTTGAAGGACGCCACCTGGAGCATGACGCTCAGGGTCTCGAGGACGAAGACGCCCCCGACCAGGGCCAGCACGACCTCGAACTTGCTGACCACCGCCACCATGCCCAGCGCGCCTCCCAGCGAGAGGCTCCCGACGTCCCCCATGAAGACCTGGGCGGGGTAGGCGTTGTACCAGAGGAACCCCAGCGCGGCCCCAGCCATCGCCGCGCAGAAGACGCCAGCTCTCCCGCGCCCCTGCACGAACGGGATCTGCAGGTAGTCGGCGATGCGGGCGTGGCCCGCCGCGTAGGCGAAGATCAGGTAGGTGATGCTGGCGGTGATCACCGGGCCGATCGCGAGACCGTCGAGGCCGTCGGTGAGGTTGACGGCGTTTCCGGCTCCCACCACGACGAAGACGGCGAAGGGGAGGTAGAACCAGCCGAGGTCGGGCCGCAGGTCCTTGAAGAAGGGCACGGCGAGGCGCGTGTCGAAGCCCGGCTGGAACCAGAGCACGGTGCATCCCGCCGCCGCCACGGCCACGAGGGACCAGAGCTTCACCCGGGCGGGGAGGCCCCGGGCGTTCTTGCGGCTCACCTTGAGATAGTCGTCGGCGAATCCGACCAGTCCGAACCCCAGGGTGACCGCGAGCACGACCCAGACCGTGACGGAGGCCGGCTCGGACCAGGCGACGGTCGCCAGGCCCAGGGCGATGAGGATCAGGATTCCGCCCATGGTGGGGGTTCCCTGCTTGACCTGGTGAGTCGCCGGGCCGTCGTCCCGCACCGCCTGACCCACCCGGAGCCGGGCCAGGGCACGGATCACGGGGGGGCCGAGAACGAGCGCGAGGAGCAGCGCCGACAGCATGCCGAGCACGGAGCGGAACGTGATGTAGCGGAACACGTTGAGCGCCCCGAAGGTCTCGTGCAGGCTGTAGAGGAGTCGATAGATCAATCTTCCCTCGTCGCCGGACTCAGCGCGCCTCGAGGCTCTCGGCGACGGCCTCGAGGCCCATCGCGCGGCTGCCCTTCACCAGGACCCAGTCGCCGGCCCGGATCCGCCGGGCAGCGGCAGCGGCCAGGGCCTCCCGGTCGTCGTAGACCCAGACGCGCTCCGCGGGCATCCCCGCCGAGGTGGCACCCTCCCGCACCCACGTGGTGGCGCGGCCGAGGAGGTGCAGCTCCTCCACCCCCAGCCTCGCCGCGGCCTGCCCGATGCGGAGGTGCCCCTCCCGGGTGAGATCGCCGAGTTCCCGCATCTCCCCAAGCACCGCGATCTTGCGGCTCGTCCCCGCAAGCTCTCCCAGGGTCTCCAGTGCCGCCTCCATGGCCCGGGGATTGGCGTTGTAGCAGTCGACCAGGAGGTGCGCTCCCGCGGAGGTCTCGCGGACCTCGCCGCGCAGCGAGGGTGGGCGCAGCGAGCCCAGGGCCTCGGCGGCGCGTGGGCACTCGACTCCCAGGGCTCGCACGGCGGCCAGCGCCGCGAGGGCGTTGCTCGCGTTGTGGCGCCCGGGGAGCCCGAGGTTCACGCGAAGCGGCCCTGCCAGGAACCGCGATCCGCCTCCGGGGAGGGACTCCCACCCGGAACCCGCCACGTCGGCGGCCGGCCCCCACCCGAACGTGACGGCGCGGACGCCTCCGGGGGGCCGGAGCAGCGGGTCGTCGGCCGGGAGCACCACGGTACCCCCCGGCCTCAACCCCTCGACGATCGCCATCTTCTCGCGGGCGACCGTCTCCAGGCATCCGAGCCTCTCCGTATGGCACTCGGCCACTGCGGTGACGACCGCCACATCCGGTTCGCAGATCCTCGTCAGGCGGCCCATCTCCCCCGGTTCGCTGATGCCGAGCTCCAGCACGGCCGCCTGCTCGTCGCCGAGGGCCCCGAGCAGGGTGAGGGGGAGGCCGACCAGGTTGTTCCAGTTCCCCGGAGACTGGAGGGTGCGGAGCCCGGCCGCGCGCAGCAGGGAAGCCGCCATCTCCTTGGTCGTGGTCTTCCCGACGCTCCCCGTGACGGCCACCACCCGCAGGCGGAGGCGGTTGCGCACCCAGCGGGCCAGGCGCCCCAGGGCCTCCAGCGTGTCGTCGACGCGGACCACGGCGAGCCCCGCGGGGGCGTCGCCGTGGTCGATCACCGCTCCAAGGGCGCCCCGAGCCACGGCATCGCCCAGGAAGTCGTGGGCGTCGTGCCGGGGGCCCCGCAGGGCGACGAAGAGGCTTCCGGCGGCAGGGCGGCGGCTGTCGGTGGAGACGCCCTCGAAGCAGAGGTCCCCGTGCCCGGTGGCCGAGCCTCCGGTCGCCTCGACGACCTGCTCGAGTGTGAGCCTCATGCGGCGGCCCTCTCGGCCAGTGCGGCCCGCGCCTCGACGCGGTCGTCGAAGGGGCTCACGGTGCCTCCGGCGGTCTGCGTGGTCTCGTGGCCCTTGCCGGCGATCAGGACCGTGTCTCCCGGCTGGGCGGCGGCCACGGCTGCGCGTATCGCCCTGGCGCGGTCCGCCACCACCGCGTACCTGCGCGAGCCCGCCCGCAGTTCCCCCACCGCACCCGTCCGAACCCAGCCCTCGGGCATCCCGGCCTCGATCTCCGCGAGGATCGCTTCCGTCGGCTCCGAGCGCGAGTTGTCCGCGGTGAGCACGATGCCGTCCGCCCAACGCGCGGCCGCCCGGGCCATGCGGGGGCGTTTGCCCCGGTCCCGGTCCCCGCCGCAGCCGAACACGCACACCACCTTGCCGGTGGAGAAGCCGCGGATGCAGCGGAGCACTCCGTCGAGGGCGTCGGGCGTGTGGGCGTAGTCGACGAACACGAAGACGCCGGAGGCGTCGGGGACGGCTTCGAGTCGGCCCGGCACCTGGGGGCAGCGGGCGAGCGCGGCCACGGCCGGGCCGAGGGGGAGGCCGAGGGCGGCGACGACGGCCAGGGCGCACGCGGCGTTCAAGGCGTTGTAGTCGCCGGCCAGCGGGAACTCGAGGGGGAAACGGTCCCCCGCGTGCTCCACGTGCCCCCGACAGCCCTGGGCCGAGAGCGACTCCACGTTGACCCGGAGGTCCCCCTGGCACAGCCCGTAGCCGATCGCCCGCGGTCCGACCTCGGCCAGCAGGCGCGTCCCGTACGGATCGTCCGCGTTGACGACCGCCGGGGAGGTCGGGGCGTACCGCCGGAAGAGCAGCCGCTTGCCCTCGAAGTACGAGTCCATGTCCCCGTGGTAGTCCAGGTGATCCTGGGTGAGGTTGGTGAACGCCGCGCAGGCGAAGGCGCAGCCCTCCACCCGCTGGCGGACCAGGGCGTGGGAGCTCACCTCCATGACCACCGCCTCCGCGCGCTCCGCGACCATGCGGGCCAGGGCGGCCTGCAGGGCGGGGGCGTCGGGTGTCGTCAGCGGCGCGGGATCCTCCCCCGACGGGAACGCGTAGGAGACCGTACCGAGGCGCCCGCACCGTACGCCCCCCTCCGACAGCAGGTGCTGGACCAGGTAGGCGGTGGTGGTCTTGCCGTTCGTCCCGGTGATGCCCACCAGCCGCAGCCGCCGTGAGGGGTGCCCCCAGAAGGCGCTCGAGACCTGCCCGAGCGCGCGTTCGCTGTCCGCCACGCGGACCCGAACCACACCGCCCGCGGCTTCCCCGCGCTCGACCAAACACGCCACGGCGCCTGCCTGCGCCGCGCGCTCCAGGTGGGCGTGTCCGTCGGCACGGGCTCCTCGGACCGCGGCGAAGAGGTAGCCCGGGCGGACGGCGCGCGAGTCGCAGACCACGCCCGTGACCTCGGGATCCCCGGGATCCAGCGGTTCCGCCGCGATGCCTTCCAGCAGTTTCGAGAGCCTCACGCTCCTCATCCTCGGGCTTCCGAGTCGGTGCCTAGAGCAGCGGCCGGAACTCGACCCGGCACGACTGGTCCGCCCGCATGGCCGTCCCGGGAGCGGGGTCCTGGCCCGAGGCCAGCCCGGTGCCCGCCAGGGTGAGCCGCAATCCCACGCCCACGGCTTCGATCCGCCGGAGCACTTCTCGCATCGTGAGCCCCTGAAGGTCCGGCATGCGGCCTCCGACGACCTCCTCCTGTGCCCGCTGTGGTCTCGCGGGCGCCACGGCTGCCGCCCCGGCGACCGCCTCGGCCTCCGGGGGCACCTGCAGGTAGGTCAGGATGCGGGCCGCCATCTCGCGAAACGCGGGGGCTGCGATCATGCCCCCGTACCGGGATCCGCGGCTCGGTTCGTCGAGGGCCACCAGGATCGAGATCCGAGGGGCCCGGGAGGGGACGAACCCGGCGAAGCTCGCCACCACCTTGTCCCGCAGGTAGCCGCGACCCTCCGGGTCGGGCTTCCAGGAGGTCCCGGTCTTGCCCGCGACCGTGTAGCCCGGAACGGCGGCCTTCGCGGCGGTACCGTCCTCCTCGGCAACGACGCGCTCCAGGAGGCGCACCAGCGTCGAGGCGCTCTCGCGGCCCAGGGCGGTGTCGGCAGGCTCGGGGTCGAAGCGCTCCACCTCCCGCCCGGTCTCGTCCACGACGGCTCTCACCAGGCGGGGCTTCATGCGGATCCCGCCGTTGGCGATGGCCGAGATCGAGGACGCCACCTGGAGCGCCGTGGCGGAGACCCCCTGGCCGTAGGCGATCGTCTTGGGCGACATCTTCGACCAGGAGCGCACCGGCGGGAGGATTCCCCCGGACTCTCCCGGCAGTTCGACCCCCGTCGGGCTGCCGAGCCCGAAGCGGGAAAGCCCCGCGTAGAAGGCGTCCGGGCTGAGGCGCTCGGAGAGCTTCGCCACTCCGATGTTGCTCGATACCTTGAGGATGTCGGCCACGCTCAACCAGCCGTGGGGCAGGTGGTCGTGGATGGTATGGCCGTGGACCCGCCACTCCCCGTTCTCGCAGAAGACGATGTCCCCGGGCCGGGCGAGCCGGCGGTCCAGGAGCAGCCCGACGAAGAGGGCCTTGAGCGTGCTGCCGGGCTCGTAGACGTCCACGACCGCCTTCAGCTTGCGGTCTTCGGGCCGGCTCTCCCCGATGGAGTTCGGGTTGAACGCCGGCGCCTGCGCCAGGGCGAGGATCTCCCCGGTGGCCGGCTCCAGCACCAGCGCGAGACCGCCCCGGGAGCCGCTCTCCTCCACCGCCCGGCCGAGTTCCTCTTCGGCGATGTGCTGCACCGCCTCGTCGAGGGTGAGGTGCAGGCTGTTTCCCTGCCCCTTGGCGACGTCGGGGGTGCGGGGCAGCATGAGGCATCCCCGGGCGTCCCGCTCCGCCTCGACCACGACCGACTCCCCGCGCAGGACCGAGTCGAACCGGTACTCGAGGCCGCCCAGGCCCCGCCCGTCCACTCCGACGAAGCCGAGGACCTGGCCGCCGAGGGTCTTCTTCGGGTACGTGCGGTGGGGCTCGGGCACCAGGCCGACCCCCGCGATCGCCAGCGCCCGGACCGCCTCTTCCTCCCGGGGGGTCACCTTGCGCTTGATCCACGCGAATCGGGAGCCCCCCCTCCGGAGCGTCTCCTTCACCTGGCGGAGGTCGAGGCCCAGCACGGCGCAGAGGCGCTTCAGGGAGGCCGTGTCGCCGAGGAGGCAGGAGGGGTCCGCGAACACGCTCGCGGCGGTGATGCTCCTCGCCAGTTCACGGCCCTTCCGGTCGTAGATCGTCCCGCGCGCCGGAAGCAGTTCGAGTCGGCGGACCCGTTGTTCCTCGGCCCGTGCCTGGAGATCGGCTGCTACGGACCACTGCAGGTGGACGGCCCTCAACCCGGCGGCGACGAAGAGGGAGAGCACGGCGAGCGAGAGCACCCGCAGGCGCACCCGGATGGCGCGCTCCTCCCGTGATCGTCTCGCCGATGCCTTACTCATCGAGGATGCGGTAACTCCCCCGGTCGGGGTACACGAAGCCCATCTTCCGCGCGAGTTCCTCGATCCGTTTGGGGGACGAGAGGGCGGAAGCCTGGACCTCGAGTCGGGCCACCTCGCCCGCCAGCGCCTCCCGCTGGCGGTACGTGTCGCTGAGGCCGTAGCGCAGCTTGGTGATCTCGAGGCGGACCGTGGTGAGGAGCAGGGCCGAAGTCAGGCACAGCAGGAAGACGACGGCCCGGCGGCCCCAGGGCCGGAACTCGGGTACCGACAGGAACAGGGCGGGCAGGGCGAGGGCTCGGACGGACTTCATCACGCTCATGGGAGTCCTCCTCGATCGGATGCGCCCCGGGGGGGATCATCCAGCAGTTCCGCGGCCCGGAGGCGCGCGCTTCGCGCCCGGGGGTTGGCCGTGACCTCGGAGCGGGAGGGTTTGACCACCTTCCGAGTCAGGGCACGCAGCCTTCCGGGAGTCCCGCAGTTGCAGCGGTGCCCCTCCCCCGGGCACCGGACCCCGTGCTTCACGAACGCCTGCTTCACGCGGCGGTCCTCGAGGGAGTGGTACGCGATCACGACGGATCGTCCCCCCGTGGCCAGAATCCCGGGCAGGTCGCGGAGGATTCGGTCGAGGGAGTCCAGTTCCCCGTTCACCGCGATCCGAAGGGCCTGGAACACCCGCGTGCCCGGATGCTTGCCCCCACGCCGGCCCAGCGCCCGCTCCACCACCCTGGCCAGGTCCGCGGTGGTGTGCAGCGGCCTGCGCCTCCTGGCCTCTGCGACGAGACCGGGCCACCCGGTCGGCGCGCGGCTCCTCTCCGAACTCGAGGAACAGCCGGGCCAGTTCCCTCTCGTCGAGCCCGTTCACCAGTTCCTCCGCGGTGACGGTCCCCGCCGGGTCCATCCGCATGTCCAGGGGACCTTCGCGCAGGAAGCTGAACCCCCGGGCTCCCGCATCGAGTTGGTGGGAGGAGACGCCCAGGTCCAGCAGGACCCCCTGTACGCCGCCGATTCCCTCGGCGGTGAGGATCTCCCGGAGGGAAGCGTAGTCCCCCTGCCGGAGCCTCACCCTGCCGGGGAAGGCTTCCGCCAGCGCCGCGCAGGCCCGGAGGGCCTCCGGGTCCCGGTCCACGCCGATCAGCATTCCCCTCGGGCCCAGCGCTCGGGCGAGGGCCGCCGCGTGCCCCCCGCCGCCCAGCGTCCCGTCCACGTAGACCCCGTCACGATCGGTCAGGAGGAACTCGAGGGTTTCCTCCAGCAGGACCGGGTCGTGGTAACGCCCGCTCAAGCCGCCTGGCCCGACGCCGCTTCCCGGAAGGTTCGGTACTCGGGAAACTCGCTGTCCAGGGCCCCGGCCACCCGAAGGATCTGGCGCACGTAGGGGTTCGGCCCGACGAAGCCGAGCCGTCCTTCCGTCCGGGCCGTCTCCACGACCAAGGCGGCCACTCGGTAGTGCAGGTGGTAGGTGGGCCTGAGGTCGAGGAGCACCTCGGCGGCGCCGAGGCGGAAGGCCTCCCCGAGTTCCCTCGCCAGGTCGTCGCACTGCTCGCGCCCCACCTCGCCGACCAGGCGCACGACGGGAAGTCCCTGCCGGCGCGCCCGCACGATCGCCATTACAGACCCAGCGCCCCCATCGCCTCGGCGATGGCGTCGAAGTTCTCCAGGGATGCCTGCATCATGGCGGCGTGGCGATCCTTGGCCCAGATCTCCACGTACTTACCCATGCCCGCGATGACCACATCGCGTTCGATCGCCGCGAACGTTCGCAGCGTGGGCGGGATCAGGATGCGCCCCGCCTTGTCCAGGGGGCACTCCTGGGCCGGGGCGTAGACGGACCGCTTGAATGCCTGCACCCGGGCGTCGAAGGAGGGCAGCTCGGACATCTTCGTTTCGAGCCGCCGCCACTCGTCCCAAGGGTATGCGGCCAGGCAGTCCTTGTGGTGGGTGAGGATCAGCGGGGGGGAGAAGGTGTTCTCCAGGGCGTCACGGAGCTTGGCCGGGATGCTGAGCCGGCCCTTCTCGTCGACGGTATGCTCGAAGCACCCTCGGAACATCCCTGCTCCTTGGCCCGGTACCCCACTTTAACCCACTCTATCCCACAGTGGGCGGAATATATCGGCCGGGTTCCGGCATGTCAAGGGATAAGCCCCAAGAAATGGGAACTTGCGAGGTGGGACGGCGTGGGAGGGATCGCTCCGTCCCAGGGGCGTGGGAACGTCGACGTGGGGGGATGCCCGCGGGCCCCGGACCGCCGTCGCCGTCCTCGCGATTTGGGAAGCGAAATCGACGCCGGGCGTCAGGTCTTGCGTTCCCGGGATCGGAGCTCGGCGGGTGCGGGGAGGGGAGTTACCCGGACGAGGAGCACGCGGTGGCGGCCGGTGCGCTCCACGGTGAAGCGGGACGACCCGTGCCGGAAGCTCTCGCCCACCTCGGGGATGTGGCCCAGGTGGGTCGTGACGAAGCCGCCCAGGGTCACGTCGTGCTCGCTGGGCAGGCGGAGCTTGAGCCTCTGGTTCACGTCCCGGATGGAGACACCCCCGTGGACGAGGGCCTCTCCGCCGGGGAGGAAGCGGAGCGATTCCCCTTCCACGTCGTGCTCGTCACGGATCTCCCCCACGATCTCCTCGAGCACGTCCTCCAGGGTGACGATGCCCTCCACGCCGCCGTACTCGTCCACGACGACGGCCATGTGGGTCCGCTTGCTCTGGAATTCGTAGAGCAGGCTCTCCAGGTCCTTGGAGTCCGGAACGAAGAAGGGCTCCCGGGCGATCGAGGCGAGGTTCCCGCCGTTTCCTCGTCCCAGTAGCGCCAGCGCGTCGCGGGCGTGGGCGATTCCCACCAGATCGTCCAGGTTCTCCCGGTAGATGGGGAGGCGGGTGTAACCCGTGGTGACGAAGGATTCGACCGCCTCCCTCAGGGGGGTCGCCACGTCCAGGGCGCGCACCCGGGTTCGGGGCACCATGACCTCGGGCACCTTCCGGCGTCCCATCTGGAAGATGCCGTGGAGCATCTTCCTCTTGCTCTCCGCCACGGCGACGGCACCGGCTCCCTCGGCGAGCAGCGCCCGGACCTCCTCCTCGGAGAGGCTCGGGCGGGCGGTGGCTTCCGGGCGGGCGCCGAACAGCCTCAGCAGCCCGTTGGAGAGAAAGGTCACCGCACCCACCGCCGGGTACAGGAGCCGGCTCAGCACGGCGAAGACCGGCGTCACCGCCAGGGCCACCGACTCGCTGCGCTGGCTGGCGAAGGTCTTGGGCGCGATCTCCCCGAAGACGAGGAGCAGCAGGGTCATGCTCCCCGTGGCGATGGCGATCCCGTTCTCCCCGAACCAAGAGAGGGCGAGGGCCGTGGCGATGGCCGACGCGGCGATGTTGACGAGGTTGTTCCCCACGAGGATGGTGCCAAGGAGGAGGTCCCGTCTCTCCAGCAGTCGCTGGTGGATCTTGGCGCGGCGGTCGCCCTTGCGGGCCAGGTAGCGCATCTTCATCCAGTCGGCGCCGAGCAGCGCGGTTTCCGACCCGGAGAAGAACGCCGAGAGCAGGAGCAGGAATCCGAGCAGTAGGAGCAGGCCGGGCAGGTGGGCGTGGGTTTCGAGGTCGATCATGGCTGCTGTCCTCGCAAAGGGTTGCTCAGGGAGCCGAGGGCCCCGGCCCGCTCCGTGTCTCCCGCGTCGTCGTGAGGGCCTCTTCGCGGTGGGGTGCGGATTTCTTCCCGGCTGCGGGAACCCCTTCGATCCCTCTTCGGAACTGGAGTTCGTACAGGGTGCGGTAGAGGCCGTCCCGGCGCAGGAGGTCTTCGTGACGGCCCTGCTCGGCGATCCGGCCCTTCGTGAGCACCACGACGCGATCGGCCCGACGCACCGTGGCCAGCCGGTGGGCGACGACGACGCTCGTCCTGCCCCGGAAGAGCACCTGGAGCGCCTCCTCGATGTGGGCTTCGGTGGACTGGTCCACCTCGGAGGTCGCCTCGTCGAGCACGAGGATGCGCGGATCTCCGGCCAGGGCTCGGGCAAAGGACACCAACTGGCGCTGCCCGGCGCTCAGGAGAGTCCCGCCCTCCAGGATCGGCGTGTCGTACCCCTGGGGCAGCCGGGATACCATCTCGTGGAGCCCCACGGCCTCGGCGGCGGCGACGGCGGAGCGTCGGTCGATGCCGGCGCGCCCGAGGCGGATGTTGTCGAGCACCGTGCCGTGGAACAGGAAGACATCCTGGGGGACCACCGCCAACTGGGTGCGGAAGGTCCGAGGATCGAGCTCCGCGAGGTCGAGCCCGTCGAGGAGCACCGAGCCCCCCGTCGGACGGTACAGCCCCAGCAGGAGATGGACCAGCGTCGACTTGCCGGCCCCCGTCGGGCCCACCAAGGCCAACACCTCGCCCGGGGCCACTCGCAGGGAAACGCCCCGGATCACGGGGGGGCCGCCGTCGTAGGAGAAGGCGACGTCGCGAAACTCGACCCCGCCCCGCAGGGCCCCAGCGGGGCGCTTCCCCGGCGCCTCCTCCGGAAGGTCGAGGAACTCGGCGATCCTCTCCGCCGCAGCGGCGGAGGCCTGGAGCACGTTGTACTTCTCGCTCAGGTCCCGCACCGGGCGGAAGAACTTCTGGAGGTACTCGATGAAGGCCACCAGGACCCCCAGGGTGAACTCCCCGGAGAGGACGCCGCGCCCTCCCTGCCAGATGAGGAGTCCGAGGGTCAGGGAGGAGACCAGTTCCACCAGGGGGAAGAACAAGGAGTAGAGGGAGACCGACCGGAGGAAGGAGTCCCGGTGGTCGGCGTTGGCCTTCCCGAACTCCTGGTCCGCCCAGGGCTCCGCGCCGTAGGCGCGCAACACCTCGAAGCCCCGGAGGAACTCCTGGATCCTCCCGGTCAGTCGGGCGGTCTTTTCCCGTGTCTCGCGGTAGACGGCGCGCATCTTCCTGCGAAAGAACTCGGAGATCAGTACGAGGACGGGCAGGGCGGCGAAGGCGACGAGCGCGAGGCGCCCGTCCAGGCGGACCAGGACGATCAGGATCCCGGCCAGCAGCAGCACGTCGCCGAGCAGCGCCGCCACGCCGGAACTGAACAGGTCGGAGAGCACGGAGACGTCGGACGTGATCCGCGACAGGATGCGGCCCCCCGGCGTCGTGTCCAGATAGGCGGAGCGGAGTCTCTGCGTCTTCGCGAAGAGGGCCGAGCGGAGCGAGGCGAGCACGTCCTCGCCCTTGACCCGGACGAGGATCGCCTGTCCGGCGTCGAGCCCGGCTTCCAGCAACTGTGCCGCGAAATACAGGACGGCCAGGAGCGCCAGGCCGCCGAAGTCGCCCGTGGCGATGGGGCCGTCGATGGCCACCTTGAGCAGGTACGGACCCAGGAGCTTGACGCCCGAGCCGACGGCCATGACCCCGATCCCTGCGGCGAAGACCGGGGCGTGGGGCCTGACGAACGGCCACAGGCGGATGATCGGGCGCCACGACAGATCGTGCCCCTCGGCGTCGTGGGTCCAACCCCGGTGGCTCACCCGGTCGCCTCCGTCAGTTCCTGACGGAGGCGCTCCTCCCGGTACAGGCGGAGGTAGGCGGGGACCTCCCGCAGCAGGTCGGCGTGGGTTCCTTCGGCCGCGACGCGGCCCCCGTCCAGGAAGCACACGCTGTCGGCGGACTCCACCTCGCTCCCGCGGTGGGAGACCACCAGGAGGGTGAGGCCGGGGACCGCGGCCCGGACGCCTTCCAGGACCCGGCGAGCCGTCGCGGCGTCGAGGCTCGAGAGCGCGGAGTCCATCAGCAGACACTGCGGCCGCCCGTAGAGAGCCCGCGCGATGGCCAGGCGCTGGCGCTGCCCGCCGGAGAGGGTCACGCCTCCCTCCCCCACGAGCGAACCGACCCCGTCGGTCATCCCGGCCACGTCCTCGGCGAGCCCGGCGACTTCCAGAGACCACCGGAGACGCTCCGGGTCGCGCACCCGCCCCAGCAGGACGTTGCCCTCCACCGTGTCGGCGAAGAAGAAGTCCTCCTGGGGAACCAGCGCGAGGAAACCACGGAGAGCCTCGTCGCGCAGTCGCTCCAGGGGCGCGGAGCGGACCAGGATCCGGCCCTGGCTCGGCTCCCGCAGTCGGGCCAGCAGGGAGATGAGGGTGGACTTGCCCGACCCCGTGGCCCCCACCAGCCCACGGAACGCTCCGTCCGGGACCGCCAGGTCGACTCCGGCCAGGACCTCCTCGGTGCCGCCCCCGTAGGCGAAGCGAATCCCCTCGATCTCGAGGGCGCTCCCCGGGTGGGACGGAACCGGGAGGCTGCCGTCCGGGACCGCCGGGGCCTCGAGGACCTCTCCGAGCCGCTCCAGGGCCGCGGCGCCGCGCTGAGCGAGGCTCATCGTCCACCCGAGCGCGACCATGGGCCAGGTGAGCATGGCGAGGTAGGCGTTGAAGGCGACGAAGTCTCCCAGCGTGAGCTCCCCGGTGGAGACCCAGAAGCCCCCAAGCCCCAGGACCGCCACGTGACCGAGCCCGGCGAGCGCGCCGACCAGCGGGAACAGCAGTGCCCAGGCGCGGATCACGCGGGCCTGGGCTTCGCGGACCTCCCGGTTGGCCGCACCGAAGCGCTCCTCCTGCCACTCCTCCCGGTGGAAGACCCGCGCCACTCGGGCGCCTGCCAGGGATTCCTGGACGAGGGCCGACAGGTCGCCCGCCTTCCGGTTCGCCTCGAGGTAGCGCCGGTGCAGGCGTGGGGAGTACCGGCGCACCAGGACCGAGACCACCGGGAACGGCGCCAGGGCCGTCAGCGTGAGGAGAGGGTGGATTCGCCAGAGCAGAACGGTGGCCGAGAGGAGCAGGACGAGGGTCTGGAGGAAGTTCAGGGCGCCCGCCCCGAGGAAGAGCCGCACGTCCTGCAGGTCGTGGGTGGCTCGGCTCACGAAGTCGCCCTTGCGTCCGGCTTCGATCCGCTCGGCGGGGAGCCGGATCAACCGGGTGAAGTAGCGTGCCCGGAGGTCGTGCTCGACCCTGCGCGCCGCACCCATGAACCCGTTGCGCGAGACGAACTTGAAGAACGCCTGGCCCACGGCGAGGGCGGCGAAGACCGCCACGTAGCGACCCAGGAGGCCCGCGGCGGAGGGCGTCCGAAGGGCGTCGACGGCGTCGCGCAGGACGAGGGGCAGTGCCAGTTGGAAGCCGCTGGCGACCACCAGTGCGGCGGAGCCGAGGAGAAAGGTCGCGGAGTGGCGCCTGAGGTGCGAGGCGAGGGGGGCGAAACGACGGATGGCGCCCCCGGCTACTTGGCGGCCCCCGACTTGGCGTGGACCGCCTTAGCGCTGAACTTCTCCACGCCGTCCGGGGGGGACGGGAACACGACCGTGAAGGGGACCCGGCCGCCGGGGGGGACCTCCATGTTCGTCATGGCGTCGCCGACCTCGTTCTGGAGCCGGCTCTCGATCGCCTCCTCCGAGAGGCTGGCCACGTCGCTGTCGGAGAGGACGTTGCCGGAGTACACGTCCTTGGTCGCCACGGAATTGCCGGCGGCCCCGTAGAGGGTCGCCTGCACCCGGATGAGGCTCTGGGGTGTGTCCGAACGGTTGACGACCTCGCCCCGGATGACGAACGCCCGGCGGCTTCCGGGCAGAGCCGGGTAGTAGCCCGTCAGATCCTCCACCCCGAGCCGCGCCTCCATCTGGCGGCTCTGCCACAGGGCGCGCACCTTCTCGGGGTTGAAGTACTGGAACGCTTCGTCCCGGTGGAAGTAGAGGTTGTACCCGGTGTAGGCGAGGACCACCGCTCCCACGAGGACGACCGCCCAGAAGAGGGGGGATCGGCGCCGGTCCCGCGCCATCACCGGCGAGGCCTTCGCGTCCCTTTCGGGGAGTCGCGGGCCCCGCTGGATGTCCAGCCGCGGGGCCGCCCCGCCGCTCGGTGGTGCCGTCGTCTCCCTGCGACGGCTGGAGACGACCTCGTCGTCGCGAACGCGTTCCACCGCAGCGTTGCCCAGGCCCGGCACGGCGTCGCCGCGCAGATCGATGTTCTTGTCCAGGTCCCCGAACTCCCGCAGGTCGAGTCCCCCGGAAGGCGGCACCGAGTTGTCCTGGAGGCCTTCGAGGGGTGGCTCTCCGGGGCCGTCGCCCGCCTCCTCGGCCTCGGACTCGCCCGGTCCCGCTTCGGGCGGCTGCTCCTGGAAGCTGCGGAAGTCGAAGTCCTCGAAGCGGGCTTCCTGGGGAGGCGCCGGCGGTTCCTCGGAGGAGGGGCTGCCGAGCCCCGCGCCGAGGCCGAGGGAGCCGGCTTCGGCGCGAGTCGGAAACGACGGCTCGGATTCTTCGGAAGCAGGCCGGGTACGGACCGCAAACGTGTGCCCGCACTTGGAGCAGCGGACCTTCACCGCTCCACGGCTCAGCTTCTCGTCGGGTACTTCATAATTCGTTTGGCAGCGGCTGCAGGCGATCCGCATGAACAGCCCCTCGCGACTTTACCGCTCGGCCCCTAAAAAGTTGGGCCATACTAGCCGAAGAGGTAGGGCAGCGCAAGGCACACCCCCGCGGAAGAGCCCCGTATCCAAGGCAATGACAAGCGTCCCGATGAAGCGAGAGACCGACCGGAACCTGCTCGCCCTCCTCGAGCGCCGCAACGAGGAGCTGGAGACCCTGGTGGAGATCGGCAAGGCCCTCACCTCCACCCTCGACCTGCGCGAGGTCCTGAGCACCATCATGGAGAAGGTCGGGCTGCTGCTGCGCCCGAAGACCTGGTCCCTGCTGCTGGTCGACGAGGAGACGGAGGATCTGACCTTCGAGATCGCCGTCACCCCCGCCGCGGACCAGCTCAAGGACATCCGCCTGCGCAAGCGGGGAGGGGATCGCCGGATGGGTGGCCCTGCACGGGGAACCCCTGCTGATCCCCGACGTCTCCGCGGACCCTCGGTTCGCGGTGAAGGTCGACGAGGCCGTCGCCTTCACCACGCGCTCCATCGTGTGCGTCCCGCTCAAGAGCAAGAACCGGATGCTCGGCGTGGTGGAACTGGTCAACAGTCTCGACGAAGGGGAGTTTTCCGAAGCGGACCTGAAGATCCTCTCGACGATCGCCGACTACGCGGCGATCGCCATCGAGAACGCCCGCTACTTCGAGAAGGTGCACGAACTGGTGCACACCGACGACCTCACCGGGCTGTACAACGCCCGGCACCTGTTGGAGTTCCTGGACTACGAGATCGATCGGGCGCGCCGCTACGGGAACGCCCTTTCGCTGGTCTTCCTCGACCTGGACTATTTCAAGGCCATCAACGACACCCACGGCCACCTGGTGGGCAGCCGGCTGCTGGTCGAGATGGGGCAGGTCATTCGCAGGAGCATCCGCTCCACGGACGTGGCGGCCCGCTACGGGGGCGACGAGTTCGTGGTGGTGCTGCCCAACACCGACAAACAAGGTGCGCTCACCATGGCGAACAACCTGCGGGAGCGGATCAAGGGCGGGTACTTCCTCGCCGCCCAGGGCTACCGGATCCGGGTCACCGCCAGCTTCGGGGTCGCCACCTTTCCCGACGACGCCCAGAGCAAACTCGCCCTGATCCGCCACGCCGACCAGGCCATGTACCGGGTCAAGGAGAGCACCCGGGACGCCGTGCTCCCGGCCTGATTCGGCTACCTCGACTCCGGCACCGCCCCTTTGGAAACCTCGGGATGAACCTGGCCGCCAGGGAGTGGACGCGGTCGGTTTCGTGATGCCCCTCGAACTGGCCTGGTGTGATCCCTTCCCGGTGTCTCGAGTCGGAGGGCTCGATCGCCGTGGCCCGCTCGCTTCCCTCCGGCAGCGGGGCGGGCCGCCCCTTCCATTACCCAGACGCGAACGGGTGTCAAGGGTGGGTGGCCGTCGCCCTTGCCCGAGGCCCCCAATCCTCTGGACGCGCCGCCCCCGGGTTCCGTATCCTGCACGGCCCGATCCGCACCGGAGGACCCTGCGACGATGGAAGTCACGCCGAGCCGCCTGCGCGAGGAGACGCAAAGGCGGCGCACCTTCGCCATCATCTCCCACCCCGACGCCGGGAAGACCACGCTGACCGAGAAGCTCCTGCTCTACGGCGGGGCGATCCACCTGGCCGGGTCGGTCAAGGCGCGCCGGGCGGCCCGCCACGCCACCTCGGACTGGATGGAGATCGAGAAGCAGCGCGGGCATCTCGGTGACCTCGAGCGTGCTCCAGTTCGAGTACGGCGGGTACCGGATCAACATCCTCGACACGCCGGGCCACCAGGACTTCTCCGAGGACACCTACCGCACGCTCACCGCGGCGGACGCGGCGGTGATGCTGATGGACTGTGCCAAGGGCGTGGAGGCGCAGACCATCAAGCTGTTCAAGGTCTGCCGCATGCGCGGCATCCCGATCTTCACCTTCGTGAACAAGCTCGACCGGGAGGGCCGGCCTCCCCTGGACCTGCTCACGGAGATCGAGGACGTGCTCGGCATCGCCGCGTGCCCGGTGAACTGGCCCCTGGGCATGGGCAAACGGTTCCGGGGCGTCTACGACGTGGGGCGGAGGATGGTGCGGCTGTTCGAGGCGGGCGACGCACGGGCAGAAGCGGGTGGCGCTCCCAGGTGCGTGGGCCGGCGGACCCTGCCGTCGCCGCCCTCCTGAGCGCCGAGGACTACGCCGCGTTCCGCTCGGAGGTGGAACTGCTCGAGGGCGCGGGGGAAACCCTCGACCCGGACCGCGTGCGGGGCGGCAGCCTCACGCCCGTGTTCTTCGGCAGCGCCATGACCAACTTCGGGGTCGAGCCCTTCCTGGCGGACTTCCTGGAGATGGCGCCTCCGCCGGGCCCGCGGCCGTCGGACCAGGGGGCCGTGGCCCCCGACGATCCCCGGTTCTCGGGCTTCGTCTTCAAGATCCAGGCGAACATGGATCCGCAGCACCGGGACCGGGTGGCCTTCGTGCGGGTCTGCTCAGGCCACTTCCGCAAGGGCATGAAGGCCCGCCACAGCCGCCTGGGCCGCGAACTGACCCTGGCCCTGCCGCTCCAGTTCATGGCCCAGGAGCGCGTGCTCGTGGAGGAGGCCTTCCCCGGCGACGTGGTGGGCATCCACGACCGCGGCAACCTCCACATCGGGGACACGCTCTCCGAGGGTCGGGAGCTCCGCTTCGAGGGCGTGCCGCACTTCTCTCCCGAGCACTTCGCCCGGGTGCGCATCAAGAACGCCCTGAAGCAGAAGCAGCTCCAGAAGGGCCTGGAGCAGTTGAGCGAGGAGGGGGCGATCCAGGTCTTCCGCCAGCCCCACGGGGACAAGGACCCGGTGGTGGGCGCGGTGGGCGTGCTCCAGTTCGACGTGCTCAAGTACCGCCTCGAGGGCGAGTACGGCGTCACCGCCCAACTCGAGCGCATGCCCTACGAACTCGCCCGCTGGGTCGCGGGGGAGGGCCTCGACCCCCGGGCCGTCGACCGCGACTCGAGCACGATGTGGTGCGAGGACAAGGCCGGCCACCCGGTCGTGCTCTTCAAGAGCTCGTGGTCCATGAACTGGCTGGCCGAGAAGAACCCCAAGGTGGCCTTCCGGGAGACGGCGGTGTAGCCGGTACGCCCGGCGCCGGCCGGTGTCTACACCCGCTGGACGTCCAGCGCGTCCTCACCCAGTTCCCCGTTGGCCTTCTTCAGTGCCTCCTCGTTTGACACCGCGGCCAGCGAGCTGCGGGCCCGGCCCGCGACGAGGTGCCGCTCCGCCAGTTCCTGCAGCCGCGCCCGGTCGGTAGCCAGAACCTGCTCCCGCAGGCTCTGGCGCATGGCCGGGGTGAGCCCCTGGCGCAGGTACCCGAACTCCCGAGCGGCCTTGCCCGAGGGCGAGAGCGGGGTGTCGAGGTCGCTGAACACGCCGAGAATCGCCTCCTTGATCTCCCGGTCGTCGAAGCCGCCGCCCGCCGCCCAGCGTGCCGCGTCGTCGAACACCCGCACCGTGCGGCCGAGGTGGGGGTCCCGGTAGGAGAGAAGGGAGAAGAGCCCGGATTCGGGCGCGTACCCCGCCATCCCGCCGTAGGCGCCGCCGCGTTCCCGGATCTCGCGGTGCAGGTACCCCGCCTTGAGGAGCTTGGCGAGCACGAGGAGCCCGCCGGTGTCCGCGTGGGTGAACGACACGCACGGGAAGACCCGCGCCACGAACGACACCGGGACCGACGCGGCGAGCCCGAGTCGGACCGGTTCGGGCCGGAAGTCGCCGGGGCCGCCGGCCGCCGCACGCGCCGGGGCTGCGCGCAGCGCGTCGAGGATCGGCTCCAGGGCACCTCCCATCTCCGGCAGGAGCCCGTCGTCCGCGGCCACGGCGCACTGGGCGGCGGCCCGGGAAGGGAGAAGCTCCGCGATGGCCTGCAGGGCGGCGGAGACGTCTCCCAGGTCCTGCGGCTCCCGGCCGGCGACCTGCCGGACGAACCGGAGGTGCTCGATCCCGGACCAGCGCTCCTTGAGGCGGGCCGACGGGGTGAGGCTCGCCGCCGCCGCCCGGGCCGCGTAGCGGTGGCCCATGGCCGGCAGGGAGTTCTCCAGGTTCACCCGCAGTTGGTTGAGGATCGTGTGGAGACGCTCCTCGTCCTGGAAGTCCGGCGCGCCGAGCAGGTCTCGGAGAATGCCCCCCAGGCGGGCCTGATTGCCCCGCAAGGCCTTGCCGGTGACCTCGACCACCGTGCGGAACGCGCCGGAGCGCTCGGGGTCCTCCAGGAAGGTGATGCCGGCCCGGACACCGCCGGTGGCCGCGGCGACCCGCTCCGCCATCTCCGTGTAGGAGGCGCCGGCGGCTCCCACCAGGGGCAGCGCCGAGCAGAAGAGCGGCAGCAGGGGCACGAGGTCCTCCCCGAGGGCGTCCGCGTCGAACTGGGCGTCCACGTACCCGATGCCGTTGGTGGGCTGGGAGAAGCGGAGGACCGGCACGCCGTCGTGCTCCGCGGCGGTCCAAGGCACCTCCCGCTCCCGGCGGGGGATGTCGGAGAGTTCGAGGGTCGGGAGCACCGAGACGTCTTCCTCGGCCTCCTGCGCCTCCCTCAGTTCCCGGGCCATCTCGACCAGCCGGGCCCGCTCCGGTTCGCCCATGGCGTCGCGCAGCGCCCGGACCCGCGCCTCCTCGGCCGCCTGCTCCCGCGGCCCCAACTCGGGGTCGGGCCGCAGCGTCAGCGTGACGCGGTGCGGGTTGTCCAGGAGCCGGCGGGAGAGCAGTTCCTCGAAGTAGGGACCCCGCGCGAGGGCCGCCCGGATCTCCCCGAGCGCGGACCCGACGTCGAGCACCTCGGCCGGGTCGGCGCCGTGGATCCACGGCCCCATGAGCCGGGACAGCAGGGAGAGCCCGTAGGGGTAGTGGTCTCCACGCACCTCCCGGTGGGAGAACTCCACCTGCTGGATCGCCGCGTCGATCCGGTCCGGCGAGAACCCGTCGCCGCGGACGCGCTCGAGGGTGCCGAGAACCAGGTCCTCGATCGCCTCGGCCCGCTCCGGCTCCGTGCCCTGGAGGCCGGCGGCGAAGTGCGTCTCCCGGTTCTCGTCGGCGAAGCCCGAGCCGGGAGCCAGGTTCGCGCCCAGCCTGGAGTCGAGCAGGGCCTTGTGTAAGGGTGCGGCCGGGTTGCCGAGCAGCAGTTCGGAGAGCAGGTCGAGCCCCAGGGTCTCCCGCAGGTCGGTGATCGGGCACGTCAGCCACGCCAACTGCACCATGGAGCGCCCGGCCGTGGGTTCCCCCGGGTCCAGCGGGAACCCGACCGACACGCGCCGGGGTTCCCGGAACCTCGTCTCCACCCCCACCGAGGTCTTCGGGTCGATCCTCCGGAATTCCCCGAGCACCTCCTTCTCCACGAAGGCCAGGTGTGGCTCCAGGGGCAGGTCGCCGTAGCTGAAGAAGTAGGCGTTGCTCGGGTGGTAGCACGCGGCGTGGAACGCCCTCAGATCCTCCCACGTGAGGTCGGGGATGTGGCGCGGCTCGCCCCCGGCGTTCCGGCTGTACGGGGTGGTCGGGTAGAGCGCCTCCGCCGTCCGGGTCCCGAGGAGCGAGTAGGGGTCGGCCATGTGCCCCTTCATCTCGTTGTACACCACGCCCTGGATGACCAGGGGAGAGGAGGGGTCGTTCGGGTCCGAGAACTCGAGCCGGTGGCCCTCCTGGCGGAAGTCCCTCTCCCGCAGCAGTGGGAAGAACGCGGCGTCCAGATAGACGCCCATCAGGTTGTAGAAGTCGGTGCGGTTCTGCGTGGAGAAGGGGTACAGCGTCCAGTCGTCCGCCGTCATGGCGTTCATGAAGGTGCTCAGGCTGCGCCGGAGCATGGAGAAGAACGGGTCGTGCACCGGGTACTTGCGGGAGCCGCACAGCACCGTGTGCTCCAGGATGTGGGGCGCTCCCGTGGAGTCGCGGGGCGGGGTGCGGAACCCCACGGCGAAGAGGTTGTTGTCGTCGGGGTTGGCCACGTGCAGGTAGCGGGCTCCGGTGTCCTCGTGCTCCAGTTGGACGAGGGTGGAGTTGAGATCCCGGAGGGGGGAGATCTTCCGGACCGTGAAGCCGTGCAGGCTCCGGCCCTCCGTCAGGTCGGCGTGCGGCATGGTTCCCCTGTGGGCGGTCGTGGGATGCCCGGCGCGAGTGCGGGCGGAGGGCCACAGGGTACTATCGGAGGGGAGGGCGGGAAAGAGAAGACCGCCCGGCGCGGTGCGCGGCCGGGCGGTCCGGAAGGCTTCTCTCGGGGGGCGAGAGGTCGTCGGCTCACTTCATGCGGGCCGCGTTCACCTCCTTGGCGCGGTCCAGGTAGCCGATGAACCACTCGGGCTCGATGAAGTCGGCGAAGCACATGCGCTTGCCCGAGAGGTCCTCGATCACGTCGCCCTTGGAGTCGCAGAACACGAGGAGACAGTCGTAGTCGTACTCGTAGCGGCGTCCGAGCTCGATCTCCTCCTTGGTGAGGTTCTGTGTGAGGTCGATGCGGACCACCACGAACTCGTCCCGCAGGTGCCGGGCGATCTCGGGCTTGCTGTAGACGTACTTCGCCAGGCGGTCGCAGCGGCTGCACCCCTCGGGCGCGTAGAAGTCCACGATCATGGGCTTCTTCTGTTCAGCAGCCAACGACTTGCCCTCGGCGAGGCGGTAGACGGGGAACGGCACGTTCGTCGCCACGGTCTCCCCGCCGGTCCCGTGGGACACGCCGTGCCCGGCGTGTCCTCCCGCGCAGCCGAGCAGGGTCAGGGCGAGAAGTGCTGGAATCCATCGAACCATTGGGCCGCTCCTCCGGTCATTCCCTCGAGGGCATCTGCTCTTCGATGTCGCGTTCCCTGCGTTCCAGTTCGGCGACCCGCCGCTCCAGGAGCCTCAACTGCTCCTCCGCGACCTGGAAGTCCTTGCGCGGCACGAGGTCCATCTTCCGGAACGCGTCCTGCACCATCTCGCGGATCTTCCCCTCCCACTCTTCCCGGGAGGCGTCCGCCTTGGTCATCATCTCCTTCAGCAGCCTCTCCCCCTCCTCGCGGCTGACCCGGCCCTGCTCCACCAGTTCCTCGACGATCTTGCGGGCCCGTTCTTCGGTGAGGGTCAGGGCCCCGATGCCGGCCAACGCGGCTTTCCGAAAGAAGTCGAGCATGGCGTCCTCCTCGAATGGGTCCGTGGGGCGCGGCTGCACGGGCTCCGGCTCGGGCCTGTCGTGCGGCCGGGCCGCGGAAGCGGCCGGCGGACTCCCTCAGCGTAGCCCAATCCCGCCGGCCGTCAAAGGAGCGCTTCCACCTCGCCGTAGAAGGACTCCAGGGCGGCCTCCAGCTTGGACGGGTCGGTGCCGCCGGCCTGGGCCAAGTCCGGCCGCCCGCCTCCCTTTCCGCCGACCGACGCGGCCAGCGGGCGGATGAGGTCTCCCGCGCGGATCCGTTCGGTGAGGTCCCGGGTCACCGCCACCAGGATGAGGGCCCTGCCGTCGGCCTCGGCCCCGAGCGCCAGCACCCCGGAACCCATTCGGTCGCGGAGGCCGTCGGCGAACTCCCGCAGGGCCTTGGGGTCCTGGGCGGGCACCCGGGTCGCCAGCACCTTGACACCCTTCACCTCCCGGGCCGCGGCCAGGATGTCCCGGGCCGAGCCGCCGGCCATCTGGCCCCGGAGAGAGGTGACCTCCCGCTCGAGTTCCCGGACACGGTCCAGGACGCGCCGGACCCGGTCGGGGGCGTCCTCGGCGGTGCCCTTCGTCATCTCCGCCACCTCGAGGAGCCGGTCTTCCAGGTCGTTCACGTGCGCGACGGCCCGGGCCCCGGTCGCGCCCTCGATGCGGCGCACTCCTGCGGCCACGCCCGTCTCGGAGAGGATCTTGAACAAGCCGATGTCTCCGGTGTGGCCCGCGTGGGTCCCGCCGCACAACTCGGCGGAGACGTCGCCCATCCGGACGACCCGGACCCGGTCGCCGTACTTCTCGCCGAACAGGGCGGTGACGCCGCCTCCCACCGCCTGGTCGAAGGCCTCCTCGGTCACGCCCACCGGGTGGTTCTCCTGCACCCAGGCGTTGACCCGGCGCTCGACCTCGCGGATCTCCGCCCGCGTCATCGGGGCGAAGTGGGTGAAGTCGAACCGCAGGCGGTCCGGGCCCACCAGGGAGCCCGCCTGCTTCACGTGGTCGCCCAGCACGTCGCGCAGCGCGGCCTGGAGCAGGTGGGTGGCGGAGTGGTTCTGGGCCGTGGCGAAGCGCTCGCCGGACTCCACGCGGGCGAAGGCCTCGTCTCCTTCCCGGAGCGCGCCCCGGGTGACCCGGCCCCGCGCCACCACGAGCTCCGCGAGAGGCTTGGCCGCGGTGTCCACGTGGACGTGGAACCCCGCCCCCGAGATGCTACCCGTGTCGCCCATCTGCCCGCCGCTCTCCCCGTAGAAGGGGGTTTCCGCCAGGACGACCTCCACGGCGTCCCCCTCGCGGGCCTCCCCGGCGCGCCGTCCGTCCACCAGCAGCGCGAGCACCCGGCTGTGCGTCTCCAGGGTCTCGTACCCGGCGAACCGCGACGAGACGCCCGCCTCGTGCACCTGCCGGTACACCGCGGCGACCGCCTCGTCGCCCGAGCCCTTCCACGCCTTGCGGGCCTTGTCGCGCTGGGCCTCCATCTCGGCCTCGAACCCGGCCTCGTCGAGGCGGATGCCCTGGTCCCGCACGATGTCGGCGGTGAGGTCGACCGGGAACCCGAAGGTGTCGTAGAGGCGGAAGACGACGGACCCGGGGAGCACCCGGTCCCCGGAGGGCGGCAGCGAAGCCACCGCCTCCTCCAGGAGTTGAAGGCCCCGCTCCAGGGTCCGGGAGAACCGCTCCTCCTCGTGCAGGATGACCTTGGCGAGGTAGGAGCGCTTGTCCGCGAGCTCGGGGTAGCTGCCCACCATGAGGTCGACCACGACCCCGGCGACCTTGTGGAAGAAGGGCTCGCGGAACCCCAGGAGCCACCCGTGGCGCATGGCCCGCCGCATCACGCGGCGCAGCACGTAGCCCCTGCCCTCGTTGGAGGGGAGAACCCCGTCGGCGATGAGGAACGCGGCGGCGCGCACGTGGTCGGCCACCACCCGCAGGCTCACGTCGCTCTCGGGGTCTCCCCCGTAGCGCACGCCCGCCAGGTCGGCGGTGAAGTCGATCAGCGGCCGGAAGAGGTCCGAGTCGAAGTTGCTGTGGACGCCCTGGAGCACCGCGGTGATGCGCTCGAGGCCGGCGCCGGTGTCGATGCTCGGCTTGGGCAGCGGGCGCATGGTGCCGTCCGCGGAGCGTTCGAACTGCATGAAGACGAGGTTCCAGAGCTCGAGGAACCGGTCGCAGTCGCAGGCCGGGCTGCAGTTGTCCGGGTCGGGACACGGGTAGATCCCGGGCCCGTGGTCGAAATGGATCTCGCTGCACGGTCCGCAGGGCCCGGTGTCCCCCATGGCCCAGAAGTTGTCCTTCTCGCCGCAGCTTCACGATTCGTTCGGCCGGCACCGGCGTCTCGGCCCGCCAGAGGTCCGCCGCCTCGTCGTCCTTCTCGTAGATGGTGATCCACAGGCGTTCCTGGGGCGAGTCCGAGGTCTCCCGGCGAGGAACTCCCAGCGCGAAGCGGATCGCGTCGCGCTTGAAGTAGTCTCCGAAGGAGAAGTTGCCGAGCATCTCGAAGAACGTGTGGTGGCGCGCGGTGCGGCCCACGTTCTCGAGGTCGTTGTGCTTGCCGGACACCCGCAGGCACTTCTGGCACGTGGTGGCCCGGGAGTAGGGGCGGCTGCTCCTGGCCGGTGAAGACGTCCTTGAACTGCACCATGCCGGCGTTGGTGAAGAGCAGCGTCGGGTCGTTCTGGGGAACCAGGGACGAGCTGGCTGACGACCTGGTGCCCCTGCGAGGCGAAGTAGTCCAGGAACCGCTTGCGGATCTCGTTGCCGGTCATCGGAACCTCGTCTTTCGGGGGCGGAGCGGCGCGGTCCGATCGGCCGGGTATCAGGTGGGACCTCGCCGCGGGCGCCTCAGAACGCTCGTCTCGGGTCCTTGCCGCCGGCGGTCCCAGCGGGCGTCGCTGGTGGAACTGATGCCCGACATCTTCAGGGCGAAGTCGTCCGGGTTGCAGGACTGGCGCAGCGCCTCCTTGTAGGTGACCAGGTTCTTCTTCAGCAGGCCCATGAGCGACTGGTCGAAGGTCTGCATCCCGTAGGTGGTGAAGCCCTCGGCGATCGCCGTGCGGATCTCCTTGGTCTTCTCCGGCACCTCGATGCACTCCCGCACCCGGGCGGTGGCCACCATCACCTCCACCGCCGGCACCCGGCCCTTGCCGTCGGCCCGCGGCACCAGGCGCTGGGACACGATCCCCTTGATGATGCTGGCCAGCTGCAGGCGCACCTGCTTCTGCTGGTAGGGGGGGAACACGGAGATGATGCGGTTGATGGTCTCGGCGGCGTCCACGGTGTGCAGGGTGCTGAGCACCAGGTGGCCGGTCTCGGCGGCCACCAGCGCGGTCTCGATGGTCTCGAAGTCGCGCATCTCGCCCACCAGGATCACGTCCGGGTCCTGGCGCAGCGCGCTCTTCAGGGCCCCGGCGAAGCTCAGGGTGTCGAACCCCACCTCGCGCTGGTTGATCGACCGACTTCTTGTCCCGGTGCAGGAACTCGATGGGGTCCTCGATGGTGATGATGTGGGTGGTCTTGCTTCTGGTTGATGTAGTCGATCATCGCGGCCAGGGTGGTGGACTTCCCGGAGCCGGTGGTGCCGGTGACCAGGATCAGGCCCCGGGGCTCCATCGCCAGCTCCTCCACGACCTTGGGCAGGTCGAGGTCCTGGATGGCGTGGATCTCCATGGGGATCACCCGGAACACCATGCCCACGGTGCCGCGCTGCTGGAACACGTTGACGCCGGAAGCGCCCGAGCCCGGGCACCCCGTAGCCCATGTCGATCTCCCGGTCGGCCTCGAACGCGTCCCGCTGGGCTGGGGTCATGATGTCCCGGGCCATCTTGGTGATCGTCTCGGCGGTGAGGCGCCCAGCCTCCTTGTAGGGGAACAGCTGGCTGTCCCGCCGGAAGATCGGCGGCAGCCCCACCTTGAGGTGGATGTCGGACGCCGGTTGTTGGCGGCGACCTGCAGGATCTCGTTGAGTTCCATTCGCTCCCCTGGGGACGCCTCACCCCTTCGGTCGCGGCTACTCCGCGCGTCCCCGGGGAGCGCCCAAGGCCGCAGGCGGCAGCACTTCTGCCCTCGATCTCCGCCAGGAGGTCCGGGTTCTCCTTGAGGAAGGCGCTTGCGTTCTCGCGGCCCTGGCCGATGCGGGTCTCCCCGTACACGATACCAGGCGCCCCGCTTCTCCACCAGCCCCTTGGTCCACGGCGAGGTCGAGCAGGTCCCCGACCCGGCTGATGCCCTCGCCGTAGATGATGTCGAACTCCGCCTTGCGGAACGGCGGCGCCATCTTGTTCTTCACCACCTTCACCCGGGTGCGGTTGCCCACGCTCTGGTCGCCGTCCTTGATGGCGCCGATCGCGGCGGATGTCGAGGCGCACCGACGAGTAGAACTTCAGCGCGTTGCCGCCGGTGGTCGTCTCGGGGTTGCCGAACATCACGCCGATCTTCATCCGGATCTGGTTGATGAAGATCACCAGGGTGCTGCGACTTGGAGATGGTGGCGGTGAGCTTGCGCAGGGCCTGGCTCATGAGGCGGGCCTGCAGCCCCACGTGGCTGTCGCCCATCTCCCCTTCGATCTCGGCCCGGGGGACGAGGGCGGCCACCGAGTCGACCACGACCACGTCGACCGCGTTGCTCCGCACCAGCATCTCGGCGATCTCGAGGGCCTGCTCGCCGGTGTCCGGCTGGGAGACGAGCAGGTCGTCGATGTTCACGCCGAGCTTGCGCGCGTAGGTGACGTCGAGCGCGTGCTCGGCGTCGATGAACGCCGCCGATGCCCCCGGCCTTCTGGGCCTCGGCGATCACGTGCAGGGCCAGGGTCGTCTTGCCCGAGGACTCCGGGCCGAAGATCTCGATGATCCGCCCCCGCGGGAAGCCCCCGACGCCCAGGGCGATGTCGAGGGACGAGCGACCCGGTGGAGATCACTCGCGATGTCCTACGGCCTGCCCGGCCTCGCCCAGGCGCATGATCGCGCCCTTGCCGAACTGCTTCTCGATCTGGTTGATGGCAATATCTACGGCCTGATCGCGGTCTGCGGACATTCCGGTCTCCGTCTACAGTGTGGGTGAAGGCGTCGAACTCTAGCCGGGGTAGGGGTCATCACTCAAGGGGATGGTGAGACGCGGGATGTAGAGGCCCCCTCGGGACGCAGCCGGCTCTCGTAGAGCACCAGCTCGTGCACCGCGAAAACGCGGTCGCCTCGAAACCGGACTCCGCCCTCCAGAACTGATCTGCACGTCCCCCGATGCCCCCCAGGCGGGTGGACCGCCCCAGGGTGAGGTGGGGCCGGAACGGCCGCCGCTCCCGCGCGATCCCGCAGGCGCTGCAGCCGGGCCTCCACCTCCAGGGCAGCCGCGCCAGACGCTGCCACGTCGCCGTCGAGGCCCGCCCAGACCACCCGGGCCCGGCTCGCCGGGGAGAAGGCGCCCACCCCCCGGCCGCAGACCGATAGCGGCCCGGCGACGGCCAGGGGCGCGGTGAGCGGCCTGCGTGACCTGCTCGAACGTCTCCGGCGCGATCTCGCCGAGGAACTTCAGGGTGAGGTGGAGGGCGTCCGCACCACCCACCGGGCGTCCAACCCCGCGCCCTCCGAGCTGCCGCTGGAGCGCGAGGAGCTCGTCGCGCACCGGGTCGCGGGAGCGCCGCAGCGACGAAACAGCGGATGCGGCTCACCGCGACCCTCCTCACGCGGCCCGGACCAGGCGCTGCAGCACGTGCTCCGCCACGGCGTCCATCACCGACGACCCGGTCCCCTTCGAACCGCAGGCACTCCGTCGCACCCCGCCCGGCGCCCCCCAGGCGACCCACACGGTGCCGACCGGCTTCTCCGGGCTTCCCCCGGTGGGGCCCGGCGATGCCGGTCACCGCTGCGCCCAGGCTGGCCGAAGTCGCGGCGAAGAGGCCTTCGAGCATGGCCCGGGCGCACGCCTCGGAGACGGCTCCGTGTTCGGCGAGCAATTCCGCGGGTACTCCGAGCAGTTCGGTCTTCGAGCGGTTGGAGTAAGACACCACCCCGCACTCGAAGTACGCCGAACTCCCGGCCACCTGGGTCACGCGGTGGGCGATGAGCCCCCCGGTGCACGACTCCGCGAGGGCCAGGCGAGCCGCCGGTCGGCCCCAGGAGCGTTGCCAGCCTCTCTTCCGGAGGGATCGCCACGGGCTCCTCGGGAACGTCGGGTCCAACTCCCGGGCGGTTCCCCCTAGAACGCCCCCGCCCGGTGGAACGCTTCGAGGGCTGCCCGCGCATAGAGGCCGGCGGCCACGTCGTCCAGGAGAATGCCCCACCCGCCCGGGAAGCTCCGTTCGATCCACCGGATCGGCGGGGGCTTGAGTATATCAAACAGGCGAAAGAGGACGAAAGCCAGCGCCATCGAAACGGCCGTCGGTGCGGCAGCCAGCACGATGGCGAAGCAGAACCCGACGATCTCGTCGAGGACGATCCAGCCCGGGTCGTCCCGGCCGTCCGCCTCGGCGGCCCGCCCGCACACCCGCGCCGCGGCGGGCAGTGCGAGCGCGAGCAGGGAGAGTTGGGTTGGGGCGGGAAGGCTCGCGAGTGCCCAAGCGAGGGGGACTGCGAGGAGGGTTCCGGCGGTCCCCGGCGCCCGGGGGCAGTAGCCCGCGCCCAGGCCGGAAGCGAGGGCGCGGAGCCCCCGCCGCGTCAAGGTGTCTCCGGCCCTTCCGGCGATTCGTCGGCCTTCAACGACGCGTGGTCGACTCGGAGGAACGCCGCGACGCAGTCGGGATCGAACTGGGCGCCGGAGCAGGTGACGAGTTCCGCGATGGCCTCCTCGTGCTGGAGGGCCTTGCGGTAGGCGCGGTCCGAGGTCATGGCCTCGTAGGTGTCGGCAA
>CAVPOV010000009.1:0-65754 GCA_963707045.1 uncultured delta proteobacterium
CTCGCTCTCCGCGTCGAAACCTTAGGCCACAACATCTAGGGGCCCATACCATACCAACCCCCACTGGTGGATCGTTTACCATTTCTTCCGTGGAAAGTGCCCCTGGCACGGGCCTTGCTCTAAAGGCCGGCGGGAACGACGACGATAAGCAGGCCGAAAGGGAACCCGGAACGGAGTCGAGACAGGGGGGAGGGAGGACGGCCAGGGAAGGGGTCGCGATCGAAGAGCCAGACGTCGTCAACCGTCAACCGAAACCAGGGGCAACTGCAACGGGCAGACGCCCAGAACCCGCAGAACAGGGAGGTACGGACATGCTGAGCAAGATTCGCGCGAAGATGCAGGACAGCAAGGGCTTCACCCTCATCGAGCTCATGATCGTCGTGGCGATCCTGGGCATCCTGGCCGCGGTGGCCATCCCGCAGTACCTCAACTACATCGCCCGCACCAAGATCAACTCCGCCAAGTCCAACTACGAGATCGCCATCAACCTGGTGAAGAGCGAGTTCGCCAAGGAGGCCGCCGGCACCCCCGCCTCCACCAACATCGTGGACTACCTGAACGAGGGCGACAAGAAGAGCCCCTTCACGCCGACGCAGCCCGCGTTCCTCGCCGCGGGGGCTCCGGCCCACGACGGGCAGGTCTCGATCAGCGTGGCCAACCTGGCGACCCTCGCCCTGGGCGGCACGGTGAACGTGGCCGTCGACTGGACCGGCAACGGCGCGGCGGCGGTGGACCACTCCACCACGGTCGTGAAGGAATAGCCGAGGCCTGACGGGTCGAGCAGGGGACGGGAGAGGGCGATGCGCTCCTCTCCCGTCCCCTTTCGGCTTTCTGGGGAGGAGGTTCTAGCCATGGAACGGCGACAAGGGGGCTTCACGCTCATCGAGCTCATGATCGTCGTGGCCATCCTGGGGATCCTGGCCGCCGTGGCGATCCCGGCGTACGTGAACTACCTGACCCGCACCAAGGGCAACGTGCTGCGCAGCAACCACATCGAGGCCGTCCAGTTGGTGCGCGGCGAGATCGCCAAGCGGAACGCCGGGGGAAACCCCTTCCTGGACACCCCCGCCGAGTTCGTCGCCGAGCTCAACCGCGGGGCCAAGAAGAGCGTGTACGACTACTCCCTGGACGCGTTCGCCGTCTCCGGCACCGGCGCCGGAACCGTGGTCGTCACGAAGAACACGGCCGTGCAGCCGAACACCTACCAGGTCGTCGCCCACGACGCTCACGGCGTTCCCTTGGGCGGCAGCAACATCGTCATCGTACTGGAGTGAGGGTGCCATGAAGCGGTCCCGAGGTTTCACTCTGATCGAGCTCATGATCGTGGTCGCGATCCTGGGGATCATCGCCGCCATCGCGGTGCCCGTGTACCGGGGGTACCTGACGGGTGCCAAGCGGGCCGAGGCGAAGGCCAACCTGGAGACCATCCGGCTCCTCCAGGAACAGTTCTACGCCGACAACCGCCGATACGCGGAGGGCGCCTACACGACGGGGTCCCAGACCCTGTCGGCCTCCGGTGCCCTGCCCGGCTTCCAGCCCGGCCCCCCGGCGGGACTGCGCTACGACTACAGCGTGGCGTTCAAGTCCGGGAACAACCAGACCTTCGTCGCCACCGCCGCACCGAGGTCGACGGCTCCGACCGGCGACCTCACCGTGGACGAGAACAACAACAAGACGGGGCCCTGGTAGGTTGGCGGAACACCGACGCCGGCCACCGGGCGCCGCGGCGTTCCTCGAGGGGAACGCCGCCTTCGTTTCGCCCGCAGACCGCAAGTTCTCCCTTTTCCCCGTCACCGGTCTTGCCGCAACATGCGCCCCAGGCGATCACCAAGAAGGCCTCGGCGCAGGAGGTGGGATGAAGCTCGCGGTCGTGATCCCCTGCCTGGACGAGGAGCGGACGATCGGAGCGGTCCTCGACGCGATCCCCGGTGCTCTGCCCGGAGTCGAAGTCGTGGAGCGCATCGTCGTGGACGACGGCTCCACCGACGGGACGGCCCGGGTGGCCGTGGAGCACGGCGCACGGGTCGTCTCCCACGGCTGGAACCGGGGCGTCGGGGCGGCGTTCCGCTCCGGCCTGGAAGAGGCGCTTCGGCGCGGGGCGGCCGCAGTGGTGAACCTGGATGGCGACGGCCAGTTCGACCCCGGAGACATCCCCGCACTCATCGCCCCCATCCTCGAGAACCGGGCCGACTTCGTCACGGCGTCGCGGTTCCTCGACCCGGCATTGTCTCCGAAGATGCCGGCGGTCAAGAAGTGGGGAAACCACCGGGTGGCCCGACTGGTGAGCCTCCTCACCGGCCGGTCCTTCCGTGACGTCTCCTGCGGCTTCCGCGCCTACAACCGCGAGGCAGCCCTGAGCCTGAACCTCATGGGGCGCTACACCTACACCCACGAGACGTTCCTGGACCTCGCCTACAAGGGGTTCCGCATCCTGGAGGTGCCGCTGCGGGTGCGCGGCGAACGGGAGTTCGGCGACTCCCGCGTGGCGGGAAGCGTCGTGCGCTACGCGGTCCAGACCTCCAAGATCCTCCTCAAGACCTACCGGGACTACCGGCCCTTCTGGTTCTTCGGGCGCATCTCCGCGGCGCTGTTCGGCGTCTCCGGGCTGCTGCTCGGCTTCTTCTTCCTCCGCTACCTGCTCACCGGCAAGTTCACGGGCCACCTCTGGGCCGGCTTCACCGGCGGCTCGTTCGGCGCCGCGGGCCTGCTGCTGCTGGTCGTGGCGATCGTGGCGGACATGCTCGACCGCATCCGCCGCAATCAGGAGCAGATCCTCTACTTCCAGAAGCGGGCCGCATGGGAGAAGGCCGCGGCGGATCGGGACCCGGCCGGGCCGTGAATCACTCAACTCGACGGGGCCCGATGCCGATGTAGAGCCACGTTCCCGGCCGTCGCCCACCCGGGCCGGGGACCCCCTTTCGACGGAACGATTTCCGCGACACCATCGCGACCGGGACGGATCCCGTGGACGGTGGGCCCACCCCGAGCCCATGGAGCCGCACCGGCTCGCGGACGCATCGGCACCGGCGGAGAGCCCGTCGGGAGAGAGACCAGGAGGATCGCGACCCGATGAAGCAGGTCCTCATCCGGAAGGGCGAGGTGGTGGTCGAGGAGGTGCCCGCGCCGAGGGCGGAGCCGGGCAGCGTCCTCGTCCGCGTGGGGAACTCCTGCATCTCCGTTGGCACCGAACTCAGCGGAATCCGGGAGGGCCGCGTCCCCCTGTGGCGCAAGGCCCTCAGGAACCCGGACCTGGTGCGGAAGGGACTGGCCCTCGTGGCATCCCAAGGGGTCTCCCGGACCCGTGAGATCGTCCGGGGCGCCCTGGATGCGGGCAGCCCCACGGGCTACTCCGCCGCCGGCACCGTCATGGAGGCCGGAGAGGGCGTGGAGGACATCCGGCCCGGAGACCGGGTCGGGTGCGCGGGGGCCCAGTGCGCCTTCCACGCCGAGGTGATCCGCGTGCCCAGGAACCTCGCCGTCCGCGTGCCAGACACCGTGAGCACGACAACGGCGAGCACCGTGACCCTCGGAGCCATCGCCCTGCAGGGGCTGCGCCGGGCGGACCCGACGCTGGGCGAGCGCTTCGTGGTTCTGGGCCTCGGCGTGCTCGGGCAACTCACGGCTCAGCTCCTCAAGGCCAACGGCTGCTCCGTGATCGGGGCCGACCTGGATCCAGCCCGCGTCCGACTCGCGAAGGACCTGGGGATGGACGCGGCCATCGACCCGGAAGGCGGCGACCCGGTCGAGCAGGTGATGCGCATGACCGGAGGCGCGGGAGCCGACGGGGTCATCGTCACCGCGTCGTCGGCATCCCACGAGGTCGTGTCCACCGCGTTCCGGTGCTGCCGTCGGAAGGGCCGGGTGGTCCTGGTCGGAGACGTGGGGCTGCACCTGCGGAGGGGGGATTTCTACCGCAAGGAGATCGACTTCCGAATCTCCACGTCCTACGGGCCCGGCCGCTACGACGAACGCTACGAGGAGAAGGGATTCGACTACCCGATCGGTTACGTCCGCTGGACCGAGAACCGGAACATGGCCGAGTACCTGCGGCTGCTCGCCGACGGACGGGTTCGGGTCGAGCCGCTCCTCGGGGGCGCCTTCCCCGTGGAGGAGGCCCCCGCGGCCTACGACGCCCTTCGCAGGGCGGACCGCCCCCTGATGGTCCTGCTCTCCTACCCGGCGGGCACGGAAACACCGGACCGCAGCGCGGTCCCGAACCCACACGCGAGGCCTGCGGCGTCGGAGACCGTGCGCATCGCCGTGGTGGGAGCCGGGGGCTTCGCGAAGGGCACCCACCTGCCGAACCTCGCGGCGATGAAGGACCGCTTCCGGCTCCGGGCCGTGGTGAGCCGGACCGGCCACAACGCGCTGGCGGCTGCCAGGCAGCACGGAGCGGAGTACGCGAGCACCGATTACCGACAGGTGCTCGAGGACCCGGAGGTGGACGCGGTGCTCCTCGCGACGCGCCACGACCGCCACGCAGCCATGGCGCTCGAGGCGCTGCGGGCCGGCAAGCACGTGCTCGTCGAGAAACCCCTCGCGCTCACCCGGGACGAAACGGCCGGCATCGTCGACTTCTACGGGACGCCGCCCGCCGGGGAGGGGCCGGTCCTCCTCACCGGCTTCAACCGGCGCTTCTCGCCGTACGCGCGGCGCCTTCGGGAACTCCTGGAGGAACGGAGGAACCCGCTCGTTCTCTCCTACCGCATGAACGCGGGGTATCTCCCCGCGGAGCACTGGGTCCACACGGACGAAGGGGGGGGCCGCAACCTCGGGGAGGCGTGCCACGTGTACGACCTCTTCACCTTCCTCACCGGGGCCCGGGTGCGCGAGGTCCGGGCCCAGGCCATTGCCCCGGGCGACGGCCCCTACGGGCCGCGGACAACTTCGCGGCCACGGTGTCGTTCGAGGACGGCTCCATCGCGACGCTGACGTACACCGCCATGGGTTCTCCGGCCCATCCCAAGGAACAACTGGAGGTGTTCGCCGAGGGGCGGGTTCTCGTGCTGGACGACTACCGGCGTCTCACGGTGGCGGGGGGCGGCCAAGGGCCTCGGACTCGAGAGCTGCCGGACAAGGGCCACCGCGACGAACTCGAAGCCTTCGCCCGGGCGATCCTCGCAGGGGGGGAGTGGCCGATCCCCCTGTGGCAGCAGGTGCAGGCGACGGAGATCGCATTCGCCGTGGAAGAGCAGATCCTGACGGCCTGGCGACGGCTAGATGTGCGGGATAGCCGGCGTCCTGACCTTCGGAGGGTGCGCTAGCAGGTGTCCGGGGACTCTGGTCGAGCGGATGCGCGACACGATGGTCCACCGCGGGCCCGACGGCGCCGGCTGCTGGATCGCCGGATGGGCGAGGTCGGCCTCGGGCACCGGCGCCTCGCCATCATCGACCTCTCCGAGCCCGCGGCGACCAGCCCATGGCCAACGAGGACGGGAGCCTCCGGATCGTCTTCAACGGCGAGATCTACAACCACGCCGCGATCCGAGCCGAACTGGAGGAGACCGGAGGCCACCGCTGGCGGACGGATCACTCGGACACCGAGGTGATCCTCCACGCCTTCGAGGAGTGGGGCATCGACTGCCTCGCGCGGTTCCGCGGGATGTTCGCCTTCGCCCTCTGGGACGACCGGAGCCGAGAACTGTGGCTCGTCCGCGACCGCATCGGCGTCAAGCCCCTCTACTACAGCGTCCACCACGGGCGGATCACGTTCGCGTCGGAGATCAAGGCCCTGCTGCAGGACCCCGACCAGAGGCGGGCCGTGGACGAGGAGGCGCTGTTCCACTACCTCTCGTTCCTGACCACGCCCGCGCCCCAGACCCTCTTCGAGGGCATCCGCAAGCTGCCTGGGGGAACCTGGATGCGGGTCGGAGCGGACGGCCACATCCGCGAGCACCGGTACTGGGACGCCTGGGACGACGTCCGGCCCGCGCCGGAGTCGACCGAGGGTGAGCTCGCCGAGCAAGTGCTGGCGGAACTCCGAACGGCGGTCCGGCTCCGCAAGGTGAGCGACGTGCCGGTCGGCGTGTTCCTCTCCGGAGGCATCGACTCGAGCACCAACGCCGCGCTGTTCTCGGAGGGGGAGGGGCACCCGGTCCGGACCTTCACGATCGGCTACCAGGGCGAGTACGAGAGCTACCGGAACGAGACCCACTACGCGCGCCGGATGGCGGACGAGGTCGGCGCGGAACACCACGAACTCCTCCTCACGGCCGACGACCTGATCGACTTCCTGCCCCGGATGGTGCAGTTGCAGGACGAGCCGATCGCCGACCCCGTGTGCGTGCCGGTCTACTACGTCTCGAAGTTGGCCCGCGACAACGGCGTGGTCGTGTGCCAGGTCGGAGAGGGAGCCGACGAGCTCTTCTGGGGGTACCGGAGCTGGAAACGGGCCCTCGGCCTGCAACGCCTCGACGACCTCCCGGTACCCCGTCTCCTGAAGGGGCTGGGCGTAGCCGGCCTGCGGGCCGCCGGCCGGGGCGACCGGTGGCCCTGCGAGTGGCTCCGCCGCGCCGCGCACGGGCAGCCGGTGTTCTGGGGAGGCGCGGAGGCCTTCAACGAGTCCCAGAAGCAGCGGCTGCTCTCCCCCCGGCTCCGCGAGAAGTTTCGGGGGCACACGTCGTGGGACGCCCTGGCCCCGATCCGCCGGCGCTTCGAGGACAAGGCCTGGGAGAAGTCGCACCTCCACTGGATGACCTACCTGGACCTCAATCTGCGCCTGCCGGAGCTGCTCCTCATGCGGGTCGACAAGATGAGCATGGGGGTGAGCCTGGAGGCGCGGGTCCCCTTCCTCGACCACAAGTTCGTCGAGCTCGCCCTGGGCATCCCCGAGGCGGTCAAGACCCGGGACGGAGACCTGAAGCGCGTTCTCAAGAAGGCGGTGCGGGGGCTCATCCCGGACGAGCTGATCGACCGTCAGAAGCAGGGCTTCGGCGTCCCGGTCCACGAGTGGATGCGGGAGGGCCTCGGGCAGCGTACCCGCGAGGCGGTCATTGCGTTCTGCGGAGAAACCGACCTTCTTGACACGAAGCACGTGCAGACCGTCCTAGAGCGAGGAGGCGGCCCCGAGATCTGGTACTTGACGAATCTTGCCCTCTGGTGGCGGGAGTTTCTCGCATGACCGGAAGCGAGGCCGACGGCTTCCGGGGGACGAGCGCGGAAGGACTTGTTCGAGAGCCTCCTGGCCGGAGTGCGGACCGAGTTCACGCGGAAGGTCGTCCAGACCTTCGGCGTGCGATTGGCCGTGATGGCCGTGGGCACTGTCGGGTCGGTCCTGATCGCTCGGCTCCTCGGCGTATCGGGAAGGGGTCTCTACGCCGTCGCCGGCACCGTGTCTGCGTCTGGGGATTCAGTTCGCGAACCTCGGCCTGCACACGGGCAAATACCTACTACGTAGCCCGGGAGCGGGCGAGGCTGCCCGCGCTCATCGGGAACTCCCTCGCAGTCAGCGCCGGTTCCGGGGTGCTCCTGGGCGCCTGGTGGCCTGGCTGCTCGGTTCGCTCAAGCCGGAGCTTCTTCCGGTGGGAGGAGCCCTGCTCGCGCTCGCCGTGGTCGGCATCCCGCTGGGGCTGGCCAACCTTCTCCTCAAGAACCTGTTGCTCGGCATTCACGAAGTGACCTGGTACAACCGCGTGGAACTCGCGAACACGGCCCTCCTCGTCGCCGGGGTAGCCGTGCTGTTCGTGGCCGATGTCGCCCGGGTCGAGGTCGTTTTCGGCGTCACGCTGCTCGCCGGGGCTGTGTCCATCGCACTGTCGCTGGCTCGACTCTCTTCCGTCGGCGGGCGCCCACTCGCGTTCGACTTCGAAGAGCCCTTCGGCCCATGCTCCGTTACGGCGTGAAGGTCTACGTCGCCGCCTTGTTCTCCTTCCTCGTACTGCGTATCGACCTCCTCATGGTCCAAGACCTTCTCGGCTCGCGCGAAGCCGGACTGTATTCGGTCGCGGTCAACATGGTGGATCTCATCTACGTTCTTCCGGTCATCGTGGGCACCCTCCTGTTTCCGCAACTGGCAGGCACCGAGTGCCCGGAGGAACGCTGGACCCGGGCCCGCCGGGCCACGGGACGCGTGCTCCTGGTCACGGCCGCCCTGGGCCTGTGCTCGATCCCGCTGGCGAATCCGGCAATCCGAATCCTCTACGGTCCCGACTTCCTTCCGGCCGTGGCCCCTTTCCTGTGGCTCCTTCCCGCGGTGCTCCTGCTCTCGGTCAGCACGATTCTCAACAACTATCTGGCAGCAGAGGGGATGCCCTGGGTCGTCGTCGCGGCGCCGGCCGCCGGGGCGGCCCTCGACGTCGCCCTGAACTGGATCCTTCTGCCTTGGCTGGGGATCGTCGGAGCTTCCATCTCCTCGGTTGCAGCATACGCATTGGTATTAGCCATTCTGGGAGCGCGTGTGACCCCCAGGAAACGACTCCTCGCACAGCCATCGTCGTGAAAGGACTCGACGAAGCATGAAGTCCCCCCACGAGGCGATCGACACGAAGACCTTCCTGGAACGCTCGGGAACCGACTACCAGGACGCCACGGTCGGCCACTGGTCGCGAGCACCGTGCGGCGCCAACTATTCGGAGTTCACAGGGGAACAACTGCGGCACTTCGAAGAGGTCGAAGAACACCGCTACGAGACTCACCCGTGGATCAGCGACGCGATCGGGTCGTTTGACCTGAAGGGCAAGGATCTACTCGAAGTCGGCGTAGGAATGGGAACCGATCACGTTCCCCTGGCTCGCCGCGGCGCTCGGATCTTTGGTCTGGATCTCACACCGAAGAGCCTGAGCCTGACCCGCCGCCGCTTCCAACTTTATGGCCTTACGAGTCGGCTGACAAGGGGAAACGCCGAGACACTTCCATTCCGCGACGAATCGTTCGACTTCGTGTACTCCTTCGGCGTCATCCACCACACGCCGGACACCGGGCGGGCGGTGTCGGAGATCCACCGGGTTCTGCGCCCCGGAGGATCGTGCTGGATCACGGTCTACCACCGCAACTCGTTGTTCTTCTGGTGGACGGTGCTCGCCGTCAACTACGGGCTGCGGGGCGGATTTCGGAAGCGGAGCCTGCAGGGGCAACTCAGCCTGATCGAGCACCCGAACACCGACGAGGACATGGTCATCCGCCTCTACCGCCGCCGCGAGTTCCAAGACCTCTTCCGGAGCTTTCGCAAGGTCCGGAGTTACGTCCGGCACCTCCTTCCCGTGGACCTCGTGGGGTTGGACGCGCTCTTCCGAGACCCATCTCGGCCCAACCGGTTCCTGGACCGGCTCGGCAAGCGCCTGGGCTGGTACGTGATCGTAGAAGCCACCAAGTGATGAAGCCGCGTGACCTGCGTCCGCTGCCGGCCGAGAACGCCTACGGGCACCGCAAGCGACTCCTGTGGATCCTCGATCGCATCCAGGAGTCGGACCTCACGGTCGAGATCGGTTGCGGCACGGGCTACATGGTCACGCTACCCCTTCTCCGGATGGGGTTCGACGCCTACGGGCTCGACGTGGACGAGGCCAGCATCGAGTACGGGCGAGGCCTCCTCCGGGAAGCCGGTCTGGACCCCGACCGCCTCCGGGCCGGACGGCTGCGCGACCTCGGTCTGGCACCCGACACCGTGGTGCTCTCCGAGGTCCTGGAGCATCTGGCTCCCGGCGAGATGGAGGACCTCCTGGAGGAAGTCCGAGGTTCCCTGGTTCCCGGCGGGGCGCTTCTGGTGACGGTGCCGAACGGTTACGGGTGGTTCGAACTGGAGTCGCTGGTGTGGAACCGGCTCCGGGTCGGGCGCCTCGTCGTGGGGTCGAAGCTCATGAACGCGATCCTCAAGATGAAACGCCGGTGGCTCGGCAGATCGGTGGACTTCCCTCACCCAGCCACGCTTTCGGCGTCGCCCCACGTCCGGCGCTTCCGGTTCGTCGATCTGGAGCGCGCGCTGGAGTCGGCTGGGTTCCAGGTCCGCGAGAAGGAAGGCTCGGTCTTTTTCGCCGGGCCGTTCAGCGACCTCTTCTTCACCGGTTTCGAGGGAGTGATGCGAAGAAATGCGGCGCTCGGCCATCGGTTCCCGCGATGGGCCGCCGGCTTCTACCTCCGAGCGGTCAAGGTCTGAGCACAGATGGAAACAGGCGAGACGTCGAGCCGGAGGCTACTGGTCTTCCACGGGACCAGCGGTACTGAGGTCGCCCCCCCCGGCACCCGTGCCATCCGTTCCTCCGGTCTCCGAGACCTCATCCGCGAGTTCGGTCCTGTCCGGGCCTTTCGGTCCCACGACGAGGTCACCGTCCTCACGCACCGGCTCGAACTCCTGCCCGCGCCCTTCCTCGCGAAGGCCGTTGCCTGGTTCCTCGGACGCCGGGCCACGGTGAGGGACGAGCGGGGCTCGGCCGAGGTCGTATCGTTCGCCCGGGTCGCCGCCGCGGCGGCGGACCTGGTGCGGGATGCGCTGCGACGACCCTTTCGGCTGAGGGAGGTACTACGCGACGTCGGCGCCTTGGAGGCCTCGCCGGCCCGTGACGTCAGGACCCGGCCGCTTCCCGGCGGGGCCCCGGTCTACCTCCGCACCGACCTTCACCTGGGCATCCGTTCGGGAGGCTCGGTGGGACACGTGGCGGGAGTCCTCAACAACCTCGGCCCCCTCTGGGAGGAACCGGTCTTCCTGACCACGGACTGGGTCCCGACCGTGGCAGAGGGCACGAAGACCCACGTGGTTCCTCCGGAACCACTCTTCTGGGATTTCCGCGAAGTGCCGAGCATCCTCTTCAACCGGACCTTCTTCGACAACGCACTCTCCGCGACCCGGCAGCTGCCGGTGGGGTTCGTGTACCAGCGGTACAGCCGGAACAACTACGCGGGACTGAAGCTCGCGAGACACCGGGGCGTCCCCTTCGTTCTCGAGTACAACGGGTCGGAAGTGTGGATCGCACGGAACTGGGGCCGTCCCCTCAAGTACGAAGCCCTTACCGAGCGCATCGAACTGCTCAACCTGCGGGGAGCCGACGTGGTCGTGGTCGTCAGCCGCCCCATGCGCGACGAACTCGTCGCCCGGGGCATCGAACCCGACAAGATCCTCGTCAACCCCAACGGGGTGGACCCCGAGCGCTACTCGCCCGACGTGGACGGCACCCCGATGAGGCAGCGGTACGGCCTCGGGGGAGCGACCGTTCTGGGGTTCATCGGCACCTTCGGACGCTGGCACGGCGCCGAGGTCCTGGCCGACGCTTTCGGGAGACTGCTCGACCGCCGGCCGGAGTACCGGAAGTCGGTGCGACTCCTGATGATCGGGGACGGCCTCACGATGGGAGAGGTGAAGGAGAACCTGGCGCGGTGGAACGCGGCGCAGGAGACCGTGCTCACGGGTCTCGTGCCCCAGGAGGACGGGCCCTCCCACCTCGCGGCGTGCGACGTTCTCGTCGCTCCGCACGTTCCGAACCCCGACGGCACGCCCTTCTTCGGGTCGCCTACGAAGCTCTTCGAGTACATGGCCATGGGCAGGGGCATCGTGGCCTCCGACCTCGACCAGATCGGCGAGGTCCTGGAGCACGACCGCACCGGCTGGCTCGTCGCGCCGGGCGACGCGGAGGCTCTCGTGGCCGGCCTGCAGGTACTCGTGGAGGACGGGGAGCGCCGCACCCGCCTCGGAGCGGAGGCCCGGCGGGAGGCGCTCGCCCGACATACCTGGAGAGAGCACACGGGAAGAATCCTGGAAAGACTCGGGGAGCGATGCGCCGACGCTTGAGCCGCCTATGGCTGGCGGCAGGGCTGCTCGCAGCCCTCGCAGCGGTCGACGTCGCCGCCTGGCTGGCGCTCGGCAGTCACGTCGCGATGGTGCGCTGGATACCCGTTCCGCATCTGGCGGCCGTGCGAACAGACCATGTCCGGGGCGAGAACCCGGGACTGCCCGCCGACCTCGTCGGCACCGACCCCCTCGCGCTCCTCCGGAGCGTCATGGATGCGGTGCACAAGGTGGAGGATTTCCACTCCCCGGACTTCGCCACGGTGTGGAAGCACGTGGCATCGGGCGGCGGACTCCTTTGCCGCGGCATGGCCGATGTCTACTACCACGCCCTGCGCGCAAACGGCATCGAAGCACGCCGCGTGCGACTGGCCCGGAACCTGCTGGATCCCTTCGACACACACCAGACGGTGGAAGTCTTCCAGGAGGGCAGGTGGGTGATCTACGACCCGACGTTCAACGTCTCCTTCGAGAGACAGGGGGTGCTTCTCGGAGCGCAAGAGATTCACAGCGCCCTTCTGACCGGAGCCACGGCGGACATCCGCCCGGTCTTCCACGGCGAGGTCTCCTACCCCGCTCGACTCGATCGCTACTACATCCACTGGCTGCCCCTATTCGACAACGTGTTCGTGTTCGACGTCCCGAGGGCCGAAACCTGGTCCCTGCTCCCCCCCTTGCGTTATTGGCTGGGACCCAGGGGTTACTACGAGCAGGCCGGAACTCACGACAGCCACTTCACCCTGCTGGGCCGAGTCTACTTCGCCGTGGTCGCACTCGTCCCCATCACCCTGCTCGCCCTCGGCGGAGCACTGCTGCTCGCCGCTTGGCGGAGGCGGCGCCCGTGAGCCGGAACCCTCGGGCCGTGGGGCCGCGGCGCATCCTGGGGCTCCCCCCGTTCCCCGTCCGCCGGTCGATCTCCATCCTCGTCGGCGCAGCCCGGCGGCATCGGGACCGAAGAGGGGACGCCCGTACCGCGACATACGCCACGGAGAGAAGGGTCTCGATCGCTCCGTTCCTGCGCCAAGCCCCGGCGGGGGAGGTGTCCGAGTCCGCGCTGCGGGACGCCGTGGCCCGATACGGGGCCCACCGGTTCGACCTGCTCGGCTCCGGATGGGTGGAGGTCCTTCATGGCGCGAATTGCACCGGGGTCGAGGGGCACCGCTACGACTCGGGGCCGTCCGTCGAAGCCGACCGCGACGGCCGTTGGCTGGAGGGGCGCATCAACGAGGCGAACCTGCCCGAGTCCAGGCGGATCTGGCGCCTCGTGGATCCCGGCTACCGTCCCATCGACTGGCAGTTGGACTGGAAGTCCGGGGCTCGGTGGTCGGAGGGAGTCTGGTACCGGGACATCCGGTACGGCGACCGCCCGGGTGCCGACGTCAAGGTCCCCTGGGAGCTGGCACGGATGCAGCACCTGCCCCAGCTCGCCCTGGCCTTCCGTGGGACGAGAAGCCCCGCCCGGCAGGCTGCAGAGGGCGAACCCTGCCGCCGGGAGTTCCGCAATCAGGTCCTCGACTTCGTCGCGACGAACCCCCCCCGGTTCGGCGTCAATTGGACCCTCGCGATGGACGTGGCGATCCGGGTCGCCAACTGGCTCGTCTCCTGGGACCTGTTCCGGTCCTACGGCGCGACCTTCGACCCCGAGTTCGAGGCCGTCTTCGCGCGAAGCGTCTACGAGCACGCCCGGCACGTGGCGACCAACCTGGAGTGGAACCCCCACCTCGTGGGCAACCACTACCTCGCCAACCTGGTGGGGCTGCTGTTCGCCGCGGCCTACCTCGAAAGGACGCGGGAGACCGACGCGTGGCTGGCGCTGGCCGTGCAGGAACTGGTGAAGGAGTGCGCCCACCAGTTCTGCGGAGACGGCTCGAACTTCGAGGCCTCGGTGCCGTACCACCGCCTGTCCGGCGAGATGGCGGCCTACGCCACTGCTCTGGTGCTGGGGCTCCCGCCGGGAAAGAGGGCCGCGCTGGGGGAATACGACCTCCGTGCCTTCCGGAGCCGCCCCGGCCTGGAGCGCGGGCCGATCGCCCTGTTCGATGTGGCCGGCCTGCCGGACCCGAGTCCGTTCCCGCCGGAGCACTTCGAGCGCCTCGAGCGGATGGCGGAGTTCGCCGTGCACGCCACGCGGCCCGACGGACGGTTGGTCCAGGTGGGCGACAACGACGGAGGGCGGTTCCTGCGGCTCGAGCCACCGGCCGGGTCCGAGGGGGAAGGCCTCGACCCGATGCCGCTGATCGCCCCCCTGGCGGGCCTCTTCGACCTCATCGACGTCGGCGGGCACGCCGCCCGAAGCAGGGTCGAGGCAACCCTGGCGGAGTCGTTGGCGGGGAACAGCCGCCCAAGCCCCTACCGCACGCCGGAGGCCGGGAGCGCGGCCGCCCGGGTGCGCATTCTCGACGCCGGGAGACGAGACCTCCTCGACGGACCGGAGGTTCGGGACGAAACCCCGGCGGCGGGGCGCCTGTGGGGCTACCCCGACTTCGGCCTGTTCGTGTACCGGTTCCCCCGGCTGTACCTGGCCGTACGGTGCGGGGCGGTGGGCCAGGACGGCAACGGGGGGCACGCCCACAACGACCAGCTCTCCTTCGAACTCGCCCTCGACGGGGTTCCGGTCGTGGTGGACCCCGGCACGTACCTGTACACCCCCGCGCCGGAGCAGCGGAACCGGTTCCGGTGCACGGCCATGCACAACACCCTCGCGATCCCCGGGCAGGAGCAGAACACCTGGGAGGACGGCCGGAGGGGCTTGTTCCGGATGCCCGAGAGATCACGAGGGAAGGTCTTCGAGTTCTCCGCGGTCCGGTTCTGCGGCGAGCACCGGGGCTTCGGAGCACCGCACCGCCGCACGCTGCAGGTAGGGGCGGACCGGGTGGAGGGCTCGGACGAGTGCCGGTTGGGCCGGGACGGCGCCCGGGTCTGGTTTCACCTCGCGCCGGGCGTCCTGCCCTCCGGCATCTCCGGGGACTCGGTCGTCGTCGCGGCCGGACCGAAGCGGGTGATCTTCCGCGCGGAGGCCGGCTCGTGGAGGATCGAGGAGTCGCTCTACTCGCCGAGCTACGGTGCCGTCCGGTCCACCAAGGCCTTGGCGTTGGAGTTCGCCTCGGATTCCGTGCGTTGGTCCGTCGGAGCGGTCCACGATGAGCCTTGATCCGTTGCGGGCGCCGGGTGCCGGAGCGGACGGGACGCGACGGCTCCTGGTCATCGCCTACAAGTTCCCCGACGTCATCCTCCCCGGCGGTTCGACGCGGATCGAGAAACTGCTCAAGTACCTCCCGGCGCCGTGGGCCCCGGTCGTGCTGTCGGTGCGGGTACCGGACGAGGCACTGGTGGAACCGGTGCACCGCGGGCCCCACGTCCACCGCACCGGGAGCCACTACGGGGCCTTCGCGAAGGCCTACCGCGCCGTGCACCTCCGGCGCGAGGGCGCCCTGCGCCGCTGGGGCATCCAGACGGCGCGGGTGCTGAAGAACCTGGTCCTGGTCCCCGACGACGCGATCCTCTGGTGGCCTCGCGCCTTTCCCGAGGGACGCCGCCTCGTCCGAGACCACGGCGTCGATGCGATCTTCGCCAGCGGCCCGCCCTACTCCGGTCTCGTGCTCGCGGCGCTCCTGGGACGCGCGACGGGCGTGCCCTTCGTCGCGGACCTGAGGGACGACTGGGCCGGCAATCCCCTCGCGGGGCGCCGAAATCCCACCCAGGCGCTCACCGAGTTGCCCCTGGAGCGCTGGACGATGCGGCGGTCCGCACGGGTCGTGCACGTCACCGAGGGCAGCGTGGAGCTGTACCGCCACCGCTATCCCGAACTGTCGGAGCGGATGGTCCTGATCCGGAACGGCTACGACGAGGAGGACGTCGATCGGATCGCGCCCGCCCGCAAGGCAGCCGGGGAACTCCGGATCCTCCACGCCGGAAGCCTCAAGGACGGCAGGGACCCCTCCCCCCTGCTGCAGGCCATGGCCCTGCTCGCCGCCCGGGACCGGCGATACGGCCGGATCCGCTTCCGTCAGGTCGGCGCGACACACCGGGCGATCCAGGAGGGGGCCTCCTCCTCCCGGGTCGCGGATCAGGTGGAGTGGCGCGGGCCGGTGCCGCGAGCGGAGGCGGTGCGCCTGATGGGCGACGCGGACGTGCTGCTGCTGCTCCCGACGCCCGAGGCGCCCACGGCGATTCCAGGGAAGGCCTACGAGTACCTGCGGACGGGCCGGCCGGTCCTCGTGCTGTCGGGAGAGAACGAGACCACCCGCTTCCTGCGGGGGTTCTCCGGAGTCTCGGTGAGGCGGCCCCGGGACGTAAACGGCATCGCCGAGTTGCTCGCGGACTGGTTCGACACGGGGGACATCCCCGCTCCGGACCCGGCGGCCGGTCTTCCCTACTCCCGGCGGAGCCAGGCGGCGCAACTGGCCGACCTGCTCGACGAGGTTCTTGCGGAGAGGGCCCGATGAGGGGGCACGGAGAACCATCCTAGTGCGCATCCTTCTCTTCACCCAGCAACTGGCGTCGTCCCGGAGCGGCGTCGGGACCTACGCCCGGTGCCTGACCCGCGCGTTGGCGGACCGCGGGCATGGGGTGACCGTGTGCGGTCCTGCGGAGGAGGCGACCACAATGGACGGGGTCCGTTGGGTGTCCGCTCCACGGTCGCGGAGGGACCCCACGCCGGGCGGTTGGTTCACCCTCGGCCTCGCCTTCGCCAGGGCGCTGCGCCGCGAAGCGGCCGACCACGAGGTCGCGCTCTTCGCCGACGCCCGCGAGGCGTGGGCCCTTCGGCGGTTCCCGATCCCCTCGGTCGGGGCCGTCCACGACGCCTACGCCCTGGAGTGGCTCGCGGAAGGGTATCCCCGCGGCGTCTTCGCGGATCGAGGGTCGAGAACCCTGTACTACGCGTTCCTGCGCTCGGTGGAGCGTCGCACGTACAGGCGCCTCTCCGCGCTGGCGGCCAACAGCCGTCACGTGGCCGAGGCCGCCGCATCCGGATACGGGCTGGCTCCCGAGAAGGTCGCCGTGGTTCCCCTCGGCCTGCCGGTGCGGGAGCCCGCACCGCGAATCCCGCTGGAGGGAGCTCCGGCCCTGCTCTTCGTGGGGGGCAACTTCCAGCGCAAGGGTCTCCCCGTTCTGCTCGCGGCCGCCGCAGAACTCGCCCGCGCCCGCCCCGGGGTCCGGGTTCACGTGGTGGGCCGCGACCGGAACCAACCCGCCATGGAATCGCTGGCGCGGGCGCTCGGGGTGGCCGCGAACGTGGTGTTCCACGGGTGGCAGCCCAACGACCGCGTCCGCGGGATGATGGCCGGGGCCGACGCCTTCGTCCTCCCCTCTCTCACGGAGGGGTTCGGCCTCGCGTACGCGGAGGCGATGGAAGCCGGGACCCCCGTGGTGGCCACCGCGGCCGGGGGAGCCCGGGAGTTCTTCGTCGACGGGAAGGAGGCCGTCTTCGTGCAGCCGGGCGATGCGGCCGGCCTGGCCCGGGTCCTGGAGCGGCTCGTCTCCGACCCGGCCGGCGCAGCTCGCCTGGCCGACGCGGGGCGCCGGGCGCTGGCGCGCCTGACGGTGGAGGCCATGGCGGCCGGAACGGAAACCGTGCTCCGGAAGGCGGCGGGACGATGAGGGCGGCCGCAGGGCGAGCGCCGACCACCTCGGGCGTATCGAGGGTTCTCAGTTTCGGGATCTACTCGGACCGGCCCGAGTACCCCCGCCACGCCAACCTCCTGGGAGGGTTGCGGGAGTGGGGGGTGGAGGTGCTCGAGTGCCGCGATCCGATGGCGGAGGACTCGGCCGCGCGGCTGCGGAGCGCCACCAGCCTCGGAGGGGCGCTGCGGTTCGCAGCCGGCCTGGCGCGCAGCTACGTGCGCCTGGCCGGCCGGTTTCCCCGCGTGCCGAGGGTCGAGGCGGTCCTCGTCGGATATCCCGCCTGGTTCCACGTCCACCTGGCGCGTCGGCTCCGACGCCGCTTCCACCCGGAGGCAGTCCTCGTCCAGGACGTCTTCTTCCCCTTGCACGAAGCCCTCGTGGGCGACCGCGGGGTGCTCCGGGAGGGGGGACTCCCCGCCCGCTTCGTGCGGGCCGTGGAACGCAGCTCCTATCTCGCGTCCGACGCGCTGCTCATCGACACCGCCGCCCACGGGGACTCCCTGTCGGCTCGATACTCGGTCCCCCGACAGCGGGTCGAGCCGGTGTGGGCGGGGTCCACCTTCCCCCCCGCACCCGAGCCCGTGAACCCGGGGCCGGCGGGCGGGCCGTTTCGCGTGGTCTTCGTGGGAACTTACATCCCGCTTCACGGCGTCGAGGTCATCCTGGAGGCGGCACGCCGGTTGCGGGCGGAACCCGGCATCCGGTTCGAGGTCGTCGGCTCCGGGCAGGTGCGCGAACGGGTGCTCTCCCGGTGTCGGGAGGAGGAACTGGCGAACGTGGCGTTCCGGGACTGGGTGGCGGCGGGAGACCTGCGGGACCTGTATCGCTGCCACGACCTCGGGCTCGGCATCTTCGGCACCACCGAGAAGGCGGCGAGCGTGATCCCCATCAAGGTCTTCGACCTGTGCGCGGCGGGGGTCCCGTTCGTGACGGCGGACACGCCCGGCGTTCGCGAGGCGTTTCGCCACGGCGAGAACGCGTGGTTGGTGCCATCCGGCGAACCCGAGGCCCTGGCCCGGGCGATCCTGCACCTTCGGGCCCACCCCGAGTTGCGGAAGTCCCTGGCGCACGCCGGTCACCGAACGGCACGGGAGTGCTTCTCGCCGCATGCCATCGGCCGGCAGGTCCTGCGAGCCATCGAAGGGGCCCGGGCGAGCCGTCCGGGTACCTGACGCCGCGCCGATCGGCGCTCGTGACCGCCGACGGGGACGGCCGCCGACGTGTCAGCGCACCTCCCTCGCCTCGGCGGCCCGGATCAGGTTGGCGGCGTAGCTCTCGTTGCCGGGGGCCAGTCTCACGGCATTCCGGAATCGGGTCTCGGCCTCCCCGTACTCCCGGCGGTGGAAGGCCACGGCGCCGAGGGTGTTCCATGCCTCGGCGTCCCTGGGGCGGAACCTCACCGCCTCCTGCAGGGCCTCCTCGGCGCCCGGCAGGTCCCCCGAGAGCATCCGGGCGACACCGAGCAGCCTCCACGCCTCGCTGTCGGTGGGCGCCTGCTCCAGGGCGAGGGAGAGATAGCGCTCCGCTTCCGCGAGGTCGCGGTCCTGCAGGGCGAGCATGCCGAGTTGGCGGGCCGCGCCTCCGTTCGTGCGCTGCACCTTCCCCCAAGAGCGCAGGAGGTGTTCCCGCGCCTCTTCTCGGCGCCCCCGGGCGTAGGCCGCCCTGGCCAGGCCAACCTCGTAGAGGTGCGACTTCCCCGGGTTCAACTCGAGCGCCCGGAGGTACGCCGCCTCGGCTTCCTCGTAGCGTTCCCGCAGTGTGAGTTCCTGTCCCAGGTACGAGAGGACCCGGGCCGAATCCGGCTGCTTCTCCAGGGCGTCGGTCCAGAAGACCAGGGGGTCGGCCCAGGTGCGGTTGCGCTCCAGGGTGGCCCAGCCCTCGCCGGCCGAGACCACGGCCGCCGCGGACAAAGCCAACGCCGCGGTGCGGCGAGGGGAAATCCTCCTGCCGACTTCCCACAGGACGGCCGCCGCCCCCAGGGCCAGGGCCGCGGACGGCACGTACATCCGGTGCTCGTAGTAGAGCTCGAGCGGGAGGACGGTCGATTCCATGGCCTGGGCGACGAGGAACCAGAGGACGCCGAAGCCGAGCAGCGGCCGCGGTCGGCGCTGCCAGGCAGCCGCGGCCACGACCCCCGCGAGGGACAGGACCGCCGCCAGGGTCGACGGCGGTTGCATCCAGCCTCGGGAGACCTCGGGCTCGTAGACGAAACGCAGATTCCCGGGGAGCGGCACGAGGAGGACCCGGAGGTAGTCGAACTGGAGGCGAGCCTGGGTCCACAGGCGCTCCGCCATGTCGAAGGAACGGTTGCCGTAGCTGAGGTACCCGGAGACGCCTGCCGGCCTCCAGAGGAGGAGTACGGCGACCGTCACGAACCCCGCGCCGCCAAGGGCCCACGCCAGACGCCGGGCTGGGAATCCCGTGGGGCGATCCAGGAGCATGGCCTCCGCCGCCAGCGCCAGGGGAACGGCGAGCAGGCCGGACTCCTTGGACCCGATGGCCAACAGGAACGCCGCGACGCCGGCGACCCACCACCAAAGCCCTTGGCGAGCCCGTGTCGCGACGCGGGCCCGCAGATAGCAGCCGACGGAGAGGAACGTGAACGCCCCGCACAGGCTGGCCATCCGCTGGATCACGTAGGTGACCGCGTTGGTCTGGACCGGGTGGAGCGCCCAGAGGAGGGCCGCGCAGGCGGCGGCCGGAACGGCCCGCGATGCCAGGTACGGGTTCGTCCTCTCGACGCGAGGCGTCCTGAGCACCGACACCAGCAGGAAGTACAGAGCCCAGGCGGAGACCGTGTGGACCAGGAGGTTCCCGACCCGGTACGCGCGCGGGGAGAGCCCGAAGAAGTAGTGGGTGAGCGCGAGGGACAGCCGTGAGACCGGTCGGTCGAGCCGGCCCCCGAAGTCCCAGTGCATCGCGTCCCAGAGGACCTGGGGAGAGAGGGAGACGACCTGCAGGTTGCTCCGGTCGCGGAGGTGCACCACCGTGTCGAAGTAGAAGGGCGCGTCGAAGGCGGTCGAGTACACGACCCAAAGCAGCGCTCCCAGAGCGGCGCAGGAGAGCGCCGTCCAAACCCACGCCGGACAGCAGCGTGCCCAGGGGGGCCGGAGGACCGTCGCGGGGCGGGGGGCGGAAATCACCGGGGCCCCGCCTTGACCCGGATCTCCCTCGTGCTCGGCCCTTGGGGGAGGAGGGCCCAGTCCAGCACGTCGGCAGAGCCCGGGTCGAAAGCGAGGACGACGTCGCGGTACCGGCAGGTTACGGGGAGCAAGACCGGCCGGGAGCCGTCCGCCCCCTGCAATCCCTCCAGGGGTCGTCCCGCGGCCTCCTCCTCGGCCGAAGGCGTCCAGGGATGGTCGGCCGCGAGGGCACCCAGCACCTCACGGCCCAGGGGTTGGAGGAGATCGGCCCTCAGGTGGAGGGGCTCCCCCGAGCGGAGGGTTTCCCGCCGGAGTTCCTGACGCGCGTCTTCCCCGTCCGGCATCCGCACCACCGCGTAGACCGGGCGCGCGCTGGTTCCCCCGAGAAGCAGTTGGGCCTGCGGACCCAAGGCGCCCGCGGTCTTCGCATCCACGGTGTAGAACCGCCCGTCCGCGAACGCCACGATTTCCGTGCGCTGCCCGTAGATCGTTCCGAGCCCGAGGAGGAGGGCCGCGACCTGGACCAGGCCGATGCAAGCGTAGTCGAAGAACAGGGCCCGCCGGCTCTTGGTCTGCCTGTAGACGACGAGGGTGAGCAGCGGGCCGAGAACCACGTCCACGAGGGCCACCAGGCGCAGCCCCTGCCACCCTCCGTCGGCCACGAAGTACGGGAGGGGATACCACAGCCGCACGAACACGAGCAGCGCGGCTGCCGCGATCGCGGCACTCAGCCCCAGATGGACGAGGAAGGCGCGGGACTTCCTCATTCTCACGGGATGCCCAGTTTGTCCAGGCGGTAGCGAAGGGACCGGAACGAACACCCGAGGAGCCTGGCGGCCTCGGTCTTGTTGCCCCCCGTCTTGCGGAGCGCGCTCTCCAGGTACCTTCGCTCCACGGACTCCAGGGTTCCCTCCAGGTCGATGCCCTCGTCGGGGACCTCGAGCGGGGCGTTCGGGCGCCCGTGGGAGTTCCCGAGGAGTTCGGCGGAGAGGCTGTCCCGGGAGAGGTACTCGCCGGGCTCCAGCGCCACGGCGCGCTCCACGAGGTTCTCCAGCTCGCGCACGTTGCCGGGGTACCCGTAGCGTTCCAACGCCTCGAGGACGTCCCGGGAGAACCCCCGAACCGCTCGGCCGAAGGCCTCGGCGTACTTCTTCAGGAAGTGCTGGGCCAGCAGGGGGATGTCCTCGCTCCGCTCGCGCAGGGGCGGGATCTCGATCGCCACCACGTTCAGGCGGTAGAAGAGATCCTCGCGGAACCGGCCTCCACCGACCTCGGACCGCAGCTCCCGGTTCGTCGCCGAGACGATGCGGACATCCACGGCGACTTCCCGGTTGCCCCCGACGCGCTTGATCCGGCCCTCCTGCAGCACCCGGAGGAGCTTGGGCTGGAGCGTGAGCGGCAGTTCGCCGACTTCGTCCAGGAACAGCGTGCCGCCCTGGGCCTCTTCGAAGAGGCCCGGCTTGTCCGCGACCGCGCCGGTGAAGCTCCCCTTCACGTGGCCGAAGAGCTCGCTCTCGATGCAGGCCCTCCGGGATGGCCGAGCAGTTGACGGCCACGAAGCGACCCTTCCGGCCCGACAGCGAGTGCAGGCGGCGCGCCACGAGTTCCTTGCCGGTCCCGCTCTCCCCGTAGATGAGCACGGTGACGCCCGTGGGGGCCACCCGTTCCAGGACCCGGAACACCTCCTGCATCCGCGGGCTCCGGCCGAGGATCTCGCCGCCCGGCGCCGAGCCCTCCAGGCGCCGGCGAAGCTCCCGGTTCTCCCGCGCCAGGGCCCCCTTCTCCAGGGCCTTCTGCACGGTGACCCGGATCTCCTCCACCTTGAAGGGCTTGGTGAGGTAGTCGTAGGCGCCCCCCTTCATCGCCTCCACGGCTGTCTCCGCCGTCCCGAAGGCGGTGACCACCACGACCTCGGCGTCCGGGTGGGCCTCCTTGGCCATTGCCAGGACGTCGAGACCGCTGCCGTCGGGAAGCTTGAGGTCGGTCAGGACGAGGTCGAATTCTTCCGCCCTCAGGAGAGCTCCGGCCGAAGCCACGTCCGCGGCGGCGTCGCACCGGTACCCCTCCTTGCGCAGCAGGATCGTCAGGAAGTCCCGAAGGCTCTGTTCGTCGTCGACGACCAGGATCCGCTCCATCGCCTACCCCGTCGGGAATCGGAAGTGGAAGGTCGCGCCGCGCCCCGGAGCGGTCTCCAGCGCCACGCTGCCGCCGTGGTTCTCGGCGACCCGGTGGATCGTCGCCAATCCGAGCCCGGTCCCGCCGGGCTTCGCGGTGAAGAAGGGCTCGAAGGCCCTTTCCGCCTGCTCCGGCGACATGCCCGGGCCGTCGTCGGCCACGTCCAGGTGCAGCCACCCGTTCGCAACGTTCGCCGCGACCTGCACGGTGACGCCCCCCGGCCCGGCTTCGACGCTGTTGCGAAAGAGGTTGAGCAGGAGTTGCTCGACCTGGGCGCGGTCCGCCGTCATCGCAAGATCGGCGGGAACCGCGTTCTCGACCCGGAACCCCTGCTTCCCCTCCCCCTGGGAGAAGAAGAAGGTGGTCTCGTCCACGAGCTCGCGGAGACCGAAGACCGACCGGTCGGCCCGACCCGGCCGGGCGTAATGCAGGAAGTTCGTGACCAGCCGGTTGAGCCGTTCGGTCTCCCGGAGCACGATGTCGAAGAGGGTGCCCTCCTCCCCCTCGGGCTTGCGGTGGTGTCGGAGCACCTCGACCGAGCCGCTGAGGCTCGCCAGGGGGTTTCGCACCTCGTGGGCTAGCCCGGCCGCGAGCCGCCCCACGGCGGCGAGGCGGTCGGAGCGCCTGCAGTTCCTCCTCCAGGTGCTTGACCTGCGTGAGGTCCTGGAAGATGAGAAGGCTCCCCTGGGGGCGGCCGTCCCGGTCGGCGAGCGGCGACACCGTGTACCCGAAGACCAACTGTCCCTGGAGCAGGCGCACCTCGCTCCGCCCCGACCCCCCAAGGTCGAAGGTCCCGGCGAGGTCCATGCCCCCCTCCAGGGTCACGCCGGCCCGGTTGAGCAGCTCCTCGGCAGCGTGGTTGTGGAACAGTTCCCGCCCGCGCCGGTCCAGGGCGATCAGCCCCGAGCCCAGGCTCTCCAGGATCGCGGCGCGCAGGTGTTCCAGGTCGAGCACCTCGGCCTCGGCCGACCTCGAGGCGCTCCCCCGTGCGCCGCAACTCCTCGGCGAGATACCCGGAGAGCATCGCGACGGCGTAGAACGCCACCAGGTTGAACACCAGCTGGAAGGCGAACTTCTCCCCCGAGACCGCGGGCAGCGGGAAGGGGTTGAGCGGCCGGAGCAGGTCGAAGTGCTGGAGGTCGACCAGGCACCCGTAGGCGAGGCTCGACGCGGTCGCTACGACCAGCGCCCCCCGGCGGTACAGCAGGATCGCCCCGCCGATGATGGCCAGGGCGTACAGGCCGGCGAAGGGGGAGAAGGCCCCACCGGTGAGGTACACCAGCGCGGTGGCGTACGCGACGTCCCACGCGGGTTGCGCCTTGACCCACGCCGGGGGCCAAGTTCCCCTCCGGAGCGGGAACGCCGAGGCGAGGGTGAAGCCGAAGGAGGCCGCCGTGACCGCGAAGAACCAGGAGAACGGGACCTCGGAACCGACCCGGCCGTGCAGCAGCGCCGCGAACACGAGCAGCGCCAGCAGCACGGCCGAGCGGCCGGCGAGGTAGCCTTGGTACCGACCCCTGGGGCCCGAGCCCGTCGTGGAGGACGAGCGGGTCACCCGCCGCTGACGGTCCCCGCCAGCTGGAACACCGGCAGGTACATCGCCACGACCAGACCGCCGATCGCCCCGCCCAGGAACACCATGAGCAGGGGTTCGATCGCCGCGGTCAGGGCGCCCACGGCCTCGTCCACCTCCGTGTCGTAGAAGTCCGCGATCTTCGAGAGCATCTGGTCCAGGGCGCCCGTGGCCTCGCCCACGGCGATCATCTGGACCACCATGGGCGGGAACACGCCGGTCTCCTTCAGGGGCTCGGCGATGGTGCGGCCCTCCGCGATGGAGTCCTTGGTCTTGAGGATCGCGAGTTCCACCACGCGGTTGCCGGCGGTCCGGGAGACCACGTCGAGGCCCTCCAGGATGGGCACGCCCGAGGACACGAGCGTGCCCAAAGTGCGGGTGAACTTGGCGACGGCGACCTTCCGGATCAGCGAGCCGAAGACCGGCAGCCGCAGGAAGATCTTGTCGAAGAAGAGCTGCCCCTTCTCGGTGCGGTAGCTCCTCTTGAACGCCACGCCGGCGATGAAGACCAGCACGAGCATGAAGAGGAAGTACTTCTTCGTGAACTCCGAGAGGGCGATGACGAACAGGGTGGGAGCCGGCAGGTTCTTGCCCATGCTGCCGAACATCTGCTGGAACACCGGGATGACGAACACCAGGATGATCGCCACGACGATCACGGCCACGCCCACCACGGTGGAGGGGTACACCATGGCCCCCTTCACCTTCTTGCGCAGGTTCATGGCCTTCTCGATGTAGGCCGCCAGTCGGTTGAGGATCGTGTCGAGGATGCCGCCCACCTCGCCGGCGTTCACCAGGTTCGTGTAGAGCCGGTCGAAGATCCTGGGGTGCTTGGCCAGGGAATCGGCGAAGGTGTTCCCCGCCTCCACGTCCTCCTTCACCTTGAGGAGGATCTCCTTGAAGGTGGGGTTCTCCTGCTGGCTGCTCAGGATGTCGAGGCACTGGACCAGGGGCAGCCCCGCGTCGATCATCGTGGCGAACTGCCGGGTGAAGACCACCAGGTCCTTGGTCTTCACCTTCCGCTTGAGGCCGGGGATCTTGATCTCCACGGCCCCCAGGCTCTTCTTGACGCTCGAGGGCGTGATCTTCTGGGCCCGGAGCTGGGCCGTGACCGTCGCCTCGTTCGGGGCCTCCATGGTGCCCTTCTTGACCGCCCCGTCCCGCGTGCGACCTTCCCACTTGTACACCGGCATCGGCTTCCTCGATTCGCTTTGGATCCCGGGTTGTCGGTCTCTCGTTCTCGGTACCCGGTTACGGGTTCTCCATCGGGGGCGGCAATCTCAAGCCGTCGTCCGAACTTCCATCGTCAGCAAAGCCTCCCACCAACAACCGCCAACCAAGAACCACACCCCCCGCAAACGTCACAGCGCCCGGACCACCCGCCGAGCCTGCAGGGTGTCGGGGGTCCCCTTCGCGATCATCTGCCGGATCTCCTCGGGGTCGGAGCTGTGCCCGAGGGCCTCCTCCAGGCTGATGAGCTTCTTGCCCCACAGGTGGTACAGCGACTGGTTCATGGTCTGCATGGCGAACTTGTCCTGGCCCATCTGCATCTGCGAGTAGATCTGGTGGATCTTGTCTTCCCGGATCAGGTTCCGGATGGCCGGGTTGGGCACCATGATCTCCACCGCGAGCGCGCGGCCCCGGCCGTTCATCCTCGGGATCAGCTGCTGGGACAGGATGCCCTCCAGCACGAAGGAGAGCTGGGCGCGCACCTGGGGCTGCTGGTGGGACGGGAAGACGTCGATGATCCGGTTGATGGTCTGGACGGCGGAGTTGGTGTGCAGGGTGGCGAAGCACAGGTGGCCGGTCTCGGCGATGGTCAGGGCGGCCTCGATGGTCTCCAGGTCCCGCATCTCGCCGATCAGCACCACGTCGGGGTCCTGGCGCAGGATGTACTTGAGGGCCTTCTTGAAGCTCTGCGGTGTCCGCCTGCACCTCGCGCTGGTTGACGATGCACCCCTTGTGGGGGTGCAGGTACTCGATGGGGTCCTCGATGGTGACGATGTGCTCGTGCCGCTCCGTGGTTGATCTTGTCGATGATGGCGGCCAGGGTGGTCGACTTGCCCGAGCCCGTGGGCCCGGTGACCAGCACGAGCCCGCGCGGCTTGTCGGCGATCTCGTGCATGACCGGAGGGCAGCCCCAGCTCCTCGAAGGTCAGGATCTTGAACGGGATCGCCCGGAAGGCCCCGGCCACCGCCCCCCGCTGCATGAAGATGTTGGCGCGGAAGCGGGACAGGTCCTTCACGCCGAAGGAGAGGTCGAGCTCGCTCTCCTCCTCGAAGCGGTGCTTCTGCGCCTCGGTCAGCACCGAGTAGCACAGGTGCTTGGTGTCCACCGGGGCCAGCGCCGGCAGATCCAGGGGGCACAGCCGACCGTCGACGCGCAACTGGGGCGCGCAGCCCGTCGTGAGGTGCAGGTCGGAGGCACCCTTCTCGATCATGATCTTCAGCAGCTGGTGCAGAGCGTGATCATGTGGAACTCCTTCTCCCTGGCCGGTCGCGGCTCTCAGTGTCCTTGACGGTGGTTCGCACCACCTCTTCGACGGTGGTGACCCCTTCCTCGGATCTTGCTGATGCCGCTCATGCGCAGGCGTCTTCATCCCCTGCTGCGATCGCCAGCTCCTTCAGCTCCATCGCGGAGGCCCCGTTGAGGATCAGTTCCTTCAGTTCGTCCGTGATCGGCATCACCTCGTACAGCGCGATGCGGCCCTTGTAGCCCGTGTCGCTGCAGTTCGCGCAGCCCGTGCCCTTGATAGCAGGTGAACGTGCCCATCGCTGTCCTCGGGCACGCCGATGTCCAGCAGCGCCTGGGCGGGCACGTCCAGCGGTCTCCTTGCAGTCGGCGCAGATCCGCCGCGCGAGGCGCTGGGCCAGGATCAGGTTCGTGGCGGAGGCCACCAGGAACGGCTCCACCCCCATGTTGAGCAGGCGGTTGACGGTGCTCGGGCGCGTCGTTGGTGTGCAGGGTGCGAGAGCACCAGGTGGCCGGTCAGGGCCGCCTTGATGGCGATCTCCGCGGTCTCGAAGTCGCGGATCTCACCGACCATGATGATGTCCGGGTCCTGGCGCAGGAAGGAGCGCAGCGCCGCGGCGAAGTTGAGCCCGATCTCCTCGTGCATCTGCACCTGGTTGATGCCCGGCCAGGTTGAACTCGACCGGGTCCTCGGCGGTGGAGATGTTGGTCTCGACGGTGTTGAGCTCGGCAGAGCGCCGAGTACAGGGTCGTGGTCTTGCCGGACCCGGTCGGGCCGGTGACCAGGACCATGCCGTAGGGCTTGTGGATCGCGTCCTTGAAGTTCTTCAGCGCCCGCTCCTCGAAGCCGAGCTTGGTCATGTCGAGCTGCAGGTTCGACTTGTCCAGGAGGCGCAGCACGATCTTCTCGCCGAACAGCGTCGGGCAGGACGGAGACGCGGAAGTCCATCTCCTTGTCCTTGCGACATCTTGAGCTTGATGCGGCCGTCCTGGGGCAGCCGGCGCTCGGCGATGTCCAGGTTCGCCATGATCTTGATGCGGCTGATGATGGCGTTCTTGAGCTTCATCGGCGGCTTCATCTCTTCGTAGAGCACGCCGTCGATGCGGTAGCGGACGCGGAAGTCCTTCTCGTAGGGCTCGATGTGGATGTCGCTCGCGCCCTTCTTGATGGCGTCGGAGAGGATCAGGTTGACCAGCTTGACGACCGGCGCGTCGTCGACCGCCTTCTCCAGGTCGGCGACGTTGATCGTCGTCGGTCGTCGTGGACGACCTCGAGGTCGTCCAGGTCGAAGTTGCTCATCACGTCGAGCAGCGTCGCGGAGGAGTCGTAGTACTTGTCGATCGCCTCCTTGATGCGTCGCCGGGCGCCGCGACCACCACCTCGACGTTGTAGCCGGTCAGGAACTTGATGTCGTCCACCGCGAACATGTTGGACGGGTCCTCCACCGCCACGATCAGGGTGGAACCCACGCGGTTGATCGGCATCACCCGGTACTTCTGGACCAACTCCTCGGGGATGAGCTTGATGACCTCGGGGTCGACTTCGAAGCTCTCCAGGTTGACCGCGGGGATCCCGTACTGCTTGGAGTGGAGGTTGACGAGTTCCTGCTCCTTGAGGAGGCCCAGGCGCACCAGCGCCTCGCCGAGCCGCCCGCCGTTGGCCCGCTGATCCTCCTTGGCCCGCTGGAGGTCGGTGGGCGACAGGCGGTTTTCGCGGATCAGGAGCTCCCCCAACTTCCTCGACATGGTCACCTCTCGCGACGGCTTCGGATGGTCAGGTCCAACCGCTCAGGGAAGGCGCAGGGCTCCTTCCATCGCTCCCACGGGGGCCTCCCGTCCGGTCCACAGCCGGAACGCCAACGCCCCCTGCCACAGGAGCATGGAAAGCCCCGAGGCGGCCCGGAGGCCTGCGTCTCGAGCTTGGCGAACCAGGGGCGTCTCGCCCCCCGGCCGGTAGGCCATGTCGTACACGAGCACCCCTTGCGGTGCCCGAGCCATCTCCCAGGGCCAGGACCCTTGGGGATCGAGCCCGACGGGTGTGGCGCTCACCACCAGATCGCCCGGCCCCAGGTGCTCCAGGGCGCGATCGAGCGCGCCGGCCGCGAGCCCCTCGGCCCCGAGCCTCGGACGCAGGTCGCGGACGAGTTCCTCGGCCCGCTCTCTGTTTCGGTTGAGGACCCGGATTTCTTGAGCCCCGGACCGCGCGAGCGCGACCACGGCCGCGCGCGCCGCACCGCCCGCACCGAGCACGACGCAGCGGCGTCCCCCCGGCGCGAACGAAAGGTCGCGCCGCACCGCCCGGAGGAAGCCCTCCACGTCGGTGTTGTGGGCCCTCCACCCGCCGGCCTCCGGCACCAGCGTGTTCGCGGCGCCCACCAGTTCCGCCTCGGCCTCCGCGGAACCCGCCAGGGCCAGCGCCGCCTGCTTGTGCGGCACGGTCACGTTCAGGCCCCGGAACCCGAGGGCCCGGGCCCCCGTGAGAGCCGACGCCAGCCGATCGGGCGCGACGTCGAAGGCGTGGTAGCAGGCGTCGACGCCGCAAGCCCGGAACGCCGCACCGTGCATCGCGGGCGAGAGGCTGTGTGAAACCGGGTGGCCCACCACGGCGTACGAGGCGGTGGCGGCCGAAACCCGGGGGGCGGCTTCCGCCGGAGTCACGACGGCCCTCCCGCCGAGAGCCCCCCGAGGCCCAGGACGTGCCGCACGCTTTCCACGTCCCTCCGGATCTGCCGGGCCAGGTCCTCGGCGGAGCGGAAGGCGACCTCGCCTCGCAGGGGCGCGACGAAGCGCAGCTCCACCTCCCGCCCGTACAGATCGCCCGAGAAGTCCAGGAGGTAGGCCTCCACGGAATTCTCGCAGCCGTCGAAGGTCGGGTTCGGGCCCACGTTGACCGCAGCCGGATGCGTGACGCCCTCCACCAGGAGCCAGCCGGCGTACACGCCCGGCGGCGGCATGCACTCCTCCCGGGGGAGGAGGTTGGCCGTGGGGAACCCCAGGCCTCGACCGCGCCCCTCGCCGTGCACCACCGGGCCGTGCAGCGAGTACGGCCTCCCCAGCAGCCGCTCCGCGGTCTCGAAGTCTCCCTCGTTCACCGCTTGGCGGATCCGGGTGGAGGACACCGGCTCGCCCTGCGCGGCCAGGGGTTCGATCACCCGCACACGGAACCCCAGGACCCCGCCCGCGTCCCGCAGCATCCCGATGGAGCCACGCCGGCCCCGGCCGAAGACGAAGTCCGGGCCGACCCAGAGCTCTCTCGCCTGCAGCGAAGCCGCCAGCGTGTCCCGCGCGAACTCCTCCGGCTCCTGGGTCGCGTAAACCCGGTCGAACCGCGCCCACACCAGGGCGTCGATCCCCTCGGCGGCCACCAGCGCCGCCCGGTCCTCGAACGACGTCAGGAGGGGCGGACACAGGGAAGGGTTGAGCACCTTCAGCGGGTGGGGGTGGAACGTGTAGACGACCGCGGAAACGCCGAGTTCGCGAGCGCGGTGCGCGACCTGCCGGAGCAGGCTCCGGTGCCCGAGATGCACGCCGTCGAAGTTCCCGACGGTCGCGACCGATCCCGGGAATTGCGGCTTCGCGAGCTGGGCGTGCTCCAGGATCAACATGCCGGATCGCGCCCGAGCGCTTCCCATGGGGATGCCTGTCGGGAATGGAGGGCGTCAGCGTTCAGGGGAGGACCTTCCGCGGTGCGGACGCAAGGCAGCCCCGGGCGAAGGGGGTGAAAGGCCGACGGCTAACGGTAAAGAGGTGCGCGGGGTGTGTCAAGAAAGGCCCGCCTCAGAAAGGTGCGCCTCAGTGGGCGCTCCCGCGGCCCGTGGCGCCGCCACCGGCGACCGGCGTACCCTGGGGCCTTCGGAACCGAGCGAACGGGAAGACCGCGGAGGAGACCTCGGGCGTGACCGGGCGACCGATCCGGGGGGTGCTGTTCGACGCAGGCAACACGCTGCTGCGGGTGCGCGGCTCCGTGGGGAGGGTGTACGCCGAGGTCGCCCGGCGCCACGGGGTGGCCGTCGACGAGGAGGCACTCGAGGAGCAGTTCCGCCGGGCCTTCCAAAGCCGCAAGGAGGGGTTCCTCCACGGGGTGGCTCGGCCGCACTCGCCCGAGAGGGAGAGGGCTTGGTGGCGGGCCCTGGTGCGGGACGTCTTCGGGGCGGCCGGTTCCCTGGGCGCGTTCGGGGACCGCTTCGAGGCGTTCTTCGACGAACTCTACCGCACCTTCGAGGGACCGGGGCGGTGGCGGGTCTTCCCCGACGTGTTCCCCTGCCTCGACGGCCTGGCGGCGAGGGGCGTGCCCGCGGCCGTGGTCTCCAACTGGGACAGCCGGCTCCACCCGGTCCTCGCGGGGCTCGGGCTGGCCGAGAGGTTCCGGTTCGTGCTCACCTCGGCGGAGTTCGGCGCCGAGAAGCCCCACCCTGCGATCTTCCGAGAGGGCGCCGCGCGCCTGGGGCTGGAACCGGCCGAGGTCCTGCACGTCGGAGACCTCGTCCGGGACGACTGGCTCGGCGCCCTGGGAGCGGGACTCCAGGCGGTCCTCGTCGACCGGGAGGGCACGTGCCCCCCGGGCACCCGTTGCATCCCCGACCTGGGCGGGGTCGCCGAACTGCTGGCCGAGTAGCGGCCGGCCCAGCGCCGGCTACTTCCCCGGTTCCGGCTCCCCCCCGACAGGCTTCGCCGTGGTCTCGGGCCCAGGCTCCGCCGGCTTCGGTTCGCTCGCCCGAATCAGCGCCTCCGCCTTTTCCCCGTACTCCACAGGCATCCGATACACGGGGCCGGCGTCGCCGCCCCGGGCCAGGATCGCACCGTCCCGACGGGCGGCCCGGAGGACCTGCTCGCCCCCTTCGTTGTCCGTGAAGCGCGCGGTCAGCCATGGGGCTTCGAGGCCCACGTCCTTCGGGTCGGCCGGCGCGGGGAGCACCTCCTCGGCCTGGGACGACTCGACGGCCCGCAGGTAGTCGTTCAGGGCCGCGGCCTCCTCGCCCTCCACCGCGCCGTCGGCGCGCCGCCAGCTCCCTTCGACCTTGTCGTAGGCCAGCTTCTTCCCGGAGACCTCCAGTTCGAACGCCTTCAGCCGCCAAGACTTGACGAGGACCGGCTTCTTGCGCCGCAACGCCTCCGCGGAGACCTGCACGGCCGCCAACACGTCCTTGGGAAGGGTAAAGCGGGCGTCGCGGGCCGACCGGGCGGCCCATACCGAGCCGTCGTCGGTCTCCGCCACGCGCAGCGTGAGCGGCGCCCCCTCGCCTTCGGCCGCGAGCTCCACCCGAAGCCCCCGCCCCAGGGTTGCCTCCACCTCGGCGGGATCCTCGTCGAGGAACGACTCCACGCGCGCCCACCGGATCTTCTCCAGCATCCGGTCCACCGCCTCCCCGTCCGCCTCGGCGGCGAAGGGGGCCTCGATCGCCCACGCCTCCCCCGACTTCGAGAGCCGGACGGTGTCCCCGGAGGGCTGCCGGATCGAGACCGAGCCGAGCCTCGCCCACGGGAACCCGTCGAGGAGGTCCTTGCTGCGCAACTCCCCGGCGTCGGTCAGGAACGAGCCCAGCCCCGCGCCCGCCGCGAGCTTCACGGCCCCGCCCTCCGCGCGCACGTAACGGGCGTCTCCCGCGGGGTTCCCGCTCCCGACGGCCAGGACGGCCGCCGCGCCGGCCGTCCGGACGACGACCTCGGGTTCGCTCAGGCCGAAGGGAGCGAGGTCGGCGTCCGCGCCCGCCACCTCGCGCTGCGCCTTGAGTCCCTTGAGGTCGTCCAGGAGGTTTCGGACCCTCCCGGCGTCGGCCCGGTCCTGCACCGGCTCGACCAGGCTCCACCCGCCTCCCTCGCCCCTCTTCAGGTGGATGCGGCCCCGGGTCTTCCCCTCGAGCCACACCTCGGTCACCTGCTCGGGTTCGAACCCGGCAAACAGGAGACCCTCCTTCTCCCGGGCCTCCTGCCGCGCCTTCTCGCGGGGCTCGTCGACGAAGTAGAGGTAGGCTCCCAGGGCCGCGAACACGGCGATGGCGATCCAGGTGCTCTTGAACTTCATGACTCTCGCTCGCGAAGCATCAGGCGTGAAGCCTGAAACGTGATGGTCGGGACCGTCTCACGTCTCACCCTTCACGCGTCACTGCCGTTAGAGGTTCCGCCGCCGCCACCAGATCCCGAGCCCGGCGAGGATCAGGAGCACCGGCCCCACCACCACGCTCCCGTAGAACAGGGTCGCGCCCTGGGCCCGGGTCAGCATGAGGGGCGAGGGCTTGGCGTCCTTCGGCCGGATCGAGATCAGGTCCCCCTCCTTGCTCAGGAAGCTGATCATGTTCTGGAACAGGTCGCCGTTGCCCGAGAAGCCGAAGTAGGTGTTGTCGGCGAAGTCCGAGTCGCCCACCACGAGCAGTTGGGCGCCGCCCTCCGCCTTCTCCACCAGGGCCGCGACCGTGAGCGGCCCCTTGTGGTCCTGGGTGGGGTCGAAGGAGGCGCGGTCGTTGCCGAGGTCGGTCTCACCCCAGGACTGGGCCGTCGTCCGCGCCACCTCGTGGAAGGTCGCACCCTCCGGCACGGTGCCCTGCTCGAGGCTCCGGGCGAAGGGCAGGAACGTGGCCAGCTCGAAGTTCCGGGTGATCTCGTGGTCGGGGTACTCCGTGAGGATCGGGGTCGTGTACGACCCCCCGAACAGCCGGCTCATCGTGTCGATGATCACGTCTCCCCGCAGGGCCACGCCCCACTCGGCCAGCAGGGGGTCGAGGCCGGTCTGGGTCTGGGGGTCCAGCATCACCAGAGCCTTCCCTCCGCCGTCCAGGTACGCGCGCAGGGCCTCGACCTCCGGCTCCATCAGCGGCTTGGTCGGCCCGGCCACCACGAGCACGGAGCACTCGCCAGGCACCTCCGCCTCCCGCAGCAGCAGCAGGTCGCGGGTGGCGAACCCCTGGTCCTCCAGCGCCCGCTTCGCCGAGGAGTAGCCGCTGCGCTGGCCGTCCTCCAGGGCGTGCTCGGCGTGCCCCGAGAGGAAGCACAGGGTCTTCCTGCTCTCGCGGCTCACCCGCACCAGCGCGTTCGTCGCCGCCTCCTCCGTGGTCTCGGTGATGCGGAAGCTCTGGTCCCCGCTCTCGAACACCGTGGTGCCGTAGTCGCGGATGCCGTACTGCTGCGCGAGGGCCGGGTTCCGGTCGGGGTCCACGAAGCTCACGTCCAGCCGCGGCGTCTCGTCGGAGAAGTCGTCCAGCAGGCGCTTCATGGCCGCCCTCTCCGGCGCCGCGTCGGCGAAGAAGGCCTGCACCTTCACGTCGCGGGCGAGGCCCCTGAGGACCTTGACCGTCTGCTCCGAGAGGGTGAACCGGCGGTCGGCCGTGAGGTCCCACTTGAGGTTGTGGCGCACGGCCAGCACGTTGAGGACCGTCAGGATGCCGAGGAAGGCCAGGGTGAAGACGAGGGCGTTGACGCCGTGGCGGGCTGCCCGGCTCCCGGGCACCCGCGCCACCAGGCGCCGCTCGGCGATGAAGAAGAACAGCAGGGTCGCGCCGCCCGCCACGGCGAGCACCGCGAAGATCGCCTGCCGGTCCGGGTAGTAGTTGAAGACGAAGAGCGCCGCGAGCACCAGGAGCGCGCCGACGATGCCCGCGAGCTTGCTCGTGTCCTTCATTGTGAGACGGGGTCCGTCGAGCTGCGACATGGGGTTACCTCCAGCGGCTCGAGTCGAGGACGCGGTGGGTCAGGAAGAGGCCGAAGGCCGACACCGACAGGTAGTAGGCCACGTGCTTGAGCTCCACCACCCCGCTCACGAACGCCTCCAGGTGGGTGATGATCGACAGGTGCTCGAAGAACTCGGCCCCTTCGCCCCCCGTCTGCGCCGCCCAGCCGAGGAGCCAGAAGACCAGGAGGATCCCGAAGGTGAGCACGGCGGCCACGATCTGGTTCTCCGTGAGGCTGGAGGCGAAGAGGCCCAGGGACACGAACGCGGCCGTGAGGAGGATCAGCCCGAGGTAGCCGGTGAGGATCGGCCCCCACTCCAGCGACCCGTAGACCCAGACGAGCAGCGGCATGTAGCCGGTGAGCAGCACGATGAGCGACAGCAGGACCACCGCCGCGAGGTACTTGCCGCCCACGATCTCCCCGAGGCGCACCGGCGACGTGAAGAGCAGTTGGGCCGTGCGCGCCTTCTTCTCCTCCGCCAGCAGCCGCATGGTCACGATGGGCACGAGCAGCAGCAGGGTCACCGCCATGTTGTGGAAGGTCGGCTGGAAGACCATCCGGTTGACGTCCACCTGACCCATCTGCCCCTGGAACTGCATCATCTGGAAGCTCTGCATGCTGTACCAGGCGACGATGTTGTAGAAGAGCAGCCCCGTCACCGCGAGGAAGACCGTGGCCACCACCCACGCGACGGGGGAGACGAGGTAGGTCCGCAGTTCCTTCGCGGCGATGGTGAACGTGCGGGTCATGCCGCCACCTCCTTCTCCTCGGTGGTGAGGCGCAGGAACACCTCCTCCAGACTCACGGCCACGCCCGCGAGTTCCAGTAGCCCCGCCCCGCTCTCCACGGCCGCGCGGGCCACCTCCTCGCGCAGGTCCTGGTCGAGGCGGGTCTCCACCCGGTACGCCCCGTCGGCCTCCGGCTCCACGTCGAGCACGCCGTCCAGCGCGAGCAGGCGGTCCACCACGACCTGGCCGGGGCGCCGCACCTTGAGCAGGATCCGCCGGCTCATGCCGTCCTGCTGCTTCTGCTTGAGGTTCTCGGGGGTGTCCACGGCCAGGATCTTCCCGTCGCCGATCACGATCACGCGGCGGCAGACCGCGTCCACCTCCTGCATGATGTGGGTGGACAGCACCACCGTGTGCTCCTGGGCGAGCTCGCGGATGAGGCTGCGGATCTCCACGATCTGCACGGGGTCCAGCCCCACCGTGGGCTCGTCGAGGATCAGCACGTCGGGGTTGTGGATCAGGGCCTGGGCCAAGCCCGCCCGCTGGCGGTAGCCCTTGGAGAGGTTGCCGATCAGGCGGCCCGCGACGTCGGCGAGCCCGCACTTCTCCAGCACCCGCTGCCGGGCCGCCTTGAGGCCCCCGCCGGACAGCCCCTTGAGGCGGCCGGCGTAGTCCAGGTACTCGTCCACCGTCAGCTCGGTGTAGACGGGCGGCTCCTCGGGGAGGTACCCCACGCACCGTTTCACGGCCAGCGGGTCCCGGAAGATGTCGTGGCCGGCGACGCTCGCCGTGCCCGACGTCGGGGGGATGAAGCACGTGAGGATCTTCATGGCCGTGGTCTTGCCCGCGCCGTTGGGGCCGAGGAGGCCGAGGATCTCCCCCTTCTCGACGTGGAACGACACCCCGCCCAGGGCCTTCACCTCACCGTAGTACTTGGTCAGGTTTTCCGCCTGGATCATGCCTGCCTCCTGCTCGTGGCCCGAGAACGCGCCCGCAGCGGCGCCTGGAAACGACCGTGTAAGGTCTCACTGCCAGGTTAGAAGGGGATTAGGAAAGAATTAGAAGTCGCTTAGTCGGCCGAGTGGAAGGTGGGCGACATCCCGGCGTCCCGGAAGGCCCGGTACCGGGCACGGGCGGCCGCGAGCCTCCCGGCGTCCTGCGCGGGGGCGAAGTCGATCACCCGGGCGAAGGCCCGCACCTGGTCGGGCGAGGCGTCCCGGGCGAGGACCAGGCACGTCGCCCCGTTGGGGTTCCCCGGCGCCCAGCCCACGGCCACGGGGGCCTCCAGCGGCGCCCCCCCCGGCCAGAGGTCGTGGGGAACGAAGGCGTCCTCCCGGAAGGTCCACAGGTGGTCGTCCAGGTGCCGGGCCTCCGCTTCCGACCCGGCCCACACGTACACCCTCTGGCCCTGCTCGTAGGCCGCCTGCACCTGCCGGCACAGGGCGAGGTCGAGCCGGGCGGCCTTCACGTCGTAGAACTCCACCGAGGGCATGGCGGGAATGCTACGCGAGGCCGCCGCAGGGAGCCAGCCCCTCCCCCGGGTCTCTCAGCGGCGGCCCCGGGGCAGCGAGTAGAGCACCTCCCGCAGGTGCCCGTCCTCCCGCAGCAGGACCGGGAGGCTCCGGTGGCCCGGCGGGAGGACCTCCACCACCTCCACCTCGTGACGGCGTCCGTGGTGGTGGATGCCGTACACCGCCGGGGCGCCGGGGCGGGGGAAGTCCACCCGGAGCGTCGCGGTCTCCGACCCGATGCGCAGGAACAGGATGCGGCTCTGGGCGTCGGCGGGGCCCATGGCCTCGAGGGAGACCTCGTAGTCCTCGCCGTGCAGGTTGAGGCGGATCCGCCGCGGCACCACCGGCGGCCCGGCCTGGGCCCGGGCGTCCTCGGCGTAGACGTCCGGGAGGGGCACGCTGCGGGCCGACGACCCCGGGCGCGGGAGCCCCTTCGCCGCCTCCGGCACGAGGGCCGCCGTGAGGCGCTCGTCCTCCGAGGCGTAGCCCGCCGGGTCCAGCTGGTCGAACTCGGGGAGCGGCGGCTCCGGCGGGAGGCGCGTGAACTCGGCGCGCGCCGCGAGGTCGGCCCGGACCCGCGGGCTCGCCGGTCCGTACTCCCCGCGCAGGTAGGCCACGGCCCGGCGGTCGAGCCGGACGAACGGGGCCCCGGCCGCCGCGTTCTCGGCGGCCTGCCCACACACGGCCTGGACGAAGGGCCGCAGGAGCGGTGGGCGGCCGAAGGCCTCCCACACCGTCCGCACCTGCACCCACGCGGCGTCCAGGAGGTCGCGCCGGCCCCGGGTGCCGAGCTCCTCCTCGAGCGCCCGCCGGACCGCGCCCGGCATCTCGCCCCGGAACACGCCGTGGTCCACGCCGTGCACGGCCCGGTACCGGAATCCCTTCCTCGCCTTGAGCGCCTCGAACCACGCCGCGGCCTGCTCGAGGCGGTCCAGGTCGAGGCCCGGGTCGGCGGCGCTCCCGCGCAGAGCCATCGCCACGGACTCCGCCTGGGGGGGGCTGTACGCCCAGGCGAGGGAGGAGATCGTCGTGTCCGCGCCGGCGGCCCCCGCCAGGAACCCCCTCTCGAGGGCCGCGCCGCCCAACAGGTTCATGTCGTGCAGGTGCAGGCGCAGCGGCTGGGGGTGGTGGGCGGCGTACTCCTCCACCACCGCGGCCAACTGCACCGGCGTGAGCAGGCCGAAGGGGTCCTGCAGCGCGATGGCGTCGGCCCCCGCGAAGCCGTAGTCGCGGCCCGCGCGGACCAGCATCTCCCCCGCGTCCGGCGCGTCGCCCCAGGACAGGACCACCGCGGCGGTGACGTGGAGGCCCTGGTCCTTCGCCAGCGCGACCACCTCGGCCGCGCCCCGGGGATCGAGCCCCGGGTCCACCACCTTGAGGCGGTCCACGCCCTCGGCCCTGAGCTTGCGCAACAGCACCCGCAGGGTGCCCGGCGCCGCGGGCCGCATCCCGAACGCGAGCCGCCCCCGGACGACCGCCTGCAGGGGCGTGTGGCGGACGACCCGGCGGATGGCCCGAAACCGCTCCCAGGGGTCCTCCCCGAGCACCGTGAGGGTGGGCAGGAACGTGGACCCGCCGAAGGCGTCGATGCTCGCGAAGCCGGCGCCGTCGAGCAGGGGGAGCACCTCCGCGAGCTCGGCGGAGGTGACGTGGAGGGTTACGAAGTCGCCGACGGCGTCCCGCAGGCTGGTGTCGTGGATCTCGATGGGCCGTTTCACTCGTCCCCTCCCGGCCCGGCCACGCCCGCGGGCAGCCCGCCGAGCAGGTAGTGGCCGAACAGGGTCGCCCCGGCCACGAAGAAGGGATCGAGCGCCTCCACCGGGTCGTCGTACCGGAAGCCCTCGATCTTCTGCTCCATGAAGTAGGTGGTGAAGCGCCCCGCGCGGAAGTCGGGGTCCCGGAGGATCTTCTGGTAGAGGGGCACCGTGGTGTGGATCCCGCGGATGACGTACTCGTCGAGCGCCCGCCCGAGCCGCCTCAGTGCCTCGTCCCAGGTGCGCCCCCAGACGCAGAGCTTGGAGACCAGCGGGTCGAAGAAGGGCAGCACCTCGTAGCCGGCGAACACGCACGAGTCCAGGCGCACCCCGATGCCCCCCGGCGAGAGGTAGCGGGTGATCCGGCCCGGCGACGGCATGAAGTTGCGGCGCGGGTCCTCGGCGTTGATCCGGCACTCGATGGCGTGCCCGCGGATCACGACGTCCGACTGGGAGAACGACAGGGGTTCGCCGGCGGCGGAGCGGATCATCTCCTGCACGAGGTCGATGCCCGTCACGAGCTCGGTGACGGTGTGCTCCACCTGGATGCGCGTGTTCATCTCCAGGAAGTAGTACCGGCCGCCGCGGTCCATGAGGAACTCGAGGGTCCCCACCGAGTCGTACTCGACGGCCTCGCACAGCCGCAGGGCCACCGCGCCCATCTCCTCCCGGGTGCGGGGGTCGAGGGCCAGCGAGGGCGCGATCTCGATGAGCTTCTGGTGCCGGCGCTGGATGGAGCAGTCGCGCTCCCCCAGGTGAACGCGGTGGCCGTGACGGTCGCACGCCACCTGGATCTCGATGTGCTTGGGCTCCTCCACGAACCGCTCCAGGTACACGCGCCCGTCCCCGAAGGCCTTCGACGCCTCCGAGCTCGCGAGCTGGAACGCCGGCGCCAGCTCTCCCGGCGCCCGCAGCACCCGCATGCCCTTCCCCCCGCCGCCGGCCGCCGCCTTGAGCATCACCGGGTAGCCGATGCGCTCCGCCCAGCCCAGGGCCTCGTCCGCGTCCGAGAGCACCGGCGAGGCGGGGACCAGGGGCACTCCGGCCGCCTCCGCGATGCGGCGCGCCTCCACCTTGTCTCCCATGGCCTCCATCGCCCGGGTTCGGGGCCCCACGAACCCGATGCCGGCCTCCTCCAGGGCCCGGGGCAGCCTGGGGTTCTCCGAGAGGAACCCGTAGCCCGGGTGGACCGCATCCGCCCCGCTCCTCCGGGCGGCGTCCACGATCTGGCCGACGTCCAGGTAGCCCGCCCGGGGCCCGGGCGCCACGAGGATGGCCTCGTCGGCCTTTGCCACGTGCACCGCGTGGGCGTCCGCCTCCGTGTAGATCGCGACGGTCTCCACGCCCAGCTCCCGGCACGCCCGGATCACGCGGACGGCGATCTCACCGCGGTTGGAGATCAGGATCTTCCGGAACATCCCCACCTTCTCCTCGCGCACGGCCCACACGAAGAAAGGGCCGGCCCGGGATTTCCCGGCTCGGCCCTTCGGGCGACGGCTGCACGTGCGTCGGATACGTTCGGTGCTCTCGGGCTGGTTGAGCCCCTGACCGTGGATTCTACTCCGGCGCCGGGAGCGTTCCAAGGCCCTCGGCGGAACCCCGGAGGCGGGTGGCCCCGACGGCGCGGCGCGGTAGAATGGCCGCAGACCTGCGGAGGAACCCCATGTACAACCGCCGCGACCTCCCCGACGCCGACCTCGCCCGCCTCCTCCCCCACGTCATGGGGACGCAGCACCCGGACAACGTGTCCAAGGTCCCCTTCGGCGCCGGCCCCCGGGTGGACCGCAACCTCGAGGAGGAGGAAGTCCTCTACAACGTCACGGTCCTCGGGCTCCGGGAGCTCATGATCGACTACGAGAAGAAGCACGGGGGCTGCACGCCCCTGTGGGACTGGCTCCACAAGTGCCCCACCTGCCTGCAGGAGCGGGTCCTCGGCCGCGACTTCCACGTCACCCCCCGCATCCCCAACCCCGACACCGACCGCGACGACCCCTACTTCTGGCAGAGCCTGGGGATCTTCACCTCGTCGCTCCTGGTCATGCACCGGATGGACCTGCCCTGGATGGCCTTCTCCGAGTTCATCGTGCCGGACGCCTCCTCCGGGGAGACCCTGGCCCGGGTGGAGCAGGCCGTCGCGGAGCGCTTCCGCCTCGAGGCGGTCCAGTACCCGCGCTTCGGCGACCGCTCCGCCTTCCCCTTCGAGGGGGACTTCTTCGTCCAGGGGATCCCGCTCATCGAGACCGTGGAGGACCTGCTCTTCCCCGAGCGGATCTGGGACGAGCTGGTGAGGGCGAGGCGCCAACTGACCGGGCGGGACACCTTCGTGCAGCGCAGCTTCATCGCCCGGAGCGATCCGGCCCTGAAGGCCGGCCTGGGCCCGGCGCTCGTCGCCGCGACGGTGGCGCTCCACAAGGGGCGCGCCTACGAGCGCCGCACCGGCATCCGCGTCCCGCAGATCGTGGGGATCGGCTCCGCACCCTTCCGGGGCGGGCTCGCGCCTGTGCCGGAGAGCCTGGACGCCGTGCTGGAGACCTACCCCGGCGCCGCCACCCTGACGGTCCAGTCGGCGTTCCGGTACGACCACGCGGAAGCGACGGTGATCGGCGCGGCCCGGTCACTGGAGGAGAGCCTGGCCCGGGGCTGGCTGGACCGCGGCACGCTCCCCCAGGGCCCGGACGACGCCGGGGTCGAGGCACTGCGGGGAATCGTGGGCCGGTGGAAGCAGGCCTACGAGGCCTCCTACCGCGAGCTCCTGCCCCTGGTCTCCCGGGTCGCGCCCGCCGTGCCGAGCCACCGGGAGCGCTACGAGAACGTGGACGTCGCCGGCAGCGCGCGCAGCGTGGCCGGCCTGCCGGCGGTGCGCGCCATCAAGTACGCCGCCTCCTGCTACACCCTCGGGCTGCCGCCCGGGGTGCTGGGCTTCCGCGCGTGGGAGGACTTCGGGGACGACGAGCGGGCGCTCGTGGAGCGGACCTGCCCCACCCTGCGCCGCTGGCTCCGCGAGGAGCTCCGGTTCGAGGACGAGGGCGGCGCCCGGCTGCTCTCGGAGCGCCACCGGCTCCCGCTCCTCGCCCGCGACCGGGCCGCGGCCCGTGCCTGGGCGGGTCCGGTGGAGCCCGACGAGGCCCACGTGGAAGCCACGGGCCGGGTGCCGGCGCTGCTCGACGACCCGGAGAGGCTCCGCCCGGTGCTGATGGAGGCGGCCCGGATCCGCGGTTTCCTGGGATGAGGGACGGCGTCGGGCAGGACGCCGTCGCGGCGGGGACGTAAGCGCGGGGGGCCTTCCTCCCGGGCCGAGGAACCGCCGAGCCCACCCGGTCACAGCTTGCAGTACAGGGTCTCGGGCTCCGCGTCCGTGGGGTCCCAGGCGCGCAGGTCCAGCGTGGACCTCGCCCCGAGGGCAGCCAGGTTCTCGGCGAGCCAGCCCTCGGCCCTCGCCCTCCCCAGGTCGCGCAGCCTCAGCAGGAACTCCCACCGGGTGTCGAACTTCGACGCCGCCCCGAGCCCCTCGAGCAGTTCCTCGGCGGCGATCCGGTGGAAGTAGGTCCGGGCGTACCGGGGATCCTGGATCACGCCGGCCTCCACCAGCCGCGTCACCGCGGCGATGGAGCGCATCTCCCGCATGAGGCTCGAGTTGAAGGTGATCTCGTTCACCCGGTCCGCGATGGCGTCGGCGGTGCGGGGCAGCTCCCGGCGCACGGTGGGGTTCACCTGGACGACCACGATGTCGCTGGCGGCGCACTGGGACACGAGCGGCTCCAGCACCGGGTTGCCCAGGAACCCCCCGTCCCAGTAGTGCTCGCCGTCCACCTCCACCGCCTGGAAGAGCTGCGGCAGGCACGCCGAGGCGAGGAGCACCTCGACGGAGAGCTCCCGGCTCGTGAAGATCTTCAGCCGGTTCGTGCGCACGTTGGTCGCCGACACGAAGAGCCGGATGCACTCGCAGCCGCGCAGGCGCCCGAAGTCGATGGTGCTCGCGAGAACGTCCCGGAGCGGGTTGTGGTCGAAGGGGTTGACCTGGTAGGGGGAGAAGACCCGGGACCACCACTCCACCCACGCGGCCACGGGGGACCACTCCGCCCATCCCCACCCCGGCGCGCCGCCGGGCGCGAAGGAGCCCCGTTCGCTCACCGCCCTCCAGAAGCGCTCCAGGGCCCGGCGCGCCTCCTCCCGGCCCCCCTTCTCGTAGCCGTCCGCCAGCACCGCCGCGTTCATGGCGCCGGCGCTCGTGCCGCTGATCCCCTCGATCTCGATCCGGCCCTCCGCGAGGAGGCGGTCCAGAACGCCCCAGGTGAAGGCGCCGTGGGCGCCGCCTCCCTGGAGGGCCAGGTTCACGGGCTTGGGCGACGAGCGGCGTCGAGCCACGGGTCTCTCCTCCTCCGCCGATCCGGCGGGTCGGGTGTTGGCGGGTCGGGTTGCCGCAGGGATGACGGAGCCTATAATGCCCCAGCAGGAAGTCGGCAGACCACGGCGGAGGAACGGGATGAGACGATTTCGAGGGGCGATGCCGACCCTGGCGGCGGGTCTGCTGCTCTGGACGGCCCTGCCCGCGCCCGGAGAAGAGCCGGCGGCGGCGCGCGACGTGGAGCCCCAGGCGGCGGAGGCGCTGCGCCGGGCCACGAACTACCTCGAGGGACTCCCGCGCTTCCGGGTGCACGCGCGGGTGCTCACCGACGTGGTGCAGGAGGACGGCGAGAAGCTCCAGTTCGAGTCCGTGACCGACGTTGCGGTGCGCCGGCCCGACCGGCTCCGCGCCGTGCGCGTGCGCGACGACGGGGAGCGCCGCGAGCTGCGCTACGACGGTGCCGTGGTCACCCTCTTCGACCCGGCCCTGAACGTGTACGGCCGCGTCCCCGTGAGCGGCTCGGTGGACGACGCCCTCGACCGGCTGGAGGAGGCCACCGGCACCTCCACGCCGCTGGCGGATCTCCTCTACAACGACCTCTCCTTCCTCTTCGAGCTGCCGACCGCCGGCGCCTACGTGGGCACGAGCACCATCCGGGGCCGGCCGACCCACCACCTGGCGTTCCGAAACGAAGCGCTGGACTGGCAGCTCTGGGTGGACGCCGAAGAACCGCCGGTGCTCCGCAAGGTGGTGCTCGTGTACAAGAACCTCCCCGGCGCGCCGGCCCAGGTCGCGGAGCTCGACGGGTGGGAGGTCCCCGCCGAGCTCCGCGACGAGGAGTTCCGGTTCGAGCCGCCCCCCGGGAGCTGCGAGATCCCGGTGCGCACGCGCCGGCCGGCGGAAGGGAACGAACGATGAGGACGAAGCGGCTCGCCGGGTTCGTGGTCGCGGCCTGCACGGCGCTCCTCCTCGCTCCCGTGCCCGAGGACGCGGCTGCGGGGCGGGGCGGGCGCGGGTACTCCCGCAGCGGCGGGCGCTCCATGGGGTCGATCCGGGGCAGCGGGCGCTCGGTTCGGCCGGCCCCGCCCCCGGGGGCCTGGTCGCCGGTGAGCCCCGTGCCCCGCAGCGCCAGCGACGCCGCCCGGGGCTCCTACGGCACCACGCGGGACGCCCTGCGGATGCAGACCGGGGTGAGCTCCGTCCCCCGCAGCGTCACGGACGCCGCCGTCGGAGCCGTGCCGGGCGGCCGCGCGTACGGCGACCGCGTCTCCCCGGAGCGGCGCGATGGGCGGCGGGAAGCCGCGAGCGAGTGGTACGGCGACCTCACCCCAGCCCAGAAGGCCGGAGCGCGCCACCGGGTGGAGGATCGGCACGACCGGAGGGAGGACTACCGTCACCGCCGCCACTACGACGACGACTACTGGCACGGGTACTGGTGGTACGGCTACTACCCGGCCGAGGACTACGTCTACCCCGAGCCCCCCTGCAACGCCGTGTCCGAGACCGTCGGCGGCACCACCTACCGGCGCTGCGGGAGCACCTGGTACGAGTCGAACTACTACCAGGGCGACGTGGTCTGGGTGGTTCGCGCGCCGCCGGGCGGGGCCGAGGCGAGGGACGCGGCGGGCCTGGAGCAGGTGGTGGTCAGCGGGCGGCAGTACTACTACGGCGACGGCACCTTCTACCAGCGCCGGCTGGAGAGCGGGCGGCTGAGCTACTTCGTGGTGGAGCCCCCGGTGGGCGCCCGGGTCGAGCGCCTGCCCCGGGACGCCGTGGAGGTCGAGGGGGAGGGCAAGGGTCTCTTCCGGTACGAGAACGGGTACTACCGGAAGCGGGAGACGTCCCAGGGCACCCGCTACGAGATCGTGGCCCCGCCGCCGGGCTGAGCCCGGGCTCGGCTCCTCCTCACCGCGGCCGCAACCGCCGGTCCGAGGGCTCGAGGCGGCTCACCAGGAAGAGCAATACGCCCAGGACCAGGAGCCCACCGAGCAGCAGGGCGAACCCCACCGGCTCGGTCTTCTCCAGGGCCGCCACGAAGAGCTTGCGGATGAACGCCACCAGCGCGAGCTCCAGGAAGATCTTCACCTCGAAGTTCCCGCCCCGCAGGTAGCGCACCTCCGCGTGCAGCAGCTCGATCATCATCCACAGGATGAGCAGCGAGCCCATGGCCTTGACGAGCCCCTTCTCCAGGGTCGCCTCGAAGGCCGAGACCACGTCGGCGATGAAGAGCACCGTGATACCGGCGGCCATGGCCAGAAGCCCCACGACCAGCACCAGGTTCAGTCCGTGGACCAGCCGCTCCGTCCAGCGCACCAGCCCCGACTCCAGGCGCGGCGACAGGAAGACGCGCCGCATCTCCTCCTCGCGGTAGGAACTCGTGAGCACGTCGAGGTTCATGTCGAGGAGCTTGTGGAGGGTGGACTGGAGGACCGCCCGGGCCTCCCCGTCCGGCACCTGGCGGTCGAGGGCGTCGGTGCAGAAGCTCCGGACGAAGTTCATCGCCGCGTTCACGTGGTGCCCGCTCAGCCCGATGCGGACGTGGACCTTCCCAACCTTCTCCAGCCGGCGCAGGTGGGCGCCGTCGAGGCGCGCCGTGAACAGGTCGTTAAACCACGCCCGCAGCGTCGCGCGTCGGCGCTGGGCGGCCGACTCGGTGGGAAAGAAGGAGGCCGTGTAGGGGTCGGCCGCGAGGTACTCGTAGAAGGCCTCCGCCAGGGCTTCGCCCTCCGGCAGGAGCAGTTCCCCGAGCCGGCGCCGGTTCTCGTCGTCGGCGGGGCCGAAGCGGTAGTGCCGGAGGATCTCCCGCAGGCTCTCCACGATGTCCCTCCCTCGTCGACGGCCTCAACTAGGCCGCGATGGCTCCCCCTCAGGTGAATCCCGAGCCCGCCGTGCAGGCGTAGCAGTGGTCCCCCGTGGCCACGGCGCTCCCAGGCGCCGGCGGCCCCGCCAGCTCCGACACGTGGGTGCGCCGCCCTCCCAGGGGCAGGCCCGCCGACAGGTTGAAGTCGCAGTCGTACAGGCAGCCGTCCCACCCGACGGAGACGAGGGTGCGGCACATGAGCCCCTCCACCGAGCAGGGGTTGAAGGCGCCGGCCAGGCGGCGGAGGTACGCCTCCAGGTTGCCCGACGCCTCGAGCCACCTGCGGAACCGCCCCAGGGGCACGTTCGCGAAGGCGTAGAGGTGGTTGAACCGCACCCCCCACCGGCGCTCCAGTTCCCGCCGGAACCGCTCCTCGGCCGGGCCCTGGGCGGGCGGGAGGAAGGCCCCGGCCGGGTTGGAGACGAGGTCGAGCTCCAGGCCGGTGCCCTCCCGGCCGTAGCCCGCCTCGTTCAGGCGCTCGAGCATCCGCAGCGTCGCCTCCCAAGTCCCGGCGCCCCGCTGCGCGTCGGCCTGGGAGCGGCTGAGCGAAGGAAACGAGGTCACGATCGCGGCCCGGGCGCCGGCGAGCACGCCGATCAGCTCCTCCCGTCCCGCCAGGGCAGTGAGGTTGGAGCGGAAGAGGAGCCTCGGCGCCGCGGCCGCGAGGCGCTCCACGAACGGCCCGAGCCCGGGGACGAGCTCCGGCGCGCCGCCGGTGACGTCGATCGCGGCGAACCGGCCGCGCTCCGCGTAGGCCGCCACCGCTTCCATGGTCTCCGGCGCCATCGCCTCCCGCCGCTCCGGGCCGGCCTCCTGGTGGCAGTGCCGGCACACCTGGTTGCACCGGAGGCCCACGTTCACCTGCAGGGTCGCGGTCCGCGCCCGGCGCAACTCGGCGCCGTGGCGGACCAGGCACGCGTCGAAGGGCTCCAAGGGCGGGGCCTCGGGGGATCGTTCCGCGGCTTCGGGCGGCGTCATCGGGGCATCCGGGAACTCACAGGGAGAGCTTCTTCGCGATCTTCCGCATCTGCACGCCGTGCACCAGGGAGGCGCCGCCCCGGATGGCGTTGGCCACGTGCACGGCCTCGGTCATCTCCCCGAGGCTCGAGCCCTTCTCCAGGCACGCCTTCGTGTAGGCGTCGATGCAGTAGGGGCACTGCACGGCGTGGGCCACCGCCAGGGCGATCAGGGCCTTCTCCCGCTCCGTGAGCTCCCCCTCGGCGAAGACCGCGTTGTAGTAGTCGAAGAACTTGGCGGCGAGCTCGGGGGCCTCCTCGCCGATCTCCCCGAAGCGGGGCAGGTCCTGGGGGTCGTAGTACGTGTCCACGGCTCTCTCCGGGCAGGGTCTCGCGTCCGCCGGTTGGGTCGGCGGCCCGACCGCTACCTTACACGGCCGGCGGACCGCCGGGAAGCCCGCCGGGGCGGTTGTGGCCGGACCAGCCCGTGCCGTGCCTGCGGGCCCGCGACATTCTCATTGTTTCTACTGGGGAATCCGAGCTCGTGAGAAGAATTCTTCCACTTTGCCTCCCCCTCCTTCCCACTCGGGTCCCGCTTCGAGACCGCGAAACGGGGCGGCCGACGGCCCCCGGAGCCCGGTTCGCGGACCGGTTCGGTCATAATTGCCCGAGAACAGGGGGGTTTCGAGACTCCTCCGCCCGGCCGCGGGAAACGGTCACCTCGGGTTCGACGGTCTGGCACGGGCTATGCACAAGTCCCTAGCGCCGGGGCTTCCCGCCTATCCGATCGGATATTCAACGTATCCGAACGGATAATTCTTCTCGGCACGACGGACCCGGCGGAAGGCGTTCGAGGCGTTTTGCCCCTATTTTCGAGGAATGGCGTGCTACTCCGCTCCGTGGAACCGTTCTTGACGTCCGTGGGATGCCGGGGAAGAATGCCGGTCTTCCGAGGGTTTTCGTGCTCGGCAAGGCACGGAAGAGTGGGCGAATTCTTGACCGGATTGGTGATGGTTTTCACGAACCACGCGGGCGCGGCGGGGATCCGGGGGAGGCACCCCCTGCCCGCAGCAGCGTGATTCTTCTGCAGCAGTGCCGGCTTGGTTTGGGCTGACAACGCGTGAGGAAGAACGAGAAGGAGGAAGGACGGGAGCACGCACGGAGCAGGACGCGCAGCCGCCGGGGTTGCTCCACCCCCGCGGGGCGCACGCCAAGGACCGGGGACGCCGGGGAAGAGAGGCCCCGGGCCCCAAAGACGGAAGTGAGGAGGAGAAGATGAGGAGAGCAAGTCGCATTTCCACCCTGGCCGCGGCGGCCGCCCTGGCCGCGATGGCCGCGGCGCCTGCGTTCGCGCAGGTCGTGCCGATCCCGAACACACAGATCCCGCTGGCGGGCGAGGCGATTCCGCAGTTCGTGAACCCCCTGCCCGTGCTCAAGCTCGACCCGAACCCGGCGGTTCCCGGCATCGCGGTGACATTGGGGACCCAGGTCACCGACGCGACCATGCCCGGCGGCTTCCGGCAGGACGTCACCGTCAACATGTGCGAGTTCACCAACAACATCCTGCCCCCCGGGGTCGCGCCGCTTCCCACCCACGTGTGGGGCTACCGGCTGGGCGCATGCCCCGGCCAGGACGTGTTGCAGGCCGACTCCTACATCGGGCCGGTCGTCATCGCGCAGCGGGGCGTCCCGACGCGGGTGACCTACGCGAACCGGCTCGGCGACTCGAGCACCACCAAGGTGCTGGCCTACAAGGACTCCACGGACCTGACGCTCATGTGGGCCGACCCGCTGAACACCAACGGCACGCCGACCACGCCGGTACCCTTCCCGGATCCGTTCAACGCGGCCACGGACGTCCCCCCTGAGCTGAACTTCTGCGCGAGCTACGCCGCGGCCAACCCCGACGCGCCGCCGCTGCTCATCTGCAACGAGCACTACGTCGGCCCGATCCCGGCCGCTCCGCACCTGCACGGCGGCGAGATCCCCGCGGTGCTCGACGGCGGGCCGGACGCGTGGTGGACGCAGAACGGCATCTACGGCCACGGGTACTACTCCTTCGGCGGCTTCGCCGACTCCGCCGCGGGCAACGCGGTCTACACCTACCCGAACACCCAGGAGGCCGCGCCCATCTGGTTCCACGACCACGTGCTCGGCGCCACCCGCCTGAACGTGTACGCGGGCATCGCGGGCGCCTACATGATCGTGGACGGCGACCCGCTGGCCCAGGATCCCGACCTGGCCCCGGGGCTCCTGCCCCTCGGCCTCGACTCCGACGGCAACGGGACACGACACTGACCTGGCCACGACGAACTCCTCGTGCCCATCGTCCTCCAGGACCGGAAGTTCGACGTCAACGGCGAGCTCTACTTCGACGCCGCCGGCTTCGCCACCTCCATCGAGCACCCCTACTGGGTGCCGGAGTTCGTGGGCGACACCATCGTCGTGAACGGCAAGGCCTGGCCGTTCCTCAACGTGCAGCCGAAGCGGTACCGCTTCCTGTTCCTCAACGGCTCCAACGCCCGGGCCTACGAGTTGTGCCTGGCCATAGACCAACTCAATCCTGGCCTGAAGGTCGGCCACAACAAGAAGGCTGCCCCCAGCCCACTGCAGGGCCCGGCGATGTGGGTGATCGGAAACGACCAGGGCTACCTGGATGCGCCGGTACCCCTCGACCGCAATGTAAACCCGAACGACAAACTCATCATCATGCCTGGCGAGCGCTACGAGGTGATCATCGACTTCGCTGCGTACCCCGGCGCCACTCTGGTGATGCAGAACTCCGCGGCCATCCCCTACCCGTTCGGCGGCCCCGTGGTCGCCGGCCTGGACGACACCATCATGCAGTTCCGCGTGGGCCCGGCGGCCGTTCCGCCCGCGGCGGACGCCAGCTACAACCCGGCCCTCGGCGGCACCATCCGCGTGACGACGCCCATCGCGCGCCTGGTCGACCCGGTCACGGGCACACTGGCCCCCGGCGTGGTCGTCAACAAGGTGCGCCGGCTCACCCTGAACGAGTTCATCTCGCCGGTGACCCTGGCGCCGGTGGAACTGCTGATGAACAACACGAAGTACGGGGGCGAGGGCCACCTCTCCAACCAGACGGGGCCGCGGTCGACGGAATTCGACCCGGTGACCACGAAGTGGAACACCTCCTGGTACTCCGAGCTGCCCGTCGAGGGCGAGACCGAGATCTGGGAGATCATCAACTTCAGCGCCGACGCCCACCCGATCCACCCGCACCTGGTGGCGTTCCAGATCCTCAACCGCCAGGCCTTCGACGGGGTCGCGTACAACGGCGCGTACGACTTGCTCTTCCCGAGCCTCGGCAGTACGAGCCGGGCGCCGGCCCGCCGCTCGACTACAACTGCGGCCTGGGGCTCGCGGCCCAGGCGCCGGGCCTGGTCTTCGACCCGGCCACCTCCTGCGTGCTCGGCGGCAACCCCGACCCGACGCCCTTCCTGCTGGGGCCCGTCATGCCCCCGCTGCCCGCCGAGGTAGGGCTGGAAGGACGCGGCCATCTCGTACCCGGGCGAGATCCTGCGCATGGTGATCCGGTTCACCCCCCAGGCGGCCGGTGCCACGGCGTACGAGTTCGACCCGGGTGCCAACCACGGCTACGTGTGGCACTGCCACATCATCGACCATGAGGACAACGAGATGATGCGGCCGTACCGCGTGCAGAGCGACCGCTGCAACGCCCAGGACCTTCGTCATGGGCACGCAGTACTAGGGCGCTCCAAGCACGGAGGGAGGGGCTATGGCCCCTCCCTCCGTGTGGATCCCTTCGCGGTGCCGGCGGAGCGCCGGAAAGGCCTCCCCGGCACCATCTTTTTGCCCGGCCGCCGCCACCGGGTTCCCCGAGGCTGCCCGATTGGCGTACCATGGCCGTGGAATAGCACCTACCCCCGTGACCCCAACCCGCGCGGCTGCCCATGAGACGACCGATACTCTGGCTCCTGCTGGCCCTGCTCCCCCTCGCGTTCCTCGCCGGGTACGCGACGGGGCCCCGCTCCGGCGGGGACGGGGAGCGCCAGGTGCTGTACTACGTGGACCCCATGAACCCGGCGTTCCGCTCGCCGGAGCCGGGCATCGCGCCCTGCGGCATGGCCCTGGAGCCGGTCTACGCGGACCAGGGGCCGTCCGCGGCGCTCCCTCCCGGGGCCGTGGCGGTGCGCTCCGACCGCCGGCAGTTGATCGGGGTGACCCTCCAGGAGGTGGCTTCCCGCCCCCTCGACCACCGGCTCCGGCTCGTCGGGAGGGTCGCCACGGACGAGACCCGGGAGTTCGCCCTCACCGCCGTGACCCGGGGGTGGGTGCGGGAGCTCAGCCCGGCCACCACCGGGAGCCTCGTGAGGAAGTCCGAGGTCCTCGGCGCCTACTACGCCCCGGACGTGTACACCCCCCAGTACACCTACCTGCAGACGTGGGAGACCTACGAGCGCTTGAAGGAGACCGGGGTCAACCCCGCCGACAACCTGCAGGGCGGCGGGCAGCTGGCCGCCTACAAGCGAAACCTCCTGGTCGTCGAGCAGTCCCTCCTGAACCTGGGGATGACGCCGGAGCAGATGCAGGAGATCCGCGACAGCCGGGCGGTTTCCACGCTGGTGCAGCTGCGCGCCCCGGCCGAGGGGTTCATCCTGTCGCGCAACATCGTCATCGGCCAGTGGTTCGGCGTGGGCGACACCATCTTCCGCATCGCCGACCTGTCGCGGGTCTGGATCCTGGCCGACGCCTTCGGCGGCGACGAGCAGTTCCTGCGGCCGGGCACCGAGGCCCAGGTGACGGTCGCCGGCACCGCCCACACCTTCACCGCCCGGGTCAGCGAGGTGCTGCCGCTCTTCGACGGCGTCACCCGCACCCTCAAGGTCCGCCTCGAGGCGGACAACCCGGGCTACGTGCTCCGGCCCGACATGTTCGTGGACGTCGAGCTCCCCATCGAGCTGGGGCCGGCCATGGTGGTGCCCGAGGACGCCGTGCTCGACACGGGCAAGCGCCAGGTGGTCTTCGTGGAGTCGGGCGAGGGCGTGTTCGAGCCGCGCAAGGTCCGCACCGGCTGGCGCTACGGCGGCCAGGTGCAGATCCTCTCGGGCCTCATGGAGGGGGAGAAGATCGTGGCCGCCGGCAACTTCCTCCTCGACTCGGAGAGCCGGATGCGGCTCGCGAGCCTCGACATCCGGGGCACGCCGGGCCAGTGCATCATCTGCGACATGGAGATCGACCGCGACCTCGCCCGCGCCGCGGGGCGCACGAGCATCTTCGAGGGCCGCACCTGGTTCTTCTGCTCCGAGCGGTGCCTCCACGAGTTCGACCGGGACCCCGCCGGGCACGTGCGGGGGAAGCCCCCCGAGTGGTCCGAGGGGCCTGAGGAGGCCGGGGCCGAGCCGCCGGCGGCGATGCCGGGGATGGCGCCGGAAGGCGCCACGGGCGCGATGCCCGCGGGCCACTCCATGGGCTCCATGCCCGGGATGGCGGGAGGCGCGCAGAAGGCCGAGGGCGCCGGGACGGATCGATGATCGACCGCGTCATCGACTTCTCGGTCCGCAACCGGTTCGTCGTCTTCGTCCTGGTGGCGGGGCTCGCCGTGCTCGGGTGGTGGTCGCTGCCGCCACACGCCGCTCGACGCCATCCCCGACCTCTCCGACACCCAGGTCATCGTCTTCTCCCGCTGGGACCGCAGCCCCGACATCGTCGAGGCCCAGGTCACCTACCCCATCGTCACCGCCCTGGTGGGCGCGCCCAACGTCAAGGCGGTGCGCGGCTTCTCGGACTTCGGGTACTCCTTCGTCTACGTCATCTTCGAGGACGGCACCGACATCTACTGGGCCCGCTCCCGCACCCTGGAGTACCTCTCGGCGGTGCTGCCCCAGCTGCCCGAGGGGGTGAAGACCGAGCTCGGCCCCGACGCCACCGGGGTCGGGCTGGATCTACCAGTACGCCCTGGTGGACGCCTCGGGGAAGCACAGCCTGGCGGACCTGCGCACCTACCAGGACTGGTACCTGCGCTACTACCTGAAGGCCGTGCCCGGGGTGGCCGAGGTGGCCCCCGTCGGCGGGTTCGGGCGGCAGTACCAGGTGAACCTCGACCCCAACCGCCTGCAGTCCTACGGCATCCCCATCGGCCGGGTGGTGGAGGCCGTGCGGTCCGGCAACGCCGAGGTGGGCGGCCGCCTCGTGGAGTTCGGCGGCACCGAGTACATGGTGCGCGGCCGCGGCTACGCCCAGACCCTGGACGACTTCGCGAACATCGTGCTCCAGGCGAGCGAGAGCGGCACACCGATCCGCGTCAAGGACGTCGGCCAGGTGGTGCTGGGCCCGGCGCTGCGCCGGGGCGTCGCCGACCTCGACGGCGAGGGCGACGTGGTCTCGGGCATCGTGGTCATGCGCCAGGGCCAGAACGCCCTGGACGTGATCGAGCGGGTGAAGGCGAAGCTCGAGGAGATCGAGCCCGGGCTCCCGGAGGGGGTGGAGGTCGTCCCGATCTACGACCGCTCCGACCTCATCCTCCGGGCCATCGACAACCTCAAGTCCACGCTCCTGGAGGTCATCGTCACGGTGGCGCTGGTGGTGCTCCTCTTCCTCTGGCACATGCCCGAGCGCGCTCATCCCGGTGATCACGATCCCGGTGGCGGTGCTCCTCTCCTTCATCCCGTTCCGGCTGCATGGGGGTGACCGCCAACATCATGTCGCTGGGGGGCATCGCCATCGCCATCGGGGCCATGGTGGACGCGGCCATCGTGGTGGTGGAGCAGACCCACAAGAAGCTGGAGGAGTGGGAGAAGGGGGGCCGCATCGGCCACTACCGCGACGTGGTGGTGCGCGCGGTGAAGGAGGTGGGCGGCGCGAGCTTCTTCAGCCTCCTGGTGATCGCGGTGGCCTTCCTCCCGGTGCTGGCGCTGGAGTCCCAGGAGGGGCGCCTGTTCAAGCCCCTGGCGTACACCAAGAACCTCTCCATGATCGTCGCCGCGGTCCTGGCCATCACCCTCGACCCGGCCCTGCGGGTCACCCTCACTCAGGTCCGGGAGTTCGGGTTCCGGCCGCGGTGGCTCGCGCGGCTCGGGAGCGCGGTGCTCGTGGGCAAGATCCACCAGGAGGAGGGCCACCCGATCAGCCGGGTGCTCGTGCGCAGCTACGAGCCGGTGGTGCGCTGGTCGCTGCGGTGGAAGTGGGCCGTGATCGGCGGGGTGGTGGCGCTGATGGCCGTCACCGTGCCGGTCTTCCAGCGCCTGGGCTCCGAGTTCATGCCGCCCCTGGACGAGGGCTCGCTCCTCTACATGCCGACCACGATGCCCGGCATCTCCATCGCCGAGGCGGAGCGCCTGCTCCAGGTGACCGACCGCATCATCAAGCGGTTCCCCGAGGTGGACCGGGTGCTCGGCAAGGCGGGGCGCGCCGAGACCTCCACCGACCCGGCGCCGCTCTCGATGCTCGAGACGGTCATCACCCTGAAGCCCAAGTCCGAGTGGCGGCGGGTGGACACCTGGTACTCCTCGTGGGCCCCGGAGTGGCTCAAGGGTTTGCTCCGGCGGGCGACCCCGGACCACATCTCCACGGAGCAACTGGTGGACGAGCTCGACGAGGCGCTGAAGCTCCCGGGGCTCACCAACGCCTGGACCATGCCCATCAAGGGCCGTATCGACATGCTCACCACGGGCATGCGCACGCCGGTGGGGCTGAAGATCTACGGCGACGACGTGGAGGAGATCGAGCGCATCGGGACGAAGGTGGAGGCCGTGCTGCCCGGCGGTGCGGGGCACCCGCAGCGTGTTCGCCGAGCGCACCGGGGGAGGCTACTTCCTCGACATCCGCTGGAACCGCGACGCCCTGGCCCGGTACGGCCTCTCCATCGAGGAGGCCCAGGGGGTGGTCCAGAGCGCCGTGGGCGGCGAGACCGTGACCACCACGGTGGAGGGCCGCGAGCGCTACCCGGTGAACGTGCGCTACATGCGGGACTTCCGGTCCGACCTGGGGGCCCTGGGCCGCGTGCTGGTGCCGGCCTCCGGAGGGGCGCGCCAGATCCCGCTCTCCCAGCTCGCCGAGATCCGGGTGGCGAGCGGGCCGGGGATGATCCGCGACGAGGACGGGCTGCTCACCGGGTACGTCTACGTGGACCTCGCGGACCGGGACCCGAGCGGGTACATCGCCGAGGCCGACGAACTGCTTCGCGAGCACGTGGAGCTGCCGCCGGGCTACGCCATGTCGTGGAGCGGCCAGTACGAGGCCATGGCCCGGGTGCGGGAGCGCCTGCTGCTGGTGGTGCCGATCACGCTGTTCCTGATCGTGCTCCTGCTGTACCTGAACACCCGCTCGCTCACCAAGACCGGCATCGTGATCCTGGCGGTGCCGTTCTCGGCCATCGGCGCGGTCTGGTTCCTGTACCTGCTCGGCTACAACATGAGCGTCGGGGTCTGGGTGGGGCTGATCGCGCTGCTCGGGCGTGGACGCCGAGACCGGCATCTTCATGCTGCTCTACCTGGACCTGGCCTACAAGAAGGCCAAGGAGCAGGGGCGGCTGCGGCAACCTGGCCGAACTGCGGGAGGCCATCGTGGACGGCGCCGCCCAGCGCATCCGGCCCAAGTTCATGACCGTGGCCACGACCTTCCTGGGGCTGGTGCCCATCATGTGGGCCACCGGCACCGGCTCGGACGTGATGAAGCGGATCGCGGCGCCGATGATCGGCGGCATCTTCACCTCGTTCCTCCTGGAGCTCCTGGTGTACCCCGGGGTGTACGAGATCTGGAAGTGGAACTTCGAGGTGAAGAAGGCGCTGCCGGCGGCCGATGAGGCCGTGGACGGCGGGGGGAACCTCGGCCCGGACCCGGCCCAGGCCTGATCGGGGCAGGACGAAGCGGCCGAGGCCGGACCGGGCCTCCCGGGGCTCGCGACCGGGGCGGCGCCGATCGAGGGAGCGCGCTTGCGCAAGTCGACGATCTTCCTTTGGGTGCTGGCGGGTCAGGCTGCCCTGGCCGGAGCCTTCGCCGGCCACGCCGTGTGGGCCCGGGGCGCTGCGGAAGGGCCGCGGGAGAGGACCCGGGCGGTGGTGCGGAGCTACCGCCTGACGGACCTCAACCTCTTCACCGACGCCCGCTACACCCGCCACCTCTCCCAGGCCGACGTGCACACCGCGTTCCAGGACCACCCGTCGTCCCTGGAGCACTTCCCCTCGGGGTCCCTGGTCCGCCCGCGCCCGCCGGCCGGCGGCGAGAGCCGCTAGGGAGCCGGAGGTCGCGTGGGCACCTGGGTCGGCCGGCAGCGAAACGTGCTGGACTTCACCCTCTCCGCCCTGTGGCGGCGGAAGGGGAAGAACCTCGCCCTGTTCGTTGTCTACACCGTCGTCGTCTTCCTCTCGCCTCGGTGATGCTCCTGACCGCCTCGCTCAAGCGGGAGGCGGGGCTCCTGCTCCGGGAAAGCCCCGAGATGGTGGTCCAGCGGATGACCGCCGGGCGCCACGACCTGATCCCCGCGGGTACGCCGACCGGGTCCGGGAGATCCGGGGCGTGGCGTCGGTGGAGGGCCGGCTCTGGGGGTACCACTACGACCCGGTCAGCCGGCGCCAACTACACCCTGATGGTCCCGCCGGACCCGCTCGAACCGGGCAAGGCCTACGTCGGGAACGGCGTGGCCCGGGTGCGGGAGGCGCGCCGCGGGGAGCGGCTCTCGATCCGGACCCACGAGGGCTCCCACGTGCACCTCACGGTGGCCGGCACCTTCGCCGAGGAGTCGGAGCTCCTCACCGCCGACCTCGATGCTGGTCTCCGAGCCCGACTTCCGGGGCATCTTCGGCATCCCGGAGGGGCTCTTCACCGACCTCGCCGTCGCCGTGCGGAACCCCCAGGAGGTCGACCACCGTCGCCGGCAAGGTGCAGAAGGCCCTGCCCGGACACGCCGCTCGATCCTGCGGGACGAGATCCTGCGGACCTACGACGCGGTGTTCGACTGGCGCTGCGGCCTGCTGGTGGTGGTGCTCTCGGCCTGCGCTGCTGGCCTTCGCCATCGTCGCCTGGGACAAGGCCTCGGGCCTGAGCGCGGAGGAGCGCCGCGAGATCGGCGTCCTCAAGGCCGTGGGCTGGGAGACCTCGGACGTGATCCTGCTGAAGTTCTGGGAGGGCTGCGGTGATCAGCCTGACCTCGTTCCTGGCCGGGATCCTGCTGGCCTACGCCCACGTCTTCCTGGCCTCGGCGCCCCTGCTCGCTCCCGTGCTCAAGGGCTGGTCCACGCTCTACCCCCGAGTTCCGGCTCGTGCCCGACCTGGACCCCTACCTGCTGGGGGTGCTCTTCTTGCTGACCGTGGTGCCCTACACCGTGGCCACCATCGTGCCCTCCTGGCGGGTCGCCACCATCGACCCCGACGCGGCGATGAGGGGCTGACCGTGATCGCGCTGGAGAACGTCCGAAAGGTCTTCAACCAGGGCCGCCCCAACGAGTACACGGCGCTGGACGGGGTGAGCCTGACGGTGCGGGAGGGAGAGGTCACGGCGTTCAAGGGGCCGAGCGGGTCGGGGAAGACCACGCTGCTGAGCATCATCGGGTGCATGGCGCGGCCCACCTCGGGCCGGGTCGCACCTGCGGCGAACGCGAGATCACGAGCCTGCCCGAGCGCTTCCTCACCGAGATCCGGCGGCGCACCTTCGGGTTCGTCTTCCAGCACTTCAACCTGATCCCGGGCATCACGGCGCTGGAGAACGTGATGCTGCCCGGCCTACCCCACCGGCGAGCGCTACGCCGACCTGAAGGCCAGGGCCCTGACGGCGCTGGAGCGCCTCGGCGCTCGCCTCGAAGGCCCCGTCGCGGGTGGAGTGGCTCTCCGGAGGCGAGGCCCAGCGGGTGACCATCGCCCGGGCCCTGGTGAACGATCCCGCGGTGATCATCGCCGACGAACCCACCGCCCACCTGGACACGAAGCTCTCCGAGGAGTTCATGGCGATGGTGGCACGATCTCAAGGCCACGGGGAAGACCGTGCTCATCGCCAGCCACGACCCGCTGGTCTTCGGCTGCGGCGTGGTCGACCGCGTGGTGACCGTGGCGGACGGGCGGGCCGGCGAGGGGGAGCCGTGATCCTCCACCCGGCCATCCTCGCCCTGCTCCTCCTGTCCGCGGTCACGAGCGCCATGATGCTCTACTCGGCGTACTTCGCCGGGGGCATCCTGCGGCACTGGGACCTGCGGAGCGGCAGCGAGGGCCAGCTCGTCCTCGAGCGGCGCACCTACCTCATCACGACGATTCTCGGGTACCTCTTCGCGTTCCAGCTCCTCTCCCCGTTCCTGTACGCCTTCACGGCCGACCGCCTGTGCCCTCTCTTCACCGGGGCCATGTGCGCCGCCGGAACCCTGAACGCCAACGCCCTGCGGGTACCCGACCCTGGTCCTGAAGCTCGTCAACTTCTTCCTGGCGGGCCTGTGGCTCGTCCTGAACCACGCGGACAACCGGGCCCACGACTACCCCCTCATCAAGCGCAAGTACCTCCTGCTCCTGGCGATGACCCCGCTGGTCCTGGCCGAGGCGGCCAGTCAGGCGGGGTTCTTCCTGGGCCTGCGGGCGGACCTCATCACGTCGTGCTGCGGGACCCTTTTCAGCGAGGAGGGGCGGGGGCTCGCCTCGGACCTGGCCGCGGCGCCCCTTGGGCCGAGCCGCGTCGCCTTCTTCGCCACCCTCGGGGCGACCGTGGCGGCGGGGGGGTACTCCCTGCGCAGGGGAGGCGGGCGCTACCTCTTCGCCGGGCTGAGCGCCGGGAGCTTCGTCGTGGGGCTGGTGGCGGTGCTCTCCTTCATCTCCATCTACTTCTACGAGCTGCCGACCCACCACTGCCCCTTCTGCCTGCTGCAGGCGGAGTACGGCTTCGTGGGGTACCCGCTCTACGTGGCCCTCCTGGGCGGCGGGGTCGGCGGCGCAGGCGTGGGCGTGATCGAGCCGTTCCGGTCCGTCCCCAGCCTCCGGGACGTGATCCCCTCGGTGCAGGCGAGGCTCACCGCCTTCGCGTCGCTGTGCTTCACGGCCGTGCTGGGGCTGGCCGCCTGGGGGATGTTGTCCACCGAGTTCACGCCCTGACCGGCCCGCGAGCCGGGCGTCGGGTTTCGTCCTCGGGAGACCTCGACGCCGGAGCCCGGGGAGGGGCGCAGTGGAAGGCCGGGCGCAGGCGTGGTATCATGTATCTACATGGATATCCGCGAGGGAGGCGAAGATGCGCGCGCAGGTCGCGAAGTGGGGCCACAGCCTGGCGGTCCGGATCCCGGCGGCATGTGCCCGGAAGATCGGGCTGCGGGTCGGTGACGCGATCGAGATCGAGGCGGTCGGCACCGAGTTGCGCCTGGTGCCGGAGCGGCCCTTCGACAAGACCGCGTTCCTGGCCGCCCTGGACGAACTTCACGCGGACATGCGGATGGGTGCGCCCGTCGTCGGGCGGATGCGCGACGGGGAGCGCTACTGATGCCCTACGTGGATACCAGCGTCCTCGTGGCCCTGCTCACGCTCGAACCCGGGACGGCCGCGGTCAAGGAGTGGTTTTCCGCGCTGGATGAGGTTCCGGTGGCGGCAGACTGGTGCGTCACCGAAGTTGCCAGCGCGCTCGCGATCAAGGTGCGAACGGGGCAGCTGACGCCGACACAGGCCGAGAGGGCACGAACGGTCTTCCACTCCTTCGCGCACGGCGGGCTGCGGCTCGCGGCCGTGAGCCGGGCCGCGTTCCGGGAGGCCGCCGACCTGGCTTCCGACCACACGAGCGGATTGCGGGCGGGCGATGCCCTCCACCTGGCCGTGGCACGGGAGATCGGCACTCGGAGCGTCGCGACGCTCGACGACAAGATGGGCGACAACGCCAGGAGGCTCGGGTTGGAGCTGGAGGTGATCGCCGGGTGACCTCGGGGAGGGGCCCTCACCTGCGCCGGTCGGGGCCGCGCCGAGAAGCCATCCGACGCATCGAAGGGCGTACCGCTTCGGAGGAGAGGATGGGTGCCATGAGGAAGCTCGTGTTCGTGCTGATCGCGGTGTGCTGCGTCGCCCCGTGGGCCGGCGCCCAGCCCGCGCCCCTGACGCCGGGCCCCAAGGACCGGTGCGCGGTGTGCGGGATGTTCGTGGAGAAGTACGCCAACTTCCTGGCCCAACTGGCCCTGGAGGACGGCTCGACCGCGTACTTCGACGGGGTCAAGGACATGATGCGCTACCACCTGGACCCGGCGAAGTTCGGGGCCCGGAAGCAGGAGGTGCGCGCGGTCTTCGTGAAGGACTACTACTCCCTGGAGACGATCGACGGCCGGGAGGCGTACTACGTGGTCGGCAGCGACGTGATGGGCCCCATGGGCAAGGAGTTGATCCCGTTCCGGGCGAAGGCGGCGGCCGAGGAGTTCCGCAAGGACCACAAGGGCAAGCGGGTGCTCCGCTTCGACGAGATCGACGCGGGCGTGCTGGACGAACTCAAGTAGCTGGAGTGCAGGGGGCGCCCCCGGGAAGGTCCCGGAGACCGCTCCGACGAGGCGGCTCTTCAACTCTTCACCACGAGGGAGGAAACGACATGAAGCGGTTTGCGGTCTTGGTGTCGGCGTTGGTCTGCGCGGCGGCCCCGGTCATCGCGCAGGATGCGAAGCCGGAGAGCGAGAAGGACAAGGTCAGCTACAGCGTCGGGTACCAGATGGGGGGCGACTTCAAGCGACAGGGGCAGGAGATCAACCCGGAGATGGTGGTGCGGGGGGCCCAGGACGCGCTGTCCGGGGCCGAGCCGGCCCTGTCCGAGGAGGAGATGCGGAGCACCCTCGTCGTGCTCAAGCAGCGGATCGTCGCCGCCCAGCAGGAGGAGCGGGAGCGGGTGTCGCGGGAGTCGGCCGCGGCCGGCCAAGCCTTCCTGGCGGAGAACGCGAAGAAGGAAGGCGTCGTCTCCCTGCCGAGCGGCCTGCAGTACAAGGTCCTGAGCGAGGGTTCGGGCGAGCCCCCCAAGGAGACCGACAACGTCACGGTCCACTACCGCGGCACGCTGGTGGACGGAACGGAGTTCGACAGCTCCCACAGCCGCGGCCAGCCGGCCACCTTCCCGCTGAACAAGGTGATCAAGGGGTGGACCGAGGGCGTGCAGCTCATGAAGCCCGGGGCCAAGTACCAGTTCTTCATCCCCGCCACCCTGGCCTACGGGCCGCAGGGTGGAGGGCCCATCCCCCCGAACTCCACCCTCGTCTTCGAGGTGGAGTTGATCTCCGTCGGCGATAAGGCACCGTAGAGGTGCCGGGCATCTCCGGGCGCGGCGACGCGCACCGGGTGTGGTGACGCGGGGCCGCTCGAAGCGGCCCCGCCTTCGTTTGCCGCCTCTCGGACGGAGGATTGCGGCAAGGGTGTCCGGTCCGGGCGGGGACGGTGGTATCCTACCTTCCGTCGGGGGTAGAGACGGAGGCGTTCGCAAACCATGGTGGTGCGCTTCTGGCGGGAGCGGAGCCTGGCCGCCAAGCTGCTGCTGAGCCTGTGCTTCCTCTCGCTCGTCCCGATCGGGGTGATGACGTTCCTGTCGCTGCGCCACCTGGAGACGATCCAGCAGGTCTCCGTGCAGGAGACGCGCGCGCTCCTCGTGTCCTCGGAACTCCAGCGACTCCGGGAGCGCCTCGCCCTGGAGGCGCAGCGCCTCGCCGCCGTGTTCTCCCGCCTGCGGGACGAGGTGCACTCGCTGCGCACCTTCTCCGAGGCGCTTCTGGGTGACCCGGCGCGCTTCGCCTACCGCAGCGGCAGCGGCTACCGGCTCGACGAGCGCGGCGTTTACGGGAACGGCGATGACGGCAACTCGGTGCTCTTCGTGCCGCGCTACGCGCCGGGGCTGGAGCCCCTCATCGGCGCCACCGAATCCCTCGACCTCGTCATGCGCCCCCTGGCCGAGCGGGAGCCGCGCATGGTTCTCGCCTGGGTCATCGTGGCGGACGGACTCACCCGCGCCTACCCGTGGCGGGACTTCGGCCACATGCCCCGGGACAAGGACTACACCACCTGGCCCTTCTACTACCTGGCCGGGCCCGCCCACAACCCGGGCGGCGGCGAGGTGTTCACCGAGGCGTACCTGGACCCGCTGAGCGGCGAGTGGATGATCTCGGCCCTCTCGCCCGTCATCGGAGAGCGCGGGCACCGCGCCACGGCCGGGATCGACATCACCATCGAGAAGCTCCTCCAGGAGATCGGCGAACTGCGCTTCTCCGAGGGGTCGAGTTCGGCGCTCCTGGCGGGGACGTCGGTGATCGCCGCTTCGGACCGGTTCCCCTTCGACGCCCTGGGACTCGACGGGGACCGCCCTCCCCACGGCCAGGACCTCGCCTCCTCCCGCCTGAGCGCGGTCCGGGCCATGGCGGAGCGCTTCCCCAGCGTCGCGGACGGGGTCGAGTCCCTTTCCGAAGGCGGACGCCGGGTCTTCGTCGGGCACGCCGCGGTGGACCCGCCCGGCTGGCGGGTCGTGCTCGTGGTGCCCGAGGCCGACGTGCTCGGCCCCGCCTACGCGAGCTCGTCGACCCTGGTGTCCGAGACCCAGCGCATCCGGAGCAACTTCGTCCACATCCTGGCCTTCGCCCTGATCGGCATCCTCGGCATCACCGGGCTCGTCGTCGCCCACCAGTCGCGGGGGCTGCGCTCGCTCGTGAGCGGAATCCAGCGGCTCGGCCAGGGGGACCTGGCCCACCGGCTCCCCGAGGGCGAGGGGGAGTTCGGGCAGCTCGCCCACGCCCTGAACTCCATGGCCCAGGGTCTCCAGGAGAAGAAGCTCGAGCTCCAGCGCGTCTACGCGGAGGTGGAGCAGGAGCGCAAGTTGTCGGCCGTGGGGCGCCTGGCGGCGGGCGTGGCCCACGAGGTGAACAACCCCCTGGCCACGATCTCCACGTACGCCCAGCTGCTGCGCCGGCGCGACGACCTCCCGACCGAGGCCGGCCAGAACCTCGAGGTGGTGATGGGCGAGATCCGGCGCATCCAGGAGAAGCTGCGAAACCTGCTCGACCTCTCGCGTGTGGAGAGCCCGGTGAAGACGCGCCTCGACCCGGGGGTGCTGATCCACGAGGTGACGGCGCTGGCGCGCCACGAGGCCTCGGCCCGGGGCGTCGCGCTGACCCTCGAGCTGGCCCCGGCGTCCCGGGAGGTGGAAGTGGACCGCTCCGGCCTCAAGCAGGTGCTGTGGAACCTGGTGGGCAACGCGGTGGACGCCCAGCAGGGCGGAGGGGACGTGACCGTGCGGACCTCCTTCCCGTCGGACGGGAACGGCCGCCCCTGCTTCGTCCTCGAGGTCGAGGACCAGGGCCCGGGCATCCCGGAGAAGCTGATGCCGAAGATCTTCGAACCGTTCTTCACGACCAAGCAGGTGGGCCAGGGCACCGGGCTGGGGCTGGCGGTGGTGTACCGCATCGTCCGGAGCCACGGTGGCCAGATCGAGGCCGAGAACCTCTCGCCCCGGGGGTGCCGCTTCCGGGTGACGCTCCCCGTGGGAGGAGAGGCATGAGCCGCGCACCACGCCCCCGAGTGCTCGTGGTGGACGACGACGTGCGCCTCTCGGAGGCGCTGCTCCGGGCGCTGGAGTCCATGGGCTACGAGGCCGCCGGAGAGACGGAGCCGGCGAAGGGGCTGGAGCGGGTCGGGACGTGGCGCCCGGACGCGGCGGTGGTCGACCTGCGCATGCCGGCCATGGACGGGGTCACCTGGGCGGAGAAGGCGATGGAGGAGGATCCGGACCTCCCCGTGCTCCTGCTGACAGGCTTCGGGACCATCCGGAGCGCCGTGGAAGCGGTGAAGCGGGGGGTCTTCGACTACCTCGCCAAACCCTTCGACCTGGACGAAGTGGACGTGGCCCTGCGCAAAGCCCTCCGGCACCGGGAGCTCAAGGCCCGGAACCGGGCCCTGTCGGACGGGTTGGCCCGGGTGGAGGCCCGGGAGGGGATCGTCGGGGAGAGCCCCGCCCTGCGCGAGGTGCTCGCCGCGGTGTCCGCGGTGGCCCCCACGGACTCCACCGTGCTGCTCATCGGGGAGAGCGGCACGGGCAAGGAACTGGTCTCCAAGGCGATCCACGCCGCCGGCCCGCGCCGGGACCGCCCCTTCGTGACCGTGGACTGCGCCGCCCTGGCGGGCGCGCTTCTGGAGAGCGAGCTGTTCGGCCACGCCCGGGGCTCCTTCACCGGGGCCCACCGGGACCGGGCGGGCTACCTGGAGGTCGCGTCGGACGGGACGGTCTTCCTCGACGAGATCGGAGAGCTCGACCTCGCGCTCCAGAAGAAGCTGCTCCGGGCCCTGGAGGAGCGCACCTACGCCCGGGTGGGGGAGACCCGGCGGCGCCAGACCGAAGCCAGGCTCGTGGCGGCCACCAACCGCGACCTGGGCGCCGAGGTGGAGGCCGGCCGCTTCCGGGAAGACCTCTACTACCGCCTCCGGGTCATCGAGATCCGCGTTCCGCCGCTGCGCGAGCGCTTCGAGGACCTGCCCGCCCTGGTGGCCCATCACATGGCGCTCCTCAACCGCCGTCTGAAGCGCAGCTTCCGGGGAGCCAGCCCGGCGGCCCTGGAGGCCCTGACGGGGCCACTCCTGGCCCGGCAACGTGCGAGAACTCGTCAACCTCCTCGAGCAGGTGATGACCTTCCACGACGCCGAGGTGCTCGAAGCGGAGCACCTGCCCGAGCACCTGCGACGCCCCTCGAGCGCCGAGATCCCCCCCCAGTCCTACCCCGACTTCAAGGAGCAGATCCTCGGCGAAGCCACCCGCGCCTACCTCGACACCCTGCTCCGCCACTACGGCGGCAACGTGAGCCGCGTGGCCGAGCACGCCGGCACCGACCGTCGGCAGGTCCACCGCCTGCTCCAGCGCTTCGGGCTCGACCCCGCCGGCTACCGCGACTGACCTCCCCCGCCCCTCTCCGAGTGGGGCAGAAGTGACACGCTTCCCCGGCCAAGGGTGGGACATCCCCGTCCCACTTCCGGGGAGCCGCGCCCCGCCAAGACAAACCACTGTTTATTCCGGAATATCTTTTTCGCCAAGCCCAGCGGCCCTTTTCTGGCAAGACCTTGCCTTCCTCCTGGAAGCACCAACGGGATGGAACGATGTTTGAATACATGTCCCCGTCTGTCCTTCCCCCACACCGAAGAAGGAGGAGCGAATGAAGCGACACCTGCTGGCTGGATTCCTGGGAGCGGCCCTGCTGTGGGCCTCGTCCGCGGGGGCGATCCTGATCGACCCCTACGACAACGTGCTGGCCCCCGACGGGTTCTACGGGCTGGCCTACGTCAACTACTACACGGCCGACGAGTTCACCGACTCGGACGGCGACAAGGCTGCGGAAGTCGACTTCACGGCCACGGTAGGGATCGCCCGGGGACTCGCCTACTTCCACTGGGGCAACCTCCCGATGGCCGTGCAGCTCATCGTGCCCTTCGGGAAGGTGGAGGAGAAGGACGTCTTCGACGAGGACTCCTCCGGCCTGGGCGACATCGTCTTCGGCCCCGGCGTCTTCCTCTACGCGAACCAGGACTCGGGCACCTTCTTCTCCTACTGGCTGTACTTCTTCGCCCCGACCGGCGAATTCGACGACAACCAGGCGATCAACCTGGGGCAGGACCACTGGTACTGGGAGCACCAGCTCGCCTACAACCAGATCATGGGCAAGTTCGTCTTCGACATGAACCTGAACCTCTATCACCACTTCGAGGAGGACAGCGCCGGGCTCCAGCGGCCGCTCCGTTTCGAACTGGAGACGAGCCTCGCGTACCAGATCACCGACAGCTTCGTGTTCGGCGTCAACGGCGGCGGTTACTGGGACCTCGACGAGTACGAGGTGGACGGCGACTCCCTTGACGACTCGGAGGCCGTCCGCATCCAGTTCGGCCCCACGCTGGGCTATCAGGTCACGGAGCGCTTCGGGATGAACGCCCGGTGGACCCACGACTTCGAGTCGGAGAACGACACCAAGGGCGACGAGTTCTGGCTGCGCGCGTCGTACGCCTTCTGAGAAGCGGGAGAGACGAAATGCGAAGACTCTGGATCCTCGGATTGACCGCGTGCGTCGCGGCGGGCCTGCTCGCCCCCGGCGCCCTCGCCTTCACCAAGGAGTCCCTCGTCTGGAAGAAGTGCGCGTCCTGCCACGAGCCCGCGGGGGGCAAGATCCCCCGGGTGGAGGACATCCGCACGACGCCGGAGGAGTGGACCGTGATCGTGGACCGCATGAGCCGGCTCCACGGGATGGACCTCGCCAAGGGCGAGATGGACGGGCTCCTCAAGGAGCTGTGCTCGACCCAGATCCTGACCCCCGAGGA
>CAVPOV010000010.1:0-8487 GCA_963707045.1 uncultured delta proteobacterium
CGGCCGCCTGACCAAGGAACGAAGCAGTACAAGAACGTCCACGCGATGGCGTACCTGTACGGCGCCCCGGCCCACCTGATCGTGCTCGCAGGGCAGCGGCATCGACACGGTCGCCGACCTGGCCGGCAAGCGCGTCGCGGTCGGCGGCGCCGGCTCCGGCGCCGCCAGCGCGGCGCAGCGCTACTTCACCCGCTCGGCCTGTGGGACAAGATGAAGGTCGAGTTCCTCGGCTACAGCAAGGCGGCCTCGGCGATGGGCGACAAGCTGATCGACGCCTTCTGGGTCTTCGCCGGCTATCCCGAACTCGTCGGTGATCCAGGCGGCGGCGAGCAACAAGATCAAGATCCTGCGACGCTGGTCGAGGCCGGCGAGAAGGCCGGGTTCTTCAACGACTATCCCTTCTACAGCGAGCTGACCATCCCGGCGGGCACCTACAGCGGCGTCGACTACGACGTCGCCGTCGTTCCAGGACTCGGCGCTCTGGGTCGCCGGCAAGCACGTCAAGGCCGACCTCGTCGAGAAGGCCGCTGTGACGGACATCTACTCCAAGGAAGGCCTCGCCTACATGGTCAAGGTGAAGAGCACCGCCAAGTCGATGTCGGTCGAGGGCGCTCTGAACGGCATCGTGACCCCGATCCACGCCGGGCGCCGAGAAGTTCTGGAAGGAGCAAGGGGCTGACGATCACGGCCGCACAGTCGGCGCGCTAGACACGGGGACGAGCCACTCGCAGGCACGACGAGCGGGGCCTTCGGGCCCCGCTCGCGCGTCACCGCGGGGACGCGAGGCTCACGGAGGCGGCATGTCTGAGGAACTGGACAGGCTCGGAGACTCGACGCCGAGGACCAGGCGAAGCTCAAGGCGTTGCTCGAGAAGGACGCCAAGACCGGACGCGCAGCCACCGGGCTCTGGAAGTGGATCGTCGCCGCCCTCGGCGCGGCGATGGTGCGTCTTCTACTTCTACACGGCCGGGATCGCCTCGGTCGCGACCCAGTACCACCGCGGCGTCTACGTGTTCATCACCTACGTCCTCGTGTTCCTGCTCTACCCCGCGGGCAAGACCTGGGTGCGCGTCGCCGCTGGCGCTGTTCCTCGGCGCCGTTGCTCGCCGGCCTCGTCGGCCGTCCTGCGTTCTATCCCGACGTCGCCGCCTTCCACGACCGGCTGACGGAGGTCGGCGACGCCTGGTCCGACGACGGGGCCGGCGGCCGTCCTCGGCCAGGCCTGCCGGGCCTCTGGCCGCTGGTCCTGGCGTCGCCTGGCGCGTGGCCGCGGCGCTCTGTCTGTCGCCGACCGCTGCGCGATGGCAGCGCTGGCCGCGCAACCCGGCGCTCTCCGACGTGCTGCTCGCCGCTGACCTCCGCCGCGCGTCGTCTACTACTGGATCCACGAGTTCGAGAACCTCAACTACCGCGCCGGCGCCGAGACCGAGCTCGACGCGCTGGTCAGCATCGTCGGGATCGTGCTGTCGCTCGAGGTCTGCCGGCGGGTGCTCGGGCTGGGTCGATGACCCTGATCGGGGTCGGCCTGCTCGGCTACGCCTACTTCGGCCCCTACTTCCCGGACGTCATCGCCCACCGCGGCTTCGGCATCGAGCGCCTGTGCACCTCGCTGTTACCTCACCACCAACGGCGTGTTCGGCGTCATGGCCAACGTGCTCGCCACCTACGTCATCCTGTTCATCTTCTTCGGCGCGTTCCTGCACAAGTCGGGCGCCGGGCAAGTTCTTCATCGACCTGCCCATGGCCCTGGCCGGGCAAGACCACCGGCGGCCCGGCCAAGGTCGCGGTGATCGCCTCGGCGCTGTTCGGCTCGGTGTCCGGCAGCGCCATCGCCAACACCGTCTCGACCGGCGCCTTCACCATCCCGCTGATGAAGCGGGCCGGCTTCCAGCCCCACGTCGCCGGCGCCATCGAGCCGGCGGCCTCGATCGGCGGCATGTTCATGCCGCCGATCATGGGCGCCGGCGGCTTCCTGATGGCGGAGCTCACCGAGACGCCCTACGCCCACATCATGCTGATCGCCATCGCCCCGGCGCTGCTCTACTTCTTCTCGGTCTTCTGCATGATCCACTTCGAGGCCAAGAAGCACAAGATCGAGGGCATCGTCGGGCGACGACATGCCGCCACTGGACCGTGGTGCTCAAGCGGGAGTGGTACTTCTCGCTGCCGCTGGTGATCATCACCGTGCTGATGATCATCGGCCGCTCCCCGGGCTACTCGGCCTTCTGGGCGACCCTCTCCTGCATCGCCGTCAGCTGGGTGCGCAAGGAGACCCGCATGGGCCCGAAGGAGATCTGGGAGGCGATCCAGACCGGGCGCCAGCAACACCCTGATCATCGGCGCCACGCTGGGCGTGATCGGCATCATCGTCGGCACGCATCTCGCTGACCGGCATCGGCCTGAAGTTCTCCGACATCATCATCTCGCTGGCCGGCGGCAACCTGCTGGCCGCGATCTTCCTGGTCGGCCCTCGCCTCGCTGGTGCTCGGGCATGGGCGTGCCGGTGACCGCGGCCTACCTGATCACCGCGGTGCTGGCCGTGCCGCCGCTGATGGAGATGGGCGTCGTGCTGATCGCGGCCCACATGATCGTCTACTGGTTCAGCCAGGACTCCAACATCACGCCGCCGGTCTGCGTCGCCGCCTACGCCGGGGCCGCCATCGCCGGCTCCGATCCCTGGAAGACCGGCTGGACCTCGTTCAAGTTCGCCAAGCTGCTCTACGTGATGCCGCTGCTGTTCGCCTTCACCCCGGCCGATCCTCTTCGAGGGCAAGGCCATCGCTCGCGCCCCCCGTCGAGGACGAGATCATGGGCGCCATGGTGACCGAGGTGAAGGTCAAGGTGGGCGACGCGTTCGAGGAAGGCGACGTCGATCGCCATGCTCCTCGACGGCGAGACAGGTGAAGAACGTGATGGCCAAGCGCGACGGCGATCATCAAGGAGGTGACGGTCAACAAGGGGCAGTTCATGAGCGGCAAGGTCGTCATCGCCGAGACCCGCGCCAAGCCGTTCAACATCTTCTCGTCGATCTTCTCGGCGATCCTCGGGCACGATGGCCTTCTCGGCGCTGACCATGTTCTACTTCATCCGCAAGACCAACGTGGTGGAGTGGGTGCTGCTGGCCGCCGGGACCTTCCTGCTCTACTGGCCGACCTTCCTCACCGACGGCATCGGGCTGGTGCTGGTGGCCGTGGTCTACCTGATGCAGAAGGCCAGGAACAAGCGCGATGAGGCGCAGGCGGCGCCGGCCGTGGCGTAGATGCCGCGGTATCGACAAGAGATCTCAGCGAGGACGGGAAGGGGAAGCGATGCTCCCGAAGATCAAGACGATTCTATACTGCACCCAGATGGGGCCCAACGCATCCTACGTGTTCCGCCACGCGGTGAGTCTGGCTAGGGATCTGGGTGCTCGAATCGTGGCTCTGCATGTCGTGGAAAAGCTGAAGCCGGCTCAGGAGGCGCTGGTGGAGGGCTATGTGGGGAAAGGGACCCTCCACGACGTGGTGGCGAACGAGGAGCACGAGGCGGTCGACAGACTCCGGCGCCGTATCCAGGTATTCTGTGAGCGTGAACTCGGTGCATCCGGCTGCGAGGGGTTGGTGAGTCGTATCGTCGTGGCGGAGGGGGCCAAGGTCGATCAAGTCCTTCGCCACGTGGAGTCCGAGGGCGCCGATCTGGTTGTCATGGGTGCCCATGCGGAACTCTCCCTCTTTGATTCCCTCCTGGGGACGACCGCGCAGAAAGTGGTCCAACGCTGCCCGGTGCCCGTGCTCACGGTGCAGGTGCCAGAGGGTATGCAGGATGCCGATATCGCACGAATTTGAGACTTCCACGCCGGAATGAGGCTCACCCTCTTCCCGAAGCTCCTCATCGCGTTCGTGCTCCTCAGCCTCGTGCCTTTGCTCTGGCTCAGCCTCGACGCCGCTCGGCGCGTAGCTGAAGTCGGGCGGGAGGCGGAGCAGCGGTCCACCGAGGCCCTGGACGCGAAGGCTCGCCAGGCGCTGGAACTCCAGGCGGTAGCTTTGGCGGACCAGATCGCTCGTTTTCTCGAAGAACGGGTCCAAGACCTGCGGATCGTGGGTGAACTCCCGATGAACCCCGACTCCCTCCTCCTCTTTTGCCGGAGTCGGACCGCTGAGGTCACGCGTCGTCGGCGAGGCGCGGACGGAGCAATCGAGGACTACCGGATCCGTATTCCGATCTACTCGGAGGCGGCCTGGATCGGGCCGGACGGACAAGAGGTGTTTCGTGTCGACAGGGACTGGATGGCCCCGTCCCGAGATCTCCGGGACGTCTCTGAACCTCTAAACACGACCTACGGGGTGGAGGACTATTTCCAGCAAGCCTTGGACATGCCCCCGGGCGTGGCCTGGGTGGGGCACCTCGTGGGGCGCCACGTCGCCAAGGAGGCGCAACTCGGGGGCGCCGCGACTCCGGAGCAGGCTGTGGGGGGGGCCGAGTACGAGGGGCACGTTCGGTTCGCCCTTGCCGTGCGTGACGGAGGCAACTTGCGGGGGGTGGTCGAGTTGGCCCTGGACCATGCCCATCTGATGGAGTTTACCCAACACGTCCTTCCACTGAGCAGGGAACGCGTCCCGTTCCCGTCCTACCTGTCCGGCAACTACGCCTTCATGTTCGACGACCAGGGCTGGATCATCACGCACCCAAAGTTCTGGGATATTCGAGGGTTGGACGAGCACGGGAAATGGGTGCAGGCGTACTCCAAGGAGTCGACGGCCGAGGACGTCGGGAGCGGTCGGATCCCCTTCAATCTGGATCGGGCCGGTTTCGTCCATTCCAATTACCCCCTCGTGGCGGCCGCGGTCCGCCGGGGGGTATCCGGGGTGACCCGCACCTTCAACGTGGCCGGGGTCGACAAGGTGATGGCCTACGCGCCGATCGCTTTCCGGCAAGGCCCGTATGCATCGACGGGGGTGTTCGGCGGGGTCACCATCGGGGCCCTCACCGAAGCCTTCCACCGGGAGGCGGCGGTTACCGGGGCGGCGATAGCACGCGCGTCGCGTCAGACCTTGCGAACCGGGGTCCTTCTCGCCTGGGTCTTGGGAATCCTTGTGCTGGGGGCTGCCTTCGGCATGTCGCGGGCGATCGCCAAGCCCGTGCATACGATGGCACACATGTCCGCAAGGATCGCCGCGGGAGATCTCACGGCGCGGGCGGAGGTGGCCCAGGGAGACGAACTAGGGGGGCTGGCGCAAGCGCTCAACCGGATGGCCCGACTGCTGGAAGAGAAGGAGGGCAGACTGGGCGAGAGCCACAAGGCGCTTGAACGGTCCAGGGACGATGCCCGGGCAACCGCCGGCCGGCTGGAAGAGCAGTTGAGCATTCTCAATCACATCCAGTCTATCAGCGAGTTCCTCGGAACCACCTTCGACCGGGAAGAAGTCCTGCGGATCATCCTGCGCACCTGCGTCGAGGGACTTGGTTTCGACAGGGTCCTGCTGTACATGCTCGAACCGGACGGGGACACTTTGGCGTGCGCCGGGGCCAACGGGTTCGACGGAGCCGACGAAGTCCGGGTGCGGCAGCGTCCGCTGAAACTCTCCCGGGACGACTGCGCGGCAACCCGAGCGGTACGCAGCGGGCGAGCGGAATACATCGGGAGGGTCGAGTCGGCCGCAGGGCTGTCGAGCCTGGACCTGCAGTTGGCACGGGCCGCCGGCACGTCGAGTTTCGTCTACGTGCCGATGAAGATCCGCGACGGCGTTGTGGGCGCCCTCGGCGCCGACAACGCCGTGTCGGGACGCCCGATTCCGAAACACCAGGTTGGCCCGCTACAGATCGTAGCCGGACAGGCTGCCCGTGCAGTCGAGCGGGCCCGCCTCTACGAGGAGGCGACCCGCTCACGGGCTTTCATCGAGGCGGTGGTGGACTGTCTGGCATCGGGCTTGGTAACCCTCGACCGCGAGGGGCACGTGCTCACCGTGAACCCTTACGCCGAGGAGTCCCTCGGGATACCCACGCAAGTAGAGCCCGGGCGTAGCCTGGAGGAGTACGGGGTCGATCCGACGCTCGCGGCTTGGGTTTCCTCCTTGAGAGTAGGGGTGGGAGGCGAACCCGCCGAGTTCGAAGTGAAGACCCCTCGAGGTCGCCGCACGTTTACGTGGGTCCCGAGCCGCTTGGGGAAGGAGGGAGAGGAGGGACTCATACTCCAGTTCCGGGACGTGACCGAGGAGCGGGCCATGAATCGAGCCCTGGAGCGGGTAGATAGACTGGCTTCTCTGGGCCGCATGGCCGCGGGGGTGGCCCACGAAATACGCAATCCGTTGACGGGGGTGTCCCTGCTCCTCGACGACCTCCATGACCGCCTTCCGGTCGGCGAAGATCGATCACTGGCGGCCCGTGCGCTGCAGGAGTTGGAGCGGCTCGATGGAATCGTTCAGGAGTTGCTCGCGTATGCCCGGGTGGACCGCGTGGAACGCAGTCCTTGTCCGATCGGCGAAGTGCTCGACCAGAGCCTGTTCCTCGTGAAGAAGCAGGCCCGCAGCCAGGGGGTGTCGGTGAGCCTTCATGCTGGGGCCGATCTACCCCGGGTGCACGCCGACCCGGAGAAACTGAAACAGGCTCTCCTCAATCTCTACCTCAATGCCCTGCAGGCCATGGGAGGCGGTGGGGCCCTGCAGGTAGAGGCGCGGCGCATTCCGGGGGGCGTTGAGATCCGCGTGGAGGATACGGGCCCCGGCATCCCGCAGGGGGAGGCCGAGCGCATCTTCGAGCCCTTCTACACCCTTCGCCCTGGAGGCACCGGTCTCGGTCTCTCGATAGCGCACACCATCTTTTCGGACCATGGAGGAAGCGTAGAGGTCGCGTCGGAACCCGGCCGAGGGGCGATCTTCTTCGTTCGTTTGCCCGAAGCCGCACCTCCTAACGCAACCGATGCGTCCGGAGAAGTCCCTTGCCGCCCCGTACAGGCGTGACCCCATGACGAGCGAGACGATCTTGATCGTCGACGACGAGGAGTTCCTGCGCGACCAACTCCAGCGGATCCTCGGTGAGGAGGGCTACGCCGTGCGCGGCGTGGAGACTGGTCGACGAGCCCTGGCACTCGTGGACAGGGAGGGCGTGGACCTGGTGCTCCTGGACCTCAACCTGCCCGACCTGCACGGCATCGAAGTGCTGCGTGAACTCCGGGCCCGAGACCCAGAACTCCTCGTCATTGTGGTGACCGGGTACGGATCCGTGGAGAGCGCGGTGGAAAGCCTCAAGCTGGGAGCGTACGACTATATCAAGAAGCCTTTCAAAGCCGATGCCATCAAGCTCATCGTCCGCCTCGCCCTCGAGACCCAGAGGTTGCGGCGCCGGGTTCGGGTGCTCCAGGAGAGGGAGACGGGGTCCGGGCAGGCCGTGGTGGCAGAGAGCCCCGCCATGGGGGGCGTTCTGGCCCAGGCCCGAGACGTCTCCCGGCACGCGGACACCACAGTGCTGATCACCGGGGAGAGCGGCACCGGGAAGGAGGTCGTGGCCCGGCTTATCCATAGCCTTTCAGAGCGGGCCTCGGGTCCTTTCCTCGAGATCAACTGCGCGTCCATTCCAGGACCCATTCTGGAGAGCGAACTCTTCGGACACGAACCCGGTGCGTTCACGGATGCTCGCAAGGCCAAGGAGGGCCTGCTCCAGGCGGCGAATCGGGGCACGGTCTTCCTGGATGAGGTCGGGGACATGGACCTGGGCCTCCAGGCCAAACTGCTGCGCTTCCTGGAGACCCGAAAGATCCGGCGGCTCGGCGGGGTGCGGGAGGTGGAGGTGGACGTGCGGGTAGTGGCGGCCACGAACCAGGATCTCCAGGGTTCCATCGAGGCTCGAAGCTTTCGCGAGGATCTCTACTACCGGCTCAACGTGTTTCCCATCCGCATCCCCCCCCTGCGGGAGCGACGAGAGGACATCCTGCCCCTCGCCCACTACTTCCTTGCCCACTTTGCCCGCAAGTTCCACAAACCGGTGCTCGAGATTGCTCCCGAAGCGCTGGAGCGGCTCGCCTCGCACGCTTGGCCGGGGAACGTGCGAGAGGTGCGCAATCTGATGGAGCGCATGGTCATCACTTGCCGCGGCCCGGTGCTTCGGGCTGAGGACCTCCCAGAGGAAATCCGTGCCGGGGGCGTGTCGCTCGTCGGCCAGTGGAGCTTGCCCCCCGGAGGGTGCAACCTCGAGGAAGTGGAGGCTCGTCTAGCCCGCGCGCTCATCACCCAAGCGTTGGAACGAAGCGGCGGCAACATCTCGCAGGCGGCGAGGCTCCTCGGTCTCCCGCGGGGCACCTTCCGGCATCGCGTGGACAGCCTGGGCCTCCAAGGTTCGACCCGGGGCGAGGTTGAAGACGAGGCCGGGGGCTGAACGTTCGGGAGGAGGTCTGGCTCTCGGAAGTGCGGGCCCCGCCGAAAGCACGTGGGGGTCGCGTGGGCGATCGTCAGTTGCCCACAGCCCCTGAGCATCTCCTCCTGCCTTCGCTTCCCTCCGGCGTGGCGGGTGCGCCGT
>CAVPOV010000011.1:0-4081 GCA_963707045.1 uncultured delta proteobacterium
GGGACGCAAGCTGAAGACCCTCCTCCTGGCCGCGTCGCTGGCCCTGCCGCTGGGGGCCGGCGCTGCCTCGTACGAGAGCCAGCTCGACCAGGGCTTGTTCTACCTCGGACGCGGACCCACCTACGCGCCCGAGGCGGTGCGCGCCCTGGAGGCGGCACGGGCCCTCGACCCCGACAAGGCGGGGGGCGACGGCCGGCTCCTCGGCGGGCTGGCACGGGCTTACGCGATTACCGCGCGCTACTCCGAAGCGTTCTGGCTTCTCGGGGAGCTGGAAGGGGTGGACGCGCTTTCGCCGGAGGATGCGGCGCTCCGGCAGAGGCTCCTGGGCGAGTCGGGGCTGGGACGGATCCGGCTCCTGTGCGCCGTGCAGCTCGCCGGCCTGACCGCCCGAGTGGAGCCCGCGGAAGGGACCCGTCTGGAGGCGACCTCCCGGAAGACCTTGGAGCGGCTCGGGGAACTCCTGGCACGGGGGATCGGTCCCGGCCCGGAGGGGATCGTGCTCCTGGCGCCCGAGGGGGTCTATCGGCTGAGCTTCGACACGACGGAGCTGGAGGCGCCCCGGGATTCCGCCGAACTGGAGGTCTGGGCCGGCGACGAAGTCTCCCTGCGCCTGGTGCCGCGCTACCCTGCTCCCCACGGGTGGACCGTGGAGGCCCGCAGCCGTTCCGTGACCCTGTCCTGGGCGGGTTTGGAGGGAGCCTCCTTCCGGCTGTTCCGCAGGGTCGGGGACGAAGGCGAGGAGCAGCTCGTGTACCGGGGCGCGGAGGACCGCTTCGCGGACACGGGCCTTCCCGTCGGCGCGAGCCTCGAGTACCGGCTCGAGACCGTGGGAGAGCGGGGGGAACTGCTGGCCGTGTCCGGGGTGACGGCGCGCACGCTGCCGCCGGTGACCGCGCTGTCCGCGGAGGCGGCGCTGGCGGAGGACCTCCACGTGAAGATCCGCTGGGAGCTCGGCGAGGGGGCGGCCGACCGGGTGCGGGTGGTGCGCGAGGAGCCCGAGGGCGACGTGCTCGTGGGAGAGGTCGGCGCCCCGGAGCCCGTCTCCCAGGGCCAGCTGCGGGACGGTCCCTTCGCTCCCCGCCAGGCGCCGCGGCGGGTCGTCTTCCGGGCGGAGGCATGGGTCGACGGCGAAGGACAGCCGTCCGCGACGGGAAGAGCCGAGGTCGAGATCCCGCCCCTCGTCTTCAAGGTGGCGGGCGTGACGGAGAGCATCGACCGGGGCGGCGTGGTCGTGTCCTGGGAGACCCTGCCTCGGGAAGCCGCCGCCGACGGGTACGCCGTGTTCCGGCAGCGGGGACAGGGGGTGGAGGGCGAACTGGTGGGACGGGTCGAGAGCCCCTTCGCCCGGGAGTTCGAGTACCCGGTGGAGGACCCCCTGGCGGCCGCTGGTTGGCGCCACTTCGTGCTGCCGTACGTGGGGGACCGCTACATCCTCGACCCCGACCGCCTGGAGTTCCGAGGGACGGAACCCGACAGCGGGCTCGATCGGCGCCACCGGATGGGGCAGAAGATCCCGGACATGGGTCTTTCCTGGGCGCCGTACCCGGGGGCCCGGGGGTACGTAGTGACCATGGGAGAGCAGGAGGTGCGCGTGAACCGTCCCTACGTGGAGGCCTCGGGTCTGCAGAGCCCGCTGATGGGCACCTCGAACCACGTCGCGGTCTTCGCGCTGGACGGCGCGGGGCGGCGGGTGCCCCTGCTCACCGTGGAATTGAACTACGAACACTATCCGCGTTCGGAGTCCGGCCTGGACGGAGGAGAGCGGCCATGAAGGGGTGGGCGGCAGCGGCTGTGGCGCTCTGGGCCGGGCTGTGCCACGCCGGGTACCGGGTCGAGGCCGCGTCGCCGGTCTCGGGCGCAGGGGTCGAAGGTCGCGGCCACGTCTACGACCCTCAGTTCTCCCCGGACGGCACGAAGTTCAGCTTCGAACTGCTGGGCGACGGAGGCGATACCCTCGAGGTGCATCTCGCCGAAGTCGTGCCGGCCGAGGGGAAGGGGGTGACGATCGCCGATGCCGCCCCCGTGCTCTCCTCCCGCGACGCCGACCCCTTTCAGCTCCAGGGCCCCGGCGGACAGCCGGTGAGCGAGCACCTGACGTGGGGGCCCCCGAAGCGTGGCAGGGCCCGCTTCGCCGTGGCGGCGACCCGTCTCGCGGTGCGCAGGGGCGCGGCGAGCGTGAATTTCGACATCTACCTCGTCGAGCCCGGCCGCCGGCGCTTCCTCTCCGACCACCCGGAAAACGACGCGCAGCCGGCGTTCAGCCCCGACGGCGAGTTCCTGGCCTTCACCTCCGGGCGCACGGGCCAGGGGGACGTCTATGGCTACCACTTCTTCGCGGAGGCCGACCCGACCGTCCGGCTGACGTTCGAGCCCGTGGGCTCGGAACTCTACCCGGTGTGGGACCCGACCTCCCGCGGGCTCGTCTTCGTGGGCCACCTCGGCTCGGAAGACCACTTGTACCGGATCGACGACGTCCGTTCCGCAGCCGCGGAACGGGACCCGGAGCGACGCAAGACGGCGCTGCGGCGCCAGACGCGGGATCTCACGCCCGGCTGGAAGGACTCGTGCCTGGCCCCCAGTTTCTCGCCCGATGGGAGATGGATCGCCTTCTATTCCCGGGACTCGGGAGGAGGCAGGGCGGACCTGTACGTGCTCCCGGCCGAGGGCGGGACGCCCCGCCGGGTCCTCGAGGGAGGGCTCCCGGAAACCCACGGAGGTCCGCGTTGGTCCCCGCTCGGCGACGGACTGTTCGCGGTGCGGGAGGACGCCGACCGGATGAACCCGCTGGTCTGGGTGCCGCTCGCCGAGGGAGCCCCCGTTCAGGAACTCGCCACGGGGACCGAACTGAACGCGGATCCCTTCGTGCGGGTCGACGGGAGAGACCTGATCCTCCTGTTCACCGCCCAGGGGGGAACGGATCGTTCGGAGAAGCGCTGGCGGCAGGTGTATCAGGCGCGCCTGTCCCCGGAGGGGGGCACTCCGTGAGCCTCGATGACGCCGTGGCCCGCTACGATCCCCTCGAGGCCGTCGTGGAGATCGCCGACGCCACGGGGGTGGACGTGAGGACCGTGGCCACGGTCCTGGAGGCCGAATTCGACTACCTGGGGTGCCTCGGGCTGCTGGATGACGCCGACCTCGACGAGGAAGGCCAGGCCGAGCTCGAATTCCTCAAGCGGAGCAACGCGGACCTTCTCGACGCCAGCGAAGGCCAGTACGACCAGGACGCGGCGGTCTCCTTCATCCAGCGCAACCGGGGAATCGAGAAAGAAGTCATCGAGAGGGTCGTCGCGGCGAACTATCGGTTCATGGAGGAGCGGGGCTTCCTCGACGAAGACTGGGGAGAGGGCTGAGCGCCCCTCCGTTCCCACCTCCCGACGCCGGCTGAGCCTCCGGCGTCGCTGCCGCCCTCATGCCAGGAACACCGCGATCACCCCCGCAAGGAAGATGCCGTCGAAGGTGCCGGCGCCTCCGATCGAGGCCACCGGGGCTCCCAGGGCCGCGACCTTGGGCAGGTTCAGCAGGTCCGCACCGATCAGGCATCCCAGGGTTCCCGCCACGTATGCTGCCGGCGCCGACTCCTGCGGGACGAAGAGCAGGGCGGCGAGGGCTGCGGCGAGAGGCGGCACGAACAGCGGCAACGCGATGCCGAACCCCGGTACCGGGCGGGCCTTCCAGTGAACCACGGCCGTCACCGCGGCAGTTGCCGCCAGATAGGCGAAGGGTGTCCCCGCGCGGCCCAGGAGGTAGAGGGAGAGGAGGGTCGGGATCACGGCTCCGCCCAGGTTCACGGCGATGACCGTGTGGGACCGGCAAGCCGCTTCGACGAACCGGAACCGGAACGGCAGCCCGATGAGGTCCTTCTCCACGGGTCTGCAGGGTCTCTCGACCCTGCGGACCGGGATGTTGACCCCGCTGCCGAGAAGGCTCGCCAGGAGCAGGAGGGGGACCGCTCCCGGCGCGAGGCCGAGCCGAGTGAACGCGGCTCCCAGCAGTCCGACCTGCACCAGCACGAAGGCGACGGCCAGGAGGCCGACCAGCAGGAAGGCGAAGAGAACCGCGAAGGGGAAGAAGATCACGGCGC
>CAVPOV010000012.1:0-12885 GCA_963707045.1 uncultured delta proteobacterium
AACGCATTCGCTTTCTTCAACACGGCGTGCTCGCTCTGCCGGGCCGAGGTGAAGGCCTTCCTCAGCGTGCGGGAGGAGAACAAGAGCTTCGACCTCGTCCTCGTGAACATCGACATGAACGCCGAGAAGCGGCTTCCCGGCTACATCACCGCCATGAAGCTCGACGGTGAGACCATCGTCGTGGACGAGGAGTTCACGCTGGGGCAGATGGTGGGCATCGGCTCGACGCCGGCCACGCTCCTGGTGGGCAAGGAGGGGAAGATCAAGGGCGTGCACAGCGGCTTCACGGGCAAGGTCACCGACGTCTGCGGACTGGGTGAAGGCGTTCTGAGTCCGTCGGGGACGATCGCCGAGGCAACGGGGCGCGGCGGCGGAAATCGCCGCCGCGCCTTTTTTCGGCGGGCGCCGAAGGGTGCCGGCAGGGAGATCGCACATGGGGTGGTTTGCTTGGGGCGCGGCCGCGCTCGCGCTTCTGGGGGGTTGTTCGGCGGCGCCGACCGACGGGGGGAAGACCCCGGCGGCGGCCTTCGACGGGGTGGTGCGCTACGCGCTGCCCGGCGGCGCCCACGTGACGTGGGACGAGGCGTACCTGGGGGCGAACCTGCGCGAGGCCTTCCAGGGGCGCGACGAGCAGGTGTTTCGCGAAGTCGTGAGCAACGCGCTGATGGCCGAGGCGACCTTCGAGGAGTCGATGCAGATGGGCCTCGCCACCGCGCCCGCCGTCGAGGGCGAGGTCAACAAGCTCAAGTTCAAGCACCTCTCGTCGCTCTACCTGACCCGGGAGGTGGCGGAGAAGATCGAGATCACGGAGGAGGAGTACGCCGCCGCCTACCCCACCGAGCCGAAGCGGGCGGTGGAGATCCGTGTGCTCGCCCCGGCGCGGGTCGAGGACGTCGCGGCCATCCACCTCGCGGCGGGCCAGGGCAAGACCTTCGACGAGCTGGTGGAGCAGTACGGGTCGGACAACACCAAGCAGCGTCAGGCCTACTTCGGCTGGGTGTACGACGACAGCCCGATGGTGCCCGCCGAGGAGCGCGAGCGGGTCTTCGGCACCCCGGCCGGCGCCATGGTGGACGGCCCGGTGCAGATGCTCACCGGCCCCGTGTTCGTGCAGGTTGCGCAGAACAAGACCAAGGAGGACTTCGCCGAGGCGATGCGGGAGCAGGTGGACCCGGAGCTGCGGCGCTGGAAGTTCACGGAGCGCTACCCCGCCCTGGTCGCGGAGCTCGAGAAGGAGATCCCGGTCGAGATCCTGGCCGACTTCGAGGACTACGACCGGGGGCTCATGGCCAACGACGGCGTGGTGGCCATGGTGGGGCCCTACCGCCTCTTCGACCAGCCCGCCGGCCACGGCGGCGCGGAGGACCGCAGCCCCGAGGCGATGGCCAAGCTGCGGGAGTCGCTGCGGGTGCGGGTGCAGCAGGCGCTGATCGCGACCAAGGCCGAGATGATGGGCCTGGACGCCGACCCCAGCTACCAGGAGCTCCTCCGGCCGCTGCTGCGCAAGGCGCTCTGGACGGCGCGCAAGAACCACGAGTACCGAAAGCCCGTGAGCTTCACCGAGGAGGACCTGCGGCGCTACTTCGAGGAGAGCCGGGACACGCAGTTCTGGCGCCGGCCCCACATCGACGCGGGCCGCTTCCACCCCTTCGCTGAGGGCGAGGTCGCCGGGGCGCTGGCCCAGGTGGCCGCCGTGCGGAACTCCATCGAGGGGGAGGAGTACGCCAAGGCCAACGGCCGGACCTTCGAGATGAAGCACCTGCTCGCCATCGAGGACATGAGCCCGGAGATGCGCGAGGCCCAGGAAGGCAAGGGGTTCCGGGAGGTGTTCTTCCTGCGCGAGGGGGACGCCTGGGCGATCTACCAGGTGGCCAAGCGCAGCGACGAGGACCACCGGCCCGCGTTCGAGGAGGTCCGCGACCAGGTGGCCGAGGCGTACACCCAGTACCTGCAGGCGAAGCAGCTCAACGAGTTCGTGCAGGCGCACCTGGCGCGGGTCGAGTGGAACGACGCCGCGGCCACCGCCGTGTACGCCAAGGCCACGGAGGGGATGAAGAAGGGCCACGGCCAGCCCGCCTCGGGCCAGAAGCCGCCGGGCCACCCGGGCGGCTAGCCGGCCCCGGCGACAGGGAGGGCTCCGGCGTGTGGCGGGCCCGCGCGGCGACGGAGAGCCGCTCCGGGGAGGAGTCCCTCGTGGCAGCGAAGCGGAGAGGAGCGGGCTCGTGAGCGCGTGCCGTGACGGGCCGGCCGCCGGGGGGGGGAACCGTGCCCGCCCGGCCGCCGCCCGCCGGGCACGGTTCCTCGTCGGGGTCCTGGCCCTGTTCCTTTCCGCGTCGCCGGAGGGGCTCCCCGCCCGCGCGGAGCCGCTCCTGTACCTGCCCGTCCCCGACGGAGAGCCCGTCCTCTGGACCTCGGAGCACCTGCGCGCGTCGCGGCCGGAGCTGCTCGCGCTGGCCTCCTACGAGAAGTTCCGCGACCGGACCGTCGAGGCGGCTATGGCGGAGGCTGTGTTCGAGGAAGCCGCCGCGCTCGGGTTGCTGGACGCACCGATGGTCGCCCGGGAGTACCGGGACTTCCAAGCTGCGCACGCTGCCGGAGATCTACCTCGAGCGCGAGGTGGCGGCCCGCATCGACATCACCGACGAGGAGTACCTCGCGGCGCTCGACACCGAGCCCCGCCCCGCGCTGAGGCTCGACGTGCTCGCGCCGCGGCGGGTCGGGGACGTTCCGGCCATCGAGGAGGCGATCGCGGCCGGCGAGGGTTTCGAGGTTCTGGTGGCTCGCTTCGGGTCGGAGAACACGCGGGCCCGCGGGCCCGCCGGCAGGTTCGACTGGATCGAGCGGGGCAATCCGTTCCTGTCGGAACCCGACTTGGGACGCCGCGTTCGCTCTGGGCCTGGCGGCGGTGACCCCCCGGGCGGTGCCGACGACTCACGGGCCCGGTCTTCCTCCAGGTGGTCCGGGCCGAGAGCAGGGAGGGCTTCTTCGCGATCCTCAAGCAGGGGGTGGACCGCCGCCTGCGCTACGCGAAATTCAAGGCGCGCTACCCGTCGCTGATCGAGGAACTGGTCCGCGAGTTCGGGCTCCAGTCGTGCGCCGGTCTCGACGACCCGGACGTGTCGGCCCGGGCTCTGGCGGAGAACGGCGGCGTGGCGGCCCGCGCGGGCCCCTATACGCTCGAGGCCGACGACGCGGTCGTGCAGGCGCCGGGACGACCGGGTTGGAGGGAGGCGGCGCGCGGGGGCGGCGACTTCCGGCTGCCCCTGCGGGGCGGGTATCGCGGCAGGTGCGAGCGGATGCTGCTCGCCCTGAAGGCGGAGCATGGTGGACTCGACCGCGACCCCGCATGGCGGGAGAGGCTCCGCGGGGCCCTGGCCCGGCCCGTGTGGGGCGCGTACCTCGAGCACCTGCGCGGCGCAGCGCCGGCCCCCTTCGGAGGCGGAACTCCGCCAGTACTTCGAGGAGACCGAGACGGCCCTGTTCCGGCGCCGGCCTTCCGTGACGCTCTGGCGCTTCCACCCAGTGGGCGAGGCGGAGTCGGCCTCGTGGCTCGAGAAGGCCGCCCTGCGCGTCGGCGTTCGCGACGCCCTGGCCCTCGCCGAGGCGGAGGGCGTCTCGTGCCGAGTCCTCGAGGGCGTCGCGGTGGAGGACTTGCCGGTCGGTCTGCGGGAGGCCCTGGGAGTCGCGCCGGCGGGGCGACGTGTTCGCCGTGCCGGAGAACGGGGCTCTCGCCGTGTACCGGGTGGCGGCCCGCACCGAGGAGGACTACCGCCCGCCGTTCGAGGAGGTGCGCGGCAGGGTGCAGTCCCATCTCATCGAGGAGCGCCGTGCCCGGGCGGTCGGGGACCGGGTGGCCGAACTGCGGGGGCTCGTGCGGTGGGACGAGGACGAGGCCCGGCGGGCGTACGAGACGGCCCGGGCCCGCGGGGCCGCCCCCTGACGCAGGGGAGCCGCGGGACCCCGCGTCACTCCACGGAGTGCGCCTCGACCGACAGCGGATAGGTCTTCTGGCCCGCATCCGTCGCGACGGCGAGGATGCCCTGGACCAGGACCACGCGCCCCGGCTCGAGGGACTCGGCGGTGCGGAGCAGCACGACGTTGGCACCCGGAACTCCGGTTCCGTCCATCAGCCGGTACACCTTCTGGCTCTCCTCGTCCGGGGAACCGGGACATGACCCGCGCCCGCAGGGACACGGGCTTCCCGGTCAGTTCGTCGCGCCTGTCGAAGAGCGACGCCACCGTCTGCCCGCCGGGGGAGGCCGGCGCGATGGAGCCGGCGGCCGGGGTCTCGTCTCGCGACCCCTCGGCCTCCTGGGTCATCAGCTCCTGCGTCATCATCATGCTCTGGCCGTGCCCCACCGCGTGATACGTCTTCTCGTTGACCCGGAAGGTGACGGCACCCACGAAGTCCGGGAAATCGCAGTTCAGTTGCTCGCTGTGGATCGCCCCGTAGTTCTTCCCCGCAGGACCTCGATGCGGTCGCCGTCGTTCACGGCGAAGCGCGGCGCGGCGACGCAGAACTTCTTCCCCTCCCCGTCCTCGACCTCGGCGTAGGTGTACACGCCGGAGGTGCGCACGGCGAAGACCTTGCCCGAACGCGGGAAGCCGGGGTCGGTCCCCTCCGCGGCCGCTTCGGCCCGGACGGAGTGCGGGGATGCGAGCCACAGCAGGGCGGCCAGCGCTGCCAGGGCCGTCGGGGCGAGGGTGTTCCTTCGTCTCATGGGGTTCGCTCCTGGTGGGTTGAGGGGGAAACTACGGCGAGTTCGGGTCTTCGGGTCTCACTGGGCGTGGCACTGCAGGCAGAGGCCGGAGTACGGGGCCGCGATGGGCGTCGGCGTAGAGTATCCGCCCGCGAAGCCCGAGGCAATCGTGTATCCCATGCTTGTCAGCGCGGAGCGGTTGGAGGTGTCGAGCGTGGGGGCGGCCACCGGCGCGACGGTGTAGTCGCCGATGGGGCCGACGAGAGGGACGTCCAGCGACCACGTGAGGGAGTTGGGGTTGGCGTCGTGGGGCTGGTGGCACGAGTCGCACGACATGGCGTTCTTGGCCCGGTCGATGGTGGCGTGACCCGAGGATCACCGGGCCGCAGCCACTCCGCGTCGGCGTCGAGGGGCAGGCCGGTGCGCGACACGATCATGCCGGTCATGGGGTGGGTCCCCGCGGGGATGCCGTGGCACGCCACGCACAGGACGTCGTGCCCGTCGGTGTCGCCGGCGTACTCGTCGTAGCCGTCCTGGCCCTCCTCGTAGGGGGCCAGGAGCAGGTGGCGGAACCCGCCGTTCTTGTCGGGTTCCAGCTCGTGGCAGCTCTCGCACACGAGCACGCGGGACCCGTTCGCGGTCCTCGCCGCCGAAGCGCGCCCATCCCGGTGCGAGCCCGCCGGCGTGGCCGAGTTCTGGTCCTTCCACGTGCGCGACGTGTCGAACACGTCCACCCACGGGTTCGAGCCGCCAGTCGCCGCGCCTCGTGGACGAGCCCGACGTAGTGGGTGCCCTGGCTGCGGTCGGCGGCCTGGTAGTGGACGTACTCGTCGTCGCCCGGGACGATGACGGTCTGTTTGGAGCCCAGGGTCGGGCTCACGCTCGCGCCGTCGCCGTCCATGAAGTAGTGGCAGTCCATGCACGTCTTGCGACATGTCGGGGTCGTACATGTCGTCGGCCTGGAGCGACGGCCCGGCCGTTGTCCACGGCTTCCACGCGGGGTCGAGGCCGGCCCAGCCGGGCTGCGCCCAGCCGTGGGCGCCGCCGTGGCAGGTGGTGCAGGTGAGGATGTCGCCCTGCCCGGCCGTGACGCTCGAGAGGTAGGGCACGCCCCGGCTGTCGAAGGCCTTCTCCACCGGGTGGTGGCCGGGGATGGTCGCGGTGTGGCAGAGGTCGCAGATGGGCTCGCCCTGGGCCAGGGTGGCCGGGGCGCGCAGCGCGTACGCCCCGGCGCCGGCGAGCACGTCGCCCCGGCCGGCGGCCAGCGCCGCCGCCGGGTGGGCGGCGTGGCAGGTCCCGCAGACGGGCACGGGGCCGACGTTCCGGCCTGCGATGGCCGGGTCGCCCGCGGGCCAGTTCGGCGGGAAGGCCGTCACGCCGGCGTCGTAGCCGGAGGGGAAGGAGTCCACCGGGTGGGAGGCGGTGCCCTCCGCCCCGGGGCTCACGTTGTAGCGGCTGTCGGACCACCCGGCCCCGTCGGGGGCCGTGGAGGGGTTGTTGCCCACGCCGTGGCACGCCTCGCACAGGGCGCTGGTGCCCCCGCTGCCGTTGGGCACGGGCCGCGGGGCGCCCGGGATCGACGCGGTCGCCTGGGCGACGACCAGGAAGCCCGGGTTGGGCGCCGCCGCGGTGCCGGCGGCGGTGACGTCGTCGGAGTCGGGCCCGACGCCGTGGACCGCGTGGCAGGTGATGCAGGTGACGCCCCCGTCGGCGCCCGCCGAGAGGTGGCCGCCGAGCGACCACTCGGCCGGCCGGGTGGAGAAGGGCGTGCGGAAGAGCGCCGGGATGGTGACCGCCGGGGCGCCGTCGCGCACGCCGGTGACGTCGTCGCCCACCGGGTGGGAGCCGGGGTTCTTGAGGCCGAGGTTGGCGGGCACGACCCAGGCGCCCGGGGTGATGGCGGCGCCGCTCTGGTCCACGCCGTTCACGTAGTGGCGCAGCTTGTGGCACCGGGCGCAGAGCACGTTCGCCGGCTCGCGCAGGAACGGCCGGTAGGTGTCGTCGTGGACGCTGTGGCAGGTGGAGCACTCGAAGGTGCCGTGGGCCGCGTCCACGGCCGGCAGGCCGGAGGCGGCGACGTCGGTGGCCGCCGGGGCGGTGGCGAGCCACATCCGCTGCCCGTGGCTCTCGGCGCCGTAGGCGTGGTCGTCGGACCAGGCCCGGGACATGGCGGCGCCGTAGGCGCCCAGCGAGTGGTGGCACGAGGCGCACACCCCGGCCACGCTGCCCACGATGCCCCCCTTGAAGGGCTCGGTGGCCCACACGTTGCCCCCGGCGCTCGGGTCGGAGACGTGGCACGCGGCGCACAGCTCCGAGCCGACGGCGAACTGCACGTCGTGGGCCGTGCCCTCGACGCCGGCCCGCGCCGCGGCCGGGAGCAGCACGGCGAGCGCCGCCAGGGGCAGGAGCCGCCGCGCCCTCACGGCGCCACCGGGAGGGCGTCGCCCGTCATGGCCAGGGCCAGGAGGCGGCGCTCGTAGCCGTCGAAGAGCCACAGCTTCCCGCCCGTGCCGTCGGCCGCGGCGAGCATGGGGTTTCGCACCGGGAAGTCGGCCCGGTACCTGCGCTTCGGGTCGGGCCGGGGCTCGGCGCCGGAGAGGTGGTAGAGGTAGTCGCCGGTGGCGAGGTCGAAGGCCTGCACGCTCGCCACGGCCGGGTCGGTGAGGAAGATCTCCCTGCCCCCCCAGCGCGCCGCGCCGTGGATGCCGACGAAGCCCCCCAGCAGCCCGCGCCCGCCGCCGATCTCGGCCCGCACGTTCAGCTCCCGGTCCACGATCCACGCCTTGTGGGAGAGGGGCAGGGTGACGAGGATGCCCTCCTTCCCCAGGTCGAGGAGCTCGCCGATCACGGGCAGGCGGGCGGGCTTGCCGCCCCGCTTCACGTGGGAGAGGAAGCCGAGCAGGTCGCCCTGGTAGTTGAAGCGGTAGACGATCTGGAAGCGCTGGTCGGTGACCCAGACCTCGTCGGGCAGGCACATGACCGACGACGGGGTGGGCTGCCGGGTCTTCACCGCGGCCGGGAAGCCCTCCCAGAGCTCGCGCTCGGAGGGCGGCGGGGCGAGCACGCCCCGGGCCCAGACGAGCTCGCCCGCCGGGCTCAGGCAGGCCAGGGTGGCGTTCTTGTAGTCGGAGACGTAGACGTTGCCGTCGGGGCCGAAGTCGATCTTGTGGGGCACGAGCGAGAAGCCGGTGCCCGAGAAGGTGTAGGGGCCGAGCACGGCCACCGGGATGCCGCTCGGGTCGAGGACGCGGATGGCGCCCGCCGTGGGCGTGACCACCCAGAGGTTGCCCCTGGGCCCGATGCGCAGGTGGGTGACCTTGTCGATGGGCCGGTTGTCGAACTGGTCCACCGACGCCACCTCCCGGGTGGGCCGGGCGCGGAGCCCCGCCTTCTCGCGGGCCGTGGGCGGCGCCTTCTTCGCGGGGGTGGCCTTCACGGCGTCGGAGGCGGGGCTCTCGGAGCCCGTGACGTCGCGGGCCGTGACCACGTAGGTGTACTCCGTGCCCGCTTCGACCAGGCGGTCCACGTGGTTCTCGGTGCTCACGCTCGCCAGCAGCTGGCGGTCCTTGCCGCCGCCGCTCCGGTAGATGTTGTAGAAGGCCGCGCCCTCCACCCGGTTCCACAGGAGCGAGACGTCGCCGGCCGAGGGGTCGGCCTGGGCCACCAGCCCCTTCGGGGGCGTGAGCGCGCGCACCTGCACGGTGCCCGGCTGGCTGCGCGGCCCCTCGATGCCCGCGGCGTCCACCGCGCTCACCTGGAAGCGGTACTTCCCGGAGATCTCGGGCAGGGGGCCGAGGTACTGGTTGGCCGCGACCCGGGCGAGGAGCTCCTCGTTGCGGTACACGACGTACCCGCTCGCCCCGGGCACCGGGTTCCACATCATGAGCACCTGGGTGCCCACCACCAGGGGCTGGCCCGGGAGGAACTCGGGCGCGGGCGGCTGGGCCGCGGCCGATCCGGCCAGCGCCAGCCACGCGATCAGCAGGAGGGGAAGGGAAGCGCGCACGCCCGGGTTCACTCCTTCGAGGGGGTCCGGGGGCGATTGTAGGTGCTTGCGCGGGAAGGCACAACGGGGAAGGGGGGCGGGTAGCTATCAGCTGTCAGCGGTCAGCGGTCAGCGGTCGGCGGTCGGCGGCAGCGGGCGTCGGCAGCGGGCAGCGGGCAGCGGGCGGCGGCGCGAAGGCTCCGAGGGGGGGAACGACCGGTCTCACGCAACGGCGCAACGGCGCGACGAAGGGCGGTCAGCCGTCAGCGGTCAGCTATCAGCTATCAGCGGTCAGCTGTCAGCTATCAGCCAACGACCAAGAACGAAGAACCAAGAACCAAGAACCGAGAACCGAAAACAGGTTCCCGTCGCGTCGTCGCGGCGTGCGTGAGGCGGACTTCCGGATCTTCTCCGGACGAAGGCGAGGGGAGAGGTGTCGGCGCGCGGGAGCGAGCGGTCGGTTGACTTAGTCTAGTATGGCATGTAGCTTAGTCCGAAAGGAGGGTGAGTGATGATCACGGTGAACATCCACGAGGCCAAGACGAACCTTTCCCGTCTCCTCGCCCGGGTTGCCGCCGGTGACGAGGTGATCATCGCGAAGGCGGGGAAACCGGTGGCCCGCCTTTCGGCCGTGGACGCCCGGGAAGGTGGCAGGGTGCTCGGCAGGGACGCGGGGGCCTTCTCCGTGCCCGACGAGTTCGACGAGCCGCTTCCCGACGACGTGCTCGACGACTTCGAACGCTGAGAGCCCTTGCCCATGCGGATCCTGCTCGACACCCACGTGTGGCTGTGGATGGTGGCCACTCCCGAACGGATGAACGCCTCGATCCGCAGCCGGTTGGCCGACCGCGCGAACGAGCTCTACCTGTCGGCCGCCAGTGCGTGGGAGATCGCCATCAAGTATCGGATCGGCCGCCTGCCCCTGCCCGAGCCGCCGGAGCGGTTCGTTCCGTCGCGGCTGGTGCGCGACGCCGTGCTGCCTCTCGTGGTGGAGCACCAGCACGCGCTGCGCGTGGCCGAACTGCCCGACCACCACCGCGACCCCTTCGACCGGCTCTTGATCGCCCAGGCCCTGTCCGAAAACCTCGTGCTCTTCACGGCGGACGAGAAACTGCTCCGATATCCGGCGCCCTGCGAATTCGTGGGGTGACGGGATCGGGCGGGCGGTCAGCCGTCGGCTTCAGCGGTCAGGCGTCAGCTATCAGCCGTCAGCTATCAGCTGTCAGCTATCAGCTGTCAGCTATCAGCCAACGACCAAGAACCAAGAACCGAGAACCGAGAACCGAGAACCGAAAACCGAAAACAGGTTCCCGTTGCGTCGTCGCGCCGTTGCGTGAGGCGGGTTTCGGCGGAGGAGCCCGGTTCAGTGGCCCGCGGCCCCTCCGGCGGCCTGGGCGTAGCCGCCCGGGCCGCCCTGGCCGAGGCGGAACAGGGTGCGCGCGGCGTGCTGACCGCCGGCGTGCCCCCGGGAGGCGGCCTGGCCGAACCAGTAGGCGGCCTTGCGGTAGTCGCGCTCCACACCCCTGCCCGTGTAGTGCATGACCCCGAGCTGGTACTGGGCCTCTGCGTTGCCGGCTTCGGCCTCGGCGCGGAAGAGCTCCGCCGCCCGGGTCCAGTCGCGCTCCCGCTCGACCCCGCGGTAGTACTGCATGGCCAGGACGATGCGGCTCTCGGCGGCGACCGTCTCGCCGGGGCTCGGCTCGGCGCCCGGGGAGGGGCCCGCCGCGGCGAGCGCGGCCAGCAGCGCGGCGAGGGCGAGGGCGGTGCGGGGCAGGGCGCGGGTGGAGGGCATCGTCGGCATCCTTGCCGGACCGCGGGCGGTCCGATCCCTTGGGGTTGGCGTCCGTGGGCGTATCGGCCGGGCGGGGGAGGGGACTTGAGGGGGGAGCTATCGGCGGGCAGCGATCAGCCGTCAGCTATCAGCGGTCAGCGGTCAGCTGTCAGCTATCAGCCAACGACCAAGAACGAAGAACCAAGAACCAAGAACCAAGAACCAAGAACCGAAAACAGGTTCCCGTTGCGTCGTTGCGGCGTTGCGTGAGGCGGTGGTCCCGTCTCTTCCGGGGGCGACCCGACGCCGTGGTCCCGGCACAGGGCCCCCAGTCGATCGGCTCGTCGCGCCACGCCGCGGGGGATGGCCGGAAGCAGTCGGCGGCCGCAGGTCGACGGACGCGCGGGGGGCCCCGGAGCGGGAGCCCGTGGCCGCCTGTGGGGCGTGGACACGGCCCACCGATCCGCCCGGAGGAACCCTTTCTTCCGTGCGCTCAGCCTGCGGTCCAGATGCCGCCGAGGTCGAACGACAATTGGCGGTGGTGCTGGATCGCGAGGAGGAAGACGCCGCTCGGCTGGAACGCGTAGAGGACGAGGTAGTCTCCCGCGATGTGCTCGCGCAGTTCGGCCCGGGCAGCCTCCATGCGGGTTCGCAGCCGGTCGCGGTGCTGGCGGGCCTCGAGGGACGCCGGGCTGCGCTCGAAGAACGCGCGCCCCGCGGAGGGATACTCCGCCAGGAGAGGGAAGACCCTGTCGAACGGCAGATCGAGGAGCGCCCCGAAGGTTTCCGGGGCCTGGGCTTCGTCCAGGAACGGTCGGATCGACTCCAGGTTGCGCTCGAAGTTCCGGGTGACGTGCAGGGAGGCGCTACCGCCCATACTTCGCCCGTAGCTCCGATGCGCTCGTGACGTTCCCGGAGACGACGTCGTCCCACCCTCGCTCCGCCTCTTCGATCAGCGTCAGGTAGACGTGCTCCCGCTCCAACCGGTGGCAGTTATCCAAGCGGCGTGCGTCGATCAGCGCCACGAATGCCTCGCCGTTGCCCGTGATGATCTTTTCCCCGCCTCTTCGCGCGGCCTCCGACAACTCCTAGAGGCGCTCCCGGGCCTGCCCGAAGGGGATGGTGTCTTCGCTCGTGATCGCCATCGGTCCTCCTGGGTCATTCTGTGAGTCTATACGTATGTTAACCCTGGCAGGGCCCCGGGCGGACGTTGAATCGCCTGTGCGTCTCCGGCGTGGTTGTCCCCAGCCCGGGGTTCACCGGAGCGGTCTCGTTGCTCTTGCCGGCGGCGCGGCGGGGGCCTACTCTTCGTGAAGCTGTGTAGTCACACGTGTAGCCGTAGGGAAGACATGCCTCTGAACATACGAAACCCGGAAACCGATCGCCTCGCCGAGGCCTTGGCGAAGCTCACGGGAGAGACCAAGACCGAGGCGGTGACGAAGGCACTGCGAGATCGCCTGGACCGGATTCGCCGCGAGCGCGCGGGGCGGCGGTTGGCCGACGAACTCGACGAGATCGCGCGGCACTGTGCGGCGCTTCCCGTGCTCGACCCGAGAAGCGCGGAAGAGATCCTGGCGTACGGCGAAGACGGACTGCCGCGCTGATGGTCATCGACACGTCCGCCCTGCTCGCCATCCTCCAGGACGAACCGGAGCGCCGCGCCTTCAACCAAGCGATCGAGTCCTCCGAGGTGCGGCGGATGTCCACGGCCAATTGGGTCGAGCTTTCCATCGTCGTGGAAGCCCGCTGCGGCCCTGCCGGCTTGCGCGACCTGGATCTTTTCCTGGGTCGAGCCGGCATCGAACTCGTCGCAGTGGACGTCGAGCAGGCGCACGAGGCGCGGCGCGCGTTCAGCCGGTTCGGGAAGGGGCGCCACCCGGCCGGCCTCGACTACGGGGACTGCTTTGCGTATGCCCTGGCCCGGGTATTGGGTGAGCCGCTCCTGTTCAAGGACGACGATTTCGCCAGGACGGATGTAGCGTCCTTCGACGTCTGAGGCCCCACTCCGCCTGTGGGAGCAGGGGTTCCCTTCGACTCACCCCCCCCTCGGCTTGGTGGTGCGGCGGCTCGGCTCGGCGGCCCAGGGGTCCTCGGGCCAGCGGTGGCGGGGGTAGCGGCCGCGCATCTCCTTTCGCACCTCGGGGTAGCCGCTGCGCCAGAAGCTCTCCAGGTCGGAGGTGACCTGGAGGGGGCGGCCGTGGGGGCCGAGCAGGTGGAGGACGACCGGGACCCGGCCGCCGGCCACGCGGGGTCCCCGGGGCCAGCCGAAGACCTCCTGGATCTTCACCGCGAGCACGGGCGGCCCGTCCTCGGGGTACTCCAGCCGGAGCCGGCTGCCGCTCGGCACCTCGACCCGCTCGGGAGCCTCCCCCTCCAGGGCCCGGCGCTGGGGCCAGGAGAGCCGCGCGCGGAGCGCCGCGGCGAGGTCC
>CAVPOV010000013.1:0-45730 GCA_963707045.1 uncultured delta proteobacterium
GTTCAGGAGACGCGGGAACAGTTCGAACAGGAAGCCAAGATGGCGATGGCGGCGAAGCTGTTCGAGATGATACGTGTCTCGTCCGGCACGGCTGCGGCTTTGGTCGGCATGGATCGAGTCAGCTTTCTGCTCAGCTTGCACCGCCACGGCGTGCCCATGATCGACCTCGCAGAAGATGAGCTCCGGTCCGATCTGGACAACGCCTAGCCCCCCTCGACGGAGGCGAGTAGCCGGCGGGGAACGTGGTAGGATGTGATACGAAAGAAAGAAGAAGACCCGCTTGGGAAGGAGGCACGCATGGTCCAAGAGGAGATGAAGCCATGACCCTTGAGACCAACTTCCAGAGGGACCCGGCGATCTGCGGCGGACAGGCTGTGATTCGGGGCACGCGGGTCACGCTGCGGACGGTGCTGGCGAGTCTTGCCGAGGGAGCGACCATCGAGGAGATCCTGGCGGATTTCCCGACGCTCACCGAGCGGGACGTGCGGGCCGTGATCGCCTTCGCTGCCGCATCGGCCGAAGAGGATCTCCCGATCCCCGAGATACCGAAGGTAGCATGAGGATCAAGTTGGACGAGAACCTCCCCGCTTCGCTCGCAATAGATCTGCGGGAGTCGGGCCACGACGTGGAAACGGTTCCAGAAGAGGGGTTGCAGGGACGGCCGGATACGGACGTCTGGGCGGCCGCTCAGGAGGAGGGCCGATTCCTCCTTACTCAAGATCTCGATTTCTCCGACATCCGCCGGTATACCCCGGGGACACACGCCGGCCTTCTCTTGGTGCGGCTCGCCAAGCCGGGGACGAGCGCCCTCCGGGAGGCCGTGCTTCAGGCCTTCTTCGCAAGGGGCACGGACGATTGGACAGGCTGCTTCGCCGTGGCCACGGAGACAAAGGTTCGCGTGGTGCGACCCCGACCCTCCACAGGCTGATCTGAACCGGCCTCACCTGCCGTCTTCGCAATCGGGCAGCCGCCCCCATCAAAACGCCGAGGCCGGCCCCATCAGCGCGCATCGATGGGCCTCGAAACGGGCCGTTTTCGCTGCGGAATTTTTTGCGGGGCTTTGTCGAGCGGAATCCGGGTTCATGCCCATTTCTCTTCCCGAATCCCCGCAAATTCTCCCGCAGCAAGTCCTGATAGGAAGTTGCTTTCGGCCGGTCCGCCCGCGAGTTGGGCCGAAGGGGTTTGCGGGGGCTGTGGGTGCCCCCGGTGTCCGGCCTGTGTGGCCTCGGTAGCCCGGGGCGGCGGGGCGGGTCAATCCGATTCCTGGTTCTGCCGAGCGGTCCTCCGTCCTTCCGCGCGTCCGCGCTCCGCGTCCTGAAATCCAACGGTTCCGCCTCAGGATTTCTTCTCCCCATGCCGATCCGTATCGGACCGTCAAGGCGCGCGCAGGCTCCCCGTGCGCCCGACGCCCGGCGGGTCTCGGACGACCCGCCGCACCCCCGCGCCGCTACGGAGGAAGGCGCCCGATGGCGACCGGCCCCGCCAACTCCTCACCGACGGCCTCCCGGCAGGGACCCCTGCGGCGGGTTCTCGCACGGCTGCGCGGTCGCGCGGACACCGAGCACGAACAGGCCTTCATCCGTCTGGCCGTGGGCTCCGTCGCCGGCCTCTACCTGCTCCACTCGCGGGCCCAGGGGACGACGGAAGGCACGTTCCCGGACCTCTACACGCTCCTCGTCGTCTTCTTCTTTGCGAGTTCGTTCGCGATCCTCGGCGGCATCCTGTGGCGTCCGGCCCCGTCCGTCGTCCGCCGCCTCTCGGGGATCGTGCTCGACATCGGCACCACGACCGCGGCAATGCTCCTGAACGGCCGCGCAGCCGCCCCGCTCTTCGTCGTGTTCCTGTGGGTCACGTTCGGGAACGGCTTCCGCTACGGGGTCCCCTATCTCGCCCTGTCGGCTGGTCTGGGCGTCACGGGGTTCCTGTGCGTGGCCCTCTTCGACGCCCAATGGCGCTTCGACCCCTACGTCTTCTGGGGCCTGCTCGCCGGACTGCTGGTCCTTCCCCTCTACGTCGCCTCCCTGCTCAAGAAACTCACGGACGCGGTCGCACGAGCCCAGGCCGCGAACCAGGCCAAATCGCAGTTCCTCGCCAACATGAGCCACGAGATCCGCACGCCGATGAACGGGATCCTCGGGGTCTCGGAACTCCTCCTCGCGACGGGACTCACCCCGAAGCAGCGCCACCACGCCCAACTCATCCACGGCTCGGCGGAGTGGCTCCTCCACCTCCTGAGCGACCTCCTGGACATCTCGAGGATCGAGGCCGGCAGGCTGGAACTCGAGGAGGACGACTTCTCTCCGGCGGCCCTGGTCCGCGACACGGCCGACTTCTTCCGCGAGAGCGCCCGCGTGAAGGGCATCGAAATCGCGTGCGACGTCGCCGTCGACGCCGCGGCGGCATTTCGCGGGGACTCCTTCCGGCTCCGCCAGGTCCTGAACAACCTGGTGGGCAACGCCATCAAGTTCACCCCGGAGGGCGTCATTCGCCTCTCCCTGGCGACGGTGGAGGAGACTGCCTCGGAAGCCGCCCTGGAATTCAGCGTCTCGGACACGGGCATCGGGATCCCACCCGAGGCGCAGCGCCGAATCTTCGAACCGTTCACGCAGGCGGACTGCTCCACCAGCCGGAACTTCGGCGGAGCGGGACTTGGGCTGACGATCTCCCGACGCCTCGTCGGCGCAATGGGGGGGGTCCTCCAACTCGAGAGCGACCCGGGAAACGGATCCACGTTCCACTTCTCGGTCCGACTGCCGCGCAGCGCGGTCAAGGTCACGAGCCAACAGGCGCCCCTCGTCGACCCCCCGCGTCCCGATCCGCAGGGCGAACTGGCCTGGGGTACCCCGCCACGGATCCTCGTGGTCGAAGACAACGCCGTGAACCAGGAGTTGGTGACCGAGATCCTCCGGGGAGCGGGTTGCGACCCCAAGGTCGCCGGCAACGGCATCGAAGCGCTGCACGAACTCGACCGATCCGACTACGACCTGGTCCTCATGGACTGTCAGATGCCGGTGATGGACGGCTACAGCGCGACCCGGGCGATCCGGGAGAAGGAGTCGGGCCGCGTGGGAGCGGGGGGCGGAACGAGGACGCCCGTGGTGGCCCTCACCGCTCACGTGACCGCAGAGGAACAGGGCCGATGCATGGAGGCCGGTATGGACGACTACGTGGCCAAGCCCTTCCGCGCCGGACAACTTCTCGCGGCCGTCGCCAGGTGGGTGCCGCCCGGCGTACCAACGGCCTCGGTCCCGTCCCGAGCCCCCGTCCCCGAACGGAGATGGGAGACCTCGGCGCTCGACCGGGTGATCGGGGGAGCGGAGGCGCCTCGACCCGTCGCCCATCCGGCCCCGGGCGCGACCAAGAGCTTCACCCACGACCTGAACAACACGCTGGCGGCCATCATCGGGTACTCGGAACTGCTTCGGCAGGACCTGTCCGAGGGGGGAAAGTCGTGGGGTTACGCCGACCGCATCCTGCGTGCCGCGGAGCGCGCCCGCGACGTCGTCATCCGCGCCCGGTCGTCTTCGGCCGGGGCGGCGAGCAAGACAGCCAGGCCGGCGGCGTGAGGTGGGCGGACGGACGGAGTTCTTCGCTTCCGAGGGAATCCGTGCGGCGATCGCCGCGCTTCAGTCCTCTCGGATGGCGTCCCGGAACGCGGCTGCGCTCTCCACCGCCTTGAGGCGGAGGTCCTCCATCGCCCACGGGCCATACTCCCAGTGCGACAACACGACGCTGGTGTACTTGAACGCGACCTCGCCGTCCGATTCCCTTCGCACCGTGTAGACCACGATGAGCTTGGGCCGGCTGTCGCGGAACACCGGGTCCACGCGGACCGTCTGCATGTCCACCGGCACGTGGGCGAGCGCTTCGACGCTGCAGACGAAGCCCGGGAGGCCCTTCCCGGCGAGCACCGCGCCACCGCCGGCGTCCACGACCGGCGAAAAGCGCTCCGACTCGACGAGGGCCGAGGCGGCAGCCGAGTCGATCTCGGCCGAGAGCGAGCGGAGAAAGTCCCTGTAAGCCGGGTCGTCCTCCGGAGGCGCGTCGATCTCGGCGGCCTCGAGCCGGATCCAGCCGAGAGAGCCCTCTGCGTAACGCGAGTTCCGGTAGGTGCGATCGTCCTCGCTGCCCGAGACCGGCTGGCGCACCGTGCTCGCCAGGGCACGCCGGTTGTCGAAGCGGTCCCGGTCGGTACCCTTCCGGCAGGCGGCGGCTGCCACGAGGCAGGCGACCAGCGCGACCAGCAAGCTCACCCGGCTCATCATGCTCCCTCGGTTCCCCTCACGACGGGCGGCGCGCCCGCTGCGGTCCGCCCCCTCACCCATCCCGGAGCATCCGGCGCAGGACGGCGTGGAGGATCCCTCCGTTGCGGCAGTACTCCATCTCGATGGGCGTGTCGATGCGAACCACGGCCTCGAAACGCACGGGAGCCCCTTCTCCTCGCCTGGCGATCACCGCGACCTCCTGTCCGGGGGCGAGTTCGTCCCCGAGCCCCTCCACGTCGAAGGTCTCGGTCCCGTCGAGGGCCAGCGATCCCACCGACTCCCCTGCGGCGAACTGCAGGGGCAACACCCCCATGCCCACGAGGTTGGAGCGGTGAATCCTCTCGTAACTCTCCGCGATCACCGCCCGGACCCCGAGCAGGGCGGTTCCCTTCGCGGCCCAGTCACGGCTGGAACCCATTCCGTAGTCCTTTCCCGCGAGGACGACCAGCGGCGTCCCCTCGTCCCGGTAGAGCATCGCGGCGTCGAAGATGCTCATCTCCCGCCCCGTCGGGAGGTGGACCGTGACCCCCCCCTCGGCCCCCTTGGCCAGCAGGTTGTGCAGGCGCACGTTCGCGAACGTGCCCCTCATCATGACTTCGTGATTCCCACGGCGGGCCCCGTACGAGTTGAAATCCTCGGGGGCCACGCCCCGCTCGGAAAGGTACCGCCCGGCGGGACCCTCCGGGCCGAAGGCGCCTGCGGGGGAGATGTGGTCCGTCGTCACGGAATCCCCGAGCACGGCGAGCGCCCGGGCCCCCGCAATGGGCTCGATCCCCGGGGGATCCGGCCGCAGGTCGGCGAAGAAGGGGGGCTCCCGGATGTAGGTGGAGGAGGCCTCCCACCCGTACAGGTCCCCCTCCCCCGCGTCCACCTCGTTCCACATGGGGCCGCCGTCGAACACGGAGGCGTACTCCTCTGAAAACTGGCCCGCGCCGACGCTCCGCCCCACCGCCTCCTCCACTTCCTCGGCGGTCGGCCACAACTCCCGCAGGTACACGGGAGCCCCGTTGGGGTCGTGGCCGACGGGCTCCGAGGTGAGGTCGATGTCCATCGTTCCTGCCAGGGCGTACGCGACCACCAGGGGCGGGCTCGCGAGGTAGTTGGCCTTGACCAGGGGGTTGATGCGGCCCTCGAAGTTGCGGTTTCCGGACAGCACCGAAGCCACCACCAGCCCGCCTTCCTCCACGGCCGAGGCTACCGCCGGCGGCAGGGGACCGCTGTTGCCGATGCAGGTCGTGCACCCGTAGCCGACGAGGTGGAACCGAAGGGCCTGGAGGTAGGGCATCAGACCCGCGTCCTCCAGGTACCGGGTCACCACGCGGGAGCCGGGGGCGAGGCTGGTCTTCACCCAGGGCCGCACAGCGAGCCCGCGCTCCACCGCCTTCTTCGCCAGGATCCCCGCCGCCACCATGAGCGACGGATTCGAGGTGTTCGTGCAGGAGGTGATGGCCGCGATCACGACCGAGCCGTGGGTGAGCGTGGTCTCCACCCCGCTGACTTCGACGGCAACCCGCTGGGGACGGTAGAGATCCCGCCGAATCGGGTGGTGCTCCACCTCCTGCTCCAGGGGATGGCCCCCCTCCCCCAGCCACCGGCAGTGGTTCGGGTTCTCCGGGAGGTCGGCCTCCACGCCCGTGCCGTAGGTCGTCCTCAGGTGACGCAGGAGGGACTGCTTCGCCGCGCGCAGCGGGATGCGGTCCTGGGGCCTCTTCGGTCCCGCGACGGAGGGTTCCACCGTGCCCATGTCGAGTTCCAGCGTCTGCGTGTACTCCGGGTCCGGCGCCTCTTCGGAGCGGAAGAGCCCCTGCTCCTTGGTGTAGCGTTCCACCAGGTCTACCAGAGCCGGGTCCCTGCCCGTGAACCGCAGGTACTGGAGGGTCACGTCGTCCACCGGGAAGAAGCCCATCGTCGCTCCGTACTCCGGGGCCATGTTGGCCAGGGTCGCCCGGTCGGGGAGCGTCAGGCTCCGCAGGCCCGGTCCGAAGAACTCGACGAACTTCTCGACGACGCCGTGCTTTCGGAGCATCTCGGTGACGAGGAGCACCAGGTCGGTGGCCGTGACACCGGCGCGCATGCTTCCGTCGAGGCGCACGCCCACCACCTGAGGCGTGAGCATGTAGACGGGTTGACCGAGCATGACCGCCTCCGCCTCGATCCCGCCGACGCCCCACCCGACCACTCCCAGCCCGTTGATCATGGTGGTGTGGGAATCGGTGCCCACCAGGGAGTCGGGCAAAGCCACGCCGTCTCGCACCTGGACGACCTTCGCCAGGTACTCCAGGTTCACCTGGTGGCAGATGCCGGTCGCCGGGGGGACCACCCGGAAGTTGCCGAAGGCGGTCTGTCCCCACTTCAGGAACTGGTACCGCTCGCGATTCCGCTCGAACTCCTTCCGGGCGTTGAACTCCAGCGACGCCTCGACCCCGTAGTGATCCACCTGCACCGAGTGGTCGATCACGAGGTCGACCGGGATGAGGGGATTGATTCGCTTCGGATCGCCTCCCAGGGTCTTCATCGCGGCCCGTAGGGCGGCGAGGTCCACCACGGCCGGCACTCCCGTGAAGTCCTGCAAGAGTACGCGGGCCGGAAGGAAGGCCACCTCCCCGCCGGGCTCCGCCGTCGGCTTCCACCCGGCCAGGGAGGCTACATCTTCCTCTCGGATGATGTATCCGTCGCAGTTGCGCAGCACCGACTCGAGCAGCACCCGAATCGAGAACGGGAGCCGGTGCCGCCCTCCCACGCCTGCCGCCTCCAGGGCACCGAGGCTGAAGAACGACACCTCGCCCGAGGCGGTCTTGAGTTTGCGGCGGACGTCCAGGCCGTTCATCGTTTCACTCCTTGGCAAGCCGGGAGACGGGTCTGTCCCCGCGCCGAGGCGCGGTGGAAGGGTCCGTTAAGAAAACACACGCGCGGCCCCGGTGCAAGGACTCCCGAGATCGTCGTCCCCCGGAACCGGGCGGCCCGTCCCGTCCTGGCACCTCGTCGCCCGAAATGGTACCTTCCAGCCGACCGGCGGGGAATGAGGGCTGCCCCTCCGCAACCATGCATGCCGCTGGACACGGGAGTACCCATGGCCCCACGGAAGATCGCGACGGCCCTGCTCGCAACCCTGTTCGCGGCAGGGACCGCCTCCGCTGCTCCGGCCGACACCCCGCGCCTGCTGACGCCGATCGATCGTGCCGTGGTTCACGGGCCGGACGTGCTGGCCGTGTTCACGACGGCCCCGAAGACGACGGTACGCGTGCGACTGGACGGGGAACTCGTCGAACTGGCCGACGCGCTGGTCCCCGGCGACCACTACGACCTCCACCACCTGCGGGTTCCCCTCGCGGAAGGCGGGCATCCGGTCCAGGTCGTGGACGCCTCGACGGAGGCCGAGCTCCTCTCGTTCTCCGTCACCTACCTTCCGCCCCAGAGCCTCCGGACCCCCGGGGGATCGGGAGCGAGGCCCTACGCCTTCCACAGCCGGGAGGGTGAAGCGGGGTGCTCCGCCTGCCATGCGCTGCCCGAAACGTTCGAAACCGTGCGCGACCAGCCCCTGGCCCCGGCCGGGAAGGTGTGCTCCGCCTGCCACCCGCGGGTGGAGGCCGCCCCCTTCCTCCACGGGCCGGTCGCCGTCAACGCCTGCTTCATGTGCCACGCGGAGGACTACGCGCCGTCCCGGTTCCAGCAGAGGACCTCCCAGGGGGGCTTGTGCAGCAACTGCCACGAGAGCTTCCTCGCCAAGATCCTCGGGGGCCGGAAGTTCGTGCACGGACCGGTGGCGGCCGGGGGGTGCACCGTGTGCCACGACCCCCACGGCGGCCGCGACAAGGCCCTGGTACGGGAAGATCCGACCGAACTGTGCCTGGCGTGTCACGCGGAGACGCTGCCGGTGCCGACGGCCCGACAGGTCCACGCGAAGGTCGAGTGCACGCGGTGCCACAACCCCCACGGGGGCCAGACCCGCTTGTTCAGCGACGCGGAAGGGCCGTCCTTCTGTGCCGGCTGCCACCGCAACGTGGCCGAATCCGAACAGGGTCACCCCATCGCCGGCCATCCGGTGGAAGCGGACGCCGATCCGTCGAAACCCGGCAGACGAATGGACTGCATGAGCTGCCACGGCCCCCACTCGGTTCGGGACATCTCGAAAGCCGACATTCTGAGGAACGAGGCGGTCCAGCGGGAGTTCTGCAGCCGCTGCCACTACTGAGCCAGGGGTTGCCGGGGGGGGACCACCGGAACGCCAGCTACGGGGCGGCAAATTCAGGGCGCGGGAAACCAGGTCCTCCGGTTCGGGCCGCGGCGCGGTGGTCCGTTCAGCGGAGGTCGGCCAGCCCGGCGAGCGCGCTCTCCACGTCGCCCCAGAGTTCCGCGTCCTCCGTTTCCAAGTACGACCGGACGCGATCGACCCGCGCCCCGTCGTCGCTCAACGCGATGAGGACGGCGGAGCGCACCCGCGCCGGCCGCGGACCGCACCCGCACACCACCTCTTCGAGCGCCTTCCAGGCCCGTTCATCCGGGAACAGCGCCAGAGCCTCCACCGCCTGCGTCACCTCCGCCTCGGCTCCCCCGCCCTTGGCGACCCGGAGCAACTCCTCGAGACCCGGCTCCCCGATCCTCCGAAGCGCCCGGCCGGCCAACCAGCCCAGGGCCGGGTCCCCCAGTTGATCCGCGACGTCCCGCGCCGAGGAAGGCTCTCCGATCTCGCCGAGCATCCAGAGTGCAGCGGCTCGGCGACCCACCGACCCGGAAGCGAGGGACTCCGTCAGCATCGGAACCACCGGCGGCCCCAGCCGGATCAGGATCTGCGTGCGGAGACTCATCGTGGGGTCGTTCGGCCTCGCCATCAGGAACAGGCCCGGGTTCGAGGAGCCGACCCTCTCGAGCGCCAGCGACGCGAACCAACGGAGGTCTTCGTCGCGCAACGCGTCCAGCAGCGGCTCGACGGAGTCGGAGGTGCCGGCGATGATGAGGCCCGCCACCGCCGCCACGCGCACCTGCCGGTCCGGGTGGCGCAGCAGGCGAATCATCGCCTCCTCGGCCCGAGGGCTTCCGATCTCGCGGAGGGCGTTGAGACTCGCTACCGCCCGCTCTCCGCCCCCCGACAAGGCGACCTCCGTGAGCACGTCCACGGCTTCCGGGCCGAAGCGGACCAGGGCGGCCCGGGCGGCTTCTACGACGGCTTCCGAGGGGTCGGCGAGCCGGGCGACGAGCGTCGCGATCACCGAAGGGGCATCCGGACAGACCGGGGCGAGCACGCCCAGGGAGTACGCCGCGTTGCGGCGGACGGCCTCTTCGCGATCTCCGAGGGCCTCGACGAGGAGTTCCACCGAACGGGGATCGCCCAAGCCCCCGAGCAGGTAGGCCGCCTCCCGGCGCACGCGCCAGTCGGGACTCCGGAGGCTCTGGGCGACCGGCTCCCAGGCGTCCCGCCCGTAGCGCAGGAGGCACTCCACGATGAAGCCCTGGAGGCCCTTGCCTTCCCGGGTGAGCCTCCCGAGAACCGCCTCCACCGCGCGCGGACCGCCGATCTGGAGCAGTGCGGTCACCGCGTACATCCGGACCTTGTCGCGGGGGTCTTCGAGAAGCCGGATCAGCGCGGGCATGGCCCGTCGGTCCTGGATCTCGCCGAGCAGGTAGACGCAGTCGACCGCCGTGGCCTCGTCGGCACCCTCCAGCAGTTCCAGCATGGGCTCTATCGCGGGAGAGCCCATGCGGACGAGCGTGCCGCCGATCAGCCAGTTGTTCCGGGCCCGGCTCATCTCGGAGACGAGGCGCGGCACCACGACGGGGCCCAGCGAGGCCAGGACCTCCATGGCCTCCAACGCCGCCGGGAGGTCCTCTCCCGTGAGGACGCCGATGAGAGCCTCGACCTGCCCCTCCGGGGTCGGCGCCCTGAGGGCGATCTCCACCGCGGTCGCTCCCCCGACGGGCCGCTGGGGCACCGTGCGCACCGCCGCCGGCGCCGATCCACCGCCCCGAAAGCGGACAGGCTCGCCAGGAACCACCCGGCGAGCCTGAAAGCGCGACTCCGCGCTCGCGTCACCGCCGGCTCCTCCTCAGTGCTTGCACGCCGGGTCTGCCAGCAGTTCGTCCAGGACGAAGGGGACCTCGCTGACCCCGTCGGCGAAATCGCCGACGTGGGCGTAGCGGATCTTCCCGCTGCAGTCGATGATCACCTTGAGCGGGATCGGCCCCGAGAGCCCGTAGATCTTCGTCGCGACCTCGAACTCCGTGTCGAGCAGGAGGGGATAGGGAATCTTGTGCTTGTCCTTGAGCGCCTGGATCTTCTCCCGATCCTTCGGGTCTCCGCGGCTCAGGGTGATCGCCAGGAGTTCGTAGCCCTTGTCCTTGTACTCGTTGTACTCCTTGACGAGTCTGGGCATCTCCGTCTTGCAGATGTCGCACCACGTCGCCCAGAACTCCAGCATCACCACCTTCTTGCCGAGGTAGTCGGCGAGCGACACCGACTCGCCCGACGTGAACTCCTCCAGCGTGAAGTCGGGAGCGGGATCCTCGATGGCGAGGCGCATCGCGGTCTCCTGGCCGGAAGCACCTCCGACCCCGCCTACCACGGCTGCCGCGCCGATGGCGAGAATCGCTCCGAATTGTCGCAACGTCCGGCTCGCGATCATTTTCGAATCCTCCGTTGCCCCCCGCTTCTCCTCAATCCGCCCGCGGCGGCCGGGTCCGTCAGTGGTCGAGTTCGACCGGCCGCAGCCACCGCTCCACGACGCTCCTCGCCCACTCCGTCCCCTTGCTCTCATGGCAGACCACGCACGCGTTCTCGAACCGGCGGTCATAGCAATTCTCCACGTGCAGGAGGAAGTACTCCGGCGTGTGCACGTCGAACGTCTGAGGGTTCATGATATCCTTCTGACGCTGCAAGTGACAGTCCGAGCACACGATCTCGACGGTCTCCGCGTGATGGGTGTGCTGCGCGTACTTGTCCTTGAAGTCGTGGCAGCTCATGCAGAAGTCCATCGCCCCGGCCGACTTCTTCTTGTCCCCAGACGCGCCGTTGATGCCGCACACGTCGCACTGCCGCCCGGCGTTGGAGGCGCGCTTCTCCTCCCACTCACCCCACAGGCGCACGATCGACTGCGTGTTGCTCTCCTCCGGGGTCTTCTTCTCCGGCGCGTAGTAGCTTCCGAGATCTTCCCCCGGCAGGTATCCGACCGGGAAGTGGTACTCCCCGCTCCGGTCCTTGCCCCTCACGTGGCACGCGGCGCAGATCATGTTCGCGCGTTCGGGTTCAATCTTCCGAGGATTCACGATCGGCTTCTCGCCGCCGGTGGACGCGTGGTTCCACCCCGGCCCGTGGCACGCCTCGCACCCGATGCGGTGCTCGGACACCGGGACGTTGCCCGTCGGGTCGTAGGCGGTGACGTGGCAGCCCTTGCAGTACTTTCCGTACGGCATCTTCCGCCAGGCCCACACGTTGTACGGACGCCACGTCTGCGACGAGACGCTCCAGAGCTTCGGCAGGACGTAGTAGTCGTCGCCGATCTTCTTCATGTAGCGCTGGTCCCAGTGGCCGCCGATGGTGTACTCGACATCGGCCAGGGTGAACCCGAGGCCCGGCACGGAGAAGTCGCCCAGCACCGCCTCCGGGTTCTTCTTCGCGTCCTTCACCACCGTCGCGTGAAAGGTCTGCTTCCAGCCGTCGTACTTTTCCCGGTGGCATTCCCCACACCGGTCGCTGCCCGCGTAGCCCCACGGGTCGAGCCCCGCCGAATCGGCACCGGAAGCAACGGACGCCGCTCCCCAACCCACGAAGGCAGCGACGACGAGGGCCGCCCTCAACGCCTCAGTCCGCAAGGAGGGCCTCCACCTCGGCCTCGATGGCGCCGTCCATCTCGGGCTTGTAGCCGGTGTGGACGGCCTTCACGATGCCGTCCCGCCCGATCAGGACCGAGACAGGTATCAGCCACTGGGTGTAGCGCGTCGCGATGCTGTAGTCGGGATCCAGCACGTTGGCATAGTTCGGCTTGAGTCCGCGTGCCGCCAGGGCCTCGCGCAGTTGGGCACCGTCGACGGGGTCGGTGTTGACGCCGAGGACCTGGAGCCCTCGGGGGCCGAGCCTCTGCTGGAGTCCGGAAAGGAACTCCATCTCCGCGAGGCACGGAGCGCACCGGATTCCCCAGAACTGCAACAGGACCGTCTTCGTGCCGACGACCTCGGAGAGGCGCACGCTCCGCCCGTCGAGGTCCACCGAGACGAAGTCGAAGAACCGCTCCCCCACCGCGACCTTCCCGTCCCGCTGACGCGGGGCGCCCTCGACGGGCACCGTGGGTGCTTCGCCCCGGGGCGCGGCGCAGGACCATGCCAACAGACAGCCCAGCACGGCCGCCGCGAATCCGCCGGCGCGGAGCCGGTCTCTCCTACTCGGCAAGAAGCTGCTCCACGACCTCGGCGTAGTGCGCCTCGTCCCCGTCCTCGTATCCTTCGTGCCGGAAGCGCACGATCCCCTTCTTGTCGATGATCACGTTGAGCGGCGCCCCCATGAGGCCGTACTGGTCGATGACGGCGAAGTCGGCGTCCGGTGCCATGGGGAAGGTCACCCCGGCGGCTTTCAGGTCAGCCCGGTCCGCGAGCTGCTTCTGGATGAACGCGGCATCCACGCCGTCGGCGTTGACCCCGACGATGAGCAGGCCGCGCTCCTGGTACTGGGCGTAGAGCTTCTGCAGCGCCGGGAGTTCCCTCACGCAAGGCCCGCATCGAAGCCCCCAGAAGTTGAGCCACACCACCTTCTTCCCCACGAGCTGCGACAGGTCGAGGGACGCGCCCCCCAGCTCGGTCAAGCTGAACTCCGGTGCCGGCTTGCCCACCCACTCTTCTTCCTCCTCGCTGGCGAGGACGGCCGAACCGAACGAGAACGCCAGCAGCACCGCGATGACACCAACCCGGAGGACGGAACGGTCCATGGCTAATCTCCCCACATGAGTGGCAATCGTGAAAATTCCTACGAATTGTAGGATTCGCGTCAACCCAGTGTCAATCGCTAGGCAACGCGCGGCACCTCCGGACGGCGCCGCGTCGCTGAGAAGGGGTGGGACGGGCAGGGGACGAGCTGTAAGCCGGGTTCTGTTCCCCCGAAGGGGCGGCAGTCATTCCTCTGGGACCCGGATCTCCCCGGGCCTCGTGCGACCTACCCGGGAGCGTGGGGCGGGCCGCCCTCGTCGCGCTCCCCTATTTGGTCTTGCTCCGGGTGGGGTTTACCGAGCCGACCCGGTCACCCGGGCCGCTGGTGAGCTCTTACCTCACCGTTTCACCCTTACCCGACCATGCCCGCAGGCACGACGGCGGTCTGCTCTCTGTTGCACTTTCCTTCGGGTCACCCCGACTGGACGTTATCCAGCACCCTGCCCTGTGGAGCCCGGACTTTCCTCCCCGGCTCGGCCGGAGCGACTGCCCACCGCCCCCTGCCTCGACCAATTCCCGACACGAGTTCGCCCGAGCGTTTACGAGATCTCCCGAGACCAGTTACTGCGCCGCCTCCTCTTCGGGCTTGGACGGCACGAGGATGCGGTGGCAGTTCGGGCACTGCACCACCCGGGATCGCCGGATCACCTCGATGTAGAGCTGCGGGGGGATGCGCATGAAGCACGCCGTGCACGCCTCGTCGCGGGCCGGCACCACGGCCAGCCCTCCGCGCCGCGACCGGATGAGGCGATAGCGATCCACGACCGCGCTCGGGAGCGTCTTCAGCAGCGTCGCCTCCTCCTGCCGATGCTGCGCCATCTTCTCGTCCGTCTCCGAAACGACCTTGCCTCAGGTCTCCGTCTGCCTTCTCCAACTGGGTGCGGATCTCGCCGATGGAGCCCTGGAGCCCCTCGATCTCCGTGCCCACCGTCTCCAGTTCCTGCATGTCCGCGAGTTGTGCGCTCTCCTGGTCCGTGATGTTCTGCTTGGCAGCAGCGATCTCGGCGAGCACGGCCTGGTACTCCCGGCTCGTCTTGACGTCGCCGAGTCGCCCCTTGACCCGAGCCATTCGCTCCCTCTCGCCCTTGAGGAACAGCTCCCGCTTGCGCCGCTCCATATCCACCGCGCGGGCGTGCTCCTCCTTCTCGGCGAGGACCCGCTCCGCCTTCCCGAGGGACTCCTCCACCCTCTCCTTCTCCTGCGCGGCACCCCGCCTCCTCGCCTCGATCCGGTCGATCTCGTCAGCGAGTTCCTGCAACTTCTCCAGCCGTTCCAAGACGTCGGTCTCCAAAGCCCTCCTCCTCGGCCGCACCGGGCCAGGCTAGTGTGTCGGGTGGATCCGGCAGCCCCGGGCTCCGCTCTTCTTCACACGGAAACCCAGGAAAACGGATCGGTCTCTCGATAGGTGAGGATCTCCAGGCCGGCGCCGATGCCGTCAGACCAGCTCCGCAGCCGCTGCTCCATGACGTCGACGGCCGCCTGCTCCGTCGGCCCGTGGCCGAGATCCACGAGGGCAAGGCCCGCGTTGCGGGCATCGAGTGCCGCGTGATAGCGGACGTCCCCTGTGACCAGCACGTCGGCCCGCCTCGCGAGCGCCTCCGGCCAGAGGGAAGCCCCACTCCCCCCGCAGAGCGCAACCCGCTCGACGATCCGCTCGGGGTCCCCCACGAAACGGGCGCCGAGAGCCCCGAGCCGTCGACAAGCTTCCGCGCACCACCGCGCCAGGGAAAGCGGGCGGGCGAGAACCCCTATGCGCCCGAGGCCACCCGTCGGGGTTTCTCCCTCCAGGGGGTAGACGTCCACCGCGGGCTCTTCGTACGGGTGCGCATCGCGCACGGCCCGCCGCAGGCGCCTCAGAGCGGTGCGCGGCACCGTCGTCTCCACACGGATCTCGTCGACTCGGTTCTGGGCACCGGCGTGCCCCAGGAAGGGGGATGCCCCCTCCGGGGCCACGAAGGTGCCCTCCCCTCGGCACGAAAAAGTGCAGCGCTCGTACCTTCCCACCCGGCCGGCGCCCACCGACGCCAGCGCATCCCGGACCCGGGCCTCGTACCCCAGCGGGACGGTCACCGCCACCTTGCACAGCCCCTCCCCGGGGACGAGCGGCTCCACCCGTTCGACGCCCAGCACCTCCGCCAGGCGGTCGTTGACCCCGCCCTGCGCGCGATCGAGGTTGGTGTGGGCAGAGTAGATGGAAACGCCGGCCCGGATGGCGTCCGCCAGCACGCAGCCGGGAAGCCGGGACAGGTCGAGGCGGTGGAGCGGATCCAGGAGGAGCGGGTGGTGGGTTACGAGGAGCTGGGCTTGCCGGCGGACGGCCTCAGCTACCGCAGGAGGGGAGGGGTCGAGGGCCACCAGGATCCGCCGCACCGGGGAGCGGGGATCCCCCACCTGGAGGCCCGGCCGGTCCCAGGAGTCGGCCAGTTCCAGGGGGGCGAACGCCTCCAAGTCCTCGATCACATCCGAGAGGACCACCCGCATTCCGAGGGTCTCCCTCTCCTCCGGGTAAGCCGCCCCGGGCAGGCGGGACGGCGGGATGGTGGGCCCACCTGGATTCGAACCAGGGACCGACCGGTTATGAGCCGGCAGCTCTCACCAGCTGAGCTATGGGCCCGAGTCGGACCGACGATTATCGTTTCGAGGCCTCCCGCGTGTCAACGGCTCCGGAGCAGCACCCGGATGGCCGACGACCGGAAACATCGCGCCGGAAGGCGTACCTCAGTAGGAGAAGGTCATCGTCCCCAGCGGCCCGCTCAGGATCAGCGTGACCCCTCCCTCTCCTTGCAGTTCCGGTACCGTCGGGAAGAAGATCGAGTACTCTCGCGTCCAACGAGTCACGTAGGGATACTCGACCGCGCTGCGGTCCGTCTTGGCCAGTCGCACGACCTGGATCGGCGCGAGCTTCTCGCCGGAAGGAAGTTCGAGGGCGGCCCTCCAGAGGCTGTCCGCGGACTCGAGGTCGCTCCACCCCGACTTTCCCGTGTACAGGGCCAGGTGGAACTCCCGCACCCGCCGAGCCGCTCGCTCCTCGTCCCGCCGCATGCGGTCGGCAGGCTCACCGACCAGTCCGTACGAGGCGATGGCGGTCTCGGCAAGAGCCGAGCGCAACTCCCGCGTCCTCCACGTCGCCCATCCCTTGGCCACGGTGTCGAAGCCCTCGTAGAGCTCCGCCGAGCGCGTGTAGCGCGGGAGGAGCGCCCCGTAGGGTGTACCCGGCGAAGCGAAGCCCGCGGTGACCCTCACATCGCTGCCCGGAGCCGCGCAGCCCGCAATCCCCAGGCACAGCAGCGCCACCCGCATCGACGCGCCGCTCCGGCGGTTCGGCGCCCTCAACATCCCCTCACGTCCTCCTTGGTGAAGAGCGCCTCGAAACGGTAGCCCCGCGCCTCGAGGGTCTCGCGCCCACCCTCCTGCCGATCGAGCAGAGCCAGGACCCCCAACACGCGGAACCCCTCCTGCTCGACCCGGGAGACGGCGGTCAGGCTCGACCCGCCCGTGGTCACCACGTCTTCCAGCAGAACCACCCGGGCGCCCGGCCTCAGGTTCCTCTTGCCCCTCGATCCAACTCTGGGTGCCGTGCCCCTTGGGTTCCTTGCGGACGATGAACGCCGGCAGCGGCGCCCCCTCCAGTTCGGAGACCAGGCTGGTCGCGGTGGCCAGGGGATCCGCCCCCAGCGTCGGTCCTCCGACGGCCTCCACCTCCCCGAAGACGGCGAGCCGTTCCAGGAACAGACGGCCGATCAGGTACGCACCCCGCGGGTGGAGCGCGGTCTGCTTCCCGTCCACGTAGAAGTTGCTCTTCCGCCCCGAGGCAAGCGTCACCGGCCTCTCCTCGTAGGACTTCTCCCGGAGCAACCCCAGCAGTTCGTCGCGCATTCTCTCGAGCTCGCCTCCCACCGATCGTCTCCTCCCCTTCTCAGAACAGGCCCAGTTGGACCCCCTCGGGCCGATCCACCGGCATCGGGTAGTTCCCGGTGAAACACGCGTCGCAATACACGTAGGGCCCGTAGTCGGTGGCTTTCTTCAGCCCCTGGTGGCTGAGATACCCGAGGCAGTCCGCGGTCAGGAACCGGCGATCTCGTCCACGGTGTGACTGGCACGCGATCAGTTCGCTTGCGGGTGGGGGTGTCGATGCCGAAGTAGCAGGGGTAGCACGTGGGCGGCGAGGAGATGCGCATGTGCACCTCCGCGCGCACCGGCCTCCCGCACCATCTTGACGATCTTGCGGCTCGTGGTTCCCCGCACGATCGAGTCGTCGACGACGACCACCCGCTTGCCCTGGAGCACCCCGCGCACGGCGTTGAGCTTCAGCTTCACGCCGAAGTGGCGGATCGACTGCTCCGGCTCGATGAAGGTGCGCCCCACGTAGTGGTTGCGGATCGAGCCCCATGGCGAACGGGATGCCGGACTCCTCGGAGTAGCCCAGGGCGGCCACGATGCCCGGAGTCGGGCACGGGAACCACGACGTCCGCCTCCACGGGGTGCTCCCGGGCCAACTCGCGCCCGAAGGCCTCGCGCACGTGGTACACCTGGCGGCCGAAGATCACCGAGTCGGGGCGGGCGAAGTAGATGTGCTCGAAGACGCACTGCCTGGGGCGCACGGCGGGGAAGGGGCGGAAGCGTCTCGAGCCCCTTGCCGCTGATCATGACCACCTCGCCCGGCTCCACCTCGCGGATGTACTCGCCCTCGATGAGGTCGAGGGCGCAGGTCTCGGAGGCGACCACGTAGGCGTCCTTCACCTTGCCGCAGCACGAGGGGCCGAAACCCGTGGGGGTCGCGGACCGCGATGAGGCGCTTCTCCACGAGCAGGACCAGGCTGTAGGCTCCCTGCACCTGCTTGCAGGGCGTCGACGAGGCGGTCGACCAGCTTCTCCTTGCGGCTGCGGGCATACAGATGGGCGATGACCTCGGTGTCGTTGGTGGTCTGGAAGATGCTGCCGTCGGCACTCCAGGTCGCCGGCGAAGCCGCCGCGGCGTTCACCAGGTTGCCGTTGTGGGCGATGGCGATCGCGCCGTGGACCGTGTCCGCGATAGAACGGCTGGGCGTTCTTGAGCACGCTGGAGCCCGTCGTCGAGTAGCGCACGTGCCCGATGGCGTGCACCCCCGGCAGGCGGGCCAGAGCCTCCTCGTCGAAGATCTCCTGGACCAGCCCCATGCCGAGGTGGACCCGCAGCTGAGGCCTCGTCGGACGTGACGATGCCGGCGCTCTCCTGCCCCCGGTGCTGCAGGGCGTGCAGCCCGAGGTAGGTGAGGTTCGAGGCCTCGGAATTGTTGTAGATCCCGAATACCCCGCACTCGTCGTGCCACCTGTCGAACATCGTCACCCTCGGGCCCGCCGACCGGTCAAAGGAGGCTGTCTCGCACGAACGCCACCGCGTTTCGGAAGATCCGAACCCCCTGCCCCTCCTCGGGAAGGCTCTCCCGGGTCCATCGGGGATGGTTCGTCCGGTGGAGGTACGCCTCCGGATGGGGCATCAACCCGAAGACTCGGCCCGTGGGGTCGCACAGGCCGGCGATGGCCCCCACGCTCCCGTTGGGATTGTCCGGGTAACGCTGGGTGGGCTGGCCGTCCGCCCCGGCGTACCGGAGTGCCACCAGCCCCTCCCCCTCCACCCGCCGGAGCACCTCGTGGTCGCCGGGGACGAACTTCCCCTCCCCGTGGCGCACCGGGAAGTAGAGGCCGCCCGAGCCCCCGGGTGAAGACGCAGGGACCGTCCGTCTCCACCGTCAGGTGCACCCAGCGGTCCTCGAACCGGCCCGAGTCGTTGTGAGTGAGGCTCGCGGTCTGCTCGGCGTAGCCGCCGTCGAGCGCCGGCAGGAGCCCGAGCTTGACCAGGAGTTGGAAGCCGTTGCACACCCCGAGCACGAGCTTGCCGTCGGCAATGAAGCGCAGCAGGTCCTCCAGGAACCGGCGTTGGCCGCCGGTCCGCACCTTGCCGTACTTCAGGCGCACGGCCCCGGCCTTGGCCGAGCCCAGGTCGTCGCCGTCGGAGAAGCCGCCGGGAAAGTTCAGGAAGTGGTAGTCCGCCAGCCGCACCCGGCCCGAGAAGACCTCTGCCACGTGCACCACGTCCGCGTCGGCGCCCGCGAGCCGGCACGCGTGAGCCATCTCCCGCTCGCAGTTGATACCGTTGCCGGTGAGAACCAGGGCTCGGACTGCTTTCATCGCTGATTCCCGTGACGGGTGACGGGTGACGGGTGGCAGCGCGTCATATCCCCTCCAAGGGCTTCTGCCAGGCCCGCTTGAGAGCCGCCAACTGGGCGCGCACCACTTCGCGGCCCCCCAGGCCATGGAGCACAAGGACGGGCTCGGCGGTGACCTCCCCTACCCGGGCCGCGGGCCGGCCTGCGAAGAGGGCCTCGAAGTCGGGCGCGTCCTCAGGGCGCACGGTCACCACGAACCGGCTCTGGGTCTCGGAGAACAGGAGCTCGTCGTCCCGGCCCACGCCCTCGGCCGGCGCCCGCCGCCGAGCTCTGCCGCGGATGCCGCAGCCGCCCGGAGAAGGCGGTCTCGGCCAGGGCCACGGCCAGGCCGCCGTCGGAGCAGTCGTGGCACGAGGCCACCAGCCCCTCGGCGATCGCCTGCTCCAGGGCGCGGTAGAGGAGCAGGCTCTCGTCCACCCGCACCCGGGGCACCTGGTTGCCCACGAAGCCGCTGGGCGGCCCAGTACTCCGAGCCGCCCAGCTCGGCGCGGGTGGTCCCCAGCACGTACACCGCGTCGCCCGGCCGTCTTGGCGTCCATGGTGACGCACCGGTCGCACGTCGTCCACCTTGCCGATGACGCTGAACAGCACGGTGGGCGGGATGGAGATCTTGGTGCCGCCCACGTGGTAGTCGTTCTTCATCGAGTCCTTGCCGGAGATCAGCGGCACGCCGTAGGCCACGGTGAAGTCGTACAGGGCCTGGTTGGCCCGCACCAGCTGGGCCAGCTTGTACTCGCCGTCCGGGGTCTTCTCGCTCTGCACCGGGTCGCACCAGCAGAAGTTGTCCAGGCCCGGCCAGGTGCTCCAGGCTGCCGCCCACCGCCAGGGCGTTGCGCACCGCCTCGTCCACCGCCGCCGCCATCATCCAGTAGGTGTCGATGTCGCAGTAGCGGGGGCAGATGCCGTTGGCGGACGACCACGCCCGGCGAAGCTCTCCAGCAGCGGCCGCACCACCGCGGCGTCGGACGGGCCGTCGTTGGCCACGCCCCACGAACGGCTTGACCACGCTGCCGCCCTGCACCTCGTGGTCGTAGCGGCGGACCACGGCTTCCTTGGAGCAGATGTTCAGCCGGCCGAGCAGGCCCAGCAGGTCGCCGGTGAGGTCCGGCGGGCAGGGGAACGCCGGCTCCTCGTGCACCGGCTTCTCCCAGCGGGCCTGCAGCTCCATCGGCGGCAGGCCGTCGTGGAGGAACTCCATGGGCAGGTAGGCCACGGTCTCGCCCGCGTACGTGACGTGAAACGCCGGCTCGGCGGTGAACTCGCCCGATCACGGTGGCCTCCACCCGCAGCTCCGCGGCCAGGGCCAGGAACGCGTCGAGGTTCTCCGGCGCCACGGCGAAGGTCATGCGCTCCTGGGCCTCGGAGACCAGGATCTCCCAGGGGTCGAGGCCCGCGTACTTGAGCGGCGCCTGGTCCAGGTCGAGCACCGCGCCGCCCGACTGCTCGGCCATCTCCCCGATGCTCGAGGACAGAGCCCGCCGGCGCCGTTGTCGGTGATGGAGCGTGTACAGGCCCCGGTCCCGGGCCACCAGCAGGAAGTCGTACATCCGCTTCTGGGTGATCGGGTCGCCGATCTGCACCGCCGTGGCCGGGCTGCCCTCGTGGAGCTCCTCGGAGGAGAAGGTGGCGCCGTGGATGCCGTCCTTGCCGATGCGGCCGCCGACCATGACCACCAGGTCGCCGGGCCGGGCCTTCTTCTCGTGGCCGGGCTGGCCGCGCAGCGTGCCGCGGGATGAGTCCCGGCGGTGCCGCAGTAGACCAGGGGCTTGCCCAGGTAGCGGTCGTCGAAGACCACGGCGCCGTTCACCGTGGGGATGCCGCTCTTGTTGCCGCCGTGCTCCACCCCCTGCACGCACCCCCTCGTAGATGCGGCGCGGGTGCAGCAGCCGCGGCGGGCAGGTCCCCGTCGTAGAACGGGTCGGCGAAGCAGAAGATGTCCACGTTGAAGATGCAGCTGCGCGCCCATGCCGGTGCCCATGGGGTCGCGGTTGACGCCCACGATGCCGGTGAGCGCGCCGCCGTAGGGATCCAGGGCCGAGGGGGAGTTGTGGGTCTCCACCTTGAAGCACAGGGACCAGTCGTCGTCGAAGGCGATCACGCCCGGCGTTGTCCTTGAACACGGAGAGGCAGAAGTCGCGCTCGCCCAGCCCCTTGCGGATCCGCTCGGTGGACCCCGGATGTAGGTCTTGAACAGGCTCTCGATGACCTGCGCGTCTCGCCCGCGCCGTCGTCGTAGTGGATGCGTGGCGTTGAAGATCTTGTGCTTGCAGTGCTCGGACCAGGTCTGGGCCAGGCACTCGAGCTCCACGTCGGTGGGCTGCCGCGGGCAAGCCCCAGCTCCGGCGCTGCTTCGCCTGCACCGCGTCGTCCCGGTAGTAGTCCGCGGATGGCCTCCATCTCATCGAGGTTCAGGGCCAGCAGCCGCTCCCGGGAGAGGCGCAGCAGCTCCTCGTCCGATCACCTCCAGGTCCACCGCCACCACCCGCGGCTCGGCCTCCTCCCGCACCCGGGGCACCCGCGCGGCGAAGCCCGCCCCGAGCGCCGAACTCCTCCCGGGAGAGAACGTCTCGAGTGCTGGATCAGGGGGTTGGCCAGCAGCTCGCCGGCGATGCGCTCCACGTCCTCCCGGGTCAGCGACTCCCCGCGCAGGAGGTACTGCACCGCGGTGTACACCTGCTCGCTCGTGGGGAAGGACCGGTCCAGGAACAGTCTCCACGGCCTCCTTGGCGGTGCGGCCCACGTTGTCGGTCACCCCGGGCAGGTAGCCCACCTCCACGGCCCAGTCGAAAGCCGGGAACAGCCGGTCCGCCAGGGGCTCGCCCACGGCCACGTCCTGGATCACCGGGTCCGAGAGGGGCTCGGCGGGCCGCGGCCTGCGACCTCCTCGGCGGTCAGGCGCAGGTCCAGGGTGTACACGTCGAGGGTCCGCACCTCCTCCACCGCCCGGTGAAGGAACTCCCGGATCTCCCGCGCGACGCCCTCGCCGCGAGCGTCCCGCAGGTGGCCCTTCATCCCGACTTCGACGCGCTGCGCCATCGGCCCCTCTCGGTGCGTGACCCGTGACCCGTGACGGGAGGCTCGTCCCCGTCACCCGTCACGCCGCGCCGAATACCCTCTTGAAGATCGTGTCCACGTGTTTCAGGTGGTACCCCAGGTCGAAGGCCTCATCGAGCTCCGCAGACGTCAGGAGGCGCCCCACTTCGGGGTCGCCGGCCAGCAGGCTGCGGTAGTCGGCCCCCTCCTCCCACACCCGCATCGCGTTGCGCTGCACCATCCGGTAGGCATCCTCCCGAGTGGCGCCCTTCTCCACGAGTTTGAGCAGCACGCGCTGGCTGTGGATGAGCCCCCCGGTCCGGTCCAGGTTGCGGAGCATGTTCTCCGGGTACACGACCAGGTTCCGCAACACCCCGGTGAACCGGTGGAGCATGTAGTGCAGCAGGATCGTCGCGTCCGGGCCGATGACCCTCTCCACGCTCGAATGGGAGATGTCACGCTCGTGCCACAGGGCCACGTTCTCCAAAGCGGCCTGGGCGTAAGAGCGAAGAAGCCTGGCGCAACCCGACAGGTTCTCGGTGGCGATGGGGTTGCGCTTGTGGGGCATCGCCGAGGAACCCTTCTGGCCCTTGGAGAACTGTTCCTCCGCCTCGAGAACCTCGGTGCGCTGCAGGTGGCGGATCTCCACGGAGAACTTCTCGATGCTGCTCGCCACCACCGCGAGCTGCGCGAAGTACTCCGCGTGGCGGTCCCGCGGGACCACCTGGGTCGAGACGGCGGAGGGCTCGAGGCCGGCCCGACGGCAGACGTGCTCCTCCACGAACGGCTCCACGTTGGCGAAGGTGCCCACCGCACCCGAGATCTTCCCGACCGCGACCGCCTCCCGTGCGCGGCGCAGCCGGGCCAGGTTCCGCCCCATCTCGTCGTACCAGAGGGCCAGCTTCAGCCCGAAGGTGATGGGTTCGGCGTGGATGCCGTGGGAGCGTCCCATCTGGGGGGTCAGGCGGAATTCGTGGGCCCGTTCCTTGAGGACGGCGAGCAACCCCTCGACCTGCCCGATGAGGAGGTCGGTGGCTTCGGTCAGCAACATCGCCAGGGCCGTGTCCAACACGTCGGAGGACGTCAGCCCCATGTGGATGTACCGGGAATCCGGGCCCACGTGTTCCGCGACGCTGGTCAGGAACGCGATGACGTCGTGCTTGACCTCGGCCTCGATCCGCTCGATGCGCGCCACGTCGAACCCAGCCCGCTCGCGGATCGCGGCCAGTGCGTCGTCCGGAATGGCCCCGAGCCGGTTCCACGCCTCGCAGGCGTAGATTTCCACCTCGAGCCACTTCCGGTAGCGGTTCTCGTCGGTCCAGACGGCGGCCATCTCGGGCCGTGTGTAGCGAGCGATCATCGTGCGGGTTCGCCTCGTAATGGGTCCGTTGCGGTGGATCGTCCAAGCTGCCGCGCCCCGGCCGGCCGGCGGCACGTCGAAAGCCTCCCGCTCGCCGGAGTCCTCACGCGCGAACCACCCGACCGGGGCGGTCCTGGCGGGCCACGAGGAGGGTCACGTCGTCCCCTGCGCCGGCACTCTCGAGGATTCCCCGGACGGCCCCGTAGGCGAGCCGCGGCTCGTTGTTGACCTCCGAGAGATGGCCCAGAACCACGGTGCGGAGCCCCGGATGCAGCACCTGCGCCACCAGTCGCGCGCAGCACTCGTTCGACAGGTGACCTCGATCGGAGACGATGCGCCTCTTGAGGAAGAGGGGATAGGGGCCTCCCATGAGGAGGTCTTCGTCGTGGTTCGACTCCACGTACAGGATGTCGGCCGACTCCAGCGCACTCGTCACCGCCGGGGAGGCGCAGCCGAGATCCGTGGCGAACCCGAGCGTGGCCGCCCCGTCCGTGACGCGGAACCCCACGGACTGGGCCGCATCGTGGGAAGTGGCAAACGGAAGGAATTCCAGGCCGGCGACTCCGAAGGAGCACCCCGGCTCGAAGAGGCGAACGTCGACGCCCCGCCACTCCCCTTCCCCGAAGGCCTTGCCCCCCCCGCCCCGAACGCGCTCGGGCACGTACACGGGCACGCGGTGGCGCCGCGCCCAGGGCCCCACCCCCCGGATGTGGTCCCAGTGATCGTGGGTGACCACGACGGCCGCGACGTCGGCGGGGCACTTTCCCGAAGCCGCCAGCCGCCTTTCGATTTCGCGACAGGGGAGCCCCGCGTCAACCAGGACCCCCCGGCTCCCGTTCCCGACGAACACCGCGTTGCCCTTGCTGCCGCTTGCGAGGGCGCAGAATACCAAAGGGCGACTCCGTGCCGGGGGTGGGAAAGGCCGCGATGATATCCGACGCCCGGAAGCGATTCAAGGAGCGGGGGCACCCGCGCGCACATCCCCCGGAGAACTGCGGCGGACCGCTGCGGCGCCGCCCCGCTCGGTCAACCGCGAAGCCGGTCCCTGAGCCACGCCTTCACGTAGGTCCAGAACCCGGTGGTGCGGCGTTCTCCGCCGCGCGACTCCAGGGACCCGTCCAGATACCACGCGCGGGCCCGGAAGCGCTGGATCTTCCCCGAAGAGGTCTTCGACAAGGTGTGGGGAGGAACCAGGACGATGCGGTCGGGCCGGCACCCGGTTGCCTCGCTCACGGTCGTGCGCAGCAGTTCGGCGACCTTCCCCCGCTCCGCGTCGTCCCGGACTTCGGCGACCAGCACCACCTCCTCGGTCCCCCGAGCCTGGTTCTCCACGGCGAACACGCACAGTCCGCCGGGGCGAACCCCGGGCACCGCGGCCGCGGCCGCTTCCAGGTCCTCGGCGAAGTAGTTGCGTCCCGCCTTGATGACCATGTCCTTCTTGCGGCCCGAGATGTAGAGGCGCCCGTCGAGTTCGAAGCCCAGATCCCCGGTCCGCAGCCACCCTCCCTCCAGGGCGCGGGCCGTCGCCTCGTCGTTGCCGTAGTACCCGGCCATGACCGACGGACCGCGGACAACCACTTCACCCCGGAACCCCTCGGGCAGGGATTCCCCCTTCTCCCCCAGCACCCCCACCTCGACGGTGTCGAGAGGGCGCCCCACGCTCACGATGGCGCGCGCCCCCTCCGGGGCCCGCGATGGCGCCGCACGGCCTTCCTCCTCCAGGAGTCGCGCGTCCACGTGCTCCACGTGGGGCAGGCTCCCCAGGTCCGAGAAGGACACCGCCAGCGTGTTCTCGGCCAGGCCGTACGCGGGGAAGAACGCCTCCGGGCGAAAGCCGTGCGGTTCGAACCGCCGGCAGAAGGCCTCGATGGTGGAGGGGTGGATCGGCTCCGCCCCGCAGAGCGCCACCCGCCACGTCGACAGGTCCAGTTCCTTGAGGTCCTCAGGCCTCGCCTTGCGCGCCACCAGGCTGTACGCGAAGTTCGGCCCGGCCGAGACGGTCGCCCGGTGCGCGGACATCAGCCGCACCCAGCGGACCGGGCGGCGCAGGAAATCCACCGGCGAGATGGCCACCAGAGGGACGCCCCAGTAGAGGGAGCCCAGCATGAGCCCGATGAGGCCCATGTCGTGGTACAGGGGAAGCCAGGAAACGGCGATGTCCCCCTCCCGAAGGTCCACCCCCTTCCCGATGGCACGAAGGTTGGCGAGCAGGTTGGCGTGGGTCAGCATCACGCCCTTCTGGGCGCCGGTACTTCCGGAGGTGTACTGGAGCAGGCCCAGGTCCGCTCCCGTCAAGGTGAGCCGAGGCGGCTGCGCTCCGGTCCTGAGATCTCCGGGCACCACGAACCGGAGCCGGAGCCCCGGCGCCTCCTCGGCCGGCCGGATCAGGGGGCGCACCAGGTCGTTGGTGATCAGGACACCCGCCCCGCAGTTGCGCGCGAGACCGGCGAGCGACTGGAGGTACTCCTCCATGCGACTCAATCGAACCGGGGGATAGGCGGGAACCGGGACCGCCCCGGCCAGGAGGATTCCCCAGTAGGCCTCGTAGAAGACGCGCTCGGTCGGCAGGACCAGCAGGACCCGGTCGCCGGGCGCCACACCGCAGGCACCCAGGTGCGAGGCCCACGCCGCAGCCCCCTGCTCCAGTTCCTCGTAGGTCAGCGAGCAGGAGACCCGGTCCTTGGCGTACAGCGTGAGCCACGTCTTCGAAGCCGACAGCCGCGCCCGATCCCGGAGGACCTGATCGAGCGTCGCGGCGCCGGCGAGTGCGTCGCGGGAATCCGTCACGGGCTTCCTCCTTCGCACGGGAGCGAGCCGGGGGCGTGGGAGAGGAGTTCCTGCACCGCGTCCCTGGCCCGGCGCGCCAGGGACTTGCGGTCCTCGCCGGGACCGGGGGCGATGGGGTCGCCGACCCGGACCTCCACGTGGATCGAGCCGGCCGGGAGGACACGGCCCCACAGGTGGCGCCACAGGTCGGGCTCCTCGATCCAGGCCCAGACCCGGGGATCGGCCGGAGCGGTGTAGCGGACGGCCACGGGCAGCACCGGCCGACCGGAGAGCACGCTCGACTCGAAGAGCATGGGCCGGAACTCCCCGAGGGTCGTTCCGTCTCCCTCCACGCCGGCCTCCGGGAAGAGCAGAACGCGCCCCCCGCGCTCCAGCCGGGCGACGACCTCGTCGATGGCGGGCCGGATGGCCCTCGGCCGCTCCCTCTCCACGAAGAGCGACCCGCCGGAGCGGGCGAGAAAGCCGAGCAGCGGCCAGCCCGCGATCTCCGACTTGGCCAGGAAGGAACCGGGCAGCACGCGGCCAAGCGCCAGGATGTCGAGGTAGCCCACGTGGTTCGAGACGACGAGGCACCCGGGAGGGGGTTTGGCACCGCACCGGCGGACCCGAAGGCCCAGAGCCCATGCCGTCGCGCCGGCCCAGGCTCTCAGGGCGAGGTCCCGGGGCCCGGCCAGCGCCAGGCACCCGAAACCGACTCCTGCCATCGCAGTGGGGACGAGCACCAGCAGCCGCAGGACGCGGAGCAGACGGCGCCCCGTGGTCACGGCCCCGGCCCCGGGATCACCCGGCGCCCGGCCACGAGCACGTCGCAGGCAGCCCAACGGGCCGCCGCCTCGGCAACCGATCCCAGAAGCAGACGTCGGATGCGCCCTCGGCCCCGGGAACCCACCGCGAGGAGGTCGGCCTCCCGGGACACCACCTCTTCGAGCAGCACCTTCCTGGGCCTCCCCTGGACAGCGACCACCCGGGCCTCGCGCCGGCCGAGGACGGGAGCGGCCCAGTCGCGTACCCGAGCCTCCAGGGCGCTTGCGGCCTCCGCAAAATCCTCCACGCCGGAGCCGCCCCGGGGATCCACGGCATGCCACAGCGTAACGCGGCCCCCTTCCTCCACGAGCCCCAGCGCCGCCTCCAGCGCCCGCTCCGCCTCCGGAGAGAAGTCGACCGCGGCCAACAGGTTCCGATAACCGTCGGGCGGCGGCCGCCGCACCACCAGCACCGGCACCGGAGCGACCCGGACCACCTTCTCGGCAATGGCTCCGAGCATCCGCTGGGGAGGGCCCCCGCCCACGACGACGAGCGCGCTCCCCTCGGCGCCGACGAGCCGAACGAGCCGCTCCGCGGGCCGACCTTCCGCCACTTCGGCCACGACGTCGACGGGCGCACTCTCGTAGGCCGCAACCAGGGCCGTCATCGCCTCCTCCGCCTCCCGCCGCTCGGTAGCCACACGGCGACGCAACGCAGGCAGGAGCAGCGACACCTCCGCCCCCTCGTCCAGCACGTCCACCACGTGAAGCACGCGGCACGGGCCTCCGAGCCGGGCGGCGCAACGCACGGCCTGGGCGACCACGGCTGCCGAGATGGCCGAGAAGTCGATCCCCGCGACGACGGCGGCTCCGGCGTGCATGCGGCCTCCCCCGGTCAGGGTGCCCGGGTCAGGATGTCGAGGATCTCCCGGTACCGCCGGGAGGTCTCGGCCACCACCTCGGTGGGAAGTTCCGGACCGGGGGCCTTCTTGTCCCATTTCAGGCCGGAGAGGTAGTCGCGGACGTACTGTTTGTCCAGACTCTCCTGGGCCACCCCCGGGCGGTACGCCTCCCGACGCCAGAAGCGCGACGAGTCCGGCGTCATGAGCTCGTCGATCAGGATCAGATCCCCGTCGAGGAGACCGAACTCCATCTTGGTGTCGGCGATGAGGATGCCGCGGGCGGCGGCTTCGCTCGCCCCCCGTTCGTATACGGCCAACGCCAGTTCCCGCACCCGGCCGGCCAGGTCTTCACCGAGGAGCCGTTCGACCTCCGAGAACGGGATGTTCTCGTCGTGATCTCCGATCTCGGCCTTGGTCGAGGGCGTGAACACCGGGCCCGGAAGGCGGTCGGACTCGCGGAGCCCCGTCGGCAGCCCGATGCCGCAGACCGTCCCGTTCTGCTGATACTCCTTCCAGCCCGACCCGGAGAGATAACCGCGCACGATGCACTCCACGGGCAAGGGCTTGGCCTTGCGCACCAGCATGCTCCGGCCCCGGAGGACCTCCGCGTGACAGCGCGCCGAGGCCGGGTACTCCTCCACCTCGTCGGCGATCACATGGTTGGCCACGATGTCCGCGGTACGATGGAACCAGTGCCCGGAGAGCCGGTTGAGCACCTCCCCCTTGCCGGGGATGGGCGTCGGCAACACCACGTCGAAGGCCGACAGGCGGTCCGACGTCACGATCAGCAGGTGCTCCCCCAGGTCGTAGATGTCCCGGACCTTGCCCCGGCTGACGAGCCGGAGGTCGGGGAAAGCGGTCTCGTAAACGGGTGCGCTCATCGCGATCCTCCTGCACCAACGGGGCCGCACTGCAGGCGGCTCAGTCGAAGATCTCCAGGACCTCGTACTCGATCGTGCGGCCGGGCGCCTTGACCACCACCGCGTCCCCGACCTCCTTGCCGATCATCGCACGCCCCAGCGGCGACGTGATGGAGATCCGTCCGAGGTCCACGTCCGACTCGTGGGGCCCGACGATGTGGTACACCTTCTCCCCGCCCGTCTCTGCGTCGCACAGCTTCACGTGCGCGCCGAAGGCCACCCGCTCCTTCGGCCCGGTCACCACGTCCACGATCTCGGAGCTCGCGAGGCGGGTCTCCAGGTCGCGGATCTTCGCCTCGATCCAGCCCTGTTTCTCCCGAGCCGCGTGGTACTCCGCATTCTCGGAGATGTCCCCGTGGGACCTAGCCGCCTGGATCTCCTTGATGATGTGGACCCGGTCCTCCCGCTTGAGCCTCTCGAGCTCTTCGCGGATGCGCGCGTACCCCTCCCGGGTGATCGGCGAACGACTCATGGAATCGACCTCCATCGCGACACGGCGGGAACCCCACCCCGGGGCCCGCCCTCTTCAACCGACCTCGTCGTACTCCCGCTCTCGAAACCCCACTCCGAGCTCCTCTGCCCGACGCCGGCACGCCTCCACGTCGAGGCCGGGAACGGCCACGACCGTGGCCGTCGCCTCGGAGAGCCTTTCCCCTGCCCCCCGCAGGAAGTCCAGGACCGCCTCGTACGCCCCCGGCAGGCCCGGCCGGCAAAGCCTCTCGTACGTCGCCGCGTCCGGCGCGTTGAGGCTCACCGAGACCGCGTCCACGACCCCCTCCAACTCCGCCACGACGTCGCGTCCGTGCACCAGGCTCGCCAGGCCGTCCGTGTTCACCCGGATGCGTCGGGCCCCCCGGGCGCGCAGCTCCCGGGCCACGGCCAGCACGTCGTCGAGCCGGAGCAGGGGTTCGCCGAACCCGCAGAAGACCACCTCCTCCCACGCGGCCGCGCCGCCCTCTTCCTCCACGGCGGCGAGGATCTCCTCGCGGGACGGCTCGGCACCGAGCCGGAGATCGTGGCCCTTCACCTCGAAGGAGCGGTTCTTCGCACAGAACGCGCAGCGGTTCGTGCACCGGTTCGTGACGTTCAGGTACAGGCTCTGCCGGATGGGGTACGCCACCCGAGCCCCCGCGGGCTCCCCCACGCCGAAGAGTTCCCGGGAGGCGCGGCTGGTGACCCGCGCCACGTCCCCCACCTCGAGCCCCCGCAGCCGCGCGACCTCGGCCGCCGTGTGGGCCGCGAAGGCGGGCTCGTTCCGGCGGCCCCGCACGGGCTGGGGGGCCAGGAACGGGCAGTCGGTCTCCAGGAGCAGCCGTTCGAGGGGCACCGAGGCCACGACCCGCCGGAGCACCTCGCTTCGCGGGTACGTCACCGTCCCCGGGATCGAGAGGTAGAACCCGAGGCCCAGCACTTCCCGTGCGAACGCCTCGTCACCCGAGAAGCAGTGGAACACGCCCCGCAGCCCGCCCCTCGCCTCCTCCCGGAGGATCCTCAACGACTCGTCGTGGGCGTCCCGGTCGTGGACCACCACCGGCAGCCCCGACTCCCGGGCGCGAACCACCTGCTCTCGGAACCATTTCCTCTGCACCTCCCGCGGCGAGCGGTCGCGGTAGAAGTCGAGACCGGTCTCCCCCCAGGCCACCACCTTGGGCGATCGGGCCAGGTCCGCGAGGTCGTCGAGCACCTCGGCCGTCAGGCCCGCGGCGTCGTGGGGGTGCACCCCCACCGTCGCCCACACCCCGTCATGGGCCTGGGCCAAGTCCACGGCCGCCCGGCTGTCCGACGGGTCCACGCCGACGGTGATGACCGCGCCCACCCCCGCGTCCCGGGCCCTGCGAAGCACGCCCGGCACGTCTTCGCGCAACCCCTCGAAGGTGAGATGGGCGTGGGTGTCGACGATCACGCCCGCTCGATCCGGGGGAAGAGGCTCTCGCCCCGCTCGGTCTGGGCACCCGCGGGCAGGCCGCCCCACCCCTCTAGTTCCTCCAGGCGCCCCTCGTCGGCGCTCCGCCCGATCCCGAGCCGGCGCCAGAGCTCCCGGCCCGTCTTGGGAAGGAACGGGAAAACCAGCAGGCCGATGGCACGCAACGACTCGCAGGCGTTGTAGAGCACGTGGTCGAGGCGCCGGGCCCCCTCCGGCTGCTTCGCCAGGGTCCAGGGAGCGGTGGTATCGACGTAGCGATTCACCAGCCCGATGAAACCCCAGATGGCGGTGAGCGCCTTGTGGAACGCCAACTCCCCCATGGCCTGATCCACTGCCTGAAGCACCTCGGCGAGCTTGTCCCGGAGCTCCTCGTCCACCGCCTCGGACCCGAAGGAGACGACGCTCGGCACCACGCCCGCGCGGTACCGGTCGAGCATGGCCAAGACCCGCGAGGCCAGGTTCCCCAGGTCGTTGGCGAGGTCCGAGTTGATCCGGTGGACCAGGGCGTCGCGGCTGAAGTCCCCGTCGAGCCCGAAGGGCACTTCGCGGAGGAGGAAGTATCGGAAGGCGTCCACCCCGTACTCCTGGGCCATGGCAGCGGGGTCCACCACGTTGCCGAGGCTCTTGGACATCTTCTTCCCCTCCACGGTCCACCAGCCGTGGGCGAAGACCCTCTTCGGCAGGGGAAGCCCGGCGCTCAGGAGGAACGTGGGCCAGTACACCGTGTGGAACCGCAGGATGTCCTTGCCGATCACGTGCACGTTCGCGGGCCAGAACCGCCCGAAGCACTCCTCGTCGTCCGGGAACCCGACCCCGGTGATGTAGTTCGTCAGGGCGTCGAACCACACGTACACCACGTGCTTGGGGTCCGCGGGGACGGGAATGCCCCACGAAAAGCTCGTCCTCGAGATCGAGAGGTCGCGCAGTCCCTCCCGGATGAAGGAGACGATCTCGTTGCGCCGGCTCACGGGCTGGATGAAGTCCGGGTTCTCCTCGATGTGGCGCAGCAGCGCTTCCTGGTGGCGCGACATGCGGAAGAAGTAGCTCGGCTCCTTGAGGCGCTCGGTGGGCCGGTGACAGTCGGGGCAGTTGCCCTCCAACAGTTGGCTCTCGGGCCAGAAGGTCTCGCAGGGGGTGCAGTACCAGTCCTCGTACTCACCGAGGTACACGTCGCCGCGGGCTTCGATGCGGCGGAACAACTCGCTCACCGAGCGACGGTGGTCCGCCTCCGTGGTGCGGACGAAGCGCGTGTTCGAGATCTCCAGCAACTCCCAAAGCTTCTGGAACCGCGTCACGACCCGGTCGGCGAGGTCGATGGGCTTTTCGCCCCGCTCCGCCGCGGCCTTCTCCACCTTCTGGCCGTGCTCGTCGGTTCCCGTCAGGAAGAACACCTCGCACCCCGCCGCCCGCTTGTACCGCGCGAGGGCGTCGCAGGCCACGGTGGTGTACGCGTGGCCGATGTGGGGAACGTCGTTGACGTAGTAGATCGGCGTCGTGACGTAGAAGGTCTCAGCCATCGGTCTTCCTCCCGGTCGCCTGTGGGCCCTTCCTGCGTCGGCGGTTTCGTCGGCGCCTCCCCTCGGCGGGGCGGGGTCCCGGGGCGGCCTCGCCCGGGGCCGGCGGCGCGGCCGGCTGTCCCTCGGGGGCCGCTGCCGGCTCCCTCCCGGGCTCCCGCGTCGGCGGCGCGGCGGGCCGGTCCTCTCCCGCGGCCGGGGTCGGCGGTGCCTCGGGCGGCTGCCGCCCCTGGTACTCGTCCACGGTGATCTCGAACTCCCCGCGCTCTCCCAGGACCACGAAGGTCCCCTCCAGCACGTTTCGCCGCACCACCTTGCCCGCGCCCCGCGGCGTCTCCACCCGCTTGCCGAGCTTGGGCATGTCGCGCCCCAGGTGGCGGTACATGGAGTACTCGTAGCCGAGGCAGCACATGAGGCGGCCGCAGATCCCCGAGATCTTGCTCGGGTTGAGGGAGACGTTCTGGTCCTTGGCCATGCTTCACGCTGATCGGCGCGAAGTCGGCGAGCCACGTGGCGCAGCACAGCTCGCGCCCGCAGCAGCCCGACGCCGCCGACCATCTTCGCCTCGTCGCGCACCCCGATCTGGCGCATCTCGATGCGCGTGTGGAACTGGCGCGCGAGGTCCCGCACGAGGTCCCGGAAGTCGACCCGGCTCTCCGAGGTGAAGTAGAAGATCGCCTTGGAGCCGTCGAAGAGGTACTCCACGTCCACCAGCTTCATGGGGAGGCGCGCCTGGCGGATGCGCTCCAGGCAGAACTGGTAGGCGTACCCCTCCAGTTCGCAGTTCTGCTCGTAGCGCAGGATGTCCCGGTCCTCTGCCTTCCGCAGAACCTTCTTCAAGGGCTGCGGGGGCGGGTTCTCCGGCTCCCGGGGCGGTCCCACCACCCGGCCCAGCGCCATGCCTCGCTCCGTCTCCACCACCACCCAGTCGTCCGCGGCGCACTCCACTCCCCCGGTGTCGAAGGAGTAGACGCGGGACGCGGTCTTGAAACGAACACCGATCACTCTCACAGCGCTTCTTCCCACGGCGTGGCCAGCACCCCCAGCAGCAGGGCGTCCAAGGCCAGCTCGGCGTTGATGTTCTGTTCCACCAGTTCCCGCACCCGCAACACGCCGCTAAGACCCCGGAGGGCATCGGCCTGCGCCGCCCCCTTCCGAGCGCCCTCCCGGACCCGCCGCTCGAGAAACCTCTCGAGGGCGTCGAGGCGCAGGGCGAGTCCAGCCCGATCCGCGCCCCAGCGCGCCGCCAGGCCCAGCCGGTCCGACGCCCCTCCCGAGCTCCAGCACTCCCAGGCCTCCGCCGCCTCGCGCTCCACCGAGGCGAAGGTCTCCGGCGCCTGCCCCCGCACGAGCCCCGGGCACCCCCCCGACACGCCCGCCATGGTCTGCGCGACCTCCGGCGCCACCCCGTCGGATTCGAGCAGACGCGCCACCAAGTCCTCGGCAATCGGGTCGAACCGCAAGGACTGGCAGCGGGAGACCAGCGTCGGGAGGAGTTGGTTCCTGTGGTGCGCGAGCAGGATGAGGTGGGTGCCCGCCGGCGGCTCCTCCAGGGTCTTCAGGAGCGCGTTGGCGGCCTCGCGCGTCATCCGGGACGAGTCGCGGATTATAGCAACCTTGCGGCCCCTTTCAAAGGCTTGGTACGAAAGGGTTTCCTGCAGCCGGCGCACTGCCGCGATGGGGATGGAGGCCCCCTCGGGAGCCACGAGGTGGAGGTCGGGGTGGGACCCCGCGTCCGCCTTCCGGCACGCGGTGCAGACCCCGCACGCCGTCCCCGGTCCCTGGCGGTTCGAACCGGCGCACAGCAGCACCTTCGCCGCCGCCTTCGCCACCGCCTCCTTCCCCACCCCCTCCGGACCCCAGAAGAGGTAGGCGTGGGGAACCCGGTCCGAGGCGAGAGCCCTGCGCAGCACGCGCAGCGGTCGATCGTGGCCGAGGATCGCGGAAAACGCCATGGCCGACCCGCTCAGCGCCGGGCTGCAGGGAGGCGAACCGTGCTCACTCCTCCGCCCCCTCTTCGAACAGGTCCGCCACGGTCTCCCAAACCCGTGCGGCCACGACCTCGGGAGTTCCCACCGCGTCCACGACCCGCACCCGGTTCGGGACCGCGGCCGCTATGGCCCGATAGCCCCGCCGCACCCTCTCGTGGAACGCGACGGTCTCGACCTCGAAGCGTTCCTCCCGGGGTGCGGCGCTGCCTCGCTGGCGCTCCAGGGAGCGGGCCACGCCCTCCTCGGGAGGCAGGTCGAGCACCACGGTCCGATCCGGCCAAAGGCCGGTGGTGGCCAGGCCGTTGAGCTCGCGGATCAACTCCAGTCCCAACCCCCGGCCCCAGCCCTGGTACGCCTCGGTGGCATCCGCGTACCGGTCGCAGAGCACCGCGCGCCCCGCCTCAAGGGCCGGCCGGATGACGGTCTCCACGTGGTGGGCGCGGTCCGCTGCGTAGAGGAGCAGCTCCGAGAGCGGGCTCGGGGGGTCCTCGCTGACCCGCACCAGCAGTTCGCGGATCCTGCGGCCCAGCGCGCTGCCCCCCGGCTCGCGGGTGACGAGCACCGGTCGGCCGGCGGCCTCGAGCCGGGCCGCGAGCCGTTCGATCTGGGTGCTCTTGCCGCTGCCCTCGCCGCCCTCCAGGGTCACGAACGCCGCCCTCGTCACCGGCGGTCCGCCTCCAGGTCCCAGAACTCCCGCTTGGAAGGCCGGCTCATGAGGTCGATCACGGCCCGGCGGGGATCCTTCCCCTCCCGAAGCACCCTCCGGACCTCGGAGGCGATGGGGACCTCCACCCCGCAGCGCTCGGCCAGGCCCACGGCCGCCTCGCAGGTCTGCACCCCCTCGGCCACGGCCGTCATGGAGGCCAGGATCGCGTCGAGCTTCTCGCCCCGGCCCAACCGCACGCCCACGGTCCGGTTGCGGGAGAGGTCGCCGGTGCAGGTGAGCACCAGGTCCCCCATGCCGGCCAGACCGAGGAACGTCAGCGGCTTGGCCCCCAGGGCTACGCCCAAGCGGCTGATCTCCGCCAATCCCCGCGTGATCAGGGCGGCGCGGCTGTTGTGCCCGAAACCCAGCCCGTCGGAAATGCCCGCAGCGAGCGCCACGACGTTCTTGAGAGCCCCCCCGAGTTCGACCCCGGTCACGTCGTCGAGGGTGTACACGCGGAAGGTGGGGCCGGAGAAGAGGTCCTGGAGGAATGCCGCGTCCTCCGGGGCCGCGCTCGCCAGGCTCACGGCCGTGGGCACGCCCCGGGCCACTTCGGCCGCGAAGGACGGCCCGGAGAGGGCCGACACCCGGCGGGCGGCACCCGCGGGGAGCACGTCCCCGAGCACCTCGTGCATGAGCCGCAGTGTGCCGTTTTCGATGCCCTTGGAGGCGCTCACCACTTGCACGCCGTCCTCGAGATGCGGGGCCGCCCGGCCCATCACGCGGCGAACCACCTGGCTGGGGCTCACGCTCACCACGACGTCAGCCCCTCCGACCACGGCCCCGAGGTCCGCCGACGGCCGCACGCCCTCGTGGAGGCGGTGCCCCGGGAGGTACACGCGATTCTCCCGGCTCTCGGCCATCTCCGCCGCGAGGTCCTCTTCGTAGACCCACAGGGAGACGTTCCCGGTCTTGCGGGCCAGGAGGTCCGCCAACGCGGTCCCCCAAGCCCCCCCGCCCACCACGGCCACGGCCGGAACGCTCACCGCCTCGCTCCCACCGCCGGAGCCGCCGGGACGCCCAGCACCTCCTCCGGGATTTCAACGGGCTTCGCGTCGAACCACAGCCCCTCCAAATCGTAGAAGGCCCGCAGGTCTTCGTAGAACACGTGGACCACCCACTCGCCGAAGTCGATCAGCGCCCAGCGGCCGTCGCGCACCCCCTCCACGCCCAGGGGCCGGATGCCCCGCGCCTTCATGGCCTCGACCACCGCCTCGGCAATGCTCTGCACGCGCCGGTCGGAGGATCCGCTGACGATCAGGAAGTAGTCGGTGAAGCTCGACAGGCCGCGCACGTCGAGCACCCGCAGGTCGCCGGCCTTCCGGTCGGCCGCGGCCCTTGCGCACGCGAACACGTTCTCCAGGGCGGAAGCTCCCGTCATCCTCGACTCCCTGTGAACCAGTGGGCGTTCTCCCGGGCCAGATCCTCCAGCCGCGGCCGGACCGCCTCGGGCACGAGATACCGGATCGAGAACCCCTGGGCGAGCGCCCGCCGGATCTGGGTGGACGAGACGTCGAGCAGGGTGATGCCCACCAGTCGCACCTCCCGGCCGCTCCGGTGACGGAGCCCTGCGGCCGTGGGGGAGAACTCGTCGGCGAGACCCCGGGGTGCCACCAGGGGGCCTGCGCCGGGGGGGCGGCGCATCACGGCCACGTTAGCGAGCCGGAACAACTCCGCGTACCGGTGCCAGGTGTGCACCTCCCGGTAGGCGTCGGCGCCCATGAGGAACCAGATGTCCCCTCCCTGCGCGGCGGCGTCGTCCAACTGCTTCAGCGTGTCCACGGAGTAGCTCGGCCCCTCGCGCCTCAGTTCCAAGTCGGAGACGCCGAACCCGGGATTCCCCTCCACGGCGCGGGCCACCAGTTCCAAGCGAACCTCGGCGGGCGCGACCGGTTCGCCCCCCTTGTGGGGAGGGACACGCGCCGGCACGAACAGGACCCGGTCGAGGCACAGTGCCTCCCGCACCTCCTCCGCAGCCCTCAGGTGGCCGAGGTGCACCGGGTTGAAGGTGCCGCCGAACACGCCGACTTTCACGGCGCTAGTCCCGCACCTGCCCCTGACCGTACACGATGAACTTGGTGGTGGTGAGGTCCTCGGCCCCCATGGGGCCGAAACTGTGGAGCTTGGTCGTCGATATGCCGATCTCGGCGCCGAGCCCCAACTGCTGACCGTCGTTGAAGCGGGTCGAGGCGTTGACCAGGACGGTGGAGGAGTTGACCTCGTCGAGGAAGCGCTGCGCGTTGCCGTAGTCGCGCGTGACGATGGCCTCGGTGTGGAGGCTCCCGTGCCGCTCGATGTGGTCGATGGCCTCGTCCAGGGAGTCGACCACGCGCACGGCCAGGATCAGGTCGAGGAACTCGGCGCCCCAGTCCGATTCCCGGGCCGGCCGCACCGAGGGGGCCAGCCGCGCCGTCTCCGGGCACCCGCGCACCTCCACCCCGGCCTCCTCCATGGCCCGCACGACCCGGGGCACGAAGGCGCCGGCCGCCTCCCGGTGCACCAGCAGGGTCTCCATCGCGTTGCACACTCCGGGCCGCTGCACCTTCGCGTTCAAGACGATCGCCAGGGCGGCATCCAGGTCCGCCGAAGCGTCCACGAACACGTGGCAGACGCCCTTGTAGTGCTTGACCACGGGGATCCGGGAGTTGGCCGTGACGAATCGGATCAGGCCCTCGCCCCCGCGCGGGATGATCAGGTCGATGTACTCCTCGAGCTGGAGCATCTCCAGCACGGCTTCCCGGTCCGTCACCCCCACCAACTGGACGGCGCCGTCGGGCACGCCGGCCCCTTCGCCTGCACGTCCGAGCACCTCCGCCACCGCCCGGTTGGAGTGGATGGCCTCGCTCCCCCCGCGCAGGATCACGGCGTTGCCGGCCTTGAGGCACAGCGCGGCCGCGTCGGCGGTGACGTTGGGACGCGACTCGTAGATGATCCCGATCACGCCCAGTGGGATCCGCTTCTTGCCGACCAGGAGCCCGTTGGGGCGCTTCCACATCCGGACCACCTCGCCCACCGGGTCCGGCAGGGCCGCCACTTCCCGCAGGCCGGCCGCCATGGACGCGACGACCGCGTCCGACAGCGTGAGCCGGTCGATCATGGCGCCGCTGAGGCCGGCCTCCCGGGCTGCCTCGAGGTCGACCCGGTTCGCCCGCTGGAGTTCGCCGCGGCCCGCCTCCAGGGCGTCCGCCATGGCCCGGAGCGCCCGGTCCTTGTCGGCGCTCGATAGGCGCGAGAGGGCGCGGCTCGCTCGCCGGGCTCGGATCCCCATCGCCACGAGGTCGTCCCGCAGTGACATCCGATCTCCCTCCCGGCGTCTCAGGCGTCGCCCGGGGCGCCGTTGCGACGAGGCGCAGGCCGCTCCTGTGCCTGCGCCGACGACATGACCACGAGGTCGTCGCGGTGGACGACCTCGTCGTGGAAACAGTAGCCGAGTGTAGCAGCGATGTCCCAGGTTGCCAATCCGGCGATCTTGCGGGCCTCGTCCACGCTGTAGTTGGTGAGCCCGCGCGCGACCTCCACCCCGTCGGGCCCCACGAGGCTCACCGCGTCGCCCCGGTCGAAGTCGCCCTCGGCGGCGCGGACCCCGCTCGGCAGCAGGCTCTTCCCCTTCGCTACGATGGCCTCGCACCGCTCCCTCGTCCAGCACCAGGCGCCCGGCAGGCTTCACGGTGTACGCGATCCAGTGCTTCCGTCGCTTCAGCCGGTCGTCGCTCGGCGAGAAGTAGGTGCCGACCTCCTCGTCGTCCAGGATCCGCCCCAACGCGTGGAGCGGTCTTGCCCGACGCGACGACCACCGCGCTGCCGCCGTGGGTGGCCCGCTTCGCGGCCTGGAGCTTCGTGGCCATCCCGCCGGTGCCCACCGCGGGTCTTCGACGCCCCCACGAAGGACTCGACGGCCTCGTCCACCTCGTCCACCCGGGAGACCAGCCGGGCATCCGGGTGCACCTTCGGGTCCCGATCGTAGAGGCCCTCCGTGTCGGTGAGGATCACGAGGCAATCCGCCTCCACCAGGTTCGCCACCATGGCGGAGAGGCTGTCGTTGTCGCCGAACTTGATCTCCTCGACCATCACCGTGTCGTTCTCGTTGATGACCGGGACGACGCCCATGTGGAACAGAGTCGTCAGGGCGTCCTTGGCGTTCATGTAGCGCCGCCGGCTCTCCAGGTCGTCGCGGGTCAGGAGCACCTGTCCCACCACGAGGCCCAGGCTCCCGAACACCTCCTCGTAGGTCTTCATCAGGCTGATCTGGCCCACGGCCGCCACCGCCTGGACCTCGGGGATGGTAGGCGGCCGGCCGTCGAGTCCCAGTCGGGCCACCCCCGAGGCCACTGCGCCGGAAGACACCAGGGCCACCTCGACCCCCCGCTCGCGCAGTCGGGCGACGTCCTCCCCGAGCCACTGGAACACCGCGCGGTCCAGTCCCCCGCCGGGCGCGGTCACCACTTGACTGCCGATCTTCACCAGAACACGGCGGGCGGCCCGCAGGCCTCGATCACTCGCCACCTTGCTCCTCCTCCCGCAGGCGTTGCACCAAGCTGCCGGTCTCCACGACGAGGTCCGGCAACCCCTCCCCGCTCACCGCCGAAATCACCCACGCGTCGATCCCCCGGTCCCGGAACTCCCGACGGACCACCGGCAGCAGATCCCGCACCTCCGTGACGTCGCCCTTGGTGACCACCACGATCTCGGGACGCTCCAGCAGCCGCGGGTCGAACGCCCCGAGTTCCCTGCGGATGGCATCGTAGCGCTCGAGCGCCGGAGATCCCTCCGAGACGTCCACCAGGTGGAGCAGGACGCGGGTGCGCTCGATGTGGCGCAGGAACTGGATGCCCAGGCCGGCCCCCCGGTGGGCGCCCTCGATCAGGCCGGGGATGTCGGCCACCACGAAGGTTCTCTCCTCCGCCCACGCCACCACGCCGAGGTTGGGAACCAGTGTGGTGAAGGGATAGTCGGCGATCTTGGGCCGCGCCGCTGAGATGCGCGAGATCAGCGTGGACTTGCCCGCGTTGGGGAAGCCGACGAGACCGACGTCGGCCATCAGCTTGAGCTCCAGGCGCACGCGACGGCGCTCTCCCGGCAGCCCCGGCTGGGCGTGGCGCGGCGCCCGGTTCGTGGAGGTGGCGAAGCGGGCGTTGCCGCGCCCGCCCCGGCCGCCGGGCAGCAGCACCATCTCCTGCCCCGCCTCCACCAGGTCGCGCGATCTGCTCCCCTCGGTCCGCGTCGAAGAGCACGGTCCCGACCGGCAGGCGCAGGCGGAGGTCCTGCCCGCACCGGCCGGTCTTGCGGCTCCCCTCCCCCGGCTGGCCGTTCTCGGCGCCCATGGCCTTCCGGTGCCGGAAGTCGAGCAGCGTCCCCATCCCGGTGTCGGCCACCAGGACCACGCTGCCGCCGTCGCCGCCGTCGCCGCCGTCGGGCCCGCCCTTCGGCACGAACTTCTCGCGGCGAAACGACACGCACCCCGCGCCGCCGTGGCCCGAAGCCAGCTCCATCTCCACTTCGTCGACGAACTTCATGGGTTCTCGTTTCGCAGGTCGTCCACCGTCGTCGTCTCCCGCCTGGACGCACGAAGGCCCGGACGGCGTCTCGCCGGGTCCGGGCCTCTTCGTGCCTCGCGGTTGCGGCGGTTCGCCTCTACGCAGACGCCTCCACCGGAGGCTGCACGCTCACGTAGGTCCGACGCTGCCGCCCCTTGCACTCGAACTTCACCACGCCGTCGACCAGCGCGAACAGCGTGAAGTCCTTCCCGAGTCCCACGTTCGCGCCGGGATGGAACTTCGTGCCGAGTTGGCGCACCAGGATGTTTCCCGCCCGGACCGCCTCCCCTCCGAAGCGCTTCACCCCTCGACGCTGCCCGCGGCTGTCACGACCGTTTCGAGAACTACCGCCTGCCTTCTTATGAGCCATCGCACACCCTCCCGACCGTCAGACCTCGATGCTGTCCACCTTGACGCCGGTATAGTGCTGCCGGTGCCCCTGCTTCCGGCGATAGCCCTTCCGACGCTTCATCTTGAAGACGATGATCTTCTTCTCCCGGCCCTGCTCCACGATCGTGCCGCGCACCCGGGCACCCTCGACGGTCGGAGCCCCGACCTTGAGGTCCCCTTCCTTCGACACGAGGAGCACCTCGTCGAAGACGATCTCCTGTCCCACGTCGCCCGGGCACTTCTCCACCTTGAAGAAGGTGCCCTCGGCCACCTTGTACTGCTTGCCCCCGGTCTTGACCACTGCGTACATGATGCCTCCGCCAAGGCCCCGGCTCGGGGCCGCCCGGATTCAGGGAAACCGGGAGTCTAGTGAAACGGGGCGGGGCGTGTCAAGGCCGCGGAGGAGACAGGCCGCGGAGGAGACATTTCCACGCGCGGAAGCGCTCTCGGACCGGCGAGAATGCCGTTGACAGGTCGGCACGCCCTCTCAATAATGAGGGCCCTCCGACGCGGGCGTAACTCAGTTGGTAGAGTGTCAGCTTCCCAAGCTGAGAGTCGCGAGTTCGAATCTCGTCGCCCGCTCCAGACTCCGGCCCTGGTCTCCAGGGCTTCCGCGAAGGGCTCCCAGGCTTGTTGCGGAGAGTCCGCCCCCATCGAGGGTGGCGGACCTTCCGAGCCGGGAGCCTCTTCTCTTCTCGGCTCCGAGCCCCCACCCCGGACAGGCGCGAATGTTCGCCTGCTCCTCTTCGACGACCCATCCGCGCAGTTCGCCAACCCTCGAGTTCACGACACGCGGCCGCACGGGCCGTGAGGGGGGCGAACGCTTCGGCGAAGAGCGTAAGAGGCGCGAGAGACCCGTCGACGTCTCCAGAGACCGTCCCCTGGGCGGCGGCAAGTGAGAGCCTGGCGGCGGGAGGCACTCGGAGCAGCCTCGGTCCCTTCGGCTCACCAGCTCCCCAGACGGTAGGAGACCTCCATGAAGACGTCATCCAAGACTAGGGTCTGGGTCCGGGTCGCGGCGGACTCCCGGTCTCCTGCCGGATGCCGGTAGTAGGAGTAGCCCAGTCGCCAGTCGAAGCGGCCCTTGCTCAACCCCACCGACAACTCGAAGCCCAGGCCAGGTTCGTAGTCGCGAACGGGAGCGTCCAGATCGGCATCCGGGAACCGAAACCCAACCCCCGCCTTCGCAACAGGACGCACCCTGCCCAGAAACCCCAGCTCCCGTGGGGTGAACAGATAGGCCAGGCCGGTGGCCACCGTGTATGACCAGAAACTGCTCTGCCCCTCGCCCGCCGTGTTGTCGACTTCCCATCGATAGGCGTCCCATCGAAGGTCCAACTCCGAGGATAGTTGGTCGCTCCAGGAGTAAGCGATTCGCAGTGACGGGGAGAGTCGACCATCGACCTCGAAACGAGACGAGCACTCCCCTGCACACGACTTGGCGTCGTCGTTCAGGTAGCCGATGCCAACGCCAGCAGCCAGAGACCACGGCCGCTCCGCGTCGACTTCCCCGGAACTCTCCGCGCCGATCGCAAGAGAAGCCCCTGCGACGGGCAAAGCTAAGATCGCCGACAGGACAAGGATCTTCCAACCAGGACGGTGCGGCGCTGGCATCGGGGGCCTCCGGTCTGCGAGAAGGTCTGCCGGGCGTTTGCGCGCGTCGGCGAAAATCTGTTCAACAGAGGTCAAAGGAGCCAATCCAGAACGCGCGTCGCGGCACGGCGAAGCGCCGCACCCAAGCCGTCCTCGGCCACGGTGGAGACAAAGCAGCCGGAGCCGTCGCTGCCCGTCCCACAGCTAGGGTTCACGTCAGCGGGCTGTGCGTCTGCGGCACCGATCGAGAACACCGAAAGGTGGGAGACGCGAAAGGTGACCCGGCCGCTCGCGTAATCGGATCGGACGATGTCGACCACCGGAACGGACTCCACGCTCCCTGCTACGAAGGCCGCGGGGTCTCGCCCGTGGAAGATCTCCATCACCCGACGCTCCAGGTCTCCTCCTAGAACGACCGCCGAGTCGAAGGGGACCGTAAGGCGAAGGTCTCGCACCGTGCCCGCGTCGATGGCCAGCAGGCCTCCGTCGCAGTCCCCTTGGTGGATCCATATCTCGGCAAGCTTCCCCCGAAGCCCCAGCGTCCGCCTTTCGGTCGCTTCGTCGGCGGAAGGCGGGTCCAGGACCAGAACCTCGATCGTCGCCGGAGGCGGCTTGCAAGCCAAGGCCCCCAGGTCCAGCCCCCCGACGGGGACCTCCACACCCACTTCCGGAACCGCCGTGCCCTCGACCTCGGCCGCGAAGGTCCAGGAGCCGCCGGCCCGGGAGTCCGCCTGGGCGGTTTCAGAGACCCGCGGTGCGAAGCTCGGGTCATGCGTGAACGCGTACACGACGAGCCCGTCCGGGCCCACCAGGGCGACCCTCGTCCTCGTGTCGTCCTCAAGCTGGATCAGGAGCCCTCCGGTCCCGTCCGGCGCCACCACCAAGGGCGCGGTGGTCCCATCCGAGGCAACGGAAACCGCGGTGTAGGAGGAAAGGTTTGCCGGAATGACGGTCTCGCTCACCAAATAGGCCGGACCGAACCCGTCGGCCGCGGGGATAGAGATCTCGTGGCGGTACCGCAACGCGCGCTCGAGGTGAAGCAGGACGCCGGCCGGGGACCCCTGGAGGAGGTCGAAACCGGCTCCGCCGTTGTCTGCCGAGAGCGACAGGAACCCGCTACCGCTCGCCGTGACCGAGACATAGACCCTCTCGGGGAGTTGGAGCACATAGGAGTCCAGACCGCTCCCTCCGCCGACCACGGTGACGGGAGGGGTCGAAACCAGTACCCCATCGCTGCTCGCGTACTGGGCGGTAAGTTCGGCCATTTCGCCGGCCACGAGCCCGATCACCGCTCCCGAGATCGACGCTGTGGGCGCGACCAGCACGATCTCGCCGGTGGCCAGCAAATCTCCGGCTTGGACTACCTGAGGAAGGTAGCTGGGATGGGTCGCCTGGAGGACGTGGCCCCCCGGCGTCGCCGGGACGTGCAGCGTAAAGCTCCCGTCCCCTGCGGAGACCGCACTCCACGGCGCGCCGAACTCGTCCGTCGAGTCCGCGACGGCAATGGCCGTCGCAGGCACCGGCTGCCCGCTGGAATCGCGCACCGTGCCGGTGTACGTCTGGGTCGGGACGATTCGCAACGGTTCACTCGATGCCGGAGCGAGCGCTGCCTGCGTTACGTCCGCGGCCTCCAGACTGAAGAGGGTCACCGCGCCGACTCGCGCAGGCCGGATCGTGGATACGGCCGGATTGCCGGAAGTCGCATCATCGGCGGCCGCGGCACTCTCCACGGAGGCGATGGCCCCGTTCTCGTCCTCGGTCCCGTCCCCCGCACGAACGGTGAAGACGATGGTGTCCGCGGGCGCGCCGCCGCGCACCGTCACGGTCTGGGTGCTGTCCACGTCCAGGATCACCGTCCTAGACACCTCCACCCGGAGCGGGACGGACACGGTGGTCGCAAAGGTCTCCCCCGTGACCGTGTCGCGGATCTGGATCTCGTACAGGCCCGCGAACGCGCCCTCTGTGGAGGCCGTGAAGATCACACGCCCGTCCGGCCCCAGCGTCGCCGTCGGACTGCCGGCGTCGGCCGGCGTGGAGACAACCTCCACCCCGTAGGTCCCGCTCCCCTGCGACGGCACTAGGACCACCTGGCCGGCCGCATCGACGCCGAGGGGAAGCCCCGGATCGACGGGGGCGCCCTCGCCGTCGACCACGGCCAGAGGCCTAAAGACCTGCACCTCCACCTCTCCCTGCACCTGGAACGAGCCGTCGCTCACGGTGATGGTGACGCGAAGCGTTCCGGAGCCCGAGGCATCGGGAGTGATGGTGTTCCCTTGGTGGGTGTAGCCGGGGCCGTCTCCCACCGAGAGGGTGAAGTCGGCGGGATAGACGCTGTCCGGGTCGAACACGCTCAGATGGGCGAGGGTGAGCGTCCACGGGCCGGCGGCCGTGGCGGCCAGGGGACCGGTCGCTCCCAGGAGGACCGGGGGCGTATCGTTGACGTCCGTCACCGTCACGGTGAGGGACTGGCCGGTGACGTGCCCGTTCCCGTCGTCGGCCGTCACCGCCACGATGTAGACGTTGTTCCCGTCGCTGTCCGTCGGGTTCTCGTAATCCGGCGCCGCCCCGAAGGTCAGGGCGCCCGTGGCGGCGTCCAGGCGGAACAGGTCCCGGTCGGCCCCGCCCGTGATGGCATAGCTCACCGTGTCGCCGTCCGCGTCGGTGGCCGCCACGACCACCACTGCCGTGCTGTTCTCCGTCAGGCTCGGAGTGCCCGACGAAGTGATCACCGGCCCCGCCCCGTCGCTCACCACCACCTGCTGGGTCGCCGTGCCGGCGTTGCCCGCCGCGTCGGTCGCCGTCCAGGTCACCACCGTGGTCCCCACCGGGAACCCGGCACCCGGCCCGTCGTGGGTCACACTCACCACGCCCACCGCGTCGCTGGCCGTGGCCGTGCCCAGGGCCACGCTCGTCAGTGCACCCGTCGCCGCCACGCTCACGTCCGCCGGGGCCGTC
>CAVPOV010000014.1:0-178344 GCA_963707045.1 uncultured delta proteobacterium
CATCTACGCGCTCACCATGGCGCTCGGCGTCCTCTTCGTCGGGCTGATGAGGACCTACGACGCGCGCCTCTACGGCTACCTCTTCGGGAACATCCTCTCGGTCACCCGGGCGGACCTGGGGATCATCCTCACCCTGACCTTCGTCGTCGCACTCACCGTGGTGCTCCTGTTCAAGGAGTTCCAGCTCCTGACCTTCGACGCCGAGATGGCCGAGGCCCTGGGACTTCCGGCCGGCCGGCTCTCCTTCGTGATGCTGCTGCTGGTGAGCCTGACGATCGTCCTGTCGCTGGACGCCGTCGGGGTGATGCTGGTCTTCGCCCTCATCGTGACCCCGGCTTCCGCGGCGCACCAGCTCACCTACGACTACCGCGCCCTGTTCCTGCTCTCCGTGCTCTTCGGCAACCTCTCCTGTTTCCTGGGGCTCGTCCTCTCCTACGTCTTCGACGTCCCCTCGGGCGCCACGATCGTGCTCACGGCGACCGTCCTGTTCTTCCTGTGCCTGATCGCCTCGCCCAAGCGCCGGCGCGCCGGGGCCTGAGGCACAACGCCCGAAACCCAGACGGGAAGGAGGCTCCACCGTGTCGGACGACCTCGCGAAGAAGACCGCCGAGACCGCGAAGCTCTATTTCGCCGGCGTGCCCGGGGAGAGGCCCTACGAGCTGTGGCGCTCCTTCGACAAGGGGATGGCCCGGGACCTGTCGCTCTTCATCACCGGGCAGATGTACGCCCGGGAGGTGATCCCCCACCCGGTGCGGCAGATGGTGACCGTGGCCGCGCTGACCGTGCTCGAGCGCGGCGAGGAGCTGGAGCTCCACCTGCACGCCGCCCTCAACGTGGGGTGCAAGCCGCGCGAGCTCGCCGAGGTGATCTTCCAGACCGCGGTCTACGGGGGCGTGCCGGCGATGAACCAGGGCCTCAAGGCCCTGCGCCGGGTCCTGGAGGAGCGGGGGATGTGGCCGATGCCGGAGTAGGCGCCCCGGCCCGCGGGGCCGGAGGAGGGGACCGCTCCCGGGCCTAGAGCTGGTGGCACGCCGCGCACAGCTCCTCTTTCGGCCGGAGCAGCCCCTTGCCGTCGGCGCCGTGGGGAAGGTGGCAGCCGGCGCAGGCGAACCGCCCGCCCTCGGCCGGGAAGTCGGCGGCCCGGGGGAACCGCTCGGCACCGGAGACCGCGTCGATGGAGTGGTGGTGGGCCGGGAGCTCGTGGCAGCCGAGGCAGAGGGCGCTGCCTCGGGCCTTGAGAAGGCTCGGGTTCCTCCCGGCGTGGGGCTCGTGGCACGACGAGCAGGCCTCGGCCACGGGCCGGTGGACCACGGCGGCCCCCGACGCCGGGTCGTCGTGGCACTCGAGGCAGGCCGCGGTGGCGCCGCCGCCCCGCAGCAGCCCCCTCGTGAACCCCTGGTGGGGGTCGTGGCACACGAGACACCCCTCCTCCAGGGCCGGGTGGAGTTCCCCCCCTTCTCCCGCGGGTCGTCGTGGCAGTCGAGGCAGAGCGCCGGTGGCGCCGCCCGGAGCAGTCCGGCCTTGGCGCCGCCGTGGGACGCACCGTCGTGGCAGTCGCCGCACTCCTCCACCGGCGGGTGCAGGGTCCTCCCCCCGGCGGGCGTCGCCGCGTCGTGGCACCGGGCGCACAGGGCCGCGCCCCGCGCCCGGAGGAAGTGGGCGTTCTCCGAAGCGTGGGGCTCGTGGCAGCCGGAGCAGCCGCGATCGACGGCGCCGTGGCGGCGCGCGAGCCCGGCGGCCGGGTCGTCGTGGCACTCCAGGCACGTCGCCACGGGCTTCGCCTTGAGCGCGCCCGGAGCCCACCCCGCGTGGGGGTCGTGGCAGCTCAGGCACCCCTCCTCCAGGGCCGGGTGCACCGCCGCGCCACCCCCGGAGGGGTCGTCGTGGCACTCGTAGCAGAGCTCCGGCGGCCGCGCCGTGAGGAAGTGCTTGCGCTCCCCGCCGTGGGCGGCGTGGCAGTCGGAGCAGGTCTCCGCCGCCGGGTGCATGGCGCGGCCCTCGCCGGGCCCCGGGAGGTCGTGACACTCCCCGCACACCTTCGCCTCGGGGGCCCGGAGCAGGCGGGGACGCGTCGCGAGGTGGGGCTCGTGGCACTCCAGGCAGTCCCCCGACGCCACGGGATCGTGCAGCGGCGTCCCCTTCGCCTCCATCTCCCGCTGGAAGGCGTGGCAGGCCCGGCACCGTTCGGCCGGCGCCGACACGGACAGGCTCTTCTGTGCGCCCTCCCCGTGGCACGCCTTGCAGGTTCCCTTGAGGATGGGGAAGTGGGCCCGGCCCCGGAGGAGATCGGGCTCGTCCGAGGCGTGGGGGCGGTGGCAGGAGAGACACGCCGCAGCGGAAGGAGTCAGGCGCCCGTGGAGGCTCGCGAGCTCCCCGTCCCCGGTCAGGTCGTGGCACTCGTCGCAGGACGGCCGGACCGCCTCGGGCCCCTCGGCGTGGGGGGAGTGGCAGGTCTCGCACCCCTCCTCGAGGGCGGCGTGCACGCGGCGGCCGGCGGACACGTCGTCGTGGCACTCCCGGCACACGGCCCCGACCCCGCGGCGCAGCAGGCCGCCGCCCACCTTCCCGTGGGGGTCGTGGCACCGGTTGCACTCCTCCAGGTCCCGCCCGTGCCCCCCGGCCAGGACCTGGGCGTGGCAGGCACCGCACAGGGCGGGTCCCGGCGGCGCCGTGAGGAGCTTCCCGGCCGTCCCGTGGGGGTCGTGGCACGCGGCGCAGGAGCGCTCGCCCCCCAGCGCCGGGTGGAGGCCCGTAGCGGAGCCGCCCTGGTCGTGGCAATCCGCGCACAGCTCCGGGACGGGCGCCCGCGTCGAGGCACCCTGCCCGTCGGGGTGGGGCCGGTGGCACGCCAGGCACCCGCCCTCCTCGTAGGCCGGGTGGGTTCCGGCTCCCCGGGCCCGGTCCTCGTGACACGGGGCGCAGGGCCCTGCGGCGGAGAGGCGCAGGAGGCCCCTCCCGACCGAGGCGTGGGCCTCGTGACACCGCGAGCAGTCCCGGTTGACGTCCCGCCGATGTGCGCTCTCGGAGCCCTCCGCGTCGAGCCACGCCGCCGCTTTCCCGTGGCAGTCGAGGCAGAGGTCCGGCGCGGCCTTGGCCAGGGTGATCCGGCCCCCCGCGAAGCCGTGGCAGGGACCGCAGCCCTTGGTGACGCCCGCGTGGGGGCGCACCCGGCGGAAGTCCCCGTCCCGCTCGACCTGGGCGTCGGGCCGGTAGAGCAAGGGCAGCGTCCGGTCTCCCACGGTCAGGTCGTTTCGGCCGGGGGTCAACTCCACGGACGCGGAGAAGACGCGGCCCTTGAAGAGGAAGAGGTCCTGGGCCCGCGCCGGGGCCTGCGCGCCCGACGAGCGCACCTCCACGCGCAGGGAGGACGCCGCCCCGTCCTTCAGGTAGCCGAGCAGCGGCAGCGGCGACTCGGTGACGAGGGAGTTGGGAGCCGGGTACACCCAGACGACGTCGAGGCCCCGGGCCGGAACGGCCGCGAGGAGCAGCGTGGCGAGGACGGCGGCGCAAGGGACGCCGCGAAGGGTTCCGGAACGACTCATGATCCCCCCGAGGGCTCTCGGGCCGCGCGTCCCCCGCGCGAACCGTCGAGGGGCCGAGTATTTCCGATCTTCCGGGCCGCCGCAAGTGCAACCTGGAAGCCCTCCAGATCGGGGGTGCATCCCGGGAGCTCACCCCTCGGGGCCGCGGGGGTCGCGAGGCCGCTCCGGGAGGCCGCCTCACCGAGGCCGGAAGGGCCGGTACAGGGGATCCCCCAGGAGGACCATCTTCCAGGACAGGTAGGGGACGCTGCGCAGGTAGGCTTCCGCCAGGGGCAGCCGCTCCCGAACGAGGAGTTCGAAGAAGAGGGCGGGCGGGGGGAAGGCCTGGACGTAGGGCTCGCCCACCGGTCCCAGGGTCGCCGCCGCGCCCTCCTCGAGCAGGCGCTGGCACCACTCCCGGTTGCCCGCCCGCTTCAGCGTCGTGCACTCGCCGCTGGCGATGTGGTAGCCGACCGCTCCCCGCCGCCACGCGAAGGCTCCGACGTACCGGGAGAGGCTGTACCAGCCGCAGTACAGGGCGGCGGGGAGCGCCGCGCCCTCGGGGAAGAGCTCGGGCCGGTCGTCCACGACCGCTGCGAGCCCCTGGGCCCGCAGCACCGCCGCGGCGCGGTGGAGGGACCGGTCGTAGAGCGCGTAGCCGGACACCTCGGCGTCGGGGCCGGGATCCTTCCAGCGCGCGTCCAGGTAGGCCGTGCCCTCCAGCCCCTCGGCCTCCGCGGCCAGCCCGTCGTCCACCACCCGGCGGACCAAGGCCTCGGAGGGCCCGTCGAGCCGGCTCACCGCGAGCAGCGACTCCGCTCGCAGGGACCCGTTCCGGCTCGCCTCCCCCGAGAAGGCCGGGTTGGGCACCCAGCCGCGCAGCGGGTAGGGTCCCGCCCGCACCAGGGCGAGCTCCGAGTCCGCAGAGGCCTCCCAGTCCGCCCGGCGGATGTCCCGCAGGAGTCCCTCGACGGCTTCCAGGCGCTCCCGCAGTCGATCGGCACCCCCCTCCCCGACCGCGGCCCCCTGCGCGAGTTCCTCGCGCTCCCGCTCGAGCCGGGCCAGGGTGCGCCGCTCCTCCGGGCTGGGCTCGGGGGGCGCGACCCGCAACGGCACGCCGTACATCAGGACCGCGGCCCGCAGCCCCGGATCGGCCTCGAGACGCTCGCGCACCGGCGCGGCGATCCGCTCGTCGTACTCCTTGCGGGTGCAGGTCTCGGCGTCGGTGACCCAGAGGCGGAGCAGGTTCTCCGGGGGGATGGCGCGCCGCTCCAGGTAGTAGGCGGCCAGGTCCATGCTGCCCCGGGCGTTCCGGTTGGCCACCACGAGCACCTCGGAGGGCTCCAGGGCCTGGGCGGGGCCGGCCGCTAGACCCGCGACCAACGCGGCGAGCAAGGCGATGCCGGCGACCCGGCGCGAGCGGTGGCGCCTCCGGACGCCCGCTGGCCCTCGGGGCGACCGGGCGCGCACCTTCATGCCCGGGAGACGAAGTGGCCGTCGCGGGTGTCCACCCGGATGCGCTCCCCGGAGGTGAGGTAGGGGGGGACCATGACCCGGAGGCCGGTCTCGCACACGGCCTCCTTGGGCTGGGCCTGGGCCGTGGCCCCCTTCACCACGGGCGGCGTCTCGACGACGGTCAGTTCCACGACCTGGGGAGGGTCGACGCTCACCACCCGGCCCTCGTAGAGGCCCAGCACCACCTCGGTGCCGTCCAGGAGGTAGCCCTGCACGCCCTCGAAGACCTCCGGGCCTACCTCGAACTGCTCGTAGCTCTCCAGGTCCATGAACACCCCCGAGTCCCCGGAGGCGTAGAGGTACTGCCCCTTGCGCCGCTCGAAGTCGGCCTCCTCGACCTTGTCCCCGCCGCGGAAGCTCTTGTCGAGGACCTGGTCGGTGAGGAGGTTGCGGTAGCGCACCTTCACCATGAGGTGGGCCCCCCGGGCCGAGGGCGCGTGCTGCTGCACCTCCAGGATGCGGCAGGGGGAGCCGTCGACGAGGATGACCATCGAGCGCTTGAGGTCCGACGCCTGAACCATGGAACCTCCTCGGGGCGAAGCCCTCCGGCGGCGGCCCGCTGGAGCGGGCCTGCAGGGCGGTGAGATGGGCTACCGATCTTACGCCGGGGGCCGGGCGCCGTCCACGGCCCGGGGCGCCGCCGAACGCTCAGGGCCCGTAAGCCTCGAGGTAGCGCCGGACTTCGACCTTGCGGCGGGTGTTCTCCGAACTCATGTAGCGCACGGATCCGAAGATCGGCCGCTCCGGGCCCCAGGCCCGGTCGTAGCGGCCCAGGCACCAGAAGATGCCGTTCAGGGAGTTCGGGTCGCGGCCGTCGAGCGCGTAGCGGTCGTTGAGCTCGAGCATGGCGGCCAGGGCGTCCCGGGGGCTCGGCGCCCACTCCAGGATCTTCTTGCCCCACAGCATCCGCAGGTAGTTGTGCATCCGCCCCTCGGTCACCAGCTGCCGCTGGGCGGCGTTCCAGAGGGGGTCGTGGGTCTGCGCCGCGCGAAGTTCCGCGAGCCCGTAGCGGGGCGTCCGGCGGTCCCGGGCGTGCTTCTCCAGGGTCCGCAAGGCCCACCCGGGAAGTGCCTCGTAGCGGTCCCACCCCACGGCGTGCGCGCACCCGTTGAACCCGAGTTCGCGCCACGTGACCAACTGGTCCAGGAAGGCCTCGGCCGACTCCCCCACGCCCCACCAGCCGGAGCGCTTCCCGGACGCCGGGGCGCCCGAGAGGTCCCCGGCCCAGCCCTCCCGAGCCATCACCGCCGCGAACACCTCGTGGGCCGAGACGTGCCCGAAGTGGAGGTAGGGGGAGAGCCCGCTGGTGGCATCCCGGTCCGGGTGGTTGCGGTCCTCGGCGTAACGGTCCAGGCGCTGCTCCACGAAGTCGCGCAGGCGCCGCCGTCCCTCGGCCTCCCCGCCCCGCAGGGGCGCCGGCCCGACGCCGTGGTCCAGAGGGAGCCGCGAAAGGGCCTCGCGGTCGCCCCGGAGGAGCGAAGCCGGAGCCGCGGGCCACCGGCGGCCGACCTCCGCCGGGACCCGGGCGCGTCCGGGCAGGTCCCGGAGAGGGTCGGACGCCGGAAGCGAGAGGTGGTGCGGGAGGATCTTCTGGAGGAAGCGTCGGAAGTCGAAGGCCCGGTAGAAGGGGCGGTCCGCGGCCCGAAGCGGCAGCAGGCCGTTGGCGTCCACCGCCTCGAGGAGCACCGGGAGCCTGCGCCCGGCCGCGGCCAGCATGCGCGGCAGGAAGAAGGCGGGGAAGTCGTCGGTCACCACGAGGCAGGCCCGCCCGCCGAGGGCTTCGAGCAGGCCCCTGCCGGCGCCGGGCCCGGGCTCCACGTAGGGGTGGTAGGCCACTCCCGCCGCACGGCAGCGCGCCAGGTTGTCCGCCATCCCGTCCAGCACGAAGCGGTGGAGGCGGTCGCTGGCGTAGGGGTAGTCGCAGCGCAGGGGCTCCAGGATCAGGAGCGGCCGGCGGAGCTCGCGCGACCAGTGCGCGGCCCGCTCCAGGGCCAGGTTCCACGAGGTGCGGCGGAACGCGGTCATCCAGTAGAGGACGAAGGCCCCCGACCGTCGCACCTCCCCGGGGCCCACCCGGCGCACGCGCAGCTCCGCGACCCCGCCGGGCCCCTCTCTCAACGCCTCCTCCCGGGCCAGATCCTGCCCAGGGCCGTCCGGGGCACGTGCCGGTAGAGCTCGGCGAGGTACTTCACCTCGTTGGCCTTCTTGGCCAGGGCGGCCGCGGCCCCGGTGACACCCGCTCCGTAGAGCACGCCGACCCCGTCGAAGTCGCCGAAGCCGATCATCTCCCCGACGGGTGCGTAACGGGAGGGCCGCATGGGGCGCAGCGCCTCGTCGCGCACCAGGTTCTCCGCGGCGACCGCCCCGTGGTAGACCGCCCGCTGGGCGCTCCCGAGGTTGGCGAACTCGTCCCGGCTGTCCACCGTGGCGAAGTCGCCCGCGGCGAAGACGTCGGGGTGCTCGACGCTCTGCAGGTAGCGGTTCACCACGAAGGGCTCATCCGCCCCGATCCCCGGGAGCTCCACGCGGCGCACACCGCTGCACCAGACCACGAGGTCCGCGGCCAGGCCCTCCCCCGACTCCAGCACCACGCCGCCTTCCTCCACCCGCCGGACCCCCGCGCCGAGCCGCAGGCCGATCTCGTGCCGGGCGAGGTAGCCGGTCACGTACCGGCGCTCCGCCTCCCGGCACTGGGAGCGGGCCATGACCGCGTCGCTCTTCTCCACCACCGTGATTTCGCACGCGGGCGGCGGCGCCACCTGGCGGAGCATGGCCGCCACCTCCAGGCCCTCGATGCCGGCGCCGCACACCACGGCCCTTCGGCGAGGCGCGCCCGGCGCCCCGATCCCCAGTTCGGCGACGCGGGAGGCGCAGCGGTCGGCCGCCTCGAAGGTCTGGAGGGATTCGGTGTGGCGATCCGCCCCTTCCACCCCCAGGTAGGTCGTCCTCCCGCCCAGCGCGATCACGAGCCGGTGGTAGGGGTGCTCGGCGCCCCGGCCGAGGACCACCCGCTGCCGGAAGTCGACGCCGACGGCCTCGTCCCGGACGAACTCCCCGCCCGACGCGGCGACGAGGGCGTCCAGGGGAAGGCGCAGCCCCAGGTTTCGGCCCTGGATCACGGCCCGCTCGTGGAACCGCGTCTTGATCGTGTGGTGCGAGCCGGCGTCGAGCAGCCGGACCGCGTGCCGTCGCGGGTCGAGCCGGCCCGACAGGCCCCTCAGGCAGGCGAGGCCCGCGTAGCCGCCCCCCAGGATCAGCACCGCCCGGGGCGTCACCGGGGAGTCCTCACGCCCCAGACCTCCCGTAGGGCGAGGCGGGCGGCGTGGTGGCCGCACATGCCGTGGACGCCCCCCCCGGGGGGCGTGGAGGCGGAGCACAGGTACCAACCGGGCACCCCCGTGGCGTAGGGCCGGGGACCCAGGGTCGGGCGCGCGAAGGTCTGGCGCAGGTCCTGGACGCCGCCGCTGATGTCGCCCCCCACGTTGTTCGCGTTGTGGGCCTCGAGGGCGGCGGGCCCCAGGGCGCTCCGGGCCAGGACGCAGTCGCGAAAGCCCGGGGCGAACCGCTCGATCTGCGCCTCGACCGCGGCCGTCCGGTCGCCCTCCCAGCGGCTGGGCACGTGGCAGTACGCCCACGCCACGTGCTTTCCCGCGGGTGCCCGCCCGGGGTCGAAGAGGGAAGGCTGGACGACGATCACGTAGGGGGCCTCGGCGACGCTTCCTTCCCACAGCCCGCGCTCCGAGGCCGCGATCTCCTCCATGGTGCCGCCGAGGTGCAGGGTCCCCGCCCTACGGCACGGCGCCGCCTCCCACGGGATGGGGTCCGACAGGGCCCAGTCCAGCTTGAAGACGCCGGGACCGTGCCGGAACCGCCGGGAGGCCCTGCGAAACCGCGGGGGAAGGCGCTCTCCCGCGATCGCGACGAGCTGGCCGGGGCTGAGGTCGAAGAGCACGGCCGGCGCCTCGGGCAGGTCGCGGGGCGAGCCCACGCGAACCCCGGTCTCCACCGAGCCGCCCAGGGAGCGCAGGCACCCGGCCAGGGCCTCGGCGATGGACCGGGAGCCGCCCCGGGCCAGGGGCCAGCCCACCGCGCTCCCGGAGGCGCCGAGGAGCAGGCCGAACGAGGCGGTGGGGGGCCGCTCCAGGGGCAGGCACCCGTGGGCCGCCATCCCGGTCCAGAGGGCCTGCGCCCGCCGCCCCCGGAAGCGCGAGGCGGCCAGCCCCGTCGCCGAGCGCAGCCCCAGGAGCCCGAACCGGGCGTGGAGGAGGGGGTGGGGAGGGACGCCGACGGGAGGGCTCAGCACGTTGTCCACGACGTCGCCCCACCGCTCGACGAAGGGAGCCAGGAGTCGCCGGTAGGCCGGTCCGTCCTCCGCGAGCCCCTCGGCCGTCTCCTCCAGGCTCCGGGTCACGGCGACCGCCTCCCCGCCGTCCAGGGGGTGCGCCAGGGGGAGCTCCGGGTGCACCCGACTCGAGCCCGAAGCCCTCGAGCTCCATGGCGCGGAAGGCCGGGGAGGACAGGCCCATGGGGTGCGCCGCGGAGCACACGTCGTGCAGGAAGCCCGGGAGCGTGAGCGCCTCGGAGCGGCAGCCTCCCCCGATGGCGTCCTCGGCCTCCAGGACCAGCACTCCCAGCCCTTCCCGGGCCAGGGTCACCGCCGCCGCAAGCCCGTTGGGCCCCGAACCCACGACCACGGCGTCCCATCGCCCCGCGCGACGCGGGCGGGCCGGGGCGACGGTCACGCCCCGCGCCTCCCCCGGGAGAACGCCTTGCGGAGCAGGGCGCCCCCCGCGGCGAGGCCCGTGCGGGCGGCGGCGTTCAGCCACACATTGGAGGCGGCCTTCCAGTTGACGTCGGCGTCCAGGCGCGTCTTGCTCGACTGGACCCGCACCGGCACGCCGAGGCGCCGCCCCAGGGCTTCGAGGGTGGCGGACCAGAAGCGCTCCTGCTCGGCGTGGCCGAACAGGCGAAACCCGATCTCGTAGAGGGGGTCCCCCGTCCGCCCGAGGGACTGCACCTGCGCCACCGTGCACCCGTCCTCCTCGAGGGCGCCGAAGGTGATCCAGCCGGCCTGGAGGTGTCCCGCGAGGGTCGCGAAGGTGAACGACCGCGCCCCGCAGTGCACCACCCGGACCCCGGTCGCCAGCGGCACCCCTCCGGGCATGCGGACGTCGATGGCGCCCACCGCGCCGGGAACGACCCCTCCCGGCGGCAGGTGCAGGCGGTTGCCTTCCGGCCACAGTTCGCCCAGGGACGATTTCAGAAGGGCCGCAACGTCCTCCGGGCTCTGCGCCGCGCCGCTCAGGCGCGCCCGGTAGACCTTGTGCCAGAGCTGGCCGAAGCCCTGGAGGGGCCCGCACACCCGCCGCCCGTCCACGTTGAGGGCGTGGGACCCCGGGAGGTGGGCCCGCCCCAGGGCTCCGGCCCACTCCTGCGCCGGGCACGGGTCGCCGCACGGCTCGGCCCCCGGCCCCTCGGAGGCGTCCCCCGCCAGCGCGGCCGCCTCCGACCGGTAGGCGGGCAGGGCGTCGGCCAGGCCCAGTTCCCGGATGACCGTCCGGCACCGCTCACCGAGGCCCACGCACCGCACTTCTTGTCCCTCCCGGGAGGCCCAGGCCCACAGCCGGACCAGCAATGCCAGCCCCGCGCCGTCGATGGACTCCACGGCGCCCAGGTCCACGACGAGAACCTTTGGCGAACGGGCCCGCGCCAGGGTCTGGGCGTCGAGCAGGGCCGTGTCCGCCGCGGCGTCGAGCCGCCCGGACAGGGCAACCGCCACGGCCTCGGGGCCGGATTCGCGCAACTGGAACGAGAGCTCCGCCATCGCTTGGCCTCCTGTTCGCTCCGGGACGGGGTCGCCCTGCAATCTACCGCCGGAAGCCGGATCCGCCAACCCGGCCCGCCGCGCACTTGAGCCGGTCCCCGATTCGGCTATACTGGCCGCCCCTGGGGACTCCCCCCCGAGGAGGCGAAGGAGGACTTCATGAGACGGTGGATCCTGTTGTGTGTCGCCGCGTCGCTCGCGGCGGGCTGCGGGGTGTCCAAGCAGATCGTCGCGGAGAAGGATGCGGCCCTCGAGGCCTGCCGGAAGGAATTGAGCGACTGTCAGGGACAGCTGGCGACCGCACAGAACGACACGGCCCGCCTGCACGGCGAACTCTCCGCCGCGCGGGGGGCCGCGGCCCGCGCCGAACAGGCCCAGGCCAGCTGCGAGGAGAACCTCAAGGCGTTGCGCGCGGATTCGGAGGCGGCCAAGCGGGCTGCGGAAGCGGCCAGGCGCGAGGCCGAGGCCCTTAAGCAGCAGGAGGGCGAACTGTGCGGACGGCTCCGCAAGGAGATCGAGGCGAAGACCGTCGAGATCGAGAACCTCAAGGGCAAGCTCTCCGTGCGGGTCGTGGACGAGATCCTCTTCGCGTCGGGGGACGCGGACATCCTCCCCGGGGGCAAGGCCGTGCTCGACAAGGTGGCCGAGGTCATCGCGGGCGGCAGCGAGAGGATCCGCGTGGAAGGGCACACCGACGAGGTTCCCATCGGGCCGAACCTGAAGGGCAAGTGGTTCTCCAACTGGGAGCTTTCGGCAGCCCGGGCCGGCAGCGTGGTGCGCTACTTCCAGTACGGCCGCGGCATCGACCCGCAGCGGATGGAGGCGGTGGGGGTCTCGGCGTACCGGCCGGTGGCGCCCAACGACACCACCGAGGGGCGGCAGAAGAACCGGCGCGTCGAGATCGTGCTCACGGCCGCCCGCTAGCCGGGGAGGCAAGAAGCTCGAACCACGGGCCCGGCACCGCCGGGCCCGTCTGTTTGGGCGGGGGCTCTGCGATGGAGGTCCTTCGGGTCACCGATGTCTGGAAGAACTACGACGAGGCGGGCGGAGCCCCGTGCGCCGCTCTGCGCGGCACCACCTTCCGCGTGGAGGCGGGGCAGATCGTGGCGCTCCACGGTAGGAGCGGCTCGGGCAAGACGACCCTGCTCAACCTCCTCGCGGGACTCGACCGGCCGACCCGGGGCACGGTGGAGGTGGAGGGGCACGACCTCGCCGCCCTCGGCGAGAGGGGCCGGACCCGCCTGCGGCGGGCACGGCTGGGGTTCGTCTTCCAGTTCTTCAACCTCCTGCCGACCCTCACGGCGCTGGAAAACGTCCTGCTCTCCCTCGAACTCGTGGGGCGGCCGGACCCGAGGGCGGCCCGGGCCGCCCTCGGCGCGGTGGGACTCGGGGGCAAGGAGGCGCGCTTCCCCCACGAACTCTCGGGCGGCGAGCAGCAGCGGGTCGCCATCGCCCGCGCCCTCGTGAAGCGCCCGGCGGTCATCCTGGCCGACGAGCCCACCGGGAACCTGGACACCCGCACCGGCGACGAGATCCTGGACCTCCTGGCGAGCCAGTGCCGGGAGACGGGCGCCACGCTCCTGATGGCGACCCACAGCCCCAGGACCTCCCGCGTGGCCGACCGGGTGCTCCGGATGGCCGACGGTGCAGTGGTGGAGGCGAGCGGCGGAGAGGGCGGGTGACCATCGTCGCCAGGGCATTCCTCCGGTACCTGCCGCGACGCCGCGCGCTCACCGCCCTGCAGTTGGCCGGCATCGCGATCGGCGTCGCGGCCGCCGTGGGCATGGCGCTCTCGGCCCGGGCGGCCCTCTCGAGCTTCTCCCGCGCGGTCGACTTCCTGCGAGGCGCCTCCACGCACGCCCTGACCCGGGCCGCCGGCCCGCTGGACGAGGCGGTGCTCTCCCGCCTGATGCGGGATCCGGCCGTCGAGGCCTTCTCCCCCGTGCTCGACCGCCGGGTGGCCCTGGGCGACGGGGAGCTCGTGCGACTCCTCGGGGTCGACCCCTTCCTGGACCGCGACTTCCGCCCCCGGGTCGCCCCGCCGGAAGGCGTCGCCCTGGACTTCCTCCTGGAGGAGGGAGCGGTCCTCGCGGACGCGGACCTGACCGCCCGGCTGGGCCTCGGCCCGGGCGGGGACCTGGAAACGGCCCGCGGCCGGCTGCGCGTGCTCGGGACCTTCCCGAACCCCTCCGGGGAACCGCTGCTGCTCATGGACATCGGGCACGCCCAGGAGTTCCTCGGGCTTCGCGGGCGCGTGGACCGGGTCGACCTGGTCCTTCGGGACCCCGAGGGGTTCCGGCGCCGCTGGGAGCCGGGGTTCCGGGTCGCCACGGCCGGGCAGGACCGGGCCACCTCGGAGGAGCTGCTGCGCGCCTTCCGCCTGAACCTGGAGGCGCTCTCCCTCATCGGGCTCTTCGTGGGCGTCTTCCTCGTGTACAACACGGCGATGTTCGCCGTGGTGAGCCGCCGGCGCGACGCGGGGATCCTCTTCAGCCTCGGCGCCCAGCGCCGGGAGGTGGCCGCGGCCTTCGCCGCCGAACTGCTCCTGCTCGGAGTCGCCGGCGGTGCGGCCGGGGCCCTCCTGGGCTGGGCACTCAGCCGCGGGCTCACCGCGCTCGTCGGGGACGTCATCTCCAACCTCTACTTCTTCCTCCGCCCGACCCCGCCCGCCTGGTCCTGGGAGGTCGCCGCCGCGGGGGTGCTCCTCGGCGGAGGATCGTGCCTGCTGGGGGGAGCCTACCCGCTGCGGGAGCTCGTCCGCGTGGACCCGGTGCAGGCCCTCCGCGGTCGCGTCGCGGAGTCCTCCGGCCCCCGGCGGGCCCGGGCGGCGGCCCTGGCAGGGGGCGCGGTGGCCGCGGTGAGCGCGGCGCTGTTCCTCGCCTCTCGAGCCCACGTCTACGCCGGCTTCGCCGGGGCCTTCGGCCTCCTCGTGGCCGCGAGCCTGGCCACCGGGGAAGCCCTCGGGTTCCTGGGACCCGCCCTGGAGCGGACGTGGACGGCGGTGGCCGGGCTGCCGGGGAAGGTGGCCGCGGGAAACATCCGCCGCAACCTCGGGCGCACGGCCGTGGCGGTGGCCGCCTTCTCGGTGGCCCTCTCCATGTCGGTGGGGCTGGGGCTCATGATCGGTAGCTTCCGGGAGACCCTGGTGTGGTGGATGGGAGGCCAGCTCACCGGCGAGGCGTACGTCGCGTCCGCGGCCGAGGTGGAGGTGCCGCCCGAGTTCTACGAGGAGGTGCGGGCCTTGCCCGGCGTCGGGGGCGTCGACCCGTACCGCAACGTCCAGGTGCTCTACGGCGGCTCCCCGGTCTACCTGTCCGCCGTGGACGCCCGGGTCCTGGAGGCCTTCGCGGACTTCGGGTGGTACGACGGCGGCGACGAAGGCTGGGACGCTGTGGCCCGCGGCGAGGTGCTCGTCTCCGAGAGCTTTCTCCGGAGGTTCGGCGTGGGCAGGGGGGACCGGGTGTCCCTGGAGACGCCGGGGGGAAACGTCGCGCTCGCCGTGGCCGGGGTCTTCTACGACTACACCACGGAGCACGGGCTGATCATGATGGACCGGAGCACCTACCTGCGCATCTACGGGGACCCCACCATCGACAGCCTGGGCGTCTTCCTGGCACCGGAGAACCCGGACCCCGCCTCCACCCTGGAGGAGGTCCGCCGACGGGCGAGCGCCTGGGCTCCCCGTGCTCACCCGGAGGAACTGAGGGCCGACATCCTGGAGGTCTTCGACTCCACCTTCGCGGTCACCCGCTCGATGCGGCTCCTGGCCGTGGTGGTGGCCTTCTTCGGCATCGCCGGGGCCCTGCTCACCCTCTACCTGGAGCGTCGCCGGGAGTTCGGCATCTACCGCGCTTTGGGGTTCTCCACGCCCCAGGTCGCCGGGATGACGCTTCTCGAGGGCCTCGGCATGGGGATGGCGAGCCTCGCGCTCAGCCTCCTGCTCGGCACGGTGCTCGCCTTCGTGCTGATCCGCGTGATCAACCTCCAGAGCTTCCACTGGACGATCTTCTTCCAGTTCGACGCGGGCCCCTACGCCACCGCGGCGCTGACCGCCGCGCTCGCCAGCGCCGGGGCCGCCGCCTATCCGATCTGGAAGGTCTGCCGCACCTTTCCGCAGATGCAGATCCGGGAGGAGTGATGGAGACGCCTCGGGCCCCGGAACCCTCCACGCGGCTGCTCCGGGCCGCCGGGGTGGCGGCGTGCCTGCTCCTCGCGGCGGTCGGCGCCCTGGGGGACCAGCCGCCGGACTCCTGGCGCGCGGCCGAGGGTCCGAGGGCCTGGGCCTTTCCGCAAGACCACGGGGCCCACCCCGACTACCGCACGGAGTGGTGGTACTTCACGGGAAACCTGCGCGACGCGCGCGGCCTCCGGTACGGCTACCAGCTCACCTTCTTCCGCCAGGGGGTCCGCCGGGAGACCGTCCGCCCGGAGAACCCGTGGTCGGTGCGCGACGTGTACCTGGCCCACCTGGCCCTGACCGAGGGCGCTTCGGGGAGGTTCCGGTTCGCGGATCGGCTGGGGCGGGCGGGTCCGGGCCTCGCGGGCGCGTCGGAGAAGACCCTGGACGTCTGGCTCCGGGACTGGTCGGCACGCCTCGAGCAGGGCCGCGTCCGCCTCCGGGCATCGGCCTCGGACTGGGGCCTGGAGCTCGACCTAGCGCCGCGCAAGCCCGTGGTCCTGCACGGGGAGCAGGGGCTGAGCCGCAAGGGCCCCGCGGCGGGGCAGGCGAGCTACTACGCGTCCTACACCGACCTCGCCACGTCGGGAACCCTCCTGTTGGGCGGCGCAGGCGAGGGGAACGGGGAGCGGGTGGCAGTTACGGGGACGAGCTGGTTCGACCAGGAGTTCGGCTCCAACCAGCTCACCCGGGACCAGTCGGGCTGGGACTGGTTCAGCCTGCACCTCTCCGACGGGAGGGACCTGATGGCGTACCTCCTGCGGCGGAAGGACGGAAGCGTGGAGCCCTCCAGTTCGGGCACCCTGGTGGAGCCCGACGGGCGGGCGCTGCACCTCCCCCTGGAGCGGATCTCCGTGGAGGTCCTCGGCCGCTGGACGAGCCCCCGCACCGGAGGCGAGTACCCGGCCCGGTGGCGCCTGGAGGCTCCGGGCATCTCCCTCGAGTTCGCGCCGCTTGCGGCGGACCAGGAGCTGGAGACGGGCGGGTCGACCGGGGTGGTCTACTGGGAGGGGGCGGTAGAGGGGAGGGGCACCTCGGAGGGGAGGCCGGTGACCTGCGAGGGGTACGTGGAGCTCACCGGCTACGCCGGCTCCCTGGGCGGCCTGTTCTGACGTCCCTGCCGGCCGCCGCTCAGCCGCCGGAGGCGCAGGTGCGGGCCTCCCCCTCCTCGCGCCAGCAGTGGGGGTCGGGGGCGTCGAAGGACCCGGTCACCGCGAAGGCGCGGGCCGTGCAGCCGCCGAGGCAGTCCCCGTAGGCCGAACAGCCGGTGCACTTGCCCTGGGGGCGCTTCTCGCGCATGGCGCGCAGCACCGGCGAGTTGCGCCAGAGGTTCTCCAGCCCCTCGCTCAAGACGTTTCCCGCCGAGACCGGGATGAACCCGCAGGGCGTCGCCTCGCCGTCGGGCTCGATGTGCAGCGAGAGCTTCCCGCACGTGCTCCCCTTCACGGCGCCGGGCTCCGACGCGCCCAGGAGGGCGAGGATCGGGTCGTCGAAGGCGAGCGCCGCGGGGGCCTTGGCCCGGTACGCCAAGGCGTCCTCGTAGAAGACCCGCCACTCCTCGGGCTCCAGGTCGAGGTCGGCACGGTTCGCCATGCCCCGCCCCGAACACTTGAAGTTGTGGAGGTAAACGGTGCGGGCGCCGTGCTCCGCGGCAAGGGCGACGATCTCCCGGTACGACCCCACGTTGCCCCGGAACACCACGGCCGACACCGTGGTCGGCACGCCGGCCTCGCGCAGGCGGTCGAGGGCGAGCAGCGCCCGCTCCAGGCTGCCCGGGGCGCGAGCGGAACCCATCGTGTACCTCGGCGGCGGCTCCGTCCACGCTCACCCCCACCGAGGCGAACCCGGCGTCGCGGATGCGCTTCGCCGCCTCCCCGTCGAGCAGCCAGCCGTTGGTGTTCATGCTGACTCGAAGGCCGCCCGCCCGGGCGGCCCGCGCCACCTCGAAGAGGTGGGGGTACATGAGGGGTTCGCCGCCGCCGAAGTTGACGAACGCCACCCGGCATCGGGCCAGTTCGGCCACGAGGTCCAGCACGCGGGGCAGGGGGAGTTCCTCTCGCTGCTGGCCCCGGGAGTAGCAGTGGCGGCACGAGAAGTTGCACTCGTAGGAGAGGGTCCAGTTGACGGTCAGGGGTGCGGAGAGTTCCACGTCAGCGACTCTCCTCGGTGAGCCAGCCCCGGCTGCGCCCGCCGGCGATGAAGGCCCGCACGTCGGCGAGGATCTCCTCGTAGGGCGCCTCGTACGCGGTGGACAGCTCCCGGGCGATCTGCTCGGCGTCCCGGGTGCCGTCGAGCGAGGCACCAGATGTCGCCGGCCACCAGGTTGAGCTCGTGCATCTGGCCGCCGGTCCACCAGGATGACCCAGCCGCGCTCCGCAACGTCCTCGCCCCGCTCGAGCGCCTCGAGGATCGCCTGCTTCTCTTCCGGCTCGTCCCGCCAGACGATCTCGGGGTTGCGCATCGGTACCGTGGTCATGGTTGTGCGGCCGGCGGGGCCCAGGGGGCGGGCAGGGGGTCTGTGGCGATCGACCCGGCCCAGGCCCTCGGTGTCGCCCGCGTCGTAGATCGGCGTCGGCGAGCCTGCCGGTCTCGGCCGCCTTCCACCAGTTCTGCGCGGCCGTCACGTCGTCCGTCTGCTCTTCGCCGAGCTTCACGTCGTACTCGAGGTTGTCGAAGTTGTTGCGCCGCACGAGGGCGTCCGCACCTCCTGCCGGAAGAAGATCCCCGGTGAGGTTCCCGGAGAAGGTGTTCTCCTCGATCATCGGGGAGGACTTCAGGCAGCGCACCCCGATCCGGTTGCCCACGAACCGGTTGCGCGCGGAGCGTGACGCTGCCCCCCTGGAATCGCACGCCGCCGAAGTTGTCCCGGAACTCGCACCCCTCCACGGTCACCGGTGTGTCGTGCGCGTGCAGGGCCCACGGGCCCTGCTCGAACCGGCAGGCCCGGAGGTGCACCTCCCTCGCGCCCTCCACGTAGATCATGTCGGCACCCTCCAGGACGTAGGGCTCGGCACTCTGGAAGGAAATGGGCTGCTCGGCGGAACCGGCGGCGACGAAGCCCCCCTGCACCGGATCCAGGGCGGCGGGCTCCTGCCCGGGCTCGGGCGCCGGGATGTCGGAAGTACACCCGCGTGCCCGGGGCCAGCGTGAGGGTGGCCGTGCGGGCCACGATGATCGGCCGCTACCACCAGGACGTCGCCGGACCACCCGGTGTTGGTGTAGACGAGATGCTCGACCGGAGCCGCGGCGGTCGGCGGAACCGGGTCGACCACGGGCGCCGGGCCGGAGGCGCATCCGGCGGCGACGGCGGCCCAGAGGAGGGCGATCGCGGACCGGCGGAGGACGGCGCTCACGAGACCCCGGCCTCCTGCCGGTGCAGGCCGAGGGAGAGCACCGCCGCCAGTCCGAGCAGGACCGCGACCTTGCCCGCGGCGGGCACTCCGGCCGCATTCGCCCCGAGACCCCAGTTCTGCACCATGATCGCTCCGAACACCATGCCGGCCCCCACCGTGAGGGCATCGAGGTCGCCTTCGCCCGCCTTCACGATCTGCCGGAAGGGGCAGCCTCCCGCGAGAACGGCCACGAGACCGACGAGGCCCATGCCGAGGAAGCTCCACGCCCACTCCGGGTGGGAGCCGGGCTGCCCATGATAGCCACCCGAAAACTGCCCTGTAAACCCGTTGAGGACCGAGGCGCCCGCGAGCGCCACGACGAGCGGGGCGGCGGCCCACGCGGTGCGGGTGAGCAGGAGTGTCCCGGAGGCTGCCCGTGATGCAGAACCGGGACCGCTGGCACACCACCCCCAACGCGAGCCCCGCCGCCAGGCTCACGGCGGCCGGCGCGTGGAGCGCCCCGCCGCCGGAACGGCTCTCCAAGAGGACGCCCGGCACGAACACGAGTACGGCGAGCACGGCGCTGCCGGCTACCGCGCCCACCGGCACCACCGCCGGTGCCGCCCGGGTGCGCTCCCCGAGGACCCACTCCGAGCTCCCGAGCAGCCGGATGCCGAGCCAGACGCCCGCGACGAGCCCCAGCAACCCCGCCATCGAGGTGAGATCCCCGGCCGCGAGGCGCAGGACCGCCTTGATGGGGCACCCGATGAAGACGGCCGCCCCCACCGCCATCAGGGCGCCGAGGAGGAGCAGGATCGGCGCGGAACCCCGCGCCCGGGGACGAAACTCCCTCGCCGCCGCCGCCGCCGCGAAACTGCCCAGGAAGAAGCCCAGGAGTTCGGGGCGGATGTACTGCATGCGCGGGTTGGCGTGGAGCCCGAGCGCGCCGGCGGCGTTCTCCAGGAAGCAGGAGATGCAGATTCCGGTGTTCGCGGGGTTGCCGAGGTAGGCCAGCAAGCTGCCCAGGATGCCCATGGTCGCCCCGGCCAGCAGCACCCACCGGTGCTCCGCCGCCCGCGTCGGACCTCACTCGCACCCCCCCGCCAGCCGCCGCTGGAGGAAGTAGAGGTCGCGGATTTCGTCGGGCGGGTCCGCCCTCCAGGGACCCGCCCGCAGCGCGCCCGTCCGAGTCGCGGATGCGGCGGGCGGAGTCCAGGGCGCCCCGGCGGTCGGCCACCGTCGGGTCCGCCTCCACCGCCTTGCGGTAGTGGCGCACGGCCGCGCCCGAACTGACCCTCCTCGTACGCCACCTCGCCGAGCAGGAACCAGGCGTAGCCGGGGAAGGGCCCCCGCGCCGTCCGATCCCGCAGGGCCAGGAGCGCCTCGTCGTATTCCTTCCGACCCACCTTTTCCCGCAGCTCCCGGTAGGAGGCGCCGATGGCGGATGGGTCGGCCGGACGGAGGGCGCAGGGGTCGGGTCGCCCCCCCTCCACCCTCACGTGGCGGGCCTCGACGGCCGCCCAGGAGAGGCAGGCGAGCACGGCTCCGGCGAGCAGGGCCCGCTCTCCGAGGGCCTTCATCAGTACACCTCGTAGGGGGGCATCTTCGCCAGCCGGGCCCAGGCGCGCAGGGGCTCGTACTCGGCGTCGTCGAGGACCTCGAAGCCGGTGATCTGGGCGCGGCGCAGCACGTGGAGCCGTTCGCCCCCGACGTCGGCCGTGGTGTCGTCGCCGACCGCGAGCAGGGCCTCCCGCACGCGCCCCACCCAGGGTTCGGGCAGCGCGGGGCGACGCCCCGAACGTGCAGTAGGGGGCGAGGCCGGTGCGGCCGAGGATCCGAAGTCGTCCGGCGAGATCCGGCCCTCCGCGGCCATCTCCTCCAGGTCGATCAGCGGCGCCGCGCCGGCGTCGTAGGCACCGTAGAGGACCGAGTAGATGATCTTCTCGTGCTTCCAGGTACCCGGCCGGGATGCCGTAGAAGACCGAGGTCCGTCTCCGGGTCGATCCCCGCCTCGAGCAGCAGGGCGTACTGCGCGAGGAACCCGAACGGGCGCCCACTGGGGCCCGAACACGAAGCGATGGCCCTTCAGGTCCGACAGAGCTCTCGATCGCGGCGCCCCGGCGCGCGATCACGACACCCCGCGTCTGCGGGCGCCGAAGGAGCCGCGCTTGTCCGCCGCCACCAGGTTCAGCGCCGTGGCGCTCCCGCAGGGTGACGAAGAGAAGGGAGTTGGTGTGGGTGAAGTCGAGTTCGCCCGCGGTGTAGGCGGTCTCCACGTCCACGGTGTCGAGGTAGACGGGCTCGAAGCGGGCGCCGGTGGCTTCGGAGAGGTACGCCGTGAGGGGGGCGAAGCGCTCCCGCGTCTCCGTCGGCGAGTTGCAGATCATGTAGCCGACCCGGAAGGTCGGGCTCTCGCCCCGGCACCCCGCTCCCGCCCCGAAGGCAAGGGCGAGGAGGAGGGCGAGGCGCAGCCTAGTCCGCACGGTGCACCGCCTGGCGCGCCGCTTTGCGCGGGGCGTCCCGGGAGCGGGACGCCTCGTCGAAGGCCTCGGAGCCGTAGAAGCTTGGAAGCCGCTCCAGGGCCCGGTCCACCGTGAAGAACCTCAGGTCGTCCAGGACCCCCTCGCGCACCCAGAAGCGTCCGGCCCCGAACCCGGGAACGGATCCCGCGTCCCGGACCACCACCCCCTCGGGAACGGACCGGTCGGCGGTGAGGAAGACGTCCACCGACTCGGCGGCGAGCGCTGCGGCGGGGTTCCCGTCCACGTCCACGAACTCCGGCTCGATCCCCGTCTTCTCCTCCACGTAGTATCCTGCGGCGTAGGAGGCCAGCGCCTGGGCCCCGTCGCCGGACACCCCGACCCGGAGCCGGGCTCCGAAACACGCCTCGGCTTGGCCGCCGAGTCCTGCCGACAGCACGAGCAGGCCCGCCGCGAACAGGAAAGCCGCGGTATGTCACAGGACCTTCCCGGGGTTGAGGATGCCGGCGGGGTCGAAGGCCGCCTTGATGCCCCGCATGACCTGCACGGCCCGCGGCGGGACGAACCTCGCCAGATAGGGCTTCTTCAGGACACCGATCCCGTGCTCGCCCGAAGGCAGTCCGCCCAGTCGCCGCGTCGCTTCCATCACCTCTTCCATCGCCCTCGGGAGCGCCTTGGCCCAGACCTCCTCGGGGAGGTCCCGCCGGAGCAGGTTCACGTGGACGTTCCCGTCGCCCGCGTGACCGAAGCAGGCGGCCGTGAGGCCGTGGACCCGCCCCACCTCCTTGACGGACTCCACAAGCTCGGGGACGCGGGCACGGGGCACGACCACGTCCGCCTTACCGATCTCGGGGCTCACGGCGCGCAGGGCCTCGCCCAGGCACCGCCGGCTCTCCCACAGGCGCCCCTGCTGGCCGGCGTCCTCCGCCGCCAGCACGTCCAGGGCACCTTCTGCCGTCGCCAGTTCGCCCACGCGGACCATCTGCGCCTCCAGGGCCCCGGCGTCCTCCCCGTCGAGTTCCAGGAGGGCGTAGGCCTGGACCCCCGAGCCGCCGGGAAGGTCGCGGCCGAGGTACCCGCGGGCCGCCGCGATGGTTACGTCGTCCATGAACTCGGCCACGGCGGGCACGATCCGATCCCGGATGACGCGGGCCACGCACCGCGCAGCCGCGGACAGGCTCGGGAAGGGCAGCAGCAGCGCCACCCGCCGGCTCGGCAGGGGCAGCAGGCGCAGCGTGATGCGCGTCACGACCCCGAGGGTGCCCTCGCTCCCGATCAGCAGGTCCAGCAGGTGGTACCCCGTCGCGTTCTTCACGTTCTTGCCCCCGAGCGCCATGAGCGAGCCGTCCGCGAGCACCACGTCGAGGCCCAGAACGTACTCCCGGGTCGTCCCGTACTTCACCGCGCGGGCTCCCCCGGCCCCCACCGCGACGTTGCCCCCGATCGAGCACGAGTCGAGGCTCGCCGGATCCGGGGGGTAGAAGAGCCCGCGGGCCTCGGCCTCTTCGTGGATTCGGCCGGTCACGACCCCGGGTTCGCAGGTGAGCGTCAGGTTGTCGGTGTCCACCTCGAGGATCCGGTCCATCCGTTCGAGGGAGAGGACGACCCCGCCCCCCACGGCCACGGCGCCTCCGGCGACCCCCGTGCCCGTCCCCCGGGGGACCACCCCGAAGGGCCCGGCGGAGGCCCACAGCAGCACCTCCTGCACCTCGGACTCCGTGCGGGGGCGGACGACCGCCCAGGGGCGGGCCGCCACCAGGGTCGACTCGTCCCGGGAATACCTCTCCAAGGTGTCCTCCGCCACCGAGAGGCAGCCCTCGCCGAGGCGGAGTGCGAGCGCGTCCAGGTCGGATGCGGCCGGATGGCGCAGTGCGTGGTTCAAGGTGTCTGCGGGCTCCTGGAAGGGGATCGCGGGGAGGAGGCCGGAACGCCCTGGCGAGCGCTGCGCCGGTCAGAACCCCAGGGTGGCCGTCGCAACCTCCCCGGTGGCGGCGTTTCGAACCTGGAGGCGCAGCGTCCGCGCGCTCGCGGCCTCCGCCGGGAAGTAGAGGACTCCGTGGCTGATCGCCTGGGGCGGGATGGGCTTGTTCTCCAGCGACCGGCTGCGCAGATCCTCCCGGATGGCCTGCTTCGTGTCGGGCTCGCTGAGTCCCTTGGCACCTCCCAGCACGGCGCCACCGGCCGCGCCCACCGCCGCGCCCTTGCCCCCCGCCACCAGCACGTTCTCTCCGGTCACGATGCCCACCGCCGCCCCGACGAGCGCGCCGGCGGCCGCCCCGAGCACCGAACCCTTGCCGGCCTCGGAGGCGAGCTTGCCCCACTCGGTGCTCTCCTCCAGGCGCCGGTACGCCACGTTCTGCTCGAGGATGTTCCACATCTGCTGCGCCGGGTCCACGAGGAAAGTCTGGGAGGGCACGATCTCCACCGTGTTCTGGGTCGCGTTGTCGAAAGCCAGTTGCACGGGGAGCACCCCCGCGCTCACGATGTCGAAGCCGAAGGCCTCGGTCGCGGCCGCCTTGTCGGCGTAGATGCGCCCGCCCACGACGACGCCGAAGACCTGGGTCGAGTTCGGGTACGCCGACGGGGCGAGGATCGGCACCGGGCGCTGCTCGTAGCGGGTACATCCGAGCCCGAGGAGCGCGGAGACCGCCAACGGCGCCAACGCGAGCCCCACGATTTTCTGCGCCTTCATCGTCCACCTCCTGGCCCCGGCGTTCCGCGGGGCGCACCGATCTCAGGGAGCGCCGCGACCGTGACCGGAACCTGCCCCTCCTGGGAGGAGCGCCATGCCGACCGTCCGGTCCCGGCCCCGGACCCCTGGTTGGTCCGCCGCTGCACCGCGCTGCTTCGAGACGTTCCGGGCCCGCTCCTCGACCTGGCGTGCGGCTTTGGGCAGAACGCCCTCTGGGCCGCCTCCCTCGGGCTCCCGGTCACCGGGGTCGACGCCTCCCGCGAGGCCGTGGCCCGCGCGGCCGCCGAAGGGTTGCGGCGCGGCCTCCCGGCCGAGTTCCGCGAAGTCACGCTGGGCCCTGCGGTCCCACCGCCTCCTCCCGCCGCCTCGGGCTGGGGAGCGATCCTCGTGTTCCACTACCTGGACCGCGCTCTCCTCCCCGCCCTGCCCGAAGCCCTGCTGCCCGGCGGGGTGCTGGTGTACAAGACCCACCTCGCCCACGTGCTCCGCGGCGCGCACACCCGCCCCCGGCGCCCCGAGTTCCTTCTCCGCCCGGGGGAACTGCTCGGCTCGCTTCCCACGCTGAACGTCTTGGAGTACGGGGAGTGGGGACGGCCCGGGGAGGCGTTCGCCGGGCTCGTCGCCCGGAGGGGCTACTCCCGGTAGGCCACGACGCGGATCATGCCGATGGTTGCGCCCTTGTCGTCCGCCACCGGCATGTCGCTCACCCCCACCAATTCGGCTTTCGGCCGCTGCGCGAAGAACCCGTTGACCTCTTCGTCGAGGCGAACCAGTTCCTTGTGCACCTGGAACACCTTCATGTCGGTACCGAACGTCTTCACTTTGTACACGGCACACCTCGCGCGTTAGTCCACCCCAACCACGCTCTTCACCCCGGGCACGGCCGCCTTGAGCGCGGTCTCGATGCCCCGCTTCAGCGTCATCTGGCTCATGGGACAGCCGCGGCACGCGCCCTTGAGACGCACCTTAACCACCCCGTCGTCTCCCACCTCCACCAACTCGGCGTCTCCCCCGTCGGCCTGCAGATTGACGCGGATCTTGTCCAGCGCCGCCTGAACCTCGTTCTTCATCGCCCGCTCCTCTCTCGCGTTGACGTTCTCGCCACGGAATCTACGCCGCGCCCTCCCGGGTGTCAATTTGGCCCCCCCCTTGCACGCCTGCGCGCCCGTGATACGGTGGCCGCGCGCGGGGCGGACGCCTGCTTGACAATTATAACCATCTTGGTTAGTGTTCGCACCCGTTTCGAGGCCGTTTCGTGGACCCCTGATGAGGAGGAAGAAGTCATGGCGAAGACGATGGACAACCTGATGGGCGCGTTCGCGGGCGAGTCCCAGGCCAACCGCCGGTACCTGGCCTTCGCGAAGAAGGCCGACGAGGAGGGCCACGCCCAGGTGGCGAAGCTGTTCCGGGCGGCCGCCGCGGCGGAGACCGTCCACGCCCACAACCACCTGCGGGTGGCGGGCGGGGTGAAGTCCACGGCGGACAACCTGGAGGCGGCCATCGGCGGCGAGAGCCACGAGGTCCTCAACATGTACCCGGCGATGATCAAGGAGGCCGAGGCCGAGGGAAACCGGCAGGCCCTTCAGAGCTTCAAGTGGGCGTGGGAGGTGGAGAAGACCCACGAGGCCCTCTACCGCAAGGCGAAGAAGGCCCTGGGGCAGAAGGGCGACACCTTCGACTACTACGTGTGCCAGGTCTGCGGCCACACCCACGAAGGGTCGGCACCGGACAAGTGCCCGGTGTGCGGCGCCCCGGCCTCCCGCTTCGAGCGCGTGAGCGTAGAAGAAGCTCCGGTCCCGAACACGACGAGAGGCGCCCCGAGGGGCGCCTCTCGCCGTTCCGGGAAACGCGATCAGTCGACGCCGGCCGGGAACTCCGGGAGCTGCGATGCCCGCCATGCGCTGCAGCAGCCGCATGACCTGGCAGGCGTACCCGAACTCGTTGTCGTACCACACGTAGAGAACGACGTTGCGCCCGTCCGAGCCGTTCACGATCGTCGCCTCGCCGTCCACCACGCCGGCGTGCCGGGAGCCGATGATGTCCGAACTCACGATGTCCGGGGATGTCGTGAAGTCGATCTGGTTCTGCAGGGGGCTGTTCGAGCGCGATGCGCCGCAGGTAGTCGTTGATCTCCTCCTTCGAGGTCGACTTGTCGAGGCGCAGCTGCAGGATCGCCAGGGACACGTCCGGGGTGGGCACGCGGATGGCGTTGCCGGTGAGCTTGCCCGCCAGCTCCGGGAGCACCTTCGCCACGGCGCTGGCGGCCCCGGTCTCGGTGATGACCATGTTGAGCGCCGCCGAGCGCCCCCGGCGCGCCTTCTTGTGGAAGTTGTCGATCAGGTTCTGGTCGTTGGTGTAGGCGTGCACCGTCTCCACGTGGCCGGAGACGAGACCGAAGCGCTCGTGAACCACCTTGAGGACCGGCACGATGGCGTTGGTGGTGCAGGAGGCCGCCGAGACCACGCGCTCCCGGGGGTCCAGCGCGTCGTGGTTGATCCCGTAGACGATGTTGGGGATGTCCCCCTTGCCCGGCGCGGTGAGGAGCACCCCCTTCACGCCCGGGGTCGCGAGGTGGCGCCCCAGACCGTCGCGATCGCGCCACTTGCCCGTGTTGTCCACGACGATGGCGTCCTGGATGCCGAACTGCGTGTAGTCGAGCTGCTCCGGGCCCTCGGCGTAGAGGATCCGGACCAGGTTGCCGTTGGCGACGATGGCGTTCTCCGCCTCGTCGATCTGGGTGGTGCCCGCGAAGGGTCCGTGCACCGAGTCCATGCGGAACAGGGCCGCCCGCTTCTTGAGGTCGCTCTCCTTCTGGGGGCGGACCACGGCGGCGCGAACCCGGATCTTGTCGCCGCGCCCGGTCTTGTCCACGAGGATGCGGGCGAGAAGCCGGCCGATCCGGCCGAAGCCGTAGAGCACCACGTCCTGCGAGCGGGGAAGGACCCCGCGCACCCCGGTGCACGCGCTCGCCAGTTCCTTGGCGACGAAGGCGTCCACCGACGGGTGCTCCGCCGCGTGCGCCTGGAACTTCATCGTGAGCTTGCCCAGGTCGATCCGGCACGGCCCGAGGTCGAGCCGCCCCACGGCCTGCAGCACGGGGTGGGTATCCTGCACCGTCGAGCTCCCGCCCGAGGACGAGCCTCGCGTGGCGGTGGACCTTGAGGATCTCCACCGAGCTCACCTTGGCGATCGAGCGGCCGCACACGTGCACCAGCACGCCGCGCTCGACCCGCAGGTCGTTGAGGATCGAGAGCATCTTGACGGTGATGTTCTCGGACTCGTTCCACTGGGTGAAGTAGGCGTCTGCCCGGGTCGGATCCATGACGAGCCTCCTGGGATGGGTCACAAGCGCTCAAGGCGTGAGCCGAGGCCGGGAAGATAGCACGGTCCGACCCCGCCGAAAAAGCGAGCCGGAGGAGTCGGCTTCAGGTCCGGGCGAAGCGAGGGGCGGCGTTCAGCGCGGCGCGAGTTCCGGCAGCAGCGCGGCCGCGCGCCGGACCTCGTCGAAGATGAGGGCTGAGCTCATCGTGGCGCTCGTGACCGCGTCGACCTCCGGGTCGAACTCCAGGTCGGCCACGGCGCGCCCCCGGAGCGCCTTCTCCATCCGGGCGCTGTCCTCGGGGCTCCAGACCTCGTTTCCGTACTTGGTGACGTGGATCGGCTCGAACCCGCGCGCGCGCCCCTGGGCGTCGAAGGCGAACAGGAAGTGCACCGCGTGGCAGAGGTCGCACACCGGGTCCCGGCTCCCGATCTTAGCGTAGAGGCCCAGCCCCTTGCCGTCCGCGCCGAGCGCCTCGAACACGGCACCCACGCCGGGCACTTCCACCGTGCGCACCTCCACGGCGTCCCCCTGCACCCGTGCCAGGAAGCCCCGCGCGCGCTCCTGCTGCTCGGCCCTGGAGAGTCCGAGCGGCGGGTGCTTCTCGGGTCTGGGCTCCTCGGGAACCGGTGGCCGGAGGTCGGACGGCCCCTCCAGGAGGACCCGGGAGCGCGCCATCAGCTCCGTGTCTCCCTGGAGGCCCATGTGGTAGTCGGCCAGGATCCACCCGGCTCCCCTCCGCAGGAGGAAGAGCGAGAAGGGGGTCCCCCCCGGGTCGCCCACCTCGAGGAACCGGTCGAACAGCGGGTCCGGGGCGATGGGGTAGGAGGCGGAAAACTCCCGGCGAAACTCCTGGAGGGCCTTGGGGCGGTTGCCCACGGCCACGGCGAGCACGCGCACGCGGCCGGCCAGATCCCCGGCCTCCACGGCCCCGAGGAAGGAATCCAGGTACGGGGCCTGGCGCTGACAGGTCATGCAGTACCGGTTGAAGAACTCCAGCACGAGGAGGTCCCCCGCGACCTGCGAGAGCCGGAAGGGTCCCTCGGTCGTCCCCAGCCCGAGGCGGGCGTAGTCCCCCGGCGCGAGGAGCGCTTCGAAGGCCATGTCGGGAAAGGGGTCCCCCACCGCCGTGTTGAGCTGGCTGCGCACCGCTTCGCAGGGCAGCGCACACAGGGCGATGAGGGCCGCGGCAGCGAGCACGGGGCGCAACCTGGTCGTGTCCATGGGCCTACTCCACCACCGGCACGGCCGGAAGCGGCACCCGCTCCGCCACGCGAGGGGCGGTGAGGCGGGTACCGAAAGTCCGGGCGAACGGGCTGGCGGGGCCGAGGTCGGCGGGGCAGAAAACGTGTTCGGTCGTCGCGGTCATGCGCTCCTCTCCTCGGCCCCTACTCGGGACTTTCCTTGACGATGAGGACCGGCTGCGGGCAGGTGCGGAGCACCTTCTCCGCAACGCTCCCGAAGACGGCCCGCTGGAAGCCCGAGCGGCCGTGGCTCGCGATCAGGATGAGGGAGGCGTGGACCTCACCGGCGTACTCGCAGATCAGGCGGGCGGGGTTGCCGTAGCGGACGACCTTCACCAAGGTCACCCCGGGCAGCTCCTCGCCCCGCAGGTATCGCTCGAACTCCTTGTCCGCCCACCGGCCGGCCGCCTCCTCGATCTGCTCCCGGCTCGGGAGCTCGATGTGGAACGCGCTCCCCACCTCGTACTCCGGCACGACGTGGAGCAGGTGCACCTCGATGGGGCTGCGCCTGCCGAGCTGCGCGGCAGCCCGCAGGGCGTGCTTCGAGATGGGCGAGAAGTCCGTCGGCACCACGACTCGGTCGGGCCTGTCCACGCCTGGTCTCCCCTTGTTTCCCTATGGTACAAGGTCGCCACCAAGGTATCCATTGGGGCGAGCGTGTCAACGACGGAATCGAACCTGCACGAGCTCTACTCGGCGGAAGCCATCGCCTCGGCGGTGGACCGCCTCGCCGCCGCGATCACGGCAGACTACGCGGGCCGGCCGGTGCACTTCATCGGCATTCTGAAGGGAGCCTTTCTCCTCCTGGCCGATCTCCTCCGCCGCCTCGACCTCGAGTGCTCGGTGGACTTCGTGCGCCTGTCCTCCTACGGCGGGGCGACCTCCTCTTCCGGAACGGTGTCCGAGCGCCTGGCGCGGCTCGATCCGGTGCGTGGCCGCCACGTGATCGTCGTGGACGAGATCGTCGACTCGGGCCTCACCCTGGCGGGGCTCCTGCGGGACCTCGAGGCCGAGCAGCCGGCCAGCTTGCGGGTCTGCACCCTCGTGGACAAGGTCGGCCGCCGAGAGGTGCCGGTACCGGTTCACTACCGGGGGTTCACCCTGGACGACGGCTTTCTCGTGGGTTACGGTCTGGACCTGGACGAGCGCTACCGGAACCTTCCCGCCATCTGGGTGGCGGGGACTCCCGACTAGGAAGGAAGACACCATGGCCGTGTGGAAGTGCCCGGATTGCGGATTCTCCAAGGACTCGCGCTGCAAGCCGAAGAAGTGCCCCACCTGCGACAAGTCCGTGGCCTTCGAGAAGAAGGAAGCGCCGGCGAAGAAGAAGTGACCTCTCCGCGGGTGTCAGGGCACGGCGGCCGCTAGCCCCGTCCCGGCGGCGGAAGCCCGGCGAGCCCGCTTCCGGCTCCTCCACTCCCACGGCGGTACGGGGTCGGCGTGCGCCCACAGCCCCCGCCCTCCGGTGCGCGCCTCGCCCTCCAGGGCCGCCAGTTCCCCGTCGTCCGGCGCGTAGCGCCGGAACCACCACGCCGCGCCCAGTCGGACCAGTTCCCGGTTCAGGCTGCGCCCGTCCGCGAGGAAGACCTCCGCGAGCAGACGGCCGTACCGGTCCCTCCCCTGCTCCCGAACGCGGACCGCGCCCCCTCCGGTCAGCTCCGAGACCAGCCGGCGGGACGACGTTCCGAAGGGCTGCTCCCGTTCGGGGGCGTCGATGCCCGCAAGGCGCACCCGCTCCCGTGGGCGGCTGCGCGGCCCGAGCGCCGCGTGCACCTCCCGCTCGATCGTCAGCGTGTCTCCGTCGGCCACCCCCGCCACCCGGCCCCGCCACGACTCCGCAAGGGCCGGCGCGCCGAGGAGGAGGGGGAGGACGAGTGCCGCGGCCCACGCAGCCGCCCTGCGGGCCGCCCCGTTGCCGCCCGACCGGGTCACTTCACCTTGACCTTCACCTGGGCGGGATTGGAGTGGACCTTGACCTGGGAGGGGCCGGGACCTCCGTGCAGGTGGGCCGAGCACGCGGAGAGAAGAAAGGCGGCCGGGACGGCCCGGAGGGAAACGCGGCGCATGACGACCTCCTTGTCGCGCGGGGTGCCCCCAAGGGATCGGCCGGGGGACATCCGCGCATGAGGGACGCCCTGCCCCCGGTTGACCCCGCCCCGAAGTGCGGCATCCTTGCGAACGACTCCGCGCGCGGCCGGAAGACGCCTCTTCCGCCGAGACCCGCGGCGCGGCCCGGAAAGGGAGAGGGCTCCATGGAGGACAAGACCGCCGCCTACTTCCGCGTCTTCCTCGAGGCGAGCCAGGCGGTGCTCGCTTCCCGGTCCCTGCGCGAGGTGCTCAAGCTCCTGGTCAAGCGCAGCGTCCAGGCCCTCGGGGCGAAGGCCGGGAGCCTGCGTCTCGTCGACGAGAAGACCCAGCAATTGGAGCTCGTCGCCTCGCACCTCCTCAGCCGCCGTTACCTGACCAAGGGGCCCCTCCATCTCGACCGGAGCATCCCCGAGGTGCTCGAGCACAAACCGGCCGTCATCCGCGACGCGTGGACGGATCCCCGCGTCGAATACCCGGAGGAGAAGCGGGCCGAGGGGATCCGCTCCATCCTGTCCGTACCGGTGGTCGCGAAGGGGACCGTGATCGGGGTGCTGCGCCTGTACGGCGCCGAGCCCCGGGACTTCACCCCGGAGGAGGTGGAGTTCGCCTCGGCCCTCGCCGAGATGGGGGGGCTCGCCATCGCCAACGCCCGGGTTTACGAGGCGCAGGGCGTGGAGCTCTCGACCCTGCTGGAAGGGATCGGGGTGGCGCTTCCCACGGTCGCCCCGGGCAAGCGCCGCTTCCGGTCCTTTGCCGTGAAGCCCACCGCCCCGGCCCAGAGTCTCCGGGAGTTCCGCGCGCTCCACCAGGTGACCACCGCGATCCTGACCGCCCTCGACTCGACCGAGGCCATGGCCTTGATCCTGGAGAAGGTGACCGAGCTCTCCGGGGTGAAGGGGGGCAGTCTGCGGCTGCTCGACGAGACCACCGGCCGCCTCGATCTGGTGGCCTCGCGCGGGTTGAGCCGCGAGTACCTGGCCAAGGGGCCCCTGCACGCCGACCGCAGCATCCAGGAGACGCTCGCCGGGGCCCCCGTCCTCGTGCGCGACGTGCGCGAGGACCCGCGGGTGGAGTACCCGGAGGCGGCGGCCCGGGAGGGGATCGCCTCGATCCTGTCGATCCCCATCGTCGCGCGGGAGAGGGTCATCGGCGTGCTCCGGCTCTACGCCTCCGAGCCCAGGGACTACACCCAGGACGACGTGGTCTTCCTCTCCGCCCTCGCCGAGATCGCCGGGATCGCCCTCATGAACGCGCGCCTCTACGAGCGCACGAAGTACGACCTCTCCTTCTGGCAGGCCACGGTGGAGTACCTGGGAGGGGGTGCGGCGAAGGAATGACCGCGGCGCTCACGCGCGCAGGTACAGCAGGAGGTCCAGATCGCCGGGGTTCCGGCCCAGTTGCGCGAGGCGCAGCCCCGCCTCCGCCCGGTGGTGGGTGCCGTGGTTCACCACGTGCAGGAGCACCTGCCAGAGCACGGCCTCCCGGCCCTCCCCGCCGCGGGACGTATAGCGAACCGGCTCGGCCAGCCTCCCGTCCGTGAGCGCCCCCAGGAAGGCGCGCGTGGCCTTCTCCTCCTCGGCCCACGCCACCTGCACCGACTCCACGCCCAGGAAGCGCTCCGGGGGGATGTAACGGGGCGGCGAGTCGCCCTTCTCGCACCGCGTGCGCCACATCCACTCCACCGCCAGCGTGTGCACCAGGGTCGCGAGCAGGCTGCCGTGGCTCAGGCCCGCCGGGGCGCCGAGCTCCTCGGCCCCCATCCCCGCGGCGGCTGCCAGGATCTTCCCGTTCGCCCAGTAGTTGTAATCGAACAGGTTCCGAATTTCGTCGACGGTCACCGTGCACCTCCCGCTGTGTCGTCGCGTGCAGCGCGTCGGCCCCGAGCGCCCCCGGGGTCAGAATAGATCCTCCTGCAGGGCCCTCGCCACCTTCTTGCCCTCGCCCCGAGGCTCCGGGAGGGCCGCGTTCCTCGGCAGGAGCCGGCCACGGGCGCCCCGCTTGCGCTCGTAGGCTTGCAGGGAGGGCCCGGACAGATTGATGTCCTGCTTGCCCCGCCTGGGCGGGAGCGCCACGGCGTCGGCGAAGAGCACGACCCGTCCCAGTTCCTCCCCCCGCCGGAGCTGGATGAGCTTGTTGCCCTTGCCCTTGGGGTACTCCTGGATCTCGGGCAGCGGGAAGACGAGCATGTAGCCCGCGGTGCTGACGACCGCCAGCCTGTCGGCCCCGGGCACGAGCGGCACGGCCGGCAAGGCCTTGCCGCCGGCCGCGTTGAGCACCGCCTTGCCGGCTCGGTTCCGCCCCACCAGGTTCTCCGACGTCGGTCACGAAGCCGTACCCCGCGGTGGAGGCCAGGAGCAGCCTTCGCCCCCTTCTCGACGGGGAACACCGACACGATCCGGGCGCGGTCCTGGAGGTCGATCAGGGAGGTGACCGGGACGCCGTCCCCGCGCCCGCCGGGGATGGCGGCGGCGGCGAGGGTGTACGCGCGGCCGTTCTCGTCGAGGAGCACGAGAAGAGCCGTGGTGCGCGACTCGACCACCGAGTGCAGCCCGTCGCCGTCCTTGAAGGCGAGCCCGGCGAGGTCGAGGCCGTGCCCGCTGCGGCTGCGCGGCCCAGCCCTTCTGCGACAGGATGATGGTCGTCGGCTCGTCCGGGACGACGTCCTCGAACTCGGCGGCCTCGGCCTCCTCGATCACGCGTGCGCCGCGCGGTGCCGAAGCGCTTCGCGTCCTCCTGGAGCTCCTCGACGATGAGCTCCACCATCGCCTCCCGGTCGCCGAGCACCCGGACGAGGGCTCCGCGCTCCTCGCGCAGGGAGGCGAGCTCCTTCTCGATGGCCAGCTCGTCGAGCCGCGTGAGCTGGCGGAGCTTCACGTCGAGGATCTTGTCCGCCTGGACCCCGGTGAGGGCCCAGCGCTCCATGAGGGCCGCCTTCGCCTCCGGTCGTTCTCCGAGCGCCGGATGAGCCGGATCACCTCGTCGATGTCGAGCAGGATCTTCGTGAAGCCCTCGAGGATGTGGATCCGGTCCTCGACCTTCGAGAGGCGGTGCTCCGAGCGCCGGGTCACGGTGTCGAGCCGGAAGCGGTTCCAGTCGCGCAGCACGTCCAGGAGCCACATCTGCCGCGGGCGCCCGCTCAGGTCGATCAGGTTCATGTTGACCTTGACGCGGCTCTCCAGGCTCGTGACGCCGAACAGGTAGTCGCGAGCTCGTCGGGTTTCTGGCGGCGCGAACGGGGGTACACCTCCAGGTACACGGGCCCGGTGTCGTTGCCGGCGCCGTTGTTGATCTCGCTCACCCGGTCGAGCATCGCCTGCTTGGCCGCCCGCTGCTCCGCGGTGAGCGCGGCCTGCGGCCGTTGCCCTTCTTGCGGGCTTCTTGGGCTGCGGGTTCGAGAGGGCGTCGAGCTCGGTGAGCACCTGCTCGGGGGACACCCGCGGCGGAAGCTCGGTGAACACCAGGTGCCAGCCGCCGAGGTCCTGGCGCACCTCGTAGCGCGCGCGCACCGTGAGCATCCCGCGCCCCTCGGCGTAGAGCGCCTCGAGCTCGTCGCGCGAGTTGATGACCTGGCCGCCCCCGGCGAAGTCCGGCCCCTTGATGTGGCGGAGCAGCCCCGCCAGGGTCGTGCCCTCGGGGTTGCTGAACAGCGCGGTCGACGCCTTGCACACCTCGGAGAGGTTGTGGGAGACCAGGTCGCGACCCCATCCCCACCGCGATGCCGACCTGGTCGTTGAGCAGCACGGCCGGCACCCGCACCGGCAGGGCACACGGGCTCGAGGTCGTTGCCGTCGTAGTTGGGGCGGAACTCCACCGTGCCCTGTCGATCTCCTCCAGCAGCAGGCGCGCCAGGTCGGTCATCCGCGCCTCGGTGTAACGCATGGCCGCGGCCCGGTCCCCGTCGATGGAGCCCCAGTTGCCCTGGCCGTCGACGAGGGGGTGGCGCAGGTGGAACCCCTGGGACATGAGGACCATGGCGTCGTAGACGCTCTGGTCGCCGTGGGGGTGGTACTTGCCGATCACGTCGCCGACGATCCGCGCCGACTTCTTGTGGGCGGCGCGGCTGGAGAGCCCGAGCTGGTGCATGGCGTAGAGGATGCGCCGGTGGACGGGCTTGAGGCCGTCGCGCACGTCCGGCAGCGCCCGGTCGAGGATCGTCGACACGCTGTAGTCGAGATAGGCCTTGGCCAGGTACCGGCCCAGCGGCAGGTAGTCGCGCCCGGGCTCGCCCTTCACCGCCTGCGCGAAGTCCTCGAGCGTCGTCCCCGTGCGGTCTTCCATCAGACGTCCACCTCCGCGAGGTTGCCCTCGCGCTCGATCCACTCCCGGCGCGCGGCCACCTCCTTCTTCGCGAGGCAGCGCTGGAAGATCTCCCGGGTCTCGCCCTCCCGGCCCGGCTCGACGAACAGGGGCAGCACGGTGCGCGTGTCCGGCGACATGGCCGTCTCCCAGAGCTGCTCCGGGTTCATCTCTCCCAGCCCCTTGAAGCGCTGGACCTTGACCTTGTCGGGGTCGGCGCCCTCGGCGAGCGCCTTCTCCCGGGCCACCCCCAGCTCCGCGTCGTCGAGGCAGTAGACGACCCGCCGGGCCTTGTACTTGCCGTGGGGGGGCACGTCCATCCGGTACAGCGGCGCCTTCGCGACGAAGAGGTGGCCGCGGGCGACGAGCTTCGGATAGAAGCGCACGAAGAAGCCCGCCAGCAGCGACGCGATGTGGCTGCCGTCGACGTCCGCGTCGGTCATGATGATGACCTTGCCGTACCGGAGCCCGGAGAGGTCCACCCCTTCGTCGGGGCCGTGGGGGTCGACCCCCACGGCGACGCAGATGTTGTGGGTGGCTTCGCAGGCCAGCACGTCGTCCTTCGACGCCTCCCAGGCGTTGAGGATCTTCCCGCGCAGCGGAAGGATCGCCTGGGTGTCCCGGTCCCGCGCCTGCTTGGCCGAGCCTCCCGCCGAGTCCCCCTCCACCAGGAAGAGCTCCGTCAGGCGCGGGTCCTCCTCCTTGCAGTCGGCGAGCTTGCCCGGAAGCGTGGCCAACGCCCCCTGCTGGCGCTTCTCGACCTTCTTCCCCTTCTTCAGCCGCTCGGAGGCCGCCTTGACGGCCAGCTCCGTGATGGCCCGGCCCTGCTCCACGTTCTCCGACAGCCACAGGTCGAAGCGGTCCTTCACCATGGTGTGTACGAGGCGCGCCGCCTCGCGGCTGTGCAGGCGGTCCTTGGTCTGGCCCTGGAAGGAGGGCTCCTTGAGCCGGCAGGAGAGCAGGAAGCAGACCTTGGCCCACACGTCTTCCGGGGCGAGCTTGACGCCCCGCGGCAGCATGGCGTGGTGTTCCGCGAAGGCGCGAATGGATTCGCTCACGGCGGAGCGGAGCCCGTTGACGTGGGTTCCGCCCAGGGCCGTGGGGATGAGGTTGACGAAACTCTCCCCGATCCCGGCCCCCTCGGCGACCCAGGTGAGCGCCCACTCCGCTCCCTCGCCCTCGGAGAACTCCGCGCCGTTCGCCTCCGGGCTGTAGAAGCGCCGCTCCACGTAGGCGGGGCACACGGTCTCCCGGTCGCCCACCAGGTCGAGCAGGTGGTCCTGGAGGCCGTTCTCGTAGCGCCACTCCCGCGTCTCGGCGGGCCGCCCGTCGTCGCCCTCCGCGGTCAGGACCACCCGGGTGCCCGGCAGCAGGACGGCCTTGGTGCGCAGGAGCCTCTCCAGCGCACGGCGGTCGATCGACGGGGAGTCGAAGTAGCGGGGGTCGGGCCAGATGCGGATCGTCGTGCCCGTGGCGCGCCGGGCCACCTTCACCGGGTCCTCGGTCAGCGGCTTCGTGAGCTCGCCGTGCTCGAAGGCGATGCTCCACTGCTTCCCGTCGCGCCGCACCGACGCCTCGAGCCGCGTGGAGAGCGCGTTGGTGACCGACACGCCCACGCCGTGGAGCCCGCCGCTGAATTTGTACACCTCCCCGTCGAACTTTCCCCCCGCGTGCAGCGTCGTGAAGATCACCTCGACGGCGGGGCGGTTCTTCTTCTTGTGCAGATCCACCGGGATGCCGCGCCCGTCGTCCTCCACCGACACCGAACCGTCGGCGTGGAGCGTCACGCGGATCTCGGAGCCGAAGCCCGAGAGGCACTCGTCGGCGGCGTTGTCGATCACCTCCTGAACGATGTGGTTCGGATTGGCGATATGCGTGTACATGCCCGGACGCCGGCGGACGGGCTCGAGTCCCTCGAGCGCCTTGATGGCGTCCGCGTCGTAGGCGGCGCGTCTTCCGTTCATGGGTCTCCTGGCTGGGGTGGATCCTCCGGGAGGCGAAGGCCGCCCCCCGACTCGCGGCGCGTATTGTACTCCACAGCGGCCCGTGTCCGCGCCGGGAACGTGCCCGTCCAGGTTGGACAAGCCGAACCGCGGGGGCGAGAATGACGCTCCGGTGGAGCAGAAGCACGTTCCGAGGAGGGGGCACGCAGTTCCGGGAGGGGTCTCGAGATGGCGCTCCAGGCGCTGAAGATCTCCGTGCAGGACCGTATGTCTCCCCTGGCCCGGCGGGTGCCCCTCTCCCCCAACGCGATCACGGCCCTGGGGCTCGCGGCGATGGGAGCGGCGGGCATCCTGCTCGCCCGGGGCCGCCTCCGGGAGGCGGGGGCGCTGGTGCTCGCCTCCGGCTTCCTGGACCTCCTCGACGGTGCCGTGGCGCGGGCACAGCGCCGGGAGACGCGGTTCGGGGCCCTGCTCGACCGCGTCGCCGACCGGGTGAGCGACCTGGCGGCGCTCGCCGGGGCCGCCGCCGGGGGCTACGCAGGCCCGGCCCTGGTTTTCTTCGCGGCAGGAGCCGTCCTCGTCGCGTCCTACGTCAGCGCGTGCCTCGAGGCCATGACCCGGTCGCGCATCGGGGAAGCCCTGAGCCTGCGGGGCGTGCGGGTGACGGTGCTCGCCCTTGCGTGCTTCTCGGGCCGCGTGCGGGAGGGCGTGGTCCTCATCGCCCTCCTGGGCGCCTGGGCGGTGGCGGCGCGGCTCCGGGAGGCCCACCGCCTCCTGGCGCGGGGGGAGTGAGACACCGCTCCACCACGTCGGCGAAGTCCACCTCGGTCGGGCTCGGCCGATAGCCCAGCTCTCGCTCCGCGGCGGAAACGTCGTAGCGCCGCTCCCGGGCGAGGACCCGGAGGTAGCGGCGGGTTAGCCGGGGGCGGGTGCCGGACAGGGCGGCGAAGCCCTCGCCCGCCGCGGCCGCGGCGGCCAGCGCCGGCCGGAGAAGCGCGACGGGAAGGCGCAGGACCCTCGCCCCGGTCTTCTCCGCGACGATGCGCGAGAGAGCCGCGCGGGCCACGGGCCTGGCGTCGCAGACCGCGTAGGCGCCCCTGGCGCCGTCCCGGTCGCCGGCCAGGAGCAGGGCTTCCACCACGTTGCGCCGGCTCGCCAGATGCACCGTGAGGTCGGGGACGAGAACGGGACAGAGCCGGAGCCGCCGGGCCAGACGCACCGCGCGGCGGAAGGTCGCCCGGTCCTCGCAGTAGATCGGCCCCGGACGGACGGTGACGAGGGAGAGGCGCGCCGCGTAGGCGGACAACGCCTCCTCGGCCCGGATCTTGGAACGCCCGTACTCGGTGGTCCCACCGCCGGGTTCGGCCGACACCGAGCTGCAGTGGACGAACCTCTCCACCCCTGCCAGGGCGGCGGCCTCGGCCACGTTCGCCGCCCCCCCGACGTTGACGCGGTCCAGTTCCTCGGCCGGCGCGTAGTGGTCCACGAGGGCGGCCAGGTGGTAGACCCGCTTCACGCCCGCCAGCGCCGGGGCGAGCGAGCCGGCATCGGTCACGTCCCCGCGAACGGTCTCCGCCCCGGCCCCGCCCCGGCCCCGCGTGAGGACCCGGACCCGGTCTCCCCGCGCCAGGAGCCGCTCCACCAGGGCCCTTCCGAGAAGCCCCGTGCCCCCGGTCACCAGGACCAACGCGCCCGTCTCCCCTCCATCGTCGCCTCCGTCTCGCTCCCCGCTTCCGGCTCCGTCGAGTGTACTCGACCCCTCCCGGGGACCGAAATCGACGGCGTGCGTGCTGCAGTGCAACAAAATTCATTGACGCGGGCCCCCCCTTGGATGCAAATTGTATTCACAACCCATTGCGTGGGGTCCGTGGACCGCACGAGGGCGGCCCGATGAGAGAGACCGACGACAAGCCCCATCCCGAGGACGCTTTACCCGAGGAGGCGCCGACCGCTCCGGAGTCGTGGTTCGGGGAACTGGCCCGGGCTCTGGGGTGGAACCCGCTGGTGGGCGCGGACCTCTCCCCGGTGTTGAGGAGTTACGCCAGAACGGCGGACTCCTGGGCTGCGGCGAACCGTATCGCCCTGGGGGCGGCTCTGGCGGTGGCCGAGTGCCAGTTCCGGGTCCTGCGCCAGGTGCTGGAGGACGGTGCCGCGGCGAACGCGAGCCTGCTCCGGACCGCGGCGGCTCCCTCGGAGGCGCTTCCGGACCAGGCGTGGCGCGCGGTGAGGGGCTTCGAGCGACTGCTCGAGAACCTGCAGGAACTCACGGCCACGGTCGCCCGGTCCCAGGCGGAGATCGCCGACGCCATGAACGCGAGAATGGCGGAGATGGCCGAAGAAGTGGAAGGATACGTACTGCGCCTGAAGCAGTGATGGCGCTCCGAGCCGGCGCGGGTGCCCGCCCGGCGAGAAACTCACGAACCTCGGCCGCAGCGGCTACGCGGGCCGAGGCCCCAACCCAACGAAGGAATGCGCCATGCTGCAGATCAAGGATTCCGTGGCCGTCGTTACGGGCGCGGCCGGTGGGATCGGGCACGTGCTGGCCCGCTACTGGGTCGAGAACGGCGGGAAGGTCGTCCTGGCCGACGTGGACGATCTGCGCCTCGCGCAGATCGTGGCCGAGTTCCGGGACCGAGGCGGCGAGGCCGTCTTCACGAAGTGCAACGTGACCGACGAGAAGGACTGCGCCCGGCTGGCCGACCTCGCCATCGAGAACTTCGGGAAGATCAACCTGGTGGCCCCCTTCGCGGGGATCATCCGCGACGGGATGGTCGTATCCCCCGACCGGGAGACCGGGAAGGTGACCGGCAAGCTCTCGCTGGACATGTTCCGCTCGGTGGTGGACATCAACCTGACCGGCGTCTTCCTGACGGTGCGCGAGTGCGTGGAGCGGATGATCAACCACGACTGCCGGGGGCTCGTGTGCCTGATCTCGTCGACCGGCTCCCTGGGGACCGCGGGTCAGATCAACTACTCCTCCTCCAAGGCGGCCATGTCGGTCTTCCCCAAGGTCCTCACCGCGGAGTTCTTCCGCCGCGGCATCGCGGACCGGATCCGCTGCGTCGCGGTGGCGCCGGGCTACGTCAACACCCCCATGGTCGCGGGCATGAACCAGAAGGCCCTGTCGAAGATCCTGGAGCAGGTTCCGATCAGCCGCCTGATGGAGCCCGAGGAGGTGGTCTCCCTCGTCGGCGAACTGTTCCGCAACGAGGCGCTCGCGGGGGACACCTACTTCATCCACGGGGGGCTGCGGCTGGGTTCCAAGGGCTAGACGCGTCGGCCGCGGCCGACGCGGACTCCGAAACGACTCCGAGGGGTGCGCCGCGACGACGCACCCCTCGGTCTTTGCAGAGGCTGACAACCCGCGGGGCCGGGGCCGAGCGGCCTCCGGGTCAGAGCCCGGCCCGGGCCCAGTACATCCGCTCGGCGCCCGCCGTCTCCACCTCGTCCAGGCAGCGCGGGCAGAGCACCTCGTCGGGCGGCACGGCCAGGAACTGGCGGCCGACCACCTCCATCTCGGGCGGTTCCTTGCCGCAGTGCTCCTCCACGTCGAGCACGAACGGGGCGCTGCACAGGAAGCAGTCGGCCTTCAGGAACGACGGCTCCTCCATGGCCGCCCGAGCTCGTGGGGTCGCTGCTGCGGTTCGCCTCACGGCCTTGCGGGGCGCGGCTTCGTCTCGGGGTGTGAAGGCGGTCTGCAAGATTCTCGTGCCTCCTGTCTCGGGTTGGGGAAGCGGCAGAACTCCGGAGGCGGGATCTCCTCCAGCGCACCTTATGTAACAGCAGTCGGCCCCCTCCACAATTCCTCGCCCGGGTAAATCGGATACCCGATCGGGCGGTGCGCTTCCCGTGTCCTCGTCGCCCGGGTTGCGGTAAGGTCACCCGGGATCGAGCCCGGAAGGGGCGCACGCCGGCCCATCCGGATTGCCGCCCGGTTCCGGCGCGCGTCCCTTTCGCGCGCGCCCGCGGGAGGGGAGCGAGCATGATCACACCCTCGGAAGCCCTCGGGTTGAGCGGGGCCACCCTCGAGACGAGGACGCGTCAGGCCCTGGCCCACCTCAGCGACGCCACGCTCGCCCGGATCGACGCGCGGCTTCGTGAGGACACGCTGCGCCACGACTTGACGTACGAGCACGGCGGGGTGGCGGAGCCCATCCGCATCATGCTCCGCCCCCTGCTCGTGACCCCCGAGCAGCTCGCCTACGTGCACCGCGCGTGCGAGCGGCTCCTCGACGCCCTCAAGCGCCTGCCCGGCCTGTACCTGGAAGACCCCCGGGTGCGCCGGGCGATGCGGGTCCGGGAGGACGAGGAGGCGTGGCTGCGGGACGCTTGGAGCCCTGCGCTGGCGAGCCTGAACCCGATCTACGGGCGACTCGACGCGGTCTGCGACTTCCGGCGCGCGGATTGGCGGGAGTCGCTCCAGTTCCTGGAGCCCAACCTCTCCGGGGTCGGCGGGATCCACTTCACCCCCCTCGGGGAGCAGCTCGTCATGCGCGACGTGGTGCCCGCGGTCGTGGCGCACGACCCGGGGCTCGCCATCGGGCTCCCGCCCGACCAGCGAGAGCTGCTCCTGCAACTCCTCCTCGACCACGCCCAGGCCCTGGGACGCCCCACGCGCAACCTGTGCCTCGTGGACCCGAAGTACTCGTCCGACGGTCCGAACGAGCAGCCTGCGCTCACCCGCTACTGCCGGGAGCGACACGGGGTCACGGTGGTTCACGCCGAGCCCCGCGAGCTCCGGGTGGCGGGTGACGAGGTGTACGCCGGCGACGTGTGCGTCGACGTGCTGTACCGCGACTACGACGTACGCTCCCTCATCGCGCTGGGGCGCGAGCTGGGCCACGAGTTGGATGGGATGCGCCTGCTGTTCCGGCAGAACCGGGTCGTCTCCTCCATCGGCGGCGACTTCGACCACAAGAGCTGCTGGGAGGTCTTCACCGACGACGCACTGGCCTCCGACCACTTCAGCCCGGAGGAGCGGCGGCTCTTCCACCGCCACGTCCCCTGGACCCGGCTCCTGTCCGAACGGCGGACCACGCTGCCGCGCGGGGAGGGCGACCTGCCGGAGTACGTGCGCCGGCACCGGGAGCAGCTGGTGCTCAAACCGAACCGCGCCTACGGCGGCGCCGGGGTCCACCTGGGCGCCCACACGGAGGAAGGCGAGTGGGAGACCCTGCTCGCGCAGGCGCTGGCCGTGGCCGACGACCCGGAGCGGAGCTGGGTCGTGCAGGAGGCGGCGAGCCTCCCGGTGGCCGAGTTCCCGGTGGTGGACGCCGCAGGCCGCGTCCACGAGGAGCCCTTCTTCGTCGTGTACGGCTTCGCCCCGACCGACGAAGGCGTCGGGACGCTCTGCCGCGTGTCCCAGAAGGCCGTCGTCAACGTGGCCCAGCACGGCGGCCTGGCCGCCCTCCTCATCGGGCACCCGCCGCCGGAGCTGAGCGCGCCCCGACGGCGCACGGGGCACCGGAGGGAAACCGAGGCCCGCCTGCGCGCCCGGATCGCCGACCTGCGCGCCCTGGACGGCACCCTCGGGCTGCTCGGATGGGACGAGGAGACCTACCTCCCGGAAGCGGCCCGGGCCGACCGCGGGGCCCAGATGGCCACGGTGGAGAGCCTGCGGCACCGCATGCTGGTGGACGACGAGCTCGGAGACCTGGTGGAGCAGGCCGCCCAGGGGGTGCCGCCCGGGAGTCGCCTCGCCGCCGAGATCGACCACCTGAGGCGCCTGCGACGCATCGCGCTGGCCCAGCCCGACGACCTGGTCCGGGCCTTCGCCCGCAGCCGCTCGCGGGCCCTCGAAGCCTGGGAGAGGGCCCGCGCCGCCCGCGACTTCGGGGGCTTCTCCTCCGCGCTCTCGGAGCTCCTGGGGCTCGTGCGGGAACGGGCCGAGTGCCTCCGCTGCTCCGACGACCTCTACGACGGGCTTCTCGACGAGCACGAACCGGGGATGCGGCGGGAGCGCCTCGAGCCCGTGCTCGCGGATCTGGCCGAACGCCTCGCTCCCCTGTGCCGCGACCTGGCCGCCCGGAGCGACGGCGGCGGCCTCCCGCCGGGGCACTACCCCGAGGCGGAGCAAGAGCAGCTGTGCCGGCAGATCCTCCAGGACATGGGCTTCGACTTCCGCCGGGGCCGGGTCGACCGGTCGACCCACCCCTTCACCCTGCTCGCAGGGGACGCCGACGTCCGCCTCACGATACGCCTGGACGAGGGCGACCCCCTCCGGGGGGTCTTCGCCGCCCTCCACGAGGGGGGCCACGCGCTCTACGATCAGGGCTTCGATCCGGAGCTCAGGGGAACGCTGCTGGCGGAGGGCGCGAGCCTGGGCCTCCACGAGGCGCAGTCGCGGCTGTGGGAGAACCACGTCGGCCGGACCCCGGCATTCTGGGAGCACTACCTCCCGGTGCTCCGCCGGCTCTTCCCGTCCCTGCCCGACGACGCCTCGGCCGAGGGGATCTGCCGCCGGGTCAACGCGGTCCGCACCGGCCCCGTCCGCGTGACCGCGGACGAGGTCACCTACAACCTCCACATCGTGCTGCGCTACCGGCTGGAGCTGTCGCTGCTCGGCGGAGAACTGGCGGTGGAGGACCTGCCGGCCGCCTGGGCCGAGCAGAGCGCGCTGCTTCTCGGCGTCCGGCCCGCCGACGACCTGGAGGGGTGCCTCCAGGACGTGCACTGGGCCCTCGGCAGTTTCGGCTACTTCCCCTCCTACACCCTGGGGAACCTGCAGGCCGCGCAGCTCATGGAGGCCTTCCTCGCCGTCCGCCCGGCCTTCGACCGCGACCTTCGGTCCGGGGATCTCTCGCCCCTGCTGACCTGGCTGCGGCGTCACGTCCACTGCCACGGCCGCCGGCTGCCGGCCGACGCCGTGCTCGAAGCCGCCACGGGGAAGCCGCTGGACCCGGGGGCCTTCTTCCGGCTGTTGTCCCGCAAGCACGCCTAGCCCGGCCGGCACCGCGCTCGGAGGGGCACCGGTCTACGGCTCCGGTGGACCGCCCTCGAACACCTCGCGCAGCTCGCCGCTGAGGGGCAGGGCCCGTCCCGTCTCCCGGGAGACGATCACGAAGGTGACGTCGGCGTCCGCGACCACCGTCTCGCTGTCCCGGAGCCGGACCACCTGGCGCACCACGCCGCTCCGGTTCCCCAGGGCCTTGATCCCGGTCTCGATCTCGAGCACCTCCCCCAGGGAGGCGGGGCGGCGGTAGTTGATGTCGATGTTGACCACGGAGAACCCCATGCCCCGCTCCAGGAAGGCCCCCAGGTCCGCCCGCTGCTCCACCCACTGCCACCGGGCCTCCTCCAGGAACTCGAGGTAGCGCGCGTTGTTCACGTGGCCGTAGAGGTCCAGGTGGTAGCCGCGAACCTTGATCGCGGTCCGGTGGGTCGGAAATTCGCTCACGGCTTTCCTCCTCGGCTCCGGGGCCGGCCGGGCTCCGCCGCCGCCAGCCGTCGACCGGCGGCCCTCGCCCGGCGAAGCACCCCGGCGGGCACCTCGGGCCGTGCCCGGTCCCCCATCAGGCCCGCGGTGACGACGGCAACGGGCCGCGCCCCCATGGTCTTCGCAGCGGCCCGCAAGGCGCGCACGGCCCCCGTGGCCAGGGGGATCAGGAACGCCGGCATCGCCGAGGTCGTGATCAGCACGGCCCGCTTGCCCCGGTCCTTCCTGCGCAGCTTCGGGCCGCCCTGGCACCCCCACGGCCAAAAAGTGAAGGGCACGAGCCGCTCCATGAACCGCCGGGTGACGGCGTTGACGTTGTAGAAGTTCACCGGCGCCCCGAGCACGAGGCCGTCGCACGCTTCGTATCGCCGCAGGAGCTCGGCCATGGCGTCGTCGTGGACGCAGCGGCCGGGCTCGGGTCCAGGGTCCTGGGTGCAGGCCCGGCAGTTCGTGCAGAACTCGACGGGCTCGTCGACGAGGTAGAGCTTCGCCGTTTCCGCCCCCGATTCCTCCGCGCCCCGGAGGGTCTCGCTGACCAGCGCATCCACGGCGCCGCCCTTGCGGTAGCTCCCGACGATGCCGAGGACCTTTCCGGCCATACCCCTTCCTCCTCGTCTCCCTCCCGCTCCGGGCTCGGCAGGCCCCTCCTACACCCCGAGGACGGCGGCCGCGAAGCCGAGACCGAGTTCCTCGAGCTTCCCGCGGCTCGGCACGCCCCGGGTCGACCAGCCCCGCAGCCGGTAGTAGTCGTCGAGCAGGCCGTCGAGCTCTTCGCGGCTGCAGCGCATCCCGGCCCTCGGGCCGTCTGGGATGGGCTCCTCCAGCACCCGGGCGGGGAGGGTGTCCTCCCGGCGCCCCGCGCCCTCCCGCACGTTGAAAACCCGCTCCAGATTGAAGATCCGCTCGCCCACCCGGTCCAGGTCCGCCGCGCTCACGTCCCAGCCGGTCACGCAGCAGAGCGTCTCGGCGTAGTCGCCGTCCAGGGTCCTGCCGAACCCGCGCTCGCCCACGAACCGGCACAGGGTGAGGGAGTCGCCCACCGCGGTGAAGTGCTGGCTGTCCACGGCGTAGCGGGGCTGGCCCTCCGGGTTCACGCTGTCCGCCCCGGGGGCGTACTGGCCGGTGGGGCGCGTGTCGTGGTGGCTCCCGCCCCGGGTGCCCGTGGCGTAGCCGATGCTCATGCCCTTGAGGGCCCGCGCCGAGTGGCCGGCGATCTCGAGGCCCTTGACCGCGTAGAGCGACGCGGCGGCCTCCGGGCCCAGGCGGGCCGCCATCCGCACCGACCCCTCCGCCAGCAGCTCCCCGAAGCCCTCCCGGGCCGCCGCACGCCGGATCCCCTCGAGCAGGGCCTCGGAGTCGCCGAAGCGCAGGGGCATGCCGGCCTCCGCCTCGGTCACGAGCCCGCGCTCGAAGCACTCCATGGCGAAGGCCAGGGTCACCCCGGCGGAGATCGTGTCCACGCCCAGTTCGTCGCACAGCCGGTTGGCGGCCAGGACGGCGGCCGGGTCGTAGACCTCCACCATGGAGCCCAGGGCGTAGATCGACTCGAACTCCGGGGCTTTCGACACCAGGGGCGGGCGGCCCCCGGCCTCCAGCCTGGACCGCTTCCCGCACGCCACCGGGCACCGGGCGCAGCTGAGGTGGCGGTCGAAGAAGCGCTCGCGAAAGGCCTCCCCACTCAACTCGGCCGCACGGCCGCAGACCTCCCGCTGGGCGTTGCGGGTTGCCAGGGCGCCGAGAGCCTCGATCGGCTCCACCAGGAAGGCCGTGCCGAACTCGGCGAGCGCCTCCGTGCCCCGGCGCAGGTCCTCCCGCCGCCGGGCGACCAGGGCCTCGAGCCCCTCGGGGTGGGCCACGGAGGTCGGCCGGCGGCCCCGGACCACCACCGCCTTCACCCGCTTGCTTCCCAGCACCGCGCCCAGCCCGCCCCGGCCGGCGAAGCCGGGCCGCCCCTTCCCGTGGTGCCCCACGCAGGCGTAGCGCACGCCGTTCTCCCCGGCGGGCCCGATGGCCGCGCAGTCGGCCTCCTCGCCGTGGCGCTCGCGCAGCCGCCCGCAGGTCTCGTCGATGGAGAGCCCCCAGAGGTCGGCGGCGGGGCACACCCGGGCCCCGGCCTCGTCCACCGCCAGGTAGACGGGCTCGTCCGCCCGGCCCGTGATCGCCAGGGCGTCGAAGCCGGTGCGCTTCTGGGTGAGCGCGAAGCGCCCCCCGAAGGTGGAGTCGAAGTAGAGCCCGGTCAGCGGGGACTTGAAGGCGGCGTAGGCCCGGCTGCAGCCGGGCACCGGGGTGTCCGTGACCGGACCCACGGCGAACACCACGGCGTTGCCCGGGCCCAGCGGGTCCGACCCCGGCGCCACGCGGTCGAAGAGGAGCTTCGCGGCGAACCCGTTCCCTCCGAGCCAGGTCCGGGCGAACGCGCCGTCGAAGGCCTCGGCGGCGCACGTGCCCCGGGTGAGGTCCACGCTGAGGATCCGCCCGCCGTAGCCCTCCATCGACTCCTCCCGCCTCCCGTCCCCACGGCCTCTCGCGGGCGCCGGCCCGCCCCGGGTGCAGCATGCGGGAAGGGCGTCGTCGGATCAAGCCGGGGAGGGCGTCCGCCCCCGCCGGGCCCTGCGGGTACCCCTCACCCCCGGGCCCGCGGTAGGATCCCGGTGCTGCCCGAAGGACGCCTCACGGGAGGGAAGGCTCTTGTTCGGCAACGTCCTGATCCTCGCGATCACCGCGCTGCACGTCTACGTCTTCTGGCGGGCGGCGTCGGTGCCCGCGCTTCGCCGGCGCGTCCCCTCGGGCGCGCTGGCCGCCGCCGGGACGGTGCTGTGGGCTACCTTCCTCGCCGGCCGCCTCCTGGGCCACGGGTCCGGCGGGGCAGCGGCGGCGACCCTGGAACTGCTCGGGATGGGCTGGATGGCGGCCCTCTTCCTGCTCGCCGTGTGCCTCGCCGTGGCGGACCTGGCCACGGGCTTCGGCCTGCTCCTGCCGGGGCGTGCGCCGCGGCTTCGCGGCTGGGCCCTGGCGGCCGGCTGCGCGCTCACGGCCGTGGCGCTGGTCCAGGGCGTGCGGCCCCCCGTGGTGCGGGAGTACGAGGTGCGGCTCCCCGGCCTGCCCGCGGACGCCGACGGCACCACCCTGGTGGCCCTCTCGGACCTCCACGTGGGCTCGGTGCTCGACGCCGGCTGGCTGGAGGCGCGGGTCGCCCAGGTTCACGCGCTCGACCCCGACCTCGTGGTGCTCCTCGGCGATCTCTTCGAGGGGCACGGCCCCCCCGCCGGGCCGGCCGCCGCGGTCCTCGGGCGCCTCGGGGCGCCCCTCGGCGTCTGGGCCGTGCCCGGCAACCACGAGTTCCACGGCGACGGGGAAGCCCTCGCGCGCATCGAGGAGGCCGGGGTCCGGGTGCTGCGCGACCGCCGGGCCGAGGTGCGGCCCGGCCTCACCCTGGCCGGCGTCGAGGATCGCTCGCGGCGCAGCGGGCGGGGCGGGGGAGGGGTCTCCGCAGCCCTCGCCGGCCGGCCGCCGGGTGCCGCCATCCTGCTCTCCCACGCCCCGGTCCGGGCGGAGGAGGCCTCCCGGGCCGGGGCGGGCCTGATGCTGAGCGGCCACACCCACGGCGGGCAGATCTGGCCCTTCGGCTACCTGGTGAGGCTGCGCTACCCCCTGCTGGCCGGCGAGTACCGCGTGAGCGGCATGACCGTGCTCGTGTGCCGGGGCACGGGCACCTGGGGGCCGCGCATGCGCCTGTGGCACCCCGGCGAGATCCTTCGGGTCACGCTGCGCGCGCCGGATTGACGAGCCGGGGGCTCGGAGCTATAGCACGGAGGGGGCTGTCTCGGGGGCGGAGGGAGGTCCGGCGATGAACGAGGCCCGCAGCCGGGTGGCGCTCGTGGAGACCGCGGATCGCGGGGAGGGGGTCTCCCGCTCCGTCCGGGCCCTGGGGATCAATCCCGCGAAGGGCCGCCACGTGCTCGTGAAGCCCAACTTCAACACCGCCGACCCGTGCCCCGGCTCGACACACAACGACACCCTCGTCGCCCTGGCGGAGGAGCTCTGGCGCATGGGGGCGAGGTCCGTGACCGTGGGCGAGCGCAGCTATCCGCCGACCCGCGAGGTGATGGAGGCGAAGGGAGTGCTCCCGCTCCTGGCGGCGCTCGACGTGCGGGTCCTCGACTTCGACGACCTCCCGGCAGCGGACTGGGTGGAGGTGCGCCCCGCCGACAGCCACTGGCGCGGCGGCTTCCGGGTGGCCCGCCCCGTCCTCGAGGCCGAGTGCCTCGTCTCCACCGGCTGCCTCAAGACCCACCAGTACGGCGGGGTGTTCACCATGGCCCTCAAGCTCCACGTGGGCGTGGTGCCCACCACCCGCCACGGCTTCGGGTACATGCGCGAACTCCACGGCTCCCCCTACCAGCAGGAGATGATCGCGGAGATCAACACGGCGTTCCGCCCCGACCTCGTGGTGCTCGACGGCGTCGAGGCGTTCGTGGACGGCGGGCCGATGACCGGCCGGCGCGCCCGGGGCAACGTCTTCCTGGCCTCCGCGGACCGGGTCGCGGTCGACGCCGTCGGGGTCGCGGTCCTCAAGTCCCTCGGCAGCAACCCGGCCGTCATGGGGTCGCGGGTCTTCGAGCAGCGTCAGATCGCCCGGGCCGCCGAACTGGGGCTGGGCGCGGCCTCGCCCGCCGCCGTGGACCTCGAGCCCGACGGCGAGGCGAGCCGGGCCTGCCGGGACCGCGTCCACGCCGCCCTGCTGGAGTAACCGCGAAAGGAGACCCGATGTTCGTCGAGCTCGCCCGTCGGAGACGCAGCGTCCGGAAGTACCTCCCCAAACCCGTGGAACCGGGCGCCGTGGACCTCCTCGTCGAGGCCGCGCTCCGGGCCCCCTCCTCCCGGGGCGTCGACCCCTGGCACTTCGTGGTGGTCACCGACCGGGACCTCCTCACCGCCCTGTCCCGGTCCAAGCGACACGGCTCCTCCTTCCTCGCCGGCGCCCCGCTGGCCGTCGTGGTCTGCGCCGACCCCGCCAAGGGGGACGTCTGGATCGAGGACGCGGCCATCGCCACCACCTTCCTCCACCTGGCGGCAGCCTCGCTGGGCCTGGGAAGCTGCTGGATCCAGATCCGCGGGCGCGACCACGACGCGAAGACCACCTCGTCGGCCTACGTCGCCGAGCGGCTCGCTCTCCCGCCGGGGTGGGAGGTCGAGGCCATCGTGGCCGCGGGGTACCCGGCGGAGCAGCCCGAGCCCCACCCCCGGGAGTCGCTGCGCTACGACCGGGTCTCCTACCGGCATTCCGGCGGGAGGCCCTGACGGCGCGCGGCAACGGCCGGGCCCCTGCGGGCCGCGGCAGATCCGGGCACCCTGAGACGGGAGGCACCGATGTCCGACGACCCCGCCCTCTTCACCCCCTTCCGGCTCGGCCCCCTCGAGCTCCCGAACCGCGTCGTCATGGCCCCCATGACCCGGAACCGGGCGGGGGGCGGGTGCGCCCCGCAGGAGCTCAACGCCCTCTACTACGCCCAGAGGGCCGGTGCCGGGCTCATCGTCACCGAGGCGTCCCAGGTTTCCGCCCAGGGGGTCGGCTACCCCCTGACCCCGGGCATCCATACCCCGGAGCAGGTGGCGGGCTGGCGCGGGGTGACCGGGGCGGTGCACCGGGCCGGCGGCCGGATCTTCCTGCAGCTGTGGCACGTGGGGCGCATCTCCCACCCCTCGCTCCAGCCCGGCGGTTCGCTGCCCGTGGCCCCCTCGGCCGTCGCGCCCGGCGGGCGAGGCGGTCACCTACGAGGGCCCGAAGGCCTTCGTCACGCCCCGCGCCCTGGAGACCCGGGAGATCCCGGGAATCGTGGAGCAGTTCCGGCGGGGCGCGCGAAACGCGCGGGACGCGGGCTTCGACGGGGTGGAGATCCACGCCGCCAACGGCTACCTGCTCGACCAGTTCCTGCGGGACGGCACCAACCGGCGCACGCGACGCCTACGGCGGGACCGCCGAGAACCGCGCCCGCCTCCTGCTCGAGGTCGCCGAGGCCGTGGCCGGGGTCTGGGGAGCGGACCGGGTCGGGGTGCGCCTCTCGCCGCTCAACGCCTTCAACGACATGGCCGACTCGGACCCCGCCGCCACCTTCACCGCCGTGGCGCGGGCCCTGCGGCCCTTCGGGCTCGCCTACCTCCACGTGGTCGAGGCCACCATCGGCGCCGACGGCGTGGTCCCCCGGCCCTTCGAGTACCGGGAGCTCCGAGACGCGTTCGGGGGGCCCTACATGGCGAACGGCGCCTACGACCGGGAGCGCGCCGACCGCGTCCTGGCGGAGGGGCGGGCCGACCTGGTCTCCTTCGGGGCGCTGTTCCTGGCCAACCCCGACCTGCCGGCGCGGCTGGCGAGAGGGGGCCCCTTCAACGCGCCGGACCGGGCGTCCTTCTACGGCGGCGGGCCCGAGGGCTACACGGACTACCCCTTCCTGGCTCGCTGACGCCGTCCGGGCGCCGAGGCCGAGGCCGGCGGCGCGGCGGGCTCGGCCGCGCGCCCTTCTCAGCGACTTCTCACGTTCGACTCACCGGGTTCTCATCCCGCCCGGCTACGCTGAATGGCGTCCCCTCCACCCCGACCCATGGGAGGTCTGCCGTGGACGTCATCCGCTTCCGCCCCGCCGACGGCCTCTTCCCCCTGTACCGCACCCTCGCCCCGGGAGAGACGCGCATGCTGCTCGCCCTGCTCGGGGAGGACTTCGTCTTCCCGCTCGTCGAGGGCGAGCCGATGGACGACCTGCTCTTCGACGTGCTCGCCCCCGCCGGCATGTCCGCCCAGTTCTACTTCTCCTGCCCCGAGGGGGCCCACCTGCTCGGCACCTTCGAGCTGCGCGACGGACGGGTCGGCGCGCCCGCCCGGGGCGTCCGGACGCGCACCCACTGACGAGGCCACCCGTGGAGCGTCGGGATCGTGGATTCGAAATCCGGACGGCGTGAGCCGGAGCGAGACAGGACCCGGAGAAGGAGGCGGTGCGTACCCGCGCCTCTTCACGGTTCGACGATGGGAACGGCGCAGCGTTTCGCCGCCTTGCGGGCGAACTCCCGGTCGAATGTCGCGAACGAGGACACACCCGCCTCGCGGGCGGCGCTCAGGTGCAGAGCCTCGGCGAAGTCCATCGCTTCGTCGTACCAGTCCAGGGCTTGGGCGACGGTATCGGGGTCCTCGGCGAAGACCGTCGGCAGCCCCAACAGCTTGCGCAGGGAGTCCGAGATGACGGCCCTGTCCAAGTGGTAGGCGTGGCGGAGCACCCACTCGGTCTCCAGGACCACGGTCTTCGGGAGGTGCACCTGCTCCGAGGCCAACAGAGAGCCGGCTCGCCGTGCCTGCTCGGGATCGTCGTTGGTGAGCACTCGGACGATGACGTTCGTGTCCAACGCGATCACCGGCGGCTCTCCCGCGCACCCCGGGCCACAGCCTGATCCATGTCCTCCAACGTGCGGCGGGGGCCCGTATAGCCGGTACAACCGAGCACGTCTTCGAGCCGGGTCTCGGGGAAGGGGGAGACCGGCCGAAGGAGCACGCCCTCGGGGGTGTCCTCGACCTGGAACGTGAGCCCCGGAGACCAGCGGCGAGCGACACGGATGGCCTTGGGGATGATCACCTGCCCCTTGCTGGACAGTCGCGTGGTTTCCATCGCGCCCCTTTCGTAAGACGAAAGTAAGATCATCCTACCCTGCGGGAGGGGAAGAGGCAAGACCGTCGCCGCATCTCTCGCCCGAGAACCCCCTTGACGGCGCCGCCCACGGAGTGGTCCGCTCGGGCCGAGACCCGGAGCTGGAGGAGGGCCCGATGAGCTACGAACGGCTGGCCGAGAGGCTCGACGAGGCGGGGCTGGGCGCCCCGCCGGGCGAGGAACTGCTGCGCATCCTGGCGGAGCTCTTCACCCCGGAGCAGGCCCGGGTGGGGGCCGCCCTGCCCTTCCGGCCGACCCCGGTGGAGAAGGTGGCCGCCGCGGCCGGCCTGGAAGCCGGGGACGCCGGCCGGCTCCTCGAGGAGATGGCGGACCGCGGCCTGGTCTTCGCCCGGCGCAGCGACAAGGGCGACTACTACGCCCTGCTGCCGGTGCTCCCCGGGATCTTCGAGCTCCAGTTCATGAAGGGCGAGGGGGGACCCCGCCAGACCTGGCTCGCCCGGCTCTACGAGCAGTACTACGTGAAGAGCCTGGCGCCCCGCATCGCCGAGGCGAGGTCCACGAGCTACGCCCGGGTCATCCCGGTGGAGCGGGAGATCCCCAACCCCATGGAGATCTTCCCCTACGAGGAGGTGAACCGCTACATCCGCGAGGGCGAGAGCTTCGCGCTCACCCGGTGCCACTGCCGCCACCAGCGGGAGCTGATCGGGGAGGGCTGCGGCGCGCCCCAGGACGTCTGCATGCTCTTCGGCCCGTTCGCCGCCTTCGCCGTGGAGCGGGGCTTCGCCCGGGCCGCCACCCGGGAGGAGATGCTCGACGCCCTGGACCGCTCCGAGGCCCACGGCCTCGTGCACGTCTCCGACAACGTGGCCGAGCGCATCAACTTCCTGTGCAACTGCTGCGGTTGCTGCTGCGGCTTCCTCCGCGCCGCCGGGGAGGCGGGCCGCGCCAACGTGGTCGCCGCCTCGCGCTTCGTGGCCGTGCACGACGCCGAGGCGTGCTCCGCGTGCGGGGCCTGCGTGGAGCGGTGCCAGGTGGGGGCCCTGCGCGAGGAGGAGGGGGCCGTCGTCCTCGAAGAGGAACGGTGTCTGGGGTGCGGGGTGTGCCTCGCGACCTGCCCCGCGGGGGCCCTGGCCCTGGCGCCCCGGCAGGACTTCACGCCGCCCCTGGCCACCCGCGCCGAGCTCGACGCCCGGGTCCGGAGCGAGCGCCGGGGCTAGGCCGGCGCCCGAGCCTCCCGGGGCGATCTCCTCGCCCGCCGCCGGCCCGGCGCCCCCGCCGCGACGACGGCCGGACGCAGCCCCCCGAACCGCCGGTAGAAGCGGCCGACCGCGGCGCCCAGGTCCAGCGCCAGCCGGCCCAGCACTTCCCGCAGGATCGGGACCGGGACGCCGCCGTAGAACGCCTCGGCGATCCCGCCGGCGACGGCCGCCTGGGTGTCGGCGTCGCCGCCGAGCGAGACCGCCTTTCGCACCGCGTCCTCGTACCCCTCCGACTCCAGGAACGCCGTGATCGCCTCGGGCACCGAGCCCCGGCAGGTCTCGTCGAACCGGTAGGCCGGGCGGATCTCGTCGAGCGACCGGTGCAGACGGTAGCCGATCCGGCCCTCCACGAAGGCGCGCAGGTCCTCCCGGGACGCCCCGGCGCGGGCGAGGAACACGCACCCGGCCGCCGCCTGCGCCCCGCGGATCCCCTCGGGGTGGTCGTGGGTGACCGCGGCGCTCCGCTCCGCCTCCCGCAGCACCTCGTCGAGGGTCGGGAACGCCCACCCGAGGGGGCTGACCCGCATGGCCGCGCCGTTGCCGTAGCTGCCGTAGGGCGCCGGGTCGGCCGCCCGGAGCCACTGGCGAAACAGGCTCCCGTAGCTCCGCTCCGGGTAGCGGCTGCCCCACCAGCGGTAGGCCGCCGCGTAGTCCCCCCCGTCGAGGAGCGCCTCGGCCGTGGCCACCGTGAGCACGGTGTCGTCGGTGAAGGTCGACCCCTCCCCGAAGAGCGGGAAGTCCTCGCTCTTCACCGGCCGGAACTCGTAGCGGCTCCCGATGACGTCTCCCGCGATGGCGCCGATCACCGCCCGCCCCCCGGGCCGCGCAGGGCGAAGCGCCGCAGCAGCTCCCGGGCCCTCGCGAGCAGCGCCGGGGGCGTCACGTGGTGGTAGTCCGAGGCGTGCGCCTCCACTTCCCGGATCATCTTTTCCAGCATCTCCGCCAGCTCCCGACGCGTGACCGGTTGCTCGTCCATGGATCTCCTCCTCCCCGTCCGCGGAAGCGGGGACGGCCGCCGGCACGCCGGTCCGGCCGCCCCCTCCCGCCCCCGCCGGATCAGCGCCAGTGGCTTCGGCGCCGCGCAACTCCCGCCATCCGCCCCGGGCCGCGCCCGCCGCGGCTCCCCCGTGCTTCCTGCACCCGAAACGCCGCCAGGTGCACCACCTTCCCCTCGTGGACGAGCCCTCCGCCGGCCACGCCGTCGCGGTCCAGGCGCACCTGGGTGCCGAGCCCCACCGCCGGGAAGGGGTCGGCCCGGGCCGCCGCCACGTCGGCGACGAACGCCTTCGCGTCTTCCGCGAGGGCCTCGGGGCGAAGCGCCACCACGCGGCCGAGCTCCGCCTCCACGGCGTCGAGGGCGTAGCTCGCGACGAGCTTCCCCCAGAGCTTCTCGAGGGTGGCCGCGGCGTCGAAGAGGTCGAGCCCGGCGAGCTTGCCCCCGACCGCGAACACCGCGCCGCGCTGCCCCGCCACGGGCCGCAGCTCCCGGCGGTAGCCCTCGAGGTCGGCGGCGGTCGTCTCGTAGAGGTCGGCCATGGCGCCCGTGGGGGAAGCCACCCCCATGGCGAACGACTTCGCGGCGATGGCCTCCCAGACCTCGCCCTGCTCGGAGCGCGGGTCGCCGGAGACCTTGAGGTTCCGGGAGACCTGCGCGGCCTTCTCCGCGCGGCCCCGGGAGAAGTGCAGCCGCTCGGGGGAGGCGAACTCGGCCGAGCGCCAGGACCAGCGGCCCTGCTCCACGCAGGACACCGGGATCGTCACGGTCTGCTGCGCCCCGACGAGGATCGTGACGTTCAGCGTGCGGTTCTGCTTGGCGCCCACGAGCTCCTCGCCGTCGACGAGCAGCACGGGCTTCGCGCCGTGGTTCTCGAAGCGAAGCTCCGGGACGCTGCCGCCCTCGGAGACCTCGGTCACCCGCGCCTGCCGGCCGGCGAGCGCCTCGTCCAGGGTGAGGTAGTCCGCCGCCTGCCCTTCGGGGCCGAGAAGCGGGAAGACGGTCAGGCTCCGGAAGGCGGCGGGCGGTCCCAGCTCCAGGGCGCCCAGGGCTTCGGCGATGGGGTTCATGGTCCCTTCCTCCTCTGTGCGACGGAGCGCCGCCGGAGCGGGCTCCCGGATCCCCGGGGACGGTTTTCTCCCCGGTCTGTGCACAGGATACGGAGGACCCCTGACAACCCCTGTCAGTCGAAGCGACACGCCGGGGGCCGTGCCGCCGAGGGAAGCCGATCCCACAGACGACCTCGGTGGGCAATTCTGGGGCGCGTGTGGGAAGCGAACTCCCCACCCGGTGGGCAGCCGAGACCCCGGCCCCGCGTCCGCCGCTGGATTTCGGCGCCGGGACGAGCTCGGACCCGGCGGCACGCCCCTTGCTCCCCTTCGGGGCATCCGGGATCTGCGGCGGCAGCTTCGGGGCCGCCGTCGCGACGACCCCCGCCCCGGTCCGCCCCGAGAGACGTCGAGGCTCAAGGATGAGCGCCACCTTTCGCCGACCGCTTCGCCTGCCCGTCCTCGCGGCGGCCCTTCTGCTGGGGCTCGCGCCGCTCCGCGCCCCTTCGGCCGCCGAGGAAGACGCCCCTCCCGAGAGCCTCTCCGAACAACTCCGACTCCGGCTGCAGGATGCCCCCGGGCCCCTCCGCTCCCCCGAGGCCGTGGCCCGGTTCTACGCGGCCCGGGCCTTCCGGCCCGCGTGGACCGACACCCGGGGGCTCACGGCCGCGGCCCGAGACCTCGCCGCCGCGGTGGCGGCAGCCGAGACCCACGGCCTGCGACCCGCGGACTACCACGCCGCCGCCCTGGCCGTTCCGTGGGAGCCCGGGCAGGGCCCGGCCGCCGGCGCCGAGGCCGAGCTCCTCCGGACCGACGCCTTCCTGACCTACGCCGCCCACCTCGCCGGGGGCCGGGTGCTCCCCCAGGACGTGGAGGAGGACTGGGAGCCCCTGTCGCGGGAGACGGACTCCGTCGCCGTGCTGGAGCGCGCCCTCGCGCAGGGCTGCGTCGCGGAGGCGCTGGAGGCGCTGGCCCCGTCCGACCGCGGCTATCGGGCCCTGCGCCGGGCCCTGGCCCGCTACCGCTCGATCGCGGCCGGGGGCGGCTGGCCCGAGCCGGCGAAGCCCCCGGTGCTCCACCCGGGCGACCGGTCGCCCGCGGCGGGGGTCCTACGGACGCGGCTGGCGCGGGAGGGCTACCTGGAGACGCCCGAGGGGCCCGAGATCGTGGACGGCGCGCTGACGGCGGCGGTTCGCGCCTTCCAGTCGGCTCACGGGCTCGACGCCGACGGGGTGGCGGGGCGGGACACCTGGGCCGCCCTGCGGGTGCCGGCCGCCGAGCGTGCGGCGCAGATCGAGGCGAACCTCGAGCGGTGGCGGTGGCGGCGGGAGAACCCGGAGTCCCCCTACCTCCGGGTGAACGTCCCCGCGTTCCGGCTCGAGGCCGTGGAGGAAGGCCGGATTGCCCTCTCCCTCGCCGTGGTGGTGGGGCGGGCCGAGGACCCCACCCCGGCGTTCGCCGGGAGGGTGACCCACGTGGTCGTCAACCCCTCCTGGAGCGTGCCCCCCGAGATCGCCCAGACCGAGCTCCTGCCCGAGGTCGTCAAGGACCCGGGGCTGCTGGCCCGCCGGGGGTTCCGTCTCCTGCGCGGCTGGGGCGAGCGGCCCGAGGAGCTCGACCCGGCCTCCGTGGACTGGGGCTCGGTCACCGTCGCCCAGGGCCCCCTGCACTTCCGCCAGAGCCCCGGCCCGGGCAACGCCCTGGGGCGGCTCAAGTTCCTCGTGCCCAACCGCTTCCGCGTGTACCTGCACGACACGCCGGCCCGGGCGCTCTTCGCGAAGGCCCGCCGCGACTTCAGCCACGGCTGCATCCGGGTGGACCGCCCCGAGGAACTCGCGGCCTACCTGCTCCGGAGCGACCGGCGCTGGGACCCCGAGGCGCTGCGGGCCGCCATCGACGCGGGGGACGAGCGGACCATCCCCCTCTCGGCACCCGTGCCCGTGCACCTCGAGTACTTCACCGCGTGGGCCGACGGTGACGAACCGGCCCGGTTCCGGGCCGACATCTACGGCCGCGACGGGCGGCTAGGCGCCGCGCTGTCCGCCGGTCCCCCCTCCACCTGACGCCGGCTGGGGGGCCGGCCGCCCGGCCGCGGCCGGGCGCAGCCGGCCCAGGGAGCAGCCGATCCCCACCCCGCACAGGACGCAGAAGGTCGCGAGCCCCACCCGCAGGCTGAGGACGAAGGCCGGCACGGTCTCGGCCGTCACCGGGCGCGCACCGAGCACCGCCGAAGAGACCACGGTCACGACGGTCATGGAGGCGAGCATCCCCAGGGTGCGCATGGTGGCGGCCAGGCCGGAGGCCACCCCCAGCTGCCGGGGCGGCACGCTGCCCATGATCGCGCTCGTGTTGGGGGACGAGAAGAGCGCGAAGCCGGTGCCGAGGACGAGCAGCACCCCCCGCACGAGCCCCACGGACGTCGCCTCCGAGATCGTAGCGGCCGCGCCGAGGCCGGCGGCGCACAGCGCCATGCCCACGGTGGCCACCCGGCCGGGGGCCCAGCGGTCAGCCAGCCGGCCGCACGCCGGGGAGAGGAGCGCCTGGGCGAGGGGTTGGAGCACGAGCACCAGCCCCGCCTCCCGGGGGGTCATACCCTTCACGTACTGCAGGTAGAGGCTGAGGTAGAACGTCACCCCGAAGGTCGCCGCGTAGTTCAGGAGCGCCGCCAGGTTGCTCAGGGCGAACACCGGGTTGCGGCGCAGCAGCCCCACGTCGAGCAGCGGGTGGGCCGTGCGCGCCTCGAGCCCCAGGAAGGCGCCGCCCGCGGCCAGCCCCGCCGCCGCCGCGCCCCACGCCCAGGGACCCCGGCCGAGGCTCGTCGCCCCCACGATCAGGAGCAGGATCGCCGCCCCCCACGCGAGGGCCCCGGCCCAGTCGAAGGGCTCGCCCCGCGCCTCGGCCCACTCCCCCCGCAGGGTGGCGCGCAGGAGGAGCAGGGTCCCCAGCCCCAGGGGCACGCACAGGTAGAACAGGGAGCGCCACCCGAAGGCCGTCACCAGGAGGCCGCCGACGAAGGGGCCGCACGAGAGGCCGGCGTAGACGCTCGCCACCGACACCCCGAGCGCGCGCCCCCTCTGCTCCGGGGGGAACACGGCCACGACGATGGCCATGCCCGTGGCCGCGATCATGGCGCCTCCGGCACCCTGGAGGAAGCGCAGGGCGATCACGGCCTCGATGGTCGGAGCCTGGGAGAGCACGCCCCCGACAGCCGTGAACACGGCGATGCCCCACTCGAACACCCGGCGCCGGCCGTGGATGTCGCCGAGCCGCCCCATGGCCAGGAGGAAGACCGACGCCGAGAGCACGTAGGCGGTCTCCACCAGCCCGAGCTGGGCGGCGCTGCCGCCAAGGTCCCTCCCCAGGGAGGGGAGGGCCACCCCCACCCCCGACATCATGAAGGGCATCAGGAAGTGGGCCACCGACACCGCGAAGAGCGTGGCCCCCCGGGAGCCCGCCGTGGCGCTCACCCGAGGATCTCCTCCTCGTCCTCCACCTCCCAGCCGTGGCGCTCGATGAGGGAGCGGGCCAGGGGCTCCTGCGCCCGGTCCAGCAGCCACACCTCGGCGGAGCCGCGCGAGTGATCGTGCTCCCCCACGCCCCCGGTGAGGTGCTCGGTGAACGCCTCGTCCAGGTCCCGCAGGCTCCGGTCCAGGCCGCGGGGGTCCAGGTCCCGCCTCCGGGGGCGGATCCGGAAGTAGACCGCAGTGTCGCTCTTCATGGGGCCCTCCTTCGGGTCGCCGGTCGATCGGTGCCGCTCACGCCGCGCGCGGCAGGGGTTTTTGGGGCGACCGGGGGCGGCGGCGGTCGTCGGCGTGCAGGAGGTAGTGCTCGGTGCAAAGCCCCTCGAGGAACGGGGGCGCCCCGAGCCACGCGCGACGGCGCTCCCACGACGCCACCTCCAGGGGGCCCCGAGGCGGGCGCAGCGAGCCGTCGGACGCCTCCTCCCGGTGGATCAGGCGCCGGGAACGGATCGGCCTTCCGTCCACCCGCAGCAGTTCCTGGTTCCCGAGCACCCGGACCCCGTAGCGCCCTGGGCGGCGCGCGAAGGCGGTCCCCTCGAAGAGAACGAAGGAGCTCGCCGTGGTGGCCTCGACGTCGCCCCATGTGCGCTCCAGGAAGCCGAGGGTCTGCTCCAGGTCCGCTTCGCCGCTCGTCGGGAGCCCGAAGATCAGCATGCCGAGGTTCGAAATCCCGGCCCGCCGTCCGTCGGCGAGTACGCGCTCCACCTCGTCCACCCGGGTGCCCTTGCGGACCAGGTCGAGGAGGCGCTGGCTGCCGCTCTCCACCCCCCAGCTGATCCACCGGCAGCCCGCCCGGCTCGCCTGCTCCAGGCACTCCGGGCCGTACTCGGCCCCGGGGCGGCCCATCACGTGGAAGGCCGCTCCCGGAGCGCGCTCCGGCAGGGCTGCGGACAGCTCTTCCAGGGCGGCGGCGGGCACGTACTGGTCGGCGAGATAGAAGTGCCGGGCGCCGTGGCGTTCCCCGAGGGCAGCGAGCTCCGCGGCGACGGACTCGGCCGCCCGGGCCCGGTGCTCCCCGAAGGAGGCGTTGTGGGCGCAGAACCGGCAGCGCCGCCACCGGCACCCCCGGGAACCCAGGGCGGGCAGCACGGGAACCGGGTTCCAGTAGCGGTCGAGGGGGAGCAGGGTGAAATCCGGCGCCGGCAGCCGGTCGGGTTCCGGCGGGGCCGCCGACGGGGTTCGGCGCAACCCGCCGCCCTCCCGCCACACGAGCCCCGGCACCTGCCCCCACGGCGCGCCCCCGAAGAGCGCGGCCGCCGCCCGCTCTCCTTCCCCGGGCAGGACGGCGTCCACGAAGGGGCACGCGGCGAGGAGGTCCTCCACGTGCAGGGCGGAGAGGGTGGCTCCCCCCAGGACCACCCGCAGCCGCGGCTGGAGGTCCCGGGCGCGGCGGGCCAGGGCCAGCGTGAAGGGAAGCTGCTCCGGGAAGAGCACCGAAAGACCGATCAGCTCCGGATCCGAGGAGAGCGCCCGTTCCACCAGCGGCTCGCCGAACCCGGGGGGCGGACCTCCGGCCTCGACGAAGGCCCGGGCCTCGGCACCCCACCCCGCCACCCGCAGCCGCACCCGGCTCCAGACCCCCTGCCACCCTCGGTACTCCTCGGCGTCGTAGAAGCGCCCCCGCCGCCCCTGGAGGAACGCCGTCAGCTCCGGGCCCCCCGGCTCCTCGCGCGCCGCGCGCTCCCACGCTTCGAGATTCAGGTCCGCGACCGCCAGCCGGCAGCCCGGAGCTTCCGCGAGCACCGCGGCCGTCACGTACGCCACCCCCAGGGGCACGTAGGTCGCGCTCGCCGCGGGGGGGAAGAGGAGGGCAGCCCGCAAGGCGCCTCAGCCCGCGGCCGGAGAGCCCGGCCCGGCGGCCCCGTAGGCCCCCGCCATGGCCGCGAGCTCCCGCCGGGCCGCCTCCCGCAGCGCCTCCGGGCCCACCACCTCGGCCAGCCGCCCGAAGCGCAGCACGGCGTGGAGCACCTCCCGCTCGCCCCGGGTCGGCACCTCCACGAGCACCTGCCCGTCGCTCTGCTCGAGCACCCGCTGGTCGGGGTGCAGGGGCCTCTGGAGCACGTAGCGCGCCGCCTCGTCGCGGAACCGGAGCCGCGCGACGTAGGGCTCCCCGATGTAGATGCCGAGGCTGGTGTCGAGCAGTTCCTCCGGGTCGAAGCCGGGGGGCGGCCGGAACTCCTCGTCCAGCGCCTCCACGTCCCGGATCCGGTCCGCCAGGAAGATGCGCTCCGTGCCGCGCAGGTGGCAGTGCCCGAGCAGGTAGATGTCCCCCTGGTACAGGCGCAGGCAGTAGGGGTCCACCACCCGCTCGGTCACCTCGCCCTTGAGGTTCTCGTAGGCGATCTTCACCCGGCAGTTCTCCGAGGCCTGCTCCTGGAGCACACGCACGACCCCCAGCAGCCGCGGGGCGTGGTGGGTGGGGGAGCGGTGGCTGAAGGCCACCTTGAACCGGCCCACGTACTCGCGGATCGCCGGGGGGAAGGCGTGCTGGAGCTTCACGAGCGCCGACTCCAGCAGTTCGTGGTAGGCCGCGTTGCCGAAGAGCGGGCTGAGCAGCGTCGCGTGGTACAGGGACAGGGCCTCGGAGAGGTCGAAGGGGATCTGGGGCGGGGAGTGGCCCCGCAGCAGGCGGTAGCGGACGTGCTTGCCGTCGGGCACCTTCTCCAGGGGGAAGCCCGCGGCCTGGAGGTCCTCCAGATCGCGCCGGGCGGTGCGCTTGTTGACCTCGAGCAGCCGGGCGAGCTCGCCCATGGTCTTCCCGCGGTAGGAGACCGCGAGCTCCTGCAGGAGCGTCCACTGTCGGATGAGCTGGTTGGAAGCCAGGGCCCGTCGCCTCCCCCCGGTCCGGCCGAGACCGGGCCTCTCGGTCCTTCGGCGGCCCGCGGCGTCGGCCGCTGCCTCGATGGATTATAGACCGTCGTCGTCCCAGTCACGAGGGCGACCCGGGACGCCTCTTCGCGGAGCCGGCTCGGCGCGCGGTTTGCGGCCCACGCCTACGGCTCCCGCACCTCCTCCGCGAACGCCCGCAGGGCCTCCTGGTACTGCGCGGCTCCCACGGCGAAGAGCGAGTTGTGGTCGGCGCCGGCGACGACCACGAGCCGCTTCCGTCGGGCCGGGGAGGCCTCGAACAGGGCCTCGGCCTCCGAGAGGGGGATGAGGTCGTCCCCGCGGCCGTGGAGGATCAGGGTCGGGCCGGGGTAGGCCCGGATCTTCTCGAGGTTGCCGAACCCGTGTGCCTCGGTGAGACCGAGCGTTCCGGCGGGAACGCCGAGGGTCTCGAGCAGGCCCATGGTGTTCGCGAAACCGCTCTCCACCACGAGGCCGGCGACCGCCGGGTGACCTCTCCGGGCGGCCAACTCCAGGGCCGGCGCGCTCCCGAGCGACCGGCCCATCACGCAGAGCGGTCCCCCGTACCCCCCGTCGGCGAGCCAGTCCCGGGCGAAATCGAAGGCGGCGTGGGCGTCCGAGACCAGGGTCGACGCCGTGGGGCGGCCCGACGAGCGGCCGTAGCCCCGGAAGTCCACGACCAGGAAGTTGAAGCCGGCCCCGGTGAAGAGCCGCGCGAGGGCGTCGTAGTCGGCCGCGATCTCGCCGTTGCCGTGGAAGAAGAGGAGCGACGGGGCGCCGCGGCCGAGGAGGTGGAAGCGCGCGCCGAGGCTCTCCCGCTCGACGGGGATCGACAGGTCCCGACCCGCCCGGAGCGCCCCTCCCCACTCCCGGCGGGGGAAGAAGAGGCGCCCCGAGACCTCGGGGCGGTCCAGCGCGGAGACGTCCCGTCCGCTCACGGTTCCCGCCTTTCCGATCCCCCGGCCCCCAGAGCGCGCCCGAGGAAGCGCCGGGCGTTGCCCCCGAGCACGGCCGCCTCCACGTCTTCCGGCAGCCGGAGCCCCCGCACGCACCGGACGTACTCGACCGCGGCGCGCAGGTCGTGGCACGCGATGGCGTCGCTCCCCAGGAGCACCCGTTCCGGGTATTCGGCGATGAAGGAACGGTACGCCTCGGGGTCCGCCTCGATGAAGGGCCGCAGGCTCGAGACGTCGGTCACGACCCCGGGGAACCGCTCCAGCAGCCGCGCCATGCGGCGGCGGCTGAAGCCCAGGTGGGGGATGGCCACCCGCAGGCCCGGGTGCGCCTCGAGGCACTCCTCCACGAAGGCCCCGTGGTGGCCGAGGTCCGCGTGGTACATCACCGGCACGTCCCAGCGGGCCGCGGCCGCGAACACGGCCCGGTGGGCGTCGAGGTACTCCGCGGGGCGGATGCCGGGCACCCGGCGCAGGGGCGGCATGCGCATCTTGGCCTCGTCCTCCTCGCCGACGAGGATGTTCTTGAGGCCCGCGTGCCCCGCGCCCCACCAGGAGGCCAGGTCCGAGCGCCCGTCCCAGGCCCGCACGTCGAGGAAGGAGAGCACCCGGAGCCGCCGTGGCTTCGCGGCCCAGAGGGGCTGGAAGTCGAGCCAGGCCCGGAGGTCGTCGTGTACCATCCGGGCCTCGTCGATGCCGGTGAAGTCCCGGTACGCCCCGGGGATGAGCTCCACGGCCCGCTCCGGGGGCGCCCCCATGCCGGGCAGGGGGAAGACCACCACGGCCTCGTAGCCGCGGTCCTCCAGCCACTCGAGCTCCGCCGCGACCTCCTCGGGCCGTCGCCCGAAGAGGCACCAGTGCATGTGCGCGTCGATCAGGCCGGGCATGGAAGACCCCTTTCGCCCGCGCCCCGGGCGACCCTCACGGCGCGGCCCACGGCAACACCTCCACGCCGTGGCGGGCCTGCACCTGCCTGCCGCCGCACATCAGGGCGGCGGGCGCCTCCGGATCGTTCGCGGTCTGCCGACGAGAACCCGGATGCAGGAGAAAGGTGCGGGGCGCGCCGGGGCCCGGTCGGCGTCACGGCCGGGTGGCTCCGGGCTGCGCGCGGCAAGAGGGGTTCGAGGGCTCGGGGGAGCAAGAAGCCTCCAATCTGAATTGCGAAGATTCAAATTACACGGAGCGGCTTTGCCGCTCAACCCGGGTCTGCCCTCACCGGTTCACCGCGGCGGCACGAGTCCCGGCCGGAGAACGGGGGTCTCGACCAGCCGGAGGGTGACGTCTTGACCCAATCGTTTAGTCGCTATACTTTATCTCCGCCCCAGGCCTTCGCGAGGGAAGACGATGACGCGCAAGCAGGTCAGCAAGCAGCTTCTGGCTTCGTTTCTCCGGATGGTCAACAAGTACAACGCCATGGAGAAGCACCCCGTGCGCCACGGCGCGGGAGAGGCGTTCTTCCACTCGGAGCGCCACCTGCTCGACGTCTTCCGCGACCACCCCGAGCTCAACATCACCGAGCTCGCGGAGCGGGTGGGCGTCACCAAGGGGGCCGTCTCCCAGGCGGTGGCCAAGCTCGAGCGCAAGGGGGCCGTCGAGCGCCACAAGGGAGCCGTCGACGACAAGCAGGTGCTCGTCCGTCTCACCCCGCTGGGGCAGGCGATCACGGAACAGCACCAACAGGTGAACGAGCAGACGGTGAACCGGCTGTTCCACCTGATCGCCGAGAGGCCCCAGGAGCAGGTGGACTTCCTCCGGGAGGTGTTCGCCTGGATCGAGGACCACCTGGACGACGGGCTGCGCCGCATGCAGTCCCGCCACGACCATTGAGGAGGGCGGGCCTTTTTTCGGGCGGATCGTTCAGCAACTAAACCACAAGGGGAGACGACCATGATCGAGACGCGCAAGGGCGGGACGCAGGGCCGGGGACGGTGGTATCTGGGGCTGGGAATTTCCGGGATCGCCCTGCTCTGGCTGGCGAAGAAGGCCGCCTGGCTGGGCGTGGGGTCGAGCGGGGTCTTCTGGCCCGTCCTCCTCCTGGGGGTCGGGCTCGCCGTGGCCGCCGGCGGCGTGTTCCACACCGGCCGCCGCCGCTGCGCCAGGGGCCCGGGGGTCCGCGCAGGGAATGCCTGACCGTGCGCGAGGGCGCACACCGGGGCAGGCTCCGGCTCGGGTTCCTCGCGGACCACCCCGAGGCGGTCCCCACGCTCGCGGAGTGGTTCGAGGCCGAGTGGGGGGCCCATTACGGCCCGACCGGTCCGGGGGACGCGCGCCGCGACCTCCTCGCCCGTGCGAACCGCGACGCCCTGCCGGTCGCGCTGGTCGCGTGGTGGGAGGGGGAGCTCGGCGGCACCGCGGCCCTCGAGGCGGAGTCCGTTCCCACGCCTTCCCGCCTGGGTCCGTGGATCGCCGCGGGCCTGGTGCGCCCCGCACTCCGGGGCCGCGGGGTCGGCACCGAGCTCGTCCGCTCCCTGGAGGAGCTCGCCCGGGGGATGGGGCACGCTCGCGTGTACTGCGGCACCTCGGCGGCCGGCGGAATCCTCGCCCGCCGAGGGTGGCGGCTCCGGGAGCGTGTCCGGCACGGCGGTGGGGTCGTGCCCGTCTACCGGAAGACGCTCTGAGCAGGGAGGGGCGGAGCGGTTTCGGTCAGCAGCCGGCGGGGGCGGTCCGCGCCCCCCTCCGGCCCCCGAGGGAGGCGGCTCGCGCGGCCCGTGCGGCCGCGCCGCCCCCGGGGCCCCCCTAGTACAGGTAGCGGAAGGTCACGTACCCCCGGGTACCCCCGTCCTCGTCGAAGCCGTAGGCCACCCCTCCGGCGAGCGTCGTGGGCAGGTAGTAGCCGAGCAGCGTGTCCACGCGAAGCTCCGCGCCCACGCCCCTGCGCCACTCGTCGTCGTCGCCGCGCCAGGCCCGGCCCGCGTCGAAGAACCCCGCCGCGTGCATCCGGCGCAGGAACACGGGCCAGTCCCGGACGCCGCGGAAGGGGCTCCAGAGGGGGAAGCGCACTTCGGCCGATCCCGCGAACGCCCTCTCCCCCCGGGACACCCGCGCATCGTAGCCGCGCACCGGGAACTCTCCCTCGAGGCCGCCCACCTGGAACAGCGACTGGAAGGGAACGTCGTCGCCCCAGCCCACGCCGCCCTTCCCCCGCAGGGCGACGACGGTGTGCGTCAGGCCCGGCACCGCGACGTACTCCCGCCACTCGCCCAGCATCGACTGGGTGTCGAGATCGGCGCCGAGCGCCTCGCTGGTGACCCGGAACCCGGCCTCCAGCCACCGCCCCCCTTCCGGGCCGACCGTGAAGGCGTTGCGGTGGGGGAAGGACGAGTCGTACCGCGCCGAGAGGGTGAGGGGGTTCCAGGTCCCGTCGAAGACGAGGTCGGCCAGGTCCCGGCGGCCCCGCAGGTCGTCTCCGACCACGGAGAGGCGGTCCCGCTCCTCCCACGCCCACTCCAGCGCCACGCTCCAGCGCCGCAGCACGCGGGGCAGGTTCTGCCGCACCTCCAGCCCGATCCCGTGCGTCTCCTCCCAGTAGTCCAGGTCGGACGCCGGGCACGTCGAACAAATCGGCGTAGAGCACGGGCAGGCGCCAGGCCCGCGCCGTCAGGGTGGGGTAGGTGGTGTCGTTGCGGTAGATGCCCCGGCCGAAGAAGCGCTGGCTGTCCACGGCCCAGTAGCCCGCCGCGAAGTAGGCGTGGCGCTGCAGGGGGTCGTGGCCCGCGGTCCACACGCCGGGGGCCGGCCCCTGGTTGTCCGCGATGGCGTCCGGAAGCCAGAACGTCGGCCGGAGCCGGTCCTTCCCCGCGTAGTCCCCGACGGTTCCCGGCGGGGGCGCGGGTGCCGGGGGCTCCCGGGGAGCCGCGACCAGCGGCTCCGGCGAGAGGGGCACGGGATCGGAGAGGGCGTCGGCCACGTCCAGCACCGACACCGCGAAACCCCCGGCGGAGTAGCTCGTGAAGGCGAGCCTCCCCCCGTCCGGGGACCAGTCCGGCTCGAACGCGCCGCCGAGAACCCGCGTCAGCCGGCGGCACGCCCCCGTTTCCCCGTCCCACAGGTAGAGGTCGAAGACCCCGGAGCGGTCCCACGCGAAGGCCAGCGAACGCCCGTCGGGATGCCAGGCGGGGAAGCCCGCCTGGGAGCCCTCCGGCGTCAGGAGGCGGACGTCTCCGCTCGCGACGTCGAGGACGGCCAGCCGCGCGTAGCCCGCTGTCCGTCTTCCGGGAAAACGCGATCCGCGTCCCGTCCGGCGACCACCGGGGCGTGTCGTAGCGCACGCCGGGCTCCTCGAGCACCACCCGCTCGGCGGTCCCCCCGGGCGCTTCCGTGAGGACCACCAGCCGGTGTCGCGCCCCCTCGAGCCGGACCGCGGCGAAGGCCCCGGCCGCGTCGCTGTGGTCGGCCTCGAGGATCCGCGCCCCCCGCGTCAGGCGGCGGGCCGGGCCGCCCTCGACGCCCACGGCGTAGAGGTCCGTCCGGATGGTCTCCCCCGCGAAGGGCCGGTGGACCTCGACCCGGGGATAGACGACGTCTCCGGCCCGCAGGGTCGGGCGGGCGGTGGAGCCGGGGCGTTCCGCCAGCCGGCCCTCGGTGCCCGCGGCCAGGTCCCGGCGCACCAGCGCCGCCTTCACGCCCGTGTCCCTGGTGTAGGCCACCGTGCCGGCGTCGAGCCACAGGGGGCCCCAGGACGAGTAGCCGGGCGACGAGACCGTCTCGTGCCGGGTCAGCCCCTCCCGGGACAGCCGGTCGATCTCGGGGCGGTACTCCTTCTCCAGGTCGGCGAGCATCCGGCGGTACAGCCCCTGGTAGGCCTCCCCGGTCGCCCGCGCCGGGGGCCGGTCGATGGCGTAGGGGATGCGGCCCGAGTGGCCCCGCACGAGGTCTCCCAGGGCCCCCGCACCGTGGCGCTCCTCGACGAGCTGCAGGAGGCGGGCGCCGTAGATGTAGCGCGTCGCGTAGCTCGGCCACGCGGGGAAGTCCCCGCCGAGGCGGTCCAGCGGGGGAACGGCGCCCTCGGCCACGTCGCACCGGTAGATCATCCGGTACAGCGTCGAGCCCTTGCGGCCGCGGCCCGTGAGGTCGGTCTCCAGGTTCGTGGCGAACCCCTCGTGGAACCACGGGGGCAGGAAGACGTTCGGCGGTGCGGCGAAGAACCAGAACAGGGCGCCGACCGGGGTGGCCGGGACCCCGACCCGCCCGAAGATCTTCCGCATCACGGCCGAGTAGCCGCGCACCGGGTCCAGGCCCAGGACGTGCGCGTACTCGTGCACGAAGATGGTCTGAGCCAGCCGTCGTAGTCGCCCACCGTCCACAGCATGGGCGGCGGCACGGGGAAGATCCGGATCTGGCTGTACGGGAAGATCGTCGTGTAGCCGTTGCCCAGGTCCGTCCGGTCGACGAGCGTCACCTCCGTGCGCTGCGCCGGCTCCCAGCCCACGACCTCCACCATGGGCCCGTGGACCTCCTCGGCCGCGCGGGCCAGCACCTCCGCCTGCCCGGACAGCTCCTCCGGGTAGTGGATGCGGAAGTGCTCCGTCGTGCGCGTCCGCCAGCGCAGGGCCGGGTCGTAGACGGCGGCGCCGCCGACGCCCGGCACCACCTGCGCGAGCACCAACAGACCCCACAGCGCGAGCCGGCGTCCTAGCGGCGGAACCCCCGTCTGCCCCATTCGTTCTCTCCGGGTGCTGGCGCGAACGTCACGGGGTGCCAGTCTGACGCGGAACTCGCCCGGGTCAAAGGGCGGAGGCCCCCGGGGCGGCCTTGCGCGGCGGCACGGGGGCCGGAGGCCTCGCCAGGCGGTTTTCCGGTTGACGCCGATGAATGGGGCCGTTATTGTGCATATGCACATTAAACAGGAGGTACGACCATGAAGCTCTGCTTTCCCGTGGCGAAGAACGAAGGACTCGACAGCCAGGTGTTCGGCCATTTCGGCTCGGCCCCGATGTTCGTGGTGGTGGACGCGGAGGCCGGGCGGGTGGCGGAGGTCGTCAACCGCGACCTGCACCACGCCCACGGCGCGTGCAGCCCCGTGAAGGCGCTGGGCGGGCACGCCGTGGACGCCGTGGTGGTGGGCGGCATCGGGGGCGGTGCGCTCTCGGGGCTCTCGCGGGCGGGGATCCGCGTGCTCGCGGCGGGCGCGTCGACGGTGAAGGAGAACGTCGCCCTCGCCCGGGAGGGGGCCCTGCGGGAGTGGGAGCCCGGCCGCACCTGCGGCGGCCACGGTCACGGACACGGCTGCGGCCACCACGGCCCGTGAGCCCGAGACCCCGGAAGCCGAGGCGCTGCGCCTGCGCCGCCCGGTGGGGCGGCGGCCTCGTGTACAAGCCCGCGGGGACCCCCCTGCGGGACCTCGTCCGGATCGGCCTGCGGCAGGACGAGCTGGAGGCGCTCCGGCTCTGCGACGCCGACGGGCTCTCCCAGGCGGAGGCCGGCGAGCGGATGGGGGTCTCCCGCGGCACCGTTCAGCGGCTCGTGTCGAGCGGGAGGTCCAAGGCGGCGCGGGCCCTGTCGGACGGGGCGGCCCTGGTCCTCGAAGGCCAAGGAGGAAGGGAGATGGCGAAGCCCCATCCCGAAGCCGGCAAGTCCAGCTTCGACCTCGTCGACCGGGACGCGCTCCTGGCCGCCGTGCCGCTGGCCGCGGTCCGCCGCGTGCTCGACCTGGGGTGCGGCGCCGGTGCCTACACCCTGTGGCTCGCGAAGCACCTCGGCCCCGGGGGCACGATCCTGGGGGTCGACGTGTGGGCCGAAGGGATCTCCCGCCTGCTCGCAGCAGCCCGGGAAGAGCGCCTCGCCAACGTGGGCGCGGAGGTCTGCGACCTGGCGGACCTGGACCCGGTTCGGGACGGCGAGGCCGACCTCGCGCTGATGGCTACGGTGCTCCACGACCTCGTGCCCCGCGGCACGGCGCCGGCCGCCCTCCGGGAGGCGGCGCGCGCCGTGCGGCCGGGCGGGCGGCTGGCGGTGGTGGAGTTCAAGAAGGCCGACACCCCGCGGGGGCCGCCGGCGAGCATCCGCCTCTCCCCGGACGAACTGACGGAGCTCGTCGCGCCCTTCGGCTTCGCCCCGTCCGGGGTCGTCGATCTCGGAACGGACCTCTACCTGGCCGTGTTCTCCCGCACGGAAGGCCCCTGAGCGGGCCCCGGACGCGATCTGCCCCGCACCACGCGCGCCGCCGTGGCCGACGGGGAGGCGGCGGCCCTCGGGGGGATCGGCGCGACCCCCGACCCGGGGCCGCCTCGCGTGCCTTGACACTCCCTTCCCGCACCGGCAGGCTGCGCGGGCCGCCACGGTGAACGCGGCGGCGGGGGCCCCGGAGGTGCGGGCTCTCGGAGTCGGGGGATTCCCGGGGCGGATTCGTCAACGAGGCGGAACGATCGAGGAGGTTGGCAGATGAAGGAGATTTCCACCGTCGGCGTGGTCGGCTTCGGGGTCATGGGCGCGGCGATCGGCCTGAACGCGGCGACGGCCGGGTACCGGGTCGTGTTCAAGGAGCTAAACGACGACCTCGTGAAGCAGATGTACGACCGCTGGGTCGTCGCCGCGCTCGAGAAGCGCGTCGGCCAGGGGAAGATGACCCGGGCCCAGATGGACGACGTCACCTCGAGGATCACCGGGACGAGCCGGTACGAGGGGCTGGCCGGGTGCGACCTCGTGATCGAGGCGGCCGTGGAGAAGATGGACCTCAAGATCCGGATCTTCGAGGACCTCTCGAAGCACTGCCGGCCCGACGCCATCCTCGTGAGCAACACCTCGACGTTCCTGATCGAGAAGCTCATGGAGCGCGCCACCCACCCCGAGCGGACGGCGGGCCTGCACTACTTCTTCCCGGCCAACGTCAACCGCCTGGTGGAGGTCATCCGCCAGGAGAAGACGAGCGACGCCACCTACCAGGCCCTGATGAAGTTCGCGGAGAAGAACCGGAAGACCGCGATCACGGTGCGCGACTTCCCCGGCTTCGCGATCAACCCCATCTTCATCGCGAGCTACATGGTCCTCGACTCCTTCCACGACGGCGGGAAATGGAACGTCGCCACCCTGGACGACATCTCCTGCAAGGCCCTCGGGGTGCGGTTCGGGATCATGTGGGTCCAGAACGGCTCCGGCCTGGGCACCGCCTACCACGCGGCCGAGTCCATGCACGACTACCTGGCCGACACCGACGTGGGCTACCCGCCGGTGCCGGAGGCGCTGAAGGCGCAGTTCGCGAGCGGCAAGCCGTGGAACCTGGAGGACGGGCCGGTGCTGGAGGACGCGGCGGCCCGGAACGCCGTGCGGGACCGCCTGCTCGGCGCGATCTTCGCCATCGCGACCCACCTGATCGAGAAGAAGGTCGTCACCCTCGAGGACCTGGAGCTCGGGGTGTGCACCTCCCTCGCCTGGCCCAAGGGCCCCTTCGCCCTGATGAACGAGATGGGGATGGAAGAGGCGGCCCGCCTGGTCCGCCTGGCCGTCGCCGCGGGCGACTTCAAGATGCCGAAGGCCTTCGCCGGCGCGACTCCGGAGGCGTGGAAGCTGGGGTAGCCGCCCCTGGCCGTCTCCCTCGGCGGCTAGAACCCGGTCGCGCCCATCATGCCGAGCTCGGCGAGGCACAGGGGGCAGAACCGGACGGCCTCGGAGCTCCCGGCGCGGGCGGGGAGCGGGAGCCCGGCGGCAGGGTCGCTCTCGGGCGCCGTGTCGTCGTCCAGGTCGGCGTCGCAGCGGTCACAACGGTTCACGATCTCGACTCTCCGGCGGTGCCCGGCATCGCAAGCCACCGACGCCGGCATCGTCAGGCAACGCTCTCCCGCATCCACGTTTCCCCAGGCCGTCCTTAACTTCGCGCAGGGAGCACCACGAAATTCCCGGGATTCAGCTTGCGCTCACCGTCCCAGCGGTAGGCGACCAGGTGGCCACCTTTCGCCACACTGCAGTCCAGGCAACACGCGTTGGGAGTTTGCAGGACCGGGGGGGGGTATTGAACCAGTAGTGCCCGAAGAACACTGGCGGGGCTTCTGCGGGGTACGGCAAGCGCGCCGTTACAACACTCTCGGGCAGTGGGATGGACACATGCCCCGCATCACCTAGCCCGAACTCCCCGTAGGTCTTCCCCGCTGGATCATCCCACCAACGGATCCGCACCGACGTGCGTCCAGATGTATAGAGACGACCCGGGGGCTTCCCCAAGAACACAAGAAGGCAAGGACGTCCGTACCAGCCCTCTCTCGATCTTGCCCCCGGGGAACTCCCACAGGCCACCCAGGCGAGCGCCCTGACGGCGCTTGGCGATCAGGATCTGCCCGCCACGATCAAGGACGCCGGCCGTTACTCGGACCATGAGAACCCTCGCTGAAATCGGCCCTCTCGCGGCTGGTGCTTCCGGAAAACCCCCGAACGGCGACCTGTGCTCTCCACGGGGCGCCGACTGCGGCCTGCTCGGCCTGGCGTTCGGCGGCTTCTTGGATCGTTGGTCCGTCCCCAAGTGTCCCAAGTGTCTCTTCGAGGGCTCATGGCGCCTCCGTGCCTTCGGCGAGAACGCCGAGGTACCGGTGGTACACGAAGAGGCGGTTTCGTCGCTTGCCGGTCAGCTCCCGGACGAGTCCGAGCCCCTCTAGGAGTTCCATCGCGGCGGATGCCGCCGGGAAGGACAGCCCGGTTGTCCGGCAGACCTGGGGCATCGCGAGGATCGGTCGCGCCTTGAGCGCCTCGTGGACCCGAAGGGCCGAGCCCGCCCGGCGTCCACTCGACTCCACGTTCGCCCGATCCACCCTGAACATCTCGGCCAGGCGCTGAGCCGTGGAGACCGCTCCTTCAGCGGTCCGCCGCACCCCCTCCAGGAAGAACGTGAGCCACGCTTCCCAATCCCCGGTGCGCCGCACCCGCTCGAGCAGTTCGTAGTACGCAGGCCGGTTCTGCTTCAGGTAGAGGCTCAGGTACAGGAGAGGCTCCCGCAGTACGCCGGTCTGGCAGAGCAGGAGCGGGATGAGCAGGCGCCCGACCCGCCCGTTTCCGTCGAGGAAGGGGTGGATCGTCTCGAACTGGACGTGCGCGAGACCGGCCCGCACCAAGACGGGCAGCCCATCGCCTTCCGCATGAAGAAAGCGCTCGAGCGCCGCCATGCAGTCCGGCACCACCGTGTGCGGCGGGGGGACGAAGACGGCGTTTCCGGGTCGGGTGCCGCCGATCCAGTTCTGGGATCGACGGAACTCCCCGGGATCCTTCGCGCTGCCGCGCCGCCGCGAGAGCAGCACGCCGTGGACCTCGCGGATCAGTCGATTGGAGAGAGGAAAGCCTTCCCGCAGGCGGTCCAGCCCGTGCTCCAGCGCCGCGACGCAGTTCGACACCTCGACCACGTCGTCCAGGGGAACACCCGGGGCCTCGTCCAACTCGAAGAGCAGAAGGTCCGACAGCGACGACTGCGTGCCTTCGATCTGGGACGACAGCACCGCCTCCTTGCGCACATAGGCGTAAAGGAAGAGCGATTTGTCGGGCAGGAGGGTCGAGACGCCGTCGAGGCGGCCGACGGCGAGCACAGCGGATTCGAACGTCTGCTGGAGTGCGCCATCGAAGGCCAGCGGTGGCTCCGGCGGAAGGGGGGCCGGCACGAAGGCGCGAACCTCCTCGCCTCCGGCGCTCGTGACCTCGTACCGGCCGGTCTCCCCACGCTCCATGTCGGTCGGCCCTCCTGTTCAGCGAAGTTGAATAGGGGAGGGGGTTATTAAGACTTCACTAACAAAGTTTAACTAATGGCCCTCCCGGTGGCAATCGTCTTCGCGCAGCCCTTCGCTTGGGGCCAACTCGGCGGGAGCGACCGCCAGCGCCGGCAGGCCCCGCTTCGGGACCCAAAGGGGACGTAACCGAAATCATGCAATTTGATCCCAGCGCGGTGAGGAATGCGGAATTTCGGTTACGTCCCCCCGTCTCCCCCTGATGAACGACATGGGGATGGAAGAGGCGGCCCGCCTGGTCCGCCTGGCCGTCGCCGCGGGCGACTTCAAGATGCCGAAGGCGTTCGCCGGCGCGACCCCGGAGGCGTGGAAGCTGGGGTAGCCGCCCCTGGCCGTCTCCCTCGGCGGCTAGAACCCGGTCGCGCCCATCATGCCGAGCTCGGCGAGGCACAGGGGGCAGAACCGGACGGCCTCGGAGCTCCCGGCGCGGGCGGGGAGCGGGAGCCCAGGGGCAGGATGGCTCTCGGGCGCCGTGTCGTCGTCCAGGTCGGCGTCGCAGCGGTCACAACGGGTCACGATCCCCGGTTCTCTCACGGCCTCTTCTCTCAGCCCAGTTCCGGGTACGCCCGGGGTGCCACATCCCGACAGCGTTGCTCCAGCTGGTGGGCGATGCGCTGAATCATAACTTCTGGAAGGCTTGCGCCGCCTCGGGGGTCGGCTAGGAACGCGGGGGTCTTGCCGTTGAACACGGCTGGGCCGTCGGGCGCCGTCCGCTCCACGTACCACCCCGGCAGGGTCAGGGCGGGCCGCACCGCCACCGGTTCTCCCACCGCGCTCGTGAGCCACTTGCCCAGCCATTCGGCCTGGCGAATCGCCTGTTCGAGCGGCACGGTCTCTGACCACGTTGGAAAGCCCAGTGTCCGGCCATCGTAGACCACGCGGGCCGAGTCCTTCCCCTTCCCCTTTTTCGTCCGGGCCTTGGTCTCCACGGCCCACACCCCCGCCGGCCCGACCACGACGTGGTCGATGTTGAAGCGCTCGCCGGGAACGTCATGGAAGACCCGGCAGCCCCGGAGCATTAACTGGTTCAGCTCCTCCCCGACGGCACGCTCCCCGTCTAGACCCAATCTCAAACGATCCCGTTCGTCTAAGCGTGAAATCAGCCGGTAGGCGCCTATCACCACTCCACCGATACAGAGCACTCCAGCCAAAATGAGGCGCTCCGCGTTCATCCCACCTCTTGGGTAGAAGAGGACGACGGCTCCAGAGGTCATCAGCAACGGCCACAGGAGGACTAGGAGCGCTTCGTTCAAGATCTGATCGCCGATTTCCTCAAGGCGGTTCCGGAGGGACTCCCCAGGGCTTCGCAACAGATCTCTTGTCAAAGGATTCCGGCGCCCAGCGCGTCGAGCACGCCAGCGGCGCAGGTAGACAAGCCCAAGGACCACGGGCATTCCGGAGGGGGCGAGGAGGAGTTCTGCTGGCACCTGCATTGAAGTCGCCTTCGTAGCGGGAGAGGGCCAGAGGAAGAGCCTACAACCCCTGGCACGACGGGGTTCCGGCTTCCCCTCAAGGATCAGAACCGATCGGCGTCGGCCGTTCGGCCCTTCTCGGCACGGCGACGGCTCAGCGCCTCGGCCTCCCGTGCGCCCTTGTCCTTTAGGGTGAGGTCCACGTAGTGAAGTTGGAGCGCCGAGCCCGGCCCAATCTGGACGAGCACGCGGTCCGTGGGGCTGGGCGACCACTGCTTCGCCCCGCGGTACAGGAGGAGCTCCCCCAGACTCCCCGGGATGGGCCAGTCGAAACCTCCGTACTTCCGGGAGAGGATCTGCACGAGGTTGGCCTCCCGCAGTTCCCGATCGTCTTTCGTGCCCGAGCTGGAGTTCCAGGCCACGTCCACGCTGTGCAGCTCCCGGGTGTACGGTGTCAGCTTCAGCGTAACCCGGGCCGGCCATTCCAGCAGGCGCGTCGCGTAGCTGTACGACGAATGCTTCCCGACGTCCTTCGTGGCAACCTGGTGGTTGTAGCGCTTGTTGATGTGGACATGCGGACTCGGTGCGATGGGAAGATCGTGGTCTCGGGCCGTCGCAAGAATCTGAGACAGCCCCATCCCGGAGCGCCAGACGTCGAACTCGAACGCGGCGGAGGTGGAGGGACGGCCAAACGCGAGCAGGGCGCCGAGGAGGACCAGGGCTGTACGAACCATGCGGTTTATCCCACTCCGAGAGCGTTCGAGTGCCGAAAGCCTCTTATCGGTTTTCCGAGATGGCCGCGGAAACCCGGGAACTACTTGTGCCACCCTCGCCTCTGTGCCCGCGGCGGCCTGTCTGTTCCTGACTAACCCGCCACCACCTTCGCCTCCTGGAACAACTCGGCCGGCATCGCGGACCGCAGCCGCCACACGATCCGCATAGGCCGCTCGCCCTCGTGGCGAACGTAGGAGACCGGCCCGAGGAACCGATAGGGCATCGTCTCCCCTCGGCCGTCCTTCTTCCTCTGCCGCACGAACAGGAGGACGTGGCTGCCCTCCCTCTCGTGGTTCACGTAGCGGCGGCCCGTGGGCGAGTCGGCCCGGGTCACGCTCTGCGACTCCCAGTGGAACTCCGTGGGAGAGATCGGGTAGTCGTCGTAGCGCGTCGTCGCCGAGTACTCCTTTTCGGACTTCTCGAGGGTCACGAAGAGGAGGTCCGACCGGGTGGCCTGGTCGTAGTGGACCCCCTGCTGCATCTGTAGAAGCCGTCCATTGGCCGTGACGCCGAACGCGGCCAGGATCTCGTAGAGGGCGTAGGTGCCGTGCACCTGGAGCGGGACGGGCTGGCCGAGGTCGAGGGGGTAGACGGCCGAGCGGCTCCGGTCGGCCAGCACCGCCAGAAGCTCCCGAAACTCGGCGCGCATCGCCGGCTCGGCCCAGAGCTCGGCCAGCGCGTCCCCGAGCTCCGCGACCGATCGCGCGCGGTGTCCCAGGGCGGCGAAGAGCATGAGCTGGAGGCGGCCTTCGAGGGTCTCGGGGGGCCTCGGCTCGGGCGGCTGGTCGCCGGAGACCCACTCCTGCCAGGTGCCCAGGCGCAGGGGATCGTCCAGGTGGAGCAGCCGGCCGAACGCCTTGGCCAGCCCTCCCTCGTTCGGTCCCGCGGCGGCCTCGGGGAGCCCGGCCGCCCTGCGGAGCGCGGACCACGAGTTGGTCGCCGCGGACCGCGGGTAGATCTCCTCCAGCTCCACGCCGGCCTGAGACAGGAAGGCGGCGAGGTCCACGTCCCCGAGGCTCCGCAGGTCCTCCACCAGGGCCGCCCGGCCGAGCGCGGAGCGCGTCCTTCACGTTGGCCAGCACGGCCTCGCCGGGACAGACGGTCGAGTTGCAGGGAGCAGCCCGGGCGGGAGGAACGGGAACTCGGCCTCCACCTGCTTCGCGAAGTCCCGCCGCGTGCCGCCGAGGATTGCCCGGTACTTGAGGTCGAAGCGGAACTGGCGGTGCGCGTTGCCGATGAAGTCGAGGACCGAGAAGCGACCCCTTGCCCTGCGGCCAGCCGGAGCCCGCGCCCCAGCTGCTGGAGGAAGACCGTGGCGCTCTCCGTCGGGCGCAGGAAGAGGACCGTGTCGACCTCGGGCAGGTCCACGCCCTCGTTGAAGAGATCGACGGCGAAGACCACGCTGGACCCGCCGCTCGCGCAGGTCGCCGGAGGGCCGTTCCGGCGCTCGTCGCCCGGCGTGCCGCCGTGAATCGCCACGGCGGCCACGCCGGCCTCGGCGAAGCGGCGCGCCATGAAGACCGCGTGGTCCACACCCGCGCAGAAACCCGAGCGCCCGCATCCTGGCCGGGTCGGCGACCCGGGCCTTCACCTCCTGGAGGATCCGCGCGGCGCGGCTGTGGTGGCCGGTGTAGAGCCTCTCGAGCTCCGCCAGATCGTACCGGCCCCGCGTCCAGCGATGCCCGAGAGGTCGGTCCCGTCGTGGACGCCGAAGTAGTGGAACGGGCACAGGAGCCCCTGGTCCAGCGCCTTCCAGAGCCGCAGGTCCGCCGCCACGCGGCCTTCGAACCACTGGAGCACGTCCTGGCCGTCGGTGCGTTCCGGGGTGGCGGTCAGCCCCAGGAGCACCCTGCGGCGGAGAGCGTCCGCAGGAGCGCGTCGTAGCTCGGCGCCGCGGCGTGGTGGAACTCGTCGACGATCACCACCTCGTAGGCGTCGGGTCGGAGCCCTGCGAGGCGCTCGGCGCGCAGCGACTGGATCGACGCGAAGACGTGGCGGCCCGCCTCGGGCCGATGCGCCGTCCACCAGGAGCTCGCCGAAGCTGCCGTCACCCAGGACCACCTGGAAGACCGCCCGGCTCTGCTCGAGGATCTCCTTCCGGTGGGCCACGAAGAGGAGGCTCGCCTCGCCCCGCTCGCGCCGCAGGCGCGCGTAGTCGAAGGCCGCGACCCAGGTCTTGCCGGTGCCGGTCGCGGCCACGACCAGGTTCTTCCAGTGCCCGCCGCTGCCGCTCGGCGTCGAGCCGCTCGAGGATCTCCTGCTGGTGCGCCTTGGGCGCCACCTCGAGTCGGCAGCTCGATGGCCGCGGTGCGCCCCTCCCCCGTCTGCCGCCGGAGCGCCCGTTCGAGCCGGTCGCCGTCCGCCTCGGGGTCGTAGGGCTGAAACTCCGCCTCGGCCCAGTACTGGTCGAACACGGCGCGGAACCGCGCCACGATGCCCGAGTTGTCGGTCTCGCTCGCGCGGACGTTCCACTCGAGCCCGTCCACGCAGGGCCGCACGGGAGAGGTTCGACGAGCCGATGTAGGCGGTGGAGAAGCCCCTCGGTCGCGGTGGAAGAGCCAGGCCTTGGCGTGAAGTCGGGTCTGATCGGTCTCGTAGGACACCTTGATCCGCGCCCCGAGGCGGCACAGCTCGTCGAGGGCCCGGCGCTGGGTGGCGCCGGTGTAGACCGTGGTGAGGACCCGAAGCTCTCGGCCCGAGCGCAGGAACTCCGCCAAAGCGTCCCGGATCACCAGGAACCCGGTCCAGCGGACGAAAGCGCAGAGGAGGTCGACCCGCTGGGCGCTCGCCAGCTCGCTCGCCACCGCGCGGCCGATCCCCTGGTCCCGGTGGCCGTTCACGAGGAGGACGCTCGACCGAAGCGGGATCACCGGACGCGCCGGTGGCTGGTTCGCACCCAGGTCCCCGGACGGCCTCACCAAGTGGAGCAGCAGGCGGCCGGGCTCGTCGACCGCGTCGCCCTCGACCACCGGGTAGGCCGTGGAGTCCTTCAGGAAGTCGAGCAGTCGGTTGGCGAGTCCGATCTGCGCCGCTACCTGTTCCGTGCCCTCGCCTGGGAGGGAGCGAAGCGCGCCGAAGAGATGCCGCCCCACGTAGCGGGCCAGGACCTCGGGCGCCCCCTCGCCGTCGAGATCGCGACGGCCCGCGCCCCAGCCGCGGGCTTCGAGGCGGACCAGCGCCTCCCCGAGCTCTCGGGTCACGAGGTCCTCGTAGAGCCCCGGCAGAAGCTCGCGGCCACCGTGCCCCTCTCCGGCGCCCCCCCGCCGTCTGCCGTCACCCACCCTGCGCCGCCTTCTGCTGAGAAGAAGTCTCTTGCAGAAACGCCACCGTGGGCAGGTCCGCGGGCGCGAACTCGTACGCCCCCATCTCCTCCGGCCGCACCCACCGCACCTCGTCGTGGTCCCGCAGCTCGAATTCCCCGGCGACGTGAACGGCCCGGTAGCTCAGGAGCTCGATCGAAAGGTGGGGGTAGTGGTGGACGTGCGACACCAGAAACTCGCCGATCTCAGCCCCGATGCCGAACTCCTCGTGAAGCTCCCGAGCCAGGCAGTCCCGTGGGTCCTCCCCGTCCTCGATCTTGCCCCCGGGGAACTCCCACAGACCCGCGAGGCGGTGGTGTTCCCTCCGCTTGGCGATCAAGATTCTCCCGGCCCTCTCCATGACGGCGGCAGTGACTCGGATCAATGGTTCTCCTCCAAGACCGATGGGCCAACGCTGAGTCCAGAGACGTTCGCGCAGAAGTGCGTTGCGCCTTCCCTCTCACCGCCTGCGAAACACCCTGTCGCGGTGCCACCGCACCGCCTCCGGATCCGGCCGCCAAGCGCCCTCCGCTGGCCCGATCAGGAGCCGCCCGACCAAAGCACCCAGGTGGGCCGGCACGTTGTCGCGTCCGCCCAGTTGGGGCGAGGCGAGGATCACGTACACCGCCGTCAGGCTGAGGAGCCCCTCGTCGAAGGTCCAGTGGCAGAGGCGGCAGAGAGCCAGACCGTTTCGGGGGTCGTCGTTCTTCGACTCGCTCCAGGGGACGATGTGGGCCGCCTCGACGACGGTGTGGCCGTCGGGCGTGGTCATTCGGATGCCGCAGAAGCCGCACCGGTGCTCATAAGCCGTGACCACGGCCCGCCGGAAGCCCTGGTCCCGGGCCGGTGGCGGCACGGTCTCGGCCGCGAGGCTCGCGCCGCCGAAGGGCTCGGATCGGGCGGCCTCGAGGAGGTCGTGACTGTAGCGGTAGGCCTGGACGTTGACGGCGGCTTGGGCGAGCAGGGCGGGCCGAACCGCCGGGGCGAAGTAGTGTTCCACCAGCGCGGCGCGCAGCTTTTCGCGGCTCGCCGGGTCCAGGAGCAGCGCGAAGAGCTCTTCATCGAGCCGGGCGCCGAGGACAATCCCTTGGAGCTGCGGGACCGAACTCACGGTCTTCGTGGCTTGGAGGACCGCCTCCTTGCCCGGCACGGCGACGAGATGCCAGAAACCGCCGCTGCGAAGGTGGAAGAAGGGGTAGGCCAGGTTCCCCATCCGATCGGCGGGCATGACCTTGGACCAGTAGAGGGAGAAGAGTTCGCCAAGGTCGCGGGTGAGCTCCACGAGGTTCGCCGCCAGCGTCCCCTCGGCAATCAGGTCCATCACCGACAGGAGCAGGAGCGGCTTGTGAGGTGCCCGCTCCAGGGTCGCGGCGGGAAACTTGCCTCTGCCCCCGTCCGTGCGCAGCCGCGTGAAGCGGCGGACGTACTCCGGGAGGCTCACCTCGCTCGCCCCTTCGGCTTCGGTTCGGTGACGAGCGACGCGCTGCCCAGGCCGGGGATGAACCCGGGATCCCGGTAATTGCCCCGCGCCGGGATGACGAACCGCACCCCGCCCGTGGGGTCGTCCACGTCGCCGTCGAACCGGGGGATCAGGTGCAGGTGCAAGTGGGACACGGTCTGGCCCGCGGCCGGGCCGGCGTTGAACCCGCCGTTGTAGCCGTCGGGCTTCAGTTCCGCGTCGAGTCGAGCCTTGACCCGGTCGGCGAGCTCCAGGATGGCGAGCTGTTCTTCCCGGCTGGCGTCGAACCAGGTGGGCACGTGGCGGCGGGGAACGATGAGGGTGTGGCCGGGGTTGACCGGGAAGCCGTCGGGAAAGGCCGCGGCCAGGGCGTTCTCGGCGAGGATCTCCCGGCCGCGAAGGTCGCAGAACGGGCACTTGCCGGCGGGGCTCACCGCCCGCGGGCTCCGGACCCCGGGCGGCGAAACGGCCACCCCGCCGTTTCGGCGAAGTGGCCGCGTCCGTTGCCAGCCGTGCTTTCGAGCTTCCGCATCCCTGCCCCTCCCCGAGTCGATCGACCTCCCGTATCTACGCCGAACGGCGGGGAAGGGTCAACGGAGAATCCGGTCCGCCGTGGTCCCTGCCGATCCGCAGACAGAAGCCGAGGGGACGCAACTGAAATCAACACATTCCTCCTCCCGGGCAACCGAGGGGAGGGACGACGCGAGGGGGAAGTTGCGTCCCCGTTGACTACTCACTTCTCTCCTGCACGCTCCCCAGAACCACCGCCCACCCCGTGGCGATCCACCGCGTCGACCCCTTCGGCGTCCCGTCGAGATAGCGCAGTCGGTTCACCAGCCCCTCGTCGAGCACCGCGCCGGTACCGGCGGAGCGTTCGCTCGCGGCCAGCACCCAGGCGATGTCGGTGAGGCTCACGGTGCGCTCGGCTAAGCCGCCCTCGCCCCCGTCGATCCGGACCCTCCCCCTTGAGCTGGTCCGACGATGCGGCAGCGTCGGTCGCCGCTTCCGACCCAGCCGCCTGGGCCCGGGTCTGCCAGCACCTGCGCCACCAGTTCCCGCGCCTTCTCGTCCCAACGTCCCACGCCCAGGTACCGCCACGGTTCCCCGGGTCCGCTTCGCCCGAGCACGAAGGAGGTCTCTCCCGGGTGCCCCTGGGTCGCGGCCAGAGTCACGCAGTCGGGGTGGAGAGAGATCCCTCGCCTTCGAGCAGGAAAAGAGGTGACCGTCCACCCGGGACCACGGCCCCCGCGGCAGGCCGGAGAGGCCGAAGCTGCCCTGACGGGGATGACGCCGTCACACGGCGTCGTCCAGCAGCCGCGCCACGCGGCCCAAGAGTTGGCGCAGTTGGCCGACGGCCACTTCGCGGTCCAGCGGCGGTTCCTCCTCTTCGAGTGCCTGGTAACGGAACTGAACCCCGAAGGGGTTGTACTCCACCAGGTCCCATAGCGCTTCGACTTCGACGCCGTGTCCCTGGAGCACCGTGATGAGGGTGGCGAGATTGTGGGTCAGGGGGTATTCCTGGCCGAGCGCCGCGATCCAGGCCTTCAAGGCCTTCCCAGCGGCCTGCTGCGCGTGGAATCCGAACACCTCATCCGCGAACACCTCCGCGTCGCTCATTCCGCCCAGTGCCCGCAGGTCCTTCTCGGCCATCGCGAGCAGGGCCGCTGCATTCTCTCGCTCGCTCATAGAGGACCCTGCCTTCCCGAAGCGCATGCGCCACCACGTGATTTCGGGTGTTTGCCCAGTGCTCGGCTTCTTCGGCGGTGTAGACGAGGATGTCCTGGGAAACCGGGAACCGCGCGAGGGCGCGCGACAGCCTAGCCATCTCCCGCCGCCGGCTGCGGCCCGGGCCGAAGGGCTTGTCCTCGATGACGAGGAAATCCACGTCCGACGCCGGCCCAGCCGCGCCTCTGGCGTGAGACCCGAAGAGGACGATCTTCCGAGGTTTCGCCTCACGGACGAGGATCTCGGTCATTTCCTCGACGAGCCTCTCGACGGCCTGAGCGGTCATCTTCCGCCTCCCTGACTACCGGCGCCGGAGAAGGTGCCGGGCGCCCACATCGCTCTTCTAGTCCAATGCGAGGTGTGATTCCAGCCGATTGATCTAAGACCCCGAAGGCGCCGGTCCCGGCGGCCCGTTCGCTCGCGGCGAGCACCCAGGCGATGTCGGTGAGGCTCACGGTGCGCTCCGCAGGCCGACGGGACGTTCTTGCTCTTCTCGCCTTGTCGTTGACCACACCGGGTGACGACGGGGGACGTCCTACGCCCTCCGCGCAACGGGCCGGCTACCGGGGATGGGGCCGGAACCTCACGGTGAGGCGAGCTTGCGGCCGCAGTTGGGGCAGGTCTCGGCGCCCGGGCGGAGGTGCCCGAGGCAGTGGGAGCAGTGGGAGGATACGGTCCGGCGCACGCCGGCCACCCCGATGACCGGGCCGGGGCGCTTCTTCGGTTGGCTCCCGGCGGCGGGTCGGGTCTCGGCGTGCCCGGCGCTGTGGCCCCGGCCCGCGCCGGCGAAGGCGGCGAAGGCGGGCGCCCCTGCCCGGGCGTAGAAGTCGAAGCCGGCGCCTTCCTCCGTCCAGTCCTCCTCCATCAGGTATTCGCCGCTGTCCTCTGCCTCGGTTTCGGAGCGCCGGACTCGTGCCACCCACGCGGGGGCGCCTTCGTCCAACCGGGCCTGCACGCGGGAACGGAGGCCGACGAGCTCCTCCTGGAGCCCGGGGGTCTTCGCCCGCAGCTCGTTCAGGGCCCGCTCCAGCGTCTCCGGGGGCGGGACGCCGTCGACCAAGGCGTCGGGACCCAGGGCGGCGCAGACGGAGATCCGTCGGTCGGCCTTGGCGAGCCGGGCCTTCTGCTCCGCCCAGCGCCCCTCCTCTCCGGACAGCGCCGCGCGTTCCTCCTCCCACGCGGACCGGCGCTCCTGCAGCCGGGCTTCGCTCTCCCGGAGGCCGGCCTCCTCGGCCGCGAGCTTGGACCGTTCCTCGCCGAGGCGGAGCTTCTCTTCCGCGATCCGTCCCGCCTCCCGCTCCATGTCCGAGGACTCCTGGGCGAGGCGCCGGGCCCACGCATCCAGGTCGGCGTTCTCCCGGGCGAGGGCGCCGTCTTCGGCGGCGAGCCGCTCCACCTCGGCGGCCAGGGCACGGTGCGCCCGCTCCCACGCCTCCACCTCCCCGGCCAGGTGCGCCTCCTGCCCGGCGAGGTCGCCGGCCGCCGCGGCCAGGTCGTCTCGGATCGCCGCCCAATCCGTCTGGGCTCGGGCCAGCTCCGCGGCCTCCCGGTGGTGCTCCTGCTCCGCCTCCCGCAGCGAGCCCGCCCGCAGCTCGAGCCGCGCGTCGTCCTCCTCGATCCGGGCCTGCTCGGCCGCGATCCGCTGGCGGTGGTCGGCCAGGGTCGCGGCGGCTCTGGCGAGCTGCTCCCGCCCGTCCGCCACGCGGGCCCTGCCCTTCTCGATCCGGTCCCGCTCTTCGGCCAGCCGGGCTTCGAACCGCTCCAGCCGGGCGGCCTCCGCCCGCCGTTCCTCCCGGACGACTCCCAGGCGGGCCTCGTCTTCCGCGAGGCGGGCCAGCTCCCCGTCCAGGCCTTCCAGCTCCGCGGCCAGCGCGGCCCGCTTCGCGCCGAGGCCGGCCCTCGACTCCTCGAGGAGGGCCTGGCTTCGCTGCCACGCCGCCCGCTGCGCCGCGAGGTCGGCGTCCGCGGCGGCCAACCCCTCTTCCCACGTCGCCAGCCGGAGCCTCTCGGCGGCGATGGCTTCCTCCTCCGCCGCGCGCTCGGAGCGGACGGTGGCCGCGAACGCTTCGTCCTCCCGCAGCGCCTGCTCCCGGGCCGCCAGCGCGTCCGCGTCCGCCCGCAGCCCGGTCTCCGCCGCGGTCAGCGCGGCCCGCTCGGCCCGGAGGTCCGCCTGCTCCGCCGCCAACGCGTCCCGCGCCCCCCCGGCGGCTTCCCGTTCCGATCCCCGCTTCCGCTCCTCCTTGAGAGATGCCGCTGTTTCGTCGAGACCTCTCTTCTCCGTCGCGAAGGAGCGCCGCTCCTGCTGCAGGCTTTTCCTCTGGCCCTGCAGGTCGCGCTCCTTTCCCAGGAGCGCCTCCCGCGCCGCGGCCGACTCGGCCGCTCTCCGGGCAAGCGTCTCCCGCTCTTCCCCGAGCCGGGCCTGCTCCCCTTCCCGCACCGCCGGGTCCTGCGCCTCGCTCCCCCCGGCGAGGGCCCTCTCCTCCTTGGAGAGCTTCTTCCGCGCCCTCCCGAGCGCCCCCTTCGCTCCGGAGAGCTTCTTCTTCTCCTGGGCGAGCACTTCCGCCTCGCCTTCGCACGCCTGGAGCGCCCGGGTGTTCGCCCGCCTTCGCCGCGCGAGGTCCTTGCGGGCCGCCGCCAGTTCCCTCTCGGCCCGATCCAGCTCCTCGGGCGTCCGGACCGGAGCGGCGGCCAGGGCTTCGAGCTCGCCCCGGCGGCGGGCGAGGGCGGCCGACTGCTCCTCCCAGCGACGCATCCTCTCCGCCAGGGCGTCCTCCGCCTGCCGCAGCGCCTCCCGCTCCCCGGCCAGGAGCTCTCGGCTCTCGGCCAGCGCCGTCTCCCGCGCTTCCACCCGGGCCGCCCAGGTCCTCGCCCCGGCTTCCCGGGCGGCGAGGCCGGCTTTATCCCTCTCGAGCCGCCCGCGGTCGGCGGCGAGCTCTTCTCCGCGGCGCTGGTTGTCGCGGCCCCGCTCGTCCAGGTCTGCTTCCTCCGCGGCGGCCCGGCTGGCTTCCGCTTCGAGCCCTGCCCGCGCCTCGACGCGGCAGGCCCGCCGCCCCTCGACCTCCTCCCGGGCGGATGCCAGGGCCCCACTCTCGTCCGCCAGGGCGCGCTCGGCTTCGCGGTGAGCGGCCAGGTCCCGCTCGAACTCGGCCCGGTCCGCGGACAGTGCCCCTTCCCGCTCCCGAAGGGCGGCCTCCCACTCCTTCACCTTCTGCACGCCCGCGTCGTACTTCTCGGTGTGACCGGCCGTGGCGTGCCGGCGCTCGGCGAGTCGGTCCCGTTCCCCCGCCAGCCGGGCCCTCGCCTCCTCCAGCGCGGCCGCCTGCGCCGCCAGGTCCCGGCTCCGTCGCCCGTGGGCCTCGCGGCGGCCCGCGAGCGCCGCCCCGCTCTCGGAATGCTCCTTCTCCCGCCGACCGACGACCCGTCTCCCGTCCCCCAGCTCTTCCTGCCGGCGTCCCAGGACCCCGCGGGCGGCGGTCAGCTTCTCCTGTCGCACCGCCGCCGTCTGCCGGCCCTCGACCTGCGCGGCCGCCCCGCGCGCGTGGGCTGCCCGCCGCTGGGCCAGGGTCTCTCCCGCCTCGACCCACTGCTGCCTGCGGAGGACGATCTGTCTCCCGTCGTGGACGAGCGCCGCCTCGCGGGCGCCGCACCTCCGCCCCCGCTCGTCGAGCACCGCCCTCACGTTGCCGAGCCGCTCCTCCTGCCGGACGAGCTCGGCCTCCTGCTGCTCCAGCCGCTGCCGATGTCCCGCCAGCCGGGCCCCTTCCTCTGCGAGGACCTGCTCGCCCGTGACGACCTCGGTCAGGAGCTCGATCCGTCTCCGGTGGAGGTCGAACCGGTGACGGGCTTCGGGGAACGCGCGGCCGACCGAGAGCTTCCATCGGTTGCTCGCCCGCTCGGCGGCGGATTTCTCGACGGCGTCGAAGTTCTCGTCGTCGGCCCACCGGACGGCGAAGCCGTTGACGCTCCACCCGAGGGGAGTGGTCTCCGCGGTGAAGACCTTCTCCAGCGCCCGCTCGAGATAGGCCGCTCCCTCGCCGAAGTCGGCGTCCGCCCACTGCTGGAAGGGCGCTTCCAGACGCTTCGACAACCGGTGCGCCAGGTCGTCCGCCGCCAGCGCGGTGTGGCCTGCCAGCATCTCCACGAGGCCGCCGAGGTGGAAGGGCTTGCACGAGAGGGTGGCCGAGAGCTCGCAGTACCTGCGAGCGCCCGCGCCGTCCTCGCTTTCCAGGTCCAGGTGGAGGCGAAAGGGATCGGCGACGACGAGGAGCACGTCCGGCGGGGTGGCCCCGGCCAGCAGGCGCCGAACCCACGTGAGCCCGGCGCCGGTGCGCTCGGTGCCCCGCGTCAGCACGTCGAGGCACTTGCCCTCGTGGTAGACGCAGAGCTGGTCGCCGACCCCCACCGTGAACCCGTCCTCGAGCAGCGCGACGAGCTCCACGGGGGCGAGGCTCTTAGCGATGGTCTGGTTTCCGTAGATCTTCCAGTTCACGATCGACACGATGCCACCTGCGCGTCCGGTTCCAACTCCTCGCGCGGTCACGCCCACGGATACGCCGGACGGACCGCCCTACCTCTTATCGGCCGTTCGGGGCGCGGCTCGAAGCGAAATCAGAGCGCGAGGCGGGGGCCTGGACTGCCGGGGTCGGGGAGCAGGGCTAGTGGCTGGGGGCTCTGGGGACCGGATTTCTAGCAACGAACCGTTGTCCAGGCGACCGGGGGGCAGGCGCCTGGGTTCTGGGGCAGGATGGCCGAGGAAGTCGTAACGGAGCAACACCGCGAACGGGTTCAGTTCCTGGATGGCGGCCGTGTCGGGCGGCGGCGCGATCCGATGGTCGTCGAGGAGTTCGAGCAGGAGCTCGAGGTCGTGCACCCTCCGGAATTCCACGCCATTGGACACGAGCACGGCCTTCAGGCACTTCTCGATCGCCTGCTGGGCGTGAAAGCCGATGACCTCGTCGGCGATCTCCCGGTCGGGGACCAGCTTCTCGAAGGCCCGGAGGTCGCGGTCCGCCAGGGACAGGAACCGGCGCGCCAGGTCAGCGGCCTGCTTCATAGAGCACCTTGCCCTCCCGAAGCGCCCAGTACAGGGCCGTTCCCGGCAGGTGACCCCAGTCGGCGGCCTCCTCCTCGGAGCAGACGAGGAGGTCCACCGCGATGCCGAGCCGGCCCACGGCGCGCCGCAGGCGAGCCATTTCCCGGACCGCGGAGTCCACCTCCCGCTCGACGACGAGAAGATCGAGATCCGAGTTCGGGCCGGCGGTGCCCTCCGCATACGACCCGAACAGCACCACCCGCACGGGGTCTGCCGCCTCCACCAGCCGTTGCGTCACCTCTCGGATCCGCGCCTCGCTGATAACCGTCAGACGTCCAGGTTGCTCACTTCGAGTGCATGGGTGCGGATGAACTCCTTGCGGCTCTCGACGTTCTCTCCCATGAGAACGTTGAAGGTATCCTCTGCCGCTACGGCGTCTTCGATCATCACCTGCAGGAACAGACGCTTTCCAGGATCCATGGTGGTCTCCCACAGCTGCTGGGGGTTCATCTCGCCCAGGCCTTTGTAGCGCTGGATGGCAGGGTCTTGCGCCCTTCGTCCACCAGTAACTGCAGCAGTTCCTCCTTGGTGTGGGCCTCGTGTCGCACCTGTTCGGCGCCATTCTTGCTTGATCACCAGGAAGGGCGGCTCGCGCAGCCCGCCGAATCCTCGTTGATCTGGTAGAGCCGGCGGTAGTCCGGAGAATCGAGCAGTTCGTAGGCGATGGTGCAGCTGAAGGCGCGACCCTCGATGTACTTGGCGGCACGGAGGCGCAAGGTGCTGTGTTCCTGGTCGAGACCGCGATCCTCAAGCCAGTAGCCCTTGTTCGCCAGCGCCTCGCGCACGGGGTTGAAGGCCTCCTGCGAACGCAGCACATCTACCTCGGTGACGCCGTTGTTGATCAGTACCCGCAGCACTCCACGGTCGTAGCCGCGGCGCTCCATGCGGTCCATGAAATACTTGAAGTCGAAGATACGCTCCAGCAACTCGCGCAGGCGTGTCGCCGGAGTACACTTCGTCGGTCTTTTCGATGCGCACGGCGTGGTCGCTGACGGCCTGCTCGACCAGGAAGTGGTTGAGTTCCTTGTCGTTCTGCAGGTAGCTCTCCTGGCTGGCTCTTGACTGTACCCGGTACAGGGGCGGTTGAGCCAGGTACAGGTAGCCGCGCTCGATGACCTCGGGCATCATCCGGTAGAAGAAGGTGAGGAGCAGGGTGCGGATGTGGCTGCCGTCGACGTCGGCGTCGGTCATGATGATGATGTTGCTGGTAGCGGATCTTCTCGATGTCGAACTCGTCGTGGATGCCGGCACCGAGTGCCGTGACCAGGGTGGCGATTTCCTTGTTGGCCAGGATCTTCTCCGGGCGCGCCTTCTCCACGTTGAGGATCTTGCCCTTCAGCGGGAGGATCGCCTGGTTTCGGCGGTCGCGGCCCTGTTTGGCGGAGCCGCCGGCGCTGTCGCCCTCGACGAGGTAGAGTTCGCTGTTGGCCGGGTCGCGCTCCTGGCAGTCGGCGAGCTTGCCGGGCAGGCTGGCGCTGTCCAGCGCGCTCTTGCGGCGGGTGAGTTCCTTGGCCTTGCGGGCGGCCTCGCGCGCCCGGGCCTCCTGGATGCACTTTCCCACGACCTTGCGGGCGACCGTGGGATTCTCTTCGAGGAAGGCGCCGAGCTTGTCGTTGGACGATGTTGTCGACGAGGCCCTGCACCTCGGAGTTGCCGAGCTTGGTCTTGGTCTGCCCCTCGAACTGGGGGTTCGGGATCTTGACCGAGATGACGGCGGTGAGGCCGGCGCGGATGTCGTCGCCGCCCAGGCCCGGCCTTGAGGTCCTTGAGGAGGTTCTGCGGACTTGGCGTAGTTGTTCAGGCAGCGGGTGAGGGCGGAGCGGAAGCCGGTGACGTGGGTGCCGCCCTTCCCGCGTGTTGATGTTGTTGGCGAAGCTGAAGACCTTCTCGTTGTAGCCGCCGTTGTACTGGATCGCCACCTCCACCTGGATGCCGCTGTTCTCCCCCGAGAAGTAGATGGGCGGGTGCAGCGGCTCGGTGTTGCGGTTGAGGTGCTCGACGAAGGAGCGATGCCGCCCTCGTAGCAGAACTCCTGGCGCTTCTCGGTGCGCTCGTCCTCGAGGACGATGCTTCACGCCGCTGTTCAGGAACGACAGTTCGCGCAGCCGGGTGGCGAGCACGTCGTAGGAGAACTCGGTCTCGGTGAAGATCTTCGTGTCGGGCTTGAAGCGCATCTTCGTGCCCCGGCGGGTGGTCGTGCCCGCCTCGACCAGGGGCGCCGAGGGGCATGCCGCGCTCGTAGCTCTGGGTGTAGACCTTGCCGTCCCGCAGGATCTCGAGGTCGAGCTGCTCGGAGAGGGCGTTGACGACGGAGACGCCGACGCCGTGCAGGCCGCCGGAGACCTTGTAGGTCTTGTTGTCGAACTTGCCGCCGGCGTGGAGGATGGTCAGCACGACCTCGGCCGCGGACTTGCCGGTCTCCTTGTGGATGTCCACCGGGATGCCGCGGCCGTTGTCGACGACCGTGACGCTGTTGTCCACGTGGACCGTGACGAGGATCTCGTCGCAGTAGCCGGCCAGGGCCTCGTCGATGGAGTTGTCCACCACCTCGTAGACCAGGTGGTGCAGGCCGGGGGACGCGGTGGACCCGATGTACATCGCCGGCCGCTTCCGCACCGCCTCGAGCCCCTCGAGGACCTTGATGGTGTCCGCGTTGTAGCCCTCGTCCGCCGACGGCACGAGTGCCGCGGGGTCCACGGGGACGGGCTGCTGCTCGTTCTCAGTGCTCATGGAGGATCTGTCCCTTCTGGATGCGGAAATCCGCTCGTTCTTCGCCCCGGGGCAGGGGAACCGCCTCGGGGTCCGTCACCGCCACCAGGACCTGACCGGACCACCGGGCGAGGAAGTCGCCGAGGTAGCCGAGCCTCCGGCTGTCGAGCTCCGAGCCGGGGTCGTCGAGGAGGAAGACGGGCTCCTCCCCGAGTTGGTCGCGCCCCCAGAGCAGGAGGCCGAGCTTGAGGCTCAGCGCCAGGGTCCGCAGCTGGCCCTGGGACGCGTGGCTCTCCACCGGCCGACCGCCGATGCGCACGCGGAGCGCGTCGCGGTGGGGCCCCACCGTGGTGAAGCCCAGCCGCCGGTCGGTCTCGCGGGCCTCGGCCAGGGCTTCCCGAAAAGCTTCGAGGTCCCCCGGATCCCCCGGCCCGGACGGATCGTAGGCCAGCCGGACCTCGTCGTTTCCCCCCGAGATGTCGCCGTGGATGGCGGCCACGGCCGGCGCCACCCCCGCAAGGGTCGCCCCCCGCGCCGCGCGCACCCGTATGGCGGCGCCGCACAGCGTCTCGTCCCACACGTCGAGACTGGAGGGGTCGCCCCGGAGCGCGAAGTTCCTCTGCCGCAACGCCCTAGTATACTCCCGAAGGGCCCCCAGGTGGGAGGCGTCGCGGACGAAGGACGCCCGGTCCAGGTAGCGGCGGCGCTGGTCCTGGCTCCCCCTGGCGAGGTCGAGGTCCGCCGGGCTGAACAGGACGGTCTGGAAGTGGGCGAGATACTGGGCCGTGCTCTCGGGGACCTTGTCGTCGACCCAGGCGGTGCGCCCTTGCCCGTCGAGGGCGACCCGGAGGTCCACCTCTCCCTCTCGGCCGACCACCCGCCCCTTCAGGAGGGCGTTCTCTCCCCCGGCCTCGATCAGGTCCCGCGGTCGCCGCGTGCGGAAGCTCTGCAGGTTCGAGAGCAGGTGGACCGCCTCGATGAGGTTCGTCTTTCCCTGGGCGTTCTCCCCGTGGAAGACCGAGAAGCGGCGCGCCGTCTCGATCTGGGCCTCCTGCAGGTTGCGGAACCCCCGGACTCCGATCCGCAGGAGCCTCATCGCCTCGTCAGTCGATCCTCATGGGCATCACGACCCACAGGGAACGGGGATCGGAGGAGGTGCGGATGAGGCACGGCGAAAGTGGGTCGTTGAGGGACAGGAGGATCTCCGCGTCATCCACGGCCCGCAGCACCTCGATGACGTAGGAGGCGTTGAAGGCCACCCGGAACCCCGGCCCCTCGTACTCCGCCTCCATCTCCTCCCGGGCGTCGCCGAAGCGGGGGTCGGCGGAGGTGAGGATCACCGAGCCCTCCTTGGCCTCCAGGATCACGCTGCGGCTCTCCTGGTCGCTGAGCAGGGAGACGCGGCGGAGGCCGTCGAGGAACTCCTGGCGGGAGATCCGGATCCCCTCCGGGGCCTCGGCCGGGATGACCTGCTCGTAGTTGGGGAAGGCCCCGTCGATGAGGAGGACCGAGAGGAGCGCCCCCTCGAGGCGGGCGAAGAGCCTCCCCTCGGCCGTGGCCACCTCGAACTCCCCGGAGCCGTCGTCGAGCAGGGACTTCAGCTCGGACAGCGCCTTCTTCGGCACGATCACTCCCTTGGCGAAGGCCTTCACCGCGGTCTCCAGGGGGCGGTCCACCAGGCCGAGCCGGTGGCCGTCCGTCGCGACCATACGCAGGCAGGTCGTTCCCCCGGGTTCCTTGTGCGTCGTGACGTGCACCCCGCACAGGGTGAGGCGCGATTCGTCGCCGGAAGCGGCGAAGAGGGTCCGGTCGAGCATCTCCCGGAAGACCCGGGTCTCCATCTTCCCGAAGGCGTCCGGCGCGTCCGGCAGGGTCGGGAACTCCTCGGGAGACCCGCCCGGGATGTGGAACACGCTCTTCTCCGCCGACACCGTGATTCGGAGGTTCTCCCGGACCTCGAGGTCCACCGCGGTGCGCGGCATCTCCCGGACGATCTCGTGGAGCTTTCGTCCCGGGACGGTGATGCTGCCCGGCTGGAGCACCTCGCACGCCACGTCCTGGCCCAGGCTCACCCGGAGGTCGGTGGCGGAGACCCGCAGGATCCCCTTGTCCGCTTCCAGGAGGACGCTCTCGAGGACGGGACGGGTGCTCTTGCGTTCGAGGACCGACTGGGCCCGAGACAAGACCTCCGAGAAGGCGTCCTGGGGGATCCGGATCTTCATGAGTCCACACCTCCTACGGTTTACGATTTTATAAAGAAAGAGAATTCAAGATCGTAGTAGGGCCTGTGGATGCTGGGGATAAGTGGTCGCGACCGACGGTCCCCGGCGCCGGGAGCCTGTGGGCGAATCTGTGGACAAGTGTCGAGTTCTCCACAGGCCCGAGAGGGGCGGAATCTGTCCACAGGAAGGCCACAGGACCGTCCACAGGATGTCGACAGCTCATGGGCCGAGGGAGGCGCGGATCGCGTCGACGTGGCTTCGCAGTTCGGCATCGGTCGGAAGGGCGTCGGCGATCTTGGAGCACGCGTACATGACCGTGCTGTGGTCCCGGCCGCCGATCTTCGTGCCGATCTCCGGGAAGGAGCAGGCCGTGAGGTCGCGGGCCAGGTACATGGCGATCTGGCGCGGCAGGGCGATGGCCCGGGTGCGGCGCTTCCCGCGCAGATCGACCACGGAGACCTGGAAGTGGGAGCACACGGCCTTGACCACCCGGTCCACCGTGATCTCCCGGGCGGTGTCGCGGATCAGGTCCTTGAGGACGCCTCGGGCCAGTTCGATGGTGATCGGCGCGTGGGTCAGGCTGGCGAAGGCGCCGATGCGGACCAGGGCCCCCTCGAGCTCGCGGATGTTCGAGGTGAAGTGCTTGGCGAGGAAGTGGGCCACGTCGTCGGGCAGGGGTACGGACTCCACCTGGGCCTTCTTCTGGAGAATCGCGACCTTGGTCTCCATGTCCGGGGCCTGGATGTCGGCGATGAGCCCCCACTCGAAGCGGGAGCGGAGGCGGTCTTCGAGCCCCGGGATGTCCTTCGGGAACTTGTCGCTCGTGACGACGATGTTCCGGTGGCCCTCGTACAGGGCGTTGAAGGTGTGGAAGAACTCCTCCTGGGTCCTCTCCTTGCCGGAGATGAACTGGATGTCGTCCATCAGGAGGACGTCCATCCGGCGGTACTTCTCGCGGAACTCCGGCATCTTCTTGTTCGCGAGCGCCTGGATGAGCTCGTTCATGAAGCTCTCGCTGTGCACGTAGCACACGCGCATGTCCGGGTAGTTGGCGAGCTTGAAGTTGCCGATGGCGTTGAGGAGGTGGGTCTTCCCGAGCCCGACGCCGCCGTAGATGAACAGGGGGTTGTACGTGCGCGGTGACTTCTCCGCCACGGCGTGACTCGCCGCGTGGGCGAACTGGTTGGAGGAACCGACCACGAAGGCGTCGAAGGTGTACTTGGGGTTGAGCCCGATGCGCTTGGCCCGGCTCTGCCAGTCGGGAGTGGCCGAAGGCCTGGCCTTCGGGGACGAGGCCGTACGGAGGTAGGCCTTCTCCTCGGGTTGGACGACGAAGTCGATCTCGATCTCGCGGCCGGCCTGGCGCACCAGGGAGGCCCGGATCAGGGAGACGTAGTCGTGCTCCTGGAGCCAGTCGATGAAGAACTTGTTCGGGACCTCGACCGTGGCGCGGCCGTCGGTGATCTGGACGGGATGGAGGGGGGCCACCCAGGTGGCGAAGGCGTGGGCGGGCAACGCGGCTTCGAGGTCGGAGAGGACGTCCTTCCAGAGGTTGTCCATAGCCGGAACCCGACGGTCAGAGAAACGTTACCCACAAGCTTGTCCACACCTGTGGAAAAGCTCGATTGCGAAGTCCGTTTCGCTACTTCCTTCGCTTTTGGAGAACTCTGGGAGGGGGTCGGCGGAGGCCCGGAGGCCGACGCCGGGGACGGAGACTAGCAGAGGGGATTCCGGGGAGGCAAGGGGTTTGTTCCCGCTCCCGGTGGAGGGCAGCGACCCCATGTTGGCAACAAATAGAACTGTCCGGTCTTGTAGCAAATGAGTTGTCCGCTTTGGTCCTGGGTCCGGCAGGGCGCGAAGGGCGTAGCCCGAAGCGCGCTGCCGGGGCCTGCTGCGCGAAGCGGGTTTACGCGGCAGCTTTGGGTTCCTGCTCGCCCAGGGACTTGCCGTGGGCATCGTAGCGCGCCAGCAGCCGGGGACCGTGGAACACCGCCAGCGTGCCGTCCAGGTAGCGGTGCACCCGTACCCGGGCCTGCACGTAGTGGCAGCGATGGGCATCGGCCGGGATCTGCAGTACCCGGCGTTCAAAATGCACGCAGTTGTCCCTGCCCACCGTGCGCTCGTAGTGCTCACAGAGGATCTCGGCGAGATCGACCCCCAGCAGGGGCACAAAGGCCGAGCCTTCCTCCGGGGCGGGGCAGGCGAACTCGGCATTGTGGCGGGGCTGGTAGACCTCCCGGAGGTAGCGGTTGGCCTGCTCCATGTCCGTAATCCCCGCCAGCGCCAGTTCCTGGGGCAGCCGGCCTTGGTGCGTGGCAAACGCGCGCTCTGAGCGTCCCCGGGCCTGCGGACTGTAGGCCGCGATCATCTCGATCCCGAGCTGCTGCATCGCGCGCCCGAACTGGGTGAGGTTCTTCTTGTCTACCTTGCCCCCCGCCTCGTGCGTGTGCCAGTACTGTGTGCCGCGATCGGTGTAGAGCGAGCAGAACAGCCCCTTGGACGCCAGGGTCTGCTGGACCCCGAGAAAGCTGCTCCGGGTGCCTTCTTCGTCCACGAAGGACATCGAGTAGTGCTCATTGGTCGCGTCGTCCATCGTCACGATCAAGTCCCAGTGCTGGCCCGGCACCCACTCATGGGTCGAGCCATCCTGGTGCACCATCATCCCCGGCCAGGGGCTGCGCTCGCGCTTCTTGCGGTGCGCCCCCTTGCCTTTGCCCCGCTTCACCAACCCGGCTTCCTGTAGCGTCGTCTTAACCCACGTGTAACTGCGACGGCCCAGGTCGCGCCGATACCACGCGTAGAAATGCTTCACATTCCAGCCCTGGTGCCGCTCCCGGTAGCGCGCCACCACGTCCTGCACTTCCGCCCCCGGCGCCTTGCGTGCAGAGCTCTGCGTCAGGCGCTTGTCCCGCAGTCCCTCCATGCCCTCCTCTTCGTACCGGTCCACGTAGCGGCGAAACGTGCGCGCACAAAGCCCCAACAGCCGCGCCGCCTCCTCTTGCGTCAGCCTCCTCGTTTGCCACCCACCATACGCTTCCTCGAATCGCATCCGTCGGGTCTCCTGTAGCCACTCCGTCCGCCTCATGTCGGCTCCTCCACAGAGCCTTCATGAACCGGACAGATCATGTGCTACAACCCCGGACAGTCTATTTGCTCCCGACATGGAGGGCAGCGACCCCATTGACCGCCCGCTTCGGGCCGTTCTATCGTCGTCGGACCGCCGTTCCGGCGGGATCGGGCGCGAAGAGGAGCCGAGGCCATGGGGAAGGATGCGAAGCAGGCGCAGCGTGCGGCCCGGAAGCGCAAGGAGCGCGAAAAGAGGGTGAGCCAGGAAAAGGCGCGCCGGCGCGCGGCGACCCAGGAGGAGGCGAGCCGGGGGGGGCTTGCTCGGAGCCAGGAACTGCCGATCGAAGAGTGCGTCGTCAGCAAGGGGTGGCGGGAGCGGGGCCTCGCCCACATCCTCCTGGCGCGGCGTACCCCCCAGGGAAAGCTGGTGGTCGGGGGGTATTACGTGGACACCGGTTGCCTGGGGCTGAAGGACACGGCGCTGCTCCCGGACGTGAGCCCGGAGGACTACCAGCAGCAGGTGAAGGCCCAGCTCTTCAACGACCCGGTGGAATTCGAGGCCTGCGACCCCGCCGAAGCCCTCGGGATCATCGAGGGCGCGCTCGCCTACGCGGACTCCCTGGGATTCCGCCCCAACAAGCGGTGGGTCGAGACCCGCCGCCTCTTCCAGGGGATCGAGGCCCGGCCGCCCAAGAAGTTCTCCTGCGGGCACGGCGGAAAGCCGCGGCTGCTGCTGCGCAAGGGGGAAAAGGCGCCCGGGGCCGTCGCGCGGCTCGAGCGGGCCGTGGGGGCGGGCAACTACCTCGTGGAAGAGCGGGAGTAGGCGGCCCGCCCGGCCGTTTCCCTCCGGCGACACCCCCCAGGGCTTCCGGCCTTCCTGCCCGGTCCCAGGACCGCCGCGCTGAGGTCCTGCTCCGTCCGTCCGCACGTATTCCGACCCTCGATCGGGAAGCACACGGCCCCGGCACCCCCGGGGAAGGCCGGTTACGCCTTCGAAACCCGAGTGCGAAGATGGGGAAACAGAAGCGGGCCACGGCCGCCGGGCGGCGCGCCGGCGCGGGAAGAAGCCCGGGTGGTCGTTGGAACGGTCGTTGCGTTCGGCCCCTCCCTGCGGTTCCGCGTCGGAGCCGCCCCGCGCCGTGAGCGGCCGGGTGACGCAGGCGAAAAGCGATCGGCGGGAGGTGCTTCGTGGCAAAGCGCATGCGAGGGGTGGCGGCGGCTCTGGTGGTGGGTCTGGCGGTGGGGCTGCTCGGCGCGCCCGCGGAGGCGATCTGCGTGAAGGACGGGGACCCTGCGAAGGGGTTCACGCTCCCGGACGTGAACGGGCACCCGGTGTCCCTGGCGGAGCACGAGGGCAAGGTGGTGCTCGTGGTGTTCTGGGCCTCGTGGTGCTCCCGGTGCCGGGACGAGCTGGCGTACCTCAAGGATCTCTCTTCGCGCTTCAGCGACGAGGTGGTGGTGCTCGCGATCAACCAGGAGACCGAGCACGCCGAACCAGGGGCCGTGGCGGTGCTGAGGCAGGAGATCGGGGAGATGGGGGTGGAGTTCCCCGTGCTGTTGGACAGCGAACTGGAGGTGTGGGGCTCCTACTGCGTCAACGCGCTTCCCACGAGCATCGTGATCGGCCGGGACGGCCGCGTGGCCTTCGCGGAGCCGAACTACTACTGGGCGAGCCAGGACAACCTGGTGGCGGCGCTCACCGAGCAGGGCGTGCTGCTCAAGTAGCTTCGCGTTCGCTCGTCTCCCGAATTCTTCGAGCAGGAGCCGCCATGCGCCGTCCGCCAGTCGTGCTCGTCCTCTGCGTCGCTGCGGCGTGGGCTTCGGTGGGCCTTCTCCTGGCCGCGTGTTCGTCCCCGGCCGGGCCGGCGGCCCGGGCCGCGCCGGAGTTCCGGCTCCAGACGGTGGAGGGGCGCGAGGCACGCCTCTCCGACTACCGGGGCAAGGTGGTCCTGCTGCACTTCTGGGCCACCTGGTGCCGGCCCTGTGTCGACGCGATCCCCCAGGAGAACGAACTGGCGGAGCGGTTCGGGGAGAGGGGGTTCGTGGTCCTGGGGATGAACCTGGACCGCTCCGAGGAGGAGGTCGAGCGGTTCCTGGAGGAGAACGACGTCCGCTACCCCGTGCTCCGGGTCGATCGGGTCACCCGGGAGGCGTACGAAGTGGCGTCGCTGCCCACGACCGTGCTCCTCGACCGGGAGGGGCGGGTGCGGCGCCGCGAGGTGGGCTCCCGGCCCGGGGATCTCGGCGGCCTCGCCGCGCGCATCGAGCGCCTCCTCGAGGGGGGCTGATCTTCGTCGCGGTGGATTCCCCGTGACAAGCCGTGATTTCGGAGTACCATGTCGGGCTTCGATCCCGGGGGAGGGAGGATGCTCGACATGCTGGGGGTCCTGGCATCGGCAAGGGGGTTGTTGGGGTGGGTCGCCGCGGCGGTCCTGTGGGCCGGCCTCGCGGCGGCCGAGGCCCCCGAGGCGCTGAGACACCGGGCGGAGCTGGGCGACGACGAGGCCTTCGGGAGTCTGTGCCGTCTCGCCGACGGCGGCGACCCCCGGGCGCAGAACGAGTTGGGCGCGCTGTACCAGAGCGGCGGCGGGGGAAGCCAGGGCAAGGCCCGGGCGCTGGAGTGGTACGCGAAGGCCGCGGAGCAGGGCTACGTGCCGGCCCAGCACAACCTGGGGATGCTCTTCCTGGTCCGCGGCGGTTCCTCCGAGGCGTTGGCCAGGCAGTGGCTCGAGAAGGCCGCGGAGGGGGGCTACACCCCGTCCCAACTCCAGTTGGCCCTCCTGTGCACGAACGGCAAGGCCGGGGCACGCGACTACGCGGAGGGGCACAAGTGGCTGAGCGTGGCGGCGGCGCGGACGGAGGGCGCGGAGAGCGACCGCATCGAGAAACTCCGCGATGCCCTCGAACCCAGGATGCGGGGGGAGGACGTGGAGGCCGCCCGGGCCCAGGCGCGGTTGTGGCTCCAGACCCACGCCCCGGACCGCCCGTAGGACCTGGTGCCGCGTTGCCCGTCGCTCGGATACTGTCCGGTATTCTAGCTCCCCGCGCCTCGCGGGATCGGGCGCCGTCGCGCCCTCGGTACGCGACCCTGCTTCGAGAGCGCGACTCTAGCGTCGGCTCCCCTCCACGGTGACCGGCGCGAAGACGATGACCCCCGTGGAGGGGTCCACGGAGTAGGCGAGGGTGTCCTCGCCCCGCGGGGGCGGCGCGGTGGTGTAGCCGATGGTCCCCGGACCGGGGCGGGGGAGGAGCAGCAAGGCCGCGTTGAGCACGACGAGCACCCCGAGAAGCAGCCACAGCACGATCGCCCGCACCATGATTCCCTCCTTTTCGGACCCCTGAAACCCGCAAGGCGCCCGCAGACCCGGGGAAAGAGCCCCCGCGGTCGAACTTCGGCGCGCCAAAGGGCCCGCCTGCAAGGAACGCTCCGGGATCGTCGGGGGAACAGAGCCCGCCCTGGCCCCCGGAAAACCGCTCCGGAAAGGGGGTCCCGCGCGACGGCGCGGAGCGCCTCCGGGGGCGGGGGGGAAATCCGTTGCCACTAGTGGGAAGGCGTCCGGCGTCCAACGGGCGGCGGCCTTTTCAAACAACTCGACCGGTGCCATCCTGCCTTCGTTCGCCGGACCGCCGATCCCAGCTCCCTGGCGCGACGGCGTTCGGTACGCGGTGGGAAGGCGGGAGAGCGGGGTTCGGGGTGGCCGCGTCGCTCGGGACGGAGGTTTCGATGGCGGCTCGAAAGGTCTGCACGGTTCTGGGTGCTCTGCTCGCGGCCCTCATGGTCGGGGCGATCCAGTTCGCCTTCAACCCCCTGGGGCTCGGCCCCGAGCCCGCTTCCGTGCTCGGACCGGCCTTCTTCGAGACCACGGTGCGGGACAGCCGGGACATCGAGCTGCTGGTGGACGGAAAGGCGGCCTTCGACGCCGTCTTCGCCAGCTTGGAGGCGGCGACCGAGTCCATCCACATCCAGACGTACATCTGGAAGGACGACGAGACCGGGCGCGCCGTCGTCGAGAGACTGAGAGCCGCGGCCGACCGGGGGGTGGCGGTGACGGTGAACAAGGATCTCCTGGGCACCGTCTTCGAGCTGGGCGACATGATCCGGGGCCGCCCGAGCCCCGTCTTCCTGGCGAGCGGGCTCAAGGGCTACCCGAACATCGAGGTGAACACGAAGCTGTTCGCCCACAACGATCACTCCAAGTACTTCATCGTCGACCACGAGACGCTGATCTTCGGGGGCATGAACATCGCGGACGAGTACCGCTTCCAGTGGCACGACTACATGGGACTGATCCGGGGGAGGGACCGGGTGGCCCTGTTCGAGAGCCGGGTCCTTCGGGGCGACCCCTGGCCCGGGGGGCTCCCCGCCGTGGTCGCGGTGAACGACGGGCACGCCACCGAGATCCGCACGGCGCTGCGGGAGATGATCGACCACGCGGGGGAGCGGGTGGTCGTGCAGCACGCCTACTTCTCGGACGACCTCGTCATCGAGGCCCTGCTCCGCGCGGCCGCCCGCGGGGTGCAGGTCGACGTGATGCTCCCGAGCGATCCGGACACCCACGGCTACGCCAACCGGGCCACGATCAACCGGCTGCTGGCGTCTCGGCACCGGGACCGCGTCCGCGTCGTTCTCTACCCCGGCATGAGCCACGCCAAGGTCGTCCTGGCCGACGGGCGGATCGCCGCCGTGGGCTCCGCCAACCTGACGCCGCGGAGCATGCTCACGAGCAGGGAGCTCACGCTGTTCGTCCACTGGAAGCCGGACCAGCCGTTCGTCCGGGAGCTGCGGGAGCAGCTGGACGCCGATCTGGCGAAGAGCACGGAAGTGCGGGAACCCTTTCGGCTCTCTACGGTGGACGGGGTGAAGGCCGTGGCGGGAAAGTACATCTGGTAGTGGGGCATGCTGCGGCTGGCGCGGGGCCGATGCTCCGTGGGCCGAAGGGGTCCTCTAGGCAGGAACCCGAGCCGGAAAAGGGTGAAAGCAGGCCGACGATCCCCACCGTCTCGCGGCCGGCAACGAGAGGTGACGCCCCCGAGAGGGGGGGCGGCGAAGCTCGGGGAAGGGCGACCTCGACGCAGGCGGCCGTGCAGCCCCGCCATCGCGATTTCCGCCCGAGACCCTGCCCCTGCCCCTCGGGCGGGGACGGTCTTGGAATCCTGGGCGATTCTGTGGGCCGCCTCCGGAGGGGGCCTCGGCTGGCTTCCGAGCCGGGGCCTGGGTGTCTCGCGGGGAAAAAAGATCGCCCCTTGGGAGGGCGCCTCGGGGGGGCAAGGCACACACTCGAAAGGGGCGAATCGGTGAGGACGTTTCCTTCCCGGAATGCACCGTGACTGCACGGGAGGAGGGACGCCCTTCGCAACTTCTGGTGCCCAGGGACGGAATCGAACCGCCGACACGAGGATTTTCAGTCCTCTGCTCTACCGACTGAGCTACCTGGGCCGAGGGCCGGCATTCTCTCCGCTCGGACCCACGGTGTCAAGCCGGGAGGGCTTCGCGGGAGGCGGATCGGGCGGCTCCGGGATCAGTAGGGCACGAGGACGGCCCCGAGGTCGTCCTTGGTGACGTCCTTCCAGCGGTTGAGCGTCCAGTTCCCCACCCACGCCTTGAACAGGCCGAGGTTCTTCTGGCGCTCGGTCTCCGAATCGCCCAGCTGCGCGTACATGTTGCCGGCCTTCCCCCCGGGGGATCCCTTGCCGTCGTCGAGGCGGCGCATGAGGGCGCCGGTGTCGGGCCAGCCGGTGAAGTAGACGAGGTGGGCGTAGGAGTCCATGCGTGGCCCCTTGCCCTGGGCGACCTGCCCGTCCTTGTCGCGCTTGAAGGCGGGGTACTCCAGGGCATCGCCGCCGTGGCACCCCGCGCAGCGGGCCTCGAAGAGCGGCCGGATGTGCTCCGACCACGTGACTTCTTCGGCCGGCGCGGCGGCGGGCAGGGCGAGGGATGCCGCGAGGAGGGCGGGTAAGGCGAATCGCTTCAAGGCGAGCTCCTTTCTCGGGACCAGGCCCGAAAACATCTTCGGTTCCGGGTGAACGACGTCGTCAACACGAACAGTGGCACGGTGGGGAACCAGAGTCAAGCATTGTGTCGGGGCGGTGTGGTTTCGGCCGCCCCCGCGCGGGAAGACCTCGTCGGGGAGCAGGCGGGCCGGCCGGGATCAAGCCCCGGTGTCGTCGAGGAGGCGGGCGCCCCAGAGGGCGAGCCCGTCGGCGCGCCGGAACGCCTCGGCGTTCGGCCGGACGGCGTCGTCCCCGACCGGCCCGAAGAAGCCGGTGGCGAGGAGCTCGCGGCGCAGCCGGTCCAGGCGGGCCGCGGGCAGCCCGAACCGGGGACCCCAAACGGCCGGGGAGAAGGGCTCGTCGCACCGAAAGGCGAGGAAGAGCCGCTCCAGGAGTGCCTGGTCCCGGGACAGCTCCTCGCTCCCGCCGGGGGGCGGCTGGCCGCGGGTCGCGGCCGCGCCGTACGCGCGGAGCCCCGCGTCGTTCCAACGGCGCGTGCCCCAGGGCCCCCGATCGGGTTCGAAGCCGTGCGCTCCCGGGCCGAGCCCCACGTAGGGGGAGCCGTCCCAGTACGCTCGATTGTGGCGGCACTCGAAGCCCGGCCGCGCGAAGTTGGAGACCTCGTACAGGCGGAATCCGCGCGCCCCGAGCGCCTCGACCAGGGCGGTCCACTGGGCTTCCTCCCGCTCCTCGTCCGCCAGCCGGAAGGCGCCCCGGACGGCGTCGCGGTGAAGGGCCGTGCCCGGGTGGAGCTCGAGGCTGTACGCCGAGAGGTGGGTGACCCCGTGGTCGGCGAGCCGGCCTGCGGAGCGGGCGAGCTCTGCCGGCGAGAGGTCGGGGAGTCCGTAGAGCAGGTCGGCGCTGAGGGACGCGAAGCCCTCGGCGGCGGCGGCCTGGAGGAAGTCCAGGGTGCGCCGCGCGTCCTGGCGGCGGCCCAGGCGCTCCAGGAGCGGGTCGTCGAGGGCCTGGACGCCCACGGAGAGGCGGGTGACCCCGGCGGCCCGCAGGCCCCGAAGATCCGCGGGGTCGTCCGGGGCGAGCTCCACGGTCACCTCGGCGTCGGCCGCGAGCCCCCACGCGCCCGCCACCGCGCCGCGGATCCGCTCCAGGCCCTCGGGTCCGAGCAGGACCGGATTGCCTCCCCCGAAGTAGAGGGTCGCGGCGGGTCCGGCGGCGTCGGAGGGCAGACGCGCCTCCGAGGCGATCCACTCCGGGTACGAGGGGAGCAGCGCCAGGGGCTCGCCGCTGTAGAAGGCGCAGTAGGCGCACCGCCGGCGGCAGAAGGGGACGTGAACGTAGACGGAGAGCGCCATGCGCCCGATCCTACCCGGGGGAGGCGGCGGGCCGCCAGGTGTTCGACGCGGAGAAAGGGCCGGTGCAGCTTGACAAGTCCGCGCCCGATCCCCTACCCTTCCGGTTTTCCCATGAAGCGACACACCGGCGATACACGCCTTCGTCCGAGGAGGACGCGAGATGCAGCAGCACACCTATCAGCCCAGTCGGCTCCGGCGCAAGCGGGTCCACGGGTTTCGAGCCCGGATGGCGACGGCGAACGGCCGCAAGGTGATTTCGCGGCGGCGCCGGAAGGGCCGCAAGCTCCTCTCGGTGGAGATCCCGAAGAAGTAGCCGGCGGCGGACGCTCCGCGTTCGCCTTTCCCGCGGCATGCCGGATCCGCAAGCGCGCCGAGTTCGATCGGGTCTTTCGCACCGGTCGGAGCCGGCACACCGCTCACTTCCGCGTCGTCGTGGCCCGGGCCCCGGGGGCGGAGAGCCGCCTGGGCCTCGCGGTGTCCCGCAAGGTGGGAAAGGCCCACGACCGGGCGCGCGTGAAGCGGCTGGTGCGCGAGTACTTCCGACACCACAGGGGCCGGTTCGCATCCCCCGTGGATCTGGTCGTGAGCGCGAAGCCGGGAGCCGCTGCCCTGACGCTGGAGGCCCTGTGCCGGGAGCTCGATTCCGCCCTGGCCGATTGGCGGGCGCAGCCGCCGTCGGACTCCTGAGGGTCTACCGCGCGGCCCTGTCGCCCTGGCTGCCGCGGACCTGCCGCTTCCACCCGAGCTGCAGCACCTACGCGCTGGCCGCGTTCCGGACGTACGGATTCGGGCGGGCGTCCGCCTTGACGGTGCGACGGCTTCTCCGCTGTCACCCGTTCCACCCGGGGGGCGTCGACCCGCTCCCCGACCCACCGGGGAGCACCCGCCCCGCAGGGGGCACAGAAGGGATCTCATGGAGCTGAAGCGAACCATCCTGGCCGTAGCGCTGTCCATGGCGGTGCTCGTGCTATTCCAGTACTTCGCCGCGCCGCCGCCCGAGCAGCGCTCCGCGCCGCCGGCGTCCGCCCCTGCGGCTGCGCCCGTGCCGCTGGCCGCGCCGTCGCCCACGGCCGCCCTGCAGGCCCCCTCCGGGTCGGCCGCGGCGCTCACCCGGGCCCGGATCGAGAACGACCGCCTGACCGCGGAGCTTTCGAGCCGCGGCGCGGTGGTGGTCGGCGCGAGCCTCAAGGAGTACCGGGAGGGGACGAGCCCCGCGAGCAGTCCGGTGGCCCTGCTCGGCGGGCCGTCCGGCCAGGACCTGGCCGGGGCCACGCGGCTCGTGCAGGCGCTGCCGGACTGGGCCCAGGGGTACGAGGAGGTGGAGCGGGGGAAGGACCGGGTCGTGTATCGGCTGCAGACCCCCGCCGGACTCACCATCGAGAAGGCCTTCTCCCTGGCGCCGGGACGCTACGACGTGGCGCTGGAGGTGCGCGTGCGAAACGCCGGAGCCGACGCGCTGCGCGACCGTCTCGGAGTGGTAATGGTGCAGGACTTCGGGACCGTGGAGGATCGCTACTCCTTCACCGGCCCGGCCTACTACAAGGACGGCGACTTCGAGGAGGTTAAGGTCAAGAACGTGAAGGAAGGCGTCCAGGAGGGCTCCGGGGTGTCGTGGGCGGCCCTCTTGGAGAAGTACTTCCTGGTGGCGGCCGTGCCCCCCGGGCCGGAGGGGACGAGCCTGCGGCTCGGGACGCACCTGGGGCAGGAGAAGGTGGTGGAGGCGGAGCTCGCCGGCCCGGCGTTCGACCTGCCGAGCGGCGGCGAGCACGTGGAGACCTACCGCCTCTACCTGGGGCCGAAGCTCTCGGAGGCCCTGGCGCCCCTCGGTTCGAATCTCGACGACGTGGTCCACTACGGCTTCTTCCACGTGATCGCGAAGCCCCTGATGGTGTTCCTGAAGGGGATCTACGGCTTCACCGGGAACTACGGGATCGCGATCATCGTGCTCACCACCCTCGTGAAGGGGGCGTTCTGGCCGCTGAGCGCCCGTAGCTACCGCTCGATGCAGCGGATGAAGGAGCTCCAGCCCAAGCTGCAGAAGATCAAGGAGCGCTACGGCAAGGACCGGGAGCGGCTCAACATGGAGATGATGCAGCTCTACAAGACCCACAAGGTCAACCCCCTGGGGGGCTGCCTCCCCATGCTCATCCAGATCCCGGTGTTCTTCGCCCTCTACAAGATCCTTCTGGAGACGATCGAACTGCGCCACGCCCCCTTCTTCTGGTGGATCCAGGACCTCTCCGCGAAGGATCCGTACTACATCACGCCGCTCCTCATGGGGGCGAGCATGTTCCTGCAGCAGATGATGACCCCGATGGCCGGCGGCAGCGAGGCGCAGGCGAAGATGATGAAGTACGGGATGCCCGCCATCTTCACGTTCATGTTCCTGAACTTCCCCTCCGGGTTGGTGGTCTACTGGCTCGTGAACAACATCCTGAGCATCGCCCAGCAGGGCCTGCAGATGAAGGCGTCCGCCAAGGCCGCGTAGGGGCCGGCGGGCGCCCGGGACGCGTCCCGTGCGCAGCCTCGACGACACCATTGCAGCCGTCGCGACGCCCCCCGGCGAGGGGGGCGTCGCCATCGTGCGCGCGAGCGGGCCGGGAGCGGCGTCGCTCGCCCGGGCGGTGCTGCGTGGCCGGGGCGGGGAGGCCCCGTGCCTGGACGGCCGCACCCTGCGGTGGGTGCAGGCGGTGGAGCCGGAGACCGGGCGGCCGGTGGACGAGGCCCTGTGCCTGTGGATGCCCGGCCCGGAGTCCTACACGCGGGAGGACGTCCTGGAGGTGCAGTGCCACGGGGGGCACGCGGCCGCCCGCTCGGTGCTGGAGCTGATGCTGCGCGCGGGGGCGCGGCTCGCCGAGCCCGGGGAGTTCACGCTGCGGGCCTACCTGCGCGGGCGCCTCGACCTGGTGCAGGCCGAGGCCGTGCTCGACGTCATCCGTGCCCGGACCGGCGAGGCGCTGGCCCACCACCAGGAGATCCTCGACGGGCGCCTCTCGGAGGAGGTCGGGCGCTGGCAGGAGGACCTGGGCCGGACGCTCGCCGGGCTGGAGGCGCACCTCGACTTCCCGGAGGAGGAGGTCGGGGAGGCGGACCTGGGACGGGCGGCGCAGGGCCTGGCGGCGGTGCGCGAAGCGATGGTGGAGAAGCTCGCTTCCTACGCCTGGGGACGCACCGCGCGGGAGGGCTTCCGGGTGGTGCTCGCCGGGGCGCCGAACACCGGGAAGTCGAGCTTGTTCAACCGGCTGCTCGAGGACGAGCGGGCGATCGTGAGCCCGGAGCCGGGGACGACCCGGGACGTGCTGGAGGCGTGGCTGAACGCGCTGGGGGCGCCCGTGCGGCTCGTGGACACGGCGGGCCTGCGGCCTTCGGAGAGCGCGGTGGAGCGGGAGGGGGTGCGGCGGGCGCGGGACGCGGCCCGGGGAGCCGGGCTCGTCCTGTTCGTGTGCGACGGCGCCCGGGCGCTCTCGGGGGACGAGCGGGCGGCCGCGGCCGAGCACGCCGCCGGCGGGCGGGCCGTGGCCGTGGTGAACAAGGCGGACCTGGGGCGGGTGCCGGCCGAGGACCTGGGGAGGGCGTTCGGCCGCGCGCCGATCGCGGCGTCGGCGCGGACGGGGGAAGGGGTCTCGGACGTTCTCGGTGCCGTGCGGGAGGCCGCGTGGGGGGGGCGTGGCGCCTCGGCGGAGGTCCCCATCACCCGGGAGCGCCACCGGCGGGCGGTGGAGCAGGCGGCCGGCGCCCTGGAGCGGGCGCTGGAGGTGCTGGAGAAGGGGGGGTACCCGGAGGTGGCGGCGAGCGAGGTTCACGGGGCGCGCCGGCATCTCGGGGAACTGCTGGGCTGGGGCACGCACGAGGACGTGCTGGAGGCGATCTTCGAGGAGTTCTGCGTCGGCAAGTAGGGGCGCCGCGGAGTGTTTCACGTGAAACGGCGCCGAGGGGTCGGGATGGACTGGGCGGTCTCCTTCGACGTGGCGGTGGTGGGCGCGGGGCACGCGGGCATCGAGGCGGCGCTCGCGGCGGCCCGGGTCGGGGCGCGCACCGTGCTCCTCACGATGAACCTCGACACGGTGGGGCAGATGTCCTGCAACCCGGCGATCGGGGGGCTGGCCAAGGGGCACCTCGTCCGGGAGGTGGACGCCCTGGGCGGGGAGATGGGGCGCGCGATCGACGCGACCGGCATCCAGTTCCGGCGCCTCAACACGCGCAAGGGACCGGCGGTGTGGGCGAGCCGCGCGCAGGCCGACCGGGCGCGCTACGCGCGCCACATGAAGGCCGTCGTCGAAGGCCATCCGAACCTCGTCGTGCAGCAGGCCGAGGTCGTCGGCCTGTGGGTAGAGGGGGGACGCCTGGCCGGGGTGTGGACGCGCCCGGGGTACCGGGTGCGGGCCCCCGCCGTGGTTCTGGCCCCCGGCACCTTCCTCAACGGGCTCGTCCACATCGGGCTCACGCACTTTCCGGCTGGTCGGGCGGCGGACCCCCCGTCGGTGGCGTTGGCCGGGAGCCTGCGGGAGCTCGGGCTTCGGCTCGGGCGCCTCAAGACGGGCACGCCGCCCCGGCTCAACGGGCGCACCGTGGCGTGGGAGGGGCTGCCGGCCCAGTTTGGGGACGACACCGCGGTGCCGTTCTCCTTCGACACCGATCGGATCGACCGCCACCAGCGCCCGTGCCACGTGACCTACACGACGCCGGAGACCCACGCGGTCATCCGCGGGGCGTTGGACCGGTCGCCCCTGTACACCGGGGTGATCCAGGGGGTGGGGCCGCGGTACTGCCCGAGCATCGAGGACAAGGTGGTGCGGTTCGCGGACCGGGAGCGCCACCAGGTCTTCCTCGAGCCGGAGGGGGAGGACACCCGCGAGGTGTACCCCAACGGCATCTCGACGAGTCTCCCGCTGGACGTCCAGCTCCGGATGGTCCGCTCGATCCCCGGGCTGGAGCGGGCGGAGATCCTGCGGCCCGGGTACGCGGTGGAGTACGACTTCGCCGATCCCCTGGAGCTCTACCCGACCCTGGAGGCGAAGCGGCTCGAGGGCCTGTTCCTCGCGGGCCAGATCAACGGCACGTCGGGCTACGAGGAGGCGGCCGCCCAGGGGATCCTGGCGGGGGTGAACGCGGCGCTCCGGGCCGGGGGCGGCGTGCCGGTGGTGGTGGGGCGCCAGGAGGGGTACCTCGGGGTGCTCGTGGACGACCTCGTCACCCGGGGTGTGGCCGAGCCGTACCGGATGTTCACGAGCCGCGCCGAGTACCGGCTCCTGCTGCGGGAGGACAACGCGGACCTGCGGTTGACGCCCCTGGGCCTCCGTGTCGGGAGCGTGCCCGCGGGGAGGGCGGCCCGCTTCGAGCGCCGGAAGCAGACCCTCGCGGCGCTGCGGGAGTTCCTGGAGAACACCCGCCTCGCCCCTTCGCCCGCCGCGGACCGGGCCTTCCGCGAGGCGGGTACGGCGCCGCCCCGGCAGGCGGCGCGCCTCGCGGAGCTGCTGGCCCGGCCGGAGATCGGGCTCGCCGTGCTCCGCCCCCTGGTGGAGGGGTGGCCGGAAGCCGACCCGCGGGACGAGGAGACGGCGGAGGTGGAGATCAAGTACGCCGGCTACGTGCGCCGCGACCTGGAGACCCTCGAGCGGGTGCGGCGCCTCGAGCACACGGCGCTGCCCGCGGACCTGGACTACGACCGGGTGGCCGGGCTCACCGAGGAGGTGCGCCAGGTGCTGCACGCGGTGCGCCCGCTCTCCCTCGGGCAGGCGCAGCGGATCCGGGGGATGCGGCCGGCCGCGGTGTCCGCCCTGCTGGTGCACCTGCGGAAGGCGGGGGCCCTGTGAACTCGGGCCCGTTCGAGGCACTGGAGACCCGCCGGCAGGGGCTCCGGCTCCATCTGCTCGAGCGGTACGCGCAGGAGTTGGAACGCTGGAACCGGGCCGTGCGCCTCGTGGGCCCGAAGGACCTGCCCGGGATCCGGGTGCAGATCGCGGACGCCCTGTGGCCGTTCCTCCTGCACCCCCCACGGTTTCCCCTGCTCGACGTTGGCAGCGGCGCCGGCCTGCCGGCGCTGCCCGTGGCCGTCGCCTTTCCCGGAGCCCCCATCACGTGTCTGGAGCCCCAGGGGAAGCGGGTGAGCTTCCTCCGCCACGCCGTCCGGGCCGTGGGCCTCGAGGGGGTGCGGGTCGCGCAGGGGCGCGCCGAGGAAGCCGCGGCCCGGGACCCGACCCTGCGGGAGGCCTTCGCGACGGTCACGGCGCGGGCCGTGGGCTCCGCCGAGGAACTCCTGGCGCTCGCGGGGCCGTACCTGTCGCCGGGGGGCACCGTGTTCCTCCCCGGGGGGACGAGGAACCGGCCCGGCCGACGGGGTGGGAGCTCGTGCTCGACGAAGCCTACGCGGGCCCCGAGGGCGTGGGGCGGCGGCGCCTGCACCTCTACGCCCGTGCCGGCGCCGCGCCGGCGGGGCGGTGAGCGTTTCACGTGAAACACGACCCGCAGGGTTCGCGGGGGAGGGGCGCGCCCCCCGCGGAGGGCGTTCCGTTCGCCCAGCCCCTGTGGTAACGTCTGCCGTCCCAGGAGGTCGCGATGAGCCGAATCTTGTCGGTCGCCAACCAGAAGGGCGGGGTCGGCAAGACCACCACCGCCGTCAACCTCGCCGCGTCCCTCGCCGACGCCGGCGAGCGGGTGCTGCTCTTCGACATCGACCCCCAGGCCAACGCGTCCGCCGGGCTGGGGGTGCGTGCCGCAGAGACGGAGCTCCACCACCTATGACGCCCTCGCGGGCCTGGCCCCCCTCACGGAGCTGGTTCGTGACCACCCAGCTCGACGCACCTCTCCCTCGTCCCGGCCAGCCGCCACCTGGCCGGCGCCGAGGTGGAGCTGGTGTCGGCGCGAACGCCGCGAGTACCGGCTGCGGGAGGCGCTGCAGGGGGCCCGCGGCCGATTACGACTACGTGCTTCTCGACTGCCCGCCGAGCCTCGGGCCTGCTCACCATCAACGCGCTGGTGGCCTCGGACGCGGTGATCATCCCCCTCCAGTGCGAGTACTACGCCCTGGAGGGGCTGTGCCAGCTGCTCCAGACCGATCCGCACGGTCAAGCGCAGCTTCAACCCGACCCTGGACATCCAGGGCATCGCTCCTCACCATGTTCGACACCCGCAACAACCTCAGCCACCAGGTGGCCGAGGAGGTGAAGCGCCACTTCCAGGGACAAGGTGTTCCAGTCGGTCATCCCGCGCAACGTGCGGCTCAGCGAAGCGCCCAGCCACGGCAAGCCCGCCTTGCTCTACGAATCCGCGCAGCGCCGGCGCCCAGGGCTATCTCAACATGGCCCGGGAATTGCTCGACCTGACCCGGCGCGCGCCAGCCGGCAGATCCTTCGTGCCGTCTCGCCAAGGGGGACCGCCATGCCCGCCTCGGCCAAACGCCACAGCGACTGCCCTCGGCATGGGCCTCGACGCCCTGCTTCCCGACCGCCTGCAGGGCGAGTACTTCCTCTGCCCGGTGGAGGACATCCGACCCCAGCCCCCAGCAGCCCCGCCAGCAGTTTCCCGAGGAGGCCATTCAGGAACTGGCCGACAGCATCCGGGAGAAGGGCCTGATCCAGCCGGTGATCCTGCGGCGCTCGGCAGGAGCGGGGGCCGTACGAGCTCATCGCCGGCGAACGGCGCTGGCGGGCGGCCCAGCGGGCCGGGCTCACGGAGCTCCCCGCCGTCCTGCGGCAGGCCGACGAGGAGGAGGTCCTCGAGCTGGCGCTCGATCGAGAACCTGCAGCGCGAGGACCTGAACCCCGTCGACCAAGCCGAGGCGTACCAGGTGCTGCTCGACAGACGGGGCTCACCCAGGAAGAGGTGGCCCAGCGAAGATCGGCAAGTCGCGGGTCGCGGTGGCGAACACGCTGCGCCTGCTGTCGCTGCCGGCCGCCGTGCTGGAGGCCCTGCGCACCGGTACCGTCACGGCGGGACACGCCCGGGCCATCCTCACGGTGGAGGGGGAGGCCCGGCGCCTGGCCCTGCTCGACCGGGTGGTCCGCCGGGGGCTGTCGGTGCGGGAGGCGGAGGCCCTGGCGCGCCGACCCGCGGCCCCCCGGGCGGAGCGGGCGCGCCCGCGGGACCCGAACCTCCGGGCCTTGGAAGAACGGCTGGCCCGCCGCCTGGGGACCCGCGTGGTGTTGCGGGGCGGGCGTCGGAAGGGGGCCGGTCACATCGCGATCGAGTACCGGAACCTCGACGACCTGGACCGCCTGCTCGGTCTCCTGGAGGGATCCCCGAAGCGCTAGCGTTCCCGTTCGTGTCTCGCAAGACATTGGAATTACATGAGAAATCGTCCTCGCGTCGGAGGAGGGCCCGGTTGACACCCGGTACGGCCCGTGCTAGCTAACCGACCCTTCTGGAAGAAGGTGGCCGACCCCCGGGAGCTCAAGGATCTCTCGGAGCACCTGGGCTTGGTCTCCCAGCTGGGACTCACGATGGTGGCGGCCATCGGCATCGCCCTCGCCATCGGGCACGGGCTGGACCGGTGGCTGGGCACGGGGGGGCTGTGGAAGGCCCTGTTCATCCCCGTGGGCGTGCTGTCCGGCGGATGGGCCGTGTACAAGGTGGTCGCGGCCGTGGGGCGCCGCGCGGAGGATCGCCGGCGATGACCGAAGCGGCCTTCCGAAGGCACGCGGGGTTCGCGGCGCTGTGGGCCCTCGCGGCGGGGGCCGTCGGAGGAGCCGCCCTGGGGGTGTTCGGGCAGCCCGCGGCCGGGCTCGGCGTGGTCCTGGGGGCGGGGGCCGGGGCCGCGGCCCTGCGCCTGCACGCGGGGGACCTCCTGGCCCAGGCGCGCCTGGCCGCGGCGCCGGCGGCCCGGCGCGACCGCCTGGGGCGCATCGGGCGCCTGGCGGTCCGGGGGGCGGCGCTGGCCGCAGCCGTGCTCCGCCCGGAGGTCTCCGTGGCGTGGACCGCGGCCGGGCTCTTCCTCGCACCTGCGGTCCTCGTGGCCTTCGAGTTCGGCGGCCGGCGCGCCGAGCCGGGCTGATCGGGACCGGTCGGGAGGCCTCGTGGGCGACTTCCTCGACGTCCCGCAGTGGGTCCTGCAAGTGGGCTCCCGGGAGCTGTCGGTCAACGCCGTCACCGTCGTCATGTCGTGGGTCGTGATGGCGATCCTCGTGGTCGTCGGCGCTGCGGTGGCGCGTCGCCCGCACCTCGTGCCCGGGCCGGTGCAGGGCCTGGTGGAGGTGGTGGTCGAGTCCTTCCGCTCGCTCGTGGACGAGAGCCTCGGCCGGCTAGGCCCCCGCTACTTCTCGTTCATCACGGCGCTGTTCCTGTTCGTGCTGGTCTCGAACTGGATCGGCATGGTGCCGTGGCTCGAGGAGCCGACCCGGGACCTGAACACCGCGCTCGTGCTCGGCGCCCTGGGCTTCGTCGTCACCCACGTGACGGCGGTGCGCGTGAAGGGGTGGCGGGCCTACGCGAGGGAGTACTTCCAGCCCTTCTTCCTGATGTTCCCCCTGAACGTGATCGGGGAGCTGGCGAAGGTCGTTTCCATCTCGTTTCGCCTGTACGGGAACATCATGGGGGGCGCGATCATTATAATGGTGGTGTCGCGGCTGGTGCGGCAGCTCGTGCTGCCCCCGCTGCTCAACGTCTTCTTCGGCGCCTTCGTCGGCACCGTGCAGGCGTTCGTGTTCGCGATGCTGACGCTGACCTACATCTCCGTCGCGATCCGGGACTGAGGGACGTGGACGCGGCCTCCTTCGCGCGGGTCGGGGCGTACCTGGGGGCCGGGGTGTGCGTGGGGCTCGGGGCCATCGGGGCGGCCCTGGGCGAGGGCTACGCGGCGCGCGCGGCGGTGGAGGGCATCGCCCGGCAGCCCCGGGCGAGCGCGGGGCTGCTGCGCACCATGCTGGTGGGCCAGGCGGTGGCCGAGTCCGCGAGCATCTTCGCCCTGGTCGTGGGGTTCCTCCTCCTCTTCACGCCGTGGAGTGCGAGGGACTACGTGGAGGGCGTCGCCCTGTTCTCGGCGGGCCTGTGCATGGGGGTGGGGGCACTCGGGCCGGGCTTCGGAGCGGGGCAGGCGGGGGCCATGGCGTGTCAGGGCGTCGCGCGCCAGCCCCAGGCGGCCCAGCCCCTCACCACCGTGATGCTCGTGGGGCAGGCGGTGGCCCAGACCCCGGCCGTGTTCGCGCTGCTCGTCTCCTTCCTGATCCTGTTTCGGGACTACGGCGAACGGGTGAACCCGCTGGTGGCCTCGGCCGCCCTGCTCGGGGCCGCGGTCGCGACCGGCGTGGGCGCCGTGGGGCCCGGGGTGGGCGCGGGCTCGGCGGCGGCGGCGGCCTGCGACGCCACCTCCCGGAATCGGGACCAGGCCCCCGCCCTGCTGCGGACGATGCTCGTGGGCCAGGCGGTCAGCCAGTCCACCAGCATCTACGCCCTGGTGGTGTCCCTTCTCCTTCTCTACGTTCCGTTCCTGTAAAACGGAGGTGACGCATGGCCGTCGAAATCTCGGGAGCCGACATCATACGCGCCGCGGCGCTGCTCGGGGCGGGCATCGCCATGGGCTTCGGGGCCATCGGGCCGGGGGTGGGCGAGGGCTTCGCCGCGGGAAAGGCGTGCGAGGGCATCGCCCGCGCGCCGGAGCACGCGAACCTGCTGACGAGGACGATGCTCGTGGGCCAGGCCGTGGCCGAATCCACGGGCATCTACTCCCTGGTCATCGCGCTGCTCCTGATCTTCGTGGTGTGAGCCGGGAAAACGTTTCGGAGCGGGAGAAACGCGTTTGAATCGCACAAAGCGATCGTGTATGCTCGGCGCCGCTTCGCTCCAGGGCAACCCAGGAGGCCGTCTGTGATCAATCTCAACTGCCACGCTGCTCATCCAGCTCGCGAATTTCCTGCTGCTGATGTTCCTGCTCAACCGCATCCTCTTCCGGCCGATGGTGCGCCTGCTCGACGAGCGGCGGGAGCGCACGGAGGGGCGGAAGAAGAAGGCGGTCGAGACGGAGGGCCAGGCCCAGGCCATCTGGGACGACTACCAGAAGAAGATCCACGACGCGAAGGCCGAGGCGGACCGCGTGCGGGCCCAGGTGGTGCGCCGAGGCCGAGGCGGAACGCGAGAAGCTGCTCGAAGGGGCGGCGGCCTCGGCGGAGAAGACGGTGACCCAGGTGCGCGCGCGGGTTCGGGCCGAGGCCGAGGACGCCCGCAAGGCGCTGCGCGAAGAGGCCGGGCGCCTCGGGGCCGCCGCGGCCGAACGCATTCTCGGGAGGGCGATGTGATGTCGCGCGATTCGATCCGCCGGGCTTTCGGGCGGCTGCTGGCCCTGGCCGTGCTGGCCGCTCCCGCCGTGGCCGCGGCGAGCGAGGCGGCCGGGGAGGCGGCCGGCAACCCCTGGTACGACCTGATCATGAAGTTCGTGAACTTCGCCATCCTCGTCGGGATGCTCTTCTACTTCCTGCGAAAGCCGGTCACGCCAGGGGCTGGCCGACCGCCGCGCCACCGTCAAGCGCGAGCTCGAGGAGGCCCTCAAGGCCAAGGAGACACGCGGAGGCGAAGTACCGGGAGTACGGCCAGGGGTGGCGAACCTGGAGGCGGAGATCCGCCGCATCCAGGAGGACTTCCAGGTCGAGGGGGAGCGTCAGAAGGACCGGATCGTCGCCGAGGCGCGAGAAGGCGCGCGGAGTCCATCCGCGCCCACGCGGAGGCGGCCGGCGCCAACGAGGTCAAGCGGGCTACCGGACGAGCTTCGCGCCGAGGTGGGGCGGCTCGCGGTGGAGCTCGCCGAGCAGCTGCTGGTCAAGGCCTACACCGCCAAAGACCAGGAACACGCCGTCAAGCTCACCATCGAAGAACGTCGAGGGGCTCAATTGATTCGCACCCGCATTGCCCAGCGCTACACCAAGGCCCTGTTCGAACTGGCCCAGGAAGCCGGGCAGACCACGGAAGTCGCGGAGCAGACTCCAGGCCGTCAGACGGCGTCCTGTCCGAGCAGGAGGACCTGCGCACGGCACTGCTCAGCCCCGTGCTGACGCGGACCGCGAAGGCGGAGGTGCTCGAGGCGCTGCTCGGGGCGGCGGCCTTCGACCCGCTCGTGGCCAACTTCCTCCGCGTGCTCCTGGAGGCCCGCAAGCTCCGCTACCTGGGCGACGTCCTGGGTGCCTACCGCGACATGGTGGACGACGCGGAGCGGCCGGGTCCACGGCGAGGCCGTGACCCCGCAGGCCCTGAGGCCTCGGAGGTCGCACGCCCTGACCGCGGCCCTGGCCAAGGCGCTCGGCAAGGAAGTGGAGCTCGAGGCCCGGGTCAGGACCCCGTCCCTGCTCGGCGGCGTGGTGGCCCGGGTGGGCAACCTGGTGTTCGACGGAAGCCTTCGCACCCAGCTCGAGCGATCAAGGAAATCTGACCAAGGGGTGACTAGACGATGCAGATCCGCGCCGAGGAAATCAGCCAGATCATCAAGTCGAAGATCAAGGACTTCGAGGTCAAGCTCGACGTCGCCGAGACCGGGGTCGTGCTCAACGTCGGTGACGGCATCGCCCGCGTCTACGGCCTCGAGAAGTGCATGGCCGGCGAGCTGCTGGAGTTCCCCGGCGGCATCATGGGCATGGTGCTCAACCTCGAGGAGGACAACGTCGGCGTCGCGATCCTCGGCGAGGACATCCACATCAAGGAGGGCGACATCGTCAAGCGCACCGGCCGCATCGTCTCGGTGCCGGTGGGCGACGCCCTGCTCGGCCGCGTGGTCGACGCCCTGGGGCAGCCCGATCGACGGCCAGGGCGCGATCGCCCAGCGACGAGACGTCGCGTGATCGAGATCAAGGCGCCCGGCATCGTCGAGCGCCAGCCGGTGAAGGAGCCCCTGCAGACCGGGCTGAAGGCCATCGACTCCATGATCCCGATCGGCCGCGGCCAGCGCGAGCTGATCATCGGCGACCGCCAGACCGGCAAGACCGCCGTCGCCATCGACACCATCATCAACCAGAAGGGCGGCGACGTGGTCTGCATCTACGTCGCCATCGGCCAGAAGCAGTCCACCGTGGCCCAGGTGGTGGCCAAGCTCAAGCAGCACGGCGCCATGGACTACACCATCGTGGTCGCCGCCACCGCCTCCGAGTCCGGCCCCGCTGCAGTACATCGCCCCGTTCTCCGGGCTGCACCATGGGCGAGTACTTCCGCGACAACGGCAAGCACGCCCTGATCATCTACGACGACCTCTCCAAGCAGGCCGTCGCCTACCGCCAGCTCTCGCTGCTGCTGCGCCGCCCGCCGGGCCGCGAGGCCTACCCCGGCGACGTGTTCTACCTGCACAGCCGCCTGCTGGAGCGCGCCGCCAAGCTGTCCGACGCCGACGCGGCGGCGGCTCCCTGACCGCGCTGCCCGTCATCGAGACCCAGGCCGGCGACGTGTCGGCCTACATCCCGACCAACGTGATCTCCATCACCGACGGCCAGATCTTCCTGGAGAGCGACCTGTTCTACTCGGGCGTCCGGCCCGCCATCAACGTCGGCATCTCGGTGTCCCGCGTGGGCGGCAACGCCCAGATCAAGGCCATGAAGAAGGTCGCCGGCACGCTGCGCCTCGACCTGGCCCAGTACCGCGAGCTGGCGGCCTTCGCCCAGTTCGGCTCCGACCTGGACAAGGCCACCCAGCGCCAGCTGGCCCGGGGCGAGCGCCTGGTGGAGATCCTCAAGCAGGACCAGTACGTGCCCCTGCCGGTCGAGAAGCAGGTGCTGATCATCTTCGCCGCCACCAACGGCTTCCTGGACAAGTACGAGGTCTGACGCAGCTGGCCAGCTACGAGAAGCAGCTCTACTCCTTCTTCGAGGACGAAGCACGCCGACGTCCTCGACGAGCATCCGCACCAAGAAGGTGCATCGACGACGACCTCAAGGCGCGGCTGAACGAGCGCCCTGCAGGAGTTCGATCAAAGCCTTCGTCGCCGCCTGACCGCCGGGGAGCGTGACGCATGGCGAACCTCAAAGAGATCAAGAACGCGGATCGCGAGCGTCAAGAGCACGCAGCAGATCACCAAGGCCATGAAGATGGTCTCGGCGGCCAAGTTCCGCAAGGCCGAGGAGGCCATGCGTCCAGAACCGGCCGTACTCGGACAAGATGCTCGAGGTGCTCTCGAGCCTGGCCCTGCGCACCGAAGAAGAGCGCCCACCCGCTCCTGGAGCGGCGCGACCCGAAGCACGTCGGCGCTCGTGGTGTTCACCTCGGACCGCGGCCTGTGCGGCGGCTTCAACGGCAACATCGTGCGCAGCGTCGCAGCGCTTCCTGCGCGGAGAAAGGCGAGCGACTACGAGATCCATCGCCCTGTACGTGGTGGGCAAGAAGGCCAGGGAGTTCTTCCAGGTCACGCAAGGTGGACATCCTCGGGGAGCGGGTCGAGCTGTTCGGCAACGTCTCCTACGGCGTGGCCCAGGAGATCGGCCAACGAGATCGTGGAGCGCTACCCCAACCGCGAGCTCGACCAGGTCTACATGGTCTACAACGAGTTCCAGCTCGGCCCTGTCCCAGCAGGTGGTGTACGACCGCCTGCTGCCGGTGGAGCCGCCGCAGCGTCGACCCGGAGACCTCCACCACCGAGTACATCTACGAGCCCAGCGAAACCTTCATGCTCGACTGGGTGCTGCCCCGCTACGTGGACGTCCGGGTCTTCCGGGCGCTGCTCGAGAGCACCGCCAGCGAGCACGGCGCACGCATGACCGCCATGGAATCGGCCACCAACAACGCCGGCGAGATGATCGACCGGCTGACCCTGAAGTACAACCGGGCCCGCCAGGCCGCGATCACCACGGAGCTGATGGACATCGTCAACGGCGTCGAGTCCATGCGCTGATAGATACTTCGCATACCATTTGGAAGGAGGCAGTAAGCCCATGAGCGAGTACGGAAAGATTACCCAGGTCATCGGCGCCGTCGTCGACGTGGCCTTCGAGGGCGAGCTCCCCGAGATCTACACCGCCCTGCAAGATCACCAACCCCGCGCATCAGCGACCAGGAGTGGAACCTGATCGCTCGAGGTCGCCCAGCACCTGGGCGAGAAGACGGTGCGCACCATCGCCATGGACTCCACCGACGGTCTGGTGCGCGGCATGCCGGTGCTGAACACCGGCGAGCACGATCACCATGCCCGTCGGCCGCGAGATCCTGGGCCGCATCCTCAACGTGGTCGGCGAGCCCGTGGACGAGGCCGGCCCGGTCGGCGACCAAGAAGCGCAGCCCGATCCACCAGGCAGGCCCCGCCGTTCGTCGGAGCTGAGCACCGAGGTCGAGGTCCTCGAGACCGGCATCAAGGTCGTCGACCTGCTGGCCCCCTATCCGAAGGGCGGCAAGATCGGCCTGTTCGGCGGCGCCGGCGTGGGCAAGACCGTGCTCATCATGGAGCTGATCAACAACATCGCCAAGCAGCACGGCGGCTTCTCGGTGTTCGCCGGCGTGGGCGAGCGCACCCGCGAGGGCAACGACCTGTGGCTGGAGATGAAGGAGTCCGGCGTCATCGACAAGACCGCCCTGGTCTACGGCCAGATGAACGAGCCCCCGGGCGCCCGCGCCCGCGTCGCCCTGTCCGCCCTGACCGTGGCCGAGTACTTCCGCGACGAGGAGGGCCAGGACGTGCTGCTGTTCATCGACAACATCTTCCGCTTCACCCAGGCCGGCTCCGAGGTGTCCGCGCTGCTCGGCCGCATGCCCTCGCGCCGTGGGCTACCAGCCCACCCTGGCCACCGAGATGGGCGAGCTGCAGGAGCGGATCACCTCCACCTCCAAGGGCTCGATCACCTCGGTGCAGGCCATCTACGTGCCCGCCGACGACCTCACCGACCCGGCGCCGGCCACCACCTTCGCCCACCTCGACGCCACCACGGTGCTCTCGCGCCAGATCGCCGAGCTGGGCATCTACCCGGCGGTGGATCCGCTGGACTCCACCAGCCGCATCCTCGACCCCCGGGTCGTCGGCGAGGAGCACTACGCCGTCGCCCGGCAGGTCCAGCAGATCCTGCAGCGCTACAAGGATCTGCAGGACATCATCGCCATCCTGGGCATGGACGAGCTCTCCGAGGAGGACAAGCTGGTCGTGTCCCGGGCCCGCAAGATCCAGCGCTTCCTCTCCCAGCCCTTCTTCGTGGCCGAGGCGTTCACCGGCACCCCCGGCAAGTACGTCGCAGCTCAAGGACACCATCCGCGGCTTCAAGGAGATCGTCGACGGCAAGTACGACGACCTGCCCGAGCAGGCCTTCTACATGGTGGGCGGCATCGAGGAAGTCGTCGAGAAGGCCAAGCGGCTCGCGGACAGCGGCCTAGGGCACCGGAGGCCCCGATGGCACAGCAGACCAAGTTCCGACTCGACGTGGTCAGCGCGACCCGTCAGCTGATCAGCGAGGAGGTGGACGAGGTGACCGCTCCCGGGCGCGCGACGGCGAGTTCGGTGTACTTCCCGGCCACACGCCGTTCCTCACCGCCTCGGCGTGGGGGAGCTGATGTACAAGATCGGCTCCGAGGAGCGCTTCCTGGCGGTGCGCAACGGGGCTTCGCCGAGGTCAAGCACGAGAAGGTCACGATGCTCGCCGAGGAGGCCGAGTTCCCCTCCGAGATCGACCTCAAGGCCGCCGAGGCGCTCAAGGTCGAGGCCGAGGAGCGCTCCAGGCCTACTCCCGCGAGTCCAAGGAGTACCTGGAGGCCCAGGCCAAGCTGGAGCGGGCCATGAACCAGATCCACGTGGCCGACCGGCGGCGCTGAGACCGCCTCCGCCGCGCACGAACGCAAGACGGGCGGCCCACCGGGCCGCCCGTTCTCTTTTCCCCGCCGCGCCGCCGGCCCGCTACTCGCCCTCCGCCTCCCGGACCACCTCCCCGCGCAGCTTGGGCCCCTTCTCCCCTTCCACCACCGAGAAGCGGACGCCGAGGACCTTCGGCTGGGACAGCCGCCGCCGGACCTCGGCCAGGATCCGCCCCCGCAGCTCCTCCGAGGAGGGGGCGCCGCCGCGGTCGCCGAGGGCCTTGGCCACGGCGCGCTGGATGCGGTCCACGTAGCGGTTGAGGACCCGGTCGTCCTCCAGGGACGCCCGGTCGAAGAGGCAGGACGAAGCGCCGTTGCCCTCCGGGCCGGCGTCCCGGGCACGGTTGTTCCGCATGTCCACCAGGTGGCGAACCTGCGCCTCCAGTGCCTGGAAGCGGTGGGCGAGGCCCTGGGCGCGGAAGCGCTGCACCGTGGCGGTCCACGGGTGACGGGTCGCGCCCATGATCTCGCGCTGGACCTCGTCGTGGAGGGCGATCGGCTCCCCGCGGCGCTTGCCGGCGAGGAAGAGGTCGTACTCGCGCTTGAGGCGGTCGATCTTCCGGGCGAGCTTTTCGAGTTCGTCGGTCGCCACCGGGTTTCTCAGCAGGTGCAGACGGCCGTGGGCGCGTCCCCTTCGGCGAAGGGAGAGATGGCCCGCAGCCGCTCGATGATCGGGGGCAGCTCCCGCACGACGAAGTCGACCTCCTCCTCGGTGTTGTAGCGGCTCAGGCTGAAGCGGATCGAGCCGTGGGCGTAGGTGAAGGGCACGCCCATGGCGCGCAGCACGTGCGAGGGCTCCAGGCTGCCGGAGGTGCAGGCCGAGCCCGGAGCTGGCGCAGATGCCGAGCTCGTCCAGGAGCAGCAGGATCGCCTCGCCCTCGACGAACTCGAAGCTGATGTTGGTGGTGTTGGGCAGGCGGTTCGGCCGGGTCGCCGTTGAGCCGGGCGTCCGGGACCGCCGGCCAGCAGGCCCCTCTCGAGCCGGTCGCGCAGGGCTCGCGACCCGGGTGTTCTCCTCCTCGAGGTTGCGGCCCGCCAGCTCGCAGGCCTTGCCCAGGCCGACGATCGCGGCGACGTTCTCCGTGCCGCCGCGCCGGCCGCGCTCCTGGTGGCCGCCGACGAGGAACGGCCGGAACGGCGTGCCCTTGCGCCGGACGTACAGGGCGCCGACGCCCTTGGGGGCGTGGAGCTTGTGGCCGGAGAGCACGAGGAAGTCCACGGGCAGCGTCTCGATGTCCAGCGGGAGCTTGCCCGACCGCCTGCACCGCGTCGGTGTGGAACGAGGATGCCGCCGCTCTTGACGATCTCGGCCGACCTCCTCGACCGGGAAGATCACGCCGGTCTCGTTGTTGGCCTACATGATCGAGACCAGGGCGGTGTCGTCCCGGAGGCTCGCCGCGGAGCTCGTCCAGGTCGAGCATCCCCTGCGCCGTCCACCCCGAGCAGGGTGACGTGGTAGCCCTTCTTCACCAGGTGGTTGGCGAGGTCGAGCACCGCCGGGTGCTCGACCCTGGTGGTGACGACGTGGCGCTTGTCCGGCTGGGCCTCCAGGGCGGAACGGATGGCCGTGTTGTCGCTCTCGGTGCCGCAGCAGGTGAAGACGATCTCGCTCGGCGTCGCGCCCAGCAGGGCCGCCACCTGCTCCCGCGCCTGCCGCGACCTTGCGCGCCGACCTGGCCGCCGAAGCTGTGCATGCTCGAGGGGTTGCCGTAGAGCTCGCTGAAGTAGGGCGAGCATCGCCTCGAGCACCTCCGGGGCCACCCGGGTGGTGGCGTTGTTGTCGAGGTAGATGGGCGTTCATCACTCATACCTCCACGACCTGGATGTTCGGCGTCCACGACCTCCTTGAGGCGTCGCCTCCACCCCGCTCCTTGAGGGTGATCTGGCTCGACGGGCAGTGGGCGCAGGCGCCGCGCAGGCTCACGAACACCTCGGTCGCCGTCCACGTCGACCAGCTCGATGTCGCCGCCGTCGGCCTGCAGGCTGGGCCGGATCTCCTCGTCGATCACCTTCTGCGACCAGCTGGATGCTTCTGCATGTTGGTGAGCTTGCGTCGGCGCCGCGGCCGGCTTCGCCTCGCGCTGCGCTTCCGCGCGCCGCAGCGCCTCGGCCAGGATCTCCTCGATCGTCGGGCAGGCAGCGCCGCAGCCGCCGCCGGCCTTGGTGTAGTGGGTGACGTCCTCGACGGTGCTGAGGTCGTTCTCCCCGACCGCCCGGCGGATCTGGTCCTCGGTGACGCCGAAGCAGTTGCAGACCACCTCGCCCTCGAGCTCCTGCTTGGGCGTCTCGCCGCCGCGGTAGTTCGTCGATCGCCGCCTCGAGCGCCTCGCGGCCCATCACCGAGCAGTGCATCTTCTCCTCGGGCAGGCCGCCCAGGTACTCGGCGATGTCCTTGTTGGTGATCTGCGCGGCCTCCTCGAGGGTCTTGCCCTTGACCATCTCGGTGAGCGCCGAGCTGGAGGCGATGGCGCTGCCGCAGCCGAAGGTCTGGAACTTGGCGTCGGCGATCCGCTCGTCCTCGAGCTTGAAGGTACAGCCGCAGCGCGTCGCCGCAGGCCAGGGAGCCGACCTCGCCGACGCCGTCGGGGTCTCCATCTCGCCCACGTTGCGGGGGTTCAGGAAGTGGTCCTTGACCTTGTCGGTGTAGTCCCACATGGGGCGCTACCTCGCGGAAAGGGCTGGTTCAGGGGGTTCGCGTTCGGGAAAACGAGGAGGCAATTTAACAAGGCGTCCGGAGTCTGTCAAAGCTCATTGCCCGCCCAGCAACCGCGTCGATCTCGGGCCTCGAGCACCCCCAGATCGGTGTCGCCGGACCGGGCGTGGGCCACCCTGCCCCCGGCGTCGAACGAGGACCACGGTCGGGGTCACCCGGACGCCGAGCGCCTGGGAGAGGTCCCCGTCGTCGCGCACGGGTCGTCGAGGAGGCAGGGCAGGGCGGCGTGGGGGGCGACGAACCGCTCCACCCGGGTGAGCAGTTGGACCGAGTCGACGTTGACCGCGTAGGAGGCGAGCCCCCGGGCCCGGTATCGCTCCGCAGAGCGCCACCAGCCGGGGATACTCGCTGCGGCACGGCCGGCAGTAGAGGCTCCAGAAGAACAGGAGGGCCGGGCGCCCGGAGGGGAGCTCCACGGGCAGCCCTGCGAGGTTCGCGGCCCGCAGGGGGCCGACGGCCTGCCCGGGCTGGGCGAGCTGCGCGCCCGCCGGCGCGAAGGCCGTGGCGCCCCCGCGGGACGCGAGGGTGACGTCCTCGGCCTCCCCCTTGCGCAGCAGGCTGCGCACCTTGGCTTCGAAGGCCCGCTCGTCCCCGGGGCGGTACCCCTCCTGGTACAGCCGGATCCAGCCCTCCCGGTCGACGATGACCGTGACCGGGAGCAGTTCGACGTTGTAGGCCTGGACGATCTCCTGGCGCGGGTCCCGCACGACGGGGTAGGGCGGGGAGATCCCCGCCTTCTTCAGGAACGAGGCGACGCGCTCCGAGGAGAAGACGTCGGTGTTGACGCTCAGCACCGCCAGCCCGTCAGCGGCGTAGCGCCGGTACAGTTCCTCGATGTGGGGCATCTCCTCCAGGCACGACTTGCAGAAGATGCTCCAGAACTCGAGCAGGACGACGTGGGTGCCCACGAGGTCCGCGAGCCGCACCGGAGAGCCGTCGAGGGTGCGCGCCGCGAAGGCCGGCGCGAGGGAGTTCACCTCCACGACGACGCTCTCGCCCTCGGTCTTCTCCTGCAGGCCGGCGCCGTCGTCCCCGGGGCGGCAGCCCGGCGCGGTGCCGAGGACGAGGATCGCGCACAGGGCGGGGAGCAGGGTCCGTCTCATCCCCGCAGGATACGGAAGCCCGGGTAGACCGGTCAAAACGTTCCGCAGGCGGGGGGCCGGGGAGGTCGTCGCCCCCAGAAGTACGCGACCCCCGGCAGGTCGAAGCGGGCGAAGGGCGAAACACCGTCGGGCCCCGGCGAGAGTCGGCGGCGCACGAGGTCGGGGGGGATGCCCCGCTCCGCCGCCAGCTTCCGGAAGATCGCCTCGCCCGCGGCGGCGAGGTCCTCGGGCCCGGGCCAGGCCGCGACCTCCGCCTCCACCCGCTCGATCGCGCGCCGGGTGAGTTCCACCCAGCGGCGGGCACCGTCGCCGACCCGCACCTCGCGGTGCCCGGTCACCAGGGTGCGGAAGGGGAGCGCCAGCAAGGAGTCGAGGCTGCGGCGGTAGGTGTCGCCGTCGCGGAAGCAGACCCAAGGGCTGGGGTAGAACGCCTCCTCCCACGATTCCCCTTTGGGCTGCACGAGGTCTCCCGGGAAGAGGACCGGCGGGGCCTCCGCCCAGAACGACAGATCGTCGCCCCGGGGGGAGTGGCCCGGCGTGGGGATCGCCAGCACCCCCGGGCCGGCCGGAAGCGCGCGCACTGCGTCCACGGGTTCGTCGGGATCGGCCGGCCCCCCGGGGTGCGCGGCCACCCGGAGGCCGGGGCCGAGCGCCTCGCGGAACACGGCGAGGTTGGCGACGTGGTCGGGGTGGCCGTGGGTGACCAGGACCCACCGCACCGGCTTGCCGGTCTGCCCCACCAGGGCCAGCACGTCGGCCAGCGGGCCGAGAGGGGAGGAGGCGGTGCCCGCCGGTTCGTCCCCGGGGTCCACCACCGCCAGGTGATCTCCTCCCTCGAGCACCGCGGCCCGCCCGGACGTGATCCAGACGCCCGGTGCGAGCTCCCTCCGCCCGGGGCCGGGTCGAGGCTCCGAGCCGCTCCAGCGCCGCGCCATGGGACCCCCTGGGGTACGGCTCCCCGCCTTGAGTTCTCCCCGGATCTCCCTTACTCTGCTCGCGGTGGTTTCCCGGCTCCGGCAAGGGGAAATCGGTTCCCGGACGGGGCGCCGGCCAGAGAGGGAGACGTCGCGCGTGGACTCTAGCGATCGCCTGCGGACCCTGTCAAACGGGGGGTCGGCTCCGGTGCGCGTCCTGTGCATCTACGGCAGTCCCCGCCTCCACGGGAACACGGACGGGCTGATGGACGCCTTCGCGGAGGGGGTGGAGGAGGCGGGCGGCGTGGCCGAACGCGTCTACCTGCGCAACCTGAAGATATCCCCGTGCCGGGAGATCTACGCCTGCCGGGACGAGGGGCGCTGCGCCCTGCGGGACGACATGCAGCCCCTGTACGACGCGCTGCGGGACGCGGAGGCCGTGGCCCTGGCCAGCCCCATCATGTTCTACTCGGTGAGCGCCCACACCAAGGCGTTCATGGACCGGTGCCAGGCCTTCTGGTGCGTCAAGTACCTGCGCAAGGAGTCGGTCAACCGCAGCCGGCTTCCCCTGCGCAAGGGGGTCTTCCTCAGCGTGGGAGGATCCCGCGGGCAGAAGATCTTCGACGGCGCGCTCCTCACCTTCCGCTACTTCCTCGACACCCTCGACGCAGAGCCGTGGAAGTGGCTCACCTACCGCGAGATCGACGAGAAGGGCGACATCGAGCGCCACCCCGGGGCGCTCGCGGAGGCACGGGCCCTGGGCGGCGAGCTGGTGGCCGTCGTCCGGCGCGACCTGGAGGAGGCCGCGCGTGGCTCGTGATCGAAGGGCCGGGGCCGCCGATCGGCTCGCGACGGCCCGGCAGCGGCTCGAACTCTATCTGAAGGGCAAGGGGCTGCGGGCCACCCGCCAGCGGGACGCCATCCTCCAGGTGTTCCTCGAGGGGGACCGCCACGTGAGCGTGGAGGAGCTCTACGCTCGGGTGCGGCAGCTCTGGCCTTCCATCGGGCACACCACGGTCTACCGGAACATGAGCCTGTTCGTGGAGGCGGGGATCGCGAAGGAGCGCCGATTCCACGAGGGCCGGATGCGCTACGAGCCGGGGGTCGACGTCGGCCACCACGACCACCTCGTGTGTCTGGACTGCGGAGCGATCCAGGAGTTCGAGGACGCCACCATCGAGGCCATCCAGCGCGAGATCGCGGGGAGGAAGGGGTTCCTCGTCCGCTACCACCGCCTCGAGCTGTACGGTCTCTGTCCCCGGTGCCAGGGGGAGTGAGCCTCCCCGGGAGGCGCGCGACCGAACCCCACGGGCCATCCGGACAAAGTCGCGGCGTTTGACCGGGAAGTGCTCCGGTGTTATAAGCACCGTTCCGGTCAACAATACCGGCATAGCCTCTTATCGAGAGTGGCGGAGGGACCAGGCCCTGCGAAGCCACAGCAACCGGCCCGAGAGGGCGAGGTGCTAATTCCTGCGGGGCGCGACGCCCCGAGAGATGAGAAGGTCGGCCAACCGTCGGAGCGGGGCCCGGTCGGGCCCCTCGCACTCCACGCCTCCCGGCGCCGTCCTTCCGAGGAGGTCTCCGTTGTCGCCTGAACCCGCCGCGGCCGGCGTGGGGGTCGTGACCCCAAGCCGCGTCGTGCTGTGCGAACCGCCCGACGAGCTCTACCTGCAGAGCGGCCGCATCCTGGGGCCCGTGGAAGTGGTCTACGAGACCTACGGCACCCTCGCGCCCGCGCGCGACAACGTGGTCCTCGTGTGCCACGCCCTCTCGGGCGACCACCACGTGGCGGGGTACCACGGACCGGACGACCGGATCGCCGGGTGGTGGGACCCCATGGTGGGGCCCGGGCGACCCATCGACACCGACCGCTATTTCGTCGTCTGCCCCAACGTCCTCGGCAGCTGCAAGGGGACCACGGGCCCGGCCAGCGTCAACCGGCGCACCGGGGCTCCGTACGGGATGCAGTTCCCGGTGATCACGATACGGGACATGGTGCGGGTGCAGGCGCTCCTTCTCGACCGCCTGGGCATCGACCGGCTCCTGTGCGTCATCGGCGGCTCGATGGGGGGCATGCAGGCGCTCGAGTGGGCCGTGCGCTACCCCGAACGGGTGCGTTCGGTCGTTCCCATCTCCACCACCGCCGCGTCCTCGCCCCTGAGCATCGGGTTCAACAAGATCGGCAGGCGGGCGATCATGGCGGACCCCAACTGGAAGGGCGGGGACTACTACGGCGGCGAGCCCCCCCGGGACGGCCTCGCGGTCGCGCGGATGATCGGGCACCTCACGTTCATGAGCGACGCCTCGATGCGCCGCAAGTTCGGGCGGCGGATCTCCGGTCGCGAGGGGATCTACGCGTTCACGGCTCAGTACGACGTGGAGCGCTACCTGCACTACAACGGGTACAAGTTCCCGGAGCGCTTCGACGCCAACAGCTACCTGTACCTCACGAAGGCCCTGGACACCTTCGACCTGGGGGACGGCTTCGCCGGCGGGCTGGAAGAGGCCCTCGCCCAGGTGCGGGCCCGGACCCGGTTCGTGACCTTCACCTCGGACTGGCTGTACCCGCCCCTCGACACCGACCTCATGGAGATCCTCCTGCGCCGCCTCGGGAAGTCCGTGGAGCACGTCCGCGTGGAGAGCGACTACGGCCACGACGCGTTCCTGGTGGAGTCCGACCGCTACGGGCACCGCGTGGCCGAGTTCCTGGCCCGAGTCCACGCCTCCGACGACTGAGCGGCGCCGGGCCCCGGCGGTTCCGGGCGCCTCGCGCGGGATGCTATACTCCCGCCGGTGCCGCCCGCGCCCCCGCTCCGTCCCCCGATCCGGAGGAGAGACTTGCGCCTTCCCCGCCTCCCCCTGCTCCGGACCCTGGGCTGGACCCTCGCCCTCGCCCTGACCGCCCCCCTGGCGCTCGGAGTCGCGCCGCCCCCCGAGGCGCTGGAACTGCCCGAGGTGGTCGTGCGCGGCATCGACCGGGTGCGTCTGGAGGCGGAGCGGGAGGGCGTTCTGGCCCTCGAGGCCCCCCGGATCGCCCAGACGCCGCTGAGCGTGGAGCTGCCCGCCGAGACCCTGCCCCAGCCCTCCCTGCGGGAAGCGCCGCCCGTGCAGTCGCCCGGCTGCGCCTACCGGAACCCGGTGACGGGAGCGCTGGCCCGCGCCACGGGGGGAGCGGAGAGTCTGTACAAGAGCGCCATGGAGCGGCTGTCCCGGGGCCTGCTGGGAGAGGCGTCCGGCTTTCTCGCCCAGCTCCGTTCCGAGCACCCGGACAGCCCGCTGGCGGGGAACTCCGCCTTCTGGCTCGGAGAGATCCGGCGGCGGGAGGGCCGATACGACGACGCGGTGGCGTTCTTCGGGCTGACCGAGGGCGAGTACGCGGAGGAGGCGGCGTACCGCCGGGCGGCTCTGCTGGAGGAGTTGGGGCGGGAGCCCGAGGCGCGGCGGACGTGGGAGCGCCTGGCCGGGGACCCGGCGAGCCCGCACCGCCCCGAGGCGCTGTACCGGCTCGGGGCTTCCCTCCTTCGCACCGGGCAGGCCCGGGAGGCCCTCGGCTTCCTGGAGACGCTGGCCGAGCTGCCGGAGCAGGGAACGGCCGTGCGTCGGGAAGTGCAGGCGGCAGGGCTCTTCGCCCTGGGCCTGGCCCGGCGCCGCACGGGAGACCTTGCGGGCGCCGAGAAGGCGTTCGTCCGGTTCCTCTTGGAGAGCCCCGACCATCCGGAGGCGGCGCCCGCCCAGGCGGCGCTCGGCTGGACGCTGCTCGAACAGGGCCGCGCCCGGGAGGCCGCGCAGCGCTTTCTCTGGCTGAGCGAGGAGCGGCCGCCGGAGAGCCTTCTCGTGCGGGCCCTGTACGGCCGGGTTCGGGCCTTGGCCGAGACCGGCTCCCCGGAGGCTCCCGACGCCCTGCTGGCCCTGGAGGCGGCTGCGCCCACCGGCCCCTGGGCGGGCTGGGCCCGGGCCGACCTGGCGTGGGCGGCCTTCCGGGCGGGCTCCTACGCGGACGCGCTCGAGCGATACCGCGCCGCTCTCGCGGTGTGGGATGCGCCGGCGCGGGAGGTGGCCCAGTACATGGTCGGGGAGTGTCTCTACCTGCTCGGCCGCTACGGGGAGGCCGCCGGAGCCTACGGAGCCGTCCCGGCCGACGCTCCCCTCGGCCCCGCGGCCCTGCACCGCGCCGGACTGTGCGCGCTGCTCGCCGGGGATGCCGAGGCTGCGGAGCGCTCGTTGAGCCGGGCCCTCGAGCGCGACCCGGCCTACCCCGAGGCCGATCGGGTCTGGGCGTGGCTCGGGGAGGCGCGCCTGCGTCTCGGCAGGCCGGAGGAGGCGCTGCGCGCGTTCCACGCGGTGCCGGAGGGGAGCCCGGCCTTCCCCCAGGCCCTGTACGGCAGGGCCTGGATCGCCTTCGAGGCGGAGCGGTGGGACGAGGCGGCCGGTCTGTTCGCGCGCCTGGCTCGGAACCATCCCGACGATCCCAACCGGGACGAGGCGCGGCTGATGCTGGCCCGCGCCTACTTCAACCGCCGGGAGGTTCGGCCGGCCATCGAAGCCCTCGAGCAGCTGGAAGCCGAGGCGCGCACGCCGGGGTATCGGTCGGCCGCCCGCTTCTACCGGGGCTGGATGTACGCCCGCACCCAGCGGGAGAAGGAGGCTAGGGAGGTGCTCGGAGCGCTCCTCGCCGAGGAGCCCCGCGGTGAGTTCGCGGCCCGGGCCCTGCAGACGCTCGCCTGGCTAGACTTCGGCGCCGGGGACTACGGCGGGGCGCTTGCCCGCTTCGATGCCATCCTGGCCATGACCCCCGGCGGCGAGCTGGAGGCGGAGGCACGCCGGAAGCGGGCGGACAGCCTGTACAACCTGGGACGCCACGAGGCGGCCCTGGCCGCCTACCAGCAGCTCGGCGACACGCCGGAAGGGCGCTACGGAGAGGCGCTGTGCCTGCTGGGCCTGGGGCGGCTCGAGGAGTTGGGCCGGGCCGCCGACCGGTTCGCGAAGGCCTACCCGCGCGATCCCCGTTCCACCGACCTGTTCTTCTCCCTCGCCCAGGCCCGGGCCGAGGCCGGCGACACGGCGGGGGCTGCCCACGCCTATCTGCGGGCCGCCGAACTGGGCACCGACGAGAAGGCGGCCGAGGCTAGACTGGAGGCCGCCCGCGTCCTGGCGGCCGGGGGCGACGACGACGAAGCCGCCAGGCTCCTGGAACCGCTCTCGACTCGCGCCGATGCGGTGGGCCTCGCGGCCCTGCGGGAGCTGGGTCGCCTGCTGGACCGCCGCGGGCCGCCGGAGACCGCCCGAGGCGTGTGGGATCGCCTGGCGGCGAGGACCGCCGGCGTGGAGCGTGCGGAGGTGCTCCGGGCAGCGGCGAGTTCGTCCGCCGCACTGCTCGACTGGGAGGGGGCCGAGGGGCGGCTCCGGGCGGCGCTCGAGGCCTGCCCCGAGTCCTCCCCGCTGCTTCGGCAGGCGCTGCTCGCGGACCTGGGAGAGATCTTCCTGCTCCAGGGGGCGCCGGGGCGGGCGGTCGAGCCCCTGAGCGAGGCCGCGGAGCTGGCTCTGAGCCCGGAGGGCCTGAGGGCCTTCCTGGCGATGGGAAAGGCTCAGGAGGCCGCGACCCGCGTGCAGGAGGCGCTGGAAACCTACCTCCGGATCGGGTATCTGTATCCGGTCACCGAGCCGGAGGTGGCTGGGGCGCTGCTGCGCGCCGGCGACATCCTTCGAGGCCAGGGAGACGTGGGTCGAGCCCGGGCGGTCTACCAGAAGGTGGCGGACGAAGCCCCCGAGGAGCCGGCCGGCCGGGCGGCCCGGGCTCTCGGCGAACTGGGCGTCCCGTCGACGCCTGACCAACCCCGCTGACGGGAGGAACCGATGTACGAGTACCTCGTGAAGGGCGGGGTCCTGATGGTCCCCATCGTGGCCTGCTCGGTGGTGGCCTCGCCGTCTTCTTCGAGCGCGCCTGGACGCTGCGGGCCAGCCGCAACGTCCCCAGGGACCTGCATCCGGCGGGCGGAGGATTTCGTCCGTCGCGGCATGACCGACGAGGCGCTGGCGCTCTGCCGACGGAGCCGAAGCCCCATGGGCTCCGTCCTGCAGGCCGCGCTGCGCAACACCGGGCTCGACCGCGACACCGTCAAGGAGGCCGTGCAGGAGGTGGGCCGCCGCGAGGCCGCGCACCTGGAGCGCTACGTGGGCGTGCTCGGCACGGTCGCCAACGTCTCGCCGCTGCTCGGGCTGATGGGGACCGTGACGGGGATGATCAAGGCCTTCACGGTCATCAGCGTGCAGGGGATGGGAAGCCCCGCGAGCCTGGCCGGGGGGATCAGCGAGGCGCTGGTGACCACCGCCGCCGGCCTGACCGTGGCGATCCCCGCGTTCGTGGCGTACCGCTACTTCCTCGGCAAGGTGGATCGCCTCGTGCTCGAGCTCGAGCAGCACGCCATCCACTTCGTGGACCTCGTCAAGCAGCCCGACGCCAAGGGCCGCGACCGCCCGGGTCGCGAAGAGTTCGGGGGCTGACCCGTGGAGTTCCGCAAGACGCGCCGCGACGTCGTCACCCCGGACGTCACGCCGATGGTGGACTGCGTCTTCCTGCTGCTGATCTTCTTCATGCTGTCCACGACCTTCGTCGTCTCGCCGGGCATCCGCATCGACCTGCCCCAGGCCCAGGCCGAGACCGTGCGCCACGAGCGCAAGGACCTGCGCGTGAAGCTCGACGCCGAGGGCGCCCTGTACCTGGGGGACCAGCGGGCCAGCCTCGAGGACCTCGACGTGCGGTTGCGGGACGCCGCCCGGGAGGACCGGGAGACCATGGTGGTGATCGAGGCGGACGAGGAGACGGCCCACAAGTTCGTCGTCGACGTGATGGACCGGGCCAAGGGGTCGGGGTTGCAGCGACTCGCCATCGCCACCCGGCCCAAGCGGTGAGGCGTGACGCGTACCGGCGCGCTGGCCGCGGCCGTCACGGGGAGCGTGGTCATCCACCTCGTCCTGGTGGTGGTCGTGCCCGGTCTGCGCGTCAAGCTCCCCGTGCACCGGGAGCGGTTGGTGGAGGTGGAGCTTTCCCGCCCGCCGCTGGAGCCCGAGCCCGAGCCGCTCCCCCGGCCCGTCGCCGCCGAGCCGATCGCCAGCGAGGCGCTGGAGTCCCTGGGGGGGGCCCTGGCGGAGCAGGTCCTGGCCGAGCCGGCCGCCTCCCCGGCGATGGAGCCCATCCGCCTTCCGGCCCGCTCGGCGGCCATCCCGGAGCCCGATCGCATCGCCTGGACGCGGAGCCTGGAGGTGGAGCCGTCGCCGCTTCCCGCCGCCCCGGTCGTGAGGAGGGGCGCCGCCCCGGGCCCCGACGCGGGGGAGGCTCGCCGGGTCGCGGACCGGCTGCTGGAGGAGATCTCTGCGACGCCGTCCGTCCCGGAGGCGGAGCGGGAGACCATGCGGCGTCTGGAGATCGAGGGACCCGTCGGCGTGGACCGCAAGGTGCTGTCCGAGCCCCGCCCGCCCCGCGTCACGATCCGCCACTCGGCCGACGTGCTCATCAAGTTCTAGGTCTCACCGCGCGGAGAGGTGGTGCGCGCGTGCCCGTTGCAGAGGGGCGAAACGGATCTCGACCAGGCGGCGCTGGCCTACATCAAGCAGTTTCGCTTCAACCCCCTGCCCACCGGGGAGGAAGCGGAGCAGTGGGGCACCATCCGGGTCCGATTCCGCCTCGAGTGAGCGCGGGGTCCCCGTGACGCTTGTCCAGGGAGGCCCCGTCCGTGAACGTGCCGGAAAAGGCTTGGCTGTCGCTGGGGATCGCGCTGAGGCCGGCCTGCTCGGGTTCGCCCTCTTCGGCGAGCAGGGCTGGCAGGAGGTGCGGCGCCTGCGCGCCGAGCGCGCCCAGCTGTCGGAGGAGATCGAGCTCCTGCGGGGCCGCCGTGCGGCGCTGGAGAAGGAGATCGCCGGCTTCGCGGAGATTCCCGGGCGATCGAGGCGAAGGCGCGCCCGTACCTGGGCATGATCCGCGAGGGGGAGACGGTCTTCCTGCTCCCCGAGCGGCATGACGCCAAAGCGCTGACCCCCGCCGCCGCGCGCGCCGCGGCGGCACGCCGCCCCTGGTGCTGCTCGTCCGGGCGCTGGTGCCGGCCGCCTACGCCGCCGCCCTCCTCGCGGGCGTGTACTCCCCCGAGCGGGGCTGGAGCCTCCTGGCCGTCTCGACCCTGGCCGCGTTCACGGCGTACTTCCTGTGGCGCATCCACGGCGTGGCGATGCGCCCCCCGAGCTCGACCCGGAGCTGGAGCGGGGAGAGCTGGGGCTGCTCGCCGTGCTCTCCCTGTCCACCGCGCTCCAGGTGACGGGCGCGCCTGCGGCCTGGGCTCTGCTCGCCTACGCCGTCCTGCTCGTCGGCCTGGCGGCGAGCGTGCCGTTGCCCGCCCTGCTCGTCCTTCCCCTCGGTGCCATCTCCCTGTGGGCGGTCCGCCCCCCGGCGCTGGAGGCGTTGGCCCACCTCGAGGCGGTGGCGCTGGTCTCCGGGCTGGTCCTGTTCTGGGAGAGGCGGCGGCGCAGGAAGATCCAGCTCGCCCTGGACAAGCTGCAACTGGACGGCGAGCACCTCCGGGAGAGCGGCCCGGGCGAGCGCGCGAACCCCGACGAGATGCTCTACGAGCACCTGGTGAAGGTGAAGGAGGGTACCGGGGCGCACGGGGCCGTCCTCGTGCTCGCGCGGCCCCGGGGCGAGATGTTCGTCCGCGAGCTCGTCTCGGACAGCCACGCCATACGCGAAAGCGCGGTTCTCAAGGTCGAGGGGACCACCTTCCAGTGGATCCTGGAAAACCGGCGGCACCTCCAGATCCCCTGCCTGCGGGACCCGGCTTCCCGCCTCGGCTACTACACGGGAAACGTGCCGGTGAAGAGCTTCCTGGGGGTGCCGGTCATCGACGGGGACCAGATCGAAGGGGTCCTGGCCGTGGACGGGCTGAAGGAGAACGCCTTCACCGAGGCCCACGTGCCGACGCTGACGGTGGCCGCCCACCAGGTCGCCACGACCCTGGCGCAGGTGCGGGCCCTGGACGCGGCCAAGAGGGAGGTGCGGGACTTCAAGCACCTCCACGAGTTCTCCAAGGGCCTCGCCACCTGCCGCACGGTCCCCGAGGTGGTGGGCGTCATGCTCGAAACCCTGCGCACCCGCAACCAGCCGGAATTCTCGGCCGTGGCGCTGCTGGGAGAGGGGAAGGAACTGCGGATCGAGGGGGTGGGGGACGCGCGGTGGGCGGCCCTGCAGGGCCAGACGTTCCGCTCCGGCGACGGCCTCGCCGGCTGGGTGCTGGAGAGCCGGCGCTACCTGACCTATCTGGACGAGCGCTCCCGGCGGCCGCTCTTCGGCAAGCAGGTGAAGTCTCCGGAGTTCCAGAGCCTGATCCTGCAGCCGCTGACCGCCGGCGAGGAGGCGCTGGGTGTTCTGTGCGTGGGGGCCCTGGCGCCGAAGGCCTTCGACGGGGCCACCGTGGACGTGTGCGAGATCGTGGCGCAGCAGGGGGCCGAGGCCCTCGGCCGCATCCGGGCACGCGCGGAGCTGGAGCGCCTGGCGACGACCGACCCGCTCACCGGGCTCCGGAACCGGCGGGTGTTCTTCGAGCGGCTCGAAGAGGAGGTGCGCCGGACCCGCCGGTACGAGCAGGGGGTCTCCGTGCTGCTGCTCGACGTGGACCACTTCAAGAAGGTCAACGACACCTTCGGCCACCCGGCGGGCGACGCGGTGCTCGAGGCGCTGGCCCGTTCCGTCGAGACCTTCGCCCGGGAGACCGACCTCGTGGCGCGCTACGGGGGCGAGGAGATGGCGCTGCTGCTCCCGAACACCGCGGAGGTCGGCGCCAGGGCCCTGGCGGAGCGGCTCCGGCAGGGAGTCGAGAAGCTCGAGGTGCCGTGGGAGGACAAGAGCATCCCGGTGCGGGTGAGCGTGGGGGTGGCGTGCCTGGAAGGCGAGAGGGAGCCGGCGGACCACCTCGTGGCGCGCGCCGACCGCTGCCTGTACGCCGCGAAGCAGAGGGGCCGCAACCGGGTCGTTGCGTACGCCGAAATCCGAGAGTATGACACCTGGGGATGAGGGCGACCGGCGGTCCGCGCCGCGGTTCGGGCACCAGCCCTTCCCGCCGGCGTCCCGCGTGGGGGCCGAGGGCGTGGCGGAGGCCCTGTCGCCCGGACCCGAGGACCGGGCGCAGCCCGTGCCGGAGGACGCCGCGGGGGTCCTCTTCCTGCTGCAGCGGGACCGCCCCTCCGGGGACCCCGTTCTCCTCCTGACGAAGCGCTCGGCCCGGGTGCGGCAACCCGGGGACCTCTGCTGCCCGGGGGGGAGCCGGCACCGGGTCGACGACGCCCTGGGGTTCCTCTTCCGGCTGCCGGGGTCGCCCCTGCGCCGCAGCCCGGGGTGGGGGCCGACGGAGCGAGCCGGGCGCCATCGGACCCGGATCGTGAGCCGCTACTGGGCCTGCGCGCTCCGGGAGACCTGGGAGGAGACGGGGCTCTCCCCCTTCGGCATCCGGTTCCTGGGCGCACTCCCCGTCTACCGGCTCGTGCTGTTCCGTCGGGCGATCCTGCCGCTGGTGGGCTGGGTGGAGGGGCCGAGGCGCTTCCGGCTCAACTGGGAGGTGGAGAGCCTGCTCCCGATCCCCCTGGCGGAGCTCCTCGATCCCCGAGCGTACGCGGTCTACCGGCTCGAACTGGGGGACGACGGCGGCTGTGGTGTGCCCACGCGCCGCACCTTCCCCTGCTTCCTGCCCCGGCAGGGCGGCGGGGGCGAAGTGCTGTGGGGCGCGACGTACTTCATCGCCGTCTCCTTCCTGGAGCGGGTCTTCGGCTTCCGGCCGCCGCCGGAAGAGGCGCGTCCCGCGGTCGCGGGCGAGCTCGCCCCCGACTACTCCACAGGGTCCGGACGGTAGCGCTGCGCCCCGGAGCGTCTCCCCCTTGGAGGCCTGGCGTCCCGGGAGGTACCCTGGGGCCGTCCCGACATCCCATCGCCCGAGGTCGACCGCCTTGTCCCGACTCCACCTCCTCACCTACTGGCGCGACCTGGCCGACATCGTGCTCGTCGCGGGGCTCCTGTGGGGCGCCCTGGTCTGGCTGCGCCGCTCCCGGGCGCTGTTCGCGTTCCTGGGGCTGGCCATCCTCGGCGCCGTCTACCTGGCCGCGCGGCAGCTGGGCCTGGAGCTGACCGCCTGGATCTTCCAGGGGTTCTCCGCGGTGCTCCTCGTCCTCATCGTGGTCGTGTTCCAGGAGGAGTTCCGCCGGGTCCTGGAGCGCATCGGCGCGTGGGGCGCGCGCCGCCGCCGCTCGGCTCCGAGCGCGGACGTCGCCGGGACCCTCCAGGGCGTCGCCTCCCGTCTCGCCCAGGACCGGATCGGCGCCCTCTTCGTCGTGCCGGGCGAAGAGCCGCTGGATCGTCACCTGGAGGGGGGCGTGCCCCTCGATGGGCGCGTCAGCGAGCCGCTCCTCCTGAGCCTGTTCGACGCGCACTCCCCGGGCCACGACGGGGCGGTCCTGCTCTCGGGCGGCCGGGTGGTGCGCTTCGGGGTCCACCTGCCGCTGTCGGTGGACCACGAGCAGCTGGGGGCGAGGGGGACCCGGCACGCAGCCGCCTTGGGTCTGGCCGAGAGGAGCGACGCCCTGACCATCGTGGTGTCCGAGGAGCGGGGCTCCGTGTCCGTGGCCCGGGGCGGGGTCCTGCGCACGCTGGAGAGCCCCAACGAACTCGGCCGCATCCTGCGGGAGTTCGCGGCGGAGCGGGCCGGGCACGGGGCGGCCCGCCCGGGCTTCGGGAGGCGGCTGGCGGAGACCTGGCCGTACCCACTGCTCGCGCTGCTCCTCGCCACGGGCCTCTGGCTGCTCCTCGTCCCCGGCTCGACCGTGGTGACCGGAGAGCGCCAGGCCCGGGTGGTGGTGGAGAACCTGCCGGTGGAGTACGAGCTCGAGTCGGTGGATCCGCCGGCCGTGCGGGTGGCGCTGGAGGGCTCGCGCCGCCAGATCTACTTCGGGCCGAGCGACCTCGTCGTCGTCCGCGTGGACGCGCTGCTGGCGCAGCTGGGAAGGCGGACCTTCCAGGTGGGCCCGGACGAGGTCGAACACCCGCCCTACCTGGAGGTGCTCGACGTGTCCCCGCGCCAGGTCCGCATCTCGCTCCGGCCCGCGGGGCCGAAGCCCCGGGCGGGCCCCTAGCGTGGCTCCCGGTCGCGCGCTCCGGGCCGCCGGCGCCCCGGCGCCCCGGACGCTCGACGTGCTGTGCGTAGGCCGGGCGTGCGTCGACGAGATCCTCGAGGTGGAGGCCTACCCGGTCGAGGACGCCAAGGTCCCGGTGGCCGCCCGGCTGCGGGAGGGGGGAGGGCAGGCCTCGACGGCGGCGTGCCTGGTGGCGCACCTGGGCGGGAGGGCAGGCTTCGTCGGCGTGCTCGGGGGCGACGAGGCGGGCCGCTTCGCCCGGCAGCGCATGGCCGCGTTCGGCGTGGACCTGTCCGGCCTGCCCGTTCCCCGCGGCCGCACCCCCCTTGCCTGGTGCCTCGTCTCCCGCTCCCGGGGCACGCGCACGATCGTGTACGAGCGCTCCTCCCCGGAGAAGCTCGGGGCCGACGAAGTGCTGCCCCTCGTGCCCCGGGCGCGGGTCGTCCTGGCGGACCGGCAGGGCGAGCACCTGCTTCCCCTGCTCGCGCCGCTCTGCCGGGAGAGAGGCATCCCGATCGTGGCCGACGCGGAACGGGCCGGAGGCGGGTGGCGGGAAACGTGGGGGCTGGTGGACGTGCTGGCCGTGAGCGAGGGCTTCCTGGAGCAGGCCGCGCCCGGGCGGTCCCCCGAGGGCGCCCTCCGCTCGATCTCTTCGGAGGTTCGCGGCTGGTGCTGCGCCACCCTGGGCGCGGAAGGCGCCGTGGCCCTCCTGGACGGGAAGTTTCGGCACATCCCCGCGCCGCGGGTCCGGGTCCGCGACACCACCGGCGCGGGCGACGTCTTCCACGGCGCGCTGGCCCTGGCGCTGGCCCGGGGGATGGGCCGAGGGGAAGCCCTGCGCTGCGCCGTCGCGGCCGCGAGTCTCGCGTGTCGGGGGCTGGGGGGCCGGAGCTTCCCGGACCCGGAAGAGGTCGAGCGCCTGACCCGGGGTCCGGGAAGGCCGCCTACTTCGTCCCCAGCATCCCCCGCTTGAGGTCCGGGTCGGCGGGCACCTGGCCGAGCCACACGGCCCACAGGGCCTCCATGAAGTCCCGGCCCTCGATCACGCCCCGCTCCTCCCCGTCGAAGGCGACCGCGAGGCCCCGGGCCGGCAGGTAGGTGAGAGCCACCGTCTGGCCGTCCTTCGCGCCTCCCGGGAAGAGCCGGATCAGGGCGTCCAGGCGCGGGTTCAGGCGGTCGAGGCGCTCCTGGGCGTTGTTGAAGAAGCCCTCCCGGAAGGCCTCCGCCAACTTGTCCTCCCCCACGTCCCGGAGGAAGCGCATCTCGATGCGCTTGGGCTCGTCCGCGGCCACCGCCGCCGCGGCGTCCGCCGTGGGCGTGGTCAGGTACAGGGCGCCGACGTAGACGGAGAACATGAACTTCTTGCGAAGGCCGAGCCCCTGGAGCCGCAAGGTTCCGCTCTCCAGTTGGAGCGTATCGGGGACCTCCACCCCCTTGAGTTCGGCGGCGCCGGCCGGAGCAGCCGCGAGGAGCGAAACGAGGAAGAGCGCGAGGACGTGCCGGGATGGGCGCGAGGGGACCATGACTCCTCCGTTCCGGTATGCATCTTGTATGATGCTGTGGCGCTGCGGGTCGCCCGCGAGGACGGAAGCCCGGAATCCGCAGCGGCCGTCGACGGGACGGTGAGTGTTTACCAGAATCTGGTCTGTTTTCAACCTTGGCGCCGCCGGCGCGGAAGAGGGAAGCCATGTCGCAGCTCAAGAAGATCGGGGTGGTGGGTGCCGGCAACATGGGAAGCGGGATCGTGCAGAAGCTGGCCCAGGAGGGTTTCGACGTCGTGATGCACGACGTGAAGAGCGAGTTCGTGGCCCGGGGCCGGGCCCGGATCCGCAACCTGCTCGGGGAGGCCATCGAAAGGAAGATCTTCAGCGCCGGCCAGGTGGAGGAGATCCTCGCGCGCATCTACGACACGACGGAACTCGACGAACTGCGCGACTGCGACTACGTGATCGAGGCGGTCTACGAGGACGAGGGCGTGAAGAAGGAGCTCTTCGCCGAGCTCGATCGGATCTGCGGGGCCGACACGGTGATCGCCACGAACACGTCGAGCTTCTACGTCTCGAACCTGGCGGCCTCCACGAAGCGGCCGGAGCGAGTCGTGGGCCTGCACTTCTTCTACCACCCCGCCAAGAACCGCCTCGTGGAGGTGATCCCGGGCGAGCGGACGAGCCCCGCCGCGGTGGAGGCGAGCCTGCGGTTGTCGAAGCGGATGGCGAAGATTCCGATCCTGTGCCGGGATCGCCCCGGCTTCGTGGTGAACCGGTTCTTCGTGCCCTGGCTCAACGAGTCGGTGCGGCTGCTCGAGCGGGGCGTGGCCGACATCCCGACCATCGAGGCCGCGGCCAAGAAGGCGTTCCGCATCGGCATGGGGCCCTTCGAGCTCATGAACGTGACGGGCGTGCCCATCGCCTACCACGCCGAGTCGACGCTGGGCCGGGAGCTGGGGAGCTACTACCCGCCCGTGGCCCTGCTCAAGACCCAGGCCGAGAGAAACGAGCCGTGGAAGCTCGACGGCACGCCGGACGAGTCGAGGTTCCAGGCGGTTTCCGACCGGCTCTTCGGCGTGGTCTTCCAGGTGGCGGGCGAGATCCTGGACGAGGGGGTCGCGACGCTGGAGGACACCGACCGCGGAGCGAAGATCGGGCTTCGGTGGGCCCTGGGGCCCTTCGAGCTCATGAACCGGGCGGGTACGGGCAAGGCCATCGCCCTGGCGGAGTCCTTCTGCCGGGAGTTCGGCCATCCCCCGGCCGAGAGCCTGAAGCGCCAGAAGGCGGCCGGGAAGCCCTGGACGATCCGGGTGGTCGATCTCGCGGTGAAGGACGGCGTCGCGACGCTCCTCATCAACCGTCCGGAGGCCCTCAACGCCCTCAACGGGGCCGTGGTCGAGCAGCTCGAACAGCGCTTCGACGAGGCGGTGGCCCGGCCCGACGTCAACGCGGTGGTGGTCGAGGGAGCGGGCAAGGCCTTCGTCGCCGGGGCGGACATCAAGTTCTTCATCGACAACATCGAAGCCGGTCGGGTCCCCGACATCGTCGACTTCGCCCGGCGCGGCCAGCGGCTGTTGCGGAAGATGGAGACCTCGGAGAAGCCCGTCATCGCGAAGGTGGACGGCCTGTCCCTGGGGGGCGGCACCGAGCTCGCGCTGGCCTGCCGGGCCATCGTCGTCACCGAGAAGGGCGGGTTCGGGCTGCCCGAGACCGGCATCGGGATCTACCCCGGGCTCGGCGGCACCCAGCGCACGGCGCGGATCGTGGGCAAGGAGCTCGCCAAGTATCTCGTGTTCACGGGGCAGCCCCTCGACGGCAAGACGGCGCACCGGATCGGGCTGGCCTCCTACCACGTGGCCTCGGAGGACGCCGACCGGTTCATCCGGGACCTGATCGCCGGGGGAGCCATCGCGGACAAGTACGCCCGAAAGCCGGTCCCCGCCGGGTGGGAGCGGGTCGTGGAGGCCTTCTCCGATGCCGCGGTGGGGGAAGTGCTCGCCGGCCGCGCCCCCAACGACGACCCGAGGGTCCAGGCCGCCGTCAAGGCGGTGGGCCGCAAGGCCCCCCTGGCGGTCAAGGCCGCCAACGAGATCCTCGACCAGGGCTCCGCCGAGGACCTCGACGCGGGGCTGGAGCTGGAGCTCTCCCGGATGGCCGAGATCTTCTCCACGGCGGACGCCCTGGTGGGGCTGAAGAGCGTCGGCGTCTCCCGGCCCCAGTTCCAGGGGCGCTAGCATGGCCGACTTCAAGCCCTTCCGGGCCCAGGGACGCATGAAGGAGCTCATGGCCGGGCACTTCCGGGAGGTGGACGAGGCCTCCCGCGATCCCGGGCGCAAGGTCGCCTGGTGCACCAGCGTGGGTCCGGCCGAGCTGCTCCTGAGCCTGGGGTACAGCGTCTACTACCCAGAGAACCACGGCGCGCTCCTCGGGGCCACCCGGCGGGCCGCCGACTTCATCCCCCGGGCCAACGCCGCGGGGTACAGCCCGGACATCTGCAGCTACCTCACCAGCGACGTCGGCGCCTACCTGGCGGGCGAGACCCCCCTGGAGAAGGCCTACGGCCTGAAGGGCGTGCCGCGGCCGGACATCCTCGTCTACAACACCAACCAGTGCCGGGACGTGCAGGACTGGTTCTCCTTCTACTCCCGGGAGTTCGGGGTGCCGGTCGTCGGGGTGAACTCCCCGACCAAGGTCGGCGCGGTGACCGACGTGCTCGTCGGGGGCATGGTGGCCCAGTACCGGAGCCTGGTGCCCCGGCTCGAGGAGGTCGCGGGGGCGCGCTTCGACGTGGACCGGTTCCGGGAGGTGATGGCGCTCTCGGCCGAGACGTCGGGGCTCTGGAAGGCCTGCCTCTCCGCGGCCCGCAGCCGCCCGAGCCCGCTGACCTTCTTCGACGCGTGCATCCTCATGGGGCCCGCCGTGGTGCTCCGGGGGACGCCCCAGGCCGTGTCGTTCTACCGGGACCTCCTGCCGGAGCTTGAGGAGCGGACGGCCGGGGCCGTGGGTGCGGTGGACCGCGAGCGCCACCGGCTGTACTGGGAAGGCATGCCCGTGTGGGGCAAGCTGCGGGAACTGGCCGGCTTCTTCCGGGACCTGCGGACGTGCGTGGCGGCGTCCACCTACTGCAGTTCGTGGGTGTTCGAGGCCTTCGAGGAGGCCGCAGGCGGCGACCCCTTCGCGGCGATGGCCCGGGCGTACCTGGAGCTCTTCATCGTGCGGTCCGACGAGGTCAAGGAGGAGACGCTGGCCCGGCTGCTCGCGGACTTCTCCGTGGACGGGGTCGTGTACCACGACGCCAAGACCTGCCCGTGCAACTCGAACACGCGCTACGGCCTTCCCCAGCGCCTGAGGGAGAGGACGGGTGTCCCGTATGTGATAATCTACGGCGACCTCAACGATCTTCGGTGCTATTCCGAGGAGCAGACCCTCACCAACCTGGAGGCCTTCGCGGAGCAGCTCTCCCGGGCCGTCTGAGGGGTTTCGATGACCGGCGACCTCTTCCTGGGGCTGGACCTGGGTTCCTCCTGGTCCAAGGCGATCCTCCTCGACGGCTCCGGGCAGGTGGTGGCCCGGGCGCTCCAGCGCACGGGGATCTCCTTCGAGGACGTCGCCCGAGACCTGCGGCGCGTCGCCCTGGAGGCGGCCGGCGCGGAGGAGGCACGGGTCGCGCAAACCGTGGCCACCGGGTACGGCCGCCGCAACGTGGCGTTCGCCCAGTCGCGCCGCACCGAGATCTCGTGTCACGCGGCCGGGGCCTTCCACCACTTCCCCCAGGAGATGGACGTGGTGGATATCGGCGGGCAGGACAACAAGATCATCCACGTGCGCCGAGACGGCGGCGTGGCGAACTTCCTCATGAACCGCAAGTGCGCCGCGGGGACCGGGGCCTTCGTGGAGGAGATCGCCCACCGGCTCGACCTTCCCCTCGAGCGCATCGAGGCCTACGCCGAAGCCGCCACCAAGGAGATCACGCTCTCCTCCTTCTGCACGGTCTTCTCCGCCACCGAGGTCATCAAGCTCATCCGCGACGGGGAGAGCCCGGAGAACCTGTGCCGCGGCATCTTCAACTCCGTGGTGGCCCGTGTGGCCGAGATGGGGCCCCTGGGAGATTTCATCGTCCTGAGCGGCGGCGTGGTGGGCGCCTTCCCGGTCGTGGCGCAGCTCCTGGCCCGACGGACGGGCGCCCGGGTGGAGGTGCCGCCCCACCCGCAGTTCCTCGGGGCCTTCGGCGCCGCCCTCGTGGCCAAGGGAGAGGGACGCAGCCTCTAGCCCGCCGGCCCCCCCCGGCAGGGAGCCCCCAGCCCCATGACGACGGACGTCGAAGAGCGCACGGCGGACCACTTCGAGACCGGTCCCATCCGCCCCCCCAGCGAGGCGGGCAGCTACCTCCTGCGCCTCACCCGCAACTGCCCGTGGAACCGCTGCGAGTTCTGCCGGACCTACAAGCGTCGCGAGTTCAGCCTGCGCTCCGTGGAGGAGATCGAGGCGGACATCGACGCCATGGCGCGGATCCGCGACCGGCTGCGCGACGCCGGGTTCACCTCCCGCCCGCGGGAGGCGGTGGCGCGGGGGCTCGTGCGCACCAACGAGGAGTACCTGGTGGCGAACGTGCTGGCCCACGGAGGGCGCACGGCCTTCCTCCAGGACGCCGACTCCCTGGTGATGAAGCCCGACCGTGTCCGCCGGGTGCTCGCCTTCTTCCGCGAGCGCTTCCCCGAGGTGGAGCGGATCACCACCTACGCCCGCTCCCGCACCGTGGCGCGCCTGGCCGTAGAGGATCTGCGCTCCTACGGCGAGCAGGGGCTGACCCGCATCCACGTCGGGATGGAGAGCGGCCACGATCCACTCCTGGAACTCATCGCCAAGGGCGCCACGGCCGAGCTTCACATCCGAGCGGGCCTCAAGGTCCGGCAGGCAGGCCTCGAGCTCTCGGAGTACGTCATGCCGGGCCTGGGTGGCCGGGAGCTGAGCGAGGGGCACGCACGGGACACGGCACGGGTGCTCAACGCGGTGGACCCGCACTTCATCCGCTTCCGCACCCTGTGCCTGGGCCCGAAGCTCCCCTTGTGGCGGCACTTCCACGGGCCCGACGCACGCCTGTCCCGGCAATCCGACGCCGAGGTCGTGGCCGAGATCCGACTCTTCCTCTCGGCGCTGGAAGGCATCGGGGCCCGGGTGGTGAGCGACCACATCCTCAATCTCCTGGGCGACCTGGAGGGACAGCTGCCCGGGGACCGGGAGAGGCTCCTGTCTCGCTGCGACGCCTTCCTCGCCCTGGACCCGGCAGAGCAGCGGCTCTTCCAGGCCGGACGGCGGGCGGGCCTGCTGGAAGGGGTGGAGGACCTCGCGAACCCGGTGCTGCGTGCCCGCGCCGAGGCGGTGCTGGCGGAACTCGTCCGGGTCCACGGTGCCGGCGGCGTCGAGGAAGGCGTGCGCGGCTTGATGGAGCGGTTCGTCTGACGTGGTCGCCGCCGCCGAGCAGGGTTCGGGAGCCGCCGGCCGCTTCCCCCTGCGTCCGCTCCTCGCGCTGACCGGCATCTTCTTCCTGAATTTCCTCGCGCGGGTCGTGCTCGCGCCCCTCCTGCCGGCGATCGAGGCGGATCTCGGGCTCACCCACGCCCAGGCCGGGTCGCTCTTCCTGTTCCTGTCGGGGGCGTACTGCTTCGGCCTCCTCTCGTCGGGGTTCGTCTCGTCCCGCTGGACCCACCGGACGACGGTGGCCCTCTCGGCAGCGGCGTCCGGGGCGGCGCTTCTGGTCGTCTCCCGGGCGGGCACCCTGTGGGAGCTGCGCGGGGCGCTGCTCCTGCTGGGCTACACCTCGGGCCTCTACCTGCCCTCCGGCATCGCGACGCTCACGACCGTGGCCCGTTCCTCCCAATGGGGCCGCGCGGTGGCCGTCCACGAGATGGCGCCGAACCTGGGATTCGTCGTGGCGCCGCTCCTGGCCGAGGTCGTGCTCGCGCGCCTGCCCTGGACGGCGGCGCCCCTCCTGCTCGGGATGGCGAGCCTCGCGGTCGGCGCCGTGTTCCTGTTGACCTCCGGCGGTCGGGCGCGGGGAGAGGTCCCGAGTCCGCAGGCCTTCGCGGGGGTGGTGCGGACCCCGTCGTTCTGGGTGCTCACCGTGCTCTTCGGGCTGGGCATCGGAGCGAGCCTCGGCGTGTACGCGATCCTGCCCCTGGCGCTCACGGCGGAGAAGGGGATGGCCCGGCCGGCGGTCAACGCCCTGGTGGCGGTTTCGCGGGTGGGCGGCCTGCTCGCCGCCCTGGGCGCCGGGTGGATGGCGGACCGCGTGGGGCCCAAGCAGGCTCTCCAGGTCGTGTGTGCGGCCACCGGCGTGCTCACCGTGCTCCTGGGGGTCGCTCGCGGGGCGTGGGTGCCCGCCCTCGTCCTCCTCCAGCCGCTACTGGCCGTCTCGTTCTTCCCCCCGGGGTTCGCGGCCCTGGCGCGGGTGAGTCCCCCGGGCACGCGCAACCTGGCGGTGTCCCTCACGGTGCCGGTGGCGTTCCTCACCGGCGGCGGCCTGGTGCCGGCGGCGATCGCCGCCGCCGGGGACGCGGCGTCGTTCGCCTGGGGGATCGCGGCGTACGGCGGCGTCCTGCTCCTGGCCTCGGCTCTGGTGCCGATGCTCCGGCTCCGCGACGAGCCGGAGGAGCCGCCGCCCGTGGTATGATCCCGCGCCGGATTCGGCGGCGTCTTCGGGAGGGCGGGCATGGAGCTGTTGGGGGAATTCGTCCAGTGGATCATCCGGACCGTGGGCCAGCTCGGCTACCCGGGGATCTTCGTCATGATGCTCCTCGAGAGCTCCTTCTTCCCGTTCCCCAGCGAGGTCGTGATGATCCCCGCGGGCTACCTGGCCTACCGGGGGGAGATGAGCATGGCGGGGGCGATCGGCGCGGGGATCGCGGGCTCTTTGGCCGGTGCCCTGGTCAACTACTACCTGGCGCTCTGGCTCGGGCGGCCCTTCCTCGAGCGGTACGGCCGGTTTCTCTTCCTCCCGCCGGACAAGCTGCACCGCGTGGAGGCGTTCTTTCGCGCCCACGGCGAGATCAGCACCTTCGTCGGCCGCCTGATCACGGTGGTGCGCCAGTACATCTCCTTCCCCGCGGGGCTGGCCCGAATGCCGATGGGCCGCTTCCTCTTCTACACCGGGCTCGGCGCGGGCATCTGGGTGGCGGTCCTGGCGGCCATCGGGTACGTGGCGGCGGGCAACGAGGACCTCATCCGGACCTACTCCCGGGAGGCGACCCTGGTGCTGCTCGCCTTCTGCGTCCTCGTGCTCGGCGCCTATGTAGCTGCGCAGAGGCGCCGGAACCGACGGGGGTAGCGCCGCCCCCGCGCGTTGCCGGGCCGTTGACACCGGCCGGCCGGACGCTACCCTTTTCAGGCCCGGAGTCGGGGGCCGGGCGAGACCTTCTCCAAGACGTCGGCGAAGCCGGGAGGAGCCGAGATGGACCAGCAGGTGTGTTATCCGAGGGTGAAGAACATCGGCCTGCGGGGTATCCCGGTGGCCGACACCAAGATCAGCTACATCGACGGCATCAAGGGGGAGCTCCAGTACCGGGGCTTCCGGATCGAGGACCTGGCGGAGTACTCCACCTTCGAGGAGGTGGCCCACCTGCTCATCGCCGGCCAGCTGCCCTCGAAGAAGGAGCTGGCGGAGTTCGACGCGCGCCTGCGCGCCGAGCGGGCGGTGCCGGAAGCGGTGCTCGCGGCCCTCGTCCACCGCCCGGCTACCGCGAACCCGATGGACGTCCTCCAGGGGATCGTGCCCATGCTCGCCGACCACGACCCGGACCTCTCGGAGACGTCGCGGGAGGCGGTGCAGCGCCAGTCGGAGCGGCTCATCGCCCGCCTGCCCGCGGTGGTGGCGGCGTGGAAGCGCATCCGGGCCGGAGAGAAGCCGGTGCCGCCCCGCGCCGACCTCTCCCACGCGGCCAACTTCCTCTACATGCTGCGCGGGGAGGAGCCGCCGGCCGACGAGGCCCGGATCGTCGACGTGTGCCTGATCCTCCACGGGGACCACACCTTCAACGCGTCCACCTTCGCCGCGCGGGAGGTGGCGAGCACCCGCGCCCACCTGTACGCCTCCGTGGCGGCGGCGGTCGGGGCGCTCTCCGGGGAGCTGCACGGGGGCGCCAACGAGAAGGTGATGCGGATGCTCATGGAGATCGGCCGGCCCGAACAGGCCGCGGCGTACGTGAAGGGGAAGCTCGACGCCGGTGAGAAGATCATGGGCCTTGGCCACGCGGTGTACAAGACCCTGGACCCCCGGGCTCCCATCCTGATGAAGCTGGCGGTGGGCCTCTCCGCCAAGACCGGCCAGGCCTTCTGGATCGAGATCGCCGAGCGCGTGCGCGAGGCCGCCCAGGCCGAGTTCAAGGCGCGGAAGGGGGCCGAGATCTACCCGAACGTGGACTTCTACTCGGCGGCGACCTACTACCAGCTGGGAATCGAGACCGATCTCTTCACGCCGGTGTTCGCCCTGGGGCGCATCGCCGGGTGGTGTGCCCACGTGGTCGAGGAGAAGTTCGCCGAAGCCCAGGAGAAGCCGGAGCTCTACCGTCCCGAGGCGTCCTACGTGGGGGACTACTGCGGGCCCCAGGGTTGCGCCTGGGTGCCGCTCCAGGAGCGCAACGCGCAGTGAGGGAGGCGGAGATCCGATGAGCGAAGCCGGGGCGGGACCCGCGCAGGTCCCGGTGGTCCTGATCCAGGGAGACGGAATCGGCCCCGAGGTGGCGCCGGTCGCCGTGGAGGTCATCGACGCCGCCGTGAAGGCGGCGTACGGGGGGGCGCGGTCGCTGCGGTGGCGCGAGGCCCTGGCCGGTCGCAGCGCCTACGAGCGCACGGGTTCGCCGCTGCCCAGCGAGACGCTCGAGGCGATCCGCTCGGCGGGGGTGGCGCTCAAGGGGCCCCTGGAGACACCGGTGGGTGGGGGGATCCGGAGCCTGAACGTGGCGCTGCGCCAGACCCTGGATCTCTACGCCTGCGTGCGCCCCGTGCGGCACTTCGAGGGAGTCCCCGCGCCGGTCCGCCATCCGGAGCGCCTCGACATCGTGATCTTTCGCGAGAACACCGAGGACGTGTACGCCGGCATCGAGTGGCGCGAGGGGACCCCGGAGGCCCTGCGGCTGATCCGTTTCCTCAAGGAGGAGATGGGGGCGGAGGTTCCCGAGGATTCCGGAGTCGGGATCAAACCCATGAGCGTGCACGGGTCGAAGCGCCTGGTCCGCCGCGCGATCCGGTACGCCCTGGACAACGGACGCCGTTCGGTGACCATCGTCCACAAAGGCAACATCATGAAGTTCACCGAGGGAGCGTTCCGGGAGTGGGGCTACGAGGTCGCGGCCCATGAGTTCGCCGAGCAGACGGTCACCGAGGTGGAACTGGCGGCGCGGGAGCACGAGGACGACCTGCGGGGCGTGATGCCCCCGAACACGGTGCTGGTGAAGGACCGCATCGCCGACGCGATGTTCCAGGAGATTCTGCTTCGTCCGGAGCGCTACGACGTCCTGGCGCTCTCCAACCTGAACGGCGACTACATCTCCGACGCTGCGGCGGCCCAGGTGGGGGGTTTGGGCATCGCGCCGGGGGCCAACATCGGAGACCAGTACGCCGTGTTCGAGGCGACCCACGGCACCGCCCCGGACATCGCGGGACAGGGCAAGGCCAACCCCGGGAGCCTCATCCTGTCGGGCGCCATGCTGCTGCGGCACGTGGGCATGGCCCGGGCGGCCGCCCGGATCGACGAGGCGCTCGCGCGGGTGCTGCAGTCGCGCCGCGCCACGCCGGACCTGGCCGCGGGGGTCCCCGGCACGGAGGTCCTCTCCACGACGGCCTTCGGGCGCGCGGTGGCCGCCGAGGTGTCCTGAAGCCCCTTCGCTGCGCGGGCTCCCCGCCCGCCCCCGCCTTGACTTGAAGGACGGGTGCATACTATCGTTCGCGCCTTGTTTCCTTGTGGTCCCGGCGCTCACGCTGCGCGATCGACGCGAGGTCGTCCCTGGCACCGAAGTGTTCCAATAGAATGCCTGGAGCGTGGGTTGGTTTGGCTGCGGTCTTCCTGGGAGTCCTTGCCGGGTCCGCGGCGCAGGCGAAGGTGTACATCGACATCAACGCCCCGACCCTGCGCCGGTACCCTCTGGCGGTCCCGGCGCTTCGCCGGGAGGCGGGAGACGTGGGGCAGGCCCACACGGAGATCGCGCGGGTCCTGCGGTCCGACCTGGGATTGACCGAGCTGTTCGAGGTGCTCGACCCCCGCGGGTACCTGGAGGATCCTCAACGCGCGCCCATCCAACCCGACTCCGTGTCCTTTGCGGACTGGTTCGCGGTCGGGGCGGAGGTTCTCGTGAAGGGGCGGGTGGGCGTGGAGGGCGACGGGCTCTCGGTTGACCTCTGGGCCTACGACGTCCTGCGTCGGCAGACGCTCTTCGGCAGGCACTATTCCGCGCCGCGGGGTGCGGAGAGGGCTGTGGCGCACATGTTCGCCAACACGGTTCTCGAGGAGTTCACCGGGGAGCCGGGGCCGTTCGGCACGAAGATCGCGTACGTCGTCCAGGCGGGCCGGGCCAAGGAGTTGGCCGTCGCGGAGATGGACGGCACCGATGCCCGCCGCCTCACCCGCGCGGGATCCCTCAGCATCAACCCGGCGTGGTCGCGGGACGGCCGATACCTGTACTATACCGGCTACCTGCTCGGCGAGCCGGACCTCTACCTGCTCGATCTGGTGACCGGGAAGAACTGGGCCGTCTCGCGCCGAAGCGGGATCGACCTCGCCGGCCGGGACTCGCCGGACGGGAAGGAGATCCTCGTCGTGCTCTCGGTCGACGGGAACGCGGAGATCTATCGGATGAACAAGGCCTCGCGCGAGTTGGTGCGGCTCACCCGCGACCGCTCGATCGACGTGGCTCCGACCTGGTCGCCCGACGGGAGCCAGATCGCCTTCGTCTCGGACCGGATGGGCAATCCCCATGTCTTCGTGATGGATCGGAACGGCGGCGACGTGCGGCGGCTGACGACGTCGGGAACCCACAACGGCGACCCCGACTGGTCGCCGCGGGGCGACCTGATCGCGTTCAGCGGCAAGGACGAGCGCGGAGCCTTCCAGGTCTACGTCGTGGATCCCAAGGGGAGGCAGGTGCGGCAGGTGACCTTCGGCCTCCGGGACACGCTGGATCCCTCCTGGTCGCCCGACGGCCGCTTTCTGGCGGTGTCGTCGGAGCGGGAGGGGGAAACGGGCGTGTACGTGCTTCGCCTCGGGGGGCAGGAATACCATCGGGTCAGCCCGCGGGGAGAGAGGGCTTCGCAGCCCGCCTGGTCCCCCGCGGCGGTCCATTGAGGGAGCGGCTCTCGCGGACGTTCTTCGGCTCTAACGAAAGAGGAGGTTGACGGCTATGACGCGACGCTTAGTTACGATCCTCGCCCTGGGAATCATGCCCCTCATGGCCGCGTCGGTCACGGGGTGCGCCAAGAAGCAGGTTCGGCAGGAAGGAGAGATGGCGCCGCAGGTCCAGGAGGCCCCGGCCCCGACGCCGGCGCCCCGGGTGACCGAGGAGCCGATCCGGGCCCGCCCCGTGGAGCCCCCCCCGGCGCAGACGGCCGCAGAGACGCCGGCCCCCGCCAAGCCCGTGGCGGGAGGCGGATTGAGCCGCGACACGACGCCGGGCCTCCAGCGCATCCACTTCGACTTCGACCAGTCGGTGATCCGGGCGGACATGCGGCCCATCCTCCAGTCGAACTACGACTACCTCGCCCGGAGCCCCGGAGTTCAGGTCCGCGTCGAGGGCCACTGCGACGAACGCGGCACCACCGAGTACAACCTCGCCCTGGGCGAGCGGCGCGCCAAGAGCGCGTTCCAGTACCTGATGGACCTCGGGGTGGACCCGAACCGCATGACCGTGGTCAGCTACGGTGAGGAGGTTCCGCTGGATCCGGGCCAGAACGAAGCGGCCTGGGCGAAGAACCGGCGGGCCGAGTTCGTGGAGACCCAGCGCTGATGGAGTTTCGGGACCGCGCTCGGGCGGCGGGCAGGATCGCGTCGGCGGTCCTGCCCGCCGTTCTTCTGCTGGCGTCGTGCACGCTGCCCGGGGCGCCGGTCGACGGCCAGAGCAGCCGGATCGACGACCTGGAGGCGAGGCTGCTTCGGGTGCAGCGCTCGGTGGACGAACTTCGCGCCGCTCCCGCGGCTTCGGGCGGCGATCCCGAGCTGAAGCAGCGGGTGGCGGACCTGGGCCAGCGGCTCGAGGAGATCGCGGCACAGGTCCGGGGCCTCAGCGGGCGGGTCGAGGAGGTGGAGCGGACTGCCCGGGCGGCTCCCGCCGAGTCGCCGCGGGTCGGGACCCTGGAGGGGAACCTCGCCGAGCTCGCCCGGCGGGTGGCCGAACTGGAGAGGCGCCCGGTGGCCGCGCCGGTGGTGCCGTCTCCCCCCCCGGCCCCGGCCGCGCCCCCGCCGTCGCCCGGGCCGCAGGTCTCCTCCCAGGAGCTGTACGACAAGGCCTACGGACTGTACAAACAGGGGCGCTACGACGATGCCCGGGAGGGATTCCGGCGCTACGTCGAGCTCCATCCGGACACGCCCCTGACGGACAACGCCCTGTTCTGGATGGGCGAGACCTACTACGACCAGGGGCGCTACGAGCAGGCGATCCTCGAATACGACAAGGTCGTGCAGAAGTTCCCCAACGGCGACAAGGTGGCGAGCGCGTTGCTCAAGCAGGCATTCGCCTTCGACGCCATCGGCGACCCGGTCGACGCGCGCATCCTCCTCAAGAAGATCGTGCGGGATCACCCGGCCACGGAGCAGGCCGGGATCGCCCGGAAGAAGTTGGAGATCCTGGGGGAGTGAGGTGAGCCCCCGACGAGAGATCCTGCTGCGGCGTCTCGAGGACGCCGATCCCGAGGTCCGGGAGAGGGCGGCGGAGTCCCTGGACCGGCTCGACGCCCTCGAGGGGCTGGCCGACGTGCTGGGGCGGCTGCGTTCCCTGGGCAAGGTCGAGTGGGTCGGCCTGCTGCGCTCGATCTCCGGGCTGCGCGACGAGACCTGCTTCAAGCTCGCCCTCAAGGCCCTGGAACACCCGGCGCCCGATGTGCGGCTGGCGGCGCTGGAAGTCACCGCGGACTTTGCCGACTCGCGAGCCGTGGCCCATGTGGCCAGGCTTCTCGAGGATCCCGAGGCCCTGGCCCGCGCCCGCGCCGCGGAAGTGCTCGCGCAACTGGGGGACCGCCGCAGCGCGCCGCGCGTGGCGCGGCTCCTGTCGGACCCGGACCAGCAGGTGGTAGCCCGGGCCGCCGTCAGCCTCGGGTTGCTGGGTTACGGAGAGGCGGAAGCGCGGATGCTGGAGCTCGCCGAGCACGCGGACCCCGAGGTGCGGGCCGCTGCCGTTTCCGCCCTCGGGCGGTTGGGCGCTACAGACCGTCCTTGACGAACTCCACGGGGTCGATCCCGTGGATGAGGGGGTTCACCCAGTGGGCGACGTCGCCGGGGCCGATGGGGCGGACGACCACCTCGTCGGGCCTCAGACGTCGGCCGTCTCCCGAAGCGACCACCCGCGCGCCCCGGACCTCTCCCTTGTCCGTGAGCTGCGTCACCACACCCACCTCTCCCGACCGCAGGCGTATCACCGATCCCACCGGTACCCGGCCCATGACCTCGAGGAATGCGTCGAGCGCCTGGGGCAGGAAGTGCGAGCCCTTCAGGCGTTCCATGGCGGCGACCGCCTCGGGGAGTGGCAGCGGGGAGCTGTAGGAGCGGTGGGTGGTCATGGCGTCGTAGACGTCGGCCACGGTCACGACGGGGCTGAGGGCCGTCAGCACGTAGTCGGGGTCGCGGGGCGGGTATCCTCCGCCGTCGTGGCGCATGTGGTGTTCGTAGACCACCTCGGCCGTTCCCCCGGGAAGGCCCTCCATCTCGGCCAGGATCTCCCTGCCGTGGGTCGGGTGGAGCCACATCATCGACCACTCGGCCGAGGTGAGGCGCCCCGGCTTGCGCACCAGGTCCTGCGGGGTCCGGGTCTTGCCGATGTCGTGGAACAGGCCGGAGATCCCGAGGCACTCCAGTCCCTCGTCGGTCAGGCCCAGCTGCCGCCCCAGGAGCAGGGAGAGGAGGGAGACGTTCACGCTGTGGTGGAAGGTGTAGCGGTCGTAGTCCTTGATGAGGACGAGACCCTTCACCAGTTCCGGATTCTCCGCGAGGATCACGGAGAACTCCCGCACGCACTCCTGCGCGGTGCGGGGATCCGGGATCCTGCCCTCCTCGAGTTCCTGGTAGGCCTTTTCCAGCGCCTCCACAGCGATCTTGTGGACCCGGGCAGCGCGGTCCCACCCCTTGCCCCCCGGGCTCAGCCGGGTGAGGGTCAGGGCCTGGCCGGCCCACGGGTCGGCGTCCGGATCCCGGAGCCAGGCGACGAACCGGCGCACCTCCTCGACCTCGACCTCCGGCTCCACGATGACGCCTTCCACCTCCTTCTGTTCCAGGAGTCGCGTCATGTCCATGGCCTGCGCCGGGGCGCCCAGGAAGGCGACGTCCCCCACCACGAGGTACCCGTCCGAGTTGCCCAGCAGCAGTGGTGCCCGCTGCCGGAGGGCCTCCCGCAGCGACGCCATCACGCTCTCCTCCGCCCGGCGCACGGTCGCGTGTCCGGCGGGGTAGAGGCCCTGGCTCTTGGCGAGGCCGACGAGCGCCCGGACGAGCGCCTCCGCGGAGTCCCGGTCCAGTCTGTCGATCAAGAGTCCACCTGTTCCGGTTTCGAGGGGTTCGCCCCGAGGGCTCGGATCGCTGCGTTGCGGACCTCGACGTCACGGTCCCCCCGCAGGCGTTCCAACAGGGCAGCGGCCTCCTGCCCGCCGATCTCCCCGAGGGCCTGGACCGCGGTGCGCCGCAGAACGCGCCAACGCTTCCGGTGGAAGAAGGGGCGGCGTGCCGCCACGGAAGCCAGTCGGGGCAGAGCCTCGGGCATCCTGAGGCGGCCGGTGGTGCGGAGCACGGCGGCCTTGATGTTCCAGTCCGCCGAGCCGATGCGCGTGTCGCGGAAGACCGTCCAGAGGGCCTCCAGGAGCTGCGGGCTCGAGTGGGAGGCCGCGGCGGATACGGCCATCACGCGGACGCCCGGGTCGGGGTCCTCGAGAAAGCGCAGCAGGCGCTCGTGGGCCGTGGGTCCGCCGATGCGGCCGAACGCCCTCGCGACCTCCTTGCGGATGCGGGGGTCCTTGTCCCCGGCCAGCTGCCCCAGGGACTTCTGGGCCTCGGCCGAGGCGATTCCGCCGAGGACGGTCACCATGTTGCGCACCACGAACCACCGCTGGTCCTCGAGCATCTGGCGCGCCCAGGGAACCACCACGTCGCCCATGGAAACCAGGACCGCGATCAGGCGCCGCCGTCCCATGCGAGTGTTCTCGCCGACGAGGGCGTTGATGAGGGGGACCGCACCGGCCTTTCCCAGGGAGCGAAGCACGTACCCGCCCAGTTCCCCGCCGTCCTCGGCGCCGGACGACACCTGCTCGATGAGCCACTGGAGGAAGGCCCCGCGGAGCAGGGCGCGTACCGCGTCGAGCAGGTAGTCGCGCTTCCCCTCCTGGCCGTCCGCGTCCATGTTCTGGGCCTCGCGGTACAGGTACACGACCACCTGGAAGGCCTCCCGGTAGCGCTCCATCTTGAGGTAGCCTTCGACGATGGCCGTGGCCTCCCGGAGCTGCTCGAGGAACTCCGACATCTCGTCGGTGCGCCCGAGGCCCAGGAGGATGTCCAGGAGTCGTCGCTCGGTGGGGCCCTTGCGCTGCAGCGCCTGCAGCCGCGCCAGCAGCCGGTCGTCCGCGAGCCGTTCCACCTCCCCCGCCTCGGAGATGCCCGCGCCCCAGTCCTCCTCGTTTTCCTCACGGCCGGAGTCGGCCTTGCGATCGTGGCCGCCCCCCAAGCCCACCGAGAGGCCCCGCAGTTCGAAGGCGGTCGCGTGCGGCGAACGGTCCCACGCCGTCGCCACGCCGCCTCGGCCCGCCAGCACGTCGGGGCTCGTGGCCAGCAGGGCGACGAGATGGGAGAACGCCTCCGGGCTGACCGGGCCCTTGCGCCGAAGGACCACGAGGCCGTGGGCGGCGAAGTTCTTCGCCAACCCTGCCACCGCGGGGCTGGCCTGCCCGATCCGGGCGTCGCCGAGCCACAGGGTCCCCTGACGGAGAAGCAGGCCCGGTTCTTCCCAGCGGTAGTCCTCCTCGACCGCCTGGAACACCCCGTAGGAGTCCTTGAGCGTCGCCTGAAGCATCGGGTGGCGCTCGGGATAGAACTGGTGGGCCGAGACGGAGCGGTAGAGGGCCGTGAGCGCCTCCCCGACCTTACGGTCGTTGACCAGTGCCCGGCCCGCCGGAGTGACAAGAGTGCCGTTCATGTGCGGTCTGCCCTCGGAGTCCTGCCGCGGGGGGCCCTGCACGGGCACCCGCGGGCAGCGGTTCTTTCTCGCCCCGACGCCTCTATGCTACAGTTGACGACTGCCGTTGACTGCCGGAGACCGTCGCGGGGCGGGGTCTCCCTTCGCACAGGTATCGAATGCGCAAGTCGGCCCGCCTGGGCCTCGGGCTCCTCGCGGTCCTGACGTTGGCCGGGATCTCCGCCGCCTGGGTTCTCCGGTCCGCTCTGGCAGAGCTTCCCGACGTGGCCTCCCTTCTCGACTATCGGCCCCCCATCGTCACCACGGTGTGGAGTCGCGACGGCGTGCTCATGGCCGATTTCGCGGAGGAGCGCCGCAGGGTGGTCGACGCGGCGGGCCTGCCGGCTCATGTGGTCCGTGCCTTCCTCGCGGCGGAGGACAGCCAGTTCTTCACCCACGAAGGGCTCAACTGGCGGGGCATCGTGCGCGCCGCCTTCGCGAACCTCCGGGAGGGGAGGGTCGTGCAGGGCGGAAGCACCATCACGCAGCAGGTGGCCAAGTCGCTCCTGCTGTCCCCCGAACGCAGCTTTCGAAGAAAGATCCGAGAGGCGGTCCTGGCCGTACGGATCGAGCGCAATCTCTCCAAGGAGCAGATCCTTCACCTCTACCTGAACCAGATCTACCTGGGCCATGGCGCCTACGGCGTAGAGTCCGCCGCCGAGATCTATTTCGGCACCACCGCCCAAAAGTTGAGCCTCGCACAGGCGGCTCTGCTCGCCGGGCTTCCGCAGGCACCCAGCCGGTACGATCCGTACCAGCACCCCGAGCGCGCCCTCGAGCGACGCCGCTACGTCCTGCACAGGATGTCCCAGGAGAGCTGGATCTCGGAGGAGGGCGCCCGAGAGGGCTCCGACGAGCCGCTGGAGTTGACGCGGACCCCCAGCCGGTACCTGTCGGTCAGCCCGCACTTCTCCGAGCACGTGAGACGTTCGCTGGAGGCGTCGTACGGGGCGGACGTCGTCCAGCGCGAGGGGTTGCGGGTCACCACGACCATGGACTCCCGGCTTCAGGCGGCAGCGCGCGAGGCGCTCCGAAAGGGGCTCGAGGCCGTGGACCGGAGGTCGGGGTACCGGGGGGCCGTGGCCAGGGGGGACGACGCGGCGACTGCGGCCGTGGAGCAGGCCGATCCACCGCGGGATGGCCAGCGGAGCCTGGCCGCGGTGCGCTCCGTGACCGACGAGGGGGCCGTGGTGGCGGTGGGGGGGCGCGAAGTGCCCTTGCCCCGAACGGAACTGGCCTGGGCCCTCCCACGCAGCGGCAGGCCGGAGGACGTGCTGCAGGCCGGAGACGTCATCCTGTGCGAGTTCGCGCCGGGAGAAGGGGGCGAGCTGGTCGCCAGCCTCGTGCAGGAACCTGAGGTGGAGGGGGCGCTGGTCTGCCTCGACGCCCACACAGGCGAGGTGCTGGCGTTGGCAGGCGGCTACGACTTCTCCCGCAGCCAGTTCAACCGGGCCGTGCAGGCGCAGAGGCAGCCGGGTTCGGCCATCAAGCCGCTGATCTACGCGTCGGCGATCGAGAAGGGCTTCACGCCGGCCACTCTGATCTACGATACGCCGATCGTCTACGACTCGCCGGACCTCGACGAGAAGTGGAAGCCCAAGAACTACTCCGAGCGCTTCTACGGTGCGACGACCCTCCGGGAGGCCCTGGTGCACTCGCGCAACGTGGTGACCGTGAAGGTGCTGCGCGACGTGGGCATCGGCTACGCGGTGGACTTCCTCCAACGCATGGGCATAGCGAGCCCGATCAACGCAGACCTGTCGCTGGCCCTGGGAGCCTCGTCGGTGAGCCTGCTCGAGCTGACCGACGTGTACGGGGCCTTCGCGGCCGGAGGGGTTCGTCGGGAGCCGGTCTTCCTCCTGCGAACGGAGGACCGCGACGGCCGCCTCCTGCAGGAGTTCCATCCCGGCGAGGGCGCCCCGTCGCTTCGGCCCGAGACGGCCTACATCCTGACCCACATGATGCAGGCGGTCATCCAGGAGGGGACGGGGAGGCAGGCGCGGGGACTCGGTCGGCCGGCCGCGGGCAAGACGGGCACCACCAACGAGAACCGCGACGCGTGGTTCCTGGGCTTCACCCCGGACCTCGTCACCGGCGTGTGGGTGGGTTACGACGACGGCCGCAGCCTGGCGAAGGGGGAAACCGGGGGCAGGGCGGCTGCCCCCGTCTGGCTGGATTTCATGCGACAGGCGGTCGCGGGCACCCCGCCCTCGGACTTCACCGTGCCCGAGGGCATCGAGTTCGCCCGCGTCGATGCCGCCACCGGCCGCCTGGCGGGACCCGGATCGGATCGGAGCTTCACCGCGGCCTTCCTGCGGGGGACCGTCGCGGACGAGGCCCCGTCCGCGCAAGCCGCGCCGGCCTCGGCGACGACGCCCCTGGACCTCCGGGACCCGGGCACCCTGGATCTGCTGCGATGAACGCGGCCCCGCTCCACGACCGGTACCGGCGGGTCATCAACTACCTCCGGCTGTCCGTCACCGATCGCTGCAACCTGCGGTGCACCTACTGCATGCCGGCCGGGAGGGGTCCGTCTCCTGGACCACGCGGAGATCCTCTCCTACGAGGAACTGCTCCGGGTTGCCCGGGCCGCCGTGGGGCTGGGGATTCGAAAGGTGCGCATCACCGGGGGGGAGCCCCTCGTGCGGCGAGGCATCGTGGACTTCGTGGCCCGGCTCGCCTCCCAGTCGGGGGTCGAAGACCTCAGCCTCACCACCAACGGCCTTCTGCTCGGAGCGATGGCCGCCGAGCTGCGCGCGGCGGGGCTGCGCCGCGTCAACGTGAGCCTGGACACGCTCCGGCCGGAGGTCTTCCGCAACGTCACGCGCCGGCCCGGGTTGGACAAGGTCTTGGCGGGTCTCGAGGCTGCCCGGCGGGTGGGGCTCGACCCCGTGAAGATCAACGTGGTGGCCATGCGAGGCGTGAACGACGGGGAACTGGGGGATTTCGTGGCGTTCGCCGAGCAGGGCGGGTACGAGGTCCGGTTCATCGAGTTCATGCCGTCCGGTCACGGGGCGTGGGATGCGGCGGGCGTCCTCTCCTGTGTGGAGATCCTGGAGACGCTGCGCGAACGCTACGACCTGCAGCCGCTCGAAGGTGAAGCCGGCTGCGGCCCGAGCCGGATGTTCGCCTCCCGGGGGGGAGGCCGTGTCGGTGTCATCAGCCCGCTGAGCGACCACTTCTGCGGCACCTGCAACCGGCTGAGGCTGACGGCGGAGGGGCGTCTGCGCAGCTGTCTGTTCTCGGCGGACGAACTCGACCTCCGGGCGCTGCTCAGGTCCGGAGCGGGAGACGAGGAGTTGGCCGGTGCGATCCGCGCCGTGGTGCAGGGCAAACCCGAGCGCCACGCCCTGTCGGAGCGAGGGGGGGCGTCGGGAGGACTCGCCATGAGCCGCGTGGGGGGATGAGGCCGGCGGTTCAAGGACCCGCCGACGTGAAACGGCCGCCCGGAGGGACGGCCGTTTCGTTCGTGGTGCTGCCTTCTCCAGGCCGGACCTAACGGAGGCGGGTTCCTCCGGCCGCGAATTCCTGGAAGAGTGCGCCATCCAGCATGTAGTTGCTCGGGTTGACGTACTTCTGGTCGGCGCGGATCGCGTAGTGCAGGTGCGGTCCGGTGGACCGCCGGCCGGTGCTCCCCATCTTGCCGACCACCTGGCCGCGCTTCAGCTTCTGGCCCTTCTTCACGAGGACCTTGTCCAGGTGCCCGTACACGGACTCGATGCCGTTGCCGTGCGACAGCGTGACGGTCCTGCCCAGCGCCGCGTCGTTCACGACCCTGGCCACCGCACCGTCGGCCGCCGCCACGACGGGTGTGCCCCGTGCCCCCGCGATGTCCACCCCGGAGTGGAACTCCCGCTGGCCGGTGAAGGGGCTGCGGCGCCACCCGAACGCCGAACTCACCCAGTGTTCCCCGTCCACCGGGGTGATGGCCGGAATCCGATCCCAGTGGCGCTTGCGCTCCTGGATCCGCGACGCCAGCTCGGACAGGTCCTCCGCGAGGGCCCGCGCGGAGATGCCGAGCGTTTCGTCGGCCGGCGCCGGCGGGTGGCTGGCTTCTTCGAGGTCCCGCGGATTCACCAGCTCCAGATCGACGTCTCCCAGGCTCCCCCGGCCGCCCCGCGGAGCCGGCTCTCCGTCCGCGCCCCCGTCCATCCCCAACCATGCCCGGATCTTGGCTTCCTCGGTGCGCAGTTGGCCGATGGTGGTCAGCGCTTCCGCGATCTCGGTCTCCGCTGCCGCCAGCCGGCCGGCCAGTTCGTCCCGCTCGCGGGCCACGGCGTGCAGGTCCGCGTTCTGTGTCTGGAGGTGGAAGGCCACGGCCCCGAGGACGAGGCAGAGGAACATGGTGCCCAGGAGGAGGCCGCCGAGAACCTGGAGGGTTCGGCGGGACACCTCGACGCGGTTCCAGCCGTCCGCGTCGGAGCGCCGCCAGGCGACGATGACGGTCCTCGATCGAGATTCCATCGCTTCTCCCTGCTGATTTCGAACGGAGGGTCGAACGAGAAGAGCGGTTGACCTTTTATCACAAGGCCCTTCGCCGATCCACCGCGCAGCGCGTTCAGGCGTTGCGGCCCGGCGGGGTTCGGGCGACCGCCAGCACTTCTACCGATCGGGCGCCGGCGCGCCGGCACGCGAGGGCGCAGGCCCGGGCGGTGGCCGTCGTCGTGAGCACGTCGTCGACCAGGAGCACGCGGCCGCTCAGTGGTCCACGGCACCCGTAGGCGCGGTGCGCGGCCCTCCAGCGCTCCTCGGCGCCGAGGCCCACGAGTTCGACCCCGTCCGACCGTCGCAGGAGCGCGGCAGGGTTCCACGGGAGCCCCGTGCTCCTGGCCACGGCGCGCGAGAGGAGCGCTGGCAGGTCGAAGCCCCGCCGGCGCAAGGTCTTCGCGTCCGCCGGGACGCAGACGACAGCCGAGAAGTCGCGGTCGTCGCCCCAGAACCGATGGAAGGCCTCCACGGCGAGCCCTTCGAGGGTGCTCCGGAGCGCGAGGTCGCCTCGGTACTTGAGGCGCTGCAGGGCGTCGAGCAGCCCCCCGTCGTAGGCGCCCCATGCACGGGCTCGCGCAAAGGGCGGCGAGCGGTCCCGGCAACGGGGACACTCGTGACTCGGCCCCGCCCCCGGGAAGGGGACGGAGCACCGGGGGCAGAAGGGTTCGCGGAGGGGCGCGAAGCCTCTCCAGCACGGCTCGCACACCGGGATCGGCTGCCCGCGCGGAGGGTCCCTGCGGCACAGGGGGCAGACGGGCGGGAGGAGCACGTCCCCGACGGCGGCGAGCAGGCCCGAGAGACCCATTGCCCCGCTCCCTTCCGGCCGGTGCGGGGCTGGATCAGGCCTTGACCGGAGGCAGGGCGTCGGGCGGCAGCGCCCCGAGGTCCAGTTCCAGGCTCTCGCACGCCCCGCAGTGGGGGCACGCCGCCGTCCAACGGCGCGCCGAGCGGCCGCACTGCCCGCAGGAGAAAGCCAGCGAAAGCTCTCCGTCCGCCCCGAAGAGGGCGCGCCGGAACGCTTTGGAGGCCTCGTCGTAGGAGCGAAGCCGGAACAGGGACTCCCCGAGGAGCGCGCGCCCGGCCCTGGAGGAGCGCGCGAGGCCACGATCCGCCTCGATGGTCTCCAGGGCTTCCTGGGAGCGTTCCAGGTCCAGCAGGAGCCGGACGCGGAGCAGCGACGCGGCGGGCCCCTTCTTGGCCAGGCGGCGGTACAGCTTCAGGGCCTCCTCGGTCCGACCGTGTGCCACTTGAACCTCCTCGGCCCGCAGCAGCAAACCCACCTGCCCCGTGGTCTCGTACCCCCGCGTCCACCACCGGACCGCGGCCGCGTCGTCGCCGGCCGCGAGCCGCCGCTCGCCCAGGGATCCATAGGCAGCGGCGAAGCGGTCGTCGTCCTCGAGCAGTTTCTCGAGCAGGGCGGTGCCTGCCTCCCCCGGAACCGCCTCGGCGTGGCGCCAGCGGAGCTCGCTCAGCCGCCGGCGTTCCTCGGCCCGCTCCTTCCGGCTCTCGCAACGACCCAGGAGGCGCTCCTGAACCCGCACCGCTTCCGACCAGTTTCCGGCCTCGACGTACAGGTCCCGCAGGGAGCGAAGGGTGGGCAGGTGGCCGGGCTCGTGTTCGAGCCAGCGGGTCATGGTCGCGACCTGGCCCTCGAAATCCCCCCTGCGGCGGTAGATCTCCCGGAGCTGCGAAAGGACCTCGAAGCTCCCGGGCGCGTCCTCGAGCAATCGCTTGAGGCGTCGTTCCGCCAGTTCCGGGCGGCCGTCCTCCAGTTCGCCGCGGGCCGCCTCGAGCGCGGTCAGCGTCTCCGGGGACTTCCGATAGGCCCGGGTGAGGAGACGTCTCGCGGTGCGGGTGCGGCCGACGAGAGCCTGTCCCCGTCCCTCGGCCACCAGGGCCCTGGCCTTGTCCCGCCGGGCGTCCGCGCGCCGGTGCCTCCAGAAGCCGAAGGAGCGCCAGGCTTCGCGAAACGCCGTGGCGAACAGGGCCAGGGCGAAGCCGCCCAGGAAGAAGAGGAAGAGGACGAGAGCCAGGCTGGTCTGGACCTGGGCGCCCGGGTACAGACGGAACTGGACCGCGGACGGGTTCATGGTGAACACGTACCCGAACGCCAGCAGTGCGACGACGAGCGCGGCGGCGGCTCTCTTCCCGAACACGGTGGCCTCCCTTCCTCTGCGTCGCCGGCTACCGGCGCCCCAGTTCCTGGTTCGCCTTGCACTCGACGCAGAGCGTCGTGTACGGCAGCACCTCGAGCCGGGCCGTGCCGATCTCCTCGCCGCACTCCTCGCACTCGCCGAAGCCGCCCTGGTCGATGCGCTCGAGCGCGTCGTCGATCTGGCGGAGTACTGCCCGGTCCCGCTCGCTCAGGCCGAGGAGGACCTGGCGGGCGTAGGTGTTGGCTGCGTCGTCCCCGATGTCCTGGATGCCGTCGTTCCCCAAGGAGAACCCCTCTTCCTTCAGGGCCAACACCTCCCCGGCCAGGTTCTCCCGCAGGGACAGGAGTCGCTCTCGAAAGCGGTGGGTCGTCTTCTTATTCATCGGTTCCTCCCGAGGCATCCGGGGGCGTTTCGGCGACTTCGATCCGCTCCGGATGAGTGTACACGTTGAACTTGGCACCGCGGGCATACCCCACGACGGTGACGCCGAGATCTCGCGCGAGTTCCAGGGCCAGGGCCGTCGGCGCCGACCGCGAGACGACGGCGGGCACCCCCATGCGGACGGCCTTCACCAGGATCTCCGAGGAAACCCTGCCCGTCGTGAGCAGGAGGGTCCGGTCCAGGCCGACGCCGGCGAGCAGCGCCCACCCGCCCAGCATGTCCACCGCGTTGTGCCGGCCGATGTCCGTGCGGAAGCAGAGGGTCTTCTCCCCGTCCGCCAGGCTCGCGTTGTGGGTTCCCCCCGTCTCCCGGTACAGGTCGGAGCGCCGCTGGAGCTCCCCCATCCTGCGGAGCACGGTGCCGGCGTCGAAGCGCGCGGGGCTCTCGTTCGGCCGGCACTGCAGTGCATCCAGCGTGCGGTAGAAGGTGGTCCCCTTGCCGCAACCGGTCGTGACGGTCCTCGTCTCGAAGAGACGCTCCATGGCCGTGCCGATCCCCTCGACGCGCAGGTGCACGGTGCCGGTCTCCTCCCGCCACTCGGCCAGGTCGGCTCGAGACCCCAGCAGCCCCTCCGAGCGGAGGAAACCGACGGCCAGTTCGAGGGGGTGATCCCCCAGCGTCAGCAGCGTCACCAACTGGCGGCCGTTCACGACGAGGGTCAGCGGCACCTCCTCCACCACCCGCTGGTCGGTCGGCTCCAGCCGGCCCGCGCGGTAGCTCACCGCCCGCCAGGAGACGGCCCCCATCAGCCCTTCCCCCGGGGTCCGAGGACCCGCACGTCTCCGCGGCGCATGGTCACCCTCTGGGAGTCCAGGTACTCGAGCAGCGGCACCGTGTACTTGCGCGTCGTGCCGGTGAGTTCCTTGAGGTCGGCGACCCCCATCTCCCCCCGGGAGCGCAGCAGCGCCACCACCTCGGCCGCCAGGTCCTCCAGGCGCCGCGTCTCGAAGAAGAAGCCTTCCTTGGTGCGCAGCAGCAACCCCTGCCCCACGAGGTACTCGAGCACCGGGCGCAGGGCACGTGGATCCTCGCCCAAGGCGGTCGCCGCGTCGTCGAGGGTCGGGGCCTCGTAGCCCCGCGCCCCGAGCATCTCCAGAATCCGTCGGCGCAGGGAATCGTCGTCCGCGTTGAGGCGAAGGGTGAACTCGCTGCGCCGGACCAGCTCCCCCTCTACAACGACGCGCCCGGCTTCCGCAAGGCGCCCCAGCACGCTCTCGACGAGGCGCGCGGGAACGTGGCGGGGGAACTTCGTTCGCAGTTCCTCCACGCCGAGCCCTCTCTTGAGGGGGTTCTCCCGGTGGAAGCGCTCCAGTTGGTCCAGTGCGCGCGCCTCCAACTCCTGCACGGCCGCGAGGTGGTGGTGACGCTGGCTCTTGCGGTCCGTGACCACCGCAGACCCGGAGCGCACCAGTCCCTGCAGGAGGTTTCTCGCCTCCTCGAGGGAGATCCCCAGGGCGGCCTGCGCCTCGAGCGGATCCATCCCCCCGGAAGCCCGGCCCTCCAGGAACCCGGCCAGACGCTCCTCGGGCGAAGCGCCGTCGAGGACCTCCAGGCGTTGGAGCACCTCGGGCCGGCGTCCCTTGTGTCGTTGGGGCGAGTGCTCGAGAACGGTTCCGCCCCCCACCGTGAAGGCGGGCGAGAAGCGGCGCAGCACGAAGCGGTCCCCGGGGCACGCCACGATGCGTCGGCGCGACCGCAACTGCACGTAGGCCGAGTCTCCCGGTTCCAGGGATTCTCGATCGAGAAGGGCCACGATCACGGGCACTTCCTGCGTTCCCACGTGGAGCCGGAGGCGCTCCCGGTCGGCTACGGGGCCGGGCGCCGAGGCGAGCAGGTCGAGGCGGGTGTCCACCATGTGGGACGGCGTCAGGGTGCCGACGTGGGTCACCGTGTCGCCCCGCAGAACGTCCGCGACCTCGACGCCGCTCAGGTTCAGGGCGACCCGCTGCCCGGCGGACGCCCGGTCCACGGCCTCGCCGTGGACCTGGATCCCCCGTCACCTTGGCCCGCTTCCCGGCGGGGAGGATCTCGACCTCGTCGTCCTTGCGGACGCCTCCCGAGATCAGCGTCCCCGTCGTCACGGTCCCGAAGCCCCTCATCGTGAACACCCGGTCCACGGGGAGGCGGAACAGGCCCCGGTTCCCCCGCTGGGGGACCGCCCCGGCCAGGTCGTCGAGGCGCGCGGTCAGTTCGTCGAGGCCGGCGCGGGTCACCGAGGAGACGGGCACGATCGGTGCGCCCTCGAGGAAGGTTCCCTCGAGGAGCAGGGCGACGTCCTCCCGGGCCAACTCCAGCAGGTCCTCTTCCACGAGGTCGGCCTTGGTGAGGGCGACCAGGCCGGCCTTGACCCGGAGCAGGGAGCAGATGTCGAGGTGCTCCCGGGTCTGGGGCATCACGCCCTCGTCGGCGGCCACCACCAGCAGCACCAGGTCGATGCCGTGGCGCCGGCCACCATGTTCTTCACGAAGCGCTCGTGGCCCGGCACGTCGACGATGGAGAGGTCGATGCCGCTCGGGAGCGTCAGGTGGGCGAAGCCCAGTTCGATGGTGATCCCCCGCTCCTTCTCTTCCTTGAGGCGGTCGGTGTCGGTGCCCGTCAGGGCACGGACCAGCGAGGACTTGCCGTGGTCGATGTGCCCGGCCGTGCCGAGAACGATTCGCCGTTGAGCGGCTGGCTGCATCATCGACCCTGGAGCGGGGTGAGCGTCGGGAAGCCCTGTCGACGAGGGGAAAAGCGGGCTGGATGCTAACAAAGCGCCCCGGGGGGTGCAAGGCGCCCGGCAACAGGCGCCCGGCTACGAGCGCTCGGCTCGGCGGAGCTCTCCTCGGCGAGCACCCCAGGCGGCGAGGAGGCATCCCGCGACCACGAGCAGCCCGCCCGCCCCTTCGTAGGAGGTGGGCCACTCCCCCAGGGTCGCGGCCGCGAGCAGGCCGGCGTAGACCGGCAGCGTGTTGTAGAAGGCCATGGCCCCGTTGGGGCCCAGCGTCCGGACCCCCTCGTTCCACGCGAGGAACGCGACGAAGGAGGGGCCGAGGCCGATGTAGAGGACGGCGGCCGCCAGACCCGCTTGCAGGGCGGGCGGATCTGCGAAACACTCGAAGGCGGCGGGACCCCACAGCAGGGGCACCGCGAGCAAGGTCGAGAGTGCCGTGGCACGGCCCGTGGGGACGGTGCGCAGCAGGGCGCGCCCGGCCAGCGAGTAAAGGGCCCAGGACCCGGCGGCCGCCAGGACGAGGAGATCACCGGGGTTGGGCTGGAAGGAGCTCCACGCTCCCCGGGACACGATGAGACCCACGCCGGCGAAGCTGGCCACCGAGCCGGCGAGTTGGAGCGGCCCGAAAGGGGTCGACAGCACTCCCCAGGCGAGCAGGAGGGTGAGCAGGGGCCCCGTCGCGTTCATCAGCCCTGCGTTGAGGGCCGTGGTGTGGTGCAGCCCCGCGTACTGGAGGACCTGGAACCCGACGACGCCGGTGGCCGCCATGGAAGCCGCGAGGCCCCATTCGCGTGGTCCGAGGCGGGCGCGCGGCGTGAGGTGCAGGAGCAGGACGAAGGGCACCGCGGCAACCGACGCCCGGACGGCCGCCAGAGTCCACGGCCCGATCGCCTCCCGCAGCGAGCGGCCGAGGACGATGTTGCCCGACCAGAGGAGCGTGGCAAGGTTGACCCACAGGTACCCGCGGATGGAGGACCAAGCTCGGCCCTTCGGCGATCTCACCGGGTCGCCTCCTCTTTCCGTGCCTCGGCGGGAAACGCGGGCCGGTAGCACCCGCTCCCCGGCGGGCCGAGGGCGTGCCTCAAGTGGCGTTTCCCTATGGTCGAAGAAAAGGGTTGCCCGTGCCACAATTCTTCGTCGATCCCCGTGACGTGGACGAAGCGGGGGGGAGGCATCCCTCGGTGCCGAGGAAACGCGGCACCTCGAACGCGTCCTTCGCCTGCGGCCCGGGGCGGGGCTCGTGATCTTCGACGGGAGCGGGCGGCGCTGGGCAGCGACGCTCGAAGCGACGCGCCAGGGGCGTGCGCACGTCTCGGGGCTTCGTCGGGTGGACTCCAACGAGCCGGCCCGGTCCCTGGAATTGATGCAGGGGTTGCCCAAGGGGGAGCGGTGGGAGTGGCTCCTCGAGAAGGGAACGGAACTCGGCGTTGCCGTCTTCCGGCCCGTGTACACGGAGTACGGGGTCGCGAGGCTCCCGGCGGCGCGGGTGGCCGCCCGGCTCGAGCGTTGGAGGAAGATCGCACTGGCCGCGTCGAAACAGTGCGAGCGGGGCGTGGTGCCGGAGATCGTGGAGCCGGTGCCCCTGGCGGACGCGACGGGAGCGCTACCGCCGGGGGATGCCGGGGAAGCGAGGTTGGCGTTGACGGAGCGGGCCGAGGGGGTGTCCGGGTGGCCCTCGATTGGCGCGGCCGGCCGGATCCTGCTCGCGGTCGGGCCCGAGGGAGGCTGGAGCCCGGGCGACCGGGTATCGCTCCAGTCGGCCGGATTCCGGCCCTGGAGCCTGGGTTCCCGAATCCTGCGGGCGGAGACGGCGGCGCTTGCGGGCGTGGCGATCTTGGTGCACGGTCGTTGACGAAGGAAGAACGGAGCCATCAGGCGGCGGAACCCGAAGGGGTTTCCCGTGCGAAAGGAGAGCGTCCATGAAGTGCCCGAAGTGCAGTTACGTCAGTTTCGACTATTTCGACGCCTGCAAGCGGTGCGGGCAGACGCTCGGCGATGTCCGCACCCGTCTGCAGATCATCGCGGTGTCGCCCGAGGACCGCGCCCCGGCCGTGGCTGCCGCGGCGGCGGACGTGGAACCTTTGGCTTCCGTGGCAGCCGTCGAGCCGCTGAGCTCTTCGGGCCCGGAGGACGTCCTCGGCAACCTGGACTTCGAGGAGTCCTTCGACGACATGGTGGAGCCGACCCGCCATGCCGAGGGGCGAGCCGAAGGCAAGGACAAGGAAGAACTGCTGGACCTCGACTTCGGCGACATCTTCGGAGACGAGGGGAAGAAGAACTGAGGGGACCGGCGGGGGCGGCGGCCGAGACGGGCCCCGCCTCCCGACCGCGAAGACACGCCCCCGCTCCCGCCGTCCGTCCGCGTCGATCTTCCAGCATTGCTCCAGGCCCGCCGAAGCAGGTGCACTCCCTTGACTGCGGGGGGGGGCCGTTGTTACCGTGCGCCCTTAGCACTCTCGAGCCGTGAGTGCTAAGAGAGGGAGGTGCTCCGTGGAGCCCAACCTGAGCGCGCGAGACAAGAGGGTGCTGGCGGCCGTCGTGGAGGAGTTCGTCCAGTCGGCGGAGCCCGTGGGGTCGAGGCACCTGGCCCGAAAGCATGGGCTGGGGGTCTCCCCCGCCACCGTGCGCAACGTGATGGCCGATCTGGAGGAATGGGGGTACCTGTACCAGCCCCACACCTCTGCGGGACGAAAGCCCACGGACCGGGGCTACCGCTACTACGTCGACTCCCTCATGTGCCCGGGGTCGCTCGGGGCTGCCGACCGGCGGCGGCTGCGCAGCGGGCTCGCCTCGGGCGAGACCACGGACATCGAGGGACTGCTGGAGAGCACTTCCCGGGTACTTTCCTCGGCGGCGGGCCAGGTCGGCCTCGTCGCAGCCCCCAGGTTCGAGGCCAGCGTGTTCCGCCACATCGACTTCGTCCTCCTGCGTCCGGGGCGGGTGCTGGTGGTCCTGGTCTCGCAGTCCGGCGTCGTGCACCATCGGCCGGTTCTCGCACCCGAGATCGACACCCAGCCCGACCTCGACCGGATGGCGAACTACCTCAACGAGCTCCTGGAAGGGGTTCCCCTCGGGCACGTGAAGGAACGCATCGTGGCCGAGATGGCCAACGAGGTGGCGTTGTACGACTCGCTGCTGCAGCGGGCTCTCGAGTTGGGCAGCCTCGCCATGGGTGCTCCCGAGCCGGAGGGCGACCTGTACCTCGGGGACCCGGTGGCCCTCCTGACGCAGCCCGAGTTCAGCAGCGCGGACCGCATGAAGCACCTCTTCGAGGCGTTCGAGAAGAAGGGGCTCATCCTGAAACTGCTGGAGCGAGCGGCCGAGGCCCCGAGCCGCCAGGTGCTCATCGGCGAGGAGAACCCCCTTACGGACCTGCAGGGATGCTCGCTGGTGACGGCCCCGTACAGCCGGCACGGTCGCGTGCTGGGGAGCGTGGGGGTCATCGGCCCCACCCGCATGGACTACCGAAGGGTCGTCGGGTTGGTGGACTATACCGCCCGGCTCCTCGGCGGAATCTTCGACACGGTATGAGGCGCAGCGCGCACGTGAGGAGACCATGACCAAACGCGATCGCGGCCCGGAGGCCGCGCAGGAAAGGGAAGCGCGGAGCGCCGAGGAAGCGGCCGCCGGTGGTCCCCTCACGGAGGGAGAGGCGGTGTCCGTCGACCAGGTTCTGGCGGAGAAGGACGCGCAGATCGACGCCCTGCGCAGCGAGGTTCTCTACCAGCAGGCCGAAGTCGAGAACTTCAAGAAGCGAACCGAGAAGCGTTACCGCGACGCGCTCGAGTACGCGGCCGAGCCTCTCCTGAGGGACCTCCTGCCCGTGCTCGACAATTTGGAGCGGGCGGTCGCCCACGCCGGCCCGGGCGACGCCGGGGGAGGGGAATCGCTGACGGAGGGGCTCGAGCAAGTGATCCGGCAGTTCCACGAGGCCCTGGGTCGTCACGGGGTCTCGCCGGTGGAGGCGCGCGGGGCGCGCTTCGACCCGGCGCTTCACGAGGCCATGATCCAGGTCCCCGGCGAAGAGGCGGGCCTGGTCGCCGACGTGTACGAGACCGGATTCACGTTCAAGGGCCGGCTGCTGCGGCCCGCCAAAGTTTCGGTGACGGCGGTTGCCGCCCCGAAGGGCGATGGTTAGGTTGCTTCGCGCGAGACGAAGGACGCGCCCGGCGCGTCCCTTTTTCTGTTGACAGATTGGAGGCTTGGTCATGGGCAAGATCATCGGTATCGACCTCGGCACCACCAACAGCGTGGTGGCGATCATCGAGGGAGGCGACCCGACCGTCATCGCGAACCCGGAGGGCAACCGCACCACCCCGAGCATCGTGGCCATCACGCCGGACGGGGAGCGCTTGGTGGGGCAGTCGGCCAAGCGGCAGGCGGTGACGAACCCGGAGAACACCGTCTTCGCGATCAAGCGGTTGATCGGCCGCAAGTTCACCGATCCCGAGGTGAAGAAGGACATGGGCATGGTTCCCTACAAGATCGTCGAGGGAACCAACGGGGACGCCTGGGTGGAGATCAGGGGCAAGAAGTACAGCCCCGCGGAGGTCTCGGCGTGGGTGCTCCAGAAGATGAAGCAGACGGCGGAGGAGTACCTCGGCCACGAAGTGAAGGAGGCGGTGATCACGGTTCCCGCGTACTTCAACGACAGCCAGCGCCAGGCGACCAAGGATGCCGGCCGGATCGCCGGGCTCGAAGTGAAGCGGATCATCAACGAGCCCACGGCGTCCGCGCTGGCCTACGGGCTCGAGAAGACGGGCGAGCGCAAGATCGCGGTCTACGATCTGGGGGGCGGCACCTTCGACATCTCGATCCTGGAGATCGGGGAGGGGGTCTTCGAGGTCAAGAGCACCAACGGCGACACCTTCCTCGGGGGCGAAGACTTCGACAAGCGCGTGATCGACTACCTGGCGGACGAGTTCCGGAAGGAGCAGGGGATCGATCTGCGTGGCGACAAGATGGCCCTGCAGAGGCTCAAGGAAGCCGCCGAGAAGGCCAAGATGGAGCTCTCCACGACGATGGAGACCACCGTCAACCTGCCGTTCATCACCGCGGACCAGGCGGGGCCGAAGCACCTGAACATCCGTATCACCCGCGCCAAGCTCGAGCAGTTGGTGGGCGACTTGGTGGACAAGACCGAGGGGCCTTGCCGGCAGGCGCTCAAGGATGCCGGCCTGTCGCCCGCGCAGATCGACGACGTGATCCTCGTCGGGGGCATGACCCGGATGCCCAAGGTCCAGGAGAAGGTCGAGCAGGTCTTCGGCAAGAAGCCCCACAAGGGCGTGAACCCGGACGAGGCGGTCGGGCTCGGCGCCGCCATCCAGGCCGCTGTGCTCGCGGGCGAGGTGAAGGACGTGCTGCTGCTCGACGTCACGCCCCTCTCCCTGGGCATCGAGACGCTGGGCGGAGTCTTCACGCGCATCATCGACCGCAACACGACGGTGCCGTGCCGGAAGAGCCAGGTGTTCTCCACGGCGGAGGACAACCAGACCGCCGTGTCGATCCACGTCCTGCAGGGCGAGCGCGACATGGCGCGCGACAACAAGACCATCGGCCGGTTCGAACTGGTGGGCATTCCGCCCGCGCCGCGCGGCCTCCCGCAGGTGGACGTGACCTTCGACATCGACGCCAACGGGATTCTCCACGTCTCGGCCAAGGACATGGCCACGGGCAAGGAGCAGTCCATCGAGATCAAGGCCTCCTCCGGCCTGAGCGAGGAGGAGATCCGAAAGATGGTCCGGGACGCCGAGTCTCACGCGGAGGAGGACCACCGGCGCCGCGAGGTCGTGGAGGAGCGCAACCGCCTCGACGGACTCGTCTACTCCACCGAGAAGAGCCTCAAGGAGTTCGGGGACAAGATCGACGCGGCGAGCCGGTCTTCCATCGAGGCGGCCATGGACACCGCCAAGACGGCGCTCAAGGGCGAGGACGTGGCTGCGATCCGCAGCGCGTTCGAAGGGCTGACGCAAGCCTCCCACCGCCTGGCCGAGGAGATGTACAAGAAGGCGGGCGGCGGCGGGCCTTCCCAGGACGGCGGCGGGCAGCAGCCGGGCGGGAAGGACGAAGGCGTCGTGGACGCGGACTTCGAGGAAGTGAAATAGCATCCGGGTGACCCACCGGGGGGCCGACTAGGCCCCCCGTTCCCGTTCCGGGGCTCGAGGGTCCCGGAACCTCCCCAGGCCTCGTGGCGAAGCGCGATTACTACGAAGTGCTCGAGATCGACCGCAGCGCCGGCGAGGCCGAAATCAAGCGGGCCTATCGCAGGCTGGCGCTGCGCTGTCACCCGGACCGCAATCCCTCCGACGCCGGGGCCGAAGCCCGCTTCAAGGAACTGGCCGAAGCGTATCAGGTCCTCTCCGACCCCGGCCGCCGAGCCGAGTACGACCGATTCGGCCATCGAGCCGTCTTCCGGGACCGGCGCGGCGGCGCCGCGGACTTCGACCTGCGGACCCACGTCGACGACCTGTTCAGCGAGATCTTCGGCGACGTCTTCGGACACCGGAGGCATCGGGGTCCGCGGCCGGAGCGCGGACAGGACCTGCGGTACAACCTCACCCTCGATTTTCGCGAGGCCGTCTTCGGCTGCACCCGGGATATCGAGATCCCCGTTCTCCGCGACTGCGAGGAATGCCGCGGGAGCGGAGCCAGGCGGGGCACGGCTCCGGCGCCGTGTCCCGAATGCCACGGGCAGGGCCGAGCCCGATTCCAGCAGGGGTTCTTCAGCGTCGAGCGGGAATGCCCCCGCTGCCGGGGGGAGGGGCGGGTGGCGGCCGACCCGTGCCCGGCCTGCGGGGGGCGCGGGATCTCCCAGCAGCGCCGACGCCTGTCCATCGCCGTGCCCGCGGGGATCGACGAGGGCACCCGACTCCGCGTCTCCGGGGAGGGCGAGAGGGGGTCCCACGGGGGCCCGCCGGGTGATCTCTACGTCGTCCTGTCGGTGCGGCCGCACCCCCTCTTCCGCCGCCACGGCCAAGACCTCGTGGGCGAGGTCTCCGTATCCCTCGCCCAAGCCGTGCTGGGAGCTGACCTGGAGATGTCGACCCTCGAGGAGGACGTGACGCTGCGGGTGCCGCCCGGGACCCAGCCCGGCACCGTCCTCACCCTGAAGGGTCACGGCATTCCCACGGGTCGGGGGGCTCGTCGCGGGGATCTGAGGGTCGTGGTGCAGGTCGAGGTCCCGGCGAAGATCACCGCCAAGCAGGAGAAGTTGCTGCGGGAGTTCGAGCGCCTCGGAACCCGAAAGGGGAAATCGGCCGTGGGGAAGGCCGCGAAGAAGCCCCCGGGCTGATTGCTCCCCATCGCGGGGCTCTGGTACCCTTTCGGCGCCAACCCCTCGCCTCGAAGCGGACATGACACGTCGCACCGCCTTAGGCCTGCTCGGCTTCCTCCTGCTGGGCGCGGCGTGCGCCGCGCCCAAGCTCCCCGTGGTCGTTCGAGAACCGCCGCCGCCCGCGGTGGAAGCCTCTTCCGATGTCGCGCCCCCGGAGCCGGTTCCTCCGCCTTCCCTGCGGCAGGAACCGCCTTGGCCTCCGATGGACCCCGAGTGGCTGGGCCTCTGGGTGCCTCGCGTGCAGGAGCTTCCGGTCCCCACGGCGGAGCGGCAGCCCGAAGGGGGCGAGGTCGCGGCAGGGCCGCCGGGGGCTCGGAACCCGTGGGCGGAGAGAGCCGCCTTCTTCGAAGGTGCCGGGAGGCTTGCCGAAGCCGTGGAGGCGTGGGAGATCGCGGCCCAGGAAGCGCCCGAAATGGAGGCGGACGAGTTCCGGCTCCGGGCACGGCACCTGGTCGAGGGGGCCGGCGAGGCGGAACTGCGTCAGTTCATCTCGCGGTGTCCGTCCTGCCCCGCCAGCGGGTGGGCGAGGCTGCGGGTGGCCCTTCTGCTGCAGGCGGACGGGAGGGAGACGGAGGCCCATGCCCTCCTCGCGGACGTCGAGCGGGAGTTCGCGGACCAGGCTGCGGGACGGCGGGCCTCGGAACTGCGGCTGCGCTGGGCCGGCTCGGTGGAGCGCCCCGGCCTGTACGGACTCTTGCTGCCGCTCTCGGGCCCCCTGCGGCCCTTCGGCGAGCGTGCCCTCCGGGGGGCCCTTCTGGCCAGCCGGCTCCTCTCGGGCGGAGAGGATCTCGGCATCCGCCTGGCGGTTGCCGACTCGGCCGGAGAGGCCGAGGTGGCCGCGGCGGCGCTCCGGCAGTTGGCGGCCCGAGGCGTGCTCGGCGTGGTGGGGCCCCTCAAGGGCAACGTCGCCGTGGAGAGTGGCCGCGTCGGAAGAGAACTCGGGGTTCCCCTCGTCTGCCTCACCCCCGCACCGGAGGCGGCCGGCGGGGGTGCTTTTCGCCTGTACCTGCGCGAAGAGGACGAGACCGCCCGCCTCGTCGAGTACGCCATCGACGAGAGGGGGATCGGGCGCTTCGCGATCCTCTACCCGGACACCGTGCTCGGCCGGCGGTACCGCGACCTGTTCTGGAGCGAAGCGGTCCGGCGCGGCGCGGAGATCACGGGAGTCGAGGCCTTCGACCCCGCGACCCGCGCTCCCGACGAGGCCATCCAAAGGCTCACGGGAGTCCACGGGCTCAGCGCGGAAGAGGTGCGGGAGCGTTTCCTGGAGGAGGAGCGCGTCCGGGTCGAGCGGGAACGGGACCTCCTGCTCGCGCTCGACTTCGGCGGGGTGGTCTCCGAGGCCGAGGCGGCCGAAGTCCCCGAAGCCGACGAGGAGGGGACGCCCGCCGACCGAGCGCAGGAGATCGAGGTGGACGAGGAGAGGCTCGCCCGGTACCGCCCCGAGCCGATCGTCGACTTCGAGGGGCTCTTCCTCCCGATATCGGGGCTCGAAGCGGCCCAGGTGGCGCCGCAGATGGCGTTCCACGACGTGGAGCGGATCGTCCTGCTGGGGCTTCGCACCTGGAACTACCCCGCCTTCGTGGAGGTCGGCGAGGAGGCCGTGGCGGGTGCCCTCTTCGCGGGCGAGTTCGACCCGTCGCGGCCCGAGGCGCGGGAATTCGTCGACGCGTACCGGGCACAATACGGCGAGCCACCGGGGGTCATCGAGGCCTACGCCTACGATGCCGTGTCCGTCATGGTCTTCGGGGGAACGGGGTTCGGAGAGGAGACTCGGGATTCCCTGCGCCGCAGGCTCGGCTCCCTCTGGGCGGCGGGCGCGGTGACAGGGCCCCTCACGACTCACCCCGGGGGCGACATCTCCGTCGAGCCCAAGATCTTCACCGTCCGCGCGGGGCGTATCGTCCCGGTGCAGTGAGCCCCCTTCTTCCGCTTCCTCCGTTCTGTTAGAATACGGGGCCTTGCCTGTGGCTAGCCTCCCGTCCGGGAGATGCCCGCCAGGCGGTGTGCTGGAGTAGCGCCGCCCCCGAATTCTCCCCGATTGCCGTTCGATGAGAGCGAACCGCCGCGATTGCGCCGACGTCGTGTCGTGTGCCGCGACGGGTGCGTGCTTGCTCGGGGTGACCGCGCGTCTCCGAAGGGTCGTACCATGTGGAAGGGGTCCCGCCTCGTAAACGTCGGCGTCGCAGCCGCCTTTGCCGCCATCACCATCGGCCTCTGGGCGCTGGGAAACCGCCCCAGCCAGGAGCCTCCCTGGCCCTCGCAGGTCGCGGGCATGTCCTTCTCTCCCCTGCGCATGGGGGAGGACCCGGCGGCGGGGGAGTTCCCCACCCGCGAGGAGATCGACGCGGACTTGTCCCTGCTGGCCGGAAAGGTGCGCTCGATCCGCACGTACGGCGTCGGGGGGACCCTCGCGGAGATCCCGGTGCTGGCCCGCCGTCACGGCATGACCGTCACCGCCGGCGCCTGGCTCACGGCGAATCTCGAGGACAACGAGCGGGAGATCGCGAAGCTCGTCGAGATCGCCCGCCGGAACCGCAACGTCACCCGGGTGATCGTCGGCAACGAGACGGTGCTGCGGGGAGATCTGACCCCGGAGGCACTGGTCGACTACCTCGACCGCGTGCGCGCGGCCGTCCGGGTGCCGGTGAGCACGGGCGAGCCGTGGCACGTCTGGCTCAAGCACCCCGAACTCGCCGGTCACGCCGACTACGTGGCGGCCCACATGCTTCCCTACTGGGAGGGGGTGCCCCTCGAAGAAGCCGTCGAAGCGGTGGTCGGAGATTACGAACAGCTGCGGGCTGCCTTCCCGGGCAAGCCGGTGGTCTTCGCCGAGGTGGGCTGGCCGAGCAACGGGCGCACGCGAAGGAGCGCCGTGGCCTCCCAGGCGCACGAGGCGATCTTCCTGCGCAGGTTTCTCGCGCAGGCCCAGGCGGCGCGGTACGACTACTACCTCATGGAGGCGTTCGACCAGCCCTGGAAGACGGAGACCGAAGGAGCCGTGGGCGCCTACTGGGGTGTCTACGACGTCTACCGCAACCAGAAGTTCGAGTTCACCGAGCCGGTGGTGCGCATCCCCCAGTGGCGCGCCCTCGCGGGCGTCGCGGCGCTGCTCGGCTTCCTCATGCTGGCGACGCTCCTGATCGACGGCGGCACGCTTCGGGGCCGCGGCCGGGGTTTCCTCGCCGCTCTCGCCAACGGACTGGGCGCCGGCGTCGTCTGGATCGCCTACGACTACGGCCACCAGTACCTCACGCCGTTCACGGTGACCGTGGGCGTGGTGTTGGCCGTGGGACTGGTCGGGGTCGCCCTGGTGCTGCTCACCGAGGGGCACGAACTGGCCGAGGCCCGTTGGGTGACCCGCCGCCGCCGCTCCTTTGAGGCCAGGGGAGGGGGCGGGCACCGCGAGGGGGCGTCTCTCCCCAAGGTCTCCATCCACGTGCCGGCCTACAACGAGCCCCCCGAGATGATGATCGGCACGCTCGACGCGCTGGCCCGGCTCGACTACCCGGACTTCGAGGTCCTGGTCGTCGACAACAACACCAAGGACCCCTCCGTATGGCAGCCCGTGGAGGCCCGTTGCCGAGAGCTCGGTGGCCGATTCCGCTTCTTCCACGTGGACCCGCTCGCCGGGTTCAAGGCCGGGGCCCTCAACTTCGCCCTGGCCCGCACGGCGGCGGACGCCGAGGTCGTGGCGGTGATCGACAGCGACTACCAGGTGCACCCGCGCTGGCTCCGGGACCTCGTCCCCCACTTCGACCGACCGGAGATCGGCTTCGTGCAGGCTCCGCAGGACTACCGGGACGGCGGGGAGAGCGTCTTCAAGGGCATGTGCCACGCCGAGTACAAGGGGTTCTTCCACATCGGGATGGTCACGCGCAACGACCGCAACGCCATCATCGAGCACGGCACGATGACGATGGTCCGTACCGGAGTCCTGCGCGAGGTCGGCGGGTGGGCGGAGTGGTGCATCACCGAGGACGCGGAACTGGGCCTGCGGATCTTCGAGGGGGGATACGAGGGCGCCTACGTGGAGCGAAGCTACGGCCAGGGGCTCATGCCCGACAACTTCCTCGCCTACAAGAAGCAGCGGTTCCGCTGGGCCTACGGCGCGATCCAGATCCTTCGCCGCCACCGCCGCACGCTCCTGGGCCGGGAGGCCGGGCACCTGACCTGGGGCCAGCGCTACCACTTCGTGGCTGGGTGGCTGCCGTGGCTCGCGGACGGGCTCAACCTCTTCTACACGGCGGCGGCCCTGGCCTGGTCCGGGGCGATCGTGCTCGACCCGAAGCACGTGGACCCCCCGCTGGCGGTGTTCATCCTGCCGCCCCTCGCGCTCTTCTTCTTCAAGGTCGCCAAGCTGGCGTCCCTCTACCGCGCCCGGGTGGGGGCGACGCGGGCGCAGACGTTCGCCGCCGCCCTGGCCGGCCTGGCGCTCTCGCACACCATCGCCAAGGCGGTGATCCAGGGCTTCGTCACGACGGGCAAACCGTTCTTCCGCACCCCCAAGTGCGAGAACCGCCCGGCCGCGATCCAGGCTCTGCTCCACGCGGCCGAGGAGGCGGGCCTCGGGGCCGCCCTGTGGCTCGCGGCGTTGGGGGTGGCGCTCCAGCAGGGCCGGGAGATGCCCGGTGCGCTGCTGTGGGCGGGGGCTCTGCTGGTGCAGTCGCTGCCCTACCTCGCGGCGGTGGCCCTCTCCTGGGTGAGCGCCCTGCCGGCCCGCCCGCGGGCGGAGCCCGCCCACCCCGCCCTGGCCCTTCCGGAGAGCGCCTGATAGGTGGGCGCCTGCGTCGACTCGACAAAGAGGGGGAGCGGAGACGTCCACGTCCCCGCTCCCCCTCCCGCCTTCCCCGGCAGCCCGCATCGCGTGCTCCCGGGTGGTACCGCCCCTCCGGGGAGCGTTTCCTGGTGCTCTCGCGCACCACCAGCGTAGCCACGGTGCATGAGAGGGGGGTGAAGCGGCGCTTAGAAGTCGATGAGCGCCTGCGTTCCCCGCACCGGTGCGCCGTTGATGGACCCGGAGCGCAGGGGCATACTGGCGGGGTGATGAGGCGCTTCGGAACCCTTCTCGTCCTGGGTGCGTTCCTTGTGGGGTGTGCCGGTCTAGGCACCCGCCCGGCCCCGCCGCGGGTCGTCCTGACGGACCTGCGTCTGGGCGACGCGACCCTCTTCGCGCAGCACTACGTCCTCACCCTGGAGGTCCAGAACCCGAATTCCTTCGAGTTGGCGGTGGAGGGGCTGGACTGCGAACTGCTGCTCAACGGCGAACCCTTCGCCTCGGGGGTGTCTGCCCAGGCGCTCGCCATTCCCCCCTACGGCACCGGAGCCATCGAAGTGGCGGTCACGAGCACTCTGCTCGGAGTGGTCCGCCAGTTGGCCGAGCTGGAGCGCTCCGGCGCCGAGCGTTTCCGGTGGCAGCTTCGAGGGCAGGTGGGGCTGCGGGGTGCCGGGCGGCTTCCCTTCGACTCAGGGGGCGAGGTGTCCCTGGATTCCCGCAAGATCCTCAAGGCCCCCTGAATCCTGGGTCCGACGGGCCGGGCTCCGGATTGTCAGCACCATACGGGCGGCTGATTCCACACTCTAAGCGAAAGGCTGTCCGAGCAGGGGCGAGCCCCAACGACTCGTCGGCGGGGAGGTTGATCTGCGTCCGCTGCCGTGTGTCGTCTTCTCGTCCGTTTCCCCGGACTGGCTTCGCGGGGAAGGGGCAGTTCAAGATGGAGTGGGGCAGAAGTCGATCAAGGTGATGGTGCCAAAAAGGCACCTAGTGCGTTGCGTAAGTGGTGCCATTTTGCTACCATAGGGCCGTCGGTATTCCTATCCGGATGAGGGACCTGGACATGGCAACTCCCACGACGAGCGGCGCCCGGCTGACCGCGCGGGTGCCTGAGGGCGTGCACGCAATGATCGAAGAGGCGGCGGCCCTGAGTGGTTCGACCGTGAATCAGTTCCTGGTGCAGGCAGCCAAGGAACGGGCCCAAAGGATCCTCGACGAGGAGCGGTTGGTGCGCCTGTCGCGCCGCGACGCAAAGACGTTTTTTGCGGCGTTGGAGAACCCGCCGCCAGTCAACGAGGAGATGAGGCGGGCGGCCCGCCGGCATGCGGAGCTGATGGGCCGTGCCGAAGGTTGAGCCGCTCGGGTCGGCGCACGATCGAGCCGGTTTCGACTGCGGCGAGCCAGCCCTTAACGACTACCTCCAGAAGGTCGCTCGTCAACACGCCGCGAAAGGAGTTGCGAGGACCTTTGTTCTCGCGGGCGAGTCCGATCCGAAGCGCATCATCGGCTTCTTCACCCTGACGATGTGCGAAGTTGAGGCTCCTCTTCTGCCCGCAGAAATCGCGAAGAAGTTCCCCCGTGGACGACTTCCGGGCGCCAAGCTTGCGCGCCTGGCCGTGCGGGTCGACGAGCAGGGCAAAGGCTACGGTGGCGTGGTCCTAGTCGAAGCCATTCGGCGAGTGGCGGAGGCTGGCCGGAACGTGGGCTGCGTCGGGCTCTTCGTGGAAGTGAAAAGTGATCGCGCGCGCACGTTCTACGAGACGTTCGGCTTCCTCCCTTTGCGGGACCGGAAGCTAGAGCTCTTTCTGCCGTTCCCCACGGTGCTCGACTGGGCGGCCGACTAGAGATCCATCCCTGCCGCCTTCGCTCTTGAGACATCTCTAAGATCCCGTGGCCGACCGGCTCCGAAACCTTCATGTCCTTTTGGTCAGGGCGCCCCGGCTGGAAGGGGAACAGGGGAAACCGGGTCCCACGGCCGCCATCGTCACTCCACTTGCATGATGCAGCGAGCGGCACAGCGCTAGTCCTGAGCGATTGGCTCTCTATGTGTTCGAGGCTATAGGAGGGGCTCGCTAGTCTCGAGTACTCCTCCGATTGATGGGACTGCTTCGATCAGTGCCGATTTGGCCCCTTGGCCTCGCCCTAGCCTCGCCCGACCCTCAACGACGAAGGCGACCCCGTCGCCGAGGCCGCCGTCGGTGTTCCTCCGAACGTTTCCCCTCCCTTGCTGCAGCCGCCAAGAAGTGTTCCTCCTACGCAGCCAATTCCCGAAGAATCTCGGGATGCCGCTCGGCTACCTTAATAAGCATCTTCGCCGCCCCGGAGGGTTCCCTGCGGCCCTGTTCCCACTGCTCAAGGGTGCGTTTGGAGACGCCGAGCAACGCAGCGAATTCTGTTTGGGAGAGACCCGCCTTGAGGCGCGCCCGCACCACCGGAGAGCGTGGCTCCACCGTGCGACGCGCAACTCGGCCAGTCTCAATATCGCTGACGGCCTCCATGAGTTCCGCGTTGAGATCGCGGCCTTGCTCCCAGGCCTCACGTTCTTCTTCAGTCTTTCTTGCCATCGAAGATCTCCTTGAGCCGTCGCAGAGTTTCCGGGGCGATATTCTCCTGAACGTTCTTGCCGTATATCACCAAAAGCCAAATCTCCCCTCGAGATCGGGCCCAGAAATAGAGCACTCGTGCGCCGCCACGCTTTCCCCGACCAGGCAGTGTCCAACGCAACTTACGCACACCGCCCGACCCCGGAACAACGTTGCCGGCTTCCGGGTGGCGAATGAGGAACTGTTGAAGTTCGGCAAATTCACGATCATCGAGATATGCCTCCCGCGTGCGTGAGAAGACGGCGGTCTCGATGAAGACGATCATGCGGCGACTATACGTCACTGGCGTATTGGTTGCAAGCCATGGGTTGCCATCGCGTTGGATTGTCCGAACAACCTGTCCGTTTGCTCGGACTCCCCCTGGCGAAGGCCGATTTCTGCCACTGTTTCGAGCCAACCACCCCAACGATGCAGGCGACCCCGTCGCCG
>CAVPOV010000015.1:0-91866 GCA_963707045.1 uncultured delta proteobacterium
GGGGTCAGCGGAATTGACCACCCCCGGTTTCTCGGTGGGCCACCAGCCGCCGTGGGTTCATCTTGTCGGCTTTGCCGACAGGAGGAGCCATGGCCCGGAGGCCCATCCCCATGATCGAACTCGACGAGGTCTTCTTCCGCTACCAGCGAGGCCACACGCTCATGCAGATCGTGCGCAGCGTGGGCCAAGCCCGAAACACCGTGCGAAAGTACCTGCGGCTCGCCCAGCAGAGTGGGTTGACCCGCGGCGGCGACGAGGCCGAGCGGCAGGCCGCCATGGCGCACGTTCGCCAGAAGCTCGTTGCCCAGAGCGACGAGGCTGAGGCCGCCGTCACACAGAAGCTCCTCAGGGCGCACGAGGAGCAGATCCGCACCTGGCTCGGGGAGCGCCACATGACGATGAAGCAGGTCTGGCGCCTGCTCTGTGAGCGCGAGGTCGGCGTCAGCTACTCGAGCGTGAAGCGGTTCATTCGCGACCACGTCCGCCCCGTGCAGCCCCGGCTCACGATCCGCCTGGAGACCCCGCCGGGGCGTCAGGCCCAGGTGGACTTCGGCCAGGCGGAGATCGCGTTCACCGACGGCTCGCGCCGGCGGCTCTGGGCCTTCCTGCTGACGCTCTCCTACAGCCGGCATCGCTTCGTGCGGTTCATCGAGCGCCAGGACGTGGCCACCTGGATCGACTGCCACGTGCGCGCCTTCGAGTTCTTCGGCGGCGTGCCGGAGACGGTGCTCCTGGACAACCTGAAAGCCGGCGTGATCCGGCCCGACCTCTACGATCCCACGCTCAACCGAGCCTACGGGGCGTTGGAGCGTCATTACGGCTTCGCCATCGACCCGGCCCGCGTGGCCGCGCCCCAGGACAAAGGGAAGGTCGAAAGAGCCGTGCCGGTCATCCGCCAGCAACTCGTCGCAGGGCGCACGTACCGGGATCTGACCGACCTCAACGAGAAGGCGCTCCTTTGGTGCCGCGACAGCGTCGGCCGCGAGGTCCACGGCACCACGCAGGAGCCGCCGATGGTGCGTTTCGAGCGCGACGAGCGACTCTCCCTGCGGCCGCTCCCGGACCACCCCTTCGATGTGCCCACCTGGGCCGAGGCCAAGGTCCATCCCGACCACCACATCGTCTTCGAGCGAAGCTACTACTCGCTGCCCTCGCGGTTCGTGAGCAAGACCGTCTGGGTGAAGGCGACGAGCCGGCTCGTCGAGATCTTCTGCGACGAGGTCCTCGTCAAGACCCATCCCCGTTCGCGTCGCAAAGGGACCTGGGTCACCGACGCTTCCGATCTGCCCGAGGCGGCCCGGGCGTTCCTGTTTGCCCATCCCCAGTACTGCCGCGAGAAGGCCGCGGAACTCGGCCCCCACGTCGAGCGCATGGCCGTCGCGATCCTCTCGGACCACGCCATCCGCAATTTGCGCAAGGCCCAGGCCCTGGTGCGCCTCGGGCAGAAATATGGCGCCGAGCGTCTCGATCAGGCCTGCCAGTATCTGCTCGACTTCGGGTGCACGGAGATCCGGCGCCTCGAACGGGTGCTGGAGAAGGGCGTGCCTTCCCTGTGGCAGGCGCCGCCGCCGAGCCCCGCCCCCGCTCTGTCCCAACTGGGGCTCGCCTTCCTCCACCCCCCGGAGAGCTTCGCTGCCGTCGGGGAGGTGCCCTCATGAGCCTCTCTCCCGCCTTCGTCGGACAGCTCAAGGCCCTCAAGCTCGGCCGCATGCTCGATTCTCTCGACGTGCGGCTTGCTCAGGCCCGCCAGACCCAGTTGGGCTACCTCGAGTTCCTCCAACTCGTCTTGCAAGACGAGATCGAGCGGCGGCGCGCCCAGAGCCTCAAACTGCGGCTGCAACGGGCGAGCTTCGAGGAACCCAAGACCATCGAGGACTTCGAGTTTGCCTGCCTGCCCGGCGTCAACGTCGCGGCGATCCGGGACCTGGCGACCTGCCTGTTTGTCGAGCGCCGCGAGCATGTACTCCTCTACGGCCCTGCCGGCACCGGCAAGACGCACCTCGCGCAGGCCTTGGGCCATCAGGCCTGCCGGATGGGAAAGACCGTTACCTTCCTCAAGGCCGTGAAGTTCTTCCGCACCCTGCACGCTGCCCGCGCCGACAACTCCTGGGAAGCGGAGATCCGCAAGCTCCTTACCCCGGACCTGCTCATCCTCGACGACTTCGGGCTCAAACCCATGACCATGACCCAGGCCGAGGACTTCTACGAGATCGTCGCCGAACGCCACCTACGAGGCTCCATCGTCGTGACCTCCAATCGACCGCCGGCCGACTGGCTGCCACTATTCCCCGATCCGGTCATGGCCAACTCCGCCCTCGACCGGCTCGCCCACAACGCCCATCACCTCGTGATGAAAGGAGACTCCTACCGCAAGCGACTGCGCCCCAACCAGACATCCCTCAACCTTCAACCCGAGCCCACCGAGGCCCTGCCTGGTCAATAACCGTGGCCCCGCCGGTGGTCAATTCCGCCGGTCCTTGACAGGCACTCTTCCATCCAGATCACGGTGGACCACTACGGGCACATCGCGCCCGAGGACGTGGCGGGGGCCGTGGCGGTGCTGGACGAGGCCGGAACGGGGACGGCGGCGAGCAGCGGCACCGGACGGCAACCAGACGGCACCAGAAAAATGAAAAGCCCGGAGAACCGGGCTTTGCGAGCGATTGGAGCGGGAAACGGGATTCGAACCCGCGACTTCGACCTTGGCAAGGTCGCACTCTACCACTGAGTTATTCCCGCTCGGGTTTGGGAGCCGGATTATGCCCAGGAGACCCCCTCGTGTCAACCCCGGGAACCGCGCCCTGCCTGCGGTATACGTCCATCACCTTGCGGACGTACGCCTGGGTCTCCGGGTAGGGGGGGACGCCGCCGTACTTGTCCACGGCGCCCGGCCCGGCGTTGTATGCGGCGAGCGCCAGGTCGAGGCGGCCGCCGAAGCGTTCGACCATGGAGGCCAGGTACCCGACCCCTCCCTTGATGTTCTCGCGGGGCCGGAAGGCGTTGGCCACGCCAAGCTCCTCGGCGGTGCCGGGCATGAGTTGCATCAGTCCCTGCGCCCCCTTCGGGGAGACGGCCCGGGGGTTCTCTCCCGACTCCACGTAGATCACGGCTCGCACCAGGCGCGGGTCGAGGCCGTGGCGTTCCGCCTCCCGCTCCACCGCCTCCCGCCACGGCAGGACGGGCGGCGCCTCGCGGATGAAGATGGAGAAGTCGGCCTCGGTGGGGGCGTCGGTGTAGGACACGGAACCGTCCGGTCCCCTCGAGGCGTAGATGTCCGCGGACGCGACCCCGGGCAGCAGCGCCGCCGCGAGGAGCAGCGCCTCCTTACGAAGCGCTCTCATGGTTCCCCCGCTGGTCCTTGACCCAGACGCTGCCGGGCCGGCTCTTGGCGAGGCGCTTCAACTGGGCGGCCACGTCCGCGACCTCCCCCGGGTGGCCGAACGCCCGGTTCTCGCTGGTCACCATGGCGATGGAGAGGCTCATGAGCGGGAACGCCGCGGAACGGCCCTTCCGGTCCTCGGTGACGAGGCTGCCCCGCTCCCGGTCCTCCCGGTCGTAGTAGTAGGGGACGATGCGGTCGAACCGTTCGATGACGGCGTCGGCCACCGCCACGGCCCGCGGCGGAGTGGTGACCACCACGAAGTCGTCGCCGCCGATGTGCCCCACGAAGTCGTCCGGATTGCCGTGGGCACGGACTCCCCCGAAGATCAGGTCCGCCGTCTGCCGGATCACGCTGTCGCCCCGGGCGAAGCCGTAGCGGTCGTTGAAGGACTTGAAGTGGTCGATGTCGATGTACAGGACGGCGAGGGGAAGGGCATCCCGGATCCGCTGCAGGAGGACCTGCTCCAGGCTGAGGCTCCCCGGCAGGCCGGTGGTGCTCGAAGCGCTCATCCCGAGCCGGGTCCTCTTGATGAGGCGGTCGATCCGGGCCCCGAGCTCGGTGATGCTGAAGGGTTTGGTCACGTAGTCGTCCGCACCGAGCCCGAGCGCCCGCACCTTGTCCTCCTCGTCCTTGCGGGCGGAGAAGACGATGATCGGGATCAGGGCGGTGGTGGACTCGGCCTTCAGCGCGCGGATCACGTCGAATCCGTCCATGCGCGGCATGTTGATGTCGAGCAGCACGAGGTCGGGCCGGAAACGCGCCGCCTTCTCCACGGCCTCGGGACCGTCGAAGGCGACGAGCGGGATCATGCCCATGCTCGACACGATGTGGGAACCCAGGAGCACGATGCTGTCGTCGTCGTCCACGACGAGGACCCGCGGGATGCCGGTGCCGGCCTCGCCGCCGCCCTCGAACGACGCCCCGAGCACCCGGAGGAGTTCGTCCGGGGAGACCGGTCGACCGACGACGGCGCAGGGCTCGCTCGGAGCGCCGGCAGCGTCGCCCGGACCGCTGCGGACCAGCACGATCCTGCAGTCGCGGGACGGCAGGTGGTGGCGGAGCAGTTCGTACACGGCGCCCACCCCGGCGTCGACTTCGTCCCAGAGGACCGCCCCGCCGGGCGAAGCCCGCAGCAGTTCCTGGGCGAAGTCGTCGGCCCGGGAGAAGGAGCGCACCTCGTAGTCCTTCGCGCCCAGGGCTTCGGCAACGGGGCCGGTCTCCGCCTCGGGTCCCAGGAGGAAAACGGCGCGCTTCCGGTCGTTCACGGAGGTGCCCTGGGAATGGAGCGGCGGTCCGCCGGGAGGCTCACCGTGCACACCGTCCCCTTGCCGAGTTGGCTCTCGAACTCGATGCTCCCGGCGTGCTCCTCCACCACGAGGTAGGCCTTGGCGAGCCCCAGCCCCGCTCCCCGGGTCTTGGAGGTGAAGAAGGGGTCGAAGATCTCGTCGAGGTCCTCCTCGGCGATGCCCACGCCCGTGTCCCCGATCACGACGCGGGCCCACCGCTCGGCGGACCGCAGGTCGATCCGGACCTGCCCCCCCTGCGGCATGGCCTCGAAGGCGTTCTCCACGATCGCCTCGAACGCCTCCCCCAGCAGTTCCGGGTCGCCGTACACGAAGAACTCGTCGGAGGCCCCCTCCACGTGCACGCCCACGGTGTCGCCCTCCGCCCGCGCGCGCACCCGGGCCACCGCCCCGTCGAGCACCTCCCGGAGGTCGACGCGGCGGCACCGGGCACGACTCTGTTTCGAGAACAGGGCGAACTCCTCGATGTCGCGCACCATCTGCTCGAGGCGCTCGACCTCGGCGACGATGACGTCCAGGTACCGCCCCTGCCGGCTGCCCTCCCCGAACTCCTCGCGGAGCTTTCGCGCGAAACCGCCGATCGAGATCATCGGGTTGCGCACCTCGTGGGCGACGCCCTCGACGACCCGCCCCAGGCTCGCCAGGCGCTTCGACTCGAAGTAGCGCTTCTCGAAGGCCTTCTGCTTCGTCAGGTCGCGAAGCGCCAGTATCAGGTGCCCTTTGAGCGGCTGCTCAACCGCGACGACATTCGTCAGCATCGGTCCGTTGCGCCCCTGCAACTGGATTTCCCCCTCGTAACCCATCGCACCGCTCGCGTCGCTCCTCACCGCCGCCAGCCAGTGGGGGCGCACCTCCGGAACGGAGAGGTCCTCCAGCGAGGTTCCCACCACATCCGCCTCGCTCCGCCCCAGCATCCGGACGGTCGCCTGGTTGACGGCTCGGATCGTGCCGCCGCTGTCCGCGTGAATCATGGCGACCGGGGCCGTGCGGAAGAGCCTGCCCAGGTTCTGCACCCCCTCCCGGGGCGGGGGGCCTCCGTTGTCGTCGACCCGGCGCTGCTGGTCGGCGCGCCGCAGGTGGATCTCCAACGACTCGATCAGCCGCGCCTCTCGGAACGGCTTGGTGAGGTAGTCGTCCGCCCCCAGCCGAACTGCCTCGATCGCCGTCTGCTCCGAGCCGTGTCCCGTCAGGACGATGACAACGGTTTCCGGTCGGGCGCGCTTGACGTGGCGCAGCACTTCGAGCCCGTGCACCTCGGGGATGTTCAGGTCGAGGATGATCCCGTCCACGCTCTCCGAGCCGAAGACCCGGACGGCCTCGAGGCCGTCGAACGCCGGGGCGCACTCGTAGCCGTGGCGGACGAGGGCATCGGTGACCAGGCCGCTGATCACCCGGCTGTCCTCGACGACCAGCAGCCGGCGTCCCGTCGGATGTTCGGTCGGCACGGGGGCTACCGCACCGCCCTGCCCCCCTGCATGCGCGGAGGCCGGTGGGAAGATGGTGCGTGGGAAGGGGGGTGCCCGGAAGGAAGGGGGCGCCCCGCCACGCGGGGCTCGCCCCCGGGTTCAACTTCTAGATGTCGTCCGAATGGCAACACTTGAATTTGGGCTTTCCCGAATCGCACTCGCAAGGAGCGCCGTGGCACTTGGCGAACGACTGCTTCGACCCGCAGGGGCAAAGCTCCACCATAGAATCGTTCACCTGGCAGCCCATCTTGAGCGTATTCGCCTCGTTGTGCTCGTGAAACTTCTTCGTCAGGTCGGCCATCGAGGTCTCCTTTCCCTTGTCAGAGGGTTGCGGGCACCAAGGTATCAGTGGATCCGGGGTCGGCAAGTCGTGCGAGCACGGCACCCGCCTCGGCCGCCGATTCCACCGAGGGAGGCTCGGGGAGCCGAAACCCCAGGAAGCGCACCGAGGCCTCCCTCGCCGCCTGTCGGTCGATCTCCGCATCGCCCACGTACAGGGCATCCTCCGCGGGCACGCCGAAGTGGTCCAGGGCTCGAAACAGCAGATCCGGATGCGGCTTGGGCCTGGCCACGTCTCGAATGCCCACGACGAGATCGAGGAGGTCGAGGAGTCCCACGGCCCTCAGCACCGCCCGGGCGCTCACGCCGCGGTTGGTCGCCACGGCCACGGGGCCTAAAGACCGCCACCAGCGGAGCACGTCGCTCCAGCCCGGCTCGGGTTCCACCAGGCGCGCGAAGGGCTCGAAGTCCAGGCCGAGCGCGAACTCCCGCGCCGCGTCCCGGAGGGGTTCCGGGAAGAAAGCGTCGATCACCTGGGGGGTGGACAGCGTGTGGAGTTTCGAGAAGGTGGCCCGATCGCCCCGCGAGACCTGGGGGAGCCCGAACTCCCCGAAGAGCGCGTTGTAGTACGCGAGGTTCGCCGCTTCGGAACGGATGAGGACTCCGTCGCAGTCGAGCAGCAGGAGGCGCACGGGGCGAGAATGGACCAGCATGGCGGGAAGGATACCCACAAGGCCGGAACCGGGGCAACCGCGCCGGCAGGCTCGCCGGGCCCGTTCACGGACGCGCCCGGGCAACCGGAGCGGTCGACCCCCGCGCCCGCGGTCTCCCCCCGCCTCGGCGCGGGCGAGCCGCCCTGACCATCACCCCCGCCAACGCTCCGGCGAGGATCGGGGACGGCAGGGCGACGGAGGAAGAAACCCTACTGTCTTCAATGGGTTTCATGCCCAACGGCCGCGCCTCCGTCGCGTTGACTTCCCGTGAACCCTTCTCCTATAATCCGCGCCGCTTAATGTCCCGACCCTGTTCTTTTGATGCGAGGGAGGAGGTACCGCCGTGGGCGAGTCCGTCAGCCGGTTTCAGGAATCCCTTCTCGACCCCAAGACCTTCAGCGTCACCTGGGAGCTCGTGCCCGGACGCGGGTCTTTCGAGAAGGCGCAGGAGGTCGTCATCGCGTGCGCCGAACAGGCGGCCAAGGGCGGGAAGGTGCACGCCCTCACGATCACCGACAACCCGGGCGGCAACCCGGCCATCTCCGCGGAGATGCTGGGCACCGAGATCTTGAAGCTCGGCGTCGAGCCCCTGGTGCACTTCACCTGCAAGGACAAGAACCGCAACCAGCTGGAGGGGCTGCTCTACGGCCTGGAGCGCGTCGGGCGTGCGCAATCTGCTCGTCATGACGGGCGACTACACCTACACCGGCTACCAGGGCCGCTCGAAGCCGGTCTTCGACCTCGACCCCACCATGCTCCTGCACATGATCACGGACCTGAACAAGGGCCTGGAGGTGCCGGTCTTCAAGGGCACGACCAAGCTGGCCCCGACCCACTTCTTCGCCGGCGCGGTGGTGAGCCCGTTCAAGGCCGTCGAGTCCGAGCAGATGGGCCAGTACTACAAGCTCAAGAAGAAGCTCGAGGCCGGCGCGCAGTTCATCGTCACCCAGCTGGGCTACGACGCGCGCAAGTTCCAGGAAGCCCTGCTGATGGTGAAGCACCTCGGCTTCGGGCACGTGCCGGTCATCGGCAACGTCTACCTGCTGCCGCTGGGAGCCGCGAAGCTGATGAACCGCAACGGCCTGCCCGGCTGCGTGGTCACCAACGAGCTGGTGGCCGCGATCGAGAAGGAAGTCCGACAGGCGGAGGACAAGGGCAAGGCGAAGCGCCTGGAGCGGGCGGCCAAGATGTACGCCTTCATGAAGGGGATGGGCTTCGCCGGGGTGCACATCGGCGGCCACGGCATGAAGTACGAGGACGTCGAGGTACGATCATCGAGCAGGGCGAGGAACTGGTGCCCAACTGGCACGACCTCGTGCGCGGAGTTCGAGTTCCCCCAGCCCAACGGCTGGTACTACTTCGAGCAGGACGGGAAGACCGGCCTGAACACCGAGACTCCGGTGGACCGCGCCGCCGACCGGCCGGCGGCGCCCCTCGGTTACAAGGCGTTCAAGGTCCTGCACAACGCGATGTTCGAGAAGGAGGGCTTCCTGTTCAAGCCGATGCAGTCCCTGGCGAAGGCCGTGGACGGGTCCATCCTGGAGCATGCCTTCACGCGGGTGGAGCACCTCATGAAGGTGATCACCAACGAGTGCATGCACTGCGGGGACTGCGGGCTCTTCGACGTCGCCTACCTCTGCCCCACGAGCCAGTGCCCCAAGGGGCAGCGCAACGGCCCGTGCGGCGGCAGCTTCGAGGGCTGGTGCGAGGTGTACCCGAAGGAGAAGCAGTGCATCTACGTGCGCGCGTACCCGAGGCTGAAGAGCCACGGCGCGGAGGACACGCTGGGCTGCCTACCACGTGGCCCCGGTCAACTACGACCTGCTGTGGACCTCCTCGTGGCTGAACTTCTACCTGGGACGCGACCACACGGCGAAGCGCCTGGGCATCCAGCCCCCGGCCAAGAAGTAGCGGAGTTCGGCCGAAACGGACGTAGACGACGGAGGGGAGGCCCCGGGGCCTCCCCTCTTCCTTTCGAGCGAGCGAGGGCTAAACGCGAGTGGGCCGGACCTCCATCGTTCTCGTGGAACCCATGTACGGGGGCAACCTCGGCAGCGTGGCTCGGGCCATGGCGAACTTCGGGCTCGACGACCTCGTCCTCGTCGACCCGGCGCCCGAGGCCCTCGCGGACCCGGCCCTCCAGCGCATGGCGCGGGGCGCGGCCGACCTGGTCCGGGGCGCCCGGGTGGTGCACGGCCTCGACGAGGCGTTGACGGGGGTGGAGGTGGCGCTGGGCTTCACGACGAGGCTCGGGAAGCGGCGGCGGGACGGTTTCGACCTGCGGGGGGCGGTCGGGAAGCTCGCCGCGCAACACGCGGAAGCGAGGGTCGCCGGGGTCTTCGGCCGCGAGGACGCCGGGCTCACGAACCAGGAACTGGAGCGGTGCCAATGGCTCGTCCGCATCCCGACGGACCGCAGGCTCCCGAGCCTGAACCTGGCCCAGGCCGTGGGCCTGTTCGCCTACGAGATCAATCAGGCCCAGGCCCCGGCGTCCGCCTCGCCCACGCGGGCGCGTCCGGCGTCGGTGGACGAACTGGAGGGCCTCTACGCGCACCTGGAGCGCGTGCTCCTGGAGATCGGATTCATCGAAGAGGCATCGCCGGAGCGAATGATGAACGAGATGCGCCGGATCGTCTCCCGGCGCCTGCCGGAACCACGCGACGTCCGCATCTTGAGGGGGGTCCTGGCGAAGGTGGAACTCGCCCTGCGGCGGGCCCGCAGCGGGTGACGAAGCGGGGAGGAAACGTCCGGAAGACGGCGAGCGCCCGTCAGCCTACTTGTCGATGTTGTCCAGGCCTCGCTGGATCGCGTCGCGGGTCCGCGTGACCTGGTTCGCCGCTTCCTTCGCCTGCTCCATGGGCTCGAGCACGACGCGGTCGCCGCGGCGGCCCTGCAGCACGTCGAGGTCGCGCACCACCAGGTACGTTACCGTGAGCAGCGCCGCCAGGATGACGAGCCAGCCGAATCCCTTCACGATCCACCTCCCGCACGCCCCCCATCCGGGCCCTATCGGCAGGTGCAGGGCGAACCTTGACTGACGCCTTCCTCCCCTTCTCCGAGCCGCTCGTCCTCGCGACGTTTCTCGGGCGCCGCCAGCGCTTCCTCGCCGACATGGAGCTTCCCGACGGGTCGCGGACGGTGGCCCACTGCCCCAACACCGGCTCCATGAAGGGGTGCCTCCACCCGGGCCACCGCGCACTGCTGTGGGACAGCCGAAACCCGGGCCGAAAGCTCCGCTACACGTGGAAGGCCATCGAGGCGGGGCCGGTGTGGGTGGGCGTCGACACGGCCGTCCCGAACCGGCTGGTCGAGGTGGCCATCCGCGCGGGGGCCGTTCCCGCGCTCGCCGGGTTCTCCTCGATCCGGCGGGAGCCTCCCCTCGGAACCCGCAGCCGCGCCGACCTGATCCTCGAGAGCCCGGGGCGCTGCTGGGTCGAGGTGAAGAACGTGACCCTCGTGGAGGACGGCGCCGCGCGCTTCCCCGACGCGGTGACCGCCCGGGGCCTCAAGCACCTGCAGGAACTCACCCGGGAGGTGGCGGCCGGCGCCCGCGCCGCCATGGTGTACGTGGTGCAGCGGGCCGACGGGACCCGGTTCGAACCCGCCGACGACATCGACCCGGCGTACGCGGAGGGGCTCCGCCGCGCCGCCGGCGCGGGGGTCGAGGTCTACGCTCTGGGAACGCGCGTCAGCCTCCGGGGCGTCGAGGCCACCGGCCTGGTGCCTGTGCGGGGCATCTGACGCCCCGGCACCGTCTCACCCGCCGTGGTCCCGCAGGAAGGCGGCGGCCTCCTCCGGGGTGACCGGGTTGACGTGGAACCCGGTGCTCCACTCGAACCCGGCGATCCGGCTCAGCCGGGGCGCCACCTCCAGGCGCCAGTGCCAGTCGAGGGCGAGGCTGTCCCACAGCCCGGGCCGCCCCGGCCTGGGATGGGGCGGGGGCGCCGTGTGGAGCGCCAGGTTGTACGGAGGATCCTGAAGCACCGCCTTGAGACGCCCGAGCACCTCGCGCAGGGCGTTGGCGAGGTGGAGGAGATCCTCGTCGCCGGTCGCCGAGAAGTCGTGGGCATGGAAACGCGGCACGACGGAGACCTGGAACGGAAACGCCGAGGCAAAGGGGGCGAAGGCGACGAAGCGGGCCCCCTCGAACACCAGCCGGTCCCCGTCGTCGATTTCCTGGCGGACCACGTCGCACAGCAGGCAGCGCTCCTTGCCTCCGAAATACTCCCGGGCGCTGTGTAGCTCCGTGGCGATCTGACCCGGAATCTCGGGGATGGCGATCAACTGGGAGTGGGCGTGGTCGAGTCGCGAGCCGGCCTCCGCACCGTGGTTCTTGAAGAGCATGAGGTAACGGAGGCGGCGGTCGCGCTGGAGGTCGGACAACCGGGCCCGGTAGGTGCGCAGCACGTCGAGCAGTTCCTCCACCGTGAGGTCCGCGGTTCCCCGCCGGTGGTCGGGAGTCTCCACGATGACCTCGTGGGCCCCCACGCCCGACACGCAGTCGTACAAGCCGTGGCCCCATCGTTTCAGATCCCCCTCCACCCGCAGCACCGGGAACTTGTTCGGGACCACCCGAACCTTCCAGCTCCCGTCCCCGCCGCGCACGGCGTGGATCTCCGGGCCCGCATGGAGCTCGTTGCCAGGGCACAGGGGGCAGTTCCGCGACGGCGCCGGGGGCGGCTCCCGGATCAGGTCCGCCGGCTTCAGGGCCCTCTCCTGCGCCACGATCACCCACCTGCGCTTGAGGGGGTCGAAACGAAGGTCGCTCATGGGCGTCTCCGAGTCAGGCGGACCACGCTTCCAGGTCGTGGTCCGTCGGGAGGGGGAGTTGGGCCATGTGGTAGAGGGGCGCCTGCTCCAGGATCTCCCCGTCGCGAGCGAGGCGGAACGCGACCAGGACCTGCCCGGTCGAGCCGTCCTCGACCGCGTCGAGCGGCAGGGACACCTCCGCCACTCGGCCCCAGGCGCAGCGCGGGTCTACGGCCTCCCCCTCCAGGACCTCGGGATCGCCGCCGTCCACGGGGAACCGCACCCGCAGCCGGCGCCGCGCCAGCACCTCCACCTCGAGCCGCAGCCCCTGGCCGCGGAGGCCTGCCAGGCTTCCCTCCCCTTCCAGGCACAGCTGGAGGCGCCCGTCCCCGACGCCGAAGCGCAGGCGCCGAAGGCTGCGATCGGTGCGGTGCATGGACCCGGCGTCGTAGCCGAGGTCGAAGGAGCCCGCCGGCAGCCACTCGAAGTAGGACGAGATCTCTCCGTCGAGGCAGGGTTTCACCGGCCCCACCGGCGGCTCCAGGAGCCCCCTGCGCACGCCGCCCTTGATGGGGACGTGCAGTTCGGCCGGGACCTCCAGCCCTGCGATCCGGTAGACGTTCATCAGGTGGAGCCGGAACAGCTGGTCGAACTCCCCCGCCTGGAGGCTGTAGTGGTCGTCGCCGAGCCACCAGAACCAGTCGCTCCCCTCCGCGATCCGGATCTCCTGCCATGCGGCCTCCCGGTCCTCTGCGGACAGACGCGCCTCCTCGTCGACGAGCCGGCACCGCGTCCTCTCCAGGAGCTCCCAGGCGCGATTCTTCTCCGGGTGCCCCACCCACGTGGAGAACGAAGCGTAGATCCACGACCCGGCACGCACCCGGGAGAGCGGCTTCCCGCCGTCGAGACACTCCGAGAGGGTGGCGAAGCGCAGCTCGGGGTGTTGGGCCACCGCCCGGTACACGCCCCGGAGGAACGGGGCGCCGTTGTCCGGGTAGAACTCCCAGGCGTTCTCCCCGTCGAGGATCACGCTGATGGTGCCGCCGCGAGCCGCCCCTCGGGCCAGGTCGCCGAGCCGCCCCACGAAGTCGCGCACCGCGAGCCCCGTCTCCCACGAGGCGTAGGAGAAGCCCAGGAGGTCGGCGAGCACCTTGTCGCGGAAGAAGACCGAGATCTCCCGCCCGGACGGGGATCGGAAGCGGTGGGGGCGGTACAGATCCCCCCGGGCTCCCCCGGCCAGGGGACGGCCCAGGCTCGCGGCGAGAACGTCCTCGTCCGTGGCGGCCCACCGCAACCCGGCGCCGGCGAGCAGCGAAAGGGTCTCGTCGCTCACGGACCCCTCCGAGGGCCAGATGCCCGACGCCTCCCGGCCGAAGACCTCCCGGTACCGGGCCAGCGCGTCCGTCACCTGCCGGGCCGCGTCGCCTCCGAAACCGCGACGGACGACCGGAAGCGTCGCGTGGGGCAGGGCCTCCCGCGCGCTCCGCATGTCGAGGAGCAGCGGAACGATCGGGTGGTAGTAGGGGGTCGTCGAGATCTCGATCCGCCCGGCATCCTGGGCCTCCCGGTAGCCGTCGAGCACCCCCGCGCACACGCCGTGGAGCGCCGCCAGGAGTCCCTCCTTCTCGGCCTGGGAGAAGCCCCGCCCCTTGCGGAGCAGAGAGGCGACCACGGGGTCCCGCTCCCGGGCCATGGGGCCCGTCCAGGCGAGGAGGAACAGGACTTCCAGGTCCAGGAGATCGGCGTCGGAGAGCGCACGGGACGCCTTGGCGCCGTGGTGCCCGACCTTCTCCCGAAGCTCGTGGTAGCGGGGGAACGGGCGGATCTGGCGTTCCGGATGGGCGAAGAAGAGCCGTGGCAGCAGGTCGGCACGGGCCTCGGCGTCGAGTTCCGCCGGGTGGACGCGCAGCGGGTCGAGGAAGGTGTCACGGACGCCCGCCTCGGCGTAGTCCTCCAACTGGTCGATCAGGCTGGGGACCAGGTTGAAGGTGGTGCGGGCGCCCGCCTCCAGGGCGAGGGCCAGCATGTCGGAATAGTCCTTGGTGGCGTGGAGGAAGGTCCACGGCATCCGGTACTCGCCCCCCACCGGGTTCCGGTAGTAGGGCTGATGCATGTGCCACAGGAACGCCACCGCCGCGGACACGGCCGGTCAGCCTCCGATCCAGCCCTCGACCTTCTCCCGGTAGGCGGCTGCGAGCCGTTCCACCTCCCCCGCCTCCTCGCCCTCCACGACCAGGTGGAGCACGGGGCGATAGGGGTCGGGGAGAAGGAGCACGCTGGAGCCGTCGAGCCGCACCTGCACGCCGTCGACGAAGCTCGCCTCCTTGTCCACGCTGTCCTCGCTCATCTTCCGCATGGCCAGCCCCTTGCACTCCACCGCGCACGGCAGCTCCGAGGCGAGGTAGGCGAAGCGCGGCAGGCTCTCGAACACGTCGCCGACCCCCCGGTCGGCCTTGCCGAGCAACTCCAGGATGCGGGCCACGGCGAACATCGCGTCCGGCGCGTGGAGGAAGCCGGGGAAGGCGTGCTTCCCCTCCGCCTCCGAGAGGTAGGCGTACTCGTGCATCCGGGAGGTCTTGAGGCTCGTGATCTTTCCCCGGACGACCTGGAGGCTGGCGTCGAGCCCTTCCACGGCACGGGGGGCGGTCACCGGCAGGAACGCCCGAACTCCGGAAGGGTTCGTGAGCACCAGGAGCCGGAGGACGAACATCACGGTCTCGTGGTGACTGCGGACCCGGCCGCGGTCGTCGATGAGTTCCAGGTTCTGCCCCCCCGGCGTCACGCAGAACCCCAGGTCGGCCCCGAGGGCCTTCACGATCTCTCCCACCTGCCGCGCCGCCATCGCGGCCTCGGTGGTGCGCCGCATGAGCCGGCGCTCGTCGGGGTAGGTGTTGAGCACCACGGTCTCGCAGCCGAGCGCGTTGAGCAGCGACGGCAGATACTCGCCGGTCGTGCCGTTCCCCAGGTCGAGCACCACGCGGAAGCGCCGGGCCCGCACGGCGTCCAGGTCCAGGGCCCGCAGGTACCCCTCCCGGTAGAATTCCGGCACGGCGGGCATCTCCCGGATCGCCCCCACCTCGCCGTGGTCCACCCGCCGGAAGTTCTCCTTGAAGAAGAGCCGCTCGATCGACTTCTCGAGGCCGGTGTCGATCAGGTTGCCGTCGCCGTCGTAGAAGACGATCTCCGTGTTTCGCGACCCCGCCGGACTCTGCTGGAAGTAGACGCCCGCCACCTCCCCGAAGCTCGCGAGCTTGTAGCGCTGCACGGGCACCGGGGCCATCTTGATGTCGTGCACGTTGACGCCGGTGGAGAGGATGCCACCGAGGAAGGCCCGCTTGAGCATGCGGCTCGCCCGGAGGTAGTCGCGTCCCACCAGGATGTGGCTGTCCCACCGGGAGCACCGATCCCAGGGCGGCCCCCAGCTTCGCTGAGAACTCCGGCGAGAGCTCCACGTTGGTGCGGCCCTGCACCGAAGCCCCCTCGAACACGGACTTCTTCCACTTGTCGCCCCACACCAGGTTCGACGACAGCACGCTCCCGGCCTCCACCTTCTTGTCCGGCCACACCATGATGTCCTTCTCGAAGCGGGCGCGGTCCCCCACCTCGGTCCCCTCGGCGACCACGGCCCCCTTCTCCATGTGAACGTCGTCGCCCACCTCACCCCGTCGCACAGCACCACGTTTCGCAGGTGCGACCGGGCCCCCACCGAGACGTTGCGCCACAGGTTCGCGCCCTCGAGCACGGCGCCGTCCCCCACCCGACACCCGTCCCCCAGCACCACGTTGCGGAGGCGGACCGAGCGGCCGAGGCGGACGCCCTTTCCCACCACCGACTGCCCCTCCACCACGAGGTCGTCGGGAAGCTCCCCCCCCTCTTCGCACCACAGCGTCCCCCCGCCCCGTTCCTGCGGGCGACCCGGGTAGGTGAGCTTGACCGTCCCCTCCAGGATCTCGTGCACGGCCTCGCGGTAGGAGTCCGGGTCGCCCACGTCCCGCCAGTAGCCGGGCGCGTTGCACCCGTAGATGGGCACGTTCTCCCGGAGGTAGATCGGAAACAGGTCCTTCGAGAAGTCGAACGCACGGCCGGAGGGGATGTGCCGGAACACCTCGGGCTCCAGCACGTAGATCCCGGTGTTCACGGTGTCGCTGAACACCTCTCCCCAGCCCGGCTTCTCGAGGAAGCGCAGGATGCGCCCCTAGGCGTCGGTGATCACGACCCCGAACTGCAGGGGGTTGGGCACGCTGGTCAGGGTGATCGTCACCGGCGACTTCGTGGCGCGGTGGAACTCCAGGATCCGCCCGAGGTCGAAGTCGGTGACCACGTCGCCGGAACACACCAGGAAGGTGGAGTCCAGATCGCCTGCTCCGCGCACTTCACGGCCCCCGCGGTGCCGTAGTCGTCGTCCGGCAGCACGTAGGGGAGCTCGACGCCGAAGCGCGACCCGTCCCCGAAGTACTCGCGGATCACCTCGGGCATGTAGTACAGGAGCACCACGATCTCGGTGATCCCGGCGTTCCGCAGGCGCACCACGATGTGCTCCATCATGGGCCGGTTGAGCAGGGGGACCATCGGCTTGGGGAGGGAGTGGGTCAGAGGCTGGATGCGGGTGCCGAAGCCGCCGGCCATCAGAACGCCCTTCATGGGTCGATCTCCTGGTTGACGGCCTCCGTGAGGGCCGCAGGGGAACCGGGGGGAGACGCGGGCCTACTGGGGGCGGTCGCCGCCGTAGCGCCGCTCGATGACGCGGGCCACTTCCGACTTGAGTTCCTGGAGGTTTCCGGACTTCACGACGTAGGCATCGGCCAGCCACGAGGCGAAGTCGTCCTTGAAGGACCCGTACGCAGTCGAGAGGACCACGGGCAACTGCCGGTGCACCCGCGTGACCTCCTGGAGCACCTGGAGTCCGCTCTCTCCCTTCAACTTGATGTCGAGCACCATGAGGTGGACCTCATGGTCCGCCAGCGCCTTCCGGGCGGAGGCGCCGTCCGGCGCGCACAGCACGCGGTACCCCTCTTCCTCCAGTTCGGCGCGGTAGAGCGCGCGGATGCTCTCTTCGTCGTCCACGACCAGGATCGTGTACATCCGCTTCCTCCCTCCGACGGCAGTCCCGAAGCGCCCGCATCATAACATCCGAGCCCGGCGGATCAAGCGCGCCACCACCCGTACAGGAACGAGGGCGGCCCCCCGAGGGGCCGCCCTCCCGCCTTGCCGGCGCCCCTAGAGGCGCACCGCATCCATGAAGGCGCGCTCGGACACCTTGGCCCACGGTTCCACCTGCGACCGGAACGCCCTGTACGCCTCGTAGACCTTCTTGCTCTCGGCGTCGGAAGCGGCGAGTTCCTCGAGGACCTCCCCCGAGAGCTTCCGCAGCCCCTCCAGGACCGCGTCCGGGAAGCGGGTCAACTGCACCCCGTGCTGCTCCACCAGTTCCTTGAGGGCGTTGCCGTTCTTCGCCTCGAACTCGGAGAGGGTCCACATGCTCGAGCGCCAGCCCGCGGTTTCCAGGATGGCCTGGAGGTCCTTCGGGAGGCTGTCCCACTTGTCCTTGTTGACGAGGATCTCGAAGGTGGTGCCGGGCTCGTGCCAGCCGGGGTAGTAGTAGTACTTGGCGACCTTGTAGAAGCCCATCTTGAGGTCGTGGTACGGGCCGACCCACTCCGTGGCGTCGATCACGCCCCGGTCCAGGTTCGTGTAGATCTCGCCCCCCGCGACGAGGACGGTGTTGCCACCGGCCTTGGAGACGACCTTCCCCCCAGGCCCGGGATGCGCATCTTGAGTCCCTTCCAGTCCTCCATGGACTTGATCTCCTTGCGGAACCACCCTCCCATCTGCACGCCGGTGTTCCCGCCGGGGATCGGGAGGATGTTGAAGGGGGCGTAGACCTCCTTCCACAGGTCCCAGCCGCCGCCGGCGTACAGCCAGGCGTTCATCTGCTGCGACGTCAGGCCGAAGGGGATCGCCGAGAAGAACTGGGCGGCGGGCACCTTCCCCGCCCAGTAGTAGGAGGCCGCGTGCCCCATCTCCACGGTGCCCTGGCGCACCGCCTCGAACACCTCCAGCGCCGGGATGAGTTCCCCGCCGCCGTAAACGTGGATCTTCAGGCGCCCGTCGCTCATCTCCTCGACCCAGCGGGCCATGTGCTCGGCGACCTCTCCCAGCACGGGGAACTTCGGGGGCCACGTCGTCGCCAACTTCCACTCGTACACCTTCTTCGTCACCACAGCGGGAGCCTGTTCCTTCTTCGGCTCCTCCGGCTTGGAGCAGCCCGCCAGGGTCGCCGCCCCGGCCGCCGCCGCCAGACCCGCGTTCTTGAGGAACTCCCGTCGCTCCATGGTCGCCCTCCTCTTCTGTGGGTTGGAAAAACGAAGGAAATCGAGCACGCCACGGATACTCGACGGCTCCCGGGAAGTCAAGGCCCGCGCGCTGTTGTCGCCCGAAGCACCTACCGGGACGGTCGGCTGTCCCGCGTCAGCAGATACACCGCGGAGCCTAGGGCAAGGCTCCCCGCCAGGAGCCCGAAGGCCGCCCGATAGTCGCCCGGCCGTGCCTCGAGGACGGCCCCGACGGCCTGCTGCATCAAACCGGGCCCCGACATGACGAAGAAGTTGATCGACGTCACGGCCGTCCCGACGAGTTCCGGCGGCAAGGACTCCTTCATGTGGGCGTAGAGCAGCGTGCGGAAGGCCGAGAAGAAGCCGAGAGCGGAGAACAAGGCGATCCAAGCGGCCGGCCCGGAGGGCGTGCCGAATCCGACCAGGGGGAGCAGGCAGAGCAACGCCAAGCCGTTGCCGATCGCAACCACCCACTTGCGCGAACGGAACACCCGGTCCGAAAGCCACCCGGCGGCCACGCTGCCCACGGCCCCCGCGGCGCTCAGGCCGAGCAGGGCGTTGCCGGCATGGATCCGATCGAAGCCGATCTCCTCCATGAGGTACGGGCCAGCCCACAAGCCCTGGAGACTGGCGACCGAAGCGTAGCCCACGAGCGCCAGCGGAGCCGTGCACCAGAAGGTGGGCGATGCCGCCACCCGGAGGAGTCCGCTCCACCTGCCGCCGACCGCCATTGGCGCCGTGCCGCAGCCGTCCGGCCGGTCCTGTACGGTCGCCCACACCAGGACGCCGGCAGCCCCGGTGAACAGCCCGACCAGCGCGAAGGTGCCGCGCCACCCCAGCCACCCCACCAACCCCGCCATGGGCGTCGCCGCGAGGAGCGCGCCGACCATGCCCAGCGAAAGGATCATCCCGGAGAGGGTTCCGAACCGGCCCGCCGGGAACCACCTCGCGATCAGCGTGAGCGCCCCCATCAGCACGGGCGACATGCCGACCCCCATGAGGACGCGGGCGGCCACGAGGGTCCGAAGGTCCTGGCCCGCGGAGAAGAGAAGCGCGCCGGCGGCGCCCAGGAAGACCCCGAGGATCACGATCCGCCGGGCTCCGAAGCGGTCCAGTGCGGGCCCCAGCGGGATCTGCGCGAGCGCGAAGGCGTAGAAGAACGCGGCCCCGAGAAGCGAGAGTTCGCCGGCGTCGAGGCCGAACTCGCCGGCCAGGTCCACGGCGATCAGCGCAGTCGAAACGCGGTAGAAGTGGGAGAAACAGTAGGTGAAAGCCATGACCGAGAAGACGGCCCAGGCTCCGCGGCGCTGATCCAGGGTCGGCTCCTCCTCGACGCAGGGTGGGAAGACGCTACGCACCCGGGGTGCAACCGTCAAGAGGCGGACCCGCGGGGGAGTCGGTTCGCGGCGAACGGGAGGCTACTGCGCCCCCGCCCGGTTCCCCGCGATGGAGGTTCGCCCTTCAGAACCGGCGGCTCCGGTCGATCAGTGAACCGGACGCACCACAGGGGCGTGCCGACCCGACTCCGGTGGGTGGGTGCGTCGAGCGGGCGGCTCCCCCGACCCAGGAAGCGCCGATGATCTTCCCCCTCACCCACGCCGACGATCCGGTCCGTACGAGGCCGTGGTTCACCTACGCCCTTCTCGCCGTGTGCGCCGGCGCGACCCTGCTCGCCCACTGCGGGGCCGAGCGCCGGATCTCCCGAGGCATGGAGACCCTGGACCGGGCGCTCGAGTACCACGCATCCCGCCCCTACCTGAGCCTCGACCCGCGCCTGGTCCCGCTGGCCCCCCACCTGGGAGACTCCTCCGCGCCGGCACCACGAAAGTTCCAGGCGCTGGAGCAGGTGGAACTCGACGGGCTCACGCGGGCCGGCTTCGACGTCCTGTACCGCACGCCGCAGTGGCGTTTCGGAGTCGTGCCCGTGCAGGAGCCCTCCCCGGGGCTCGTGACCCACCTGTTCCTCCACGCCGGCGTGGTCCCCCTCCTCCTGAACCTGCTCCTCGTCTTCGTCGCGGCCCCCTTCCTGGAGGAACTGTGGGGGCCGGCCCTGGTCGCCGGGTTCTGCGTGACGGCGGGGATTCTGGGGGCCGGGGTGTTCGCCGCAGCCCACTCCACGCTGGACGCGTCCTTCCTGGGCCTCTCGGCCGTCGCGTCCGCCATGGTCGGCGCCCTGGCCGTCCGGCGCTGGGGGCAGAGGCTGCGCTTCACTTACTGGCTTGGCCCCGGGAGGACCGGCGCTCTCGCCGCACCGGCGCCGACGATCCTCGGGCTCTGGGCACTCCGCGAAGCCCTCGCGATGGTGTTCCCCGACGTGATCGCGCCCGGCAGCCCCCCCCGCTCGGCCGCGTACTGGGCACACCTCCCGGCCTTTGCCCTCGGGGCCGGGGCGGCGTTCGCCGCCCGCCGCTGCCGGTTCGAGGAGCGCTACCTGGGCATCCCCTTCCCCGACGACGCCGAAGAACCGGAGGGCCCGGCCGTCCCCCGGGAAGGGTTCGCCAACGGCGAAGCCGACTGGCCCCGCGCCTGGGCGGAGGCGGGTAAGTACCCTGACGAACCGCGGGCCGTGCTCGCGCTGTGGGACCTCGCCACGCAGCTCGGGCGGGTACGGGAGGCGGTGCCCCTGCTGGTTCGGCTCTTCCGCTCCCAGGTGCAGAGGGGGGACTTGAGCACCGGCCTCGCGGTCTGGAAGCGACTCCGGGAGGGCCACACCGACGTGAACGTGCCCTTCCCGGTCCTCGCCCAGTTCGCGGAGCGCCTGCAGGACGCGGACGACACCGAGGTACTCGAGGACGTGCTGACGGCGGCGGCGGAGCGCCCCGACGGGGCCGAATCCCCGTCCGCCCTCCTCCGCCTCGGCAGACTGGCGACCGGGAAGAGGCTCGACCGCTTCCGGGCGACGATCCTGGCACGGCCCGAGGTTCCCGCCGCGGTGCGCGCGGAGGTCGCCGGCTGGGACGGGTCGTCGGGCCCGGAACGACCTCGTCGCGCCGAGCCGTCCGGCACCGGACCGTTGCGGAACGTCCGAATCCTGCCGGCCGTTCCGGTTGCCCTGGCGGACGGGGTTCTCACGCTGAGCTTCGGCCAGAGCGGCGAGAAGAGCGTTTCCCCCGGCCGGATCCAGGGGGTCGCGGCGGCCCGGGTGGGCGCGGACTCCGACGGTTACGCGCTCCTCGACCTGCTCCTGACCCCGGGCGCGGCGGACCCGCCCGGCCGCACGCTCCTGCGGCTGGACGGCCGGCGCTTCGACCCACGTACCCTCGTCCCCGCGGAACCCAAGGAAGAGGACGCCCTATTCTCCCTGGCTGGCGAACTGGTCGCTTCCAGCTCGGCCACGTGGCTCGTGGGTTCCGGGATCGGGCAGCTTCCTCGGTACCCCTCCCTTCGGGACTACGAGGCGTCCCTGCGCGGCGCCCTGGGGCTGCCCGACGACTGACCCCGCCGCCACATCCTCCCTGCCCTCCCACGCGTCACCCCCGCTTCCGCCGGGCCGGATAGCCGAACGGTTCGCCAAATGGAACCGTTCGATCCCTTGCACCCAGGATTTCCTCGTGCAAACTGGGAAATGAACGAGGCGGAGCCGACGGCGCAGGCGGTGGCTCATCCGCCGCCGAGCCGCGCTTGGCCAAGAGCCGGCTCGGCGGGCGGGAGAAGGGAGGAGCGGACATGAAGCGATGGCTTGGGGCGGCGCTCGTCCTGGCTGCGGTGACCGCGGCACTCGGCCACGCCCCGGCGGTCGCCGGGCGGGAGGACTTGCCGAGGCTCTCTCCGGAGGGCCTGAGCAACGCCCCCAGGGTCGTAGTGGTGGACGTGCGCCAGGCGTTCCACTGGGAGTCGAGCGAGGCACAGATCGCCGGGGCACTTCGGGAGGACCCGGGCGAGGTAAAGGCCTGGTCCGCGAAGTACGAAGCGGAGCAGCCCATCGTCGTCTACTGCTCGTGACCCGGTGAGGCCACGAGTGCCCGTGTGGCACGCCAGTTGATCGAACTCGGCTTTCGCGAGGTCTTCGTCCTGGAGGGCGGCTGGCCGGCTTGGCACGGCGCCGGCCTTCCCGTGGAGCCGAAAGGAATCTGAAGTTCGGACCCGGACGACGGCCAGATCGGACTCCGCCTCCGCGCCGAGGCTCCCGGCCCAGTGGGTATGCCTCGGAACGGCTGGCCTCCCATCCCCCGCCTTCCTGTACAATGCGCGCGCATTTCCCCACGGCTCCCAACCCCAGGAGTGCCCCGCATGTTCCGGATCCGGCGCGTCTACGACCCCACGCTGCCCTCCGACCAGGACGCCGTCTCCCAGGTCCAGCGCATCCTGCAAACCCAGTTCTCGCTCGTGGACGAGGCCGACGTACGCAAGATCCCGGCGCAGATGCTCGACCCCCTCAAGTACCGCTTCCGTGCGGTCCTCTTCGTGGCCGAGGACGGGCGCCAGGTGAAGGGCTTCGCCCTGCTGCTGCACGCGCCCGACCTCCGCTTCGCCTACCTCGACTTCATCAGCGCAGCGCAGACCCGTACCGGGCGGGGAATCGGCAGCGCGCTGTACGAGAGGGTGCGCGAGGAGGCCCTGAGCCTGGGCTGCGAAGGCCTGTTCTTCGAGTGCCTCCCCGACGACCCGGCGCTGTGCCGTGACCCCGCCACCCTCAAGCAGAACGCGGCGCGCCTGCGGTTCTACGAGCGCTACGGGGCGAGGCCCATCGCCGGAACGAAGTACGAGACTCCGTTGAAACCCGGGGACGACTGCCCCCCCTACCTGGTCTTCGACGACCTGGGGCGGGGTGCGCGGCTGCCCCGCGACCGCGCCCGCGCCGTCGTCGAGGCCATTCTCGGTCGAAAGTACAAGGGTGTGTGTCCGCCCGAGTACAACCGCATGGTCCTCGAATCCTTCGTGGACGATCCGGTCCGCCTGCGCGATCCCACCTACCCCCGGGGCGAGGCGTCGATCCCCGTGCGGCACGTGCCGTCCGTGGACCGCAGGATCGCCCTGGTGGTCAACGACCGCCACGAGATCCACCACGTCCGCGAGCGCGGGTACGTGGAGGCGCCCGTGCGCATCAGCTCGATCCTGCGAGAGGTGGAGAAGACGGGGCTGTTCGAGCGCCGGGAGCCCTCCCACTACTCCGAGAAGCACATCCGGGCCGTCCACGACGGCGACTTCGTCGACTACCTGCGCAAGGTGTGCGCCCACGTGGCGCCGGGCACCTCGGTCTACCCCTACGTCTTCCCCCTGCGCAACGCCGCGCGCCAGCCGACCGAACTGCCGGTGCGGGCGGGCTACTACTGCATCGACACGTTCACGCCCCTCAACCAGAAGGCCTACGAGGCCGCGAAGCGCGCCGTGGACTGCACCCTCACGGCCGCCGATGCCGTTCTGCGGGGCCACCGCTTCGCCTACGCCCTCGTCCGTCCCCCAGGGCACCACGCGGAGCGGCGGGCCTTCGGTGGGTTCTGCTACTTCAACTCGGCGGCGGTCGCCGCACAGTACCTGGCCCGCCTCGGGAAGGTGGCGGTGCTCGACGTGGACTACCACCACGGAAACGGCACGCAGAGCATCTTCTACGAGCGCCCCGACGTGCTGACCGTGTCGCTCCACGGCCACCCGCGCTTCGCGTACCCCTACTTCACGGGCTTCGCCGACGAGAAGGGCTCGGGCCCCGGTACCGGGTACAACCTCAACATGCCCCTGCCGGAGAATCTCTCCCCGGACGCCTACCGGGAGGCCCTGGCAACCGCGCTCAAGCGCATCACCCGCTTCGCGCCCAAGATCCTCATCCTCGCCCTCGGCCTCGACACCGCCAAGGGCGACCCCACCGGCACCTGGAGCCACTCGGCCAAGGACTTCGCCGCCATCGGCCGGATGGTCGGCGCCCTGCGGCTGCCGACGCTCGTGGTCCAGGAGGGCGGCTACCGCATCCGCTCCCTCGGGGTAAACGCCCGAAACTTCTTCGACGGACTCTGGATGGGGGCGTTCGGGCGCAACCACGGCTAAGCGTCTGGAGCAATCAGCCCGCCTGTCGCTTCCAGACTCGGACTCCGCCGCACGTGGAGGCCAGGCGAGGAGAGAAAGTGCGGCAGGGCCCCAGGCAAAGGGTACTGCCCGAGTTCCGCGTCACCGTGACGCCGATGGCGGCCCCCGGTGGGAGCAGCGAACTCGGGCAGCGGGAGGCATACCGGGGCTGGGAGCGCTCGAGGCGGTTCCGGTCGTGGGCCGCGCCAACGCAGGGGTTCGCCGCCGCCGAGGCCCCGAGGCGAACGAGCCTCACGGGACGGCAGACAGAAGCAAGGGGGCCGGGGTCACTCCGCCGACAGCATTGCAGCCGTCAGCACCCTGGCGGCCCTAGAACTCGGCTTCCAGAGCCCGCTCGGCAACCACGGGGGTCTCGGCCGGCCCCCCCAGCTCCCTCTTGAGTTCGAAGTTCCACTTCCAGAACTCGTAGACCACCGGGTAGACCATCAGTTCCAGCAGGAAGGACGTGAAGATGCCGCCCACCATGGGCGCCGCGATCCGCTTCATCACGTCCGAACCCGTCCCGGTCGCCCAGAGGATCGGGACCAGCCCCAGGAACGTCGTCGCCACGGTCATGAACTTCGGCCGAATCCGCTTGGCCGCCCCGTTCACGACCGCTTCCCTAAGGTCGGCGAGGCTGCCCAGTCGCCCCTTCTCCTTGGCATCTTTGTAGGCCAGATCCAGGTAGAGGAGCATGAACACCCCGGTCTCAGCATCCACCCCGAGAAGGGCGATCAGACCGACCCAGACGGCCACGCTCATGTTGTAGCCGAGGAAGTGCAGGAACCAGAAGGCGCCGATGGCCGAAAAGGGCACGGCGAGAACCACAATGAGCGTCTTCGCGATGGACCTGGTGTTCAGGTAGAGCAGGCCGAAGATGAGGAAGAGCGTGACGGGCACCACCACCGCCAGGCGCTCCCGCACGCGCACCATGGCCTCCCATTGCCCGCTCCACGTCGCTGCATAGCCGGCCGGCAGTTGGATCCGGCTCCGCAGCAACTCGTCCGCCTGCTCGATGTAACGGCTCGGGTCCAGCCCCGCCACGTCCACGTACACGTAGCCGGTCAACAGACCGTCCTCGTCCCGGATCATGGAAGGCCCAGCGACGGCGCGTACCGTCGCGAGTTGGCCCAAGGGGATCTGGCGCCGCCCCCCGGAGGCCGGCACCAGGACGTGGTCGAGGGCGTCGAGGTCGGAGCGGAAGTCCCGCATGTAGCGCACGTTCACGGGGTAGCGCTCCCGGTCCTGGATCGTGGTCGTGACGTTGTCGCCGCCGATGGCGCTGGTGACCGCCTGCTGCGCCTCCTCCACGCTTAGGCCGTACCGGCCGAGTTCGCTCCGGTTCCACTCCACATCGAGGAAGTAACCCCCGCCGGTGCGCTCGGCGAACACGCTGCGGGTGCCCCGGACCGACGGGAGCAGCGCCTCGATCTGCGTCCCGATCTGCTCGACCACCGCCAGGTCCGCCCCGGAGATCTTGAGCCCCACCGGGGTCCGGATCCCCGTGGTGAGCATGTCGATCCGGCCCTTGACCGGCATGGTCCAGGCGTTGGACACCCCCGGGAGTTGAAGGGCCTCGTTCAGCTCGGAGACCAGCTGTTCGGAAGAGATGTGGTCCGGCGTAACGTGGCGGAGAAGGGCCTTCAGCCACTCTGGCGCCCAGTCGGAGTACCAGGTCGGCACGCTCCGCCACTCGGACTTCAGCTTGAGGGTGATCACCGTCTCGAGCATCGAAAGGGGTGCCGGGTCGGTCGACGTCTCCGCCCTGCCGGCCTTCCCCAGGACCCGATCCACCTCCGGGAAGCTCTTGATGATCCGGTCGGTCACCTGCAGGAGTTTCTGGGCCTCCCCGATGGAGATGCCGGGCATGGTGGTGGGCATGTAGAGGATCGAGCCCTCGTCCAGGGGCGGCATGAACTCCGAGCCGAGCCCCCGGTAGACGGGAACCGTCGCCGCCAGGAGCACCAGGACCCCGCCGAGCACCGCCCACTTCCAGCGCAGCGACCAGCGCACCACCGGCTCGTAGAGCCGGATCAGGAGCCGGCTCACGGGGTGGCGCTCCTCCGGGTGGATGGTGCCCACGAAGATGCCGTTGGCGAGCCGGCACAGCCACGCGGGCCGGAAGTCCCGCTGCCTGACCTGGGTGAGCCACACCCGCAGGGCGGGGTCGAGGGTGATCGCCAGCACGGCGGCGACGATCATGGCGAGGGTCTTGGTGTACGCCAGGGGCTTGAACAGCCGCCCCTCCTGGGCCTCCAGGGTCAGCACCGGCAGGAACGAGACGGCGATCACCAGGAGGCTGAAGAAGCTCGCCCCACCCACCTCCTTCACGGCCCGCACCACCACGGAGCGCACCGTCTCGGTCCGCTCGCCCCGCCCCCACTCCTCGAGCTTCTTGTGGGTCTGCTCCACCACCACGATGGACGCGTCCACCAGGGCCCCGATGGCGATGGCGATGCCCCCCAGGGACATGATGTTGGCCGAGAGGCCCATGAGGCGGAACGGGATGAACGCGATGAGCACCGCCAGGGGGATGGTCACCACCGGGATCAGGGCGCTCGGGATGTGCCAGAGGAACAGCAGGATCACCAGGGCGACCGTGACGATGACCTCCACCAGGGTGGAGCGCAGGTTGTCGATGGCGCTGCGGATCAGGTCCGAGCGGTCGTAGATCGGTACGATCCGGACGCCCTCCGGCAGGCCGGGCTCGATCTCCCGAATCCGCTTCTTCACCCGGTCGATCACCGCCAGCGCGTTCTCCCCCTGGCGCATGACCACGATGCCCGAGACCACGTCGCCGGTGCCGTCCAGGTCCGCGACACCCCGCCGCAGGTCCGGCCCCAGCACCACCTGCCCCACGTCCCGGATGCGGATCGGCGTGCCGGTCTCGCTCGCGGACAGGACGATCTCCTCGATGTCCCGGACCGACTTGGCGTAGCCTCGGCCCCGCACCATGAACTCGGTGCCGCCGAACTCCACGAGCCGCCCCGCGACCTCCGCGTTGCCGGCGCGCACCGCCTCCACGACCCGGCTCAGGGGAATGCCGTACGCCTGGAGCCTGTTGGGATCCAGATTCACCTGGAACTGCTTCCCGAAGCCCCCGAGCGGCGCCACCTCTGCCACGCCCGGCACGGACTTCAGGTAGTAGCGCAGCGTCCAGTCCTGGTATGCGCGAAGATCCGCCAGGCTGTAGGTGCCGGAGCGGTCCTCGAGCACGTACTGGAACACCCACCCGAGCCCCGTGGCGTCGGGCCCCAGATCCGTCTTCACCCCCGGCGGCAGTTGGGAGAGTACCCCCGAGAGGTACTCGAGGGTGCGGGAGCGGGCCCAGTAGATGTCGGTCCCGTCCTCGAAGATCGCATAGACGTAGGAGTAGCCGAAGTCGGAAAAACCGCGGACGGCCTTTACCTTGGGCGCGCCCACCAGCGCCTGGACGATGGGATAGGTGACCTGGGCCTCCACGAGATCGGGGCTTCTGTCCCACCGGGAGAAGACGATGACCTGCGTGTCGGAGAGGTCCGGTATGGCGTCGAGGGGTACCCGTTGGAGCGACCACCAGCCCGCCAGCGCGGCGGCGGCCACGAGCACGACGACGAAGAACCGGTTGCGGACCGAGAACTCGATGACGCGGTCGATCATCCCTGCCCGCCGCCCATCTTTCCTCCCATCGGGACTTCCCTGCCCCTGCCGCCGGGAGTGGTCGGAACGTCCGGCGGCGCGCCGCTCGGCTCCAGCTTCATGCCGTTCGCACCGTGGCCATGGTTCATGGGCATGGAGCCCGGCGCGTCCCCCGAGCCCCTCTTCATGAGCGCCGGGCCCCCGGGGCTTGCGGAGCCGCTGTCCCACTCGGCGGGCACCTGCCCCGCGGCCGGGTCCCCCGCCGCCGGGCCGTTGCGGGTGTGGTGCTCCGGCGCCGCCGAGAACTCCCTCTGGCACGCCGCGGAGCAGAAGTGGTACGTCCGCCCCCGGTACTCGGCGGTTCTCCCGGCGGCCGTCGTGCGCTCCACGTCGATGTCCATGTCGCAGACGACGCACCGGCCCGGCGTGCCCTGGATTCCGAGGGAAGCCGCCCGCATCCGGCTTTCGGAGTCGAGGAGGAAGTTGCCCGAGACGACGATCCTCTCCCCCTCCATGAGCCCCCGGGTGACCGCCACCCGATCGCCGAACCTGGCCCCGGTCTCCACCCTGCGCGGCTCGAAGTAGCCGTTCTCCAGGTCGACGAACACGGTCTTGCGAAGCCCCGAGTCGAGCACCGCATCCACGGGCACCGCGAGCGCCGACGGCACCTCGACCGGGATCTCCACGTCCACGAACATGTCGGGTCGGAGCACGTCGTCCGGGTTGTCCACCTCGACCCGGAGCTTCAGGGTCCGGGTCGTCCCGTCGAACACCGGTTCCACTTGGCTGACCTGCCCCTGGAAGGTCCGGCCCTGGTCGGGGAGCGTGACCCTTGCGGGCAGGCCCGCCTTGGCCGCCTGCACGTCGGCGCCGAACAGGTCCCCGAGCACCCACACCCGGCTCAGGTCCGCGATCCGGTAGAGCTCCGCCCCCTTGTCGGAACGCTGCTCGGCTGCGATGTCGCGTGCCAGCACGATGCCCGAGACCGCCGAGCGGACCTCGATCACGTCCGGAAGGACGCGCGTCCGAGTGAGCTCGTCGATCTGACGGTCCGTCAAACCCTCGTTTCGAAGGCTGTTCCGGAAGGTCTCGATGTTCCACACCCCGAGCCGGAGCTGCTCCATCGGCGGTGTGGCTCTGGACGGGACTTGAACCGAGCTGTCCAAGCGTGCGAGGTAGCCCTGGACCAGAGGGATGAGGTCGCCGGGGGGGTAGATCGTCGCCAGCAGCTCCCCCTTGCGAACCTTGCTGCCGGTCGTTGCGGGAGAGACCGTCTTGGCCCACCAGTCCTTGGCCGCGGTCACCCGGTAGACCCGGTCCTCATCGGGCACCACCCGGCCGAGCAGTCGCACCGTGCGCGCGGCAGGCGCCCGCTCCACGGTCGCCACCCGGACGCCGATCAACTGCTGCCGCGCGGGCGACACCTTCACCGTGCCGAAGGGCAGACCTGCGTCGGCCGCGGACGAAGCCGGTCCGACACCCTCCGCGTACACGGGTTCGAGTCGCATGCCGCAGTCCGGCGCCAGGCCGGGACTGTCGGACCGATACGCCGGGTGCATGGGATCCACCCAGTACAGGACTTCGGGGCTCGCGCCGTCCTTTCCCCGTCCTCCGCCCCTCCAGACGCCGGCGGCAAAGGCGGCGGCCAACGAGGCCAGAAGCAGAATCCACTTCCCGGGTCGTGTCATCGCGTCGCCCTACCCCCTCCTCCCCGATCCTGGAACGGACCTACCCAAACCGAGACGCGCCGAACATGTTGGCCGGAAATGGCCGGGGGCTCAAGATCTCAGCGGACAAGGACTCCGCGGCTCACTTGACGTCGAGAAGCTCCAGCTCATAGACGAGGGTTGCGTTCGGCCCGACGTATCGGCCGGATCCCTGCTCCCCGTAGGCCAACTGGGGCGGGACGAAGAGCTGCCACTTGGAGCCCTCGGGCATGAGCAGCAGGGCCTCGCGCCACCCCTCGATGATCCCCCTTCGCAGCGTGAACTGCACGGGCCGTCCCCTGCGGTACGTGCTCTCGAACTCGGTCCCGTCGACGAGGTTCCCGCGGTAGTGGCACTCCACCGTGTCGGCTTCAGTCGGCGTCCTGCCGGCGCCTGGCTGGAGAATCTTGTACTGGAGCCCGCTCGGCAGAGTCACCACCCCTTCCTTGCTCCGGTTCCCCGCCAGGAAGGCGGCCCCCGCCCTCCCGTTCTCTTCCGCCGCGCTCCTCGCGTCCGCCGCTTGCCTGCCCTTCAGTTCGGCGTGGAAGGCGTCCTGCGTTACGCGAAGCTCCGCTTCGCTCAGGAGGAGCGATTCTCCCGAGTTCACGTCCCTCACGGCTCTCAGCAGCAGTTCCAGATCCAGGTCGAGCCCGAGGCGCCGGAAGTCCCTCGCCGTCTCGACGCCGATCCCGTAGCTCACCCTCCCTGCCTGCGTCTCGATCGCCGGCGCCTCCGCGGCGCCGGCCGGGCCGGCCAGGACGAAGATTTCAACTGCGACCATCCACTTCCGCTTCATCGACTCCTCGATCGGGTTTCGTTGGTGCGTTGCCGGCCCAACGAGACTCACCCCCCGCAAACCCCTGACAACCCGGGAGGAACGCGAAGAAACGCAGGACGAGCTTCTTGTCCTCTGTCCGCCTCGCACCCACCGTCACCCCCTTCGTCGGCTCGGCGGCGAGAGGAGCATCCAGCGGGCCCGCGGTTTGCAGCCCGGAAGCGGAGGACCCGCTCCCCCGTCTCTTCGGCCACCGCCGGGCAACCCTGCAGCGATTTCTGAACTCTGCGGCCCAGGTGCGGAGCCCTCGTTCCCGCCACGCCCCGCGAGCAAGGTGCTCCAAGCCGTTGTGCAGCACCCGAGGACACCGGGGATGGCCAAGGAGCGCGGCGTCGTGGGCCCGGAGGACGGCATTGGCGTCAGGGCCGGGCGCGGCGCCTTGCGGAGGGTCCCGGTCGGCCCGGGCAAGTCCCCCGGCACCCCGGGGAGGAGGCGGGCAAGAAAGACGTCCTTCGTGCGACCCCTTCGCACCCCCTGGGGGGCCTTGGAGGCGGCGCCCACCCTCACTGCCCGACCATCGTCGCCCCGAAGAACGTCAACACGTCGTCGATGGGATTGGCGACGGCGAGGGTGCTGCTCCCCGCGTAGAGGAGGCCCACTGCGCGGGGATTCGTAGCGGTGTCCTCCACGAGCACCGCGCCCGAATCTCCGCCGGCGAGGAAGCTGCCGTCCCGGTTCTTGACGACGGTCTGGCCGGTGAAGACCTTCGTGAACGCCGTGCCTCCGGCGCACTCGTCGTCGTAGTCCACCGACACCGTGGCGTTGAGGGCGGAGACGGTGCTCCGGGTCAGGCCCGTCGTCCGGCCGCTCTTCTTGACCTTCTGCCTCAGGAAGGCGTCGGCCGTCGTTGCGGAGAGGACCCCGACCTCCAGGACGGCGCCGTCGGGGCTCACCATGCCCGGAACCACCCGGGCGACGGCGGCGTCCACGTTGCCTTCCGGCAGGGAAGCGGACATCACCAGGTTCGCCACCGCCTGTGCCCCACCCGCACTGCACCCCACGTCCATCAGACCGGGCTGGAGGATCGGGTCTTCTTCGGTGGCCGTGTCGTTGTTCCCCCCGGGGACGATGTCGGCCTCGAAGACGTGGTAGTTGCTCAGGACGTGCCGGACTCCGTCGATCTCCACCAGCGCCCCGAGCGTGCCGCCGCAGCAGTACCCGTTGGCCAGGTCGTAGCCCCAGCCGCCGGAGGTCCCGAGCTGAATCGGGGGCGCTTGCGGTGCCGTGTGGCTGACCTCGACGGAGGGCGTCTTCACGCGGCGCTGGGCGCGAAACGGCTCGGTGAGCTCGACGACCACGGGCGCGCCCCGGATCGCCTTGGGCAGGGCCCGGACGACCTCAGCCATGGCCTTGCCGCGCTGATTCACGTAGACGACGAGGGCCACCTCCCCTTCCTCGTCCACCCCGGTGGCGGTGCCGAGAATGCCCTCCGACACCATCAGGAAGGGCGTGATCTCCTCCTGGATCCCCATGACCTGCTTCACCTTCGCGTGCTGCTTGTCCAGCACCCCCGGCGGAGGCCCCCCTCCGAAGGCGACGCCTGACGCGAGGAGAAACCCCGCGAGAAGAGTCGGGCACCCGAACACAACCTTCCTCTGCCGGTGACCCGGTGAACCGCTAGAGAGCGTGCTCATCGTCGATTCCTCCTTGAGTCGCCCCCCTCGACGTCCGGCGGGACCGGCGCCAGGTACGGGGTTTCGGTCCAACGATCGGGACCCGTTGCACCGTCGCCAACTCCACGCAGGCGAACGTGGCGTGCGTGGGCATGTGGTGAAAAAAACGGGGAGGGATTGCTCCCTCCCCGACAAGGCTGCCCCTGCGTCCTACTTAGGGACCCGTGCGGATGGGGAACGGCAGGGCGTTCGTCCAGTCGGATGAACCGCCGAGGCGTTGTTCGCCCGGATCCGGTAGTAGTAGATTGTGTTCTCCTCACGGTCTGCGTGAGCTCCTGGGGCGCCCGCAACCGTGGAGGTGTTCAGGCCGGTCGTGAAGGATAGGTTCGTCGGCACGCTGGATCGTGAAGTTGGTCGGGTCGCCGCCGATACCACCCAGTTCAGTGTAGCCGTAGTAGTTGTTGCCGTTAGCCTGGCACGGCCATCACAGTGAAACTGGTGGGCGCAGCCGGAATCGCAGGCACGCCACGGATATGCGAGCGTTACTGTACGCCGACGACCCGCCCGCGTTCACCGCCTTCACCCGGTAGAGTAGCTGTTACCGACCGCTACCGTGGTATCCACGTAGGTCACGTTGCCGGTGTTGTTTCTCGGTCCCGCCGCGGCGATCTGGGCGAAGTTGCCGCAGGCGGCCAGTGGTCGCGGTGCAGCGCTCGACCACAAAGCCGGTCTCGTTGATGGCGTTGTCCCTCCAGCGTCAGGCTCACCTGCGGTCCGGACTGCCAGGGTCGCCGTCAGGTACGTCGGAGCTGCCGGCGCGTGTCCGGCGCGGTCCCGACAGGACTTGACCGTGTTGGAAACAGAGTCGGCAGACATGGTGGGGAAGCCTGCCGTTTGCACGTCGCCGACCGTGACCGCCGATCGCGAACACCCTGTACCAGTACTGGTATCCCTCGCGACGTTGTGTCTTGATATGTCACTGTATTCGGTACCGAACCGTGGTTGGGTCGCAACGTACTGAACGTCGTCAGTCCCGTCGTGAAATTGGCATCCGTTGCCCTTTGGATGGTGAACCGTGTCTCTTTCAGGGAGTTGTCAGTCCAGGATCAAGGTCGACTCTCGGGTTGTTGCCGGTGCCGGTCACGGTGACAGAGCAAGGCGCGTGGGTGCCCTCGGCGGAACCGCGAACACCAGGGTGTGCATCATGTCCATCTCTTCGTGGGAGAGGATGTGGCAGTGCCACACGTACTCCCAGCCGAAGTTGACGAAGTGGTTCAGGATCTCCGGGATCGGTTGCCCTGCGGGTCGAACCATCCCGCGGGCGCCGGCGGGATAAGCGTGGCCCCCTCCGGCAGCGTCGGATCGATCAGCCGGACAGCTGTCGGGCACCTCGAACGGGACCTGGTCCGGAGTGGGAACGGTCGGCCTCATCGCCAGGTAGGTGATCTCCAGCGGGTTCACCTTGAAGGTGTCTTTCCAGCCCAGCTCGATCGGGTCCACCTGATCCGGGTCGTACCACTGGCCGCTCTGGTCAACGCGGTTGATGAGCTGGCAGTGGAACAGGTGGGTGTGGATGGGGTGGGTATCCACGCCGTTGTGGAAGATCCTCCAGATCTGTGTGCCGTCGGGCAGCACCCCGATTGGCGTCCCCTCCACTGAGCCCTTGACGAGATCCGTGGGCGGGCTCGCCAAGGGGTAGGGGATCAACACATGGTTGGGGGAGTTCAGGAGACTGAGTCCCGAGCATCCCGCTCATCCGGCCGAACAGGGTGTCGTACACGCCGCCCATCTCGTCGTGCATGGCCTTCATCTCGAGCGGCATCGTGACGGCAGGCTGAAGATCCCCGGCGTCGTCGATGGGTTGGAAGGTCTTCTCGTAGATCGGCGATCTGGATGTACTGCTCCGTGGCGCCGGCCGGGAACGGGGTTGTTGTAGGCGGAGTTGTAACGCGGCCTGCGGGATGATGATCGGGTCCTGGTGAGGCCTCGAAGACGCCGCGCTTCGCGTCTCGTCTTCGCGAACACCGCCTCGAGGTTCGCAAGGGTAACGTCTGTTGTCGGGCGTCGTACAGCGGTTCCGCACCCGGATCTGCATGATGGTTCGGGTGTTGGGGCCGTAGCCGGGCTGCGTGTTGGGCGCGCCGCCGGCATCCATCTGGTTTCCGTTGCCCGTGTAGAAGTCGAAGGGCGCTGCACCCGCCGGGACAGGCGCCGGGGAATCGTTGTAGAGGATGAGGGTCTTGCCGGCGTAGGCGCTGAAGTCAACGATCACGTCGGCCCGCTCCGCTGATCCCAGGAAAAGCGAGTGTTGGTTGACGATGCCGAAATTGAAGTAGCCCGTGTCGAGGTTATAGCCGATGGGCTGCTGGGGCACCACGACCGGCTTCGGCATGAAGCCGCCCTCGGTGCCGATCTGGATCCAGGGGGGTCCTGCCGTTGCCGGATCGGGAATGCCGCTCGGCGTGTCCGCAACTGGTTCGCCGGCGCCACACTGACCGGGACCATCTTGACTTCGGTGCAGTACGTCGGGTCCGCACCCAGCTCCGTCGCAGAGGACGGTGCCGGTGGTGGCAGCGCGTGGTCGGAGTCAGGTCTTGTCCGCGGCCACGTAGAGCTGCAGGTTGAAGAACCGGTCGTTGGCGGCGTTCAGGATGCGGAACCGGTAGGCCTTGGGCTCCACCTCCAGGTACGGGTAGGCGGTGCCGTTGACGATCGGGGTGTCCAGGAAGCTCTCGCCCGGCATGGAGGGGTTCGGCACCCCCGGCATGAATGGCGGCTCCCAGGGAGCATCAATCGGGTCATAGTACTCGGTTCGGCACGGGTCCGACCTCGATGCACCCCACCGGGAGCCCGTTCACGCACGCGGGGACCGGCGGGTTGAACCAGGGGCCGTAGTGCCACCGGCCGAAGGCGTTGGTGCCGGTCAGGTCCCACGGATTCTGGACCGTCATGTAGACATGGGGGTACCAGAGGTCGCCGGTGACTGCGTCGGTGATGTTCCCGTTGCCGGGTCTCTCGGCCCTGTTCCCGAGTTCCAGGTGGGGTCCTGAGCGAAGATTGTGTCGGCGTCCACGAAGGTCCTGTCCTGGATGACCAGGGGAATGCCGAGGTCGGGGAGGACCTGGAGAACTCCGAGGTCCAGCGCATCGAGGTTGACGCCGGACACGATTGGTGCCGTTGATCATGTCCTGCTCGACGGCGTCGGTCAGCACGTATCCGGCCGCCTCGCCGGCATACACGTTGAGACGCGTGATGCCCATGGCGTGGTCGTGGTAGAACTGCAGCCGGGCGCTCTGCGCGTTGGTGTAGAAGAAGGTCATGCATCCGCTGCTCCCGGGCAACACGGAGCGGTCAGGATCCGACGGCGCAGCCATGCCATGTCCGGCACGTTCCGCGCGCTGACACCCGCGGGGTAGGGGGTGATCTTCGTCGGCAGGGGTAATCCACTGGTGAACGTTGCCGTCGCTGATCCAGACGGTGTTGTTGCCGTGGAGGTGGACGGTGGCCCGGTTCTGCGTGTACTTTTCACCCGCCGTACCCGGCAGGGCCGGCCCGTACCCGGCACCCATGATGGTTTCGTCCACCGGCAGGAAGAGGTCTCCGCCGGCGAGCCGGCGGGAAGCAGGTTGTAGAACTTGATGCGAACCGGCCTCGGATCGCCTTCCAGGCCCGGCACGCCGTGTGCTCTGCCCTTCGCAACGATGATGGGCCCCAGGAAATGGGGGTTATCGACGGCCACTGCCTGGGTGACCCCATCGGGCATCATTATGGGAGTGCCGTCGGGGTTGGCCAGCGGGATTTGACACCCGGGACGACTCCCGTCGACAACTGCACGTAGCCCCTCTGCCGGGTCGGCGGCAGGTCCGAGTGCATCTGCTCTTCGTACTCGACCAGGGCGATCTCGTAGTAGTCGGAACCCAGCATACGTCGTGGTGTCCGGGACGGCGACCGGGATGTACTGCCCGAGGTTGTTCACCCCCGCAGGAGTGAGCTGGGGCAAGCCGTCGACGAACTTGAGAAGGCCCCCGGCGAGGGGGCCGCCGATGGCCGCGTCGGCGGTCGCGCCCGCGCCGGTTCCCGGCACGGGGGTGTCCGTGATGGTGACGGTGGGAGCGGTGTACGCGGTGCCCGGGGCATCCACCACGATGCCAAGGATTTCGCCCGTCGCCGGATCGAAAGTCGCTGTCGCGGCGGCGCCGGTGCCCGTCGGATCGGTGATGGTGACGATCGGCGCCAGATAGCCGGTGCCTGGAAGCACGACCACGATGGACTCGACGGAGGACGGGGCCAGCGTCGCCGTGGCCCCTGCGCCGGTGCCGCACAGCAGGGGGTCCGTTCCGCAAACAGCGGTGTCATCCACAATTTCGACGGTGGGAGCGGTATACCCGCTGCCCGAGGCGTCCACCGTAATGCCAAGAATTTCGCCCGTTGTCGGGTCGAAAGTCGCCGTCGCCGTGGCACCCGCACCCGTCGGGTCGTTGATGGTGACGATCGGCGCCACGTAGCCGGAGCCTGGGGCGTCGACGGCGATGGACTCGATGGAGGACGGGGCCAGCGTCGCCGTGGCATCAGCGCCTGCGCCCGGTCCGGGCACCGTGTCCGTTATTCTCACGACCGGCGCGCTGTACCCTGTCCCCGGGTCGACGATCGCAAGGCCGGTCACGACGCCCGCCGCATCGACCGTCGCCGTGGCCGTCGCGCCGGACCCAGTGCCGTAGGCGTCGCCGATGAAGACGACGGGGTTGGTGTACCCACCCCCTCCGCCGGTCAGCGTCAGGGTCGCGACGCCGCCGGTTGGCAGGGGGCTGAACGCCCAGTTGCCGTAGGGGCCGAAGTAGTGCGGTATCCCGCCCGGGCCGTCGATACCCGGCAGGGGCGCCGCAGCGGCAAAGGGCGCCATGCCCGCCACGCCCGGCAAGAGCCCGAGGTCCTGGGCCCGCTTGGCGGCGGCCTTCTGCTCCGCCGGCGTCACCTTGTTGAACTTCTTGAGCATCTGTTCCTGCTTGACGCCGTTGCCGCCCGGCGCGGCCGAGCAAACGGCCGGGCCGATGGCCAGGGATAATGCGACGATTCCCCACGCCACGAGTGTCGGGACCTTCCATCGTCTGGTCATGGCACCTCTCCTCTTCTCCTCTCCTGACATCCGACTCCTCCGCCTCTCGAAGACCTCACGATCCACGTACGTCTTCTCCTCTCCCACCACTTCCCTCCCGTTTGGATCTCACATCTCCCATCGGCCGCTGAACTGCCTCAGGCCGGATGAAACCTGCCGGCCGCCGACTCAAGCGGGCACGGCCGCATCTTCCTTCTCCTGCGCCCGGCTCAGCCCGGCGCCCACCACTTCGGCGATCCGCTCCGGCTTGAGGTCCGCCTTGGTGATGAAGCACGTCGCGCCCGCGCGCGCTGCGGCGTCGCGGTACTCCGGGATGTCGTAGCTGGTGCAGAGTGCGATCGTGGCCTCCTGGGATTCCCTGCGGAGTTCCTCGACGAGGGCAAAGCCCTTGCCGTCGGGCAGGCACACGTCGATAAGAGCCACGTGGGGACGCTGCTCGCGGATCTTCCGACGGGCTTCTGCGAGATCCTCCGCCTCGACCACCGCCACTCCCGGGTAGCGCGACGCAATGAAGTCGACGAAGATCTCCCGAAACAGGCGGTCGTCGTCCACGACCAGGACGCTCAGGCAGGACTTCGTGCGCACGTCGTGTCCCTTTCCGCGGGCACTCCGGGGGCCGATCGCGGCGCCCAGGAGGCCGTGGATACCCAACCTACTCGGTCAGGACTGGCCGGCTATGGGGACAGACCCCCGTTCTTTGCCTTGCGGTGGGGGGATCCCCCACCGCCCTCGGGGGAGGTCGAACTCGGACGGGAGTAGGAGGGGGGCCCGAAGGCCGTGGTAGACTCTTTCGACACGGAGGAGGAGTGCGTCATGGCGGGGCAGGCCAGGCTGCTGATTGCGGAAGACCACACCATCGTGCGCGAAGGGCTGCTTCGCATCTTTGCGGAACAGGAGGACTTCTCGGTGGTCGGGGAAGCGGTCGACGGCGAGGAGGCGGTCAGTCTGGCCCTGAAGCTCGCACCGGACGTGGTGCTCTTGGATCTCTCGATGCCGCGCATGAACGGGCTGGAGGCCCTCAAGCAGATCAAGCGGCGACTGCCGGATACGCGGGTGGTGGTGCTGACCGTCCAGCGGACGGAGGAGTATGTGTTCGCGGCGTTCCAGGCGGGAGGGGACGCGTATCTCCTGAAGAACTGCTCTTCGGCTGAGTTGCTCCTGGCCGCCCGCAAGGTGCTCGACGGGGATCGGTACTTGTGTTCCCAGATCTCCGGCTCGGTGATCCGGGGGTACCTGAACGCCGGCCCCCAGGAGCCCGCATCGGCCGCGTGCCCCGAGCTCAGCGCCCGGGAGGTGGAGGTGCTCACTCTGGTGGCGCAGGGCCGGAAGAGCCGGGAGATCGCCGATCAGCTGTGCATCAGCGAGAAGACGGTGGAGAAGCACCGGTCGAGCCTGATGCGAAAGCTCGACCGGCGCTCCGTGCCCGCCCTGACCGCCTACGCCATCGACAAGGGGCTCGTCACGCCCTGAGTCGGGGCGGGCGCCACAGGCCAGTTGGCGACGACGACGGTTCCGGTGGGACTCGACACCACGCGCAGGGTGCCGCGGGACTGCCGGGCGCGCTCCTTCATGTAGCCCAGGCCTAGCCCCCCCTTCGCACCCGTCTCCAACCGGGGCCGCACGGCGTCGAACCCCCGGCCGTCGTCCTCGACCCTGAGCTGAAGCGAACCGCCGCCGTCCTTCGCGATCGAAACGCGGACGGCCTCGCCTCCGCTGTGCTTCACCGCGTTGTTCACCGCCTCCTGCAGAATCCGGAACACCACGAGCTTGAGTCGATCGGGGATGTCCTCCTCGAGCACGTCGAGGTGCCACTCGATCCGGACCCCCTCGTGAGCGTCTCCGATCTCCCGGCAGAACCACGACACCGTGGGGAGCAGGCCAAGGTCGTCGAGCACGGAGGGATGAAGCCCCATCGAGATCCTGTGCAGTTCGTCGATCCCCGTCCGGACGGTGGTCAGCAGGGACTTGAGCTGCCGCACGGAATCACGCCTCTCGTCAGGCCTCACCTCGCCAATCTCGCGTTCGAGCACGAATTGGATGGCCGTCAGGGTCTGCCCGACACTGTCGTGGAGCTCTCGGGCGAGGCGTTCCCGCTCCTCTTCCTGCGCTCGTATGAGCTGCTCCGAGAGGTGGCTCAGTTCCGCCTGGGACTGCGCCAGCGCCCTCTCGGCCAGCTTCCGCTCCGAGATGTCCAGCACGTGCCCCAGGATCGAGAAGCCACCCCGGTAGTCGATCGGAGCGCTGCTGACGAGAACCCAGATCGTCTGGCCGCCCTGCGTCACGAAACGAGCCTCCAGGTCCCCGCGCGCACTGGCCTTCGTCGCCTTCGACCCCCAGTGTTCGGACAGCCAGACCCAGTCCTCGGGTTGGACCAAACGGTCGAGAGGTCTCTCGGAGAGCGCACTCGCCGAATACCCGAGCATCTCTCCCAACCGCCGGTTGGCAAATGCGATCCTGCCTTCCCTGGCGATGAAGATTCCGGCGACGGAGTTCTCCACGACGCTGGCGTACTTGGCCTCCGAATAGCGAAGAGCGTCCTCCGCCCGTTTCCTCTCCGTCACGTCGCGGACGAGCGCCAGCAAGACGGACCGCTTCTCCCACTCGAGCACCTGCGCGCGCACCTCCACCGGGAACGTGGAGCCGTCCTTGCGACGGTGCACGTACTCCACTGGGGGAAGAGAACCATCATCGCGGTGGTTCCAGACCTGCCGGAGGCCGGTGGTCGGATCCTCGGCCTCGATGTCGGCCAGGGAGAGGGTGACGAGATCGTCGCGGGCGTACCCGAGAGAGCTCGCGGCTTGCGGGTTGGCATCCAGGACGCGCCCCTCCCGATCCACGACGAGGATCGCGTCGGGAGCGCTCTCGAACAGGGCCCGCAGGCGTTGCTCGCTGTCGCGCAGGGAGGCTTCCGCGAACTGGCGCTCCCGGATCTGGCCCGTCATCGGGCGAAAGAGGAAGAAGTAGAGCAGCGGCGACACCGCGAGGGCGAGCGCCAGCGGATCCCCCCAGGCTTCCAGCGCGTCCGGCACGTCGAGCAGCACCTCACAGACGAGCATGATCGCCAACTCCACCGCGAAGATGCACAGGGAGACGATCACGAGAAGACGCGCCGGCGACGGGGCTGCGTCTCCACGCCCCCGGCGTGATGCCTGCTTGTCGCTCAAACAGCAATCCTTCAAACCAAAGTTCCTATGAACGGGTCCGACGTGCACATTGCCAACGACCGTGTCCGCACATTCGTGCACCACGGGAGCGGCAGCTTACCTCATCGACTTGCGGGCGAAAGAGGACGAGCTTCGCGCAAGCGAGAATACGGGGACGGCCAACAACGCATGGCGACGCACCTTGTCCGTGGACGACCGCCTGCTGGACGCCCCTCGTCACCGTGTCCGAGGCGGCCGGAACCCGGGCACAGAGCGAACCCTGCTCGGAGTGCTGCCCTCATCACCTTCTCCCTGACCGGAAAGCTCACGGAACCGTTTGCACATCCCTCCCAGGCAAGGGGCTCACTCTCCGCCACCCCCCTCGCACGGCTCCCCTCGCAGTGAACGCCCGAATCTTTTCGACGGACTCTGGGAGGGGACATTCGGGGTTGCGCGGTCCTGACGCCGGCCCCCGACGGGGCGGCGGAGAAAAAGTGGCTGCCACACCTCGACAAATCCTCTTCCCCCCCCTAGGCTGACAGGGAACCCGGGCGGAAAGGAGGTGAAAGATGGGCTTCTTCAACAAACTGTTCGGAGGAAAGACGGATTACCCCGAACTCCAGGCCGGCAGCCCGGCCACCCGACGCCTGGAGGGGAGCAAGGAAGCGCTCGCCTCCCTGGCCGAGCAGGTGCACGACGCCCTCGAGGTCGTGCCGACCGCGGAGAAGACCTTCGTGTTCATCGGGAAGCCGCCGAAGGAGTTCGGCCTGGCGTGGATCGAGGGCCAGGAGGTGAAGAACCTCAAGAGCCTCGTGAAGGACGAGGGCCTCGACGCCTCCCAGATGAGCAAGCTCGTCGAGAAGCTCCGCGCCGCGTACCGGCACCACGAGGAGGAGCAGCGGTTCAAGGCCCAACTCGCGGGGCGCGAGTTCGTCGTGACGCCCTCCGAGGCCCTGGGACGAGAGGTGAAGGAGATCGTCGAGAGCGCAACCCACTGAATCCTGCCGGCGGGATCCCGCCCGGGAACACCACCCGTCCGGCCATGCCGGGGCACTGCCTGCGCCCGGCATCACGAGGCCCGGCCCCCGGGGGAGCCGGGCCCCTCTTTGTCTTCCACCCCGCTCCGGGACTCGGCACCACGCTGCCCCCACCACTCCGGCGCAGGGCGGAGGGTCAGCGCCTCCCGGCGCGCCCGCGGCGCAGCCGGAACCCGACCCACACCACGGCACCGGCCACGGTCAGGCCCGGCCCCACGAGCCGTTCGAACGCCGGAAGGCCGAAGCGCTGCCCCGCGGCGGAGACCAGGATTCCCAGGACGGCCACCGACACCGAGGCGATCGCCCAGCGCACGGTGCGCGCTTGCTCCCGGGCCGGGGATGCGGGGGCGCCCGTCCCGGTCACGGCTTCCTTCCGGCCGACTCCGGCCGCGTCACCAATTCTCCCCCAGAAGCTCGAAGTGTGCCTTGGGATGGACGCAGGCCGGGCAGGTGTCCGGCGCATCGGTCCCCTCGTGAAGGTAGCCGCAGTTGCGGCAGCGCCAGACCACGGGCTCGGCCCTTGAGAACACGCGGCCGGCCTCGATGTTGTCCGCGAGCTCTCGGTAGCGCTTCTCGTGCTGCTTCTCCGCCACGCGAGATCGCTCTCCCAAGCGTCCGCGATGGCCTCGAAGCCCTCCTCGCGGGCCACGGCGGCGAAGCCGGGGTACATCTCGCTGTGCTCGTAGTGCTCCCCGGCGGCGGCCGCTCGGAGGTTCTCGAGCGTGCCGCCGATCACGCCCGCCGGGAACGACCGCCGGATCTCCACCTCGCCGCCCTCGAGGAACTTGAAGAAGCGCTTGGCGTGCTCCTTCTCCTGGTCGGCCGTCTCCTCGAAGATGTCCGCGATCTGCACGAAGCCCTCCTTCCTCGCGGCCCCCGCGAAGTACGTGTAGCGGTTGCGGGCCTGGGACTCTCCGGCGAACGAGGTCAGCAGGTTCTTCTCGGTCCTGGTTCCCTTGAGCCGACTCATCAGCTGGATTCCTCCTTTCCGACGCCTTGGGATGCGTGCTCGGGCCGTGGATCGGAACCCGACGCTACCCCAGCCGGTCTCGGATGGGAAGGGCTGCCGGAAGGCGTCCCTTCACGGAGCATGACCCTCCCGGCCGGAAGACGCCCGTTGCGTCCGGGCTCCGGTCCGGTAGGGTTGCAGCGCGATGCCGCCACGAACCGTCTCCCTTCCCGACAAGGAGTCTGCGCCATGGACCTCTTCGATGCCATCCGCACCCGCCGCAGCGTCCAGGAGTACGCTCCGGGCCGACGCATCCCCCCGGAGGACTGGGAGAGGCTCTTCGCCCTCACGGTGCAGGCGCCTTCCTCCTGGAACCTGCAGCCGTGGAAGTTCCTGGTGATCGAGGACGAGGCCCGGCGTGCCGCCATCCGCGAACTCGCCTGGGGGCAGCCGAAGGTCACGGACGCCTCCGCGCTCGTCTGCGTCCTCGGCAACACGGATCCCCACGCGGACAAGGAGGAGATCTTCGAACAATGGAAGGCCAACGGCATCATCGACGACGCCACGCGCGCCCGGTGGATGGAGGCCGTGGGCACGGTCTACCCCACCGAGTACGAAAGGCACGAGTTCGCGATCCGGAACTCCGCCTTCGCCGCCATGACGTTGATGCTGGCCGCGTGGGGGATGGGCTACGGGACGAGCCCGATGATCGGCTTCGACAAGAAGGCCGTGACCCAGCGGATCGGCGTGAAGCCCCCGTGGATCCTGTCGTTCCTCCTGTGCGTCGGGACCCCGGCGGCCTCGTGGCCCTCGTTTCCCCGCCAGCAGCGGTACGGCATGGACCGGGTCGTGGCGTTCGAGACGCTCTGAACGTTCCCGGAAGGGGCGGGAAGCACGCACCGGAGCGGTGCGCGGGGGGGGGTCAGGCCACCGCGGCCCGGGCGGGCTGCGCCGCGTCCCGGGCGGGTACCTCGCGGGGGGCCTCCTCGGGGTTCCCGTACGCCTCGCGGATCTCGGCGAAACGCGCCTCCTCCCGGAGGAACGCATCCACCACGGCCGGGTCGAAGTGCCTGGCCCGCTCAGAAAGGATGATGCGCCGCGCCTCCCCGTGGGAAAGGGCGTCCTTGTAGGAGCGCTTCGTGCTGAGGGCGTCGTAGACGTCCGCGAGGGCGACGATGCGTGCCGAAAGCGGGATGTCCTCGCCCCGCAGGCCGCCCGGGTATCCGCCGCCGTCCCACCGCTCGTGATGCCGCAGCGCGATCTGCTCGGCCATCTCCAGGTAGGTGCGCTGCCCGATCTGCCGGCGGATCTCCGCGATCGCGGCTCGGCCGTTCTCCGGGTGCAGCTTGATGATGGCGAACTCCTCGGGCGTCAGGCGGCCCGGCTTGAGGAGGATCGCGTCGGGCACCGCCACCTTGCCGATGTCGTGCAGCACGCAGGAGAGAAGCAGATCGCGGATTCGTGCCTCCTGGAGGTAGTCCCGGTGCGGGCCCCCGGCCATGGAGCGGGCGAGCACCTCCGTGTAGCGCCGGATTCGCAGAAGGTGGTTGCCGGTGTCCTCGTCGCGGTACTCCGCGAGCTTGGAGAGGCCCACCACCGTGGCCACCCGCTCCCTCTCCTCGAGCGCGGCGTTCCTTTCCGTCTGCTTGCCCACCACGTAGCCGGCCAGCACGAGGAAGCCGCCCCAGGCCATGATGTGGAAGCTCAGCTCCTGCCCGGTCTCCGGCGCGGTGAAGAGGTCCGGGGCCGCGATGGCGTACATCGCGACCAGCAGAACGCACAGGAACGCGCCCGTGACGGAGGTGCGGACCCCGGCGAGGTAGCCGGCGACGATCACCGGGAGGAAGTAGAAGTTGATGAACGCGATCTTCTGGGGGGCGACGTAGTTGATCAGCACCACCGACGCCAGGCTGATGAGGACGAATCCCTGGTCGAGGTGTCTTCGCAGGTAGCCTGCGAAGGCCGACGCGCTCCGTCGTTCCGACGGGCCTGCGGCCTCTGCGCCCGCGCGGGTCGCGGGGGACGGGTCTGGCGGTTGCGGGGACTTCATCCTGGGGTCTCCCCTGGAGGCTCCGAAGGAACGGCCGCGGCGCTCTACCCGCGCTCCGGGGGCAGATGGACTCCCCCCTCCACCGGCGCATCGAACGCGACGGCAAAGCCCCACTCCTCGCACCGCACCACCTCGCCACCCGTGGCCAAGCGCTTGCCGATCCCGGTGAGATCCACCCGTACCCGGACGCGCGCACCGGCCACCACGAACTCCTGGGAGACCACGTACACGCCGCCCGCGCTGACGTCGCGCGTGCTCCCGGCCACCACGGCCTTACCGGGCGGGGACTGTCCCAGAACCTCCACGACGGCCGGTACGTTGACCCGGAAACGCGGCCACCGGCGCTCCACGGCGTAGGCCATGCTCGCCCTCGTCTCTCCTGCGCTCTCCTTGTGCGGTGTAGGCTCTCATCGGCCCCGTGCGACAACGCCTTGAGCACCGGCGCCTTCGCCCGCGGCCGGGCACCGGATCTCCGACCCCCGGCGGGGCCGCCGCGCTGCCCCCCGACGAAGACGGGGAGGCCCCGAACCTCCGAGGCCTCCCCGCCCGTGTGGACTCCTTCCGAGCGTCGCCCGGCGCCCCCTTCCCCCGGGCTACCGCAGGAGCCGGCGCACCTCCTCGGTCCGCGCGAGTTCCATGGCCGTCGCCCCGTCGGTTGCCCTGGCTCCCCTCTCGGCCCCCCTGTCGAGGAGCACGCGGACCACCTCGGGGTGCCCGGCCTGGCCGGCCCGCATCAGGGCGGTCCGGCCCCGGTCGTCCGCCGCGTTCACGTCTCCGTGCTCCACGAGCAGTGCCACCAACTCGACGTTCCCCGCGGCGCTGGCCCGCATGAGCAGCGTGCGCCCTCCGAAATCCCTCGTGTCGGCGTCGGCCCCCCGCTCCAGGACCCACGCCACCGCCGCCCGCACCCGGATCCGCTGTTCGGGGTGCGAACTCTCGAAGACCGGCGACGCGCTCCACAGAACGGAGGAGAGGTCCGCCCCCCGCTCCCAGAGCTTTCCAGCCAGGGAGAAGTGACCATTCAGGAGGGCGGCGGCCAGCGCGTCCTCCAGGCCCTCGCCAGCGCGCTCATCGAGCAGAGCCAACGCCCGGGCCCCGTCGCCGCGGGACGCCGCCAGGAACAGAGGGTCGGGCGCGAGGTCGACCCCGGGGCATCCGACCGCCGTCGCCCCGGAGACTTCCTTGGCCCACGCCTCGCCGTTGTCCTCTCCCGGCGCCCCGATCGCCACGCCGAAGACCAGCGCCGCCCCGAGAAGACCCGCACCGTATCCGCGCATACCGCACCTCCGTGGGCTGGCCCCGCCGCCTGCGGCCGGCGGGGTTGGCTGGAAGACCGCCCGTCCGTGGGCAGACCTTATGCCCCTTCATAGCAACCGGCGTGCCCGATTCGCCGGCGGACGCGGCAGACCCGGAAACGCGCTTGGTTACCGGCTCACAATGGAACGCTCGGGCGGCCGACTCCGCTGGAGTGGGTAGCCGACGCCACCGTGTGTGTCATTCCCTTCCCTCTGGGCAATGCACTACCCACTCGAGGGAGGGCCGGTCCTACGGTCACGGCAACGTCCCGCTGTCCCGCCTCTGTCGCCCGAGCTCCAGCCCGACGTTGCGTCGCAGCTCCCGTTGGTGGGCCCGGATGTGGAGTTCGTCGAGGCGAAGCGCACGCCCCAGGTCGAGGGGGCCTGCCACGGGGTGGCGACAGACCGCGCGCCGCAGTTCGGCCGGCGCGGTCTCCCCCAGGTGTGCCTCGACCCGGGCCAGGCGGTCGGCCCATTCCGCCACGAGGCTCTCGGGGAGAACATCGCCCGTCGGCTCCATGTCCCTGGAAACAACCGGGACGCGCACGTTCAGCCGCAGGACGGCGATCACGACCCCGTAGAAGAGTCGATCCTTGAGCGTGCGGCGGGGCCCGGTCCTACCCGGAGGGTCGAAGAGCCCCGCCAGGACCGACCGCTCCGCCCGGACCACGTGCTCCAGAACCTGCACCGTGGACCACATCCCCGGACCGGGACGCCGGAAGAGAGACTCCCCGTCTCCCCCGGCAAGCGCTCCGAGGAATGCGTCCCGTGCCCGGTGGACGGAGGCGAGTCGCCTCCGCACCCGCTCCAGGGGATCGGACTCAGCCATCGCTCAACTTCCGGAACCTGCCGGACTCCCCCATCCGGTCCAGCGCGAATTTGAAGGCCACCGGCCCGACGAGCTCGTTCAGCGTGATGCACGCCACAAGGAAGGCGGCCGCGGCACCGCCCCAATCCGGGAAGCGGCGCGCCAGTTCCTGGGCGAGACCCAGGCTCACCCCCGCCTGGGTATAGAAGGCCAAGCCGGCGAAACGCCGGAAGGCGACGCCCTCCCCCGCGAGGCTACCCCCGAGGTACCCGGCCGCGCTCGCGGCCCCCATGCGCGCCCCGGCGAACACCAGCGCGGCCGCCCACGCCGCCGCCAGGGCGCCCAGGTCCAACACGACGCCCGCGACCGCGAAGAAGACGACGAAGATGGGGAGGGAGATGGCGTGCAGGGCCCGATTCAGCCGATCGCCCTCGCCGGTGAAGTTCTGCACGGTGAAGCCGGCCGCGATCGCGATCAGCAGCGGTTCCAGGTGGAAGCTCACGCCCAGGTTCGCGTCCAGGGTGTGCGCCAGCCAACGGGAGGCCTCCGCCAGGAAGAACGCCAACACGACCAGCAGGATGGACAGGTCTCTCTTCTCGAGGCGGCGGATGTAGAACCCCACGCCTTTGCCCACCAGGGCCCCGAGGAGCACCGACGCCGCCACCTGGCCGGCCACCGTGGCGACGAACCCCAGATCCACCGACCCGGTCGCCCCCGACACCGCCTCTCCGAACGCGACGGCCACGGCGAACAGGAGGATCACCAGGGAGTCCATGGCCACGGTCACACCGAAGACCGTGTCGGTGAAGGGGCCGGCAGCTCGGCAGTCGTTGATGACCGCGATCGCCGAGGTCGGGGACCGCGCGAGCGCGATGACGGCGATCAATGCGCCGACCACCAGCGTCTCGGTCGCCCCGAGCTCGCGGGCGAAGGGCAGCCACGGCCGGGCCAGGACGAAGGCCCCCCCGATCGCCAGGGGCACGACGGCGAGCAGGCACGCTCCCACGCTCAGGATGCTGCGCTTACGCCTCACCAGGGCGGCCAGACGCAGCTCGGCCCCGGCCGTGAGGGCGATGAAGGTCAGCGCGAGGTCGTCGATGAATCGCATCCGCAGCGCCAGTTCGGCGTCCACCAGGCCCAGCACCCACGGGCCGCACAGCGCCCCGGCCACCAGGTAACCGCTGATCCGGGGAAGCCGCACCCGCGCGAAGAGCGCACCGACCAGTTGGGCTTCCATGAGGAGGAACCCGAAGGTCAGCGACAGGCGGGCCGGCTCCGCCAGGTCCCACCCCTGCGGGAGACGACCGAGCAGGACCATGACCGCGGGCAGCAGGAGCGCGAAGAGCGGCGTCAGCACGGGTCACGCCCTCCGGGCCTGCCGGGTGAAGTACGCCGACGCGAGCAGGCCGTTGAGCAGGATGGCCACGAACACGACGGAGACGGCGAGGTGGGTGGCCGGATCGGAACGCAGGACGAGCAGGCTGACCATGAGGGCCACGGCCATCTCGCTCTGGGCCACGAGTCCGAACCCGTAGCCTCCGAAGCGCCGGTCCGGCCCGAGGACGACGGGCAAGGAAATCCGGCCGCCCGCCCACTTGCCGGCGAGCCGGACGGCCACGTAGAGGAGCGCCAGCCCGACGGACGCCGCCGGCGGGGCTTCCCACAGAGCTCCGGCCAGCACCGCCATCAGGACGTAGAGGGGCTTCTCCACGGTGAGCAGCCGCCGGTGGTAGCCGGCGCCCCGCCGGCTCAGATTGGCGAAGAGCACCCCGCCGATCAGGTTGGTCAATACCGGGGAAAGCCGCAGGTGTTCCGCCAGGCCGCCGCTGAACAGCACCGCCCCGACGAGGAAGAGCAGGACCTCCCTCTCGCTCAGCCGAAGGGAGGCCACGGCGAGGAGGAGCCCTCCGGAGAGCACCCCGACGGCGACGGACGCGAGGACCCACAGCAGCCAGACCCCCCCGCCACCGGCCGGAGCCGCCGCCCCCCGTAGCCAGCAGACCGCCACCCCGAACAGGACGACTCCCACCAGATCCTCCAAGACGGAGCAGAAGCGCAGGAAGGGGAACACCTTGGATCGAGAAGGCCGGAAGTGCCGTTCGAGCACGAAGAGGAAGGAGGTCGACGTCCCGGCCGCGGCGGCTGCCATGGCGAGCGCCAGGGGCCCAGTGGGTGCCCCGAAGGGAGCCAGGCGAGACAGCGCGAACCAGAGGACCGGCAGGAGGACGGCGACGCCGGCCAGGGCCTGGGCGGCCGCCGCGGCGAAGTGGTTGCCGGGGACGTCGCGCAGGGTCCTCCTCTCGAACTGCATGCCGAACACGAATCCCACGTAGCCGAGACCGAGCCCCAGGAACGGATCGAGCAGGGCGATCGTCTCCGCGTCGATGACCCCGGTGGCACGGGGGCCCAGGACGGCCCCGAGGATCAGGAACTCGGCACCGGCCAGGTGCAGGAAGAACGCCCTGCCCCCTCCCCGCGCCCTGCCCAGCACCGGCCGCGACGCGAACAGGCCGATGAGCAGGAGCAGCGCGAAGCCGAGGAGCGCTCTCACCGGGGTGCTCTCTCCGCCGGCAGGGCGCCGGCCGGTTCAGCCGGCATCGAGGACGTGCCGGTCGAGGACGAACGCGGCGAGGGTCCCCTCCAGGACCGGCCTTCCGTCCACGGTGACGGCGACGGAGACCACGCGCTTCCGGCCCTTCGTCTCGGCAACGCGGGCCTCGGCCACCATGCGCTGCCCGACCCGGACCGGCGCCAGGAAGCGGACGTCCGCGCCGCCGAGCACCACGTTGGGGTCGTTGACGGCCACCATCGCGGCGTAGTCGGCGAGGCCGAAGGTGAAGCCTCCGTGGACGAGTCCCTTCTCGTCCGCCGCCATGTCCGTGCGCGCCGCCAGGGAAACCCGGCTCTCCCCGGGGCCCAGTTCCTCCACGACGCCCACGAGGCCCGCGTGGATGCCCAGGTGCGTGTTCTGCTCCATTCCCGTCTCCTTTCCTTTTTGCCTTTTGCCCGCCCCCCCCGCGTTGTATAGTCCGCGCCCCGAGAGCCCAGGCCACGCAGAACCCGCCCGCGGAGACCATGCCCGACCCCAGCCTGCTCGTGCACCTGGTAGACCGCAGCGCCCTGGAGGGCCGCTGGGAGCGGGTGCTGAGGCTCCTGGACCGACTCGAGCCGCTCCTGGCCTCCCGAGACCCGGAAGCGCTCCCCTTCGCCCTCTACCAGCGCGGTTGCGCTTTCCTGGGTCTCGACCGCCACGAAGAGGCCGCATCCACCCTGGAGCGGCTCGTCCACCTCCCGGGCTCCAGCGTGGGCGAGCGGCTCCTGCTCGCCGACGCCCTGATACGCTGCGAGCGCTGGGAAGAGGCGATCCGCCATCTGGAGCTCGGACTCGTCGAGGTTCCGGGTCACCCCGGCTGCCTGTGCGCCCTGGGTTGGACCCTGTACCAGATGGGCGACCGGGAGGAAGGCCGCCGACTGATCGAGCAGGCCGCCAGCGAAAACCCCCAGTACCCCCCCGCGCACCTGGATCTCGGCTTGATCCACGCCGCCGAAGGCCGCTGGGAGTCCGCGGAGGCCCATCTGAGCCGCGCGGTCTCCACCGCACCCCACGACCCGGAGATCGGCGAACTGCTCGAAGCGGTTCGGGAGAACCGGGTGCGGGCGGCTTGGGAGAGGCGGAGGGTCCGCAGTTCGCTCCCCCAGGTCCGCGAGCAGCGCCGGACCCTGCTCCCCGGAGAAGTGCGCCTCCTGCGTCGGTTGCGGCGTTCCCTTCAGGCACTGGGAGCCGGGCATCTGGAGGTCGTCCTGGCCGAGAACCTCTGGGCCGACCTGGCGGCGGCGCTGCCTTCTCGGCGCCCCCTGGCCCCTTCCTGGGGCGCGGCGGCAACCCTCGCCGCGCTTCGCCTGAACGGCCGAAGCACACCCCGGAGGGAGGTGGCCCGGGAGTGGGACGTGAGCCTCTCCTCCCTGGACCGCTGCCACCGCCGCCTGCGCTCCCTCCTGAACCTGGCCGCGCCCGACTCCCGCTACTGCGCGAAGGTCGAACGGCTCTCCCCCGCCCGCACAGTCGCCTCCCGCGCCGGATCACCGCCTTCGGCCGGAAGTCTCATCCCGGTCGACTTCCTCGCTCGGCGCCGGCTGTCCGATTCCGACGCCTGTCCCTGCGGGAGCGGCGTCACCGCGTCGCACTGCGAGCACTCCCCGCCGCGGCGGACCTGAACGGCCCCAGCCTGCCTCAGGCGCTTCGCAGCAGGCGCGACCCCCCGGCCAGCAAGTCGAGGATCCGCTCCGCGAGTCCCGGGTCGAGGCTCCCCATGCCGCAAGCGGGGGTGACGAGGCACTGGCGGCGCAGCAACCCCTCGTCCAACCCCTGGGCTGCGAAGCGGCGGATCCCCTCTTCCACCCGGCCGGCGACCGAGGCCTCCGTCTCGGCGCGCGCGTCCTGCGACGTCGGGACCGCACCCCAGGCCAGGATCCCTCCCCCGGAGAGGTACGCCTCGGCCTCGCGGGGATAGAGGAGCATCCGGTCCAGGTACCCGCACGCATCGAAGTTCACGATGTCGGCCCCCGAGCGGAACAGAAGCGCCCAATCGGTGTTGCCGCAGCAGTGGATCCCCACGAGCACGCCCTCGTCGTGCAGCGCCTCGAGACTTGGCCGCCACAGGCCCAGGACCGTCTCCTCGTCCAGGGTGGAGTACGCGGAGCCGAAGACCTCCATGACCGGCTCGTCCAGGAAGACGATCACCGGCACTCCGAACCGGCGCAGGCGCCGAGCCTGCCACACGGCCTTGCGCGCCACGAACGCCCCGACCACCTCCCGCAGGGTGTCGTCGTGGAGCACCTCCCGCCCCCGGGCGTCGCGCAGGGACGAAGCCAGGGTAACCGGGCCGGTCGCGTGCCCCTTCACCGCCGAGAGCGCCGAGGGAGGGGCCCGCTCCAGGGCCTCCTCGAACGCGTAGAACCCGGCGGCCCGCTCCGGGGAGAGCGAGAAGGACTCCACCGCCCCGGACAGGAGCCTCTCGTAGAATTCCGCCACCTCCTCCACGGCCTCCCCGCCTCCCCGCGCGGTCGGCTCGGCGCCGGGCGCGCTCTCGTCCAAGGCCGGGAACCCCTCGAGGTACTGGAGGGTCATCCCCTCCAGCGGCGTTCGGCGGGGCAACTGCGGCCAGAACGGGATCTCCGGCAGGCGGGCCAGCACGGCGCCCACGGCGCCGCGGGGGTCCCGGTGCGGGAGACTTCCGATCCCGGTGGCCAGACCTCCCGGCACGAACCGGCCGGGAGCGACGGTGTCGGAACTTCCGGAGGGGGCGCGCACGGCGTCGGGACTCCTCTCTGCCCGCGTTCGCGGTGGGTGGAGGGGAAGAGCAGGGGTCCGGGGAGTGTAGAGGCCGGCGGGCGGCACGGCAAGCGCGGCAGGGCCCGCGCCGCCGGTCACCGCCTGGGGGGCCTGGCGCAGGAGGTTCGCCGACGCAGGGCGCCTTCCCACCGCCTCCGGTCCTCGTCGCTCTCGAGCGCCAGGGAAGGGATCGCCGTGGGCCTTCCGTGGTCGTCCAGGGCGACGAAGGTGAGGTACGCCGAGGCCGTGTGCCGCACGACGCCCGATCGCAGGTCCTCCGCCTCGACGCGCACCCCCACCTCCATGCTCGTCCGGCCCACGTAGTTCAGGGAGGCCTTGAGGACCACCAGGTTGCCCACGTAGACCGGGGCGTGGAACTCGAGCCGGTCGATGCTCGCCGTCACCACGTTGCTGCGCGCGTGCCGGATGGCCACGACGCCGGCCGCGTCGTCGATCATCTTCATGATGACCCCGCCGTGCACGTTGCCGGCCGGGTTCGCGTGGTGCGGCTGCATCATCTCCGCCGCCTCCACGCGGGTGTCGGAGACGCGTCTAACCCGGCCCGGATCCATCGCTCTCTTCCCTCCCGTCCACCGCCGGCGACGGCGGCTGCCCGTGCCCGCGCTCCGCGCCCTCCTCCGGCCAGAACCGCTTCTCCAGAGATTCCAGGAGGGGACCGAAGGTCGAAGGGTCGCGGGCCGACACGGCGATGCCCCCGTGGGAGGCAGCCAGCGCCGACGCCTCTCCCGGCGGCAGCAGGTCGATCTTGTTGAAGACCCGCAGCACGGCCTTCGTGCCGAGGCCCAGTTCCTCCAACAACTTCTCCACCGCCTCGATCTGCTCCTCGAACGCCTGGTTCGACGCGTCGACCAGGTGCAGGAGCAGGTCGGCGTCCTGGAGCTCCTCGAGGGTCGCCCGGAAGGCCCCGACGAGCCCGGCGGGCAGGTCCCGCAGGAACCCCACGGTGTCGGTGACGATCGCCTCGCGCTCCCGGGGGAAGCGCAGGCGCCGGCTCGCCGTGTCGAGCGTGGCGAAGAGCAGGTCCTCGGTGAACACCTCCGAGCGGGTGAGCGCGTTGAGCAGGGTGGACTTGCCGGCGTTCGTGTAGCCCACGATGCTGACGATGGGGAGTCCGGCGCGCACCCGCCTCGACCGCCTCTGGGAGCGCCCCTTCGCCATCTCCCCCAGACGGCGCTCCAGGTTCGCCACGCGGTCGCGGATCCGCCGCCGGTCCATCTCCAGCTTGGTCTCGCCGGGACCCCGCCCGCCGACGCCCCCCATGAGACGGCTCATGGCCGTGCCCTTGCCCACCAGCCGCGGCATCAGGTACTTGAGCTGCGCGAGCTCGACGCGCACCTTGCCGTCCTGCGTGTGGGCCCGCCGGGCGAAGATGTCGAGGATCAGCTGGGTCCGGTCCACGACCCGCACGTCGGTCACCGACGAGATGCCCCGCACCTGCCCCGGCGAGAGCTCCTGGTCGAAGATGAGGAGGTCCACGCCCTTCTGCAGGGCCGAGGCGATGACCTCGCGGATCTTCCCCTCCCCCATCAGGTACTTGGGGTTGAACTGCCGCGGCCTCTGCACCACCACGTCCACGACCTCGACGCCGGCCGTGCGCGCCAGCTCCCGGAGTTCCGCGAGCCTGTCCTCGACCTCGTGGCGCGCCGCCTGGCTCACGCTGACGAGGATGGCGCGGTCTCGACCGCTGCGAACCGCGAGCGCGCGCCCCTGCTTGGAGGCGATCTCGTCCTCCAGCGACTCCACGAAGGACAGGAAGGGGAAGCGGAACGCGTAGAAATCCGCGGGAGGGAGGACCCGGTACGCGGTCCCCTCGGGGTTGGGCGGCAACAGGTGGGCGACCTGGACCCTCCCCGGGCGCCCCTCGGGCGTCACGCCGAGGGCGACCATCGCGTCGAGGCGCAGCAGCGACAGGTCCGCGAGGTCGTCCTCCGACAGGGGCTCCTGGCGGAGGTGCGTGTGCACGCACCGCAGGCCTCGGAGCTTGCCTCGTCCGAGCCCGTAGCCGGAGAGGTCCGGGATCAGGATCTCCTGGTCGTCCCCGACGATGACGTGGACCACCTGGCCCTTGCGGTCGAGGATCAGGCCGATCTGGCGGCCCGCGTCCCGGCTCAGCCCGGCCACGTAGGCGGCGAGCTCCGCCGTCACCAGGTCGTCGGGCGGCACCTTCCTGCGGTAGATGCGCTCCAGGCTCCGGATCTGGCTGCTCTTGAGCCCCGTGAGGTTCCCGTGTACGTCGGCGATGGCGTCACACCTCCGGCCGGGGCCGCGACGCCTCGGAGCGCCGGCCGGCCACCCGCGCCTCCAGGTACCCGAGCCAGCCGTCCAGGCCCTCCCCCGTCCGGGAGGAGACCCGAAACGCCCTCAGGTCCGGGTTGACCGAGCGCGCGTTGCGCTCGAGGGCCTCCACTTCCAGGTCGAGGTGGGGCAGCAGGTCCACCTTGGTCACGAGCAGCACCGAAGCCGCGTGGAAGAGGGCCGGGTACTTGAGGGGCTTGTCCTCCCCCTCGGTCACGCTCACGAGCGCCACCTTCTCGTCCTCCCCGAGGTCGTAGGCGGAAGGGCAGACGAGGTTGCCCACGTTCTCGATCGACCAGCAGGTCGAGTTCCCCGCCGGTCCTCTCGGCCAGGGAGCGGAAAGCCCGCCGCACCATGGCCGCGTCCAGGTGGCACGCCCCGCCGGTCACCACGGCCTCCACCGGCATGCCGGTCGCTCGCGATGCGCTCGGCGTCGTTCTCGGTCTGCACGTCCCCCTCCACCACCCCCACCCGCATCCGGTCCGCGAGGCGGCCGCAGGGTCGCCTCCAGGAGGGTCGTCTTCCCCGTGCCCGGGCTCGAGATCAGGTTGACGGCGTACGCCCCGGCCTCGCGGAACAGGGCGCGGTTGGCCTCGGCCAGGCCGTCGTTGCGGGCCATGACCTTCGCTCGACGACGATCTCCTTCACTCGGGCACCTCCATCTCCGCCAGGCTCAGCTCGTCGCCGGCGACCAGGTCCGCCTCCAAACGCCCCGCACCGAGGACACGGGTCGGTGCGCGCGCGCCCTTCGTAGCCGTGGTCCGCACGACCGGCACGCGAACAGCGGCTCCACCGACTCGATCTCCACGCGGCAGCCCTCCGGCAGGGCGCCATCCTCGGTGAGCACCACCAGGGCGAAGCGCAGGCTCTCCACCTCCACCCCGGACCACTCGCCCACCCGCAGCCGCAGCGCGGTCACCCGCTCCGCACCGGCCGCCGCGGCCTCCTGGGCGGCGATGCGCACGATCTCCGCAGCCAGTCCCCATCTCGTGCACGTCTCCCCTCCCAAGCCGCCCTTATAGGCTCGGGCCGGAGAGGGTGTCAACGAGCCCGCCGGCCGCGGGGGACCGCGCCGGCGGCGTGCTTTTCCGGGGCGCGGGGCCTATGGTATAGGGCGGTCTCACGCCGCGACGCGCCGGCGACGCGCACTCCTGCCGACCCCGAGGGAGCACTCCATGAGCCGACATGAAGCAGATGTACCGCACCGTGATGGACGACCACTTCCCCGACGAGATGACATCCGCTTCGGCGACCAGACGCTGGTGTACCGCAAGCGCACCTGGAAGCTGCCCGACGCACGGGCGAGCTGGTGGAGAAGGGCCTGCGCTACGGGGAGAACCCGGGCCAGGAGGCCGCGCTCTACGAGCTGGTGGGCGGCAACCTCGTGCCTCGGCGGGTGCCGCGTTCATCGACCCGGGCTCGGGCCTCGTCTCGGCCCTCACCGAGGAGCACATGCTCCAGGCCGGCAAGCACCCGGGCAAGACCAACCTCACCGACGTGGACAACGGCCTCAACATCCTCAAGTACCTGATGGACCGGCCCACCGCGGTGATCCTCAAGCACAACAACCCCTGCGGCGCCGCCGAGGCCGGGACCCTGGCCGCAGGCCTACGACAAGGCCAACCGGGCCGACCGCATCGCCGCCTTCGGGGGCGCCCTGGTCGTGAACCGTGCCCTGGACCGGGCCACCGCCGAGGCGGTGGTCGCGAACTACCTGGAGGTGGTGGCCGCCCCGGACTACGAGGAGGGCACCCTGGAGATCCTCAAGCGCACGCAAGGACCTGCGCATCCTTCAGGTCCCCCGCATCGACCGCCTGGCCGAGTACCGGTCGCAAGCGCTTCGTGGACTTCAAGTCGCCTGATCGGACGGCGGCATCATCGTGCAGCAGTCCCCCCTCAACGCCGTGACCCGCGTCGAGGACTTCCAGCCCGCCGTGGCGCGACCGCGGAAGGCGCCGAGCTACGGGTGGCCCGCCCGCCCACCCCGGCCGAGCTGGCCGACCTCCTCTTCGGCTGGGCGTGGAACAGGGCGTCACCTCCAACTCGGTGCTCTACGTCAAGGACCGGTGCACGGTGGGCATCGGCACCGGCGAGCAGGACCGGGTGGGCGTGGCCGAGATCGCCGTGTTCAAGGCCTACACCAAGTACGCCGACCCGCTCTGCTTCGAGCGCCACGGCATGCCCGATGAAGGACCTGGAGCTCCGGGTGGCCCGCGGCGAGGCCGAGCGGGAGCGCTGGACGAGACTCGCCAGGAGACCGCCCGGGCCAAGGGAGGGCTCGATCGGGGTCGGCGATGATCTCCGACGCCTTCTTCCCCTTCCGCGACGGCGTGGACGTGGGGCTGCGGGAGGGCGTCACCGCGGTGTGCCAGCCCGGCGGCTCCAACCGCGACTGCGGAGGTCATCGAGGCCGTCAACGAGGCCGGGCGCCGACCATGGTCTTCACCGGCCAGCGCTGCTTCAAGCACTAGACCCGGGCCGCGGGCTCCGGAGGCTCCGGGCCGGGCTCGCCCCGGGCCGTTCCGCCTCCCGGTCCTCCCCATGCGAGACGCCATGCACGTGTCCCAGAAGGCGAGCCGGTTCACGGAGTCGGTCATCCGCGAGATGACCCGCCACGCTCTCGCCCACGGCGCGGTGAACCTCGCCCAGGGCTTCCCCGACTTCCCCTGCCCCGCGGAGATCAAGGAGGCGGCGTGCCGCGCGATCCGCGGCGGACGTCAACCAGTACGCGATCACGTGGGGCGCCCGGAACTTCCGCGAGGCCCTGGCCGCCAAGACCCGGCTCTTCCTCGGCCTCGAGGTCGACCCCGACACCGAGATCACGGTGACCTGCGGTTCGACCGAGGCCATGATCGCGGCCCTGCTGGCCCTGGTGGACCCCGGGGACGAGGTGGTCGTCTTCGAGCCCTTCTACGAGAACTACGGGCCCGACGCGGTGCTGTGCGGGGCCGTGCCGCGGTACGTGCCGCTCCGGCCGGCAGGGCGCGGGGCCGGCCTCGGGTGGGAGTTCGACCCCGACGAACTGCGGGCCGCCTTCGGCCCCCGCACCCGGGCGATCGTCCTCAACACCCCCAACAACCCCACGGGCAAGGTCTTCAGCCGCGACGAACTCGAGGCGATCGCCGCCCTGTGTCGGGAGTTCGACGTCCGTGGCGATCACCGACGAGATCTACGAGCACATCCTCTTCGACGGTGCCGAGCACGTGGCCCTGGCGGCGCTGCCGGGCATGCGGGAGCGGACCGTCACCGTCAACGGGATGAGCAAGACCTACTCGGTCACCGGCTGGCGGGTCGGCTATGCGATCGCCCCGCCCCCGCTGACCGCGGCGATCCGCAAGGTGCACGACTTCCTCACGGTCGGCGCCGCCGCCCCCCTGCAGGAGGCGGGCGTCACCGCGCTGGGGTTGCCGGAGGCGTACTACCGCGACCTGGCGCGGACGTACGAGCGCAAGCGCGACCGCTTCCTTCCGGCGCTCGAGAAGGCGGGATTCCGCTGCTTTCCGCCCCAGGGCGCCTACTACGTGATGGCGGACATCGCCGGCATCGCCGAAGAGGACGACGGGCGTTCGCCATGCGGCTCGTGCGGGAGGCGAAGGTCGCCGCGGTGCCGGGCTCGAGCTTCTTCTCCCGCCCGGAGTCGGGCCGCCACCTGGTGCGTTTCTGCTTCTGCAAGAAGGACGACACCCTGGACGAAGCCGCCCGGCGGCTCGACCGCTGGTCCGGCGCGCCCTGACCACCGCCCCCCGGCAGGCGGGGCCACCGCATCGGAGGAACCATGCCCATCGTGAACATCGACTGGCTCGAAGGCCGCTCCGTGGAGCAGAAGCGGGACATCGCCCGGCGTGTCACCGACGCCTTCGTCGACGTGGCCCGGTGCCCGGCCGAGGCCGTGACGGTCATCTTCACGGACCACCCCCGCCACGACATCGCGAAGTCCGGGAGGCTGCTCTCCGACCCTGCCTGAAGCAGGGGCCGCGCCTGCCGCCCGGGGGCTTTGCCCCTGGCAGTGGGAGGGGTACCCTGGTACCCGGAAACCACGGGGCCGACCGGGCACCGGTCGACCCGACCGAGAGGGAGCGGGAGCTTGCGACGGAAGCGCGGAGGAGACCTGTGCCACCTGGCGTTCCGCCAGACCCTGGACCTTCTCAAGGTCACCGACGAGGCGTTGGCGGAGTTGTGCCACGAGTGCCCGGAAATGCCCGACCTGGACAGCCTCGTGCTGCGGGCCATGAACGAGATGGCCCTGGGGGAGGGGGAGTCCGGCGCCCGCGCCCCGACCCACGTCTTCCTGTGCACGGGCAGCCCCCCGCCCTCACCGGCACCGTGTACGGGTCCACGGGCGACGGCTACCGGCCGGCGACGGCCCCCTTCGAACTCGACGCGGGGCGCTCCTACGCGTACTCCGCCGGGGCCGGGGGCGTCGTGGTGTCGAACCACGAGGACGAGGACGCGAGCCTCGCGTCCTACCAGGACCGCTTCCACCCCGCGGTCCGCGAGGCCGTGGGGGCGGCGATCCGCAACTTCATCACCTACCGGATCGTGGGGGACCAGCCCGGCGCCATCGTGGCCTTCAACTACCCCGGCCGCGCCACCCGCTACGAGGGGCAGGTGCTCTCGGCCCTGGCCATCACCCTGGGGTCCCTGTGGACGCTGTCGTCCCGGGTGGCCCAGGTGGAGGAGGCGTTCATCTACCTCGTGGGAGCCTTGGCCCGTGCCAGCGAGGTGAACGACATGGTGACCGGCGACCACATCCTGAGGGTCAGCCGTTACGCGGAGACCCTGGCCCTGGCGGTGGGGTACGACGCCGCCGAGGCCCGCACCATCGCCTACAGCGCCGAACTGCACGACGTGGGGAAGATCCACACCCCGGAGGCCATCCTGAAGAAGGAGGGCCCGCTAACCCCGGACGAACTGGAAGAGATGAAGGTCCACACGGGGCAGGGGGAGAAGATCATCGGCACCTCCCCCCGTCTGGCGATGGCCCGCCGGATCGCTGCGGCGCACCACGAGAACTGGGACGGTTCGGGCTATCCCCACCGCCTCGCCGGGGAGGCGATCCCCCGGGAGGCGAGGCTGTGCAAGGTGGTGGACGTGTACGACGCGCTGCGGTCCGAGCGGCCCTACAAGCGCGCCCTGTCCCACGCGGAGGCGTGCCGCGTGATGCTGGAGGGAGACGACCGCATCCGGCCCCACGCCCACTTCGACCCGGAGATGCTCGACGCCTTCCGGCGCATCCACTCCCGGTTCCAGCGCATCCACGCCGAGATCCAGCCCTAGCGGGGCTGAGGGGGGCGGGGCCGGCGGCGTCCCCCGAGAGGCTTCACGCGGGAGAGCGTTCTGCGTTCGGCGGCGCCGCGCCCCGGTCCACGAGGCGCCGGACCGTGGCCAGGAACTCCACCCGGTCGATGGGCTTGACGAGGTAGGCGTCCGCGGCGGTCCGCAGGCCGCTGCCGCCCCGATCCAGACAGGAGACCACCACGACGGGAACGTCGCGGGTGGCGGGTTCCTCCCGCAGGCGCCTGAGCACTTCCCGGCCGTCCACGTCCGGCATGAGGAGATCGAGCGTCACCACGGCGGGAGTCCTCTCGGCCGCCCGGCGGAGCCCCTCGGCCCCGTCCCGCGCCGTGGCCACCTCGTAGCCCGACGCCGCGAGGATCTTTTCCAGGAGTTCCCGCGTCGCCGGGTCGTCCTCGATCACCAGGATCCGTGGGCGCCCGGCTTCCCCGCCCACCGCCGGAGCGGTGGCGGCTGGGACGAAGAAGGAGAACGAGCTCCCCCGGCCCGGCTCGCTGTCGACCGCGATCCGTCCGCCGAGCAGTTCCACGAGCATCCGGCTCAGGGCGAGGCCCAGCCCCGTGCCCCTCCCATCCCCGCCACGGGCCTGCGGCCCCTGGCGGAAGGGGGCGAAGATCGCGTCCCGGTCCCCCTCCTTGATGCCGACGCCCGTGTCGCGTACCTCCACCCGGAGCCGGTCCCCCTCGAGACGCGCCGCGCACACCACCTCCCCCCGCTCCGTGAACTTCACCCCGTTGGCCAGGAGGTTGATCAGGACCTGCTTCACCTTCTCCCGGTCCGACGCGAAGAGGCCCACCTCCGGCGAGACCTCCGCCCGCAAGGCGATCTGCTTGCGGTACGCCGCCGGGATCACCGTCTCCACCGCCTCCTCGACCAGGGCCCCCACGTGGAAGGGCTGGACCTCCACCTCCATCCGGCCCGCCTCGATGCGGGTCATGTCGAGGATGTCGTCGATGAGCTTGCGCAGGTACCCGGCGCTCGACAGGATCCTTCCCAGGTCCCGGCGCTGCTCCTCGAGCACCGGCCCGTCGACCCCGTCGCGAAGAAGCTCGGCGTAGCCGATGATCGAATTGAGGGGGCTGCGCAGCTCGTGGCTCATGTTGGCGAAGAACCGGCTCTTGAACGCCGCGGCCTCGGAGACCTGGGCGTAGCGGTCGTGCAGCTGCGCGTGCGCCGCCTCCAGCTCCGCCGACGTGGCGCGCAGTTCCTCGACGTGGAGCGCCTGGTAGACGTCGCTGAACCGGTGGATCGCCCGGTCCACGGCTCTCGTGACGAGGCGGAGGCCCTGGCGCAGCTCCTCCCCCGACAAGGCAGCCGCGAGGACCGGCTGGGCCGCCTCCCGGAAGGTCGCGAAGGCCCGCTGCACCTCGGAGGGGGGAAAGCGCTGGGGGAAGCGCCGCCGTGCGATCTCCCGGACGAACGCCTCCATGGGGGCCCAGTCGCCCGTCCCGAGGACTTCCAAGTAGGCGTCCACGGCCCGCGAGGCGGTGCCCTGGAGCTCTTCGGCCGGCCGGTGGCCGTAGCGGGGCCCCGCCTCCCCGCGGATCAGCCTCAGGTGCTCTCGTACGAGATGCTCCCGCGCGGCGCGCAGGGTTTCCCCCAGCCGTGCGTCGAGATCACCCCCGGCCTCCGGGTTCAATTCACGTCCTCGCGCACCTGGACCGAGGAGGGCGCCAGCCGCAGGGGCGGGAGGAGCAGGGGCGGCAGCCCCGCCCGCAGGGTGAGGTGCGCCACCTCGTCGCGCAGATAGGGGTACAGACAGGCGGGCCCCGGCCCCCGGGCCACCGCACCGACCGTCTCCCCCGCCTCCAGGTGGAACCGCCCCTCCACCGCCAGTTCCAGACGAAAGGGAGGGCTGGGGTCGCCCTCGAAGAAGCGGGCCACCATCAGGACCGACGCCTTCCCCTGACCCGCCCCCCGCGCGTGCACCCGGATCTCGCAGGGGGTCTGGCGACCCTCCAGGCCGCCCTCCCCCGTCACCTCGAACTGCACCCGCTGGACGCGGATGGCTTCCAGCACGGCCACGGCGTCTCTCCCTCCTCCCCCTGGGTCCTTCCAGGATACGGCTCCGGGGCGCGGCCGCAACGGCACCGGGCCCCGCCGGCTTCTCGCCCCGCCCGCCCCTCTGCTATCCTCGCGCCATGGGACAGACCGGCGAGATCCTCCGCGGAGCGCTGCGCCCGGAACGCTGGGACCGCATCCAGGCCGTGCTCGCGCGCCGCCTCGGCGCGGTGCGGGCCGTCGTCGAGAACCTCCACCACCCCCACAACACCAGCGCCCTGCTGCGCACCTGCGACGCCCTGGGGGTGCAGCACGTGCACGCCGTGGAGGCGGCGGAGGACTTCGTGTTCAGCCGCCGGATCACGCTCGGCGCCCACAAGTGGCTCACGCTGCACCGCCACGACACCTTCGAGGCGTGCGCGGAGCAGCTGCGGGAGTCGGGCTTCCGGGTGTACGCCGCGATGCTCCACCCCGACGCGGTTCCCCTGGAGGAACTCCCGCTGGACCGGCCGATCGCACTGGTGTTCGGCAACGAGAAGGCGGGGGTGAGCGCCGCCACCCAGGCCCTGTGCGACGGGGCCTACACCATCCCCATGGCCGGCTTCTCCCAGAGCCTCAACATCTCGGTGGCCGCGGCGGTGAGTCTCTACAGCGTGACCCGCCGGGTCCGCTCGGAGCGGCCGGACGGCGGGCTGCTGACCGAGGCGGAACGGGCCGCCGTGCTGGAGGCCTGGCTCCCCAAGAGCCTCCGGTGCGGCCGCCGGGTGGCCAGGGCGCTCAAGACGTGAGCAGGGTCGCGGCGGCGAGCAGGACGCCGACTCCGATCGGCAGGCACTCCTCGTCGATCGAGAACCGGGGGCTGTGGAGGGGCTCCGCCGCTCCGGGATCGGCCGCGCAACCGAGCTGCACGTAGCACCCGGGGACCCGCGCCAGAACCAGTCCCATGTCCTCCGACCCCATGCTGCGCTCCGCCTCGCGGACCGCGCCGGAGCCGAGCACCTCGCCGAGGCGCACCTCCAGGCGACGGGTGGCCTCCGGGTCGTTCCCCGTCACGGGGTAGCCCTCGTCGACCTCCAGCTCGAAGCGGCCGCCGTGGGCCGCCGCCACCCCCGACCCGACCCGCTCGATCCCCCGGAGCAGGGCTTCACGGGTCGAGGCGACGTAGTACCGGATCGTCCCGTCGAGGTCGACGCGGTCGGGGATCACGTTGGGCGCGGTGCCGCCGTGGATGGCGCCGACCGTCAGCAGCGCGGGCTCGAGGGAGTCCACGCTTCTGCTGACGAGGGTCTGGAGCGTCACGACGGTCTGCGCCGCCATCACCACCGGGTCGACGCAGCGGTGCGGGTACGCGCCGTGGCCGCCCCGCCCGACCAGCCCCATCCGCACCCGGTCCATCCCCGCCATCGTGGGTCCGGCCCGCAGCCCCACCGTGCCGACGGGCAGCCCGGGCCAGACGTGCAGGGCCGCCGCGAAGGACGCCGGGTGACGGTCCAGGAGCCCCTCCCCGAGGAGCCGCGCACACCCCCCCGCCCCTTCCTCGGCCGGCTGGAACACGCACGCCACCCGCCCCCGGAAGGTCACTTCCCCGGAGGCCAGGGCGTCCGCCGCCGCGAGGAGCATGGCGGCGTGGGCGTCGTGCCCGCAGGCGTGCATGGTCCCGGGGTGGCGCGACCGGTACGGGTGGTCGCCCTCCTCCGTCACCGGCAGGGCGTCGAGGTCCGCGCGCAGGAGGGTCACCGGCTCGCCGCTTCCCACCACGGCCACCCCGCCGGTCCCCGAGGGAGAGGGCTCGAAGGGGATCCCCCGCTGCGCGAGAAACCCCGCTACGTAGCGGGTGGTCTCCCGCTCCGCGAAGGCCAGTTCGGGGATGCGGTGCAGGTCCCGCCGGAGGCGGACGACGAGTTCGGCCCGGGCCCGCGCGGCCCGCAGCAGGGGATGGGGGTCCACGGCCCGTTCACGCTCCCGCGGAGCGCAGGAACACCATCTCCGTGAGCCGGGCGACTTCCGCCCCGTCCTGGGCGACCTCCACCAGCACCCGGGCGATGCGGCCCTGGGTGTCGACGACCCGCGCGTGGGCCGTCAGGTCGAGCGAGGGATCGGCACCCTTCAGGAAGTGGATCTCGCAGTTGAGCGGCAATCCGACGTAGCCGAGGGAGTTCGCGGCGGCCGCCATGACCTGTTCCGCCAGCGTGAAGAGGGCGCCGGTGTGGGTGTACCCGAGGAAGTTCCGCAGTTTGGGGCCCGCGGGCAGGCGGGCCGAAGCGCGGCCCGCGTGGAACTCCTCGAACTCGATGCCGAGTTCCCGGGCCAGGGGAGACGCCTCCAGGGCTGCCCGCACGTCCTTCAGACTCTCGCTTCGGATCGCCTCCTGCACGGCTTGTTCCTCCGCTCGTCTCGTCGTCATCCGCTTCTCCGTCGTCCCCCGATCGCGGTGGCAGGGGGGCTGAGCAGTACCACAGCGCCCTCCCCGCTGCAACACCGTCGGCTGCGCCCCCGCGCACGCACGCGCCGGCGCGTGCCCCCTTGCGAAATCGCTGCCGGAGAGATACTGAAGGACACGCATGCGTCCCGTTCCCGCCCGCAACCGAAAAGGGCCGTGATCCCCCGGCCGGGTCCCGCGGGGTTCCACCGGATCCGCCGTCGTCGGCCCCGGTCGACGCCCCGCCGAAGAGAGAGGAGAGCCCCGTGAAGGAGCGCATTCGCCAGTTCGCCCTGGACCTGGGAGTGGACGACGTGGGGTTCGCGTCGGCGGCAGGTGCGGCGTACTCCCCGCACGCCCGCCGTGGACTCCCTCCTGCCGGGGGCGCAGACGGTGGTCGTGCTCGCCTACAAGGAGCTCTCCTCGTGCGAGAGCCCCAGCCCGGAACTCGCCATGAACGGCCGCCTGGACGTCATGGAGTTCTCGCGCTCCTGCGACTACAAGGTGGCGCGCTTCGTGGAGCGGGAGGCCCACGCCCGCGCCCTGACGGTGGGCGCCTCCTACCCCATGCGCATGAGCGAGGACACGAAGGGCTCCGTAGGCGAGCTCTCCCTGCGCCACGCCGCGGTGGCGGCCGGCTTGGGAGGCTTCGGCCTCCACAATCTCGTCCTCCACCCCCGCATGGGGAGCCGTGTGATCTTCAGCGCGGTGCTCACAGATCTGGCGGTCCCGCCCGACGCGCCCCTCCCGGAAAGCCCGTGCACCCAGTGCGGCGCGTGCGTGGAGAACTGCCCGGGTCGGGCCCTGGACGAGCCCGGCAGGACCGAGGTGATGAAGTGCCTGCGAAACTCCCAGCCCCACGGCCTGGGCGCCAACATCCGCTTTTGGAGCCGGCTCCTGGCCGCCCCCCCGGAAGAGCAACGGGCCCTGTTGCGGGACCCCGAGTACTGGCGCCTCTACCAGGCCGCCTTCATCGGGTTCCAGTACTTCTGCTTCCGGTGCATCGCGACCTGCCCCGTGGGGTGGCGCCGGGCGTGAGGCAGGCCCGGCCGGGGGCCCGCCCGGACTACCCCGCCGGCCCGGTCTCCGTGTTGTCGCCGAGGATCTTCCCCTCCGCGTCGCACGCCACCGCGTAGACCCGGGCCGGACCCCGGTACGGGTTGTCGCGCGCCGGGCCCTCGGGACCCCGCGTCCGGTCGAAGCACGCCCGCATCTCCTCCACCGTGTCGAAAAAGACGAACCCGAAGCCGTCGTGGAACAGCTCGGCGTGTCGCCCCTCGTCCAGGTAGGGCACGGCCTTGAGCATCTCCCCGACCGGGTCGTCCGCCTCGTCGGGGAAGTCGAAGCGCAGGTACATCCCCGGCCGGTTCTCCGCCCGGCAGAGGCGCTGGAGCATCTCGCTGTGGTTGCGCACGATCACGTTCATCGACTCCTCCTTCGTCCCCGGCGGGGCCATCCCGCACCCGATCCATGCCACGAACCGGCTGTCCCGTCCAGTCCCGGAGCCCGCTTCGGGGCGCGCCCGAACGCTTCCCCCGCGCGCGCCGGCTGGAACCCCGTCACGGTTCGGCCGGCAGGCCAGGCCCTTCCCCGGAGAGGAGGCCGAGGAAGCACCCGCCCCCTCCGTCCGCCCCTGCGTCCGGAGGCGGCGGCGCGCCCTCCCGCTCCAGGACCACTTCGAAGGGGGCCGGGTCTTCATGCTCGGATACATTGACCACGGCAAGGTACAGGATCTGCGGAGGCACGGAGCCCGTTCTCGCCGTCACCTCCCCGGGGGTTCCGGAGCGCGAGGTTGCCACCCGGAACTCCGCCCCGGGCGCACTCTCCACCGCCACGCGCACGTCCCAGGGTCCCGCCGGGACCGAGACGAGGGTCGCGCCGAAGCGGCCCGGCGCCGTGGCCGGACTCGCCGCGACGCTCACCGGCGGGGCCCCCGGCTGGAGCACCCTCGGGCTCTCCGCGCCGCGGTACGCCGCCCCGTCCTCCCAGAGGTCCTCCGGATGGGCGGCGGCAGCCCAGAACTCCGCGAGGGTCGCCGGGAGTTCGGTCCCCCGGGCCCGCAGGGCGTCCGCGAGGGCGGCCTCCACCCCAAGGCTGTGGGCGTCGCGCAGGACCTCGCGCCAGAGGCCCGGCCCGTGGCGGGCCCAGAGGAAGCCGGGGAGGATGGCGGCGCCGTACTCCCGGCGCCCGTCCCGGAGGCCGAGCGGCTGCTCCGGACGCGCCAGGAAACCGCGCACGAAGGGCACGTAGTCGTCGGCGTCGGGTTCGCAGACCTCCTCCATCCAGGTGGCGGTCGCCTCGAACCACCAGCCCTCCCGCGCCCAGCGCGACGCCGGGACCTCGAGGCGGTCGTCCCAGGGGTACTCGGCCCGCTGCACGGCGTGGAACAGCTCGTGGGCGGCGACGGCGCGCAGGACGGCGACCTCGTCGCCGGCCGTGCCGGAGAAGTCGGCTCCGAACACGAAGTAGGCGGCACCGGCACCGGGGTCCACGTCGGCGTACCCGTAGAACCCGGGCCCGAGCCGCACCGGCGAGCCGTGGGCGGTCGCGCCCGTGTCGGCGACGTAGACGTCGAGGAGGTAGCGGTCGGCGCCGTAGGGCTCGGGAAACCCGAACCCCCCCTGGACGAGCCGCGCCGACTCCAGCGCCTCCCCCAGTTCCCGGACCCAGCGGGGGACGCCGTCGGGCCCGGGGGCCCAGTCGGGGTCGCCCCGCGGGTGCTCCTCCCCCCAGAGGATGCGAAAGTTCGGGGTCAGCGTGGCGTGCACACCGGGCTCCGGAGCCTGCAACGACTCGCGGCCGAGGACGCCGCGGCGCAGCGGAGGGGCGGGGGAGATCCGCCGGTCACCCGCCTCCCGGGGCCCGATGGCGCACCGGGCCGCCCGGGCAGTGCCCGGCAGGCACAGCGCCACGAGAGTCAGCAGGACGGCAGCGAAGATCCTGGAAGCGGGATGGTGCACCGGCGATCCCTCCGCGGGCGCGGGAAACGCGCCCCGGAAGGGTCGTCCGATTCACGGAAAAGCTTGAGGCGGCGGGACCCTCAGCGGCGCCGGCCCACGGAGGCCCAGTCGACCTCGCCGGCGTCGAACACCGGCCCCTCCTTGCAGACGCGCAGGTACGCTTGGGAGGTGCCGGGCACGACACAGCCGAGGCAAGCCCCCACGCCGCACGCCATGTGGGCCTCCAGCGACACCTGGCAGGGGACCCCCGCCCGTTCGCACAACCGGGCCACCGCCGCGAGCATGGGGGCGGGACCGCAGGCGTACACCGCCACACCCTCCGCACGGGCCTGCAACTCCCGGTCGAGAAGCGCCGTCACCAACCCCGGCTCCCCCATCGACCCGTCCTCGGTCGCCAGGGCGTAGGGCACGGCCAGGCAGCGGAAGTCGTCGTGGCAAAGGACGTCGCGGTCCGCTCGGGCGCCCAGCAGGAGCTTCGGGCGGGTCCCGTCCCCGAGGAGGCTCTCGGCCAGGAAGAGCAGGGGCGCCACGCCGACGCCCCCGCCCACCAGGAGCGGGCGCTCCCCCTGGCGCCGGAAGCCCCGGCCGAGAGGAGCCAGCACGTCCACGCGGTCCCCGACGTGGACCCGGGCGAGGCGCTCGGTGCCCGCACCGACGACCCGGAACAGGAGCTCGAACTCCCCCGACTCCCCGCCGCTCAGCCGGTGGATGCTGAACGGCCGCCGCAGCAGGGGGTCGATCCCGTCGCCCACCTTCACCATCGCGAACTGACCGGGCTGCGCTGCGAACGGCTTCGCCGGCCTCAGCCGGAGGCGGAAGTACTCACCCCCGACGCTCTCCCGGTGCACGACCCAGGCGCGGTCGTCCATGCGGCACTCTCCCCTTTCCGAAGCGGCCGAGCTCAACGGGGTCCCCCCGCGCCCGGCGCGGCGGCCCCGTCCAGGCGGGCGCGCACGGCATCCGCGGCCGACCCATCCAAACCGGCCTCCAGCGCCCGGCGGTAGGCCAGCAACGCCTCGTCGCGCCGGCCCTCCGCCTCCAGGAGCGCTCCCAGGCGGGCCAGGGCCGCGGCCCGAAACGGTCCGGCGTCGTCGGCCTGCGCCGCGAAGGCGGCCCGCGCCTCGTCCGCCCGCCCCAGGGCCCAGAGCGCCTCGGCCTCCTGGTAGGCCGCCCGCCCCGGCTCCCCCCCCTCCCTGGCCAGGGGCGCCCACCGGAGGACTCCTTCCCAGTCCCCGGACCGGAAGGCCCGGTCCACGAGCTCGGAGGCGGCCCCCGGCGCCCTCGCCGGGTCCCGGGTCTCGGCCACGGACTCCAGCGAGGAGACGTAGGCCCCCTCGTCCCCGGCGTCCTTCAGGTGGCGGGCCCGCCTCTCCAGGAATGCGGCGCGGTCCTTCCCGTCGGGCGAACCGGCGGCCAGCCGCAGGCAGAGCCCGGCAGCCCGGACCGGATCGGGGACGGCCTCCGCCGCGGACAGGGCGGTGAGGAGGACCTCCCCGGACACCCCCTCCGACGCGAGCAGGGGCTCGAGGCGGTCCAACGCCTCGCGGGCGCGCGCGGCGCCGAGCAGCGCCCGGGCGGCTAGCAGACGGGCCTCCTCGTAGCCGGTGGCTCCCGGCGGCACCCCATCCCAGTGGACCACGGCCTGGTCGATCCCCCCGGCCGCCGCGGCCAGGGTGAGGCGGACGACTCCGCGCTCCTCCGCGGTCAACTCCTTCTCCCGGGCCAGGAGCTGGGAGGCGTGGCGGGCCGCACCGGCGGCGTCCCCGGCAGCCACCGCGACGGCCATGGCCGCCTTGCGCACCTCCAGCAGCCTCTCCTTCACCGCGGGGTCGTCCGGCCTCGCCAGGGCGGCCTCCAGGTGGCGGAGCGCACCGGCCAGGTCCCCCGCGCTCCGGAGCACGTCCGAGAGGGCGAGATGGGCCTTCACGGCGAGGGGCCCCTTGGGGTCCTCCCGCAGACACGTCTCCAGGGCGGAACGGGCGCCGGGAGCCTCCCCGACCCGGGCCCGGGCCAGCCCCTCCTCGCAAAGTGCCCGCGCGCGGACCTGGCGGTCCCCGGCCCCTGCGGCGAGGGCGGCCCACAGCCCCGCTTCCCCGGCGGGGTCGCCCTGCTGGCGGGCCGCCTCGACCCCGGCGAGCACCACCGCCTCCAGGGCCTCGGGCTCGGCACGGAGGGCCGCGTCCGCCAGGGCGTCGCCGACCGCGGCCCGCACCGCCCCGGCGCCGGCGGGTCGGGTCGCGGAGACCCGCCCGGCCCAGGCGACGGCGCGTCTCGGGTCCCCCGGGGCCCCCTTCAGGAAGGCGCCGTAGCGCTCCGCCCGCCGCGCGGGGGGCTCCACCCCCTCCGAGAGCTCCGCGGCGAGGAACAGGGCGTCGACGCGGCGCTCCCCCCCCTTGGCCCCGAGGTAGCGGTCCAGCAGCGCGAGCGCCTCCTTGCCCTCGCCGGCGCGGGAGGCCACCCAGGCGAGCCAGTAGCCCGCCTCCCGGCCCGACGGCCCGCCGAGGGCCCGGACCTCCTCCCAGACCGCACGGGCGGCCTTCCAGTCGGAGCGGGCCATCTCCACCTGGGCGAGGACGCGGAGCACGTCGGGGCGGCGCGGGTCTGCCGGCGCAGCGGCGAGGAAGGCGCGAAGCTCCTTGGAGGCGAGGTCGTGGAAGCCGTCGCGGTAGGCCTTGAGGCCGACGGTCAAGCGGTCCTGGGACGAGGCGGCCCGGGCGGGCACCGTGCCGCCCGGCGCCCCCGAGAGCAGGAGGGACGCCCCGAGGACGAGGCAGAGCCCGAACCGCCCTGTCGCCCCCCTGCCGCCGGTCCGGCGAGCCCCCACCCCGGCGCTCCTAGCCGTAGTATTCCTGGAGGGACTTCACGCCGAGCTCCGTCCGCCGGACGCTGCGGATGGCCGACACCGCGGCGCGCGCACCCGCCATGGTGGTGAAGTAGGGGATCTTGTACTCCAGGGCGGTGCGGCGGATGTGGTAGGAGTCGGCCATGGCCTTGGCCCCCTGGGTGGTGTTGACCAGGAGGTCGACCTCGCCGTTGACGATCACGTCCACCACGTTGGGCCGGCCGTCCTGCACCTTGTGGACCGACCGCCACGGCCACCCCCTCTGCCGCCAGGAAGGCCGCCGTGCCCCGGGTGGCGATCAGCGCGAAGCCCTCCTCCGCCAGGCGTCGCGCCACCTGGGCGGCCGCCGGCTTGTCCTCGTCGCGCACCGAGATGAACACGGTGCCGGAGACGGGCAGGCGGTTGCCGGCCGCGATCTGGCTCTTGGCGAAGGCCTTGCCGAACTCCCGTCGATGCCCATCACCTCGCCGGTGCACTTCATCTCCGGCGCCAGCAGGGTGTCGACCCCCGGGAACTTGACGAAGGGGAACACCGCCTCCTTCACGCTCACGTGGCGCGGGATCACCTCCTCGGTGAAGCCCAGTTCCTCCAGGGTCTTCCCGGCCATCACCCGGGCGGCGATCTTGGCCAGGGGCACGCCGGTGGCCTTGCAGACGAAGGGCACGGTGCGGGTGGCCCGGGGGTTGACCTCGAGCACGTAGATCGTGCCCGCCCTTGACCGCGAACTGGATGTTCATCAGGCCCACGACCTCGAGGCCCAGGGCCAGGGCCACGGTCTGGCGCCGGATCTCGTCCACGCAGGTCCTGCGCCGAGGCTGTACGGGGGCAGGCTGCACGCCGAGTCCCCGGAGTGGACCCCGGCCTCCTCGATGTGCTCCATGATGCCGCCGATCACGACGCCGCTCCCGTCGCAGACCGCGTCCACGTCCACCTCGATGGCGTCGTCCAGGAACTTGTCGATGAGCACCGGGTGCTCGGGGCTGGCCTCGCACCGCCTCGCTCATGTAGCGTCTGCAGCGCGCGTCTCGTCGTAGACGATCTCCATGGCCCGGCCGCCCAGCACGTAGGAGGGGCGCACCACCACCGGGTAGCCGATCGGTCCGCGCCACCGCCTCGGCCTCCTCGGGGCTGCGCGCGATGCCGTTGTCGGGCTGCTGGAGCCCGAGCTCGTGCAGCAGCTTCTGGAACCGCTCCCGGTCCTCGGCCAGGTCGATGGAGTCGGGGCTGGTGCCGATGATGGGCACGCCCGCGGCCTCCAGGGCCTTGGCCAGCTTGAGCGGGGTCTGCCCGCCGAACTGGACGATCACCCCCCTGGGCTTCTCCGTCTCGACGATGTTCAGCACGTCCTCCAGGGTGAGCGGCTCGAAGTAGAGCCGGTCGGAGGTGTCGTAGTCGGTGGAGACGGTCTCCGGGTTGCAGTTGACCATGATGGTCTCGTAGCCCGTCCTCCTCGAGCGCGAAGACGGCGTGGACGCAGCAGTAGTCGAACTCGATGCCCTGGCCGATGCGGTTGGGGCCGCCGCCGAGGATGATGACCTTCCTGCGGTCGGTCGGGCTCGCGCCTCGCACTCGGACTCGTAGGTGGAGTAGAGGTAGGGGGTGTGGGCCTCGAACTCCGCGCCGCAGGTGTCCACCCGCTTGAAGACCGGCCGGATGCCGTCCGCCTCGCGCCAGCGCGCGCACCTCGGCCTCCTCGGCACCCCCAGCAGCTCGCCCGAGGCGGATGTCGCTGAAGCCCCACTCCTTGGCCTCCCGGAGCACCTCCGGCGGGGAGCCGCGGTCCGCCTCGGCGTTGCCGGAAGGTGCGGAGCTCCTCCTCGAACTCGACGATCTGCCGGATGTTGTCGAGGAACCACGGGTCGATGCCGGTGAGCTCGTGGATCTCCTCGCCGGTCGAACCCGTGCGCGGTAGCGCCTCGGCCAGCGTAGAACAGCCGCTCGGCGTTCGGGACCCGCAGCTTCTCGCACGACGCGGTCGCGCACCTCCTCCGCGTCGAGCCCCTCGGCGCCCTTGAGCCGCGACACGAGGCCGTAGCGGTCCTGCTCCATGCTGCGAGACGGCCTTCTGCAGGCTCTCCTTGAAGGTGCGGCCGATGCTCATCACCTCGCCCACGGTCTTCATCTGGGTGGTCAGGGTGGCGTCGGCCCTGGGGAACTTCTCGAAGGCGAAGCGCGGGATCTTGGTCACCACGTAGTCGATGGTGGGCTCGAAGCAGGCCGGGCGTCTCCCGGGTGATGTCGTTGGGGATCTCGTCCAGGGTGTAGCCCACCGCCAGCTTGGCGGCGATCTTGGCGATGGGGAAGCCGGTGGCCTTGGAGGCCAGCGCCGAGGAGCGGCACACCCGCGGGTTCATCTCGATCACCACCATCCGCCCGTTGCTCGGGTCGACGGCGAACTGGATGTTGGAGCCGCCCGTCTCGACGCCGATCTCCCGGATGATCGCGATGGCCGCGTCGCGCATCACCTGGTACTCCTTGTCGGTGAGCGTCTGGGCCGGGGCCACGGTGATGGAGTCGCCGGTGTGGACGCCCATGGGGTCGAGGTTCTCGATGGAGCAGATGATGACGACGTTGTCCTTGCCGTCGCGCATCACCTCGAGCTCGTACTCCTTCCACCCGAGCACCGACTCCTCGACCAGCACCTCGGTGCACCGGGCTCTGCTCGAGGCCCCACTGCGACGAGCTTCTCGAACTCCTCCCGGTTGTAGGCGATGCCGCCGCCCGTGCCGCCCAGGGTGAAGGACGGGCGGAGGATCGCCGGGTAGCCCGATCTCCTCCACGATCGCGGAGCGCCTCGTCCACGCTGTGGGCGTAGCCCGGAGCGGGGCAGGTCGAGGCCGATGCGCTGCATGGCCTCCTTGAACTCGGCGCGGTCCTCGGCCTTGCTGGATGGCCGGCAGCTTGGCGCCGATCAGCTCGACGCCGTACTTGTCGAGGATGCCCAGCCTCGGCGGCTTCCACGCGCGGTGTTCAGCGCGGTCTGCCCGCCCAGGGTGGGCAGCAGGGCGTCGGGCCGCTCCCGCTCGATGATCTGCTCCACCGACTCCGCCGTCACCGGCTCCACGTAGGTGCGGTCGGCCATCTCCGGGTCGGTCATGATCGTGGCCGGGTTGGAGTTGACGAGCACCACCTCGTAGCCCTCCTCCGCGCAGGGCCTTGCAGGCCTGGGTGCCCGAGTAGTCGAACTCGCACGCCTGCCCGATGACGATCGGGCCGGAGCCGATGATGAGGATCTTCTCGATGTCGGTGCGCTTGGGCATGACTCGGCTCTCCGCTGGGCGGCCGGGCGGCTGGGCGGCTGGCGGTGGGGGGCCGGGGCGCCTCGGCCCCGGGATCCTCGGCTGCCCGGCCGCCTCGCGGCCTAGCCGTTCTTTTCCATCATCTCGATGAAGCGGCGGAACAGGTAGGCGGCGTCGTGGGGGCCCGGGCTCGCCTCGGGGTGGTACTGGACGCTGAAGAGCGGCAGTTCCCGGTGCGGATGCCCTCCACGGTCCGGTCGTTGAGGTTGACGTGGGTGACCTCGACGGCGTCGCCGTGCTCGGAGCGCTCGAGGCTCTCCAGGTCGACGACGAAGTTGTGGTTCTGGCTGGTGATCTCGACCTTGCCGGTGGACAGGTCCTTCACCGGCTGGTTGCCGCCGTGGTGGCCGAACTTGAGCTTGACGGTCGTTGCCGCCCGAGCGCCAGGCCGATGATCTGGTTGCCGAGGCAGATGCCGAAGATCGGCACCTTGCCCAGCAGCTCCCGCACCGCCTCGACGGCGTAGGGAACCCCCTGCGGGTCGCCGGGCCCGTTGGAGAGGAACACGCCGTCCGGGGATCAGGGCCAGCACCTCCCGGGCCGAGGTGTGGGCGGGCACCACCGTCACGTCGCACCCCACCGCCGTGAGGCGGCGCAGGATGTTGTACTTGACCCCGAAGTCGTAGGCCACCACCTTGTACCCGCCCGGGCGCCGGGGCTTCTCGTAGCCCCACCCCGAGCGACCAGTCCCCCACCTCCCACCGGTAGGGCTCGCGGCACGTGACCTCCCGGACGAGGTCGCGCCCCTCGATGCGCCGGAGCGGACCGCGGCCCGGTCCACGAGGGCGTCGGCGTCGGCATCCTCCCGGTGGCGATGACCCCGATCATCGACCCCTTCTCCCGGAGGCGCCGGGTCAGCGCGCGGGTGTCGATCCCCTGGATGCCGACGACGCCCTGGTCGGCCAGGAACCGGTGGAGGCTCTTGGTCGCGCGCCAGTTGGAGGGGGTCTCCCACGCCTCCTTGACGATGAAGCCCTCCACGTGGATGCGCGACGACTCGAAGTCCTCCTCGTTCACCCCGTAGTTGCCGATCTCCGTGTAGGTCATGGCCACCATCTGGCCCTTGTAGGAGGGGTCGGAGAGCATCTCCTGGTAGCCCATCATGCTCGTGTTGAACACGACCTCGCCGACGGTCTCCCCTTCGGCCCCGAAGGACCAGCCCTGGAAGACGGTCCCGTCGGCGAGGGCCAGCAGCGCCTTCCTCATCGGGTCTCCGCAGTCTCCAGGTTCTCGGCCGCGATGCGGCCGTCCACGTAAACGGTCTTGCCCCCCGCCAGGGTGCGGACCACCTTCCGCTTGACGCGCATGCCGGTCGAAGGGGCAGTTGCGCGCCTTGGAGAAGAAGCGGGCGGAGTCCACGGTGTACTCCGCCTCCAGGTCCACCAGCACCAGGTCGGCCTCCGCCCCGGGCGCGAGGGTCCCGCCGGGCAGGCCCAGGGCCCGCGCCGGCCCGCAGGTGAGAGCCGCCACGACCGGGCGCAGGGGAACCCGAGCCGTCGTGGAACAGCCGAAGCGACAGCGCCAGGCTGGTCTCCAGGCCGATCACCCCGTTGGCGGCGGCCTCGAACTCCACATCCTTCTCGTCGGTCGCGTGGGGAGCGTGGTCGGTGGCGATGGCGTCCACCGTGCCCCGCGCCAGCGCCGGCTGCAGCGCCTCTACGTCGCCCGGTCTCCCGCAGCGGCGGGTTCATCTTGAAGCGGGTGTCGAAGGTGCGCACGGCGTCGTCGGTCAGGGTGAAGTAGTGGGGCGCGGTCTCCCCGGTGACGGGGAGGCCGCAGCCGCTTGCCCCAGCGCAGCAGTTCCACGCTGCCCCGGGTGGAGAGGTGCGCCAGGTGGAGCCGCGCGCCGGTGCGGCGCAGGCCAGCAGGAGGTCCCGGGCGACCATGATCTCCTCGGCCTCGGCCGGGATCGGCCGGCAGCCCCAGGAGCGTGGAGGTGAGCCCCTCGTTCATGCAGCCCGCCGTCCGCGAGGTCGTAGGTCCTCGCAGTGGCTGACCACCGTGAGCCCGAAGGCCTGGGCGTACTCCAGCGCCCGGCGCATGAGCAGGCTCGAGGACACGGGCCGGCCGTCGTCGGTCACGGCCACGCAACCGGCCTCGGCCAGTTCGCCCATGTCGGCCAGTTCCTCGCCCTTGAGCCCCCGGACATCGGCCCCCACCGGGTAGACGCGGCACACCGCCTCCGCCCGGGCCTTCTCGAGGATGTACCGGGTCACCTCGGCGTTGTCGTTCACCGGGTTGGTGTTGGGCATGCAGGCACACGGACGTGAAGCCGCCGGCCGCCGCGGCGCGGCTCCCGCTGGCCACGGTCTCCTTGTACTCGAAGCCGGGCTCCCGCAGGTGCACGTGCACGTCCACGAGCCCGGGGAAGGCGTGCAGGCCCCCGGCGTCCAGCACCGCGGCCCGGCCCGGGTCGATGGAGGCCTCCACGGCGAGCGACGCGCCCCCCGTCCACGGCGACGTCCCTCACCCCGTCCGTGCCGGTGGCGGGGTCCACCACGTGGGCCCCGCGGATCAGGAGGTCCATTCCGCCCTCCCTCCTGCCAGCAGGTAGACCACCGCCATGCGCACCGCCACGCCGTTCTCCACCTGTTCCAGGATCACGGAGCGGGGGCCGTCCGCCACGTCGGAGGAGATCTCCACCCCCCGGTTCATGGGCCCGGGGTGCATGACGATGGCGTCGGGCCGCGCCCGTTCGAGCACCGCAGGCGTTCAACCCGAAGAACCGGGCGTACTCCCGCAGGCTCGGGAAGGACGCCCGTCCCAGCCGCTCCTTCTGGATGCGCAGAGCCATCACCACGTCGGCGCCCTCCACCGCCTCCCGCAGGTCGCTCGTGGCCTCCACCCCCAGCCGCTCCACCTGCGGCGGCAGCATGGTGGGCGGCCCGCACACGCGCACTTTGGCGCCGAGCTTGGTGAGGGCGTGGATGTTCGGAGCGGGCCACACGGCTGTTGGCGATGTCGCCGAGGATCGCCACGATCAGCCCCTGCGACGCGCCCCTTGTGCTTGCGGATCGTGAACAGGTCGAGCAGGGCCTGGGTGGGGTGCTCGTGGCGGCCGTCGCCCGCGTTGACCACCGCCGCGCGGATGCGGCGCGCCACGAAGTCGGCGGCCCCCGCCGCCCCGTGCCGGATCACCACCACGTCGGGAGCCATGGCCTCGACGTTCTTCACCGTGTCCAGGAGGGTCTCCCCCTTCGCCACGGAGCTCCCCGAGGCCGAGATGTTCACCGCGTCCGCCGACAGACGCTTCTCCGCGATCTCGAAGGAGACCCGGGTGCGGGTGGACGCCTCGAAGAAGCAGTTCACCACGGTCTTCCCGCGCAGGGTCGGGACCTTCTTCACCTCCCGGCGGGAGACCTCCGCGAAGCCGTCCGCGGCGTCGAGGATCGACGTGATCTCGTCGGCCGAGAGCGGCGCGATGGCCAGGAGGTCCTTGCGGTCGAAGGCCACGGTCAGCTCCCGTCGCCCCGGCGGTCCGGCATGCCCGGCAGCCAAGGGCCGCTCCCCGGCTCCAGCAAGGCCAGGGAGTCCTCCCCGCTCGTCTCGCGCAGCCGGAGCTCGACCCGCTGGTCGCGCACCGTGCGTACCACGTGCCCCACGTAGTCCGCCTGGATCGGGAGTTCCCGGTGCCCCCGGTCCACCAGCACCGCGAGTTGCACCGCCCGCGGCCGTCCGAAGTCCATGAGGGCGTCCAGCCCCGCCCGCACCGTGCGCCCCGTGAAGAGGACGTCGTCCACGAGGACCACGACCCGGTCGTCGAGGTCGAAGGGGATGTCCGTGGGCTTGGGGACGGGGTGGCGCCCCGGCAGGGAGACGTCGTCGCGGTACAGGGTGATGTCGAGCCGGCCCAGGGGCACGTCCACGCCCTCGGCCTGGCGGATCAGGTCGCGCAGGCGCTCCGCCAGGAGGGCCCCCCGGGTCACCACGCCGACCAGCACGAGCCCCTCGGTGCCGCGGTTGCGCTCCACGACCTCGTGGGCCATTCGTGCGAGGGTCCTGCGCACGGAGTCTTCGTTGAGGAGGAGTCGGTCGGCGGCGTCCGTCACGGCGCTAACTCAAAAAAAAGCCTTCTCGCGTCGCTGGAGAAGGCTCGTTTCGTCGGAAGATTCGGAGGGCGGCCATTCCTTCCTCGGGGGGCCCGGGTCCGAAAGTCGGCGAACTATAGCATCCGCTTCGGGGGGGGTCAACGCCCTTGCTCCCGATCGGCGGCTCGGAGTGAAATGACGGCACCGGAGAACGCGGCGGGCGTACGCCCCGGTCCCGGCGCAGCACCCGGCGCGGCCGGGGCGGGTGGGCGGCGGCCCTCCGAATCGAGGAAACGCTCGTGGAACGAGACCGGAGACCCCAGCCCGGCGTGCGACGGCGCAAGGGGCGCACGCGCCGCGGCGCGACCACCGGGGGCGGCACGGGGAAGGCATCCCGCCAGGACCTGGAGCGTCACGTGATCGCGGTCCAGCGCACCGTGAGAACCTGCGGCGGCTGCGGTCAGTGCTGCACCGAGGGGTACAACGCGGTCCGCATCCTGCCCGCGGAGGCGGTCCGGATCGTTCGCCACCTGGGCGGCCTCCCGCCGGCGCGGCGGGACCCCCTCCTGCGCCGCGCGTGGGAGTCGGTCGAACGCTACGGCCTGCGCAGCGACGGGCCGAAGGTGCGCTGCACCTGCCCGTTCCTCGAGGACGACCTGCGGTGCGCCCTGCCCCTCCGCGTGAAGCCGACCGCGTGCCTCTCGTTCAACCCCCTGGGCCCGGGGCGCTGCGGCCAGGAGCCCGGGTGGTACTTCGCCGTCCACGACCGGGAGGAGATCGAGAACCGCCGCGCGGGGCTCGACGCACGGGACGCGCCGATTCCCGTGGCCGTGCTGGCGACGCTCCGGGACGACCCCGGGCTCCACGCACCAGGACCGAACGGGCTGGAACCAAAGGCTCCTTCGGGGGTGCACGGCCGGACCAAGCCGTCTGGTGGCGGTCCACCCCGCGCACACGCCGAATCGGGAATCCGGCCCCGCACGAGCGCCGTCGAACCCCGACCTCCTCGCACACGTCGCCGGCGCCGGTTGAGTGGCTGACGTGGTCGACCTCCCCTGTTCGTCAACTCACATCCCAACCCGCCAAGAACTCGATGGGCGTCAGCACCCCGAGGCCGCCGCGGGGAAAGTCGTCGGGATTGCGGGTCACGAGGGCCTCGGCTCCCGCACGCAGGGCCGAGAAATACTGGATCGCGTCCTCGAAGTCGGCGAAGTCCGCGTCCATCGCCTGGTTGAGCACTTGGGCCGTCAAGTCGACGGGCTGGAACACGTCCCGAAGAAGGCGCAGCGCCTCCAGGGCTTTGGCCATTCCTGCGTGTCTCCGGATCACGTAGTAGCAATTGTTGTAACTGATCGCCGAGATCACCCCCGTGACGCGCCCCGCTTCGGCCAGGCTCCACACCCTCGCCGAGGGCGCGTAGAAGGGCTCCCGTGCAGCCAGCACGTCGAGCAGAACGTTGGTGTCCACGTGGACGACCATCGCTACTCCTCGTACCGCTCGGCGAACGCCTCCTCGACGAGTTCCCGGTCGCTCCGCCCCGCGGGCAGGGTCACGAGCCCGGTGGCCCGCCGGGTCAGCGGGCCCGGCTCCTCGCACCGCGACCGCACCGAGACCGCCGCCTTGACGAAGCGAGCGAACATCGAAGACACGCTCGTCCCGCTCTCCTCGGCCAACCACTTGGCCTGGGCCACCACCTCGTCGTCCGCGCTCAGCGTAAGCTTCGTCATCGCCATGCCGCACTCCGCACCCTCACGAATACGTACACAGTTTTGAGACTACCACGTATCCGTCCGCTCCTCCAAGCCATTGCCGAAATCCCCGTCAGGCAGATAACCCGAGCGTGAGCCTTCCTGCCCACGGTCGCCGAGTTGTCGGAGGGGCCCGCCGTGCACGGCACGCCCTCGCAATCCCCACTCCCCCCGCGTCCGGCAGAGGCCGGGAGATCGGGCACTTTCCGCGGCACCGACGGGCAAGAGGACGGTCCGCCAATCGCCGAGGCCCCGCAGACGTCCGGCGTGTGCCAAGTCCCGGTTGCCTCGGTCCCTCCGCCCGGGTGAGGATTGTGGACGACCGAACCGCACCACAGGAGATCGCCATGCCCGACACCTACCTCGTCCAATGCGCCGGCTGCGGAACCCGCAACCGGATCCCCCACGAGAAGGCCGCCCTGGCCGGCCGGTGCGGCCGGTGCGGGGCGCACCTGCTCCCGTCCCACGCCCTGCCCATGGCGGTGACGGACGCCTCCTGGGGCGAGCAGGTGCTCGGGTCCTCCGTGCCCACCGTGGTCGAGGTGTGGAGCCCCCGGTGCGGAATCTGCTCGCAGTACGAGGTGAGCGTTCGGCAGCTGGCGGTGCGCCTCTTCGGAAAGGCCCGGGTGCTCCAGCTCGACGCCGAGGAGAACCCGGCGACCGCGGCCCGCTACGGGATCCAGGGCGTGCCCACCCTTCTCCTGTTTCGAGACGGAAGACTCGTCTCCACACTCCACGGGCCCCAGGGAGAAAAGGGTATTCGAGAAATCCTGAAGATCTGACGCCGGGCTGCCCCCCTTCACCGCCCCCCAAGGGGTTGTCGCCCGACGGCGACAACCGGACCCGGCCTCCCGGGCCGCCCGCCCGCCCCAGCCCTTCGCGGGCGTCTCCGATCGCAGACACTTCCGCCCTCCCAAGAAGGGGGTGGCACCTCCCCGAGCCCCCAGATCCCCGGTCGGGCCGCGGTTGGCACCGAGATTGCAAAACCTCGGGGCAACGCCGTCCCTCTCCTCCTCGGGCCGGTGCCGGCCGCACTCTGCGGCCCCTCTCTTCCTCTCCTCCTCCTCTCTTGGGGAGGGCCGCCCGGCCCTCCCCGCACTGTCTCGGGCAACGACGCTTCACCCCTGCGGCGCGGCGTCGCCCAGGTAGTGCCGCACCATGGACGGCGTGCAGGGACCGAAGTCGAAGTGGGGCGCCATGTCCCGGAGGAAGACCTCCCGCGGGTGCAGCAGGTAGAGCCCCTCGGCCTCGGCGAGCAGCGTGCCGTCCGCGGCCTCGAGGACCCCCCGGCCGACGACCTTGCGCCCCGGCTGCGGCTCGGCCCCTGCCCGCAGCACGAAGCGCTGCCCCAGGCGGGCCGGGGCCCGGAAGTGCGTCGTGAGGCTCAGGGTGACCGAGGTGGTGGCGAACCGGTGCCCCACCGCCCAGTAGATGACGTCGTCGAGCAGGGCCGACTGGATGCCCCCGTGCAGGATGCCGGGGTAGCCGCACACCTCCTCCCCCGGCGACACCGCGCCCACCACGCTGCCGGCGGCGGCGTCCCAGGAGTAGGCGATCCCGAACCCACGGGGATTCCCGCTCCCGCAGAAGAAGCAGCTCCGAAACGAGGGAAGGCGCTCCATGGACGGCTCCTGTCGGGGCGGCGGCCTCGCTCGCAGGCCTTGAACGTTCGGGCTCGCGGCCTGTAGATTCCCCCAGCCGGGTCCCCGTTGCAATGCCGGGCCCCTGCCTACCGAGGATCCCCCAACCCGAGCCGCGCCCTTGTCCGCTGACGCCTCCCCCCGCTCCCCGCTCGCCGCCGCGGCTTTCGCGTACGCGGTCGCCTGCGCCGGGGGGCTGGCGGTCCTCCCCCACCTCGAGCGCCCCCTCTCCACCTACGGGGCCCTTCACGCCGGGGCCGTGCTCCTGGGGCGCGATCCCCTCCAGGGCCTGCTGTGGGGCCTCGGGCTGGGAGCAGCGCTGGCGGCGACGGGCGAGGGCCTGACGCGCTGGACCCCCTGGGGCCGGCGCCTCTCGCGCTTCCTCGCCCGCATCGTGGGGCAACTGCACCCGGTCGACGCCCTGCTCCTCGCGGCCCTGAGCGCCCTGGGCGAGGAGATCGTCTTCCGCGGCATCCTGCTCCCCTACGGCGGGTTGATCGCCTCTTCGCTGGCCTTCGGCCTCGCCCACCTCGTCCCCCGGGCGGGCCTGTGGCCGTGGTCCCTCTGGGCGGCCGGCGCGGGCGCGGTCTTCGGCGGTATCGCCCTCGCCACCGGTGGCATCCTGGCGCCGATCCTCGGCCACTTCGCGGTCAACGCGGTCGGCCTGCTGCTCCTCTCCGGGCGGCCCCGGTGATCGTCTCGGCCAGCCGCCGCACCGACGTGGCCGCCTTCCACTCCGGGTGGCTCCGGGAGCGCCTCGCCGCCGGCTGGGTCGACGTGGGAAACCCCTTCCGGCCCTCCCGGGTGCGGCGGGTCGACCTGACGCCCGCCCCCGACGGCCCCCTCGAGGCGCTCGTCCTCTGGACCCGGGACCCCGCCCCGCTTCTCCCCGAACTCGACGCGTGGGAGCGCCGGGGCCTGCGGACCCTGTGGCTTGTGACGGTCACGGGGTACCCCCGGGTCCTGGAGCCGGGGGCGCCCGCCACCGAGACCGCGGCGACCGCCGTGCGGGCCCTCGCCGCCCGTCTGGGACCCGAGCGGATCGCCTGGCGCTACGACCCGGTCGTGCTGTCCCGCTCCCTCGGCATGGACGCCGCCTGGCACGCCCGCAACTTCGCTCGGCTCGCGGAAGGGCTCGGAGGAGCGGCAGGACGGTGCATCGTGAGCTACTACGACGACTACGCGGCGCCCCGGCGCCGCCTCGCCGCCGCGGGCATCGACGTGGCTCCGCGGGAGGAGGCCGCCGCCGCCCTGGACGGCATCGCGGCCGCGGCTTCCGCGCTCGGCCTGGCGCTCCGGACCTGCTGCGAGGACTGGGCGGAGAAAGGCGTCCGCGCCGGCGGCTGCATCGACGGCGCCCTCCTGGACCGGCTCTGGGGAACCGCCTTCGGGGCCCGCCGGGACCCGGGGCAGCGGAAGGGGTGCCGGTGCGCGCCCTCGGTCGACATCGGAACCTACGGGACGTGCGGGCACGGTTGCCTGTACTGTTACGCCCGGCGCGACGGACCCGGCCCCGGGAACCGGAGCCGCCCCGCGAGCGAGGACGATGCGAGACGCGACGGAGATTGAGCAGCGCTACCTGGTGAACCCCGAGGCCCTGCCGCCCCTCCCCCCGGGCTCCGTCCTCGAGCAGTGCTACCTCGGGTTCGACCCGGTCGTCCGGGTCCGCGTCGCGGGGGATCGGGCGTGGCTCACCGCGAAGGGACCGGGGCTGCGGGAACGCCGGGAGGTCGAGGTGGAGATCCCCCTGGAGGCCGCACGGGCGCTGGCGGAGCTCCGGGTCCGGGGAAACGCGGTGATCCGCAAGACGCGGCACCGCGTGCCCTGGGACGGGCGGACCTGGGAGGTGGACGTCTACCTCGGCCCCCTCGAGGGCCTCGTGATCGCCGAGGTGGAGCTCGCCGACCCCGGCGAAGCCCCCGTGCCCCCGCCGTGGGTGGAACGCGAGGTCACGGAGGACCCCTTCTACACCAACGCCAGCCTGGCGGGGCTCCGCCGCTGGCCCCCGGGCCCGTGATGCGCCGCGGCTCCAACCCCCTCGCCACCCGCGTACAGCCGCGGGACGTCATCCTCGTGTCGCTGGCGGAGCAGCCCGCGTTCTTCGCCCGGGTGGAGGAGATCCTCCCCGACCGGAAGAAGGGCTGGCTCCAGCTGCGGTTCCGGGTGCTCACCGTGCCGCCCCAGGAACTGACATGGATCCTCGAGCCGGCCCAGATCGACGGGGAGCCCTTCACCATGGGCGGCACCCCGGTGCGCATGGAGCGGCTCCCGGACCCAGCTCCCCAGGCCCCGCCGCCGCCGGACCCGGCGCCCCCGGGCCCGGCGGGCAAGGTCGTCTCCTTCCCCGGCCGGGACCGGCCCTGAGGCCGCCGCGGTCTCGGAAACCGACGGCGGGGGCCACACCTCGGCGCTCCACCGCCCCTTGCCCCTCCCGCGGCTCCTGGTAGCCTCTTCGCCGGGGAGGGTGCGCCGTGGAGATTCCGAAACGAAGGCTCGGCCGGACCGACGAGAAGGTGAGCGCCCTGGGCCTCGGGGGGGAGGGGGTCCTGCGGACCTACGGGCGCGAGGCGGAGGCGCGGGAACTGATCCGGCAGGCACTGGACCTGGGGATCACCTACTTCGAGTCTGCCCGGGCCTACGCCGAGAGCGAGCAGTACCTGGGGCAGTCCCTCGGGCCGGACCGCAACCGGGTCTTCCTTGCGAGCAAGTCCCACAACCGCCGGGCGCGGGGCGCCCGGGCCCACCTGGACGAAAGCCTCGCCCTGCTGCGCACCGACCGCCTCGACCTGTGGTTCGTCCACGACGTCCGCACCGAGGGCGACCTGGAGACGATCGCCGGGCCCGGCGGCGCCTGGGAGACCCTGGTGCGCGCCCGGGAGGCCGGCGAGGTGCGCTTCCTCGGGGTATCGGGCCACCAGAGCCCCGAGGTGCTGGTGCGGGCCCTGGAACTGCTCGACGTCGACTGCGTGCTCATGCCGGTCAACCCGGCCGAGACCTTCGCCGGCTCCTTCGCCGAGGCGGTCCTCCCGATCGCCCGGGAGCGGGACCTCGGCGTCATCGCGATGAAGACCCTTTGCCGGGGCCTGGCGTGCCGGGTCCCGGGGTGGAGCGGCCCCGGGCCCTTCCTGAGCTACGCGCTCTCCACGCCGGGGGTCGCCGTCGCAAGCGTCGGGTGCGACGACCCGGGGCAGCTCCGGGCCAACGCGGCGGCCGCCGCGGCCCATCCCCCCACGACCCCGGAGGAGCGGGAGGCGCTGGAGCAGCAGGTCTTCCCGTACCAGCGCGACCTGCTCTACTACCGCACCCCGTGAGCCGACGGCCCGAAGTCCATCCCTCCGGCTGCCGACCCAATCCGAACCCGGAAATCACGATTATCCGATCGGGTATCGCCAACCAACGGGCGCCGATTCCCGAGCGGATGACCCACGGGCCGTTGTGGAGAAGTCCCGCGCCGGGCGAAGCAAAGCGCCGAGGCCGCTCCGGACAAGGCTTTCAGACCCCCGATGTTGATCTTCCGCCCTTTTCCAGACTGCACAAGAATGCATCGCTTCCGAGCCCGGAGGCCACGGATCGGCCCGGCCCGAACGATTCCACAGCGTTGCCCACAGGTTGTCCACAGCACGGTGTGCAGAACCGATCGGATAACGCCGGAAGGGGCTCCGGAGGGCCCGGGCCGGAGCGCGTCGGCGTTGACACCTCTCCGGGGATGCCGTACTAGGGTGCATCCCGCGAGAGGAGAACCCGTGAAGCCGTCCGACCGAAGGAACCGAAGGTCCCGCGCCAGCCCCTTCCGCGTCGTCCACGAGGACGCGCACCTGCTCGTGGCCGACAAGGACCCGGGGATCCTCACGGTCCCCCTGCCCGACAAGCGCTCGCGCAACCTCAAGGAACTCCTCGACCGGTACCTGACGAGCCAGAAGCGCGAGGCGCTCCCGGTCCACCGGATCGACCGCTACACCTCGGGGCTGGTGGTGTTCGCGAAGAACCGCAGGGCGTGGTCCCACCTCGTGCGCCAGTTCCGGGCGAGGACCCCCGAGCGCGTCTACCTGGCCCTGGTCCGGGGGGGTCTCGACCGGGACGCGGGCACGCTGCGCCACCGCCTGGAGCTCACCACCGACGGCTTCCGGCAACGGGTCGTCGGCCGGGAGGGCACCGAGGCGGTCACCCACTACCGCGTGCTCGAACGCCTGGCGGGAGCCACCCTCCTGGAGGTACGCCTGGAGTCCGGGCTCAAGAACCAGATCCGGGTCCAGTTCCGCGCCGCGGGGCATCCCCTGGTCGGGGACGTCCACTACGCCGCGGAGGAGGCTAGGGAGGCCCGGTTCGGCCGCCAGGCCCTCCACGCCTGGCGCCTCACCTTCGAGCACCCCGAGACCGGCAGCCCGATGACCTTCGAGGCGCCGATCCCCGAGGACATGGAGCGGCTCCTGGGTCGCCTGCGGCGCGCCCGGCCGCCGGGGCCCCGGACGGGCGCCGGCGGCGGGGAGTGACCGGTGCGACTCGTCGACCTCAACGCCGACATGGGGGAGGGCTTCGGGCCCTGGACGATGGGCTCCGACCCGGAACTGGCGGCCCTGGTGACCTCGGCGAGCCTCGCCTGCGGGTTCCACGCCGGAGACCCGTCGGTGATGGAGCGCACCGTGGACCTGTGCGTGGAGCGGGGCGTGAGCGTCGGGGCCCATCCCGGCTACCCCGACCTCCAGGGTTTCGGGCGCCGCGACCTGGAGCCCGGCCCGAACGACGTCTACGGGTGGACGCTCTACCAGATGGGGGCGCTGGAGGCCTTCCTCCGGGCCCGGGGCGGCCGCCTCGCCCACGTGAAGCCCCACGGCGCCCTGTACAACCGGGCCGCCTCGGACGCCTCCGTGGCGCGGGAGGTGGCCCGGGCCGCCGCCGACTTCGACCCCGCGCTGGCGGTGGTCTGCCCGGGCGGCTCGGCGCTGGCGGGCGCGGCGGCCGAGTGCGGGCTCGCCGTCGCCCGGGAGGCCTTCGCGGACCGGGCGTACCGGAGCGACGGGACCCTCGCCCCCCGCGCCTGGCCCGGGGCCGTGCTCTCCGATCCGGAGGCGGTGGCCCGGCGGGCCGTGGAGCTCTGCTCGGGAGGCCTCGTGCAGGCCGTCGACGGGGGCGAGATCCGGGTGGAGGCGGACACCTTGTGCCTCCACGGCGACAGCCCGGGCGCCGCCGCCATGGCCCGCGCCGTGCGCGCGGCCCTGGAGGACGCGGGGGTTTCGGTCGTGCCCCTGCCGCGGGTGCTGGCCGCGCGCCGGGGCTAGCCCGTGGCGTCCCCGCCCTCCCGGCCCCCGCGGATCCTGCCGTGCGGAGACTCCGCCGTCACCGTGGAACTGGGCGACGGGATCTCCCGGGAGGTCAACGACCGCGTGGTCGCCCTAGGGCGGGCCCTGGACGCCCTGCCGGGCCTCACGGCCGTCGTGCCCACCTACCGCTCCCTGTTCGTCCAGTACGACCCGTGGGAGATCTCCTACGAGAGCCTGCGCACCGAGATCGAGCTCCGGCTGGCACCGGGCCGATCCGGCGGATCCCGGCGCCGCCCGGGCGCGCTCCGGGAGCTGCCGGTGTGCTACCACCCCTCGGTCGCCCCCGACCTCGAGGAGGTCGCCCGGCTCCACGGCCTCTCGCCCGGGAAGGTGGCCGACCTCCACGCCGCGCCCGCGTACCGGGTCTACATGCTCGGGTTCACCCCCGGGTTCCTCTTCCTCGGCGGCCTCGACCGGCGCCTGCACACGCCGCGCCTCCCGGAGCCGCGCGCCCGGGTGCCGGCCGGGTCCGTGGGCATCGCCGGGGCGCAGACCGGGGCCTACGCGATCCCCAGCCCCGGCGGGTGGCGCCTGATCGGTAGGACGCCTCTGCGGCTCTTCGACCCGGCCAGCGCCCACCCCTCCGCGGCCGAGCCCGGCGACACGGTCCGCTTCGTGCCGATCTCCCTCGACGAGTACCGACGCCGGGGCGGTGAGGTCCCGTGAGCGCGGCGCCCCCTGCCCTTCGCGTCCTGCACCCAGGCCCGCTCTCCGCGGTCCAGGACCTGGGGCGGCCGGCCTGCCAGCACCTCGGCGTGCCCACCGGCGGGGCCATGGACCCGGTCGCCCTGCGGGTCGCCAACCGCCTGGCGGGAAATCCGCCCGGGGCCGCCGGTATCGAGGTCACCCTGGGCGGCTTCGAAGCGGAGTTCCTCAAGGGGACCGCGGGCGCCGTGGCCGGGGGCGACCTCGGGTTCGAACTCGACGGGAAACCCCTGCCCCCCGGCACCGCGTTCCTCGCCCGCCCGGGCTCCCGGCTGCGCACAGCGGAGCGGCGGCGGGGGTGTCGGGCCTGGGTCGCCGTGCACGGCGGCGTCGACGTGGAACCCGTCCTGGGGAGCCGCTCCACCTACCTGCCCGGCGGCTTCGGCGGCCTCCACGGGCGGGCCCTTCGGCCCGGCGACGAAGTGCCGGCCCGGGGCGGGCTCCCCCCGGGGTGGACCCCGCAGTGCGCCCCGCCGCTGTTGCTGCCCCCGGAGGGCCCGCCCGGGGAGCCGACGCCCCTGCGGGTCGTTCTCGGGCCCCAGGACGACGCCTTCACGCCCGGCGGTCTCTCGGTGTTCCTGAGCGCCCCGTACACCGTCTCGTCCCAGGCCGACCGCATGGGCTGCCGGCTCGAGGGCCCCACCGTCGCCCACCGCGCGGGGGCCGACGTCGTCTCCGACGGGATCGCGTGGGGCGCCGTGCAGGTGCCCGGGGACGGCAGGCCCATCGTGCTCCTCGCCGACCGGCAGACCACGGGGGGGTACGCCAAGATCGCCACCGTGGTCGGCGTGGACCTGGGGTTGCTGGCCCAGGTATTGCCGGGTGACGCCGTGCGCTTCCGGGAGGTCGACCTCTGGACGGCCCGAGAGCTCCTCCTGTGGCGCGAGTACCGCCTGAGGGCGTGGGAGGCGGGGGCGGGTAGCTTGGCGGAGACGGCTCAACCGAGGTAGATTATCGCCCGTGAGTGGGGGGTCCCGGTGGTCGGGGCTCTACGATGAGGTCCACCTTTGGACCGAAGAGGGAGGTGCAAGGATGAGGAAGATCGGCGGACTCGCGGTGGGGACCCTTTCCCTGGTTTTTCTGCTGGCGGGATGCGGGGGCACCCCGGAGAAGAAGGAGGAGCCCACGGGCTCGCTCCAGCGCAAGTACACCCTCGTGGACGAGCAGGGGCGCAAGTCGGGCTCCCTCGTGATCAACCCCCTGGGCGGGGCGGAACTGAGGGACATCGACGGCAAGGTGATCGGGGTGTTCAAGTCGGCGACGCAGGCCGAGGCAGCGCCCGCCCAAACGGCGCCAGCCGAGGCAGCGCAGGAAGAGAAGAAGTAGCGCCGCCGACCCGGGCGCCTGCCCGGGACGAGGGATTCGCGGCCCGCGTCGGGACCTCCGGCGCGGGCCGCCGACCGTCCGGTGCCGGGCGCCTCAGAGGGCCGCGCCGTGCTCCACGGCCGCGGCGGGGATGGAACTCCCGGTCCCCTCCTCCACCCACTCCCCCAGGCGCAGGCGGAACGGGAGGAAGAGGAGCCGGGCCCGCACCACCCGGAGGGCGAGCCCGGGCAGCGCCCCCAGAGCGCCCCGCCGGGCGCCGGCCAGGTCGGCGAGCACGAGCTTGAGGGCCTGGGCCGCCTCCCCCAGGGGGAGGCGCACGGGCTCGGCCGCCAGCGGCTTCCCCCGCACACCGGGGCCCGCCGGCGCGTCGGCCGTGGCCAGGCTGTGGATCTTCGCCAGGCGCAGGAAGCTGCGGGGGTGGACCTTGAACCCGGGAACCACCAGCATGCACGGCTGGCCCTCCCACCCCGGGGGCGCCGACTGGTAGGAGACGGCCCAGCGCCGCAGCTCCGCCCGGTTGGCCGCGGGCAGCCCCTCGGCCTCGAAGGCGATCTCCCAGAAGGGGAAGCACCGGGCGTCGGGCTTGATCGGCTCCCGGACCGCGTAGCGCAGCGGCGACAGGCGACCGCGGCGGATGCCCCACGCCCGGGCGCACCGGCCGCACAGGAACCCCACGGCACCGGGGGAGCACGGGAGGTCGTGGCCGCACTCGGGGCAACGCAGGGCCACGAAGGAGACCTCGTCCCCCCGGGGGGCTCCGTCGGCCGCCGCGCGCACCGCACGGGCCTCCTCCCCGGAGAGGAGGTGCCGGGCCCCGTCCGGCTGGGCCTCCCGCAGGCACCAACCCTCGGCTTCCTCCGCCAGCAGGAAGGGCGCGAGGACGACGGCGACGCTCTCCCCCACGAGCCTCGTGAACAGCGGACTCCCCCCGTGGAGGCACTCCACCGCGGCCTCCGCGTCCTCGACCGCCTCGGACGCGCTCCGGAGGCCGGGAAACGCTCCGGCCCCGGAGCGCTCCAGCCGGAGGGGCGCCACCTGGGGCCGGATGCCCAGGGAGACCTGCCGGGGGACCCCGGGCGCGGCCGGCACGGTCGCGTCCAGCAGGCCGCCCTCCACGCGGGGCGGGTCGTCGAGCACCCGGTAGCGCAGCCCGCGAAACCTCCAGAACGGGAGATGGAGCAGCGGGACGCCCGGGGGCTCCGCGCCCGGCGGGAGGCGGTAGCACAGGGGCCCTTGGGCCCACAGGTACAGGTGGGTGCGGCAGAAGGGGCACGAGAGCACGGGGTCGCCCACCCCGAGGTCCACGGGCGCCCCGCAGCGGGGGCAGTCCGTCCGGGCGCCCCACTCCGGCGTCACGGCGGGACGATCCGCTCCCCGCACGCGTTGCAGAAGACCGATTCCGGCCGGTTCGCGGCCTTGCAGCCCGGGCAGGTCCGGTCGCGGGCCGGCGCCCCCGCGGGCGCGCCGCAGCCGGGGCAGAACCGGGCCGTGGGGCCGAGGTTCTTGCCGCAGGCGCCGCAGCGCCGCAGGAGCAGGATCTGGTGGCCGCAGTGGGGGCAGAACCGGGCGTCCGCGCCGGCCGGGAGACCGCACTCGGGGCAGTGGTTGCCGGGCTCGCCCCCTGCGGCCGCGCCCGGCGACAGCCCCCCGAGGAACGCCGGCGCCATCAGGCCGAGGCCCATCCCCATGATCCCCTCGGCCGGGCCGCCGGCCTCCGCCGCCTTCTCCAGCGCGGCCGCGGCCTTGAGGCGCACGAGGTCGGAGAGCTGCGGTCCGACGGCCTCCAGGCGCGAGCGGTCGTCGATGGACGCCTGCACGTCGTCGGGCGGGGTGATGGCGTTGATGAAAAGCCCCCGCAGGGCCACGCCGTAGGCGGCGAGGTCCTTCTCCACCCGCTCGGCCAGTTCCCGGCCGATCTCCTCGTAGCGCCGGGGCAGGTCGAGGATGCTCGCCAGCCGCTCGCCGAGCAGGTCGTTGAGGCGCGAGACGATCACCTCGCCGGCGAACGCCTCGAGCTGCTCGATCCCGTAGCCCGGCTGCGTCCCGACGAGCGTGTTCACGAACCGCACCGGCTGCACCACCTGCAGGTTGCACACCCCGTGGGCGCGCAGCCGCACCAGCCCCAACTCGGCGTCGCGGAAGGCCACCGGGTCCCGGGTGCCCCAGCGCCCGTTGGCGAAGACCTGGAGGCTCACGAAGTACACCTCGGCCCGGAAGGGGCTCTTGAACCCCCACGGCAGGGCGAGCGCCTTCGTCAGGAGCGGCACGTTCTTGGTCAGCAGGGTGTGGCGCCCCGGGCCGAGGGCGTCGCACGCGACCCCCCCCGAGTAGAAGACCGCGGCCTGGCTGTCCCGGACGATCACCTGGGCGCCGACCTTGAACTCCCCGGAGCCGTGCTCGGGGAGCCGGTGGGCGATCTCCCGGCCGGTAGGGTCGAACCACTCCAGGACCTCGAGCAGAACCACGTTGTCCGTGCCCATGCATCACCTCCGCGTCGGACGCTGCGTGCCCATCCTCATCGGCGCCGCCGCCCGCCGCCTTGACCTGCCCCTCGCCCGCGCCGCTCCCGGGGTGTCAGAAACGATCCGCACCTTCTCGTTATCGCAGACCGAGCGGGGACAACCGAAAACGGAGCCAGGAGGTCCACCCGGGGAAGGCCGCGTCAGGCCGGCAGGGTCCCCTCCCCGTACTGGGCCACCTGGTCGTCTGCCGTCAGGAGAAGCATCCCCTCCCCCCGGGCCTGCGCAATCAGGACGCGGTCGAAGGGGTCCCGGTGGAGCGGCGGCAACTCGGCCACGCCCAGGGCGTGGTCCGCGGTGACCGGGACCTCGCCGTAGCCGTTCTGGACCAGGAGTCGGCGCAACCGAGCGGGGTTCACCCGAAAGTCCTCCCGCCCCAGGCCGCGCTTGATGACGACCTCCCAGATGCTCGCGGAACTGAAATGCAGCCGGTTCCCCTGGTCGAGCAGCAGGGTCCGAGCGGCCGCCGACAGCTTGTCGGGGTCGCCCGCCGCCCAGAGGAGGACGTGGGTGTCGAGGAGCAACTTCACGGTTCGGCTCCCCCGAAGAGCGCCTCAATTTCGCTCTCGCCCATTCGGTCGAAGTCGTCGGGAACGGTGATCTCGCCGGCCATGAAGCCCAACCGGCTTCCACCGCCGGCCTCCTCCCCGGAATAGGGGATGACCTTCACCATGGGCTTGCCCGCCTTGGCGATGATGAACGCCTTGCCCCGGGCGGCGTCCTCGACCAACCGCGACAGGTGGGTCTTCGCCTCGTGAATGTTGACCGACTCCATAGCACCCCTCCGGCAATTGGACTAGCTTGGTTTAGTCTATAGGTTGTTCGAAGGCGAAGACAAGGGGCGCCTGCCGAAGACGCCGTCCCAGGCTTCGCGCACGCACACCTCGGCGGGTGTGAATCCCGGCCGCATCAGGAGGCGCAGAGCAGGGTGCCAATCTATACCCAAACCCCGTCATTCGCTTCCCTCTCCCGCCGAACACCATCCACCGCCTGCCTTGTCAGATATGTAGACCTGACCGCGTTGTGTCCCTGGCCCGTTCCGATGTCCTCTGGAAGTCTTCTCTTGGCGGTCTTCCCTTGCACACCACGTCCGGCGCCGCTACGCTGCCGATGTTCGCAGCAGAGGAGACCCTGGAGATGACCCGAGTCGAAACCATCGAACGTAGCGTTGCCAACCTCTCCGCACCAGAATTGGCTAAGTTCCGAGACTGGTTCATCGAGTTCGATGCCCAGCAGTGGGACCGACAGATCGAAGAGGACGTCGCCTCGGGCAGGCTCGACGATCTGGCCGGCGCAGCCCTGAAGAGCCTGCGTGCCGGCAAGTGCTCTGATCTGTGAAACATCTGGCCTCTCCCGAATTCTGGGAGGCCTACCGCCAACTTCCCGCGCCCATCCGCGAACTTGCCGACAAGAGCTTCGAACTTCTCAAGGCCGCTCCCACTCATCCTTCGCTTCACTTCAAGAAGGTGAACCGGTTCCGATCCGTCCGCGTCGGGCTTTACTACCGAGCCTTGGGGGTGGAGATCGAGGGCGGCGTCCTGTGGTTCTGGATCGGATCGCACGCCGACTACGACAAGCTCCTTCGGTAACATGCCTCAGCCCGCCCCGCGCCCGCTGAACTCGGCAGGGGGTAATCATCAACCCCAAAGCCCCCTCTGTAATCTGCATACCGGACCCCGTTCCGCACCCGCACCGCTCGTTGCCCCGGAACGTCACATGGGGGAACGCG
>CAVPOV010000016.1:0-63803 GCA_963707045.1 uncultured delta proteobacterium
GGGGTGTTTCCGAGCCCGACTTGAGCCGCTCGGCTCCCGGCCAACTCCACGTCTTCCCGCAGGTGGGGACTCGGCAGGGGACGCGGAGCGCCTCGAGTCGGCGGGCGTCGTCCCGGCAACGGTCGCAGAGAAGGGTTCGCGGCGGGGGACGGCCTTGGACCCGGCCGACCAACTGGCGGAAGCGGGGGACGACGATCACGCCGTCGCATGTCGGCCGGGCGCAGGGGAGAGAGAGGTCCTCGATCTCCCGGTAGGTCTCCACGCAGGTGGTGCACATCCTCTTGGGAGGCTCGCTCTCGCCCCGTTCGGCCGCGCGCTCCGCTTCTTCGATCGAGCGTTCCCACGTGTTGGGGCATCCCGGCACCCGGCACGGGATCCGTCGGGACGGGGCGTCGGCACTCGACTTCACCTGCATGGTGGACTCCAAGCCGCTCCGGTCACGGTGACTCCCGGATCTCCAAGTAGAGGTCTCCGCGCCCCTCGGTTCCGGGGCCCTTCCCGGCGAGGCGCAGCCGGGTGCCGTTCCGGGCGCCCGGAGGTACCCGGATGTCGAAGACTTCCCGTCCGCCGCTGCCGGGCAGGGCGATGCGCACGGTGCCGCCCTGCTTCATGGTTTCCGAAGCCAGAGGAAGCGTGTAGCGGATGTCGCTGGGCAGGGTCCCCCCGCGGTCCGGGGCCGGCAGTGCGAGGTCCAGCAGTCGACCGAGCAGGCCGTTGCGTCGGGGAAGGGCGGGAGGTTCGCGAGCGCCCTGCGGTTCGGCGTTCGGGCGCTGCGGGCGGGCACCGAACCGAGCGCCCCACGGGGCCACGAATACGAAGCCTCCCATGAAGGCTCCGCTCGGGGTCCGGCCGAACACCTGCCGCAGATAGGCCTCGTCGAAGCGAAGCCCCTGCCGGGTCATGTCCCGCGCCAGTTGCGAGAAGAGGATTCCGAGGGACGGGTCGGCGAACAGGTCGCGCAGCGCGTCCGTCGGGTCGAATCCCGCCGTTCCGCGAGACCGGGTCTCCTCGTAGCGCGTCCGGGCCTCCGGCTTTCCGAGGACGGCGTACGCCTCGGTGAGTGCCTTGAAGGCCTCTTCCGCCTCGCGGCTGCCGCCGTTGCGGTCCGGATGGAGCTCGAACGCCCTCCTCCGGTACGCCCGCTGGATCTCCTCCCGGGTCGCAGAAGGAGGTACCCCGAGAATGTCGTAGTAGTCTCTTCGCATGGTGACCAAGGATAAGCCCAACCACCGAGGGCATGCAAAAGGGCGCGCCGGGGGCACGTCCACCGGGGCGAACCCTCGAAGGAGAAAAGACCTCAGGCGCTCGGGCAGAGGGATGCTGCGAAGAAGGCCGAAAGCGCGTCGGCAACCGCCGCCGGGTTCTCGAGGACCGCCATGTGCCCTGCCCGGGGCACCACGACACGCCGGGAACCTGGGACCCGCTCGCACATTCGCAGGGCCACCTCGGGAGGGGTGAGGGCGTCGTGTTCCCCGCACAGGAACAGCGCCGGGACGCGAAGCTGGTCGAGCACCTCTCCGTATGGGCGGCGGTGGAGGATGGCCCTGGTGGCCCCGGCGAACGCCTCGGCACCCAGGTCTCGGGCCATGGCGAAGAGGAGGTCTCGAACCGCCGGGTCGGGGGCCGCTCCCGGCGCGAGGACGCTTCCCACGAACGCCTCGAGGACCTGTTCGAAGCGTCCTTCTCCGAGCAGGCGCAGTACCTGGCGTCGTTTGGCCACCCGATCCGGATCGTCCGGGAAGGCGGTGGTGTCGGCTAGGGCGACTGCGCGAATCCGTTCGGGCGCCTGTCGAAGGATCTCGAAGGCGAGATAGCCCCCCATGGACAGCCCGGCCAGCCCCACGCGGCTCAACCCCAGTCGGTCGAGGAGGTCCACGACTCCGGCTGCGGTCTCCTCCAGGTCGGTGACGGGACAGATCTTCGGGTGGAGGGAGGAGAAGCGGTCCTGCAGGAGGGTGGCGACGGGGTCCCACATGCGATGGTCGCAGCCGAGCCCCGGCAGGAGCACCACGCATGGGCCCGATCCTCGGCGTTGGAAGTCCATGGCGGCTCTCCCGGCGTCGCGTCTCGTCTTCAGCCTACCGGGTCGAGCGCCTGCGTCAACGGGCGGCTCGGCACGTTGTGGGGTTCGGGTGTTGCTGGTAAACAGGAAGCATGGTCTCACGGTTCTCCCGTCTCTCGACGGTTCGTCCGGGGCGCCGCTCAGTTGGTCAGCGGTGCAGGGGGCCCGGGGCGGTCCTCCGGGACCTCGGGCGGGTCGTCCACTGACCCTGAGCGGAAGGAGGGAATCCATGGCTCCACTGCGTCGGTCCGTCTCCCGAGGTCTCTGGATCGTGTTCCTCGTGCTCCTCCTCGTGCCGGCCGCGTGTGGGCCGAAGGCGGTGCGCCGGGCGGCGGTCCTCGACAGTTCCGTCCCCGTGGGAACCGTGGAGGGCGACCGATTCGTCGGAAGGCGGGTGCCCTTCAGCATCTCGACGGCCGGCACCGGATGGAAGGTCGCCACCGAGGCTCCTGCCTGGCTCGTGGAACAGGGTTACGAGGAGGAGGGCCTGGCGCAGAGCCAAGTGTTCCTGTTCGACCCGGCGACCCGTTCCAGCATCCAGATCAGCCTCAGCCCCGCCGACGCCTACTCGACCTTCAGCCAGGAGGGGATGGAGTGGCTGGCGGGGTTCGTGGGAGGAACCATGCCGGGCGAACTGGACACCGAGTTCGGCCCGGGCAAGTACACGCTGCGTCAGGAACCGGTGACGCCGGCGCGCCTGGAGGGCGTCCCCTACGCGGCGCGCGCCGCCGCGGCCTACGAAGCGGGGGACGTCCGGCGGGAGAACGGGTGGATCTACGGGTTCGCCGAGCCCTTCCAGATCTTCATCCTCTACCAACTCAACGACCGGAAGGACAGGGGGGACGTGGAGGCGATCCTCGCCACCTTCCGCTACGAGGGGGGAAGCGGGGCGCCGCAACCGTAGCGCGCCCTCTGCGGCCTGGGCTCCGGGGCGCGGTGGGAGGCGGCCGGTCTGCTCCCGTGAGGCCGCTTGGCGGGCGGAAGGGCGGGGCGTCACGGACGGTGGAGGAAAAAAAGGGCCGGAGTGCGGCGAAAGGAGGGAAACCGCACTCCGGTCTATGAGGGGTGCTCGCCGGCGCTCCCTGCTGCCGACGTGGCAGTTCCCACATCGTCAGCCTCCTCGAAGGACTTTAGCCGTCGTCGGGGTTCGACCGCGACGGAGGGGCGGAAAGGTCCTGGCGACGTACCTCTCGACCCGGATGCGACCCGACGGCGGCTCCGAGGAGCCCGCCCGCTGCATCGGCGAGCCAGTCCCCCGGGCCGGCGTGGCGGCCCGGCACGAACGCCTGGTGGAGTTCGTCCGTGAGGCCGAAGGCGCACGCCGCCGCCCAGCCGAGGGCCAGGCGACGCACGGGGCTTCCGCGGAACAGCCTGCTCCAGAGGAACCCGAGCGGCACGTACTCGATGGCGTGGAGGATCTTGTCCGGGATGCGAAGCAGGGCCGCCGGGAGCGGTGGGCGGGTGGTGTGGGACAGCGCCGCCACGAGCGCCATGTAGGCGAGCAGGGCGGTAAGCACCGCCCAGGGTGGCCCCGTCGGTGGTCCCGGGGGGAGGTCGCGTCCCGCCTTCGGTTTCAATTCGCCTCCCGCACGGGAGAAGGGGCCGCGGGTTCCTCCGGCCGGGAACCGCCATTGCACCGTAGGCGCGACCTTCCCTAGAATGCAACCCCCCATGGCCCCCCCTCCCGTTCCCGGCGACCGGACGCGATCCCTCGAAGCGGCGCTGCGCCACGCGGCGTCCTCGGGGGCGTGGATCGTGGCGGGTTCGGGGCCGAGCGGTTCCCGATGCGGGGCTTCTCCGGCCGACGTCGTCGCGGCGCCCGACGCTGCCCCGCAGGACCGAGGGGGCCTGGGCCTGGATGCTGTCCGGAGCGAACTGGGGGACTGCCGGCGTTGCCGGCTCGCCCAGGGGCGGACGCAGATCGTCTTCGGGGTGGGCGACCCGAAGGCGGAGGTGGTCTTCGTGGGCGAGGGGCCCGGGGAGGAAGAGGACCGCCGGGGGGAACCCTTCGTGGGCAGGGCGGGGCAACTTCTCGACCGCATGCTCGCGGCCATCGGGTTGGACCGCTCCCGCGTCTACATCGCGAACGTCGTCAAGTGCCGTCCCCCGGGCAACCGGACTCCCCTGCCCGATGAGGCGGTGGAATGCCTTCCCTTCCTGAGGGGGCAGATCGAGGCGATCCGTCCACGGGTGCTGTGTGCCCTGGGAGCCCACGCCGCCCAGAGCCTGCTGGGAACCCAGACGCCCGTCTCCCGCCTGCGCGGGAAATCCCTGGCGGTGGGTACGCGACCCCTCGTCGTGACCTACCATCCGGCCTACCTGCTCCGCAACCCCGCAGCCAAGCGCCAGGCCTGGGAGGACCTCAAGTCCCTGCGCCGACTCCTGGACGACCGTCCGTGAGGTGCGGCGGCGCGGCCCAGATCGCCGCCGCCATGGCCATCTGGTCCACATGGGGGTTGTTCGTGAGGAGGGTTCCGCTGGCGCCGTGGGCCCTCACCGCCTACGTCGGCGTGGTCGCCGCGGCCTTGGCCGGGGCCGCGTGGCTGGCCTCGGGCGGGAACGCGCGGGAGTTGTGGCCGAGAGCCCACCGGGGCCTCCTGGTGCTGATGGGTGCGCTCTTCGTCGTCAACAACGTCTGTTTCCTCACGGCCTACGAGCGCACCACGGTCGCCAACGCGGTCCTCACCCACTACACCGCGCCGGTGTTCGTGGCCGTGCTGGCGCCTTCTCTCCTCCGGGAGCGCCTGCTGCCGGCCACCCCGGCGGCGCTCGTCCTCGCCGCGGTGGGGATGGTTCTGCTCCTGCCCGACCTCCGGTTCGATTTCCGCGACCGCCATCTCTGGGGGCTCTTCCTGGGGACCGTCAGCGGCGCGGCGTACGGGGGGCTGATCCTGCTGGCGAGGGTCTTGAGCCCCCGGATCCCCGCGCTGCCCTTGATCGTCTTCCAGAACGCCTTCCTCGCGCTCTGCCTCGCGCCGGCCGCGGTCTTCCGGGAACCCCTCGGGCCCGCGGAGGTCGCGGCGGCCGTGTTGGTCCTCGGGTTCGTCCACGCCACGGTGGCCCCGCTCCTCTACCTGCGGGGAATCCGCACCGTGCGCGCCCAGACCGCCGCCATCCTCGGCTACCTCGAGCCCCTCGCGGCGGTGGGACTGGGGGCGCTCCTCCTCGGCGAGTCGCCGGGAGCGGCAGGGCTTCTGGGGGGCGCGCTGATCGTGGCGGGAGGCGGGCTCGTGGCCTGGGGGGAGGCGCGCGCCCGGAAACCCGTTGACGGCCCAGCGCGCGGCCGGTAGGGTTCCCGCGTATGCATTGAGAGGAGGAAGCGATGGCTTGGGATGATCAGGGCGGCTTCGGAGGAGGTGGTCCTCCGGACCCGAGAGAGGTGTTCAACGAGTTCCGGAGGCGCTTCGGAGGGAAGTTGCCGGGGGGCATCCTGGGCGGGGTCGCGGCGCTCGGCCTCCTGGTGTGGGCAGCCACCGGGTTCTACATCGTCAATCCCGACGAGGTGGGGGTGGTGATGCGCTTCGGCAAGTATGCCTACACCACCGGACCAGGGCCCCACTGGCACGTGCCCTATCCGGTGAAACCGGTGCTCAAGCCCAAGGTGACCCAGGTGCGCCGGGTGGAGGTGGGGTTTCGCACCGTCAGCGCGGGGCCGCCGGCCCGCTACCAGAAGGTGCCCCCCGAGTCGCTACATGCTCACCAAGGACGAGAACATCGTCTCCTGCGAGTTCATCGTCCAGTACCGGGTCAAGGACCCCATGGAGTTCCTGTTCAACGTGCGCGACCCGGAGAGCGCGGTGCGGGACGCCGGCGAGGCCTCGATGCGCGAGGTGGTGGGGCGCAACTCCATCGACGACGTGCTCACCGAGAACAAGGAATCATCCAGGTCGAGTCGACGGAGCTGCTGCAGCGCATCGTCGACTCCTACGACGCCGGCGTGCGGGTCGACTACGTGAAGCTGCAGGACGTGTACCCGCCGGACCCGGTGATCGACGCGTTTCGCGACGTGGCCAGCGCCCGGGAGGACCGGGAACGGCTCAAGAACGAGGCCGAGGCGTACCACAACGACGTGGTCCCCAGGCCCGAGGGCGAGCGGGAGAAGAGGCTGCGCGGAGGCCGCAGGCCTACCGCGAGACCAAGATCAAGACCGCCGAGGGGGACGTGGCCCGTTTCCATGGCTCTGCTCACCGAGTACCTGCGCGCCAAGGAGGTGACCCGCCAGCGGCTCTACCTGGAGGCGATGGAGGACGTGCTCTCCCAGACCAAGATCGTGCTGACGGGCGAGGGCGGCGGGGTGCTGCCGGTGCTGCCCCTGGGCGCCTTCGGGGCCAAGGAGGTGCGCTGAGATGAATGCAATCTGTTGCGGATCTCGCCATTGCCGTGGTCTTGGCCTGTCTGGTGGCACCCCGCTCAACCCGCTCTTCGTGGTGGACCAGACCCAGACCGCGCTGGTGCTGCAGCTCGGGAAGCCCGTGGGCGAGATCCAAGGGCCCCGGCCTCCACTTCAAGCTTCCCCTGGTCCAGACCGTGAGTCTTCTACGACACCCGCTACCTGGAGTACGACGCCCACGCCCGGGAGTTGATCACCAACGACAAGAAGAACCTGCTGGTCGACAACTACGCCCGCTGGCGCATCACGGATCCCCTGACGTTCTACCAGACCGTGCGGGACGAGGCGGGGGCCCAGGCGCGGTCTGGACGACATCATCTACTCCCAGGTGCGCGAGCAGCTCGGCAAGTACGATCTCATCGACATCGTGGCCACCAAGCGGACCGAGATCATGGCGGACGTGACCCGGCGTACCGCAGAGGCGGCGCGCCAGTACGGGATCGAGGTGGTGGACGTGCGGATCAAGCGGGCCGATCTGCCCCCGGCCAACGAGAAGGCGGTGTACGCCCGGATGCAGGCGGAGCGCACGCGCCAGGCCCAGCGCTACCGCTCCGAGGGTGAAGAGGCGAGCGCGGAAGATGCGGTCGCGAGGCCGACAAGGAGAAGTCCATCGATCCTGGCGGAGACCTACCGGGCTGGCCGAGGTGCAGAGGCGAGGGCGACGCCGAGGCCACCGGAGTGTACGCCGAGGCGTTCGGCAAGGACCTGAGTTCTACGCCTTTATCCGGAGCCTGGAGTGTACTCGCAAGGCGTTCAAGGACAGGATGTCCTGATGCTCTCTCCCGACGGAGACCTCTTCCGGTACCTGAAGGTGGTCGGCAGCTCGGTGAGGACGCGAGCGACTTCTACGTACCGACCTGCCCCCGGACCGCATCGCCCAGGCCCCCGCGCAGCCCCGAGACGCCTCGCGTCTGCTGGTGCTGGGCCGAAGGGACGCCGAGGCGTGGGAGGATCGCCTCCTTCCGCGACTTGGCGTCGTTCCTGGCCTCCGGCGACCTCCTGGTCGCCAACGACACCCGGGTGTTCCCCGCGCGGCTGCTGGGGCCGCAAGGAGAGCGGCGGGCGGGTCGAGGTGCTCCTGCTGGATCGGGAGGGGCCGGACCGGTGGGAGGCGCTGGTGCGCTCGTCCAAGCGTTCGCGACGTCGGGACGAGGATCGAGGTGGGGCCGGGCGTGGGGGTCGTGGTGCTGGAGTCCCGCGGGCGACGGCCTGTACGGCGTGCGGATCGAGGCGACGGGCGACCCGCTGGCCGCGGTCGAGGCGCTCGGGCGAGGTCCCGCTTCCCCCGTACATCCGCGGGACGCTCGCCGGAGCCCCGGGACCGGGACTGGTACCAGACCCGTGTTCGCCGACCCGGCGCGAGCACGGCTCGGCCGCCGCGCCCACGGCCGGGCTGCACTTCACGACGCCGGGTGCTGGCGGGCCTAGATCGAGGCGCGGGGCGTCGAGCGCCGGCAACGTGACCCTCCACGTGGGGCTGGGCACCTTTCTGCCGGTGCGCATCGAGGACCTCGACGGAGCACCGCATGCACCGGGAGTGGTACGACGTGCCCGAGGCCACCGCGGCGGCCGTGAACCGGGCGCTGGACGAGGGCCGGCGGGTCGTCGCGGTCGGGACCACGATCACCCGGGTGCTGGAGCACGGCGCGGCGCACGGTCGCCTGCTTCGCGGGGAGCGGCTGGACGGACCTGTTCATCCGGCCCGGGCACGAGTTCCGGGGTCGCGGGGGCCTGCTCACCAACTTCCACCTCCCCGAGTCCACGCTGCTGGTGCTGGTGTGCGCGTTCGCCGGCACCGACCTCGTGCTCGCCGCCTACCGCCATGCCGTGCGGGCCGGGTACCGCTTCTACTGCTACGGCGATGCGATGTTGGTGCTATGAGGGGTGACGAGGTGGATGCGCCGGGACCCGGAAAGGCGGATACCGTCCCTGTGAGCGGCGGGGCCTTTCGTCCCCGCCTTCGACCTGCTCGCCCGCGACCCGTGCAGGGGCCCGCCGGGGACGGCTGCGCCTGCTCCACGGCAGCGGTGGAGACCCCGGCGTTCATGCCGGTCGGCACCCAGGCCACGGTGAAGGCCATGACCCCCGAGGAGGTGCCGGGGGCTCGGGGCCGAGATGATCCTGGGCAACACCTACCACCTCTATCTCCGCCCGGGCCACGAGCTGATCGCGGGACCTGGGGGGTCTGCACCGCTTCATGAACTGGGACGGCCCGATCCTCACCGACTCCGGGGGGTACCAGGTCTTCAGCCTGGCTCCGCTCCGTCGAGATATCCGAGGACGGGGCGTCGAGTTCCAGAGCCACCTGGACGGTGACCGCCACCTGCTCACCCCCGAGGGGGTGGTGGAGGTCCAGGAGGCCCTGGGCTCGGACGTGATGATGGTGCTGGACGAGTGCCCGCCCCACCCGAGCCCCCGGCGAGTACCTGGAGCGTTCCCTGGCGCTCTACCAACCGCTGGGCCTTGACGCTCCCTGGAGAGCCCGCTCCCGGCCGGACCTGGCCCTGTTCGCGATCCTGCAGGGCGGCATGGATGCCGGAGCTGCGCCGGCGGGCGGCGGCCGAGGAACTGGTCGTCCACCCGTTCGACGGTTCGCCGTCGGGGGGCTGTCGGTGGGCGAGGGCAGGCCTCCTGATGCTGGCAGACCCTCGAGGCCACGACGCCCCACATGCCCGACCGGCAAGCCCCGGTACCTGATGGGGGTGGGCACGCCGGTGGACATCGTGGAGGCGGTGGCGCGGGGCGTCGACCTGTTCGACTGCGTGCTCCCGACGCGTAACGCCCGCAATGGGATTGCTCTTTACTTCACAGGGGCAGAGTTGTTATAAAGCACGCTCGGTTCGAGCGGGACCCCCGGCCATTGGACGAGACGTGTGGCTGTTACACCTGCCGAACTTACTCTCGCGCCTACTTGCGGCACCTCTACAAGTCGCGCGAGATACTCGGCTTCCCGCCTGAATACCCTGCACAACCTGCACTACTACCAGGATCTCATGCGCCGCAGTCCGGGTCGCCGTGGAGTCCGGCACCTACGCCGAATTCCTGGCCGAGTTCCGGGAGGCGCAGGCCCGCGGGGCCGCAGTCCCTGACCACAGACGAGCCGAGGAGGTGAAGCGAATGTTGTCCTTTGTTGCGGACCGAAGCCCACGCGATGGGTGCCCAGGGGGGCGGAGGATCCCCATCCGGCGGTCATGGGGCTCATGCCCCTGGTCGCTGATGTTCGTCATCTTCTACTTCCTGCTGATTCGCCCCCAGCAGAAGCGGGCCAAGGATCACAAGGCGATGCTCGAGAGCGCTCAAGCGGGGAGACGACGTGGTCACCTCCGGCGGCCTGCACGGCAAGGTCACCGGGCTCACGGACGACGTGCTGACCGTGGAGATGGCGCCCAACGTGAAGATCCGGGTCAGAAGCAGGCGGTCGCGCAACGTGGTCAAGCGGGGCGAGTAACAGGGCGGAGAGGCGGATCGCCCGCCGGCGGTCGTCCGGCGGGCTTTGTGTTTTGTCGGTGCGGGGTGCCCAGCGCCGCAGGGAGGAGTAGGGTTCCAGGGCATGAGTCTGAAATGGCGTGCGATCATCGTGGCCCTCGTAGCCGTGTTGGGCCTGCTCTTTCTGGTCCCGACCCTGGTGGGCCGGGCGCGCGGTCTTCCGGGGTTCCTGCCCGCAGGAGCGGCTCCACCTCGGACTCGACCTCCAGGGGGGCATGCACCTGGTGCTGGAGGTGCAGTCGGAGAAGGCCGTGGAGAACGCCGTGGAGCGCCTGGCCGGCGAACTCCGGCACGCCCTGCGGGAGACGAGGGTCCGCACCCGGAGCGTCGAGGCCAAGGACCGGGACGTGCGGCTCGTGGTGCGCGACGACGAGGCGGTGGAGAGGCTGGAGCGAGCTGCTGGAGGAGGACTACCCGATCCTCGCAGCTGGCGAGTCGCGACGAGGCGGATTCCGGCGTCGCCCTCACCCTGGAGTTGACCTCCGACCGAGCGAGGCCGAGCGGGTGGAGCGCTACGCGGTCGACCAGGGCATCGAGACGATCCGCAACCGGGTGGACCAGTTCGGCGTGTCCGAGCCCACGATCGTGCCCCAGGGCAGAACGGCGCATCCTGATCCAGCTGCCGGGGGTCAAGGACCCGGAGCGGGCCATCAAGCTCATCGGCAAGACCGCCCAGCTGGAGTTCCGGCTGCTGGAGGAGACGATGATCGGTGGAGCAGGCCCAGCGGGACGGGCCCGCCGGCGGGCCGAGGTCCTGTTCGAGCACCAGGTGGACCCGGTGACCCGCAAGGTGCTGGGCCGGACGCCCGTACCTGGTGCAGAAGCGGGTGCTCATGACCGGCGACGTGATCACCGACGCCCGGGTGCAGATCGACCAGCAGTTCAACGAGCCCTACGTGACCATGAAGTTCGACAACCGGGGCAGCCGGATGTTCGAGCCGCGATCACCGGCGAGAACGTGGGCAGGCGCATGGCCATCGTGCTCGACGGCGTCGTCCAGTCCGCCCCGGTGATCCGGGAGCGCGATCGGCGGCGGACGGGCCCAGATCACCGGCAGCTTCACCCTGGAGGAGGCCCGGGACCTCGCGATCGCGCTGCGCTCCGGCAGCCTGCCGGCGCCGGTCAAGATCCTGGAGCGTCGCACCGTGGGGCCGTCCCTGGGCCACGACTCGATCCAGGCCGGCCTGCACCGCGATGGCCGTGGGCGGGCTGTTCGTGGTGCTGTTCATGGCCGTCTACTACCAGACTTCCGGGGTGATCGCCGACCTGGCCCTGGTGCTCAACGTGATCCTGATCATGGGGGCCCTGGCGGCGTTTCGCGCCACCCTGACCCTGCCGGGCATCGCCGGCATCGTGCTCACCATCGGCATGGCGGTGGACGCCAACGTGCTGATCTTCGAGCGCATCCGCGAGGAGCTGCGGCTGGGCAAGACCGCCGGCAGCGCGCGCTCGACGCCGGCTACGGCAAGGCGTTCATCACCATCCTCGACGCCAACGTCACCACCTTCATCGCGGCGGCGGTGCTGTGGCAGTTCGGCACCGGCCCCATCAAGGGCTTCGCCGTCACGCTGACCATCGGCATCCTGGCCAGCATGTTCACCGCCATCGTCGTCACCCGCGTGATCTTCGACTGCGTGGTCCTACGCAGGGCGCCGTCCGCCGGCTGAGCATCTGACCCCGCCCCGAGCGGGAAGGAATACAGCGATGGAAATCATCCGACCGGACACCAACTTCGACTTCCTCGGCAAGCGGAAGTCCTGTTCTTCGCGGTCAGCGCGGGCGCTGATCGGCGTGGGACTGCTGAGCCTGGTGATGCGCGGGGGCCCGCGCTACGGCATCGACTTCGCCGGCGGCACGCTGATCCAGGTGCAGCTTCGCGCAGCCGGTGCCGCACCGACCGAGATCCGGGCGGCCCTCGCAGGGCGAGGTGGAGGGCGAGCCCGTGGTCCAGACCTTCGGCGAGGCAACGAGTTCATATCCAGATGGAGCAGAGTCGACGAGGGACTCGAGGGGCTGACGCAGCCGGGTGCACGACGCCCTGGCCGAGAAGTTCGGGGACGACCGGGAGCCGAGGTGCGCCGCGTGGAGATGGTGGGACCGAAGGTCGGGGAGGACCTGCGGCGCAAGGGCCTGCTGGCGCTGGCCTTCGCCTGGGGGCGATCCTGCTCTACATCTGGTGGCGCTTCGAACTGCGCTTCGGCTTCGGGGCCATCGCTGGCCCTGTTCCACGACGTGCTGATCACCGTCGGGGCCTTCTCGTCTTCAACAAGCAGTTCGACCTCACCACGATCGCGGCCGCTGCTGACGATCGTCGGCTACTCGCTGAACGACACCATCGTGGTCTTCGACCGCATCCGCGAGAACATGAAGAAGACCGGCGGCAAGGGCGATCTGGCGACGATCATCAACCGCAGCATCAACGAGACCCTGAGCCGCACGCTGCTCACCTCCGGCACCACGCTGCTGGTGGTTGCCGCCCTGTTCGCCCTGGGCGGCGGCGTGATCCACGACTTCGCCTTCGCCCTGCTGGTGGGCGTCATGGTCGGCACCTACTCCTCGATCTACATCGCCAGCCCGGTGGTGCTGTACCTGGAGCAGCGCGCTCACAGGGGGGCAGTCGCCGGCGCCAAGGCCGGCTGACGGCGTAGGCGGTGACCCAGCCGCTGGACGATCCGCGACGGGATCCATCGGGCCCGGGAGCGAACTCTCCCGGGCCCTGTCGGTTTCGGGGCTGTGGCGGCCGTGCTGGTGGCCCGGGGCATCACGGCGCCGGGGACGTGGCCCGCGCGTTTCTCTCCCCGGTCCTGGCAGCACTCCCGGACCCCTCGCTGCATTCCCGGCATGGACGCCGCGGCGCCGGCGGCTGGCGGGAGCCGTGGTCAACGGCGAGCCCGTGTGGGTGTACGCCGACTACGACGTGGACGGGGTGACCTCCGCGGCGCTCCTCACCGAGTTCCTGGACCAGTGCGGGCTCCGCCCCGGGTGCACCTGCCGCCGACGCGACCGGGAAGGCTACGGACTGCACGCCGACGGCCCTGGAGCGAGATCGCGGCCCAGGGCGGACAGGTGGTGGTGACCGCCGACTGCGGCATCGCCGCGGTGGCCGCCGCGCACGGCGGGCCGCAGGAACTGGGCCTCGACCTCGATCATCACCGACCACCACGCGCCCGGGGCAGGAACTGCCCCGGGCCGCAGCGGTGGTGAACCCCAAGCTGCCCGGCTCCGACGTACCCGGAGCCGGCCATCGCCGGAGTCGGCGTGGCGTGGAACCTGGCGGCCGCCGCCCGGCGCGGAACTGGCGAGGAGGCCGGAGGCTTCGGGCGGAGCGGCGGAGCCCGATCTGCGGGGTCTTCTCGATCTGGTGGCGCTCGGCACCGTGGCCGACGTGGTTCCGCTGCGGGGGGTCAACCGGGCGCTGGTGACCGCGGGGCTCCGGCAACTCAACCGGAAGCCGCGCGCGGGCGTGAAGCGCCCTCGTGAGGTCGCCGGCGTCCGGGGCGCGCTGCGGGCCGGGCACATCGGCTTCCAGCTGGGGCCGCGGCTGAACGCGGCCGGGCGCCTCGAGGGCCCCCAGGAGGCGCTCGCGCTGCTCTCCGCGGCGGACCTGTCGACGGCGAGGCCGCTGGCCGCCCGCCTGGATGAACTGAATCGCCGCCGGCAAGCCGAGGAGAGGTCGATCCTCGAGGAAGCGTCGGCTCGGGTGGAGCGGGAACGGTGGTGGCCGGGACGGTGGAGCCTCGTGGTGGAGTCGGAGGGCTGGCACGCTGGCGTGGTGGGGATCGTGGCCTCCCGGCTCGCGGAGCGCTACACCCGCCCCACGGTGGTGCTCGCCGTGGACGGGGGGGCTGCCAAGGGGTCCGCGCGCTCGGTACCCGGGCTGCACCTGCACGAGACCCTGTCGGATTGCGCGGACCTGCTCGACCGCTTCGGGGGCCACGCGGCCGCCGCGGGGCTCGGCCTCCCGGCCTCCTCCGTGGGCGAGTTCCGGGAGCGCTTCGAGGCGGCGGTGCGCTCGCGCCTGGCCCCGGACGCGCTCGTCCCCGTGCTCCTCCTGGACGCCGAGGCGGCGTTCGCCGAGCTGACCGAGCCCGCGGTGGCGGACCTGGGGACCCTGGAGCCCTTCGGGGCGGGCAACCCCTCGCCGGGGTTCCTGTCCCGCGGTGCCCGCGTGCTCGATGTGCGGCCCCTGGGCAGGGAGGGAGAACACCTGAGGTTTCGCCTGGGGCAAGGAGGGGTGCGCGTCGAGGCCGTCGCGTGGCGCCGCGCGGCGTCGCTGGGGCACGTGCGCCCGGGCGACGTGGTGGACGTGGCCTACACGCCCCAGATCCGCAGCTGGGGCGGCGCCGCATCGGTCCAACTGCAGGTGGAGGAGATGCGGCCGGCCTAACCGGGGAGGGCCTCCCTGGCAGCGCGGGCCTCGTGCGCGAGGAGGGCCTGCTTCACCTCCACGGCGAGACCGGTCTCCCAGTCCCCGCTGAACCCGCCCAGGCCGGACCGCGCCACGACCCGGTGGCAGGGGATGACGATGGGCAGGGCGTTGCGGCCGCAGGCCCCTCCGACCGCCCGGGCACTTGTGCCGAGCTGCCGCGCGATCTGCCCATAGGTGCGGGTCTCGCCGAAGGGGATGGCCAGGAGCGCGTCCCACACGCGGTTCTGGAAGGGCGTCGCGCCCGACGGTCGACGCACGGGCAAACGGAACTCCCGCCGCGTTCCCCGGAAGTACTCCTCCACCTGTCCGGCCGCTTCGGCGAGGACTCCACCCGCGGGCGGCGCCGAGCGCTCCCCCCGGGCGAACCGCACGCCGGTCACTTCGGCCCCCTCCGCCTCGAGGGCGAGAGCTCCCACGGGGGTTCGGATCACCGCTCGTTCCGACGCCATCTCGATCTCTTCCGGTGTGTTTCCTGCTCAGACGGTGCGCACCCGGAACTCGGGAGGCTCCAGGATGTGCCGCTTGACCGAGCACTGGTCGATGGTGCGCAGGATGGCCGCGCGGTACTTCTCCGGGAAGCCGGCGGGCAGGTGGACGTCGATGTCCACTCGGACGACCCGACGGCTGTCGGCGTCCATCTCGGGGTCCAGGGTCAGTCGCAGCCCCGCGGTGTCGATCTGCCGCTCCTGACAGAAGCGAAGGGCGAAGAAGCCCGCGCAGGTTCCGATGGAGGCGAGGAACAGGTCGAAGGGGGAAGGCCCGGACCCCGTGCCACCTTTCGCGGCGGGCTGGTCCGTGTGGATCGTGAACCCCTTGTACGCGGCGTCCACCACCAGCCCACCCGGAAACGAAATCTCCATCGGCATGCCCCTCCTCGCTCGAGCTCCGCCTGAGTCTACCGCGCTTGGATGCCCGCGCGGGAAGAAAGGTTGCGGCCGAAACGCCGAGCAAGGGGAACCGCTGCACCGGGCTTCGTTCCGCGGTGCACTGGGGAACCCCCGGAACGGTGCGGGGTGAGAAACGCCTGCTTCAAAACGGCCGGACCCAAGCGAGGCCCGCCGCGCCGGGGGCCGCCCACGGGACCACTCCCGACGCCTCGGCGCCGTCCCTCGGCCGACGGGCGACCCACAGGCCCATCGCCGTCCCGATGGCCGCACCGGTGACCACGTCGCTGGCCCAGTGCTCGTCGTCGTGCACGCGCGACAGGGCCACCAGCGCGGCCAGCGGATAGACCGCCCAGCCCGACCGCGGAACCCGGTGCGCCGTCACGGACGCGAGGGAGAAGGCGAAGGCAGCGTGCTGGGAGGGGAAGGATCCCCGGGACCCGTCGAGGCTGCCGTGGAAGGGGTCGAGGGAACCGCTCCCCCGTTCGCGATCGGGGCGGGAGCGCCCCACGGAGACCTTGAGGCCGCCCACGACCACGGCGGAGAAGAACGCTGCTTCGGCCATCTCGAGGCCGGCCTCCCGCACCGCCGGCCTGTCTGCGAGGAGTCCCCCGACGTAGGTCGCGGCGACGAGCGCCCCCCCCATCCCAGCGGGTCTCCCCCACCCCGAACGACGCGGGAGAGGTCCCGGGTGAACGAACTGCGGGCCTCCAGCACGTCGTCCCGCACGTCCTCGTCCGCCAGGGCGACGGCCGCGGCGGCGCCGGCCACCATCCCGAGGCGGGCCCATTCGGCGCGTCCCCAGCGGAGCGGTGCCCTCGGCAGGGCGAGCGCGTCGTCGGACGCCCGGCGGACGTCCGCCCCGAGTGCCTCGCCCAGCGGGGCGGCGTTGGTTCCCGGCGCCAAGCCCAACGAAGCCAGGGCGAACCCGAGGGCGATGGCGAGGCTCCGGGGTGGGGGCCTTCGCCGCGGGCGGCTCCGCAGCGACCGGGTCCCCGGCTCCCCGGGAGGGGGGCGCGGGTCGCCCCGGTGCGACGTCGGGATGCCTCCGGCGGCCGGGCTGCGGCGCCCCCCCGCGTCTGCGGCGGCCGAGGTGTGCGGTCTCACCGGCTCGACAGGACGTCTCGGACGCGGTCCAGGAGTTCCGAAGCCCGGTACGGCTTCTTGAGGAATCCCGCCGGACCCGTTCCCGCGAAGCGGGAAGTGGCGTCCCGTTCGTCGTAGCCGCTGGAGAGGATCACCGCGACGTCGCTCCGCAGGCGCCGGAGCTCCCGAAACGCTTCCTCACCCCCCATGCGGGGCATCGTCATGTCGAGCAGGACCAGGGAGACCTCCGCGGAGCGTTGCCGGAAGGCCTCGACCGCCTCTTCTCCGTCGGAGGCGGTGATCACCCGGAATCCCGAGCCTTCCAGGATGGACCGTGCGACGTCCCGCACCGCGGGGTCGTCGTCGGCGAGGAGGACCGTTCCCTTCCCCGCGATCTCCGGGGCGGCGAGGTCCGGTCGGGTGTCGCCCGCCGCCCGGCCTCTCTTCCAGGGGAACAGCACGCGGAAGCTGGTGCCCTGTCCCGGGCGGCTCGCCACTCTCAGAGTCCCCCGGTGCCCTCGCACGATGCCGAGGACGGCGGCGAGCCCGAGGCCCCGGCCCGCCACCTTGGTCGTGAAGAACGGGTCGAAGATGCGTTGCAGGGTCGATGCGTCCATGCCGGTTCCCGTGTCGGAGACCTCGAGGTAGACGTAGCGGCCCTCGGGAAGTTCCTCTCCCAAGGCGCAGCCCCGGAGGTACTCCCGATCCGCGTCCATGACGCCCGTGGTGACCGCCACCGTCCCCGTGCGCCCTTCCAGGGCCTCGGAAGCGTTGGTGATGAGGTTCATCGCCACCTGGCGAAGCTGACTCGGGTCGCCCTCGATCGCGGGAAGGTCGGCGTGCGGATCGAAGCGGAGGGTGGTCTTCTTGGAGATCACGGTCCCCAGGAGGTGCCCCATCTCGCCCACGAGCCGGTTGAGGTCGATGGGCTCCGAGACGAAGCGGCCCTTGCCCGAGTAGGCGAGCATCTGGTTGGTGAGTTCGGCTGCGCGCACCGCGGCGGTCTCGATTCGCTTGACGTACTCCCGGCCGGGGGACTCGGGGGGCAGTTGCATCAGCGCGAGGTCCGCGTTGCCCAGGACGCCCATGAGGAGGTTGTTGAAGTCGTGGGCGATGCCGCCCGCCAGTACCCCGAGGCTCTCGAGCTTCTGGGCCTGCTGGACCTTTGCTTCGAGCCGCCGCTTCTCGTCTTCGGCCCGCCGGCGCTCGGTCAGGTCGACGAACAGGGCGGCCATCTCGTCCGGCCCGGTCTGGAACGCGTGCACCTCGAAGGAGCCCCTGATGGCCCCGTCGTCGTAGTCGACCTGCAGGTTCTCCCAAGGTTCGCCCTCGCGGGCGGCCCGCCGGTAGGCTCCGGGCACCTCGGTGTCGGCGACAGCCGGGAAGGCCTCCTCGATCGCCATGCCGCGGAAGCGGGAGTGGTCGACGCCGAGCATGCGGTCGGCCGCCGCATTGGCCCCGACGAACACCAGCCGCCCGTCCGCGGCCAGGCGATACATGTGAATTCCCAGCGGAGAGGCGTCCACCACGTTGCGGAAACGCCTCTCGCTCTCCTGCAGGGCGGCCGCCGTGCGCCTCTGGTCGGTGACGTCGTTCGCGAGGACGACCTCGGCCGGCCTTCCCCGGAACGCCAGCGTGTGGGAGGTGATCTCCACTTCGACCACCGTCCCGTCCTTCTTCCGGTGCCTCCACACCCCCGCTTCGTCGAGGCCCGAGGTCACCCTCCCCACGTTCTCGAGCAGGGCAGGGATGTCCTCGGAGGGGCGGATGTCCCGGATCGTCATGGAGAGGAACTCGTCCCGGCTGTACCCGTAGCGGGCCACGGCCGCGTCGTTGACGTCCAGGAAGGCCAGCGTCTCGAGATCGTAGACCCACATGGGCTGCGGGTGGCTGGAGAACAGGGCCCGATACCTCTCACCGGTCTCCCGCAGGGTGGCCTCGGCGTGCTTCTTGTCGGTGATGTCGCGCCCCACGCCGACGATGGCGACCACCCGTCCTCCGTCGTCGCGCACCGCCTTTTTCGCCCACGCGAGCCAGCGCCAACCGTGCCGGGTGAGCGCCCGCTGCTCCAGTTGGCAGGAGTACGGCTGCCGGTGCAGTGCCTCCATGGCCCGGGAGGTCTCGGCCCGGTCCTCCTCGTGGACGAGGGGCAGGAACACCTGCCCCAACAGTTCTTCCTCGGTCTTTCCGAAGAGTTCGCAGTAGCTCGGGCTGACGAAGAGGAAACGGCCGTCCGGGTCGACCTTTACGACCAGGTCCGTCTGGTTCTCGATCAGGAGCCTGTAGCGCGCCGCCAGGTCTTCGGTGGTCCGAAGTCGTTCGAGGCAGTCGCGGAGGAGGACCTCCTGGTGCGGGGCGTCTGGAGCGTGGGACATGGTCCTTCTCGTGCAGCGGGGGGAGGTGCGAAGTGCGGCCCCGATCCTATCGGCTGCGGGCCGACGATTCCTGAAGCCGGGCTCCGACCTGCGGCCCGGCGTTTCGTGGGGGAACGATGCCAGGTGTCGAGCGGAGGTGTCCAGCGCGAACCGCCCGAGGGGTGTGGGAACGGGCGCGCGGCACCGGGAGTGGTGTCAGGCGGTCGGGCTCGGGCTCCAGTCGATCAGGGGGCGGGCCGACTCCACGTCGAAGAACACTGCGTAGCGCACCCGGGCGGCCGCCGTCTCCCCAGCGGCCGTCCGGATCTTCTCCTTGACCGCGTCGAGGTTCGCGCCATCCCGCTCCATGGCGCGCACGCGCAGGTAGAGGCGCGTGCCCCTCGTCTTCATGGGGTCTTCGTGGGGCAGCACGCTCAGGAACACCGCCCGTCCCGTCTCGAGGAGGTTCTGGGCCGTCCTCGTGTCGGCGAGCCCCATCACCAGGGTCAGGTCGTCGGGCATGTACGGTGAGCCGAACACGGCGGCATTCGGCTCGCCGTTGCGGTTGGTGGTGGCCATCACGCCGACCCGTCGGGGGTCGTTGACGAGGTCGCGGACGCTGTCGGTGCTCATCTGTGGTCTCCTGTCCGGCTCACGCCTTCCTTGCTCCGGTCCTGCGGCCGGCAGGGCGCGGCGCTCTCTTCTCCCGCGCCGGCGAGGGCGAGGGTTTCTCTGGATTGCTCGACTTCCCTGTGGCGGAGGCGTCCAGGGCTGCCAGCACCTTCTCCGGGGTCACCGGCATCTCGGTGAAGCGGACGCCCACGGCGTCGTAGATCGCGTTGAGGATCGCCGGGATCACCGGTTGGATCGGGCCCTCTCCGGACTCCTTGGCCCCGTAGGGGCTTTCGGGGTCGTAGCTCTCCACGATGTGCGTGCGGATCCGGGGGATGTCGGCGATCGTCGGTACCTTGTAGTCGTGGAGGTTCGGGTTGAGCAGGCGGCCGTCCCGTCCCACCTTGAGTTCCTCGAAGAGCGCCTGCCCCATCCCCATCACGATGGAGCCTTCCACCTGCCCCTCCACGCTCGTGGGGTTGATGGCCTGCCCGCAGTCCCCGGCTTCCCAGTAACGGACGACGCGGACCTCTCCGGTCTCCGTGTCCACGTCCACCTCGGCCACCTGGGCGGTGAACCCGTAGGTGGGGCTGTGGCCGATGTTGGCGCCCTTGAACGTCCCGGTGCGGCGGGGGGGCGTGTAGTCCCCGGTCGCGGTGAGCGGGCCGTGGGAGTCGATGTACTTGTCCACCGCCTCCCAGAAACCGAGCCGTTTCTCGGGCTCGAACACGGAGTAGACCTGGCCGTCCCCCACGGCGAGTTGCTCCGGGCGGCACCCGAGGTGCACGGCGGCGACGGGCCGCAGTTTGTCGAGAACGCGGTCGGCCGCGTTGCACACGGCGGACCCGGCGGCCACCGTGACCCGGCTCGCGAAGCTCCCCAGGTCGAACGGGGCCAGCTTCGTGTCGCCGCTGATAACGTGGACCTGGTCGAAGGGCAGGCCGAACTTCTCGGCCGCCATCATCCCCAGCACCATGTCCGAACCCTGGCCGATGTCGGTGGCGCCGCAATACACGGTGACGCCGCTCTCGGTGTCCACCCGGATCAGGGCCGAGGAGTGGGGTTTGTACGACATGTAGAGAGTGTAGGCGGTGCCCGAGATGTAGTATCCCCCGGCCAGCCCGACGCCCCGGCCGAAGGGGAGGTTCCGGTGCTTCTCCAGGTACCCGGAGTTCTCCACGACCTGGTCCAGGCACTTGCGGTACTCGCTGTGGCGCACCACGACCCCGCTCGCCGTCGTGTGGGTCCCCCCGATCGCGTTCTTCTTCTTGAGTTCGTAGGGGCTCATGCCCAGGTCCACGGCGATCTGGTCGAGGAGCGTCTCCATGGCGAAGCGGGGCTGCACGCCGCCCAGGCCGCGCATGGCCCCGCAGGTCGGCTTGTTCGTGTACACCCGCCGGCCCCGGAAGCGCACGTTTTCCACCTTGTAGGGGAGGTGGAGCATGGCCGCCGTGTAGAACAGGATCACCACGCCCCAACCGCCGTAGGCGCCCCCGTCCATGGTCCCGTCGTACTCGAGCGCCTGGATGACGCCGTCCCGGTCGACCCCGATCTTCATCCGCATCTCGATGGGGTGGCGGCCTCGGTGCTGCAGGAACACCTCCCGCCGAGAGTACGTGACCTTGACGGGGCGGCCCGACTTGCGGGCCAGAAGCGCGGCGATCAACTCGTTGTTGGAGGTCTCGCCCTTTCCGCCGAATCCCCCGCCCACCGCGGGAACCTGTACCTGGATCCTGCCCATGGGCATCTCCAGGACCCGGGAGAGGGTGCGGTGGAGGTAGTGGGGCACCTGGGTGCCCGACCAGATCGTGAGCTCGCCGTTGGTGTCGAAGCGGGCCACGGCGCAGTGGGGTTCCATGAAGACGTGGTTCACGTAGCTGGTGCGGAACGTCTTCTCCAGCACGTAGTGCGACCGCGCGAAGGCACCGTCCACGTCCCCGAAGTCCTGGTCGGCCTGGTAGGCGACGTTGCCGTACTTGTTGCCCTCGTGGAGCGGGACCGCGCCCTCGGCCAGGGCCTCCCCGGGCGTGGTGTACACGGGCAGGGGGTCGTACTCGACTTCGATGAGGTCGAGCGCCTTCTCGGCGATGTCTGGGTCGGTGGCGGCCACCGCGGCCACGGGCTCCCCGTAGAACCGCACCTTCCGGTAGGCCAGGGCGTGCTCGGTCGGCATCTGGGGCACGATGCCGTAGGGGATCGGGGCCTCCTCTCCCACCACCACGGCCTTGACGCCCGGCAGGGCCTCCGCGCGGGAGACGTCGATGCGCCGGATGACCGCATGGGCCAGGTCGGCCCGCTTGATCCGGCCGTGAAGCATGAGGGGCAGTTGAATGTCGTCGGCGTACCGGACCTCGCCCTTGGCCTTGGCCGGGGCGTCCTTTCGGACCACGCTCGTCCCGACCACCTGGAAGCGTCGATCACCCACGGCTCGACTCCTTTCCCGCCAGACGGGCCGCCTGCTGCACCGCCTCCAGGATCTTCACGTAGCCGGTGCAGCGGCAGATGTTGCCGGCGAGGCCCGCCTGGATCTGGTCGGCCGTGGGGTTGGGCACCCGATCCAGCAGCGCCTTGGCCGAGAGGATCATGCCGGGGGTGCAGAAACCGCACTGGATCGCCCCGGTCTCGACGAAGGCCCGCTGCACGGGGTGGAGCTCCCCCTGGGCGGCGAGACCCTCGATCGTCGTCACCTGCCTTCCCTCGCAGGAGAGGGCGAGGGTGAGGCAGGAGAGCACTGGCTTCCCGTCCACCAGCACGGTGCACGCCCCGCAGTCGCCGATGCCGCAGCCCTTCTTGGTCCCGGTCAGCCCGATCCGCTCCCGGATCACGTCCACCAGGAAGTCCGTCGGGGCCACGGGTACCTCGAAGTCCTCTCCGTTCACGTGAAGGGTGACCAGGGTCTTCACGCCGACTCCTCCCCCCGGATCTCCCGGGCGCACGCCTCCAGGGCCCGTTCGACCAGGACGGCCACCATCCGCTTGCGGTACGCGGCGGAGGCGCGCACGTCGTCGATCGCCCGGGCCTCCTCGGCGGCGAGACGTCCTGCGTGTCCGAAGAACCCGGGTTCCAGCCTCTCTCCTGCCAGCCTTTCCTCGGCTGCGTTTGCGCGGTAGGGTACGGGCCCGACCGCCCCCAGGGCGATCCGGACGGCCGAGATCCGGCTCCCTTCGCCGTCGAGCTCCAGGTAGCACCCGACGTTCACCATGTCGATCTCCATCGCCCGCCGGAGCCCTCGGAACCGGTACGAAACCGCCGCGCGCGGGGGAAGGGCGGGCAGGTGAAACGCCTTCAGGTACTCGCCGGGCTGGAGCGCGGTCTTTCGGTAGGCGAGCCAGAATTCGTCGATCGGGAGCCGCCGTTCCCGTCCGTCACGGGCCAGGGTCAACTCGGCACCGTGGGCCAGGAGAACCGGAGCCGTCTCCGCCGAAGGGGAGCCGTGGCACACGTTCCCGGCCATCGTGGCCATGTGGCGGACCTGGGAGGAACCCAGCTGTGCCGCCGCATGGGCGAGGGCCGGCGCGCGCTCGCGGACGAGGGGGTCGACCTCGATCCGGGCGACCTTGGTCCCCGCCAGGATCGTGAGGCCGCCGTCCGGACCGGAGGAGATCCCTTGAAGTTCAGCCAGCCCTCCGACGTCCACGATACGCCGGGGCGAGACGAGGTTCTCCTTGACGAGGACCAGGAGGTCGGTCCCGCCGGCCAGGATGTGGGCCTCCCCCTCGTGGCGGGCCAGCATGGCCTCGAACTCGCGAAGGCTTGCCGGTCTCAGGTACTCGAACGGTTCACGGTGCATGGTCGTCCTCCCGGAGGGCGCAGGCACGCCGAGTTTAGCAAGAAACGGGCCGCCGCCGGCCGGTCCGGCGGCCGGTCCGGGTGCGGCTCGCGGCGTCCGCCTCGGTGAATCGTCACCTCGTCGACGGCGGGGACGGTGAAATCCAGCCAGGTTGCGGGGCGGCGGTCCGGCGGTAGGCTGGGGCCGCCGTCCGTCCCCGGGGTCGAGAGGAGTAGGGCGATGGAGCATCGCGTCGAGCACGACACCATGGGACCGGTGCAGGTGCCGGCCGAGGCCTTGTGGGGAGCGCAGACCCAGCGCGCCCTGGAGAGCGGGATCGCCTGGGGGCGGGTGCCGTGGCCCGTGGTGGCCGCACTCGTGCTGGTGAAGAAGGGTGCGGCCCGGGTCAACGGGGACCTCGCCCTGATCCCGGCGCCCGTGGCGGAGGCCATCCAGAGCGCCGCGGACGAGGTCCTCGCCTCGAAGGGGGAGGAGCACTTCCCCCTCTCGCCCTTCCAGACCGGTTCGGGCACGTCGACCAACATGAACGTCAACGAGGTGCTGGCGAACCGGGCCAGCGAGTTGCTCGGCGGCCGGCGCGGCGAGAAGCGGCCCGTGCACCCGAACGACCACGTGAACCGCTGCCAGTCGAGCAACGACGCCTTCCCCACGGCGTTGCACCTGGGCGCGGCCCGGGCGATCCGGGACGAACTGCTCCCCGCTGCGTCGCGCCTGCAGGACGCACTCGCAACCAAGGCACGGGCCTTTGCGCGGGTCGTGAAGCTCGGCCGGACCCACCTGATGGACGCCGTGCCCGTGACCCTCGGGCAGGAGTTCGGGGGGTACGCGCGTCAGATCGCCCTTGGACGCGAGCGGGTGGAACTGGCGCTGCAGGGCCTCTTGGAGTTGCCCCTCGGCGGGACCGCCGTGGGGACCGGGCTCAACGCCCACCCCGAGTTCGCCCGACGGACGATCGCTTGGCTCGCCGAGACGACGGGCATCCCCTTCCTGAGGGCGGGGGACGCCTTCGAGGCCCAAGGAGCTCGGGATGCCTGCGTGTCGGCCAGCGGGGCGCTGCGCGGCGTCGCCGTGTCGCTCGGGAAGGTCGCGAACGACCTGCGGTGGATGGCCTCCGGCCCCCACGGCGGCCTGGCGGAGATCCGGCTTCCGGAACTGCAGCCGGGGTCCTCCATCATGCCGGGCAAGGTGAACCCCGTGGTCCCCGAGGCCGTCATCCAGGGGGCGGCCCAGGTGGTGGCCAACGACCTCGCCGTGGTGCAGGGAGGGTTCGGAGGCGTCCTCGAACTCAACCTGATGATGCCCCTCATCGCGCGAAATCTCCTCGAGTCGATCTTCCTCCTCTCCGGTTCCTGCGCACTGCTCGCCGACCGCTGCGTGGCCGGAGTGGAGGCCGATCCGGAGCGGTGCCGGGAGTTGCTCGAAGGAAGCCCGGCGCTCGCGACGCCCCTCGCAAAAGTGGTCGGCTACGACGTCGCCGCGAGGGTGGTGGGGGAGGCGCTCCGCCGCCGGATCTCGCTCCTGCGCGCCGCCGTGGACCTGGGCGTCGCTCCGGAGGAGGAGTTGAGAAGGCTCCTGGACCCGGAGACGATGCTTCACCTCCCCCCGCGGCCGTAGCGGATCCCCGCCTCGACCCCGAACCGGCGCCGTTGACACCGAGGCTGCGGCCGTCGTGAAATGACCGGGAACAGCCCCGCGACGGGGTCGCTGTTGCGCCGCCCGAGTTGCGGTGCTCCCTGAGACCGCTCCGGACGAGACCTCGTGAGATACCCAGCCCTCCTCCTGTTCCTGCTCCTGGCCCCGCTGGCTTCCGCCGCGGCCTCGGCACCCCGGGCCTCGTCGGCGGCGGACAGGGGGCGCCTGAGCCTCGCCTGGGACGCGCACGAGGCGGGGCTCTTCGAGGAGGCCCTGGGATACCTGGCCGACATCCCCGTGTCTTCGGAGGTCGGGTCCGACGCCGCCTGGCTGCGCGCCGAGTGCCTCTACGACCTGGGGCGTTACGGCGAGGCCGTGAAGGCGCTCGAGGGGGTCGTCCTGATTCGCGAAGGCGAGCGCAGGGAGTTCCTGACGGACGTCTTCTGGCGTTGGGCCTGGGAGGCCACATACCGCGGGGGGTGGGCGGAGGCGGTGCGGGTCCTGGATCGCGGCCTCGAACTGGTGCCCGGTGAGGGGAGCCTCGAGGCCCTCCGCGAGGCGTCGCGCTTTCGGGGGGAGGTCGCGCGGGCGGTCGCTGCGCGCGAGGAGCGGCTGGTATCCGGAGAGCGGGTGTCCGTGCGGCCCGCGAGTTCGCCTCCCCGTGGCGCCGATTGGGTTCGGGCGCACCCCTGGGGAGAGGAGTCCCCGTGGTTGCCCGAGGTTGCCGTGGACGACTGGATGCCCGGGCTCGCGGACCGATTGCAGGGGGCGGGGGAGGCGCTGTGGATCTCCGTGCCCCAGGCCGCGCTGACCCGGGCGGTCGGCGCGGCCGCTGCGAGGAGGGGTCTGGGGTTCGCGGAGGACCCGACCGGGTACCGGCTGACCCGAGGGAAGGAGGCGGTCCGGCTCCGTCCGGCGGAGTGGCGCTTTCGCGCCGGCGTGGAAGGCCTGGGGGCCGCCGGTGCCGCTCTGTTCGCGGTGGCCCGGGCCGAGGAGGACCTCTCCTCACGGGAGGAGGTGTCGCGCTGGGTGGACGAGAACCGGGCCGAACTCGACCTGCGTCGGGAGGAAGGCCTCCTGGTGCTTCGCAACCCCGAGACGGGGCGGACGTTCGAACTCCGGCCCGAGGAGTGGAGCGATCTCCTGGGCGCGGAGCCGGACGAGTGGTCGGAGTTCTGGTCCGATCTCAGGGCCGAACTGGCGAGACCGCCGGCGCCCTTCCGATGCTTCTGCGGCCGGCCGGTGACGCTCCGCGAGACCCTCGTGGCCGATCCCTCCGGGCTCGTCGTGCTCGAACTGGGGCGGGGCTACGCCACGGCGGCGGTGGCGTTGTGCCCGCTTCACCACCAGAGGGTTACCGAGAACCTGGCCCGTCAGTGGGGTGTCGGGGCGCAGGAAGTGCGGGACCGGGCGAGCGCGGACGCACTGGAACAGGCGTGGGAGTTCCGCTTCGCCCGCGGCGAAACGGACGGGTTCGCCTACCTCGTGCTCGACGGGGAGGGCGTCTCCTCGCTCGCCCGTTCGCCGGAGTTTCTCGCCGGCGCCCTGGAGTCGGTGGACGGAGCGGGTGCTTGCGCCCGCTCCGTCCGGGTTCGGGCTTTGACGGACTCGGCGCTCCTCGTTACGGACGCCGCAGTCCCCGAGAGAGTGGGAGACGCGGCCGCCTCCCGATCTTTGCTGGTCCTCGGGCGCCGGGGACATCGCTCCGAGCGGGTCGACTACCGCACTACGCTGAGCCTCCCGGCCCGGGGCACCGGGCGGTTTCGGGTGTCCCTGGCCGAGTGACGCGGCCGACCCGGCGCCGGGCTAGGTTCACCCCTTTACCGCGACCACGCCCTTCTGTTTGTCGTACACGATGCCCTGGTGGGGGATCGGACCGGCGTCGATGAACTCGGAACGCGGCTTGAGGCCCAGGGCCTCCGTGGCCCGCTTGCCGAGGTTCATGGCGACTCCTTCCCTGAGAGGGCTATCCCTTGACTTCGACTATGCCCTTCTTCTTGTCGTACACGATCCCCTGGTGGGGCACGGGGCCGATATCGATGAAGTTGGAACGCAGCTTGCGCTCCAGGATCTGCTCGGCGCGGTGCCCGGCATCGATCATCTTGTGGATGTCGATGCCGGTGGAGACGCCCATCTCCTCGAACATCCCCACCAGGTCCTCGGTGCAGGTGTTGCCGGAAAAGCCCGTGTTGTAGCCCGCAGCCCCCGTCTTGGGCTGGCCACCGATGGCGCCCAGCGAGGTGTCGAAGCGGGTGAAACCGAAAGTCAACGCCACCAGGGAGTTGGCGATACCCCAGCCCCGGGTGTCGTGGAAATGCACGACGACCTCGTCCTTGGTGAACCCCTCGGCCAGCGCGTACTCGTAGAACCGGCTCACCTGGATCGGGTTGGCGGAGCCCACCGTGTCGCCGAAGCCGATGATCTCCGCGCCGATGTCCTTCCACCACTTGCCCATGGCGATGGCCTCGCCGGGGGCTACGTCGCCGCGGATGGGGCAGCCGAAGCTGGTCAGGGCCCACCCGAAGACCTGGTGGCCTGTGTCCAGCGAGAGCTTCACCATCTGCTCGAGGAGCTTCTTGTTCTCGTCGTGGGTCATGCCGACGTTGGCTTCGTTGTGGGCTTCGCTCGTGGAGATCACCATGGCGATTTCGTCCACGCCGTAGCCGGCCTCCTTGCACTTCACCGCGCGCTCCACGGCCCTGAGGGTCGTGCAGATGGCGCGGTAGGTCAGCCCCGACTTGCGGGGGATGCGCTTGAGCACCTCCTCGGCGTCGGCGAACTGGGGCAGGTACTTGGGCGGCGCGAAGCTCGTCGCCTCGAAGATGGTGCAGCCCGCTTCCACCATGCGGGTGATGATCTCGACCTTGTCGTCGGTGGAGACGACCTTGGACTCGTTCTGGAGCCCGTCGCGGGCCCAGCACTCGCCGATGGAGATCTTCTTGGGAAGGTCCATGTTGTGGAGTTGGAAGGTGTTGCACATAGCGTCGACTCCGTGATTGGTGGTTGGTGATCGGCCGCCTCGCCGCAAGACGGGCCGGCCAGCTGTCTAGCGCCCTTTGTAGACCGGCTTGCGCTTCTCCCGGAACGCGGCGAGTCCCTCCCGCCGGTCCTCGGTGGGGATGGTCATCTCGTAGCAGGTGCTCTCGAAGACCAGCGCGCTGCCCAGATCCATTTCCATGCCCCGGTCGATCGCTCGCTTCGCCGCGCGCAAGGCGACCGGGCCGTTGCGGACTATGGCCTCGGCCAAGGCGTGGGCCTCGGCGAGCAACTCGCCGGCAGCCACGACCTTGTTGGCCAGACCGATCTCGAGGGCTTCCCGGCCGTCGATCCGCCGGGCGGTGAAGACGAGTTCCTTGGCCTTGGCCTTGCCCACGATCCGGGGCAGTCGCTGGGTTCCCCCGGCCCCCGGAATGATGGCGAGGCTGGTCTCCGTCAGGCCCATGGTCGCGCTCTCGGAGACGATGCGGAGGTCGCACGCCAGGGCGAGTTCCGTGCCTCCGCCGAGGGCGATCCCGTTCACCGCGGCGATGACCGGAGTGGGAAGGTTCTCCACGAACGTGAAGGTGGACCGGATCGTCTCGATGTAGCGGCGCACCTGGTCCTCGCTCATGCCCGCCCTCTCCTTGAGGTCGGCTCCCGAGCAGAAGGCCCTCTCGCCCGCTCCGGTGACCACCACGCAGCGCACCGTCGGGTCGAACTGGATCTCCTCCAGCGCGCTCCGGAGTTCCAGCAGCATGGGGAACGAAAGGGCGTTCATCACGTCGGGGCGATTGAGGGTCAGGGTGCAGACCGACTCCTCGCGGTGGGCCAGGATCGTCGGGTGGGACATCGATTCCTCCTCGCGTCTCAGAGAGACTCCTTCGGCCCGGCGCGTGCGCCGGGGTGGCCCCGCCGCGGCGGCGGGCACGGCGTTCAGGAGCCCCGGGAGCAGGGCGCCGCTCTGTCTCCTCCCAGCATCGCCAGGCAGTCCTTCCGGGCCCTCTCCAGGGCCCCTTCGTCCACCCCCGTGGCGAGGCCCATCCCATGCAGGAGTCGGACCACTGCCTCCGTGTCGATGTTGCCGCGGGAACCCTGGACGAAGGGGCATCCGCCGAGCCCGCCGATCGACGCGTCGAAGCGTCGCACGCCCGCCAACAGGCCGGCGAGCACCCCGGCCGCGGCGGTCCCGAAGGTGTCGTGGAGGTGCAGTCCGATCCGGTGCGGTTCGAACAGCCCGCCCAGATGCCCGACGAGCCCGGCGACCTCGACGGGAGAGGCGCCTCCCCAGGTGTCGCACAGGGTGAGTTCGGGGAAACCCATGCCGAGCAACTCTGCGGCGATGGCTCGCACCCGGTCCCGCGGTACCGCTCCCTCCGCCGGGTCGGCCCAGGCCACCGAGATCGACGCCCTGCGGCGGGCTCCCCCCTCATCCGCCAGCCGGGCGATCCCCCTCAGTTCGTCGAGCACGCGGTCGATGGGGCGGCCGAGATTGTCCCGGCTGTGGGTCTCCGTGGCGGACACGACACACACGAGGTTCGCGGCACCCGCCGCCAGGGCCTCCTCGACCCCCCGGCGGTTGGGCACTAGAAACCACAGCCGCGGCGCCCACGGCCGAAGGAGTTCGACGAGTTCGGGGGCGCCGGCCATCTGGGGGAGTCGCTGCGGGGAGACGAAGCTTCCCGCCTCCACCTCCGCGACCCCCGCGGCCAGCAGGAGGCGGATCCACTCGGCGCGCCGAACGGGCGCGAGCCCGGTGGGCTCGGCCTGGAGACCGTCCCGGGCGGAGACGTCCACGACGCTCGCGGGACCCGTGAGGCTGTGTACCACGTTACGTAAACTGTCACTATTCAACGGAACACACATTTTGAAAAACAAACGACGGTAGCCCGGCCTTATAGCCCACCTCCTCGTAAACGTCAATGATGATGGCCCCTTGGCGTCAGCCCTCTGCAGGGCCGAAGCGGAAGGTGGCGGTGCAGGGAGGAGCCTCGCCGTGCGACCCCACCTCACGTAAACTGAAAAAGGTTTGACGGGAAAATCCTAACGGTGTTATTTAGTCGCCCCCAGCGCTACCGACCATCGGATCGGTAAGCGGAACCCGGGAGGGATCGACGAAATCCCAACGGGAAGCGGCTTGCGGGGGGGGGCGCCTCCCGAACTCCCGAGTCAAGGCCCCGTCCACCGGTCGCCTTCCCGAGCCACCGTGCAGGCGAGATGAAGAAGCAGGGATATGGATAATAAGCTCTCCGTTCGCGATGTCACGCTCACCTTCGGCGGCCTGAACGCTCTCACCCGGGTCAACTTGACGATCGAACCCAGACTCATCACGTCGATCATCGGGCCGAACGGAGCCGGCAAGACCAGCATGCTCAACTGCGTGTCTGGTTTCTACCACCCCACCAGCGGCGAGATCCATTACGGCGAGCGGTCGCTCACGCGGGCTTCGCCGCACCAGGTCTGCAAACTGGGGATTGCCCGGGCGTTTCAGAACCTCGAGCTGTTCCGGGGGATGACCGTCCTGGACAACCTGCTCCTGGCTCGACACCGCGATCTCAAGTACTCGTTCTGGGACGCCGTCGTCTTCGTAGGCAAGGCGTCGAGGGTGGAAGCGGAAAACCGAGGCTACGTCGAGGACATCATCGATTTCATGGAGCTCGAGCCCTACCGGAAACAGACGGTGGGCAATCTGAGCTACGGCGTCCAAAAGCGCGTAGAGGTGGCCCGGGCACTGACATTGGGACCCGAGCTCCTGCTGCTGGACGAACCCATGGCCGGCATGAATATCGAAGAGAAAGAGGACATGGTGCGCTTCATCCTGGACATCCAGAAGGAGCGCAAGATCACGGTGGTCCTGGTGGAGCACGACCTGGGGGTGGTGATGGACATCTCCGACCAGATCTACGTGCTGGACTTCGGTGAGCTGATCGGTTCGGGGACGCCGGCAGAAGTGGCCAAGAACGAGCGCGTCATCGAAGCCTATATTGGGGAAGAGTCCTAGACCATGATCTCCAACGAACGGATGCTCGAGCTCACCATTCCCCAACTGCTGCGCCGACGTGTGCAGGAGAACCCGGATCGGGTGGCGCTGCGCGAGAAGGACTTCGGGATCTGGCGCACCTGGACCTGGGCCGAATACTACGATCTGGTGGGCAAGACCGCCGCGGGCCTGGAGTCACTCGGCTTCGCCAAGGGCGACGTCCTGGCGCTGATCACCGACAACATCCCGGAGATGCTGGTCGTGGCCATCGGCGCCCACGCCGCGGGCGGCGTCTCGGCGGGGATCTACCAGACCAGTTTGCCCCACGAGATCGCGGGCATCCTCCAGTACATGGAGGCGTCGGTGGTGTTCTGCTGCGACCAGGAGCAGGTGGACAAGTTGATCGAGGTGCGCGACAAGATCCCGTCGGTCAAGAAGGTGATCTACGAGGATCCCCGCGGCATGCGCGACTACCGCAAGGACGACTGGTTCCTGTTCATCGAGGACCTCTACGAGTTGGGCGCCAAGGCGTTGGCCGAGAACCCGGGGCGGGTGGACGAGATGGTGGACCGGGGCAAGCCCGACGACGTCTGCCACCTGTGCCTCACCTCCGGAACGACGGGCCTGCCCAAGGGCGCGTGCATGATCCACCGTAACTACATCAACATGGGTATCCGCCTCACCGAGGTGGACCCCCTCGAGGAGAGCGACGAGTACGTCTCGTTCCTGCCGTTCGCTTGGATCGGCGAGCAGATGAACTCCTTCGGGGTCGCCCTGGCCCGCGGGTTCACCATCAACTTCCCCGAGTCGGTGGAGACGATGATGGCCGATCTCAAGGAGATCGGGCCCCACATGATGTTCGGTGCCCCGCGCATCTACGAGACGATCCGCTCGAACATCTGGCTGAAGATCGACGAGTCCTACTGGCTCAACCGAAAGGTCTACCAGTACTTCATGAATGTGGGCGAGAAGGCCGCCCACTACAGGATGCATGGGCAGAAGATGCCGCTCGGGCTGGCGGTGAAGAGCTGGATCGGCCAGAAATTGGTGCTGGACCCGTTGATCAACCAGATCGGTCTCTATCGACTCCGCCGCGCCTACACCGGGGGTGCGGCCCTAGGCCCGGAGTTGTTCACGTTCTACCAGGCCATCGGGGTGAACCTGAAGCAGATCTACGGCCAGACCGAGATCACCGGCATCGCCTACGTGCACCGGGACGGCGACGTGCGCCCCGACACCGTCGGCGAGCCGCTCCCCGGCACGGAGTGCATGATCTCGGAAGCCGGCGAGATCATGTCCAAGTCGGCCTCGGTGTGTGCCGGCTACTACAAGATGCCGGAGGAGACGGAGAAGCTGGTCACCGACGGATGGCTGCACTCGGGAGACGCCGGCTACATCGATGAGAACGGACACCTGATCGTCATCGACCGCCTCTCCGACGTGATGCACAACAACAAGGACGAGATGTTCAGCCCCATGTTCCTGGAGAACAAGCTGAAGTTCAGCCCCTACATCAAGGAGGCGGTGATCTTCGGGAACAAGCAGGACTACGTGTCGGCTCTGATCAACATCGACCCGGTGATCGTCGGCAAGTGGGCGGAGGACCGGGGGATCTCGTTCACCACCTTCATGGATCTGTCGCAGCAGCCCAAGGTGGCCGACCTGATCCGTGAGGAGGTGGCGAAGATCAACCGCAACGTGGAAAAGGACTACTTCCGCATCCACCGCTTCGCCATCCTCTACAAGCTCCTCGATGTGGACGACGGCGAACTGACCAAGACCGGAAAGATCCGCCGGGAGTTCGTGAAAACCCGTTACCAGGAACTGTACGATGCCCTGTACGACGAGAGCGTGACCACCAAGCGGGTACAGGCGATCTACCAGTACCAGGACGGACAGACGACGACCGTCGAGACGGACATGCTGTTCTACACCTTGGATTGAGGGTCGCAGGAAGGCTCGGGCACCGGAAGGCCGGCCGGCCGATGCAGATCAATCGCGGATCACGAAGCACGAGTGACGGGACGCATACATGAGTTATTTCTTCCAGTTGGTCGTCAGCGGCGTGGTCGTGGGCTCGATCTACGCCCTCTCCGCACTGGGCTTCGTCCTCATCTACAAGTCGAGCCGGGTGCTCAACATCGCCCACGGCCAGATCATCGCCAGCGGCGCCTTCATCACCTACGCGCTGACGGTGTGGGCGGGGGTCCCGCTGGTGCTGTCGTTCTTCATCAGCATGGGTGTCACCTTCCTCCTGGCCATGGGGGTGGAGCGGGTGTTCCTGCGGAGGCTGATCGGGGAGCCGATCATCTCGGTGATCATGGTCACGATCGGGCTGATGTCGATCCTCGACGGGATCATCTACCTGACCCCCTTCGGCAGCAACAACCTCTCGTTCCCGGATTTCTTTCCCAAGGAACCCATTGCGCTCGGCGGGGTTTCCATGTCCTGGACGCAGATGGTCGGGGTGGTCATCACCGCCATCCTGATCGGGGCGCTGTCCTGGTTCTTCAAGAAGTCCACCGTCGGGATCGCCATGCGGGCGGTCTCCGACGACCAGTTCGCCTCCATGTCGGTGGGGATCTCGGTACCGAGGGTTTTCGGGCTCGCCTGGGCCCTGGCGGGCCTCACGGCTGCGGCGGCCGGGGGCATCATCGGCAACATCACCGGACTCAATTTCGATACCCTGCACGCCTTCGGCATCATCGTCTTCCCGGTGGTCATCCTGGGCGGGCTCGACTCGATCGGCGGAGCGGTGGTGGCGGGGGTCATCATGGGTTTGATCCAGCAGTTCGCCGCCGGCTATCTGGACGGCAACTGGGGGCTGAACGGCACCGCGAACGTACTGCCGTACATCGTCCTGTTGGTTCTTCTACTGTTCAAGCCCCACGGCCTGTTCGGCACGCACGAAATCGAGCGGGTGTAGATCATGGCGACCAATCGCTGGCTGGCTACCGGCAACTTCTTCACCAGCTACAAGGAAGAGCAGCGCATCTTCCTGACCCATCTCGACCGCACGGTCTTCGTGGTCTTCATCGCGCTTCTCTATGTCTGGCCGCTGTTCTTCGAGTTGGACAACAAGAACATGCTGGTGGTGGACAACATCCTGATCGCGATGGTGGCGATCCTGGGGCTCAACCTGGTCACCGGGTTCGCGGGGTTGATCTCCATCGGCCACGCGGCGTTCGTCGGCGTCGGCGCCTACACGGCAGCGCTTTTCGCCAGTTCGCTGGGGGAGACCCATGTCTTCATGACCCACTGGTGGCCGGTGGTGATCCTGCTCTCCGGCGGAGTGGGAGCGGTGTTCGGGGGGTTGGTGGGGCTGCCGGCGCTGCGCCTGAAGCACCTGTACCTGGCCATCGCCACCCTGTCGTTCCAGATGATCTTCGAGTGGACGATCCAGGTCATGACCCTGTTCAACCAGGGGCAGACCATGCCCCTGAGCCGCGTGTCCTGGATCACCGGGAAGGTCGGGCGCGACGAACACTACGTGTTCTGGTACTTCGTGAGTCTGACGGTGGTCGTGCTCCTCGGCCTGGGGGTGCGCAACCTCCTGCGCACCCGCTACGGCCGCTGCCTGATCGCGGTGCGCGACAACGACCGCGCCGCCGACGCGATGGGCATGCACCCGGGCCTGACAAAGGTCTACGCGTTCGCGCTGGCCGGATTCCTGGCCGGGGTGGCGGGCGCCCTCCACGCCTACCTCTACCGGGGAGCTGGATTCGAGTCCTTCACCCTGCACCACTCCATCACCTACCTCGCCATGGCGATCGTCGGAGGATTGGGTACACTGTCCGGATCGTTCTGGGGCCCCGCGGCGATCGTCATGCTCAATCTGCAGATGGAGAACCTCTCGGAGTGGGTCAAGAGATCGGACCTCCTGCCGGCCTCCATGAACCTGTCGACCGCCCTGCGGCCCCTGGCGTTCGGCCTGGTCATCGTGCTGTTTCTGATCTTCGAGCCGCGGGGCATCGCCAACTGGTGGAGGATCAGCCGCAGCTATCTCAAACTCTGGCCGTTCCGGTACTGATGCCGGGGCCTGTCTTGGGGAGCGAGTTGTGGGTGTCGTCTTCAACCGGCCCTGAACAGAGGGCAATCACCAGGAAAAGGAGGAAAGCATGAAGAGCTGGAAGACGGTTTTCGCTGCATCCATGGTGGTCTGCTTCGCGCTCGCCGGCGCGTCTCGGGCCGAGACCTACAAGCTCGCGCTGTCCCTCGCGATCACCGGCCCCACCTCGGACGCAGGCGCGCCCTACGCCATGGGCGCCGAAGACTACGTCAAGCACGTCAACGACACCAAGATGCTCGGGGACAACAAGCTCGAGATCGACATCCGCGACGACGCGTACAAGACCGACGTCACGAAGCGGAACTTCGAGGAGTTTCTCGACAAAGGCATCGTCCTGTATCTGAACTACTCCACCGGCTCCACCCTGGCGCTGAAGAAGGACTTCGAAGAAGAGAAGATGCCGGTCATCCCGGCCTCCTTCCACGCGGGCAACCTGGTGGATTCCAACTACATCTTCCTGCCCATCGTCTCCTACTCGGGCCAGATGATCGGCCTGGCCGAGTACGTGGCCAAGAACCACAAGGGCCCCGAGAAGGCCAAGGTCGCCCTGTTCATTCACCCCTCGGCCTTCGGCCGCGGCCCGGTGGAAGATACTCCAGAAGGCCGTCGCGAAGGGCCTCAACATCGAGATCGTCGAAGTGGTCGAGCACGGCAAGGACCTGGACAACACCGCCACGATCAAGCGCCTGCAGGAAAAGGGAGTGCAGTACGTGATCACCCACACGCGTGCAGTCCCCGGTGGCCACCCTGATCAAGGGCGCCGAGGAACTGGGCGTGTCGGCGAAGAGCTTCGGCGAGGCGGGCAAGATCACCTTCCTCGGCGCCCACTACACCGGCGGCAACGACCTCATCGCGCTGGCCGGTACCGCTGCGGAAGGCTTCCTCTGGACCACCAGCTACACCCTGACCTCCGTCCCCGGCGCCGGGCACCGATTTCCAGCTCATGCTGGCCAAGAAGTACGGGCGCGACGAGAAGACCGCCAACTCCCACAACTACACCAACGGCATGATGGTGGTGCAGGTTGCGGTGGAGGCCATCAAGCGGGCCCTGGCGGCTGGCAAGGCAGTGACCAAGGCGACGCTGTACGAAGAGTTGAACGGGATGAACGGCGCCAAGGCCTACGATCCGAAGACGACCGTGGGTCCGGTCACCTACTCCAAGGATGACCACGAGGGCGTCGATACCCTGCAGATCTACAAAGTCACCGGCGGGGTGTTCAAGGCCGAGGGAGCCCCGTTCGTGCCGGAGTACGTGGCCAAGATCAAGTAGCAGGCGCACAGCAGCGTTCGTGCGGCCGGTGCCCCGCGCCGGGGACGGCGGGGGGGCACCGGCTCATTATCAACGGCAGAGCAGAGATGGCGGGAACCATGGCGAGCGAAGCGACCGCAGAGCAGTTGCCTGAGGCGGGTGGCGGGAAGTTGCTCGACGTCAACAACATCGAGGTGGTCTACAACGACATCGTGCAGGTGCTGCGCGGCGTCAGCCTGAACGTGAAGGAAGGGGACGTCGTCGCTTTGCTCGGCACCAACGGAGCGGGCAAGACGACCACCCTGCGGGCCATCAGCGGGCTGCTCAAGCCGGAGAACGGACACATCCGCAGCGGCCACATCAACTTCGATGGCCACGACATCACCAACGTGCTCGGCACATCGGTGGTGCGTCTGGGGGCGGTGATGGTCCCCGAGGGGCGGAGGGTGTTCAAGCACCTGTCGGTCGAGGAGAACATCCGCGCTGGTTCCACCACCCGCAAGGACGGAGCCAAGGCGGTGCGTGCGGACATGGACAAGATGTACGAGCTGTTCCCTCGCCTCACGCGAGATCCCGAACCGCATGGCCGGGTACTGCTCCGGGGGCGAACAGCAGATGATCGCCATCGCCCGGGCGCTGCTGGCGTCCCCGAAGATGCTGATGCTCGATGAGCCCTCACTGGGGCTGGCCCCGCTGCTGGTCAAGGAGATCTTCGAGAACATCAAGCTGATCAACCGCGAGATGGGCACCACCATCCTGGTGGTGGAGCAGAACGCCAAGATCGCCCTGGGCATCTCCAAGTACGCCTACATCATGGAGTCCGGGAAGATCGTGCTGGAGGGTCCCTCCAAGGAACTCCGGAACAATCCGGACGTCAAGGAGTTCTACATGGGCGTCACCCAGGGTGGTGGCCGCAAGTCGTTCAAGGACGTCAAGTCCTACAAGCGGCGCAAGCGCTGGATGTAGGGGCGGGGGCCCGGAGCGGCGGGACGCCGGGTGCTGCAGCGCCCTCCGCGATCGCGCCGAAGGCGAGTCGGGAGCCGGCGTGACGAGGGGAGAGCGCGTTCCATGAAGCGGTTGCAGTGGGCCATCCTGCTCCTCCTGTGTTGCGTCGCGCCGGCGGCGTCCCGGGAACTGCTGATCGGCGCCCTGGTGGATCTCACGGGATTGACTCGGACCGTCGGGGGACCCTACGCGGACGGGATGGCGGCGCATGCGGACTGGATCAACGAGAACGGCGGGGTCAACGGGAAGCCGGTCCGGCTCATCCAGGTGGACTACGCGTACCGGATCGCCGATGCCGTGGAGGCCTACAAGAAGTTTCGGGACGTCGACGGCGTCCTCGCGATCCAGGGGTGGGGCACACCGGACACCGAAGCCCTGACCGGGCAGGCGGCTCGGGACGAGATCCCGTACTTTTCCGCCTCCTACTCGGCGCACCTCACCGACCCTTCCAAGGCCCCGTACAACTTCTTCGTCGCGGCCGACTACTCCACGCAACTGCGCGCCGGGCTGAGGTACGTTCGCGACAACTGGCGCGAGTCGCGAAAGCCCAAGATCGCCTTTCTCTACCCCGACCACCCCTACGGCAGGGCGCCGATCCGGGCGGGGAAGGAGTACGCCGAGGAACTGGGCTTCGAGATCGTGGGCGAGGAGCACGTGAAGCTCGACGCCATCGAGGCGACGACCCAACTGCTCAACCTGAAGAAGAACGAGCCGGACTACGCGTGGCTCGGGGGAACGACGCCCTCCTGCGCCGTGGTCATCAAGGACGCGAGGGCCCTCGGGATGAAGACCCGGTTCCTCGTGAACATCTGGGGCAACGACGAGAGCCTGGTCGAGCGCGCCGGCGTCGCCGCCGAGGGGGTGCTGGGGCTCCAGGCGGCCGCCGTGTACGGAGACGAGGGCCCCGGGATGCAGGTGATCCTCGGGGTGACGCAGAAGCGGCCCCGAATGACGCACTACGTGCGCGGCTGGGTTTCGATGATGGTGTTGTGCGAGGCGCTCAGGCGCGCGGACCGGGCGGGCGAGCTGACGGGCCCCGGCATCCGGAAGGCCGCCGAGACCCTCGTGGACTTCGACACCCAGGGCCTCACGGCGCCCATCACCTACTCGGCGACGGACCACCGCCCGAACATGTCGGCGAAGATCTACGAGTACCGGGGCGGGGCGATGGTCCTCCAGGCGACCACGGTGCTCGAGCGCAAGGCCGAGTGGCTGGGCTACTAGCGCGGGGAGCAGTACACGAAGCGTCTGGGCGCCTGCCGTTGACCCCACAGTTTCTGCGAGGGACGAGATGGATCGTACGGGCGGATACCTGAACACGGCCTTGGAGACCCGGAGCTGGGAGGAGCACGTCGCGGGCCTGGAAAGCCGACTCCGTAAGCTCGTCGGCCACGCGTACGCCAACGCCCCGGCCGTGAAGGCCAAGTTCGACGCCGCGGGCGTCGAGCCGGGGGACGTCCGCACCCTGGAGGACCTCGCGCGGATTCCGGTGACGGGGAAGATGGAGCTGGTCGAACTGCAGAAGAAGGCCCCTCCCTTCGGCGGCATGTTGGCAGTGCCTCTGACCGAGATCGCCCACGTGTTCCAGTCTCCCGGGCCCATCTACGACCCGGTCGCCCGGGGGGAGGGCTGGGGGTTCGAAGAGGCCTACTACGCGGCCGGTTTCCGCCCCGGGGACCTGGTCGTCAACACCTTCGGCTACCACGTCACCCCGGGCGGGATGATGTTCGACGACAGCATGGTCAAGGTGGGGTGCACCGTGGTGCCCACCGGCGTCGGGGAACGCGAGACCCAGGTGGAGATCCTCCGCCGGCTGGGGGTCACGGGCTACCTCGGGATGGCGTCCTTTCTCATGCAGATCGCCGAGAAGGCTCGGGAGATGGGGCTCGACCCGCGCCGGGACTTCTCCCTGGAGGTGGCGTGGAGCATCGCCGAGCCGCTCCCGCCGAGCCTGCGCCAGTCGGTGGAGGAGACCTTCGGCTGCTTGTGCCGCCAGGGCTACGGAACCGCCGACGTCGGCTGCATCGGCTTCGAGTGTTACCACATGGGCGGGTGGCACCTGACCACCCGGGCGATCGTGGAGGTCGTCGACCCCACCGACGGGCGGTCCCTGCCCCGGGGCGAGATCGGGGAGGTGGTGGTGACCCTCTTCAGCCCGGCCTATCCGTTGATTCGCTTCGGCACGGGGGACCTGTCCGCGCTGGACCCCGCCGGATGCGCCTGCGGCCGGACGACGCCGAAGCTCCGCGGCTGGCTCGGTCGAGCCGACCAACTGGTCAAGGTCAAGGGGCAGTTCGTGCACCCTGGGCAGGTCCAGGCCGCCTTCAAGGACTTCCCGGAAGTGAGCCGCTACCGGGTCGTGGTGACCCGCGAGGGGAGCCGCGACGTGTTGACGGCCCGGGTCGAGGGGCCCGACGACGAGGCCCTTCGCGGCCGGATCGAGCAGAGGTTGCGGGAGGTCGTCCGACTGGGCGTGGCCGTGGTCCGAGTCGCCGACGGAGCCCTGCCCGGGGACGGCAAGGTGCTCGAGGATCTGCGGAAGTGGGACTGAACCGCCGGCAGGACGCGGCGCAGGCGGCCGCGGGGCGGCGGGCCGGCGCGGCGGCTCGTCTGAGCATCGGCGACCTGTCGCGGCAGGTGACCCTGACGCCGCGGACGATCCGTTACTACGAGGACATCGGCCTGCTCAACAGCGTCAAGCGGATGGAGGGAGGGCGCCGCACGTACACCGAAGACGACGTGCGCCGTCTTCGCTTCATCAAGCGCCTCAAGGTTCTCGGACTCACCCTGGAGGAGATGAAGGAGCTCGAGGACCTCTACGCCGCCCACGGAAGCAACGCGAGGGTTCTGCCGCGCCTGCTGGAACTCCTCGGGCAACACCTGGAGAGCATCGAGACCCGGCTCGAGCAGTTGCGGATCCTCCAGCAGGACATCGAGGCGTACCGGGATCACATCCGCCAGAAGATCTGATAGCGGGCCCGGTCGGGCCGCACGGCCCGACTTCAGTGCGGGGATCTTCCCCCGCCGCCCGGGATGGGGAGGAGTGACATGGCCCTGTGTTTCGACCTGTCTTCCGAGCAGAACATCCTCCGCCACAGCGTGCGGGAGTTCGCGGAGAAGGAGATCCGGCCCATCGCGCGCGAGCTCGACGCGAAGGAGGAGTTCAGCTACGACCTCACCGCCAAGATGGGCCAGATGGGCCTGTTCGGGATCTTCGTCGCCCCGGAATACGGCGGCAGCGGCCTCGACTACGTCTCCTACATCATCGCCGTGGAGGAGATCGCCCGGGTGGACGGCTCCCAGGCGGCGACCGTGGCGGCCGGGCAACTCCCTGGGGATCGGGCCGATCTACTACTTCGGGAGCGAGGAGCAGAAGCAGCGCTGGCTCCCGAAGCTCTGCACGGGCGAGTGGCTCGCCGGCTTCGGCCTCACGGAGCCCCTGGCCGGTTCGGACGCGGGGTCCTCGCGCACGAGGGCGGTGCGGGACGGCGACGCCTGGGTCCTGAACGGCAGCAAGATCTTCATCACGAACGCCGCCACCGACGTCACGGGGGTGATCGTGGTGCAGGCGGTCACGGGCAAGAAGAGCGACGGGCGGAACGAACTCTCGTGCTTCCTCGTGCCGGCCGACACCCCGGGTCTCACCCGGAAGGTCATGCACGGCAAGATGATGTGGCGCTCGTCCAACACCGCGGAGCTCTACTTCGACGACATCCGGCTCCCGCCGGACGCCCTCCTGGGCCGCCAGGGGGACGGGTTCCGCCAGATGCTCGCCACCCTGGACGGTGGGCGGCTCTCCATCGGCGCCATGGGGCTGGGGGGCGCGCAGGGAGCCTTCGAGGCGGCCGTCCGGTACGCCCAGGAGCGCAAGCAGTTCGGACAGCCGATCTTCGATTTCCAGGCGGTCCAGTTCAAGCTCTCGGACATGGCGATGGAGATCGAGGCGGCTCGGAACATGCTGTACAAATCGTGCTGGCTCAAGGACAACGGGCGCCCCTTCGGAAAGCTGGCCGCCATGGCCAAGCTGTACTGCTCCGAGGTCATGGGACGCGTGGTGAGCGAGGCGGTCCAGGTCCACGGCGGGTACGGGCTCATGTGCGACTACGACGTGGAGCGCTTCTTCCGCGACCAGAAGCTCCTGACCATCGGGGAGGGCACGAGCGAGATCCAGCGGCTCGTCATCGCGCGCCACCTGCGGGAGTAGTCCTCCCCCGTGCCTGCCGCCTCCGCTCCTTCCCCACCGGAGAGGGTCATGGGCCTGCGCCCTTCCGTTCGGTGCCTCCTTCTTCTCGCGCTGGTCCCCGCCGCGGTCGCGTCCGCCGCCCACGGCCCCATCTTCAAGGTCTCGAACATCGGGATCGTCTCCGTGGCCGAGATGGTCGAGGACCTGAGGAAGGCCCGGGTCGTCGTCGTGGGGGAGCAGCACGACAACCCCGATCATCACCGGGCGCAGTTGGCGGTCATCCGGGGCCTGCAAGACGCGGGCGCGGGCGTGGCGATCGGGCTCGAGATGTTCCGTGCCGACGCGCAGGAGGCTCTCGACCGATGGGTCGACGGCCGTGCCGACGAGCGGGAGTTCCGATCGGCGTACGCCGCGAACTGGGACCCGAGCCTGTGGCCCCAGTACCGCCCGATCTTCGCGTACGCCCGGGAGCGAGGCATTCCCTTGCTGGGTCTCAACGTTCCGAGGCCGCTCGTCAACCAGGTCGCCCGCCAGGGGTTCGCCTCGTTGACCGGCGAGCAGCGGGAGGCACTGGGGGTGGTCTCGTGCGACGTGGACGAGCGCTACCGGGAACTGCTGGGTCTGGTGGTGGGGCGCAAGGCGCAGGACGCCGCCGGCTTCGGGCGGTTCTGCGAGGCGCAGGTGGTGTGGGACACGGCCATGGCGCGAAACGTCGTCCGCTACGCGCAGGCCCACCCCGACCGGATCGTGGTGGTCCTCGCGGGGACGTTCCACGCGTGGAAGCACGGAATCCCCGAGCAACTGGAGAAGTTGGCGCCCCTCCCGTACCGCGTCGTCCTGCCGTCGAGCGACAAGACCTACCTGCGCTACGACATCATGCTGGAAGACGCCGACTACGTGTGGTGGGACGAATAGCCCCTCAGGTCGTCCGCGCGGCCGGCTGTTCCTCGGCGCTTCCGGACTCCTCCACCCCCGGCCACAGCGGGCACGTCTCCAGGTGGTCGTCGTCGTAGCGGCTCTCGTAGCCGCAGCGGCGGCACAGGGACCCCACCTGGACCCAGCACTCCGGGCAGCGGACGATCTCCAGACCGTAGGCGTGCACGCAGCGGTCCATTTGTGCCATGATCGCGCCCTCCTTCGCGGCGTCTTCCCGGATCGGGGTGATCCGGAGCGCTTCCCCCTGCTTTCACTCTAGGGTGGCCGATGAACGGTCTCAACACTCGGGGGTTCGTTTTCGCCGATCGGGTACCCCTTTTGGCCGGATGGCCCGGGATCGGACGGAGCCTTCGGGCTCTGCTGTGGGGGCTCCTGCTCCCGGTCCTCTTCGCGTCCTGCAGCCCGGTGCCGCCCAAGCCCGAGGTGGGGAAGCCGGCCCCGGATTTCACCCTGCAGACCCTCGGCGGACAGACCGTCCGGCTCGGTGAGCTCAAGGGGAAGGTCGTCTTCGTGAACCTGTGGGCGACCTGGTGCCCGCCGTGCCGCGAGGAGATGCCCTCCATGGTGCGGCTCTACAACTTCATGCGGACGCGCGGGGTCGAGATCCTGGCCGTGTCCGAGGACAACGATCGAGAGGCCTTGAAGGCGTTCGTCGAGAAGTACCAGGTGACGTTCCCCGTGCTGCCGGACGAGAACAAGCGCATCTACAACCTCTACCGCGCCACGGGCGTCCCCGAGACCCACCTGATCGACCGGAGCGGGGTGCTCCGATCGTCCACCATCGGACCCTTCGACTGGACGAGCCCCGAGGTCGTGCGGACCGTGGAGTCGCTGCTCCGCGAGTAGCGTTCCGTGTTCCGGCCGGTTCGAAACGCAGAGGAGGGGGCCCGTGGGGGCCCCCTCCTGCCGTGGCCGGACGGTCGGCTGCTCTCCTAGCTCGCGTCGCAGGCCTTGACGATCACGATCGTCGCCTGGAGCGTGCCGGCCGCGGCCTCGTAGATCCCGTCCACGCGCACCTCGGCGCCGACCACCAGATCCTGCTCTGCGATTTCCTGGCCCTGACACGTGAACAGCCGCGCCAGCCCGATGTCCACGCTCACCGAGGTTGCCCCGTCGTCGAGCAGCACCACCAGGACCCCCTCGGATGCCGAGCTGATGTGGCCCCGCACCGGCACCTTGAGGAACGGCTCCCCCGTCTCGTCCCCCACCTCGACCACCACGGCGGAGAGCGATTCGCTCGCCAGGTCGACCGTGCCGTAGGCGACGGCCACGTTCCCGAGGTCTGCGGCGTCCACGGCGGCACCGCTCACGAGGCTCCCCTCCGGCGCCTCGAACACCCAGTCGGGGGCCGGGAGGACGACCGTCGTGCAGTACTCCCCGTCCCCTCCCCGCAGGGGATGGCACAGCACGAAGGAACCTGCGGAGACGCTCGTGACTCGGCCGCGCAACCGCGTGAGCCCCTGCTGGGCCGCGGATTCCTCGCCCAGGATGTCCACGAACACCCTCGGCTCCAGAAAGTCGTTGGCGTCGGCGCTGTTCAGCATGGCCGCCGCGTCGAAGTCGAGCTTCACGTACAGGGTGTCGCCCGGGCTCACCTGGAAGCCGCCCTGGGGGTTCAGGTTGACGTGGTCCGCGTTGAGGGAGAAGGTGCTGGGCGGATCCGTGACCAGAGACGACTTGTCCACCTGGATCTGGATCTGGTCGTACGTGCCGGCGGGCACCGCGTCCCCGACCGCGAACAGTTCCGAGTACTCGGCGAGTTGGAGCAGGTCGATCTCGGCGGATCCGCTCCACAGGTTCTGCCTGCCGAGGTCCGGCGAGAGAAGGTCGATCCGGCTTACGCTCATCCGGATGCTCGTGAAGTCGTCCACGGAAGCGTCCGTGACGAGCAGCGCCACGCTGCCGGTGGCGGTGCCGTCCGAGTTCGAACCGCCCCCGCCGCAGGCCGGCAACAGGAGGGCCGCCAGCATCGCCAGGCAGATCGCGAGGGTCTGTACCACGGGGGTGCGAAGCCTTGACTCGCGGCTCATGGAACGCCTCCTTCCGGCCGTGAAATGGCCTCCCTCAATGCACTGCAGCTTCTACAAGATCTACACCGGCGCCCCTCGCGGGCGTCACTTCCTTCGGGCCGTCAGCGGCCCCCGCGGCCGTGCCCGCCCCCTTCGGCTCCTCCTCCTTTCATCTCTCGGTCCTCGCTCCGGGGCCCACGGGGCTCGGACTCGCCCCGGCGCCCCCGGCGCTCCATCTCCGCTTCTGCCTCGGTTCGGACGCGACGTCCCATGTCCTCGTCGCTCCACTGGGTGCGCGTCCTGTCCCGCTCCCGGGACTGGGTGCGCACGGCCGCGGATACGGTCTCCCGCGCCTGCTGCGGTGAGGCCCCCCGCTCCATGGCCCGGTTCATGGACCGGACCGACTCCGCGAGGCACGCTCCCCGGCAACCCTCGCCGAGGCTCGTCCGCACCATCTCGCGGACCTGCTCGCGGTCGCGGGTGCGCGAGCAGTAGTCGCCGAGGGCCGGGCCGAGCTCCGCCGTCTCCCGCTCGGTCAGGCGGAATTCCTGGCGCAACTGCTGCTGCAGTTGCGCCCGTTCCCGTTCCGGGTCCTCTCCCTGCTGGCCGTTGCCCGCCGCAGGGGCTAGGAGGGCGAGGGCCAGCGCCCCGGCCAGCCCGCCCCGGAGCGTCCGTCGCGTGCGGTTCATGGACCTGCCTCCTTTCGGTGCGCCCAGCGAGGGGCGCTCGGGGGCGGCTTCTCGGAGCCGCCGGTCTCAGCGGCCTGCGGCCTCGACGAAGCAGAGCCCGCCTCCTCCACCGGAGCTCGAGTCCGTGCCCGCGTCGAAGGGCAGCGTGCGGGGCAGGAACTCGACCGCGCCGATGTCGACCCGGGCCACCCCGTCCCCGTCCCCGTCGACGATGCGCGCTTCGCCGGCCAGGTCCTCGTACAGGCTCAGGAACGTGCAAACCGTGTCGTCGCCCGCGTCGATGGCCGGGCTGTCCTCCATCAGTTCGTAGGGGGCACTCGCGGCTTCGGATTCGTCCTGGGCCGCCCGCGCGGACCTCCCCTTCATCTTCGGGTCCGCCTGCCGGTTGCCGTGGCCGATGCCGTAGGGCATGCGTTCCAGGCACGTCCCGTCGTCCTCGAGGGAGAACTCGATTACCAGCGGGCCGTTCGCCTTCTTCGCCCCGGAGCAGTTCCCGGGCAGGTTTCCGGAGATGATGGAGTTCAGGATCGTCGTGCTCACCCGTTGTTGCCCCGTGCCGAGCCACATGCCGCCCACCCGGTGCTCGCCGTCGGAGCCTCCGCAGCCTTCGCCCGACTCCCCGCCCTCGTGCTCCGAGGCCTCCGCCGGCTTCAGGCTGCCGCACCGGGGGTCCTCGGGGGCTACGCGGTTGCCGCTCACCGTGCTGTTGATCAGGGTGAGGTTCCCGCCGTTCGAGATCCCCCCGGCGAAGGCTCCGCAGGTGACGTTGTCGCGGACAAGGCTGTTGACGATGGTGACGGTGGAGCAGGTGATGTCGATGCCGCCGGTCTTGTCCTCCGAGAAGTTCCCGCTCACCGTGCTCGACTCCATGCTGAGCGTGTTGGGCTTGCCGGCGAGGAAGACGCCCCCGGCCGACACCGAGCCGTTCCCCTCGATCGTGCTCCCGTGGATCGTGGTGAGCGCGTTGCCCTCTAGCTTGAGGGCCCCGCCGTTTCCGAGGGCGCGGTTTCCGGCGATGCGGGAGTCCTCGATGGTGAGGCGGCTGCCGCTGACGATGCCCCCGCCCGACTCGGCGGCCAGGTTGCCGCGCACGGTGCACCGGCGCAGCGTGAGCGCACCCTGGTTCGCGATCCCGCCCCCGGCGCCGAGCCTCCACTTGAGCTCCTCCTCGCCGCTTCCCTTGATCACCGTCACCGGCTCGTCCAGGTCCCGGCGGGCGGTGTTGCCCTCGACGGTGACGTCGATCAGGGTAACGGCCACGGACGGGGCTTCTTCCTCGTCCCCGTGGGAACTCCCGTCCGAGGTGTGCCCCTCGGAGCCCTTGGCCGCCGTCTCCACGCCGGGCGCCGTTGCTTCCGTGGCGGGCGCTTCCCCGTCGGAGTGGCTTCCGCCGCTGCAACCGGCGCCTTCCGGGGTGGAGACGAGCAGTCCTCCCCCGTTGTCGTCTTCCGGGCCGGAGGCGAAGCCGTTTCGAAGGGTCAGTCCCTCGATCCGCACCTCGACCCCGCCGGTGCCCGGGTCGCGCACGTGGAGCACCCGGTCGATCCCGGCCGCGTCCACGACGGTGCCGGCCGCCCCGCCGCCGAGAAGCGAGAGGCTCTCGCTCACGTCCAAGTCGCCGGTCGCGCCGGTGTCGTCCCCCCGGCCTTCGACGGACAGGACGTAGGGGGAGGGAAGGGCGGGCACCCGGACGGTGTCCGGTCCCGGAAGGGCGTTGGCTTCCTGGAGGGCTGCACGCAGGGTGCAGTCGCCCAGGCCCGGGGTCGCCTCGCACGCGCCGTCCCCGGGGTTGGCGTCGGGCGCGTCGGTGATCACGTTGACGGTGAACTCGGCCGCCGGGGAGGTGCCTGCTGCGAGTACCCACACCAGCGTGGCGGCGGCCACGGCAATTCCTCTCTTCGCTCTCATGATCGCTCCCCCTGGTCCCTCGACGCGGAACCATCAACCGGGGACGGGTCCCCGAACCGGATCGACGCTTCCTCGATGTGTACGCCGTATGTGGGTGCGGCGGACCCGCTGTGCCTGTCCGCCGCACCCTCGGGCCTGGCTCGGTTTACGCCGAGTCGCGCTCACTCGCCGTGTTCCGCTCCGGGCCCCTTGCCCTCCGGCGGGCCGCCGCCGCCTCCCGTCCCGTCCGGAGGACCCTTGCCGTCGGGAGGACCTCCGCCCCCGCCGTGGTCGTCGCTGCCCTTCGGCTCCGTGATCCGCACGTCGATGTAGCTGAGGTTGCCCTCCGGGTAGAGTGCCGGCGTGGCGCCCCCGAGGTCGGGCTCGCCGCCCGGTTCCACGGGAGCCGCGGCCAACGCACGGGCCGCCGACTCCGTGGTCTCGTGCTCCTCGGTCTCTCCCTCCTCCTCGCTCACCACGATGGCTGTCGCCTCGGTGATGAAGGTGTTGAGGGTGATGCCGGTCTTGCAGGCGCCCTGGTCGAGGCTGAAGGTGATGCGGTAGTCGCCCGGGCCGCCCAGGGGCTCCGTGAAGTCCTTGATGAACCAGTTGTAGCCGTAGACGACCTTGCCGGAGACGTTGATCTCGGCCCCGTAGAAGCCGGGACCGTCGGCCGCCTCGCCGACCGTGCCCTTGAACAGGGTGGTCCGCTCGCCGTCCGCGACCACGTCGCCGGTCCACTCGCCGAGTTCCGCGTCCCAGGCCACGGTGAGGGTCTCGTCATCGCGGGCCTTGGTGAGCTTCTGGATGGTGAGCCGCGCGCAGCCGGAGTACACCGTGGCCTGCGTGCTGTCGTACGCGGCGCCGTTGGTGCCCCACATCTCGGTGATGCCCTGCCCCGAGATGTGACTCATCTCGTAGCCGTACATCGTGGGGTCCAGGTTCTGGAAGAGCACGGTCTCGACGCGGACCACCTGGTTGGCCGGCCAGGACTTGGCCTCGAGGTTGTCGCCCCAGTCCACCCAGTGCAGGTTCACCTCGCCTTCCGTGCTCCAGTCGGCGTTTTCGGCCTGCCACTCGTTGAGGGGATCCTGCTGGTAGTACCAGGGCTGGTCTCCGATGACCGCGAACTGGCCGCCGAGCACGGGGTCCTGCCCGGCGGTGCCCCGCAGTGTGACCGTCGCGCCGTCGGACCAGATCACCGGGAAGGACAGGTTGTTCCCCGCCCCCTCGTCGCCCGGCTCGGCCTCCAGGGTGACCTCCACGGTCTCGCCCTCGGGGACGGTCACCTTCGTGACCGCCGTGAAGACGATGGCTTCCTCCTCGCCGGGGTCGTCATCCTTCCCGCCGCAGGTGAAGGCGAGGGTGTAGTCGCCCGCCGGGAGGAATCCCACCCCGAAGGTCTTGTCGGGAGCGACCTTGACGCTGGTCATCGGGTCGTTGTCGTGGGCGGGCTCCCCCTCCATCTGGTCGTAGTCGCCCGGCATCCGGTCGCCGGGGTAGACGTAGACGTAGCCCTTCTTGCACGCCTCGTCGCTGCCAAGGGCGCTGCTCGCCACGGCGCCCTCGATGGCCCCGGCCGTCGTCGTGTCCGCCACGCGGCACACGGTCTTGAGCATGTAGGAGCCGTTGACGAGGATCACCGCGCAGCGGAGGTCGAACTCCACCGTCACGATCCGCGGCGCCGCCGTCGGGGACGAGCAGGGCGTCCTCGTCCGCGAAGATGATCTTGATGGTTGGGTCGCCCTTGTACCGGGCGGGGATGGTGAGGGGCTCGGTGGTGCCGTCTTCGAGTTCGACCCAGGCGTCGCCGACGATCGCCTTGGCCCACCCGTAGGTGCCCTCCGGCACCGTCTCGCCGTCGAGCAGTGCGAAGGTGGCGGTATCCGCATCCGTTCCCTGGTAGTCCATGAGGTCGAAGCACTTCGGGGCCTCGAACGTGATCACCACGTCGGGGCCTCCTCCTCGTGGTTCGGTCTCCAGGGCGGCGACCGCCTCCTCCTCGGTCTTGAGTTTCAGGATCACGCCCGTGACGCAAAGTTCACGCCGGCGAGGTCGTCGGCGGGGCATCGGTCACGCGCAGGGTGAGCTTTCCGGCCGGGGCCGCGTCCGTGGAGTCGGACCCACCCCCGCCCCCGCCGCTTCCGCACCCATAGAATCCGATGGCTGCTGCGAGGACACCGCAGCAGAGAACTGTGGACGCAACTGCGAGAAGCCGTCTCATGACAGTCCCTCCTGTCGGTTCGGGTTGACGAACCCCAGAAGACCCCTGCCTAGCTAGTCGGCCGCTCGTCTGCTACGTCATCGCTTCACGCTGTCTCCCAACAGGCGGCGGCCCAAGGAGAATTCACCTCAACTCCCTCCGAGACACAAAGCACCCCCGGATCGGCGCATTCTTGCACCCTCTGGACAAGGCTCCTGGAGAACTACCGGGCGCTCTCGCATACAACCATGGGGCACCTCCTCCCGTCTTTCTCGATGAGGCCACCGCGGGCTGCCGCGGCCACAACAAGCAAACCTCTTCCCACATTCATCTTTATTGGTCGAGTAATTCCAATGATAGTTGCACGACAAAATATGTAAATACATCCAACAGCTAAATCGGGGAACCGTTCGTGTATACCCGTTCGGGTACGGGCATGGGTGGGGGAAGGCGTTGAGGTGGCGCTTCAGGCCGGAAGGAAGGCCCCCGGGGCCCGGTGGGCGAGACGGACGCGAAGCGCCGACTCGAAGGCCCGGCACAGCGCTTCTTCGACACGGGTGAGGTCGGGCGGGGCTCCCAGGTGCTGGGCCAGGGACGCGGGCGCCACGTCCGTCAACCCGCAGGGGACCAGGAACCGGAAGTGGGACAGGTCGGGGTCGACGTTGAAGGCGAACCCGTGGAAGCACACCCCCCGGGACACGGCGACGCCCACGGCGCCGAGCTTGCCCCGGTCGCTGAAGATCCCGGGCCGCCCGGCAACACGCCGGGCGGCAACGCCGAACGCCGCCGCGGCGCGGATCATCGATTCCTCCAGGCATTCCACGTAGCTTCGGACCCCGAGTCCGTGGTCGGCCAGCCGGAGGATGGGGTATCCGACGAGCTGCCCAGGGCCGTGGTACGTGGCCTGGCCGCCGCGCTCGACGCGGTGCAGCCCGATCCCGTGGGCGGCGAGGACGTCGGGGGAGACGAGGAGCCCGGCGGTGTCGGCGTTGCGGCCGAGGGTTACCACCGGCTCGTGCTCCAGGAGGATCAGCACGTCGCCCGCCTCGTGGACGCGCCGGCTCCGCACGAGGTCGCGCTGGAGCCGAAGGGCTTCCGCGTAGGGCGTGAGGCCCGGGAGGCGCAGGAGCTCCACGGTGCGGGGGGACACCGCGTCAGGCCTCCGGCGCGCCCCGGACGCGGCGCTCCACGTAGGCCTCGGCGGCGCGGTACGAGGTCCGGACCAGGGGACCCGCGGAGACGTGGCGGAATCCCATGCCGCGGCCCTCCTCGGCCAGGCGGTCGAAGGCCTCGGGGGGAAGGTACTCGCGCACCGCGACTTGGCTGGGGGAGGGGCGCAGGTACTGGCCGAGGACGAGGATGTCCACGTCCGCCTCCCGGAGGTCGGCCATGGAGCGGAGGACTTCGTCCCGGGTCTCGCCCAGGCCCAGGAGGAGCGAGGACTTGGTGAGGGTCCGGGGTGCCAGGGCACGCGCGCGTCGGAGGACTTCGAGGGAGCGCCGGTAGTCGAAGCGGCCGTGGCGGACGTCCGGCGAGAGGCGCTCGACCACCTCGAGGTTGTGGGCGAGGGCGTCCGGCCCGGCCTCCAGGACCGCCCCCAGGCGGTCGGCCGCGTAGTCGGGGACGAGCACCTCGACGAGCGGGGCCGGCTCCAGGGCCTTCAGGCTCCGGACCGTCCGGGCGAAGACCGAGGCGCCCCCGTCGGGCAGGTCGTCCCGCGTCACCGACGTGACCACGGCGTAGCGCAGGCCCATGTCCCGCACCGCCTCGGCCACCCGCGCCGGCTCGCGCTCGTCCGCCGCGCCCCCGGGGTCTCCCCGCGCAACGGCGCAGAAGCCGCAGCCCCGCGTGCACACCCCTCCCAGGATGAGGAAGGTCGCCGTTCCGCAGGCCCAGCACTCCGCGAGGTTGGGGCAGCGCGCCTGCTCGCACACGGTGTGCAGGCCCTCCCGCTCCAGGGTGCCGCGCACCGCACGGTACGGGGAACCTCCCGGGAGGCGGGTCCGGAGCCAGGCAGGCTTTCGGGGGAAAGGGGGAGATCGTCGTTCCATCCCGTCTCCGCGAGGGTCCTCACGCCTACTGCAGTTCGTCCGCACCGAGCGGCGTCCAATCCCCCAAGGCGGGGGCGTCGTCGGGTGCGGCGCACGAGCGTATCTCCGGAGGGGAGGACGCTACTTCAGTTCCAACAGCCAGAGCAGGATGGCGTCGGGATCGCTCCAGCGTCGCTCCGGCGAGGCGTCGGGATCTACGTAGGCGGACACGTCGATCTCCAGCGACAGCCCCCCGATCGGCCAAGAACGGAGCCGTTGCAGCACCTCCTCGGCCCCGGCGAGGTCGCCTTCCATCGCGTGGGCCAGAGCCAGCCCCAGGAGGCCCTTGAGGTGAGGGTCCTCCTCGTCGAGCAGCGGTTTCAACGCGGCGACCGCCGCCTCCCTTCGGCCGGTGGCGAGGAGGGAGAGACCGTACCCCTCACGGAAGCGCGGATTCTCTGCGCCGTTCTTCTCCAGGGCTGCGAGCGCGTCCGCCACAGCCTGCTCGTCCCCGCTGAGGTGGGCCAGGTACGCCAGCGCGGAACGGGGTTCCGGGTAGTCCGGATCCAGGCCGCCGGCCTTCGCGAATTGCGCCGAGGCCTTTCCCCGCTGGCCCCGCCTGTAGAGCAGTCGGCCCGTCTGGAACACGGCTCCGGCCCCGTTCGCCGGCTCGTAGCGGACCGCGATGGGTTTCCGCACGGCGACCTCCGGCTTCCAGATGCCGAGCCCCTTCTCGACCAGCAGGGGGAGCGCGTCCTGGGCCTCCCCCGGGAAACCGGGATACGCCCCGACGATGTGCAGGTCCGGCGCCAGGTACACCGTGGTGGGCAGGCTGATGACGCCGACCGCGTCGAACGCCTCGAGCTTCGGGTCGAAGTACGTGGGCCAGGGGAGCCCCCAACCCGCGTAGGTGGAGCCGTAGGACCTCCTGTCCTCCGGGCCGGTCCCTTCGTGCTCGACGTTGATCGGGATGACGGTCAGTCCCTGGGGGGCGTACCGCTCGTGGAGTTCGCCCAGATAGCCCAGCACCTCGGGGGAGCGCGGGTTCCAGGAGGCCCAGAACACGACGACCGCTCCTTTGGCCGGAACCAGCTGCGAGAGCCGGACGGCCTCCTCGTCCGGGGTCAGGAGCCGAACGTCGGCGACCCGGTCCCCCGGTCCCAGTTCCTTGAGCGCCGCGGCCGTGGACGGCAGGAGACAGGCGGACAGGGCGATGCACGGGAGCCACTTCGCACGGCGGGTCATGGGAGCGAGTCTCCGTGGCGCTTGCTGCGCACGTGAGGGTCCGGCACCGCTCCGTCCTCGAAACTGGTGTGCACGCGGTTTCCCACACACGTCTCGCGCAGTTCGGGTCGGTTTCGGTCGGGCCGGCGAGGCGCGGCCCGACGGCCCTCTCCGGGGGTTGCGGACGCTTCGCGCCGCATGGTACAGCACGGGAAGTGCGCCGTCGAACGGGAGGTGGCCGTGAGCGAGCCGAAGGCAGTCGTGTTGATGGGGAACGAGGCGATGGCCCGCGCCCTGTTCGAGGCCGGCTGCCAGTGCATCACCGCGTACCCGGGCACGCCCAGTTCGGAGATCCTCGAGAGCGCCGCCCGCGAGCGGGCCGAACTCGGCCTCGGCCACGTCCACGTCGAGTGGTCGGTGAACGAGAAGGTGGCGTTCGAGACCGCGTACGCGGCGTCCATGGCCGGCAAGCGCTCGGCGGTGGCCATGAAGCAGGTCGGGCTGAACGTGGCCGCCGACCCGTTCCTCAGCGCGGCGTACATGGGCGTCGTGGGCGGCATGGTGCTGATCTCCGCGGACGACCCCGGTCCCCACTCCTCCCAGACCGAGCAGGACAGCCGTCTCTTCGCGTGGCTGGCGAAGGTTCCGGTGCTCGACCCGGCGACGCCGGAGGAGGCCCGGGCCATGGTGGCCCGCGCCTTCGAGATCTCCGAACGCTTCCGGGTGCCCGTCATGGTCCGTCCGACCACGCGGGTCTGCCACGCCCGCCAGTCGGCGGTCCTCGGCCCGCTGCCCGAGCCGACCGGCCTCCCGCGCGCCGGCTTCCGCCGCGAGCCGGGCCGCTGGACGGCCACCCCCCGGTTCCGTCTGCTCCTCCACCAGGAACTCGAGGAGAAACTGGACGCGGTCCGGACGCTGGAAGACGGGCTGCCGCGGCTCACCGGCGGGAGCGAGGGGGCGCCCCGGGCGATCCTGGCCTCCGGGCTCCCGTGGGCGCACGTCACCGACCTCCTGGCCGAGGGCCCGTCCTGGGGCGACGAGGTCGCCCTCTACCGGGTGGACCTCGCGTTCCCGCTGGGGGGCGCCAACCTCCAGGAACTCCTCGCCCGCCACGGCCAGGTTCTGGTGCTGGAGGAGTGCGACCCGGTGGTCGAGTCGCAGTTCCCGTGCCGGGACCGGGTGCGGGGCCGGCTGGACGGCAGCGTGCCCCGGGCCGGGGAACTCACCCCCGAGGTGATCGCCCGGCTCGTCGGGGACTTCCTCGGGAACCCGGCGGCGCTGCCCCAGGCAGCCCCGGTCCCGGGTCGGCGGCCCAGCCTGTGCGCGGGGTGCGGCCACCGCTCCGCCTTCTACGCGCTGCGCAGGGCGTTCCCCAAGGGGATGCTGATGGGGGACATCGGGTGCTACACCCTGGGCATGAACCTCGGAGGCGTCGACGCCTTCATCTGCATGGGCGGCGGGATCGCGCTGGCCGCCGGGCTGTACCACGCCTACCGCACCGACGGGACCCCGGCGGCCGAGATCCCGGCGATCGCGGCCACCATCGGCGATTCAACCTTCTTCCACTCCGGGATCGCGCCGCTCCTCAACGCCGTGCACCAGGGCGCGCGGATCGTGTGCGCCGTGCTCGACAACGACACCACGGGAATGACCGGGCACCAGCCGACGCCCGGCACCGGCGCGCGGGCCGACGGCACCCAGGGGCCCCGGGCGGGCATCGAGGAGATCGTGCGCAGCCTGGGGGTCCGGTGGGTGGAGGCGGTGGACCCCTTCGACCGGGAACGGTCGATCGGCCTCCTCCGGGAAGCCCACGACTTCTGCCGCGGCCCCGAGGGGGGCCCGGCCGTGCTCGTGCTGCGCCGGCCGTGCGTGCAGCTTCGCCAGGGGCGCGACCTCGTGGGCGGGAGCCCGGCGGAGGTCCTGGAGGCGTGCGACGGCTGCGGCGCCTGCCTCAAGGTCTTCGAGTGCCCCGCGTTCCGGCTCCCCGAGGGGGCCGAGCGGATGGAGATCGACCCGGTGCTGTGCGTGCGCTGCGGCCAGTGCGTGGGGGTGTGCCCCAAGGACGCCATCGCGCCGGCCGGGGAGGGATCGCCGTGAAACTGCAGGCGTTGTGCGTGGGAACCGGCGGGCAGGGCGTGATCTGGCTGGCCCGGGCCCTGGGCGAGACCGCTGCGCGCCAGGCGGTCGCCGTGATCTCGGCGGAGACCCACGGGATGGCCATGCGCGGCGGCTCCGTGGTGTGCCACGTGAAGCTCGGCCCCTTCGCGAGCCCGCTGGTCCTCGCGGGCCGGGCGGACCTCCTGCTCGCCCTGGACGCGGCCGAGGCGGAGCGCTACCGACACTTCCTGCGGCCGGGAGGCCGGGCGGTGGTGAACGACCCGGCCGGACGGGAGCCGGACCGGGTGGACGCCTCCGCGCTGGCCCGGGCGGCGGGCGCGCCCCGCGCCCTGAACGCGACGCTGCTGGGATACGCGGACGGCCGCGGCGTCCTGGGGCTCGACCCGGCGGTGCTGCGGGAGGCGGTAGGCGCCATCTCGCCCGGAGAGCACCGGGAAGCCAACCTGGCGGCCTTCGACGCGGGCCGGGCGGCGGCCCTAGAATGACGGAGGCATCCGACGCCCGAGGCACCGCGCCCGGCACGGCCGGGGTGTCCCCCGAGTAGCCCATGTACGAGTCCTTCTTCGGTTTCCGCGACGATCCGTTCGCCCTGACGCCGGACCCCCGGTTCCTCTTCCTCGGGCAGCACCACCGGGAAGCCCTCGCCCACCTGCTCTACGGCATGGGAGAGAGCGGCGGGTTCGTGCAGCTCACGGGGGAGGTGGGAACCGGCAAGACGACCCTCTGCCGCAGTCTCCTCGAGCAGGCCCCGGCCGACGTCGACGTCGCTCTGATCCTCAACCCCCGCCAGACGCCCCAGGAACTGGTCGCCTCGGTGTGCGACGAGCTCGGCGTGGCGTACCCTCCGGGGACAGAGAGCCTCAAGGTCCTCACCGACCTCCTCAACCGGCACCTCCTGGACCGCCACGAGGCGGGACGGCGCACGGTGCTGGTGATCGACGAGGCCCAGAACCTGAGCGCCGAGGCCTTGGAGCAGGTGCGCCTCCTCACCAACCTGGAGACGACGACCCACAAGCTCCTCCAGATCCTCCTCATCGGGCAGCCCGAGCTGCGCGAGCTCATGGCCCGGCGCGACCTGCGGCAACTGGCGCAGCGCGTCACCGCCCGCTACCACCTGCCGCCGCTCACCGCGGAGGAGACGACCGCGTACATCCGGCACCGGCTGGAGGTGGCGGGGTGCGCCGAGCCGCTCTTCACGGCCGGCGCGGTCCGGCGCATCCACCGCCTCTCCGGAGGGGTGCCTCGCGTGGTCAACGTCCTGTGCGACCGCGCCCTGCTCGGGGGCTACGCCGAGGGGCGCCGCCGCATCGACCGGAGGCTCGTGGGGCGGGCATCGGCGGAGGTCCTCGGGCGGGGCGACCCGGCCCCGCGGGGGCGAGGGGTTTGGGTCGTTGCGGCGGTGGCCGCGGCGGCAGGCCTCGCGTGGCTCCTCCTGCCGCTCACGGGGCTCGGCCCCGGCGACCGGCCGTCGTCCGGCGAGGTCTTCGGCCGCCCGGTCCCGAGCCCGGCGGTCGCGGAGCCGGCCCCCGCCGCGCCGGTCCCGCAACCGGTCCCCGCTCCGATCCCCGCCGTCCCCGAGGCCCAGGTCGGACCCGGTCCGGAGTCCCTCCCGCCGGAGCCCCCTCCGCCGGAGCCCTCCTTCGGCGAGCGGCTGCAGTCCGGGCGGTTCGCCACGGCCACCGACGCCGCCTTCGCGAACCTGTTCCGGCGGTGGGAGCTCTCCTACGCGGACCTGCCCGGGGAGACGGCGTGCGAGCGGGCCGCCTCCGCGAGACTCCGGTGCCTGTACGGGAGGGGGAACTGGACGACCCTGGCGTGGTACAACCTTCCCGCGGTGCTCGAACTGAGCGACCCCGTGGGGGGCCGCCACCAGGTGGTGCTCGTCGGGCTCGACGAGGAGCACGCCGCGCTGGACGTGGGAGGCGAGGAGGTGCGCATCCCGCGGGCCGAGGTGGAGGCCCACTGGCTGGGCGACTTCCTCCTGCTGTGGCGGCCGCCTCCCGAGGGCTCCGAGCTTCTGCGCCTGGGGAGCGCCGGGGCCGACGTGCTGTGGCTGCGGGCCCAGCTCGCCCGGGCCGGCGGGGACGCCTCCCTCTCGTCCGGGGGCGCGCGGAGCCTCCGCTACGACGAGGCCCTGCGGGAGCGCGTGGTGCGGTTCCAGACCGCCCGGGGCCTCCGGCCCGACGGCATCGCGGGGGAGCAGACGCTCGTGCACCTGACCACCGCCACGGGGGACCACTCGGTGCCCGTGCTGAGACGGCCGTAGGGGAGCCGAGACCCATGTCCTACATTCTCGACGCCCTGCGGAGGTCGCAGCGGGAGCAGCGGCGGGGCCAGCCGCCGGACCTCCGCGCCGTCTACCGGGACGGGCCGCCGCCCAAGGGGCGGGGGCCCCGTCGTTGGAGGCCGTGGGCAGCGGGCGGCATCGCGGTCGTCGCCGCGGTGGCGGCGTGGCTCCTCTGGCCCCGGCCGCCGGAGATCGTCGGGGTGACGGCCCCGGGGCCCGCGGCACCGGGGACGAAGAAGGCCGAGCCCGGGGCTCCCGATGGTGGTCGCGCGGCGGTACCGGCGGCCGCCGTTCCCGCCGAGCGGACGCGGTCCCGGCTCGCCCCCGTGACGGGCGCGAGGCGCGACGGGGAGACCCGGAGCCTCGCCGGCGAGGCCGTGGTGCGGGAGCCTCCGACGCGGCGGTCCCCGGAGGCCGCGCCCGTCGCTGCCGCACCGGAGGCCGTGGCGCCGCCGCCGGCCCCGCAGGAGCCGGAGCGACCGTCCGAGCCGTCCGAGACCGTTTCGCCGCCGACGGCCGAGGGTCCGCCCGCGTCGCCGGCCGCGCCTCCCCCTTCGCCTCCCGAGCCGGCGCGTCCCCTGTCCGCGGCCACCCCGCCGCACCGGCCCGCGCCCCCCAGCCGCCCGCCCGTCCGGCGCCGTCCGGGAGGGAGGAGCCGCCCCTGATCACCCAGCTCCCCCTCGCGGTGCGCACGAGCCTCCCGAAGCTCGAGATCAACGGGCACGTCTGGTCGGAGGACCCCGCGGAGCGCTTTGTGTTCATCAACTGGAAGAGCTTTCGCGAGGGCGACCGGGTGGGGGAGGGGGGGCCGCGGCTCGAGCGCATCACGCCCGACGGCGTCGTCGTGGACTTCGGGACCGCCCGCGCCATGATCCCGGTGCAGTGAGGCCGGGCCTTCCCCGTGGACGCCTCCTTCCTCGAGTCCGCGACCTTCTCCTGGGTCGTCCTGCCCCTGCTCATCTTCCTGTCCCGCATCGTCGACGTCAGCCTGCAGACCCTGCGGCTGCTCTTCATCAACCGCGGCATGCGCTACCTCGCCCCGGTGATCGGGTTCTTCGAGGTGGTCATCTGGCTCCTGGCCATCGGCCAGATCATGCGCCACCTCAACAACGTCGCGTGCTACGTGGCCTACGGAGGGGGGTTCGCCGCGGGCACCTGGGTGGGGATGTGGATCGAGAACCGGCTGTCCCTGGGGATGGTCATCCTGCGCGTCATCACGCGAAAGCCGGCCGACGACCTGGTGGCCCACCTACGGGCCCAGGAGTACGGGGTGACGAGCGTCGACGCCGAGGGCATGACCGGGCCGGTGACCCTCGTCTTCACGGTGCTGCGGCGGCAGGATCTGCTCGGGGTGGTGGACACCGTGCGCCGGTTCAACCCCCACGCGTTCTACTCGGTGGAGGACGTGCGCTTCGTGGCGGAGGGCACCTTCCCGTTCCGCCGCGGTGGGCCCGGTTTCCTGGGGCGCGCCCTCGCCGGGGGCGAGCGCAAGGGGAAGTGATGCGCCCGGGCTGCTCGCGCCGCCGCATTCCCGGACGATACGCCCGACGTCGCCTTCACCTACGACCGCCTGGGCCGGATCGACACCGTGACCGACGCCGCCGGCACGCGTAGCTTCGGCTACGACCCCGCAACGCTCGCCCCCGTCACCGAGACCCTCGCCGGGCTGGTGGACGCCGTCGTCACCCGCACCTACGAGACCGCCGGCGTGCCCGGTCGCCCCGAGGGCTTCCAGGTCGACGCCGGCCACCAGGTGAGCTGGGGCTACGAGCCCGCCACCGGCCGGCTCGCCTCCGTGTGGTGGAGCGTCGACGCCACGCCCGACTCGGCGAGCTACACCTACCTCGCCGACAGCGACCTCCCCGACACCCGCACCCTCGACGGCGACGTCGTCACCACCTACGCCTACGAGCCCGGGCGAAACCTCCTCACCCGGGTGAAGCACGAGGTGGGCGCCACCCGCGTGGCCCAGCACGACTACACCTACAACGCGCTCGGCCAGCGCGCCTCCGCCACCCGGAGCGGCCGGGCCTACGCCGAGGCGCTAAACGCCCGGCTCCTGGGCCAGGCGTGGTTCGAGGCCGCCGCAGAACACCGGCAGCGGCGTCGAGCTTCTGCCCGACTACCGGGGCTACGCCTACGACCCCATCGGCAACCGCACCGGGGCCGACGCGAAGGACCCGGACACGGGGACGCTGCTGCCCACGGCCTACACGGCCAACGCCCTGAACCAGTACACCGAGGTCGCCCCGCCGCTCGGTCCGCCCCAGCCGCTGGCCCACGACGAGGACGGAAACCTCGCGAGCTTCGACGCAGCCGACGCCACCTGGCTCTACACCTACGACGCCGAGAACCGCCTCGCCGCGGTCGAGCCCCAGAGCCCCACCACCGGGGACGCGAAGCTGGCGCTTCGCTACGACTACCTCGGGCGCCGGGTGCAGAAGGTCGTGTCCACCTACACCGGGGGCCTGTGGGTGGAGACCTCCGACACGCGCTTCGTCTACGACGGCTGGAACCTCGTCGAGGAGCGAGACGCCGCGGGCGCGGTGCAGGAAGACCTACGTCTGGGGCCTCGACCTCTCGAACACCCTCCAGGGCGCCGGAGGCATCGGGGGGCTCCTGGCCGTGATCGAGGGGCCGGCGGTGCGCTACGTGCTCCCCGACGCCAACGGCAACGTCGGCCAGTTCATCGACGCCGCCACCAACGCCGTGGCCGCCCACTACGAGTACGACCCCTTCGGCAACGTCACCTATGCCTCGGGGGTCGCGGCGGAGGACAATCCGTTCCGGTTCTCCACCAAGTACCACGACGACGAGACGAACCTCGTCTACTACGGCTACCGGTACTACTCCCCGGAGCTGGGGCGGTGGCTGACCAGGGACCCAGTCGATGAACTGGGGGCGAAGGTCGCACGCTACGAGTACGACGACACCAGCGACCACTCGCTCATAGAGCCAAACCCGTACGTGTTCGTTCTCAACGATCCACTGAATCGTGTGGATCTCTTCGGCCTATTCACGAGCCCGGTAGAGCAGCCCTGGATATCGGGGCTGGTACGGCTCCCTTCTGGGCACCATCAGCGAGTGCATTCGGGAAGGTTCGCAAAGGAGGTAAGGCGCACCACGGGGTGGACCTGTACGCGAAGGTTGGTACGTCAGTTGTTGCGGCAGCGGATGGAACCGTAGCAAGCGTCGGGACAATACGCGCGGCTGCGGCCAGGTGGTAGTCCTGAAAGTGAAGCTTGGAGGGCAAGATCGCTACCTGTTGTATGCGCACCTGAGTTCAGTTGACCAGAACTTGCAGCCATGCTCGCAAGTCAAGGAAGGTCAATCCATCGGGCAGAGTGGGAAAAGCGGGAACGCGAACAACCTTTTGGGAAAGGAAGAGCATCTGCATTTCGAGATCATGCATGACTTGAAGTACACAGGTGGCACTCCTGGAATCAGCAGTCGAGATGACCCGGCCAGCTACTTCTCCATTCGGCCCGCTGATAAGGCTTTCCAAAAATGAATACATCCACTGACGGCTCCCATGCCGCAATCCAAACGAGTCACGTTCGGCATCTTGTCGTTGTGCCTGTGCTGATCGTGTGCTGGTGTTTTGCTCTGTTGGCGCCGCTGTCATGTTGGGCAGGGAAGAGGACTTTTCTGGTTGAGATCGGAGGGCAGGAGGTCCGCATCCCGGACGTTGAGTCAACATATGACGGTGCCGTGCCCTCCGTGCTTCACGTGAAGGAGAAGGCTGCGTTTGAGTTGACCATCAGCGGGGTCGAGGTAGTCGCCTACTGGATTGATCCATCCACGAGTGAGGCGAGAGGACTCCTCTTCCTTCGTGAGGCAGCGGATTCCCTGAAACTGGTAGGGTTCGAGCAAGCGGCCATAGGTGATTCGCTGCAGACCGTCTTCATCTTCGACGCAGATCACGACGAGAGCGCCTGAGGTGGTGTCTTTGTGGGGAGATGAGGACTCGTATGAGGTGGCGGTCCACAAGCTCTTAGTGCGTGACGGCGAAGTTCAGGTGGAGTCAGCGTTCACATCGAAGAGGTTGCTGAACCCACACTACGACGCCGACCTGCCGCTGTACTGTGTGCCAGGGAAAGCGCTCTACTTCCTCTACCGGTACCAGGATGCTTCGACGCATAAGAAGGCCCAGCTTGTCTTCGCCGAGGGCGACCCAACCAGAGAATTGTACCTCAAACCCATTGGATTGGTGGCGGAGAAGGAATGGGCGGAGTGTGGTGGAGGTTAGGATTCTCCACCAAGTACACCGACGATGAGACCGGGCTGGTCTACTACGGCTACCGGTACTACTCCCCAGAACTCGGTAGGTGGCTGAATCGCGATCCCATCGAGGAAGAAGGCGGGCTCAATCTTTATGGGTTCGTGGGGAATGATCCCGTAAATGCGTACGACCTGCTGGGGCAGATGATCATTTGGGGCAAATATGTTCTCAGCAACCCATACGTCAAGAACAACCTGAGGCAACTTAACACGGCAATCGTCGCCTTAGGACTATCAGATAGTTCCTTCACATTGCGAGTTACTGGTGGAGACCGCTACAAAGACCAGTGCGGGGATATACGTTCCTCCACTAATGGGCAAATCGTTTCTGGTTCCTCAAAGACAAGTCCGCACCTCATCAGTCGAGGAGCTAGGGCTGTAGACCTAGTCGTCTCTGGTGTCAGTAACAAGATATTCGACAAGGCTTTGAAGAGAACAAGATTCCTTCCGGCAAACACGCTGCGGAACTATCCCGATGGGCATACTCATATAGCTCTGCCGAATTTGAGGAACTACTATGTTAAATAACTACCTCAAGATTTCGCCCATGATTTGTTTGGCAATGATTCTTTGTCTTTGTCCCGGGGCAGGAGCGTGCTCCCTACCAAAGGACTTGGCTGAGGTAGCCGAAAGCAAGGGTTTCTCTCCGGTGGATGGTTTCTTTGATAGGCCAGGTATGGTTGAGCCTCCATTTGTGTATGGTTACCTGCCAGGCGAGAAGGAAGACTCGGCAGTCTTTTGGGCTTCATCAAAGCACGAAGGGGAGTTCCTTCTCGTTGTCAAGACAAGCGGAGAAGTCCCGCCCGGCTACTCTTGTCCAGATGCAATTTCGTGGCGCAACTTTCCTGGAGGATTGTCAATCATCAAAGACGAGGCGATGGCCTTGGGTGATTTTGTATATGCGTCTGACCCGACTTTGACAGTTTGACGCCCATTTGGGGGGCCCACGGCGGAGGTCGACCTTGGATTTCCGCCGTTTTCTTGCGTCGACCTGCTCACATCGGCGCAAATGCCTACATACATGGATCGTGGTGTGTGCCTTGACGAGTAGGCGTTCGCGCTTCTACACTTGCCCACATGTACCTGCGAGAGACCCGCCAGAAGCGTGCCGACGGCTCCTCCCTGCGCCACCTGCAGCTCGTCGAGAGCGTCTGGAACCCGACGAAGCGCCGCTCCGAGACCAAGGTCGTCTACAACTGCGGGCGCGCGCCGGACGATCCCGCCGTAGCCGAGCGACTGCGCCGCCTGGCCAAGGGCATCGTGCGGCGCTGCTCGCCCGAGGAGATCGTCGCCGAGGATCCGAGCTGGAAGCTCGTCGAAGCGTGGTCCCACGGGGACGTCACGTGCTCGAGGAGCTGTGGCGACGGCTGGGGCTGGGGGAGATCCTCGAGACCCAGGCGCAGGGGCGCCGGTTCGAGTTCAGCGTGGAGCGGGCCCTGTTCGCGATGGTGGCCAACCGGGCGCTGGCGCCGTGCTCGAAGCTCTACTGCTACGAGCAGTGGCTCGGGAGGATGTGCGCATCGACGGGACCGAGGCGCTGGAACTCCACCAGCTCTACCGGGCCATGGACTTCCTCGAAGCCCACAAGGAGGCGATCGAGAAGGCGATCTACTTCCGGGTGGCGGATCTGTTGAACCTCGACGTGGAGCTCATCTTCTACGACACGACCTCGCTGCATTTCGAGGTGGCCGACGAGGATCAGGGCACGGGGGCCGACGACCTTGTCCGGGGCAGCGAGCCCGCGGGGGCGAAGCTCTACCCGGCGCCGCGAAAGCGCGGCTACGCGAAGAACGGCCGGGGGGACGTGCCGCAGATCGTCGTGGGGCTGGCCGTGACCCGGGAGGGCTTCCCGGTGCGCCACTGGGTGTTCCCCGGCAACACCGTGGACGTCACCACCGTGGCCCAGGTCAAGGAGGACCTGCGGGGCTGGAAGCTGGGGCGCTGCGTGTTCGTGGGCGACGCGGGCATGGTCTCCCAGGACAACCTTCGGCGGTTGAGCCTCGGGGGCGGCAACTACATCGTGTGCATGCCGATCCAACAGGGCGGCGAGGTCGCCGACGAGGTCCTGACCCGGCCGGGACGCTACCAGACGGTGGCGGAGAACCTGCGCGTCAAGCAGGTCGTCGTGGGCGACGGGCAACGGCGCCGCCGCTACGTCGTGTGCCACAACCCGCAGGAAGAGGCGCGTCAGCGGGCCCACCGTGCCCAGGTGCTCGAGGAGTTGGAAGCCGAGTTGACCGGTCTCACGCAGCTCTCGGGGCAACCTCACACGAAGCGGGCCTGCCAGCTTCGAGCCAGCCGCCGCTACGGGAAGTACCTCCAGCAGACCAAGACCGGCAAGCTCTCCATCGCCCGCGCCGCGGTGCGCGCCGCCGAGCAACGCGACGGGAAGTTCATCGTCCACTCCAACGACGACACCCTCCACGCCGAGGACCTGGCCCTGGGCTACAAGCAGCTCATGCGGGTCGAGGAGGCCTGGCGTACGCTCAAGAGTGGCTTGAAGCTGCGGCCCGTCTATCACTGGGCGCCGCACCGCCTCCACGCCCACGTGGCGCTCACCGTCCTGGCGCTGCTGCTGGAGCGGGTCGCCGAGCACGCCTGCCAGGACACCTGGCGCAACATCCGCGACGACCTCAAGCAGATCAAACTCGCCCAATTGTTGAGCCCTCACGGGACCGTCTGGCAGGTCACCGAACCCCGCTCGAAAGCACGCAACCGCCTGAAATCCCTCGCGATCAAGAATCCTCCGGAGATCCTCCGGGTCACCTGAACGCCTACATACACGACCCAAATCGCCCATCCACGCAAGGCACCGGTATGTCTACGGATTCCGCACGCGTGTCCGTAGGAGCTGTCAAACTCGGGTTCCGGCCTCGTCCGGCACCGCCACGGCCCCCGCCACGTCCTCGGGCGCGATGTGCTCGTAGTGGTCCACGGTGATCTGGATGGAAG
>CAVPOV010000017.1:0-138949 GCA_963707045.1 uncultured delta proteobacterium
GAGGGAAACCGTGACCACGCCGTCCTGCGTGTCGCCGTGCTTGCAGATCAAGCATTTCATGTCGGCCTTCTCCTCCGGTAATCCGTGTCCCACTTCTTGAGATCCGGGACGTAGACCGTGACAACGTGGCCGGCCCGCCTTTCGCTCTCGATCGCGGTGACGATGTGGAGCGGCCGTCCAGACGCCCAGCCGAGCACCAAACAACTGGGCAACGGCTCGTCGTCTGGGTAACTCTCGATCACCTCGCCCCCCGCAAGGGCTTCTCGGACATCCCCCCTACTCACGGACCGCTCGAACATGCGTCGGACCGCGTGCCCACGGGGTCAGCATCCGCGTCCCAGCGCACCAATCGTCGGAGAACCCTACTGCAAACTTCCTTGTCCATCATACCTGCCGAACGGGCGCTCGCCCAGCGCAGGGATTGGGAAGACTGGCGAGGTTGCCGAGTCCACGAACTTGCGCCGGAGACACGCCCGGCGTGGCGCCTGGTTCGGAACTGGAACGGCTCGCCCTTCCCCATCGTGGGGGCCTCGTCTCTTCGCTCGACTTGCTCGCCGCTTGCGGCAGGGGGAAGCACCTTGCGGCAGGCGTGGACCGCGGGACCCCGGTTGCGCCGTCTGGGGGGGCAACGAGATTCGTCCCGCGAGTCTCGCCGCTGCCCGGTCCTCGGTGTCGCCCTCAAACCTGAGGGCAGTGGACCTGTGCGGGTACGATCGGGGTGTCTGCATTTCGGATGTTCAACGTGGCGGCCAACGCCATCGGATTCCCGAAGCGTGCTGAGCCACCGCCCTCGACGGCCGGTGCAACGAGGGCCTACTCGCGCGGTACACCTGGAATGCTGGGCAAGATGGCTCGCCCATCCGCCCGTTCATCCGGACACCTCGTCCAGGCGCGCCTCTCGTTCCGCCCGGACACAGGCCGACCGGTCGCCCTCCACGCGCCCCGCGAACACCAGGACCCCATCCTCCTCGCGGAGGGTGTCACCCTCGGGAGCCGGCATCAAGTGCAGCCCACGCCCTCGTTGCTCGATGATCAGAACCGCCCCCGGACGCAGCCCCAAACCGTCCCGGAACCGCTTCGGGATCACAACCCGGCCGAAGCGATCGAGCGTCGTCTCCATCGTGGCCCTCATCTTGTCGCCAATTTAGCAGCTTCCATGCCAAAGCGGGAGGACAGCAGAAGGGCAAGCGGCGCCCCGGCGGCGGACGTGGGAACGCCGTGCGGGACCATGCCCGCCTCCATCGAGGGAGGGCGTCCGTACCCTACAGGTTGTGCAGGAAGCGGGCGGCGGCGGTCTGGCCGGAGGTGACCCGGTCGGCGTAGCGCTCGTCGGCGCAGGGCTTGGCGCGGCCGAGCAGCACGTCCTGGTCGATGACCCGGCTGTTGTCGGGGAGGCCCGCCCGGGCCCAGTCGAAGGCGTAGGGGTCGCCCTTGCGCGAGCGCGTGCCGTAGGCGTAGCTCACGGCGACCATGCGGTGGGTGACGATGCGGCCGTCGTGGAGGGCCGGGTGGCGGGCCTGGAGCCAGCCGAGCAGGCGCCGGAGCCCCTCGTACTGCGCCGGGGCGATGCCGCTCCCCTGCCCCGCGGTGTCGGCGTAGATCTCGATGTTGACGGCCTCCAGGTCGACGCCGTAGCGCCCCTCCCACAGGCTCTGGCCGCACCCGAAGGCCCGGTACGCCTCGGGCACGATCTCGTAGGCCGTCCCGTCGGGGCCGACGGCGTAGTTCGCGAGGCGCTTTCGCTGCAGGAATTTGAGCACGTTGGCAAACGGCGCGCCCCGGTGCTCGGTGGTGTGGAGCACCACCAGGTCGACCTCGCGCGGGGCGAGCTGGCGCTCCCACGCCCCGGTGCGCTGGAGCCGGCGGCGGAGCGCCGCGGGGAACTCCCCGGCGTCGGGGCGGCGATCGAGCCCGCTCACGTCGGCGACCCGGTGGGTGCGCACGATCTCGAGGGCGGGCACGGCGGGCCGGCTCTTCGCGGCGTGCAGGTTCCAGGGCACCTGGATGGCCGCGCCCCGGTGGAGCCTGCGGGGGTCGACGACGGCGTTGAGGCGCTGGAGGTTCCGCACGAGCGGCGCCACCTCGGCGGCGCCCGAGGCCGTGGTGCCGTCCGCGGCGAGCCGCCACAGGGTCGGGAACGGCTCGCCGAGCGTGAGCGGCGCCAGGCGGGGGTCGGCGAGCGCGGGGGTGAGCAGGGCCCGGGGCACGTGGATGCGCGCCCCCGGCGCGAGGCGCGGCTCGATCCTCCGCAGCACCCGCTCCGCGTCGCGGCCGCCGGTGAGCTCCACGGCCAGCCGGGCGTGGGTGTCGCCGGGGAGCACGGTGATGGGGACGAGCGGGAGGTCCTCGCCGGCGGGCGCCGGCGCTTCGCACAGCCCGGCCTCCGCCCGGAGGCGGCGGCGCACTTCCTCGAGGGGGTCGGCGGCGTCGGCGGCGCCGCCCGCGGACGGGGCGGCGAGCGCCAGGAGCAGGAAGAGGAGCGTGCCGCGCCGTGCTGCGTGCATGTCTTCCTCCTCGAACTATCGGGCCGAAAACCGCGAAACTGGGCTGCTTTTACCACGCCTCGGGAAGAAGATCCAGCCCCGGCGCGCTTTTTAGGATCGGATGCACGTCCGCCGGGCCCAAATCGGGGTCGTCCTCGCGGTCGTGGACCGCCGGGCCGGGGTCGGCCGCCCCCCACCAGTTGCCCCGGGCGTCCACGGCAGTGGCGCCCTTCAGGTGCAGCGCGTGGCGCCCGGCCCCGACGAGCGCGTTGCCCGTGAGCACCGCCGAGGCGTCCTCGAGGCTCACCAGATCGAGGCCGGCGCCCGCGAGCTCGTTGCCTTCCACGCGGCCCTCCACGGAGCTCAGGGAGAGGGCGTCCTCGGCGCTGCGGGCCAGGCGGTTGGAGCGGATCTCCGCCGTCGACCCCGCGTCCTTCATCCGGATGCCGTCGCGGTTGCCGGCGAACCGGTTGCCCACGATGGAGACGCGGCTCTCCTTGGCGAGGAACGCGCCGAGCGGGCTCGCCTCCACGGTGTTGCCGGAGAACGAGAGCTCCGCCCGGAAGGCGTGGACGGCGTAGAGGTTGGCGACGAAGACGCTGTCGCGCACGGCGACCGAGGAGTCGCGGAAGCGCAGCGCCTGCTTGTTGGCGAAGAAGACGCAGCGCTCGAGCTCGGCGCCTTCGCTCTCCTGGAACTGCACCGCGCGCAGGTTGTGCTCGAAGTAGCAGTCCGCGGCCCGGAAGGTGGAGAAGTGGGCGTGCAGCGACTGGGTGCCGTGGCGGAACACCGTGTGGACGAAGCGGCTGTCGGGGGACTCGGCGTCGATGAGGCTCACCTTGTCCCAGTCGCCGGGGGCGGGCTCGGCCTCCGCCGACTCGAAGACCACGGGGCGGCCCGCCTCGCCGAGGCTGCGGATGCCCCCGAGCACCAGCAGCTCCGCCTCCCCGAGGCCGTCGCCGTTGGTGTCGAGCTTGCGGAAGGCCACCCGGGTGCCGGGCTCGAGGGTCAGCGTCGCGCCGGGCACCACGGTGACCCGGCCCCCGAGCACCACCTCGCCCCGCCACACCTCGTCGGCGGCCACGGTGTACTCCCCCAGGTACTCCACCCGGGCCGCCGGAGCCGCCGAGCGCACGGAGGCGGCGACGGCGCGGGGCGGCGGCGGGAGCGGGAGGCGCTCGGCGTCGCGGCTCCCCTCCACGGCGAGCCCCGGCACGGCGCCCGGCTCGGCCCGGCCGTCGAGCACGCCGACCCGGGCGCCGGTCACCCGGGCGTCCCGCGCGGAGAGGACGGCCCCGGGCCCGAGCACGAGGCCGTACTCCCCCCCTCCACCGTGACGCCCGAGAGCTCGCACCGGGCGCCGACGCACAGCAGCCCCTCGTCGGCGCCGCGCACCGTCGCGCCCTCCAGGACCACCTCGGCCCCGGGCGCCGCCACGAGCCCCCCCAGGCGCCCAGGCCCTCGAAGACCACCGGGGCCTCGGGGGTGCCGCGCACCACGAGCGTGCCGGCGACGGCGAGCTCGGTGCCCGGCTGCCAGTAGACGGGGTCGGTGCGGGTGCTGGGGGCGGCGGAGAAGAGGACGCGGGTGCCGGCCTCCACCTCGAGGGTGGCCCCGGCGGGCACGAGCACGTCCTCGTCCACCACCACCTCGCCGGACCAGACCGTGCGGTCCGCCGGAAGGGGGCCGGAGACGGCCGGGGCCCCCGTCGGGGCGGCGGCCCCGGCGAGGACGACGGCGAGAAGGACCCTGGGGAGACGGTTCGGAGGGCGCGCGCTCAGCTGGGGGTCCGGCTGCTGCAGTCCCGGCAGATCCCGTGGAAGGCCACGCTCGCCGAGTCGAGGTGGTACAGGGCGGCGAGCTCGGCGGGCAGCTGCAGCACGTCGCTGAAGTCCACGAACACGTCGTGGATGCTTCGGCACTCGGTGCACATCACGTGGTGGTGGGGCCGGGGCTCCGGATCGTAGTGCTTGCGCTCCGGGTCGATGGTCACCGCCTGCACCTCGCCGATGTGCTCGAGGGTGTCCAGGGTGTTGTACACGGTGGCCAGCGAGATGGTCGGGAAGTTGCGCGACACCCGCCGGTGGATCTCGTCCACCGAGGGGTGGGAGCGGTTCCCCTCGAGGTACCGGACGACCGCGATGCGCTGCGGCGTCACCTTGAGCCCCTCCTCGCGCAGGCGCCCGATCACCCGTTCCGTGTAGCGCGACCGCATGGTTCCTCCTTGCCTCACCACGACCGCGCCCCCAAGCGGAACGCGAGATGCGTGTTCAATAATGGAACGAATTTGGGCTGTCAAGGGGTTCCGCGCTGTTTCGCGCGGTTTTCGCGTCGGGGGGGGGGGGGCGGGGAAGGCTGTGGGGCGGCGCCCGGGCTCAGCGGCCGGCCACGTGCCAGGTGCCGGCCCGGAACTCGGCCCGGTAGCCCCGGGTGCGCAGGAAGCCCGCCATCTCGTCGGTGGCCGAGTTCCTCCGGTCGGAGCCGGCCAGGAAACGCGCGACGGCCGGGGCGAGCTCCGGGAGGCCCGCGGACTCGGCGACGAGCCTTCGGTACGCCTCCCACGCGAGCCGCAGCGACGGCGCGGCGTCGAGGATCTCCACGAGCAGGTCGTCCCGCCCCTCGGTGAGGGCCATGGCGTCGCTGATCTCCAGGGCCCGGAGGCGAAGCGTCTCGGTGGCGGTGCGGTCGCCCAGGGCCCCGGCCACCGCCTCCCACTCGAGCCTGCCCCACGACTGGAGCGCGAGGAAGGCCTGCTCGCGCACGACCGCCGCGGTGCCCGGGGCGGCGAGCGTCCGCACCCGGCCGATCACCTCGGGGGGGAGCTCGCGCAGCGCGATCCCCCCCAGGTTGGCCACGGCCTCGGCCCGCACCCGGTTCCACGGGGACTCGAGGACGGGCTCCAGGAAGTAGAGGTGGCTCTGCCGCCCCCACCGCCGCACGGCCCGGAGGCCCTCGATGCGCACCTCGGGGTCGGAGTCCTCGGCGACCCGCTTGAGCGCGTCGCGCTCCAGGGTGCGCTCCCCGAGGACGCCGACGAGCCGCAGCGCCGCCTGCCGAACCGGCGCCGCCGGGTCGGAGAGCGCGGCCAGGAGCCGGGCGCGGCCCGCGGGGGAGACCGGCGCCGGGTCTCCCCGGTGGCGCAGCCACAGGGCCGCGCCGCGGACCTCGCCGGACTCGGTGCGGCTCCCGTGGAGCGCCTCCAGGGCGGCCGCGTCCCCGGCCTCGACGGCGACCCGGAGGCGCAGCTCCCCCTCGAGGCGCTCCCGGGTCGGGGTCGGCCCGACCGCCGCCGTCGCCGACGACGCGGCCAGCGCCGCCAGGAACCACCCCCACCTCCGCCGGGTCATCGCGGATGCCTCACATGCTCGGGAAGAAGACGAAGGGGTAGGTGACGGTCACGGGCTTGGAAGCCACGGCCGGGAACTTCCACTTCCAGATGCGGGCGAGCACCGCCTCCTCCAGGGGCGGGTGGTGCAGGGTCGTCTCGACCACGTGGCAGTCGGTGACCGTGCCCTCCGGGTCGATGGTGATGCTCACCGTGAGCTTCCCCTCGAGGTCGGGCCGCTTGCGCAGTTCGCGGTTGTACAGGTAGCGGATGCCCCCGAGGTACGTGCCCACCACGCGGTGGATGGCGGCCACCGCCTCCTTGAGGGTGAACTCGTCCAGCGAGACCTCCTCGGTGCTCTCCACCGCGGCGTCGGCGCGCTGCTGGAGCTCGACGGAGCGGCCGGCCGCGCTCGCGGCGGCCACGGCCTCGTCCCCGAGCCCCGTGGCGAGCCCGGTGCCTGCCCCCAGGCCCTTCTCGTCGCCGGAGCCCATGGGCGCGGTCCGCAGGCCCTCCACCTTCTCGAGCACGCGGTCGAGGTCCTGGGCCGCGCCGCGGCCCTCCAGCACCCCCCCCCGGGCCCGGGCGGTGGCGGCCGCACCCCGGCCCCCCAGCAGCCCCAGCAGGCCCTTCTTCGCCACGGCCTCCCGGATCTGCTCCCGGCGGCGGCCGGGGGGCTCCGGCGAGGGCGCGGGGGCCGGCTCGGGCGCCTTCGGGGCCGGCGCGGCCTCGGGGGCGGGCGGCGCAGGGGCCTCGGGCTCGGCCTTGGCCGCCTCGGGCTTGGGCTCGGGCGGCTTGGGCTCCTCCGGCTTCGGCGCCTCGGGCTCGGCCTCGGCCTCCTTGCGCGCCTCCTCCTGCTGCTTGAGGATCTCGGTGCGCGCCCGGGAGGGCGCCTGGGGGGCCTCGTAGATGAGCTTGGCGAAGCGCTGGGCCACGGCCTCGGGCCGGGCCTCCAGGGGCAGGGGCCGGGCCGCCAGCTGGACCGACCCGTAGAAGAGCAGGCCGTACAGGGCCCAGGTGAGGAGGGTGAAGGGCCACTCCTCGCGGGCCAGGGGCGCGCGGCGGAAGCGCAGCGGCATGCGCCCCGGGCGCGCCGTCTCGGCCGCCTCGGGCTCGGGGGCCGCCCCGAACCCGAAGGAGATCTCGAAGCCGCGGTAGGCGAGGCGCCCCTCCATGTGCGGCGAGAGCGCCATCCAGCGGCTCCGCTTGTTGCCCCGGGCGATGCCCCAGGCGTCCAGGTCCTCCAGGGCCAGCCGGCTCGACCACCCCGCCGCGATCTCGCCGGTCATGCCCTCGTGGAGGAGCAGCCGGGGCCCGGTGCGGCCCGCCGCGAAGAGCTCCTCGTACCGGGACACGCCGGGCACCGGGTACGCGAGCTCGATGCCGAGGCTCGGCCCCCAGCGCACCTGGCCGTTGGCGGGACGCGACCCGGCCGACCACGCGGCCGTCCTTCTCGACGGTCACCCAGAGGTGGGTCCGGGCCCCCTCCTTGCCTGGCGCCTGCGCCGGGAGGGCCATCACTCCTCCTGGAAGACCGCGAGGGACTGGTTCACGAACTCGGCCTGCCCGGCGGTGAAGACGACCTTCTTGAGGAGCCGGAAGGGGATCTCCCGGTCGCCCTGGAGCACGACCTCGCCGGTGAAGACCACCGCGGGGTTGGCGGCCGCGATCTCGCGGGTCCGCTCGGCGCGGTCGTGCAGGGCGTCGTAGAGCGGGCCGATGAGCAGGTCCGGGGACGCCTCGTAGGGGCCCAGGTCCTCCACCACGAGCGCCCCGTCCACGTACAGGGAGCGGCCGTTGAACGCCACGGTGACGGCCGGGTGGATGACCTCCTGGGCGCTGGAGACCGGCAGGCGGATCGCGTCGGCCATCTGCACGAGCTGCCCCTCGGAGGAGTAGCTCTTGAGCAGGAACACCAGCAGGATGGTGAACACGTCGATCATCGACGTGATCTGCAGGGCCATCTCCTTCGGCTCCCGCCGCAGGTGCTTCTTGCGCTTGCTCGGGGAGAAGGGCACGGCGTCACTCCTCCGGGCCGGCCACCATGCGGTCGGCCAGGGACACGGCGGGGAAGTAGGGGCGGCACCGGTCCATGGTGCGGATCACGTCGTCGTAGATCACCTGGTCCTCCACCAGGAGCACCAGGGCGTCCTGGGCGGGGAGCCGCTCCTTGGCGCGGCGAAGCGCCTCCTCGAGGCCGGCGAAGTCGAAGCGGTCCTCGCCGGTGCGCCCCACCTTCGCGAGCTTCTTCTCGCCGGTGGCCAGCAGGAAGCCCTCGTCGGTGAGCGCCAGGGTCAGCGACTCGGCCAGGAGCTTCAGGTCGGGCTCCTGGAGGTAGCGCACCTCGTCGGCGCTCGGGAGGTTCACGTGGATGGCCGCGGTCTTCTCGAACACCGCGGTCTGCAGGAGCATGGGCACGAGCACGACGAGCAGGCTCATCACCGGGATGAGCTTGAGCTCGACGTCCACCTCGACGCCGCGCTTGCGCTTGCTGGGTCGCTGGCCGGGCATCAGGACGTCCGGGACGTCGCCGATCAGGAGGTTGATCACCTTGACCGAGTACTCGTCGATCTCGTCGACGATCTTGGTCGACTTCGACTGGAGGAACGCGTAGGAGACCATGCACGGGATGGCCACGATCAGCCCGTAGGCCGTGGTGTTCATGGCCATGGAGATGCCTCGCGCCAGCAGCGCCGCCTTCTGGGACGGGTCGGCGCCGGCCACGGCCTGGAAGGCCTGGATCAGCCCCATGATGGTGCCGAGCAGGCCCATGAGGGTGGACACGTTGGCGATCATGGAGAGGTAGTGGATGCGCTTCTCCACGGCGGGGATCACCGCGAGGGCCTCTTCGTCCACGGCGTTCTGCACCGCCCGCTCGTCGCGCCCGCGCGCGGCCGCGTCGATGCCGACCCCCAGGATGCGCGGCAGGGGCGCGTCGCCGCACAGATCGCGGGCGGCCTGCAGGTCGTCGCTCTGCGATCAGCTTGCGCAGCTCCGGTAGAACTTGCGGCCGTCCACGTTGAACCGCACCAGCAGCAGTAGGGGCGCTCGGCGATGACCGCGAGCCCCAGCCCCAGCGCCGCGGTGATGGCGTACATGAAGAGGCCGCCTTCCTGAAACACTCGGGCGATTTCGTCGATCATCGGGGGCTTCCTCGCTCGGGTTCGGCCGCGGGTCCGGGCCCCGCGGGTGTGGTCGGTTCCGTTCGGTCAGGGGCGCCGGCCCCCGCGCACCGAAGCCTCGAAGGGCCCGGGCAGCAGGGGCTCGAGGATCTCCGCCCGGTAGTCCTTGGAGAGCGGGCCGAGGTCCATGCGCACCTCGCGGCGCGGGATGATGTAGAACACCTCCGGGCGCTCGAGTTCGCCGCGGATCTCCACCTCCTCCATCTGGACGCGCGCGGGCGCGGCGTCCTTCGCGGGAGGAGGTTGCGGGGCGGCCTTCTCCTGCGCCGCCGCGCCCGCCGCCGCGAGGAGGGCGAGAACCGCCAGGGCCGGGGCCCTCACGGCGCCTCCTCCGCGGAGCGGCGCTCGGCCGCCTTGCGCCACTGCCGGACGGTCTCGTCCTCGGGGCGCTGCTCGGCGTACCGGTCGTAGAGCGGGATCGCGTCGGCGGGCCGACCCCGGTACTTTTCGTTGAGGATGCCCAGGTTCTTGAGGGCGGGCGGGTAGCCGGGCGCCGCCTCCAGCGCCCTCTCGTACGCCGCCCGGGCCCCCTCGTAGGCGCCCCGGGCCCGGTGCGCCAGGCCCAGGTTCGTCCACGCCTCCGGCCGGCCGGGAGCGAGCTCGGCCGCCTCGACCGAGAGGGCCTCCGCGCCGGCCGCGTCCCCCTGAACCAGCCGGAGCACCGCCAGGTTGACCCGGGCGTCGTAGCCCCGGGGCTCGGCCTCGAGCGCCCGCCGGTACGCCTCGGCGGCCGCCGCCGCGAGCCCCTGCCGGCGCCGCACGTCGCCGAGCAGCACCCACTCGGACTCGCCCGCGCCGGGGAGCGACACCGCCCGCTCCGCCATCTCGGCGGCCCCGGCGAGGTCCCCCTCCAGGAGCCGGGCCCGGCCCAGGTAGGTCGCGTTCCTCCCCGCACCGGGCGCCCCGGCGACGGGCTCGAGGAGCCGCCGGGCCTCGGTCGGTCGGCCCAGCGCCAGGGCGACCCACGCGGCCGCGCCGCGCAGCCCCGCATCCGCCGGCCGGGCTTCCGCTTCCGCGGCGAGGATGTCGAGCGCCTCCTCCCCGGCCCCCTGCCGGAGCGCCGCCGTCGCGTACGCCCGGACGGCCTCGTCCCCCCCGACGCCGTCGCGCACCAGATCCGCCCGCCGCCCCACGGCGCCCGGGACGTCGCCCGCGGCCTCGAGGGCCTCGACCTCCAGCAGCCTCGCCTCCACGAGCAGGGGGTCCGCCACGGCCGCCTCGCGGGCCTCCCGCGCCGCCGCGGCGAAGTCGCCGGTCGCCAGAGCCTCCCTCGCCGCGGCGAGGCGCTCCGGAGCCGTCGGGGGTGCCGTCGGGGGCGGGGCCGGGGGCCGCTCGGGAATCGGGCCGGCGGTCCGTCGCGCCGGCAGCGGGGGCGGGCCCGAGGCGCACCCGGCCAGGGCGAGGACCGTCGCCGCCGCCAGCGCTGCGAGCGCGCGCCTCACGGGCCTCCTCCCCCGGCCGCGGGGGCCGGCTCGGGCAGGGTCCAGGCGTAGGCCGGCTCCTCGGTGCGCTGGTAGGCCCACGGGAACCAGAGCTTCGAGCCGGGCGTACATGCGGTCGACCCACGCGGTGTGCACGCCCGCCCTTCGGGCCGCCGCGAGTCCGCGCGGTAGTACCCCACCGCCCGCTCCTCCAGGGGAAAGGCCTTCTCCTCCAGGAGGAAGTCGTACTCCTCGCGCTCCTCGTCGGAGAGCTCCGCGGGCCGCTCCGAGGCCAGCAGCGACTACTTGAGGTGCTCGAAGGCCTGCGCCGCCCCGGTAGAGGGCCTCGGTGAAGGTGTCGGCGTACGGCAGCCCCGCCGCCTCGGCCAGCCGCCCCAGCGCCGCCTCGAGCAGGGCCTCCTTGCGCTCCAGGGCCCCGGCCAGCTCCCCGCGCAGCGCCACGGCCTCGAACTGCTCGAGGGAGAGCTTGCCGAGCGCGAGCGCGGCCCGGGCCCGGTAGGGGTCGGCCTCGGGACCGGGCGCGCTCTCCCAGACGGCCGCGAAGCGCGCCCGGGCTTCGTCGGGCCGCCCGAGGGCGAGGAGCAGCTCCGCCTCCCGGAACCGCGCCTCGGCGGCCCGGGGCTCGGCCGGGAACCGCTCGGCGAACTCCCGCCACAGCCGCACCGCCTCCTCCCTCGCCCCGCCCTGCTCCACCGCCCGGGCCGCGCGGAACAGGGCCTCCGGGGCGTCGGCGTCGTCGGGGTCGGCGCGGTAGAGGTCCTCGTAGTTCTGTGCGGCGGCCCGCCAGTCGCCCAGGGTCGAGAAGAGCTGGGCGGAGAGCACCATGGCCCCACGGGCGTACTCGGAGCCCTGGTAGCGGCGCGCGAGCCTCTCGTAGGCGCGCGCGGCCTCGGCTTCGCGGCCCAGGGCCCGGAGGTTCTCCGCGATCCGGTACAGCGCGATCTGCGCGGACTCGTCCTCGGGGAACTCCTCGGCGAGCCGAGCGAAGTGGACGTTGGCGCCCTCGCGGTCGCCCTCCTCCTCCCGGCCCTCCCCCTGCTTGAAGACGCTGAAGGCGAGGAGCCGCATCCCCCGGTCCCGCTCCTCCTCGCCGAGCCCGGCTCCGCGAAGGCGCTCCGCTGGCCTGCTCCGTCTCGGCGTATCGCCCTCGCGGAACCAGCACTTGGCGCGAGCGCTCCCGGGCCCTCGCCCAGGGGGGGCCCCGGCCGGCGTTCGACCACGCGGGCGAAGGCGGCGCGGGCCCGGGGAAGCGGCCGGCCTCGAAGTAGCAGCTCCCCCTCGGCGAAGAGCACGGTGCGACGAGCTCGGCGTCGGGGTTCAGCACCACGTACTCCTCGTGGGCCTCCACCAGCTCGTCGAGCGTCGAGGGGTCGGAGGCGTGGACCTCGCCGAGCAGCTGGACCCGCCGGTAGCCGCCTCCTCCCGGTGGGAGCGGTAGACCGGGTGGCGGCCACCACGCGGTACAGGCCGGCGGCGTCGGCGGCGGCCCGCCTCTTTGAGGGCCTGGCCGTAGCGTAGGCCAGTTCGTAGCCCCTTCGGTGGCGTTCCCGAACTGCGCGAGGTAGTGCCGTACAGGCCCGAGCGCACGGTCCAGCACTGCCCTGACCCCGCTGGGACCCCCCGTGGTGGAACAGGGCGGCCAGACGCAACCCCTCCTCCACCATCTCGTCCCGGCGCCCCCCCAACTCGCCCCCGCCGTGGCTGGCGTGCCAGGCGGAGTCGGGACCGTAGCGCCCCAACCAGGTCTCCCGGCGGGCCATGGCGCCGTGCCTGATCCCTGGCCGTCAACAGGGCACGGATGATGCCCTGCTCCATGTCCAGGCACAGGGCGGCGGTGGGATAGGCGTCGGCGCCGGCGACGAGCGACCTCCACCGCCTCGAGGTAGCGGCTGGATTCCGCGTAGAGCTCGCCCGGGTACAGGTACAGCTGCGGTCCGTAGGGGAACGCCGCGGGCCGCTCCGACAGGTAGCTCTGCAGGCGCTCCAGCCCTCCCCACTCCAGCAACGACCGTGCCAGGACCCCCACGGTCTCCTCCCGCAAATCCTCGGGTGCGGCCTCCCCCCGGTCCAGCACCTGGGTGAACGACGCCACGGCGCTTCCGTAGTCCTCCAGGTTGTAGTAGCACCAGCCCAGCTTGTAATAGGCCTTGTCCACGTACTCGGGACGCCCCCCCGCGATCACCGCCCGTAGTGCTCGATGGCGTCCTCGCACCCGCTCGTGTCGAAGGGGCCTCGCCCAGGCGCATGTGGATCTCGTCCGCGTAGGGAGTCCCGGGTCACGCCGGATCACCTGCCGGTAGGCCCAGGCCGACTACTCCGGTCGCCCTCCTCCGCGTAGAGGTACCCCAGGTTGTAGAAGGCCGTCAGCGCCTGCGGGGAGTCCGGGAAGCGCTCCGCGAGACGCCGTAGTACTCGATGGAGCGCTCGTAGCGCGACCGGGCGGCATCGTCGGCCTCTCCCCTCTCGTAGGCCTGCAGGAGCGCCGCCTCCTCCTCCCGGTAGGCGAGTTCCGCGAGCCGGAGCAGCAGCTCGGGCTTGCGCTCCTCGGGCGTGCCCGGCCGCTCCAGGAGTTCGCGGTAGCGTCCTTCGATCTCCCCTTCCGAGGGGGCCTGCGCGCGGGTCTCACTCTGGCGGCGGAGCGCTTCGAGACGCGCCTCGGCCCGCCGCGTCGCCTCGTTGAGCGAGACCGGGGCCGGCGCGGGCTTCACGGGCGCCGGCGCGGCCTTGGGGGCCGAGACGGGCCTCGCCGGCGGCGCGGAGACCGGCTGCGGGGCCGCGCACCCCGCGAGCGCCAGGAGCACTGCGGCGACGGCGACCCTCACGGGCGCGTCCCCCGCTCGTCGCGCGTCCGCCAGAGGTGAAGCGCCTGGGTCTCGTCGAGGGCGTACTCGTCCGCCCGGAGCCGGAGCCGGCCCGCCGCATCGAGGGCTCCCCGACGGGCCGACGCGCGCTGCGCCAGCACCGTTCCGCGCTCCACCTCCTCGAGGCGACCGGAAGCCGCCTCGGCCCGGGCCGAGAGTTCGGCCAGGCGGTCGCGCACCGCCTGGAGGCGCGCCCGCGCGGCGCCGAGCTCGCGCCCCGCCGCGTCCAGGGGCTCCTCCAGGGCGCCCACCGCTTCGAGCAGGGACGAGATCTGGCGGTTGAGCTCCTCCTCGCGAACCGACACCCGCTCCTTGAGCGCGGCGAGGAAGGCGAGCTGGGTCTCGGCCAGCCGGGCGCGGAACGCCTCGAGCCGGGCCCACAGGTCCTCGCCCTTCGACCGGGAGGAGGCGGCGGCCTCGGCCCACAGCTCGCTCCCCTCCAGGGCCGCGAGCGCCGCCTGGAAGCGGACGATGTCGGCTCCGAGCCGCTCCTGGCGGTCCAGCGCCGACTGCAGCCGCGGACGCACCTCCCGGGGGAAGAGCTGCACGGCGGACACGCGGTCTAGGTAGTCCTGGATCCGACCGCTCATGTCCCGGAGCCCCTCGTCGAGCGCGGCGGCGCGGCGCCGCCGCGCCGCCACCTCCTCCTCCACGCCCCGGTAGCGGGCCTCCCGCAGCGAGCACGCCCCGGCCACGCTCTCGCGCAGGTCCTCGACGCCGAGCAGGCGCTCCCGCACCGCGGCGGCACGCCGCCGCAGGCGGCCCCACTCCGGCTCGGCCCAGCCGTCCGGGGGCTCCGGCTCCCCCTCGAGGGCCTGGGCGCGCGTCATCGCCTCGGTGCGCGCCTCGCCGTAGAGGCGGGCCGCCTCGTCGGGAAAGCCCGCCCGCTGGTAGGTTCGACCCTGGCCCCACAAGTCCTCGTGCCGGCCGGACGGGTCCAGCGGAGATGCCGCCTCGAAGGCCGCCAGGGCCCGCGCCGAGTCGCCGAGCTCCACGCTGCACCACGCCTCGCCCCGGAGCGCGTCCGGATGGAAGGGGCTCTGCGGCGCCAGCTTCCGGAACTGGGCCCGGGCCAGCGACAGCAGGGCCCGGCGATCCTCGTCCTCCAGCGCCGCGGCCCCCACCGCCGTCTGGTAGAGCATCCGCCCCCGGCTCAGCCGGATGCGGTCCGCCAGGGCGGAGCCCAGCCGGCGGTCCGGGAGCGAGGAGGCGGCCTCCTGCTCGGCGGCGCCGAGGAGCTCCACCGCGTCCCGCGAAGCCCCGTCGAGGAAGCTCGATACGGCGAGCGCGTGGAGCGCGTAGGGCCGGTACCCGCCGGCGGCGACCCGGCGAAGGTCCTCGGCGGCCCGACCCGGATCGTCGGAGAGCGAGCGGCTCTGGCCGACGAAGTAGTGCAGGGCGTCGGGGTCCTGGGGGCGGGCCTCCACCGCCGCGTCGGCCCACCGGACGACGCCCGCGAAGTCCGCCCGGTCGAAGAGCCTCGCCACCCCCAGTTCCAGGGCCGGCCCGGCGAAGGCTCCCGGGCTCTGCGCCAGGGACCGCAGCAGCTCCAGGGCCTCGGCTTCCAGGCCCAGTTCCAGCAGCGCCCGGGCGCGGAAGTACGTGGAGGCCCGCTCCGTGGTCTGCAGGCGCGACAGCGCGGACTCCCAGCGGCCCAGCAGCGCCTCGGAGTACCCGGAGCGCTCGAGGGTGCCGACCGCCGCCGGCGCGGATCCCGCCATCCCCAGGACGAGCGCCAGCGCGACGGCTACTCGACCCGCCACTGGACCCCTTTCTCCCCGGCGCCGGCGACCCACGCGTGGACCCCGCCGCGCTCGGCGCTCAGGCGGACGGACGCCGCCGTCTCCTCGCCGAACCCGGCCAGGACGACCTCGTGTTCGCCCGCGGGCAGCCGCGCCTGGGCCAACTCCAGGGGAAGCCCCTTCTCCAGCACGTCCTGCTCGGCCGCGCTGAAGGTCCGGGAGAACACGGTCTTCCCGTCCAGCAGGAGACGCACGCCCGACTGCCTCCACTCCGGCTTCGGGTTCTCCAGGAAGACGCGCACGCCGGCCGTCTCCCCCTCCACGACCTCCGCCACCAGGGCCTCGAGCTCCTGCCGGATGGTCAGGACCTCCCGTGCGATCTCCTCGAGCCGCCCCTCGTAGTCCGTAACGGGGTCCGCCGCCCGGGCGAGCCCGAAGGGCCCTGCGGCCAGCACCGCCGGCAGGAGAAGGGGCCAGACGCGTCGCGACATCGGGGATCTCTCCCTTCGGGGAAGGGCCGGGGCGGCCGGCCTCAACGTCGTGCCAGGAGGGGCCAGCGGACGTGGAGCGGCCCCTCGGTCAGGCGTCGCGGCCCGAGCAGCCTCGCCCGCCCCTCGAGCAGGTCGCCCGGGCGTTCGATCACGTACACCCACGCCTCCGCCCCGTCGCCCCCCAGGTCGGTGTAGCACCACAGTTCCAACTCCAGTTCCTCCTCGCCCCACGCGGCCAGCGCCGTGGCGCGGGACTCGAAGTTGCCCTCGAACAGGAGCCGCGTTCCGGGCGCCGCCTTCTGGGAGAGGGCCGGATCGGGTTCCTGGGGATGGGTGTGCCTCTCGCCCCGCCAGGCATGGAGATCCAGGTCCACCCGACGGCCCTCCCACGCCGCGACGGCGAGCAGGGTCGGCGCCGGCCCCTGCCCGTCGGGCAACACGGCGACGGGGCCCACGGCGACGCGGCCCTTGGTGTCCACGGCCTGGAGATAGGCGCGGTTGCCCGCCGGGAGGAGGGCCACCCAGAGGTCGATCTCCCCGCCCGGGCCGGGGCTCACGGGGTAGGGGATGCCGGCGCACCAGACCCGGGGCTCGCCGTAGCCCAGCGGCAACCGGGCCCGCAGCCGGACGGCCCAAGCCTCCACGGCCTCCAACCGCAGTTCGAGCGCCTCGTCGTCGCGCGGCGGCGCCACCTCGACCGCGGCCGCGCCCGTCCTCCCGCCCGGATAGGCGACCCCGACGCCGGCACTGCCGTCCCGTCCGGGCAAGGGGATCCGGACGATGCCCTTCGCCGCGGGCAGTTCCCACGTCGCCCCGCCCAGGGGACCCTCCCGCACCCACAGGGCGGGGCCGCCGCCCCCCTTCCACACCGCCCACAGCCGGTCGCCCCGCGGCAGCGACGGCGTGGGATCGAGGATCGCCACGGCGGACGGCGCGGCCGCGTCGGGCTGCCCGGGAGCCCACGCGAAGACGGAAACGCCCGGGCCGCCCGAGGACGCCTCGCCCCGGGAGGCGCACGCGAACCGCCACAGGGGCACGCCGAGATGGGCGGCCAGGCGCTGCGCCGCCGAGACGGCGTACTGGAGGCCCAGCGCGTCGTTGAGCGCCCGCGGCCCGAGCGCGTCGGTCTGCCCCACGAGTGCCGCGCCGCCGGCCCCGCCGAGCGCGCTCCGCACCGCCGCGACGAATTCGGGGGGCCACGACTCCGCCCCGCCCTGCCCCCAGGCCAGGAACGCCGTCGGCGTGCCGGCCGGCGGCTGGGCCAGCAACTCCGGTCCGCGGCGGTACTCCGCACCGGCCGGAAGGGCCGCGGCGATCCACACGACGAGGACGAGGCGGGCGAGGAGGGTCACAGGGTTCTCCTTGGCGGGCCCTACGATGTTACCGTTTCCACCCGGCGGCGCGCAACGAGGGCTCGTCCGGGGCCCGCCCCGTCTCCGCGACGTCCTACCCATCGGCCGGAAGGCGGCGCGCCTGAAGGGGTGCCCGCGGGGGCCCCCTCTCCCCCCTCCGGAACCCCGAACCTCGTCGCAGGGCCCTGCGGTGCGGGGGCCTGCGAAGGGACCGCTCGGGGCGCCGGCCCGTGTGGCGCCGGGTTCCTCCTTTGGGAAGGCTGCTGCCCTTCCTCCCGCCTGCAACCCCGGAAATCAGCCGAAACGAAAGGCCCTGATCTTGCATACCCCTCCTCAACTTCTTTTCGACTTCGACCGGGAGCCGCCATGGACAGCCGGGAGTGGACACGGAAGCCGGAGTGGATGGACGAGACCCGCCGGGAGCCCCGATGGCAGGACGTGCGCACCCTCGTGGCCCGATGGGGCGAGGAGGAGTGCCTGGGCAAGACGCGGGACGTGTCGCTGCGGGGCCTCGGGGTGGCGCTCAAGGGAGCGGTGGCGCGCATCGGCGACCCCGTCTCGGTGGACGTGGTCTTCGAGGGAGAGGTCGTGGAGTTCCGCGGCCGGGTGGCCCACTCCCGGCCCGAGCCGTGGGGCAGCCTGGCCGGAGTCCTCTGCGACGAGGACGACCCCCAGCGGGCCGAGTTCCTCCACCGCCGCTACGCAGCCGACCTCTCGCCGGGCTGAAGTCCAGGTCGCCTCACCCGCTCGGCAGGTCGATGTCGAGCTCCTTCACCTTCTTATACAGGCTCGACTTGTCGAGGCCGATCCGCTCGGCCGTCACCGCCACGTTCCACTCGTTCTCGTCGAGCCGGTCGAGGATGAACCGGCGCTCGAAGGCCCGGCGCGCCTCCCGCAGCCCCATCTCTCCCTGCACCGCCACGGAGGGCAGCACCTCCCCGGCCGCCGCCCGCAACGCGGGCGGCACGTCCTCCACGGTGATCTCCGGGCCGCGGCACAGGATCACCATCCGCTCGGTGACGTTCTTGAGCTCCCGGACGTTGCCCGGCCACGGGTAGGCCTGGAGGACGGAAAGCACGCGCTGGTCCACCGTCACGGGCTCCCTCTTCTCGTCGGCGCAGAAGAGCGACAGGAAGTGGTCGACCAGCGACGGGATGTCCTGGCGCCGCTCCCGCAGGGCCGGCACGTGGATCGGAATGACGTTGAGGCGGAAGTAGAGGTCCTCGCGGAAGCGGCCCTGCTGGATCTCCGCCTCCAGGTCCTTGTTGGTGGCCGCGATCACCCGCACGTCCACCTCGTGGGTCCGGGACCCGCCGACCCGCTCGAAGCGCATCTCCTGCAGCACGCGCAGGATCTTCGCCTGGGTCTTGAAGCTCATGTCGCCGATCTCGTCGAGGAACAGGGTGCCGCCGTCGGCCAGCTCGAACTTCCCCCTCCGGCGGGCGCCGGCGCCGGTGAAGGCGCCCTTCTCGTGGCCGAACAGCTCGCTCTCGATGAGGTCCTCGGGGATCGCCGCGCAGTTGACCTCCACGAACGGACTCTCCGCCCGGCGGCTCCCCGCGTGGACGGCCCGGGCCACCAGCTCCTTGCCGGTGCCGTTCTCTCCGGTGATCAGCACCGAGGCCCGGGTGCCCGCGACGATGCGCACCTGCTCGCGCAGCTCCCGCATGGCGGGGCTGTCCCCCACCATGGTGTAGGTCCGGCCCGCCCGGTCGCGCAGGTAGCGGTTCTCCTGGGCGAGCCGGGAGGCCTTGAGGACGTTCTCCAGCCCCAGGAGGACCTTGTCGAGGTTGAGGGGCTTCTCGATGAAGTCGTAGGCCCCCAGCTTCGCGCTGCGCACCGCCGTCTCTATGGTGCCGTGACCGGACATCATGATCACCGGAAGGTCCGGGTAGCGGGCCTTGAGGCCCCGCAGGACCTCCACCCCGTCGACGCCTGGGAGCCAGACGTCCAGGAGCACCACGTCGGGGTCCTCCGTCTCCACGGCTTCGAGCACCTCCTCGCCCGATCCCACGCAGGTGGCCTCGCACCCCTCGTCTCCCAGGATCCCGCTCAGGCTCTGGCGGATGCCCTGCTCGTCGTCCACGATCAGCACTCTGCGGCTCACTCGGCCCTCCCACTCGTCGGAAGCTCCACCACGAACACCGTCCCCCTCGGGATGTTGTCGGCCGCCCGCACGTAGCCCCTGTGATCGGTCACGATGCTCTTCACGATCGCCAGCCCCAGGCCGGTGCCTCCCCGCTTCGTGGAGAAGTACGGCTCGAACAGGCGCGCGCGCACTTCCGGGCCCAGCCCCTCGCCGTTGTCCGCCACGGTGATCCGAACCACCTGGCGCACCGGGTCGCTCTCCGTGTGCACCTGGACGCAGGGCTCGTCGGCGTCGGCCACCGCCGTCACCGCGTTGTCGAGCAGGTTGACCACGGCGCGCTTGAGCTGCTCGGCGTCCAGGTCGACGGTCGGCAACGACGGCTCGAGGCTCACGTGGAACGCGATGCCGGCGTGGGCCGGCCGGTACAGCCCCACCGCCTCGCTGACGACGCGGTTCACGTCGTCCGGGGCGAGCCGGCACTCGGGCATCTTGGCGAAGCGGCTGAACTCGTCGACGAGCCGCTTGAGGCTGTCCACCTGGGCTACGATCGTGCGGGTCGCCTCGTCGAGCACGTCCCCGTCGGACTCGCCCAGGAGGTTCGCGTAGCGCCGCCGCAGCCGCTGCGCGGAGAGCTGGATCGGGGTCAGCGGGTTCTTGATCTCGTGCGCGATGCGGCGCGCCACCTCCTGCCAGGCCTGCGCCCGCTGGGCCCGCACGAGCTCCGTGAGGTCGTCGAAGACCGCGACGGTCCCCAGCGCCTCGCCGGTCTCGTCCCGGAGCCGGGTGAGGTGGACCATCAGCACCCTGCGGTTCCCGGCGACCTCCAGCGTCACCTGGCGCTGGATCGCGTCCTGGCGGGACCGGCCGAGGTCTCCGATCAGCTCGGTCACGACCCCCTCCAGCTCCTTCGGAAGGGCCTCCCGGTACGGGCGTCCCAGCGCCTCCTCGCCGACCCCGAGCATGTCGCGCGCGGCGGCGTTCAGGGTGGCGATGCGGCCCGCCCGGTCGGTGCTCACCACGCCCGCGGCCACCCGGCCCAGCACGGTCTCCATGTAGCGGCGGCGCTGGTCGAGCTCCTCGTTGCCCCGCCGCAGGTCCAGATGGGCCTGCTCCACCGCGGCCTTGCTCGACCGCAGGTCGCGGGTCATGCGGTTGAAGGAGTCCACCAGGGCACCCACCTCGTCCTTGCCGCCCGTCTCCACCTCGACCTCCAGGTCGCCCTCGGCGATCCGCTCGGTGGCCTCGGCGATGCCCTCGAGGGGCTCGGTGATGCCCCGGGCCAGGTAGAAGCCGAACCACGTCGCGGCGAAGGCCGAGAGCAGGGCCACCAGGAGCAGGGGCAGGATGTAGCTGACCTTGATCGGGGCCTTGCGGAGCACCTGGAGCTGCCGGTACTCCTCGACGCCGTCGGTGATCTCCTGCAGCCGCTCCAGGATGCGGCCGGGGATGTAGGCGTCCACGATGACGGCGCCCCACACCTTCGCCGTCGCCGGGTCGACGATGGGCGCGGCGGCCCGGAGGACGTCCCCCGCCTCCGACCGCACGAGCCCCGAGGCCTCCTGGCCGGCCAGCGCCTGGTGGGCTTCGGGAGAATCCCGGGCGGCACCTCGGCGACCGGGAAACGCGGGTTGGCGACCACGCTCAGGACCTCGCCCCCGGCGGAGAGGATCGCGATGGCCCCGAGCTGCGCCTCCGTCGCCTTGGAGTGCAGCGCGCCCTCGAACGGCCCGAGGCCCTCCGCCAGGCTCTGCCGGGGCAGGTCCTCCGCCATCCGCCGGGCATGGTCCAGGACGCGCTCCTCCTCGAGCCGGTAGTAGCTCCGGGCGACCTCGAGGGCCTGGCTGAGGCCGCCCTCCACCTTGGCGCTGAACCAGCTGTCGATGCTCCGGGCCAGGAAGCCCGCGCTGGCGAGGTAGAGGATCGCGGTGGGGATGAAGGTCATGGCCAGGAAGGCCAGCACGAGCTTGGTCTTGAGGCGGGCGCCCAGCACCCCCCGGCGGCGCTCGAAGGCGAGTTTCGCCAGGTTGCGCAGGGTGAGGAACGAGAGGAGGAGCAGCAGCAGGATGTTGAGGTTGATCAACCCGAAGACCGAGAACGTGTCCGGGACCGCCCCCCCCTGCACCTGCTCGAAGAGCCGCCACTGCAGCAGCGTCAGCGCCGTCCACAGGGCCAGCAGGACGAACAGGACCAGGGCCCGTCGACGCAGCCTGTGGGCCGGTGCGGGGACCCCGTTCAACGAGAGGCCCCCAGGGAGTCCGGAAGCGGCGCGCTGTACCAGTCGGTCTCGACGTCCCAGTAGGCGACGAAGGGGAGCAGGTAGTGCAACCGGAAGGGGAGCAGGAACTCCTGGAGCTGGGCCTTGATGCGCAGTTGGAGGTTCCCCGCTCCCTCCAGGGCGTCCAGGGGCAGTACGCTCACGGCCTCCACCCGGGCCATGGCCTCCACGGCCGACGACAGCCGGTCCAGGTCCTCGGCCCGATCCTCTCCCTCGTAGACCAGCCGGAAGCGGTCCTTGAGGTTGTCCTTCTCCAGGACGCGGACGAGCTTGTGCTCCGCCACCACCACGTCGCGGAGGAGATCGCGCGGGCGGACGATGCGGACCCAGTACGTGAACCGCACCGGAAGACCGCTGTCCAGGGTCTCCGCGACACGGTCGTCCAGGGCTCCGTGCACCCGGAAGCCCACGACGAGGTCGGCCCGCCCGCCGCGACGAACGGTGACGTCCTCGATGCGGACCCCGCTCGCCGCACCCAGCACGACCGGACTTGCCCAAGCCAGGGCGAGCAGGGAGAACGCGGTGAGCATGAGCCAGCGCCGCATGGGCTTTCCCGTCGGGAGGAAGCGGCCGAGACCGGTCGGAAGAGACGGGATTCTAGGCGAGCGGAAAGCGCGGGCGCAAGCCCGGCCGAGGCGCCGGGAACGCTTGGGCCGGGGGAAGCGGCGGTACTGCTAGGCCAACGCGGCCGCGAGCGGCAGGGGGACCTCCGGTTCGCTCCAGGGAGGAGCCGTCTCGGGTGCCAGGTCCACGGCGGCCCACGCCTCGGGCCGGGCCAGCAGATTTCGGACCAGCTGCGTGTGGAGGGAGTGCCCCCCCTTGTGCACCACCAGGTGGCCCACGACGGGAGCGCCCGCCAGGGCCAGGTCGCCCACCGCGTCCAGGGCCTTGTGCCGCACCAGCTCGTCGGGCATGCGCAGGCCCTCCGGGTTGAGGACCCGGCCGTTGTCGAGCACCAGCGCGTTCTCCAGCGAGCCGCCCCGGGCCTTGCCCACCGACCGCAGGTACGTCACCTCCTCGAGGAACCCGAAGGTCCTCGCCGGAGCGAGTTCGCGGCAGAAGGCGGCGGGATCCACCGCGAGGTCAAGGTGCTGGGCGCCCGGGAAACGCCCCTCGAAGTCCACGGCGTAGGTCACCCGGAACCCCTCGCCGGGCCTCAGCGCGCAGTACTTGTCGCCGTCCCGGGCTACCACGGGCTCCACGATCCGGATGGCCCGGCGGCGCGCCTCCTGCCGGCGGAGCCCCACGGAGAGGATCGCCTGGCAGAAGGGAAGCGAACTGCCGTCCCCGATGGGCAGTTCCGGGCCCTCGACCTCCACGACGGCGTTGTCCACCCCGATGCCGGCGAGCGCTGCCAGGCAGTGCTCCACCGTGGAGACCGTGACGTCCCCCCGGCCGAGAACCGTCGCCAGCGCCGTATCGACGACGAAGGCACCGTGAGCGGGGATCTCCACCGAACCGGGAAGGTCGGAGCGGCGGAACCGGATGCCGGTGCCCGGCGGCGCCGGCCGAAGGACGGCGCGGGCCGGGCCGCCGCCGTGCAGGCCGACACCGCAAAGGGTCACCCGGTTTTGCAAGGTGTGTTGAAAGGCCACGCGAATCCTGAGCTGTCGGGTGAATTGCCAGGCTGGCACTTTAGCAAGAAACATGCCCCCGGCCCAGCCCCGATCGACAGGGGGGCGGGAGCGTCCGTCTCGGCCTGCCGGCGGGCTTTGCCGCGACCTGGGCGCGAGCGGCCCCGTGGCGAATCCGCCACCGCCGCGCCGCGCAGTGGCGGGAACGCGACCCCGGGGCGGGTGGAACCACTTCCCCCTTTACACCCCCAGAACGAGGTTGGTATAGTCCCGCCTTCGTCGCGATCGGGGGGGGTGGTGAAGTGGGTGCAGGACCCACTTTTTTCATTCATGGCCATGGAACGCGAGAAGGCTCTGCGAGAACTGGACGCCGCCGTGAGGCCTGCGGTGGAGGGCCTCGGCTACGAACTTGTCGACCTGCAGCTCGCGTCGGAATACGGCCGATGGGTGCTCCGGCTCCTGGTCGACCGGCCGGGGGGCATCACCCTGCAGGAGTGCGCCCAGATCAGCCGCGAAGTGAGCCCCCACCTGGACGTGGCGGACGCAATCCCGTCGCGGTACGCGCTGGAGGTGTCCTCCCCGGGGGTGCGACGGCCGCTCAAGCGCGCCCGGGATTTCGACCGCTTCCGCGACGAGAAGATCGTCGTGCGGACGCGGGAGGCGATCGACGGCCGCAAGAGCTTCCACGGGATCAACCGTGGCTTGGACGAACAGGAGCGGCTCGTGATCGAGCCGACGGACGGCGGGACGCAACACACCATTCCGGTCGAGGCGATTCGCGAGGCCCACCTCGACCCCGACCTCCCGTTCTGAGTCGGCGGCCCGGAGACGGGACCTCGAACCAGGGAATTCAAGACGCCCGCAGGGCAGACGGTGTGCGAATGAAGGACATCAATCGGGTGATCGAGCAGGTGGTCCGCGAGAAGGGCATCGATCGGGAGATCCTGATCGACGCCCTGGAGCAGGCCATGGCCACAGCGGCCCGCAAGAAGCTGGGCAACCGGAACCTGGAGGCCCAGTTCGACGAGGAGAACGGCCGCATCAACGTCTTCGAGTACATGACGGTGGTGGAGGAGGTCGAGGATTCCTACACCGAGGTCGGGCTCGAGGAGGCCCGGGAGAAGTACGACCCGGCGTGCCGACGTCGGCGACGAACTGGGCATCCCGGTGGACCTGGGGGAGCTCAGCCGGATCATCGCCCAGGTGGCCAAGCAGGTGATCATCCAGAAGGTGCGCGAAGCCGAGCGCGACATCATCTACAGCGAGTTCATCGACCGCCGCGGTGAGATCATCAACGGCATCGTGCAGCGGGCGGAAAAGGGCGACCTGGTGGTCAACCTCGGCCGCACCGACGCCGTGCTGCCCTCCAGCGAGCAGATCCGCAGCGAGAACTACCGCCAGGGCGACCGCATCCGCGCCTTGCTGCTGAAGGTCCAGAAGGAGACCCGCGGGCCCCAACTCATCCTGTCGCGCACCCACCCCGAGTTCGTCCTCAAGCTGTTCGAGATCGAGGTCCCGGAACTGCGCGAGGGCATCGTGGAGATCAAGGCCTGCACCCGGGAACCGGGGGAGACGGGCCAAGATCGCGGTGGTCTCCCGCGACTCGGACGTGGACCCGGTGGGCGCCTGCGTCGGGCATGCGCGGCAGCCGGGTGCGCGGGGTGGTCCAGGAACTGAAGGGCGAGCGCGTCGACATCGTGGTGAGGGACGAGGACGCCGGCGATCTACGCGTCCAACGCCCTCTCCCCGGCGCAGATCGCCCGGGTGCTGATGGACGAGGAGCAGCACGTGATGACCGTGATCGTGCCCGAGGACCAGCTCAGCCTGGCGATCGGGAGGCGCGGGCAGAACGTGAAGCTGGCCGCCAAGCTCATGGGGTGGCGGCTGGACATCGTGAGCGAGGAGGAGAGCCGGCGCCGGGAGATGGAGAAGGGCAAGATCCTTCGGCTGGCCGGCATGGACCCCCTCAAGGTGGCCCGTCTCGGTCGGGCCGACGTCCATTCCCTGGAAGGGCTGGCCCAAGCCTCCCCGGAACTGCTGGTGGAAGTGCTCGGCCTGGACCTCCCGGGAGCCGAGGCCCTGAAGGATGCGGCGCGGGAGGCCTTCGAGGCCGAGGTCATGGCGGCGACGAGCGAGGAAGACCTCGACGCACCGCCGGAGCCGGCTCCGTCCGCGGAGACGCCCACGGAAGAATCGCCGGATGACACGACTCCCCCGGCGGAAGAGGGCTGATCGCGGGCCGGAGACACCCTCAACAACGCCCCAGGAAGCAAGGTATGGCAAAGGTTCGAGTTTTCGAAGCAGCCAAGGAGCACGGCTACGAGGTCCAGGACCTCCTGGGCGCCCTGGTGCAGGTCGGCGTCAAGGTGAGCAGCCACCTCAGCCCGGGAGGACGAGGCCGAGTCGGGCAAGGCCTCGACACCCTGGGGAAGTCCCGCCACGCAGAAGAGGGCTCCGGAGACCTCGGAGGCGGCGGCTCCGCCGAAGCCGGTGGTGCGCCGTCGCCGGAAGGCGGAGCGAGGACGCCGTGCCGGCGGAGGAGACCGTCGCGGTCGAGGCACCGCCTCCCGAGGAGCCCGTGGAGACCGTGCCCGAGGAGGAGCCCGGCGAACCCGAGGCTCCGCTCGCGGCGGAGGAAGCCGTACCTCCGGGCGAGGGGGAGACGGCGGAGGCAGCGGCCGCCCCGGCCGCCGAGGAGGAAACACCCGCCCCGGCCGGGGAGGAAGCACCCAAGGAGGAGTTCGGCCTCAAGGTGGTGCGCTTCATCCACCCCCCGGTGGAGGAGCGGCCGGCCACGGGCGCCCCACCTACCACATGAGCAAGAAGGAGCGGGAGGCTTCCCGCGCCGCCCGCAAGGCGCAAGAAGGGCCGCGGCCGAACCGAGGTGGAGAGGCCCGAGCCCCGGCGGGCTCTGCAGCAGACGCAGATCACGGTGCCGAAGGCCATCAAGCGCCGGATCCGGGTCAACGAGTTGATCGCCGTGTCGGAACTCGGCCAACGCATCGGGGTCAAGGCCACGGAACTGATCAAGCAGCTGATGTCGCTCGGCGTGCTGGTCACCATCAACCAGACGATCGACGCGGACACCGCGGCCCTGGTGGCGTCCGAGTTCGAGTACGAGGTGGAGAACATCGTCGTGGGCGAGGAGGAGATGCTCGCGCAGGTCGAGGACAAGGCCGAGGATCTCGTCCTGCGCTCGCCGGTGGTCACGGTCATGGGGCACGTGGACCACGGCAAGACCTCGCTGCTCGACCGCATCCGCAAGACCCGGGTCGCGGCCGGGGAGGCCGGCGGCATCACCCAGCACATCGGCGCCTACGCGGTGGATACCTACCGCGGGCCGCTGGTGTTCCTCGACACGCCCGGTCACGAGGCGTTCACGGCCCTGCGCGCCCGCGGCGCCAAGGTGACCGACATCACGGTGCTGGTGGTGGCTGCCAACGACGGCATCATGCCCCAGACGGTGGAGGCCATCGACCACTCGAAGGCCGCCGGCGTGCCGATCATCGTGGCGATCAACAAGATGGACAAGCCCGACGCCAACCCCGACCGGGTCAAGCGGGAGCTCACGGAGCACGACCTCGGCCCCGGAGGACTGGGGCGGCGACGTGATCTGCGTGCCGCTGTCGGCGAAGACGGGAACGGGCGTCGAGAACCTCCTGGAGATGATCACCCTCCAGTCCGAGATCCTGGAACTCAAGGCCAACCCCGACAAGCCCGCCCAGGGCACGGTGGTCGAGGCCCGGGTCGACCGGGGCCGCGGCCGGTGGCCACCGTGCTGGTCCAGGAGGGCACCCTGCGGGTCGGCGACATCATCCTGGCCGGGATGCACTCGGGCCGGATCCGTGCGCTCATCAGCGACCAGGGGAAGCGGCTCAAGGAGGCTCCCCCCAGCACCCCGGTGGAGGTCACGGGGCTCGACGGCGTGCCGAGCGCGGGGCAGCCCTTCCAGGTGGTGGACAGCGAGCGCATGGCGCGGGACATGGCCGGACGACGCGCGGAGAAGACCCGCGAGGAGGAGATGGGCAAGGCCCGGCGCGTCACCCTGGCGGACTTCCAGACGCGCATCGCCGAGGGCGAGACGAAGGAGCTCCCGATCGTCATCAAGGCCGACGTGCAGGGCTCCGTCGAGGCCCTCAGCCAGTCGTTGGAGAAGCTCTCCAACTCCGAGGTGAAGGTGCGCGTCCTCCACGGAGCCGTGGGCGGCATCACGGAGAACGACGTCAACCTGGCGAGCGCCTCCAAGGCGATCGTGGTCGGGTTCAACGTGAGGCCGGAGGCCAAGGCCGCGGCCCTCGCCGACAACCAGGGCGTGGACATGCGCCTGTACAACGTCATCTACGACGCCACCGACGACGTGAAGAAGGCCCTGGCCGGGCTCCTGGCCCCCACCGAGGAGGAGCGGGTCCTCGGGCGGGCCGAGGTGCGCCAGATCTTCCGCGTGCCCAAGATCGGCACGGTGGCGGGCTGCGCCGTGACCCAGGGGGTGGTGCAGCGCAACGCCCGCCTGCGGCTCCTGCGCGAGAGCGTCGTGGTCTACGAGGGCGAGCTCGCGAGCCTCAAGCGCTTCAAGGACGACGCGAAGGAGGTCCGCGAGGGCTTCGAGTGCGGCCTGTCCATCCAGAACTACAACGACGTGAAGGAGGGGGACGTGCTGGAGTTCTACGTGGTCGAGCAGGTGGCCCGGGAGCTCTAGCCGGCACGGGGACGTCGCGGCATGGTGGTGGGCGTTGCGACCGTGGACCTCTATCTCCCCGAGGTGCACGGCCTCAAGGAGAAGCGCGGCATCGTCCGCCGGGTGGTCGAGCGCACCCGCAACCGCTTCCCCGTGTCGGTGGCGGAAGTCGACAACCTGGACCTGCACCAGAAGGCCACCATCGGGTTCGCCGTCGTCAGCAACGACGCCCGCCTGGCGGACTCGGTTCTCAACCGGGTCCTGGACTACATCGAGGAACTCCACCTGGCCCAGGTCACCCGGGCCGACCTGGAGGTCCTCCACCTCTGAGCGACGAACGATGCAGACCCGCCGCACCCAGCGCGTCGCGGACCTGATCCTCCAGGAGGCCGCGGGGATCCTCCAGAAGGACGTCAAGGATCCCCGCGTCGGCTTCGTCACCCTCACCGGCGTGACGGTGGCCGCCGACCTGCGGATCGCCAAGATCTTCTACACCGTGATGGGGGAGGAGGCCAACCGCGAGGCCAGCGCGCGGGGCCTCGCGAGCGCGACTCCCTTCGTGCGCCGGGAGATCGCCCACCGCCTGCGCCTGCGGGCGGCCCCCGAGATCCGGTTCCTCTACGACGACTCCATCGAGAAGACCCTGCACCTGCAGGAGATGCTCGAAGAGATCTCCCATGGCCCGGACGAAAGCGATCGCTGAGGTTCGCGACGCCCTGCTCTCGGGGCAGCGCTTCCTCATCCTCTCCCACCACAACCCCGACGGCGACGCCATCGGCTCGTCCATCGCCCTGGCCGCGGGCCTTTCGGCCCTGGGCAAGCGCTGCGACATCGCCAACGCCGACGGCGTGCCGATGAACCTGTCCTGGCTCCCCCTGGCGGAGCGGGTGCACCTCGCGCCCGAGGAGGGGGCCGGGTACGACCGGGTGGTCCTGCTCGACTGCGGGTCCCTCGAGCGCACCGGGTTCGGCGACGAGGTCCTGGGGCCGGAGCGGCACCTGGTCAACATCGACCACCACCCCGGCAACGACCGGTTCGGCTCCGCGAACCTGATCGACCCCGAGGCGTGCGCCACCGCGGAGCTCGTGTACGACGTGCTCCTGGCCCTGCCGGCCCCCATCGGCTTCACGGCGGCGAGCGGGATCTACACGGGCATCCTGACCGACACGGGCTGCTTCCGGTTCTCCAACGCCACCCCGCGGGCCTTCGAGATCGCGTCTCGGATGGTCTCCAAGGGGGTCGACCCGGCGTGGGTCGCCCAGATGGTCTTCGACCAGCAGCCCCTGGGCCGGCTTCGGCTGCTCGCACGGACCCTCGAGACGCTGGAACTCTCCCCCCGGGACAAGGTGGCGAGCGTGGTCGTGACCCGGGAGATGTTCCGGCAGACCCACACAGGCGTGGAGGACGTCGAGGGCTTCGCCAACTACGCCCGGTCCGTGTGCGGGGTGGAGGTCGGGATCCTCCTGCGCGAGGAGGGCCCCGGACGATACCGGCTCGCGCTGCGCTCCAAGGGGCGCGTGGACGTGGCCCGGATCGCGCGGGAACTGGGGGGGGGCGGCCACCGCAACGCGGCCGGGGCCACGGTGGAGGGAGACCTCCGGGAGTGGAAGCGCCGCATCTACGCCCGGGTCGAGGAGGCCCTCGACGAAGACATGCTCCAACGGCGCCAGGCCGGCTGACCGGTGGCGGACGCCGGCCAGGGCCTTCTGGTCCTGGACAAACCGCCGGGGATCACCTCCCACGCCGCCGTCCAGCGGGTCCGGCGGGCCCTGGGCTGCCGCAGGGCCGGGCACGCGGGCACCCTCGACCCGCTCGCCACCGGGGTGCTCCTGGTTGGGCTGGGCGCCGCGACGCGGCTGCTGGAGTTCCTGGCCGGCCACGACAAGCGCTACCGCGCCCGCATCCGCCTGGGAGAACGGCGGGACACCCTGGACCGGGAGGGCCGGGTGCTGGACACGCAGCCCGTGCCGCCCCTGACGCCGGAGCAGGTGGAGGGGGTCCTGGACCTCTGGCGCGGGGAGACCACCCAGGTTCCGCCCGCCTTCTCGGCCGTCAAGGTGGACGGTGTCCCGCTCCACCGCCGGGCCCGCCGGGGGGAGGCCGTGGTCGCGCCGACCCGCACCGTCACGGTCCATCGGCTCGAACTGCTCGAGATGGCCCTGCCGGACCTCGTCGTGGACGTGGAGTGTTCGGCGGGCACCTACGTTCGCTCCCTGGCGCGCGACATCGGAGATGCCCTGGGCACGGGCGGCACGCTCTGGGAACTTCGACGGGTCCGGTCCGGGGCCTTCTCCGTGGACGAGGCGCACGCCCTGGACGCCCTGGAGGCCGCGGGCCCGGGAGCCTGGGACCGGGTCCTCCCGTCGGAGCGCATGGTCTGCGATCTGGCCCGCGTCGAGGTGCCGAGCGGAGACGCGCAGGCGCTGCGCCACGGGCGGGCGGTGGCCGCTCCCGGGGGTTCGGGCACGGTGGCCGCGTTCGACCCGGAGGGACGGCTCGTGGCGATCGCCGAGCGGGAGGCGGGGGTCCTGAAGCCCCGGAAGGTCTTCCTCGAGACGGCCTGAGGACCGGGCCCGCTCGCCAACCCCCCGGCCTTCTCCGACCCCTTCCGACACCGGCGTCCGCCGCACGGGAGGGAGCGTCGGCCGGGTCGGGGCGCTTTACGGCCGGAGCCCCGTTGTGCTATAGAGGCGGATCATTTCTACAACCGGCAGGCCCGACGACGAGGCCCGCCTACCCATCCCAAGCGGACGAGCGATCGAGGAGGATAGAAGTCATGGTGATGACCGTGGAGAGGAAGCAGGAAGTCATCGATCAGTTCCAGCTGCACGAGGGCGACACGGGGTCCCCCGAGGTGCAGATCGCTCTCCTGAGCGAGCGGATCAGCTACCTGACGGAGCACTTCAAGAACCACAAGAAGGACCACTCCTCCCGTCGCGGCCTGCTCAAGCTCGTCGGCCAGCGGCGCCGCCTGCTCGACTACCTGAAGAACAGCGACATCGAGCGGTACCGGAGCATCATCGACCGACTGGGCATCCGCAAGTAGCCCCCCGAGGACGACCACTCGGCCTTAACCACCCACACTGAAGACGGGAGAGTGTCACTTTGTTCGATGTGAAGAGAGTGCAGTTGGAGGTGGGGGGCAGAACCCTCACCCTGGAGACCGGGCCGCATGGCTCGTCAGGCCCACGGCTCCGTGCTCGTGAGCTACGGCGACACGGCGGTCCTGGTCACCGCCGTGGCCGAGGCGGAAGGACGCGAGGGAATCGACTTCTTCCCCCTCACCGTCAACTTCCAGACCAAGACCTTCGCCGCCGGCAAGATCCCGGGCGGCTTCTTCAAGCGGGAAGGCCGTCCGCCCGACTACGACACGCTCACGTCGCCGGCTCATCGACCGGCCCATCCGGCCCCTGTTCCCGAAGAACTTCACCTGCGAGACCCAGGTCATCGCCACGGTGCTCTCCCACGACTACGGAGAACCACCCCGACATCGTCGCCATGATCGGCGCCTCGGCCGCGCTGTCCATCTCCGACATCCCGTTCCATGGGGCCCATCGCCGGGGTGCGCATCGGCCACGTGGACGGCGAGTACGTGGTCAACCCGACCCTGCAGCAGCTCGAGGAGAGCAAGCTCAACCTGATCATGGCCGGCACCAAGGACGCCGTCATGATGGTGGAGAGCGGCTCCACGATGCTCAGCGAGGCCGAGATGCTCAAGGCCCTCGAGCTCGGCCACGCCGAGATCAAGCGCCTGGTGGCCCTCCAGGAGGAGCTGGTGGAGATGGTGGGCAAGCCCAAGCGCCAGCTGCCGCCGGCCGCGGAGAAGGACGCGGCCGTGGCGGAGAAGGCCGCGGCGGTCTTCGCCGAGCACGGTGCCACGGCCTACGCAGCTGACCGGCAAGAAGGAGGCCGCAACGAGGCTCTGAGCGCCGCCAAGGCCGACCTGGTGGAGACGCTCAACGAGGAGGAGAAGCTCCGCGCCAAGGAGTACAAGGCCGCCTTCGACGGCCGAGGCCAAGAAGTACGTGCGCGGCACGATCCTCGAGCGAGGGCAAGCCGCATCGACGGCCGGGGCCTGGACGACATCCGGGCCATCGACTGCCAGGTCGGGGTGCTGCCCCGCACCCACGGCTCGGCGCTGTTCACCCGCGGCGAGACCCAGGCGCTGGTGGTCCCCACCCTGGGCACCTCCGAGCGACGAGCAGCTGATCGACGCCATCGAGGGCTCCTACTACAAGCAGTTCATGCTGCACTACAACTTCCCGCCCTACTCCGTGGGCGAGGCCCGCTTCCTGCGCGGCGCCCGGCCGCCGCGAGATCGGCCACGGCGCCCTGGCCGAGCGGGCGCTCGCGGCCGGTGCTCCCCGACCACGAGGACTTCCCCTACACCGTCCGGCTGGTCTCCGAGATCACTCGAGAGCAACGGCTCCTCGTCCATGGCCACGGTGTGCGGCGGCAGCCTCGCGCTCGATGGACGCCGGCGTCCCGATCACGGCGGCGGTGGCCGGCATCGCCATGGGCCTGATCCTCGAGGGCGACCAGCTACGCGGTCCTCTCCGACATCCTCGGCGACGAGGACCACCTCGGCGACATGGACTTCAAGGTGGCCGGCACCCGGGACGGCATCACCGCGCTCCAGATGGACATCAAGGTCGCGCGGCATCACCGCGGAGATCATGCGCACCAGGCGCTGGAGCAGGCCCGCGCGGGACGCCTGCACATCCTCGACTGCATGGACAAGGCCCTGACCGCGCCGCGGCCGGAGCTGTCTCCCCTCGCGCCGCGGATCACGGTGATCCACGTCAGCACCGAGAAGATCAAGGACGTGATCGGCCCCGGCGGCAAGAACATCCGCAACATCATCGCCGTGACCCAGCACCAGCATCGACATCGAGGACGACGGGTCCATCCGCATCGCCAGCACCAACGAGGCCCAGACCGCGCAGGCGATCAAGCTGATCCGCGACCTCACCCAGGAAGCCGAGGTGGGCAAGATCTACCAGGGCACCGTCCGCAAGCATCATGGACTTCGGCGCCTTCGTCGAGATCTTCCCGGGCACCGACGGCCTGCTCCACATCAGCGAGATCGACAAGGAGCGGGTCGGCGCAACGTCACGGACTTCCTCAAGGAGGGCGACACCGTGCCGGTGAAGGTGCTCAACGTGGAGGCCAACGGCCGGATCAAGCTGTCGCGCCGAGCCGCCATCTACGAGGGCGAGGAGGGCGGCGGGCAGCGCGAGGGCCGCAGTCCCCCGCCCCAGCAGCGTCGCGATCGCGACCGGCGGCGCAGCTAGGGCAGGAACCCGGCAGCACGAAGCGACAGCGGGCTCGGCCTCTCGGCCGAGCCCGCGTCTTTTTCCCCCGCAGCCCGGGGACGCGCCATCCCTACTTCTCCCGGGGCTTGCCTCCGAGCAGCGCGGCGGACTCCTTGCGCCACGCCGCCAACTCCAGGGGACAGTCCCTGTCGCCGCCCCCCCAGAACGGCCCCAGAGCCAGCAGGGCCCCGTCGGCCGTCTCCGGGCACTCCGGCGTCCGCTCCCGGCACGTCTTGCAGTTTCTCACAGCGCCACCTCCCTCGTCGAAAGTACCGACCGAACGGTAGGTCCACGCCGCCAGGGTCTCATTTCTGACTGTTTCGGTCAACGGGGGAGGGCTCTCCGGCGCACGCGGGGCTCCCGGCCGGTCACCCCCGGCCGGTGTGGCCGAAGCCCCCCGCCCCCCGCGCCGAGGTCACGGAGAACTCCTCCACCACCTCCAACTCCGCCTGGACCACCGGCACGAAGACCATCTGGCAGATGCGGTCCCCGGGGTGGATCGTGAACGGTTCGGTGCCCCGGTTCCACACCCCGATGCCGATCTCCCCGTGGTAGTCGGAGTCGATCAGCCCCACGAGGTTCGAGAGCACGAGGCCGTGCCGCATGCCCAGTCCGGAGCGGGGGATCACCACCGCCGCCAGACCGGGATCGACGATGTGGACGGCGAGGCCGCTCGGGACGAGGCGGGTTTCCCCGGGCGCCAGGGTGAAAGGCTCCTCGATGCACGCCCGCAGGTCCAGCCCGGCGGCGCCGTCGGTGGCGTAGCACGGCAGCGGGATCCGGGTCCCGAGGAGCGGGTTGACGATCTTCGCTTCGACCCTGCGGGCGGTCATGGCGTTCGGAGCACGGCCTGCCGTCATCGCGGCAGCGGGCTCCGGCGGCCAGCCAGGCTTCGCAGGCGCTGCACGAGGACCCGGGCACGGGCCGGCTTGGCCACGCACGCATCGGCACCGGCCAGCCGCCAGGCCGAGGACTCGAGGGCGCCTGCCGTGCTGTAGGCGACGATCGCGGGGCCCTCGGGGCCGGCCGCGGCCCGCAGGGCCCGAATTAGGTCCACGCCGCCCGCCTCGGGGAGCCGGGGCTCCACGACGCACCCCGCCCAGGCGCCCGCCGCCCAGTGCCGCAGGGCGTCGGGCGCCGTGCGGACCCGGACGATGTCGTAGGCCACCTGCAGCGCCTCCTCCAGGATCCGGCCGCCCTCGGGGTCGGGGTCCAGGACGAGCACGCGGCTCCTCACCGACTCCGCCCGGGCCGCCACGGGCCTCTCCGCCCGCGTCGGAAGCCACACGTGGAACCGCGCGCCGGGGAGCGCCACCGGGTCCCGGCCCCGGCCCTCCGCCCACGCCTCCCCGCCGTGGGCCCGGGCCAGGCCGCGCACCAGGGACAGGCCCAGGCCCAAGCCGGCCGCGCCGAACTCGAAGTCGCCGCTGTGATGCTCCGCGAGCCGCCCCAGGCTCCCGAACCGCTCGAACAACGCCTCGGCGGCGGGCCCCTGGGGGACCCCGATGCCCGAGTCCTCCACGGTCAGCCGCACGCCCGGCTTCCCGCCGCGCTCCTCGGCCCGGGCCGACACCGCCACCCGCCCGCCGTCCGGGGTGGCCCGGACCGCGTTCTGCAGAAGCTCCAGGAGCAGGTCCCGCCCGGCGTCGGGGTCCAGTTGCACCGGCGGGAGCGCCTCGGGCACCTCGGCGGACCAGAGCAACTCCCTCCCCTCCGCCAGGGACTCGGCCTCCGAGAGGCAGCGCTCCACCCAGCGGGCCGTGTCCACGGGTTGGGGCGTGTAGGCCGCCGCCCAGTCGGTGCGCCCCTCCTCGGTGATCTTCCGGAACAGGCCCGCGAGCCGGTTCGCCCCCGCGGCGATGCGGCGCACCCAGTCCCTCGTGCGAGGAGTGAGCGGGATGTCGGAGCGGTCGAGGATCAGTTCCGCGTAGCCCTTGATGCTCACCAGGGGCGTCTTGAACTCGTGGGAGAGACGGCTCAGCGCGTCCACGGCGCTCTGGGCGGCCTCGGACCCGGGCGAAGCCTGGGCGCCGAGCCGGCGCAGCAGCGCCCCCCGCAGCAGCGGGTCGTCCACGAGGCCCCGGGGCGCTTCGCCCCTTCCCGTGAGCACGGCGCAGAACGACCACCCTTCCCCGGCGGCCGCCAGCGCCCAGCCCGTCCCCGGGGGCAGGCACCCCGACGGGGGCACCTCGCCCACGGCGCCCCCCTCGTGGAGCGACACCGCCCCCGCCAGGCGGAACCAGAACGGGTCCTCCGCCGGGTGCAGGGGCCGCGACGCCGCCTCCTGCAGCGACGGCGGGAGGTCGCTCGACAGGACCAGCCGGAGGCCCCCTCCCGGAGACCCCGCGAACAGCAGGAGGTGCTCCGCTCCCGTCACCGCCAGCAGCCGTTCGACGAACCCCTCGCCGCGGCGCGACTCGAGATCCAGCAGCCCCCTTCCACCCCTCTCGCTCCGCCGGGCGGCTCACGGCTCCGCCTCGAGGTCGAGAATGTCGATCCCCCCGGGGTAGCCGGTGGTGCGGTAGCTGGTGAGGCGCTGGATCTTGCGCACCTCCGCGGCCACCTTCTCCAGGCTGCGCCGGATGACGTCGAGATCGTCGGCCCGGGCGGGGGCCTCCCCCGGCGGCAGGGACAGGGCCTCGATCTTGAGCAGCGCGACGGTGAGCGGCTGGTTCAGCGCGTGGGCGATGCCGCCGGCCGTTTCGACCAGGACCCGGAGCCGCTCCCGCTGGACCGACGCGTCCCGCGCCTTCTCCAGTTCGAGGAAGAGCCCGCGCAGCCTCAGCGCCGAGCGGACCCGCGCCTTCAGTTCGGCCAGGTGGAACGGCTTGACCACGTAGTCGGTCGCCCCGGCCTCGAGGCCGGCCACCACGTCCTCGCTGCGGCTGCGGGCCGTCAGGAGGATCACCGGAACCTGCTCGAACTCGGCCCGGCCCTTGAGGCGGTGGAGCACGTCGATGCCCCCCATGCCGGGCATCATCACGTCGAGGATGAGCAGGTCCGGAAGCAGGCCCCCTTCGATGCGGGCCAGGGCCTGGAGTCCCCCTTCCGCGCCCTGCAAGCGGACGGGCTCGTCCTCCAGGATGGCCTCCATCAGGGGAAGGATCGCGGGGTCGTCGTCGACGACCAGGACGAGGGAGCGGTCCGGTCCGGTCACGCTACCTCCAGGCACCCAGGGCCTCGGCGGCCCAGGCGGGTCCCCGGTCGCCGTGGCACGAGACGGTGCAGCTGTCGGGCGCCCGCTGGGTCGAGGCGGACGCCGGGGGCCGGAACCGGAAGGTGTGGGACCTCGTCCGGGCCAGCCCGGAGCCGCCCGAGAGGGCGGCCATGTGGCAGTCCAGACAGTCGGCCTTGCCCTCCGGATGGGCCGTGTGGGCCCGAACGGCCGCGAGGACCTCCCCGTGGCAGTCGTCGCACACGTCGTCGGTCCTGCGCCGCAGGCTCCGGGGGTGTTCGGACCCGTGGGGCAGGTGGCACGTGGTGCAGGTGAGCCCCACCCGGTAGTGGCCGCTCTGGACGAAGCCCTGGTACTCCATGAAGGGAAGACGCTCCGTGCCGTCCCCCCAGAAGAGTTCCGTGACCACGCCCGGCTCCGGCCGGCCGACCTCCAGGACCCTGTCCAACGGGTCGCCGGGATGGAACCCGACGGGGTAGGGCCTGCCGGTGGCCCGGTCGCGGCCCCGGGCGTGGCACGCGCCGCAGACCTCGGAGCGCCGCCGGGGCTCGAGGTTGGTGGGGTCGAGGATCGGTCCCCGGCCGCCGGCCTCGACGTGGGCCTGGCCCGGTCCGTGGCACGCCGCGCACCCCGCGTTGGCCTCCTCGAAGGTGCCGTCCCTGGGGTCGAACCCCGTCGTGTGGCACCCGGCGCACCCGTCCTCCCACGTGAGGCGGCTCTCGACGACCTCCGCAAGGCTCGGCCGAAGCGCCTCCCACCGGTCCTCGTGGTGGTTCCACTCGGCGGGGAGGAGCCGGTGGCCGTCGGGGTCGCGCCGGAAGTACACCTGCACGTCGAGCAGCCCGTAGGCCAGGGCCACGTCTTCCCCCCGGAAACGGCCTTCGACGTGTTCCCCCCACCCCGGCACGCCCTCCCCGAAGCGGGCCGCCACGAAGCGGCGGTCCGTGGCCGGGTCGACCAGGAAGTGGCTGTGGGAGTGGCGGATCCACAGGGCGAACTCGGGGCTGTGGCACCCCCCGCAGCGCCGCGAGGCGCTCTGGGCGACCCCCGAGGCGAGGGTGACGCGGCTGACGCCCACGTGGGGCGCGTCCGCCCCGGACGGGGCGGCGAGAGCCCCCACCACGAGGAGCGCCGCGACCCCGACGCACCGGGCCCCGCCGGCCATCCCGCCCGCTACTTCCCGGCCACGGCGGCCTGGGCGGCGGCCAGTCGCGCGATCGGTACGCGGAACGGGCTGCAGGAGACGTAGTCCAGCCCGACGCGGTGGAAGAAGCGGATCGAGTCGGGGTCGCCGCCGTGTTCGCCGCACACGCCCACCTTGAGGCCCGGGCGTGCCGCGCGGCCCTTCTCGGTGCCCATCTCCACCAGTTGGCCCACGCCGTTCTGGTCGATGCTCTGGAAGGGGTCGTCCGCGTAGAAGCCCTTCTCCACGTACAGGGGCAGGAAGGTGCCCGCGTCGTCGCGGCTGAAACCGCAGGTCATCTGGGTGAGGTCGTTGGTGCCGAAACTGAAGAACTCGGCCTCGCGCCGCCACCTCGTCGGCGGTGAGCGCGGCCCGCGGGCACCTCGATCATGGTGCCGATGAGGAACGGCAGTTCGTCGATGCCCTTCTCGGCCTTCACCGCCGCGGCGACCTCCAGGATCACCGCCTTCTGGTCGGCCAGCTCGCCGACCGTGCCCACCAGGGGCACCATGATCTCCGGGCCGGGCGTCCACCCCCTCGGCCGCGCAGCTCGGCGGCGGCCTCCAGGATGGCCCGGGCCTGCATGCGGGTGACCTCCGGGTAGCTGATGCCCAGCCGGCAGCCCCGGTGGCCGAGCATGGGGTTGGCCTCCTTGAGCTGCTCCACCCGGGCGCGCACCTGCGTCGGCGTCCACCCCCATGGCTCTCGGCCAGCTCGACGATCAGCTCGTCCTCGTGGGGCACGAACTCGTGCAGGGGCGGGTCCAGCAGGCGCACGGTCACCGGGCAGACCCTCCATGGCCTGGAACAGGCCCTTGAAGTCGTCCCGCTGGAAGGGCAGCAGCTTCGTCCACCGCCGCTCCCGGTCCTCCAGGGTCTCGGCCAGGATCATCTCGCGCACCGCGCGGATGCGCTCCTCGCCGAAGAACATGTGCTCGGTGCGGCACAGGCCGATGCCCTCGGCGCCGAAGCGCCTCGCCTGCTCGGCGTCCTCCGGCCGGTCGGCGTTGGTGCGCACCCCCAGGGCGCGCAGCTCGTCGCACCAGCCCAGGAACTTCGCCATCACCTGGTTCTTCTCGGGGTCGATCACGATCAGCGGCAGCTCGCCCACGTACACCGCTCCCCGGGTGCCGTTGACGGTGACCACGTCGCCCTCCCGGAGCACGGTGTCCCCCACGGTGACGGTGCCGGCGGCCACGTCGATGTCCAGGGTGCCGCAGCCCACCACGCAGGTCTTGCCCCAGCCCCGGGCCACCAGCGCGGCGTGGGAGGTCATGCCCCCCTTGGCGGTGACGATGGCCTGGGCGGCGTGCATGCCGTGCACGTCCTCGGGGCTGGTCTCGTTGCGCACCAGGATCACGCTCGCTCCGGCTGCCCCCCAGCTCCTGGGCCCGGTCCGAGGTCAGCACGATCTTGCCGCAGGCGCCCCCGGGCCCGCGGGCAGCCCCTTGGTGAGCAGCCGGGCACCCCCCTCGGCGGCCGGGTCCACCATGGGGTGCAGCAGTTCGTCGAGCTGGGCGGGCCGGACCCGCATCACCGCCTCGGCCCGGTCGATCAGCCCCTCATCCCGGCCATCTCCACGGCCATGCGCACCGCTGCCGGGCCGTTGCGCTTGCCGGTGCGGGTCTGCAGCATCCACAGCCGGCCGTCCTGGACGGTGAACTCCACGTCCTGCATGTCCCGGTAGTGCTGCTCCAGGCGTTCGCGGATCTCCAGCAGCTGCGCGGTACGCCGCGGGCATGGCCTCTTCCAGGGTCGGGCAGGTGGGCGTTGGTCTCGGTCTTGCACGGCGTCGTTGATGGCGTCGGGGGTGCGGATGCCGGCGACCACGTCCTCGCCCTGCGCGTTGGGCAGCCACTCGCCGTAGAACACGTTCTCCCCGGTGGCCGGGTTGCGGGTGAACGCCACCCCGGTGGCCGAGTGTCGCCCAGGTTGCCGAACACCATGGCCTGCACGTTCACCGCGGTGCCCCACTCGTCGGGGATGCCCTCGATCCGCCGGTAGTGCGATGGCCCGCTTGCCGTTCCAGGAGCTGGAACACCGCGCCGACGGCGCCCCAGAGCTGCTCCCGGGTTCGTCGGGGAACGGCTTGGCCGAGCACGGCCCGGATGCACTCGGCCTTGAAGTCGTCGCAAAGGCCTTGAGATCCGCGGCGGTGAGGTCGGTGTCGCTCCGGTACCCGTTGCGCTCGCTTGAGGTCCTCCATCCGGTGCTCGAGCTGGACCCGGATCCCCTTGCCCTCGGCCACCTCCCGGCCGGCCGCCTTCTCCATCACGACGTCGGCGTACATCATCATCAGCCGCCGGTAGGCGTCGTAGACGAACCGCTCGTTGCCGGTCTTGGCCACGAGCCCCGGGATGGTGCGCGAGCACAGGCCGACGTTGAGCACCGTCTCCATCATCCCCGGCATGGAGGCCCGGGCCCCGCTCCGCACGCTCACGAGGAGCGGGTCCTGCGGGTCTCCGAAGCGCTTTCCCATCACCTCGGCCATGTTCCCCAGGGCCGCGTCCACCTCGGCACGCAGGGTCTCGGGATAGGCCCGCCCGTGGTCGTAGTACCAGTTGCACACCTCGGTGGTGATCGTGAACCCGGCAGGCACGGGGATGCCGAGCCGGCACATGTCCGCCAGGTTGGCCCCCTTCCCCCCGAGCAGCCCCTTCATCGTGCCGTTGCCGTCGGCCTTCCCTCCGCCGAAGGTGTAGACGTGCTTGGGCATCCCGCTCCTCCGTTGTGAATGTAGGGGCGACCGCCGGGGGACCCCTCAGCCGTCGCGACGGCTCCGCGTCACCCGACCCTCGCGAAATCCGCCACGGTGCGAAACAGTGCGGCCACGGAGCCCAGGAGCGCCAGCCGGTTCGCCCGGACCGCCGGGTCGTCCGCCATGACCAGCACGGCGTCGAAGAAGGCGTCCACGGCCGCCTTGAGCTGCGCCGCCGTGGCCAGGAAATCCCCGTAGGCGCCCCGGGCGGCGGCCGACTCCATGGCGCCCCTCACCGCCTCGTAGACGCGCCACAGGTCCCGTTCCGCATCGACCTCGAAGCGCTCGGGCGCGGGGGTCCCCGTCTCCTGCCCCTTGAGGATGTTCGCCACCCGCTTGAAGGTCTCCGCCAGGGGAGCGAGTTCACCGCTCCGGCGGGCCTCCTCCAGGGTGCGCACCCGAGCCCGCGCGTCCACCGGGTCGTCGAAGCCCGCGTCGAGCGCCGCCGCGACGAGGTCCCCGGAGAGGCCGGCCTGGGCGAAGAGGCCCTCCAGGCGGCCCCGGAAGAAGGAGAGCACGTCGCGCCGCACCTCGGCCGCGTCCCGGGTCAGCTTGGCGCCGAGCTCCTCGAGGGCCTGGTCGACCAGCCACCCGAGGGGCAGCCGGTACCCCTTCTCGTCGAGGATCCGCAGCACGCCGAGCGTCTGGCGGCGCAGCGCATAGGGGTCCGCCGTGCCGGTGGGGATGAGGCCGACACCGAAGCACCCGACGATGGTGTCGAGCTTGTCGGCGACCCCCACGGCCTGTGCCTCGGGGTCCGAGGGCAGGGGCCCTCCGGCCTGGACCGGCCAGTAGTGCTCCTCGATCCCCCGCGCCACGACCGGGTCCTCCCCCGCCCGCGGCGCGTACTCCCGCCCGACGACGCCCTGCAGTTCCGGGAACTCCCCCACCATCAGGGTCACCAGGTCGGCCTTGCAGAGGACGGGCGATGCGGTCCACGGCGGCGCCGGTCGGAGCAGATCCGCCGCCGCGATCTTGGCTGCCAGCGCCCGGAAGCGCTCCATCTTCTCGTGGCTGGTGCCGAGCTTCGACTGGAACACGACCTTCTTGAGGCCCTCGGCGTGGGCTCGAGGGTCTTCTTCTGGTCCTCGTCGAAGAAGAAGCGGCGTCGGCCAGGCGGGCCCGCAGCACCCGCTCGTTGCCCCGCGCCACCACCGCCAGGTCCCGCGCCCGGTGTTGGAGACCGTGACGAAGTGGTTGAGGAGCTTGCCGGCGTCGTCCACCACGGCGAAGTACTTCTGGTGGGTCTTCATGGTGAGGATCAGCAGTTCCCGGGGCAGCTCCAGGTACGTCGCCTCGAAGCTGCCCGACGACCGCGCACCGGGTCTTCCACGAGGTAGGTCACCGTCTCCAGCAGGTCGTCGTCGGGCACCAGCTCGTCCGCCCGCCGAGCGCGCGGCCTCCTTCACCTGGCGGGCGATGCTGCCCCGCGCTCCGCCGGGTCCAGGACGACGCCGGCGTCGCCGATCTTGCGGAAGTAGTCCTCCGCGTCCTCACCTCGAAGGGTTCGGGGCGTGGAACCGGTGGCCGCGGCTCGAGCGCCGCCGCTGGCCGACGCCCGCGAAGGCGAAGGGCACCACCTCGCCGCCTAGGAGGCGAGGACCCAGTGCACCGGGCGGGCGAACGCGCGCCTCCGGCCCCCCAGCGCATGGACTTGCGGAAGGGGAGCCTGGCGATCCAGGCCGGGCGCCAGCCCGGCGAGCACTTCGGCGGCCGGTCGGCCCGCCAGTTCCTTCGTCGCGGCGCCGAGGTACTCCCCTCGGGGCGTCTGGACCCGCAGCAGGTCCGGTCACCTCGACGCCGTTGGCGCGCGCGAACCCCTCGGCGGCCTGGTGGGGTTGCCGTCGGCGTCGAACGCGGCCGACACGGGACGGGCCGACCTTCTCCTCGACGACGTCCTCCTGCCGCGACGCCACGCCGCCGACGCAGGACGAGACGCCGCGGGGTGCCCAGGGCCCGGACCGCTCCGACAGGCCAGACGAGTTCGTCCTCCAGGCCCGTCCCGGGCCAACGCTGCCAGCTGCCTCCAGCGCCGGCGGCAGGAAGCCCGCCAGGGATCTCCTCGGTGCCGACCTCCAGGATCAGGTCTGTCGCCATGGCTCATGCCCTCGCCCTGCGCGCCTGGCGCATCGAAGCAGCCCAGCAGCGGGATGGCCCATCTCCTCGCGCTGCGCCACGTAGGCCTGAGGCCACCGGCGGGCCAGGTCCCGCACCCGGCCGATGAAGCGGGCGCGCTCGGTCACGCTGATGACGCCCCCGGGCGTCCAGCAGGTTGAAGGTGTGGGAGCACTTCAGGCAGTAGTCGTAGGCCGGCAGCACCAGCCCTTTCTCGACCAGGCGCCTGGCCTCGGCCTCGTACTTGTCGAAGAGGTCGAAGAGCATGTCCACGTCGGCCTCCTCGAAGTTGTAGGTGCTGCACTCCACCTCGCCCCGGTGGTGCACGTCGCCGTAGGTGAGCCCGTCGGTCCACTCGAGGTCGTAGACGCTGTCCACCCCCTGCAGGTACATGGCGATGCGCTCGATGCCGTAGGTGATCTCCGCGCGACACCGGCCGGCAGTCGATGCCGCCCGCCTGCTGGAAGTAGGTGAACTGGGTGATCTCCATGCCGTCGAGCCACACCTCCCAGCCCAGGCCCCAGGCCCCCAGGGTGGGGCTCTCCCAGTCGTCCTCCACGAAGCGGATGTCGTGGTCCAGGGGGTCGATGCCCAGGGCCCGCAGGCTGTCCAGGTACAGCTCCTGGATGTCGCAGGGGCGACGGCTTCAGGATCACCTGGTACTGGTAGTAGTGCTGCAGGCGGTTGGGGTTCTCGCCGTAGCGCCCGTCCGTGGGCCGCCGGCAGGGCTCCACGTAGGCCACGTTCCAGGGCTCCGGCCCCAGGCACGCGCAGGAAGGTGTGCGGGTTGAAGGTGCCGGCCCCCACCTCGATGTCGTAGGGCTGGACGATGATGCAGCCCCGCTCGGCCCAGAACTCCTGCAGCTTCAGGATCACTTGCTTGGAAGGTCATGGTCTCACTCCTTCGGAGGTGAACAGGGAACCGTGACCGTGATCCGTGAACGAGAGAGTCGGCAGGTTCGCGCTGGTCCTTACCTGTTCACCCGTTCACCCGTCACTTCCGTTACTCCGACCACGTCCTCGCCGCCGTCGACCCGCAGGATGCTGCCGTTGAGCCAGTAGCAGCTCGGGCTGGCTGAAGCAGGCGATGGCGCCGGCCACGTCCTCGGGCTCGGTGAGCCGGCCCATGGGGTTGCGGGCGCGGGCCATCTCCAGCATGTGGTCGTGCCCGGGGATCTGGCGCAGGGCCGGGGTGTCGGTGACGCCGGCCAGGATGGCGTTGGCGGTGATCTTCTGGGGGGCCAGTTCCAGGGCCAGCTGGCGGATGTGGCTCTCCAGGGCCGCCTTGGCCGCGGACACGGCGCCGTAGAACGGCCACACCACGTGGCCCCCGGAGCTGGTCATGGCGAACACCCGGCGAGTTGACCTCGAAGAACTTGCGCTGGACGAGGTCCTGGACCCAGTACACCAGGCTGTGGGCCATCACGTCCAGGGTCATCTGCATCTGGGCCTGGGTGAGGCACCTGTCCAGCCTCGCCGATGTAGGGCTTGAGGGTGCCGAACGCCAGGCTGTGCAGGAACACCCTCAGCTTCGGGCCCGTCGCCCATCTCGTCGCCCATGTCGTCCAGGACCAGCCGGCGGTTCTCGCGTCTGCTGCGTTGGTGTTGAAGTAGCAGACGCGGACACCCGTCGCCCGGAGTTCCTCGACCAGGTCGTTGACCATGGGGCATGGCTGGGTTTGCGGTCCAGGTGGACCCCGAAGATGTTCATCCCGCGGGCGGCCAGCGCCCGCGCCGTGGCCGCCCCGAAGCCGCTCGAGGCACCGAGGATCAGTGCCCAGCTTCCCTTCAGTTCCTGCATCGCTTCGCTCCTTCCTCCGGACGCGTCCGCAGGTCGCACGGACCCGCCGGGGACGCGCCGTTTTCCTCCATCGCAAAGGGGCGTCAAGGTATCAGAGTTGCCGGAAAAGGGTCAACGCCGGGCGCTCCCGGGAGCCCGTCCAGGGAGCGGGGCCGATGGCCGAGGGCCGAGGCGAGGGCGGACTCCAGGAGCGGGCCGATCTCCGCCTCCACCGCATCGGTCACCCGGATGGTCCCGAGCCGGTCCGCGGCCAGGTCGCCGGCCGAGCGGAGCGTCCGCAGCGCTCCCAGCCCGATCCGGGCGGCCGTGGGCCCGGCGCACCGGGGGCAGAGGAGCGCCGCGTCGCGGTGGGAGGCGTCCTGTTCGTGGGGCACGCCGCAATCGGTGCACGACTCCGCCGGGAGCCGGTACCCCAGGGCGGCGAGGGCGCGGGCCTGGAAGACCCGGGCCAGGCTGGCGGCGTCGGCGCCGCGCTCCAGGGCGGCGAAGGCGCCCTCCACCAGGGCGAAGACCTCCGGGTCCGGGTTCCCCTCGCGGGTGCCGAGCAGGGCGACCTCCAGCACGTGGCTGGCCACCCGGTACGAGTCCACCGACTCCCGGGGAGCGCGGTACGGGCGGAGAAGGTCGACGCCCACGAGCCGCCCCAGCCCCGAGCGCCCGGGGCGGACCTCCGCCTCCACAAGGTGGAAGTAGTCCAGGACGCCGCCGAACCGGCGCCGGGAGCGGCGCGCGCCCCGGGCCAGCGCCGCGACCCGCCCCCACCGAGCGGTGAGCAGCGCCACCACGAGGTCCGACTCCCCGTAGGGGGTCGCCCGGAGCAGGAAGGCCTCGGTGCGCTCGGTCATGTGCGGGCCTTGCCGGGCCAGGGACACAGCGGGTTCACGGGGCAGTCGGGGCACCGGGGGCGGCGGGCGGAGCAGGTCTCCCGGCCGTGGCGGATCAGGAGCAGGTGGGCCTCGACCCACTGCCCGGGAGGCAGCAGGGCGGTCACCCGGCGCTCCACCTCCGGGGGCTGCCGTCCGGACGCAAAACCCAGCCGCTCGCAGACCCGCCCCACGTGGGTGTCCACCGCGAAGGCGGGGACACCGAAGGCCTGGCCCAGTACGACCGACGCGGTCTTCCGCCCGACTCCGGGCAGCGCCTCCAGGGGCTCCCGCTCCGCCGGGACCTCCCCCCCGTGGCGCGCCACCAGGAGGCGGGCCAACCCGACCAGGTTGCGGGCCTTGGTGCGGAACAGGCCCACGCTGCGGATCAGGGGTTCGACCTCGGCCGGCTCGGCCGCCGCCATTTCGAAGGCCGTGGGGAAGCGCTCGAACAGCCCGGGGGTTTCCCGGTTGACCCGATCGTCCGTGCACTGGGCCGAGAGCACGGTCGCCGCCAACAGCTCCCAGGGAGTCGCGTGGTCGAGACCGGGCCGCACCCCGGGGTAGCGGCGCCGGAGTTCGCCCAGCACCGCACCCAACCGCTCCGCCTCGGACCGTCGTCGTGGCATGGCGGCCCGAGACTACCAGAACCGCCCGGAGCGTTGAAGCGGCGTCGGCGCCGCGCCCCGCCTTGACACCGGTGGGGGCAGCGTTTAGATTCGGCCCTCCCCGGTTGGGTCGGGGAAGGCCGAATTGCCGCCGAAAACCGAGCCACAAGGAGACTCCCCATGCCGACGCAGGGAGACAACCTGCTCCGAAAGACGCAGCGGGGCCTGTACATCCTCGCCTTCGAGACGACGAAGCAGAGCCGCATCCTCAAGAAGCGCATGCGCACCGCGGCCCTGCAGAAGGAGATCAAGGCGGACCTCCGGGACCTCGGGAACCTCGTCTACAACGCGGTGATCAACGAGCAGCCCGGCATCCTGGGCGAGGAGGAGGTCCGCATCCTCGTGGAGAACGTGCGCCAGAACAAGGAAGAGGTGGACCGGTTGCGCGACGCCATCGCCCGCCTGAGCCGCGCGCGCAAGCACTTCGCCGAGGGGGAGGAGGAAGAGGTCTGGAGCGAGGGCCCGGTGCCCCACGGGGAGGAGCCGCCGCTCGCGGAACCGGGACCGTCCGAGGCCAAGCCGGCAGCGGCCCGCCCCGAGAAGAAGGAGCCGCCGGCTGCCTCCCAGGACACGACGCCCCGGAAGGCTCCCCGCAAGAAGGAAGAGAAGGAGCCCACGGCCTCCCCGGCACCCGGGACGAAGCCGACCGAAACGAAGCCGGCGCCGGAGGACTGAACCGCCCCCGGGGCGCGAAAAGGCAGGCGCGGGCGACCTTCGGGTCGCCCGTTTTTTTTCGTCGGTCGCCCTTGACACGACCACAACCCGTAGCGGTATGATCACGCCTCCCACACAAAATATCGTAGCCTTTCGGAGGGTCCCATGCCCGAGTCCGCCGCCCGCGTCATCCCCATGGAGCGAGAACCCGCCTTCTCCCCCAACGCCGTCACGGTGTTGGAGAAGCGGTACCTGACGAAGGACGCGAGCGGGCGCCCGACGGAAACCCCCCGAGAACTCCTGGCGCGGGTGGCCCGGGCGGTCGCCGAGGCCGACCGGCTCTACGACCCGGACGCGGACGTGGACCGGACGGCCGCCGAGTTCTACGACCTCATGGCGCGCCTCGAGTTCATGCCCAACTCCCCCACCCTGATGAACGCCGGCCGGGAGCTGGGGCAGCTCTCCGCCTGCTTCGTCCTCCCGGTGGACGACAGCATGGAGAGCATCTTCGAGGCGGTGAAGAACACGGCCCTGATCCACAAGTCCGGCGGCGGCACCGGCTTCACCTTCTCCCGCATCCGGCCCGCGCAACGACCCCGTGCGCTCCACCGAGCGGGGTGTCCTCCGGCCCCATCTGCTTCATGAAGGTCTTCGACACCGCCACCGAGATGATCAAGCAGGGGGGCACCCGCCGCGGGGCCAACATGGGCATCCTCCGCGTCGACCACCCGGACATCGAGCAATTCATCACCGTCAAGAACGACACCACGCGTGCTCACCAACTTCAACCTCTCGGTGGGCCTCACCGAGCGACTTCATGGAGGCGGTGGAGGCGGACGAGGAGTACGCCCTGGTCAACCCCCGAGACGGCAGGGAGGTCGGGAAGCCTGCGCGCGCGCCGAGGTCTTCGACCTCATCGTCGAGAGGCCTGGGCCACCGGCGAGCCCGGCATCGTCTTCCTCGACGGCATGAACCGCGACAACCCGACCCCGACCTGGGGCACATCGAGGCCACCAACCCCTGCGGCGAGCAGCCCCTGCTGCCCTACGAGTCCTGCAACCTGGGCTCCGTCAACCTGGCCCGGATGGCGCGCGACGGCGAGATCGACTGGGACCGGCCTGCGCCGCATGGTCCGCACGGCCGTGCACTTCCTGGACAACGTCATCGACGTCAACCGCTACCCCCTGCCGGCAGATCGCGGCAGATGACCCGGAGCAACCGCAAGATCGGCCTGGGGGTCATGGGCTTGGCCGATCTGCTCTTCCAGCTGGGCATCCCCTACAACTCCGAGGAGGCCGTGGACGTGGCCGAGCAGGTGATGGCCTTCATGGACAGGACGCCCGGCACGGCCTCCGCGGAGCTGGCCGACGAGCGGGGCGACGTTCCCCACCTTCGCCGGGTCAGTGATACGACGGCACCGGCGCCGGGCCCGATGCGCAACGCCACCCTCACCACCATCGCCCCCACCGGCACCATCAGCATCATCGCCGGCTGCTCCTCGCGGCATCGAGCCCCTGTTCTCGTCTCCTTCGTGCGCCGGGTGCTGGACGGCACCGAGACTGGTGGAGGTCCACCCCGTACTTCGAGGAACTGGCCCGGAGCCGGGGCTTCTACCTCCGAGACCTCATGCAGAAGATCGCCAGACCGGCTCCATCCGGGACTGCCAGGAAATGCCCGAGGACGTGCGCCGCGTCTTCGTCACCGCCCACGACGTCTCGCCCCGGTGGCACATCCGCATGCAGGCGGCCTTCCAGAAACACACCGACAACGCGGTGTCCAAGACCGTGAACTTCCCCCGCTCAGGCCAGCGCGCGACGACGTCGGCCGAGGTGTATCTGGCATGGCCTATCGAGCTGGGCTGCAAGGGGGTCACCATCTACCGGGACGGCAGCCGGGAGGACCAGGTCCTCTCCACCCCGGCCAAGGCCGAGCAAGCCGCAGCCGCCGCCCGCCGAGACGCCCAAGCCGGCCAAGCGCGAGCGGCCCCGGGTGCTCAAGGGGAAGACCTACCAGATGCAGACCGGCTGCGGCCCCCTCTACGTCACCATCAACGAGGACGACCGGGGGCTCTTCGAGGTCTTCACCACGATGGGCAAGGCCGGGGGCTGCGCGGCGAGCCAGTGCGAGGCCATCGGCCGGCTCGTCTCCCTGGCCTGGCGCTCCGGCCTCAACCCGGGCCCGGTGGTGAAGCAGCTGAAGGGGATCTCGTGCCACAAGCCCTCGGGCTTTGGCGGCAACCGCGTGCTGTCCTGCGCCGACGCCCTGGCGATGGCGGTGCGCACCCACCTCGACCCCGAAGGCGAACTGGAGAAGCACGTCTCGGTGGGCGGTGCGTGCCCCGAGTGCGGGGATGCCGTGGAGCACGAGGAGGGCTGCGTTCTGTGCCGCAGCTGCGGCTACTCGGAGTGCGGGTGACGGGCGGGCGGCGGACTCCGGGCTAGCGGCCCTCAGCCCTCCCGAAGCCGATCAGCACGGGGCCGAGCTCGGCCTCGAGCAGCCGCGCCACCTGGTCGGCCGCCCGCTGACGGACCAGCTCCGACTGCTGGGCGGAGGCCTTCACGTCCCAGCGGTGGGCTCCCCGCACCGCTCCCCCCCGATCGCGCAGAGTGACCTCGAGGGTTCCCCGCAACCAGCGCCACCCGGCTTCGCCCGGGTGCTCCGTGACCGTGAGGCCGGCGTCGAGCCGGTACTCCGCGGCGTCTCCGGCCTCCGGATCGAAGCCGCCGGCCGAGAGGGCGGCCCCGACGGCCCGCTCCAGCCCCCCGAGGGGGTCCGCCACCGCCGCCGGGGCGATCCGCACCCGGCGCAGGAGCTCGATGCGGTCGGCCTCCAGCCGGGCCAGGTCGTAGGATGGGGGAGCGCCGACGCCGGAAGGGTCGAGCACCGCCAGGAGCCCCTGGAGCCCCGCCCGCTCCCGCTGGACCTCCACCGCGCGGGTGGCCGCGCCCACGCGGAACAGCAGGTCGTCGCCGCCGCGGGCCTGCTCCAGCGCCTCCCGGGTCGCGGCGTCCAACTGGGCCGCCCTCTGGCGCAGGGAACCGGAGGCCTGCAGCCGGTCGAGGACCGCCAGCGCGTGGTGCTCCCCGCCCTCGGGCTCCTCCCAGGACTCGGCGATCCGGGCCCCCTCGAGCACCTGGTCGGTCCGCGCGAGGACCGACCGGGAGACTTCGGACTCGAGGCGGGCCGCCTCGGCCCCCTCCTCGCTGCGGGCGGACCGCACCACGACGTCCCGGCTCTCCTCCGACACGCTCACGCGGAAGTTCTTGCCCAGGTCCGCCCGGGCGCGGTCCCGGGCCACCGCAGGGCTCTCGCCCTGGCCGCGGCCGAGGAGGTACCGAGTGGCGGGGTACTTCCCGCTGTTCCCTCCGATCCAGTCGGGCTTCTCGGGGGCGCCCGCGCACCCGAAGGCGAGGGCGGCCAGGAGTACGGCTGCGCACGGAACGGTTCTCGGCATGGCGAACACCTCGCTCACGGGGCTACCCAATGATAGGAGAGGTAGGTCCTCCGGCCCGCCTCGACGACGACCCCGGAGAATTCCCGCCGGCACAGCACCCCGTCCCCCGAGCCGAGGACCTCCACGGCGACCGTGTGGCGCCCGGGGGAAAGCGGGAGGCGCGCCATCTGGATCTCCGCCGGCAGGGAGAGCCAGCTCCGGGTGTCGGCCCGCTCGGTCAGGACCGCGGCCAGGTTCAGGAGCGCCCCCACGGCCGGGTTCTCGTCCCGGGCCCTCCTCGCCACCGCGTACTTGACCACGGCCCGCGCCGCCGCCCTGGCGGTGATCACCGGCAGCAGGGCCTCGTGGTTCGCCAGCGCGATCGCCTCGATGTCCTCGACCACTTCGGTCTCGCCCCGCTGCCCCTCCGAGGAGACGAGCGCCCGCCTCGCGACCTCCCGCCGGGCCTCGTAGCGCGGCAGCGCCAGGGTCACCACGACTCCGGAGGACGGGTCCAGGTACGGCAGGATCTGCTCCCGCTTCACCGGGGCCAGCCCTCGATGGAACAGGAAGACGACCTCTCCCCGGCCGTCCTCCAGCGGCGAGACGCCGGGGCCGTCGAGCCCGAACTCCCGCCGGTACCGCTCCGCCTCGTCCTCGAGGCCGAGCCGCTCCGCCGCCCGCACCAGGTCCCCGTGAAGCGAGGCCGGCACGGCCAGGGGGTAGCGCTCCGCGTGGCCCCGGTAGGCCTGGTAGGCCTTCCGGTAGAGATCATCGCGTCGCTCCACTCGCCGCGCTCCTCGAAGATCAAGCCCCGCCAGGTAGCGCGCGAAGGGGTCGGTGCTGAACGAGCTCTCCGGGGCCCGCTCCGCGCAGCTCCCGCAGCCGCAGGTCCACCTGCAGGGCTTCCACCCGGGCCGCCTCCGGATCGCCCATCTCCAGGTAGTTCAGGGCCTCGTACAGGTGGATCAGCACCTGCTCGAGGGCTGCCCCTTCGTAGCTGCGGCCCTCGTCGTTGAGCAGGAAGGACGCCGCCTGCTCACGCAGGCTGAGCGCCGACACCGGTCCACGAGGGCCTTGGCCAGCCTCGAACTCGCCGTTGCTCTCCCGGTAGTCACCCGTCCATGCGCAGCAGCATCGCCCGGTTGAGGAGGTAGAGAACGCGATCCTTCGCCGGGTGCCGCTGCTCGTCGAGCACCTCCAGGGCTTCCGCCGGGCGCTGGCCCGCCAGGCAGCGCTCCAGGGGCGAAGGACCCGCTGTAGGTCGCGCAGCCGGTCGCAGCGCCCCACAGCCCGAGCACCAACCACGCCGGCGCCCCGTGCGCGAAGCGACCTCATGCACGGCCCCGCCGGCGACCCGGCTCAGTACCGCAGTTTGCTGCGTTCGACGAGTTTCTTGATCTTCTTCTGACCCACCCACACCTTGCGGTTGTCCGCCAGACTGATCAGGTTCAGGTCCACCTGGTAGTAGCGCACCTGGTCCTTGTCGGCGGCGTCGATGATGGTGTTGATCGAGCCCTTGAGCATGTAGTCGGCGCCGCCTCTCCTGCCCCATCGCCTTGCGGGTGTCCTCCCGGGCGTGCAGGTCCTGGTCCTTGCGCTCTCGTCGCGGATCTCGCCCCGTCTCGTTCCGGGACGCCACGAACTCGACCTGTCCCGAGTTGATCATCGCCCGCTCGATGTCGGCGACGAAGGTGTTCAGGTTGATGTGTTCGTGGCTGAGGTTCCTCATCTCGCCCACGATCACGCGGGGCGGCCGCCCGGTGTCGGCCCGGTACTGCGCGATCCAGAGGCCTGCTCGAGCATGTCGCCGATCATCTCCTCGGACACCAGGCGGGAGTCGGTGTCGTTCCACGCACCGCTCAGATCCTTGACCTCACCCGTCGTCCATGCGGGTGACCTTGGTGGCGCACCCCGCGATGCAAAGGCCCAAGAGGGCGGCCACCAGGGCGGAACGGCGGACCACGCAAAGCCGCATCACTTCCCCTCCTTGCTCAGGCGGTCGAACAGGTTGTCGCCGTGGGCCTCGATGTACTGCCGGAGGTCGTGGTTCATGTCCTCCACGGCCCCGGTCGCGCTCTGATCTGCTTGAGGTCGAGCTCGGCGAGCGAGTAGACCGCCTTGCTCCGGGGGTCCTTCCAGTGGGCGATGATCTTCGCCCCGCTCAGGTTCACCTTGGTCAGGGCCTGGATCTGCTGGGTCACGGACTGCTCGTTGGCGCGCCCCCCCCGGACCCGACGGCGGCCGTGTAGTCGGTGCTGACCACGTCCAGGTAGGAGGTCAGGATCCCGCGCCAGCTCCGCCCGGGCACGGGTGTCGGCGGTGGAGATCTGGAGCGACTCGTCCCCCATCGCCGGGGCCTGCCCGACGCCGTGGAAGAGGCGCCCCCGCGGTCGTTCAGCATCTGGGTACCCTCGTTGACCCAGTCCGGGGCCCCCTTCACCCCGAGGTCGCTCTCCACGAGCGTCTTGCCCGAGCAGCCCCCGAACAGGACCAGGGCCGCCAGTCCGACCAGCGCCACAAGAACCCTCTCGCCCCTCTTCATGGTCCACCTCCCGTCGTCGTCTCCGGTGCTGTCGGCCCGAGCTAGGCCGCCGCTCTCAAGCCGCCAGGATAGCAGGAGCCTCTTCGGCCTGTCGACGCCGCCACACGAGTCGCCCCGGCGACGACCGGGTCAATACGCCCACCCGACCCCGAAGATCGCGAACTGGGACTGCAGCGTGAGGCCCGCGGCCTCCGCCGTGGAACTCCACCAGTAGTCCTCCTCGGGCTCGGAGCTCAAGTCCGCGTGCAGGTAGCGGTACTCGGAGAAGACGTGGAAGCCCCGGGTCACCCGATACCGCAAGCCGACCCGGAGGTCGACCCCCGCGTCCACGTCGACCTCGTCGACGCGGAACTCGTCTCCCTGCGCACTCCCGGTCTCGGTGCGGAAGCGGCCCTCGATGCCGTAGGTCACCAGGGCCAGCCCGGCCGCGACGTATCCCTCCACGCGGTCCGGGATCTCCTCCGTTCCCCACAGCCCCTTGCGGAGGTAGAGGAGCAGCGAGAGCGGGGCCACCCAGACGTCCACGTCGCCGTCGGTCTTCGGGGCGTAGTACCAGAGGTCCGCGCCGGCCCCCACCGCTCCCCAGAACCGCGTGTACCTTGCGCCGACGAGCCACGTCGGGTCGAACTCCACGTCCTGCTCCCCGCGCCGCGTCGACGTGAAGGGGAAGAAGATCGTCTCCACCTCGGCCTCCACGGTGTCGTCGGAGGTCCACGCCGCGCCCCCGTAGAGATCGAAGTAGCTCTCCCGGGGTGTGGCGGCCCGGGACCCGGACGAACCCAGGAGGAGGACGACCACGCCGAAACCCGCGACGGCGCCCGGGAGGCGCCCTCCCCCGCGGGGAGCGGACGGACGGACGAGGGCCGGCGCTGAGCCGACGCCCTCTCGGGATTCGGTGGACACGGGGACGACACTCCGAACGATGGGTTCCATGGCTGGCCTCCTGCTGGCGGGGAGAGACTCTGCCCTACCCGCTCCAACGCAAGAGGCCTGCCACGGCCCCCGGGGCGGCCCTGCACCCGGGAATGCCTTCAAATCCAGCATCGCGGGCCGCCCTTCCACCTTCGCCCCTCGCCTTCGGGCGGCGCCGCGTGTAGGTTGGGCCTGCACCCGCAGGAGGGCGACGATTCGCCGCCGAGATCCGCGCAGAGGCCCTGCTCCCGAAGGAGGCACCCATGGCTCCCACCGTCCAGCTCTCGGCGGGCGACCGGGAATTCTTCCAGGTGGTCTCCCGCGCCCTCTTCAGCAACCCCTTCGGACAGGAGAGGACCGAGCTGGACCGCAAGATCGCCGGCTGGGTCGGGGGCGAGTCCGAAGAGGACACCATGGAGCGGGCGATCGAGAAGATCCTGCAGCGGGTGGACGAACTCGAGAAGGCGGGCAAGGCGCGCCTGGACCTGTACCGCGGCGAGTTGGCCTCGACCATGCGCAACGTGTACGCCTTCGAGGTCTTCTACCGTTTCCGCCGCGAGTTCCGCGACCTCATCAAGGCCCAGATCCGGGAGGGCGACGACCCGCTGCCGGTGCGCTTCGCGCGGGAGGCCATCGCCAACTACCTCCGCCGGGGCCTCCCCGAGGACCTGGCCGTGCGCTTCTTCGGCATCAGCTACCAGGCCTGGCGCGCCTTCTACTTCATCCACCGGAACCTGGTGGGGGTGAGCCCCGCGATGCGGCAGCTGCGCTTCGCCCTGTGGAACAACGTGTTCTCCCAGAACCTGGAGTGGTACGGCCTGTACCTGTGGGAACGGATGGAGCACTTCTCCACGCTGCTCCTGGGAGACACCGGCACGGGGAAGGGGACGGCGGCCGCGGCCATCGGGCAGTCGGGGTTCATCCCCTTCGATCCGCGGAAGGGCCGCTTCGCCGAGAGCTTCACGCGGAGCTTCATATCCCTCAACCTCTCCCAGTTCCCGGAGACCCTCATCGAGTCGGAACTCTTCGGGCACCGGAAGGGGGCGTTCACCGGGGCGTTCGAGCACCACGACGGCATCTTCTCCCGGTGCACCCCCCACGGGTCCATCTTCCTCGACGAGATCGGCGACCTCTCCGGCCCGCTCCAGATCAAGCTGCTGCGCGTCCTGCAGGAGCGGACCTTCGCGAAGGTGGGAAGCCACGAGCAGCTCCGGTTCCGCGGGCGGGTGATCGCGGCCACCAACCGGCGTCTGGACGACCTGCGCCGGAGCGGGCACTTCCGGGACGACCTGTACTACCGCATGTGCTCCAACACCATCGTGCTGCCGACCCTGCGGCAGCGCTTCCGGGAGGACCCGCGGGAGTTCGACCTGATGCTGGGCTTCACGGTCCGCCGCATGATGGGGGAGGACCGGCCGGCCCTCGTGGCGTGGCTCCGGGAGATCCTCGAGCGGGACCTCGGCCGCGACTACCCGTGGCCGGGCAACGTGCGGGAACTGGAGCAGGCGGTGCGCAGCGCGCTCCTCATCAGCACCTACCCCGGCGACAGCGCCCTGGCGGCGCCGGGCGGCGAGATCGGGCTCCTGTCACGGATCCAGCAGGGGGACGTGACCGTGGAGGAGCTCGTCGCGGGGTACTGTGCCATGCTGTACAAGCGGTACGGCACGTACGAGGAGGTCGCCCGCCGCACGAAGCTCGACTGGCGCACCGTGCGAAAACACGTCCGCTCCGAGGACGCGGGATCGGCGATGGGTGAGAAGGGCGGCGCGAAGGGACTCCGCTCGCTGTTCCGCACCCCCTAGCGGCCGTGCCCGGGCGGGGCGGGCCGTCAGCCGCCGAAGACGAGCTTCATGCCGAAGGCACGGCACACGTCGAACTCGGCCCCTTTGAGCCCCTGCTTGGCCCGCAGCGGCTCCTGAACCATCCGCATGGCGCACTCGCGCTCGAGGCGCAGGGCCACCTTGAACGGCCCCTCGCCGCTCCAGCCGTAGGAGCCGAAGGCAGCCGCGTACTTCCCCTTGACCCCCTGCGCCAGCCAGGCGGTCGACGAACTCGGCCACCGACGGCAGTTCCTTGGCCTCCTGGGTCGGGGTCCCCACGGCGATGGCGTCGAAGCCGTCCAGCGACGAGACGTCCTCCACGTCCTCCACCCGCATCACGGTGGCTTCTCCCCCCGCTGCCCTCACGCCCTCCCCGATCACCTGGGCCATCTTCTCGGTCTCGCCGGTCCGGCTCGCGTACACGATGGCGACTCTTCTCACGGCTCTCCTCTCTCGGCGTTTCGCCCCGCGGTCGTCGCATCGGTGGAAGCGCGGTCCTCCCGGCTCCCCGCACGACGGACCCGGGCAGTCTCCCGGCTGCGGCCGGCCCAGTATAGCCCAACACCGCGGCGAGGGCTCCGGGCGCGGCTCACTCCGAGGAGTCGGCCATCCGGGCCCGGAGCGCCGTGTACAGCTCGTGGGCCCCCAGCCCCCGGGGATTCCCCAGCGAGGCCAGCGAGTCGGCGCGAAGAAGGCCGAGCAGCAGGGGGAAGCGGGGATCGGCGGCGAAGCGGCGCTGCCGAGGCGAAGCGTCGTCGGGGCTCGCCAATCCCCAGGAGAGATGAAAGGTGTGATGGCGCACGGCCCAGACGATGCGCTCCCGGCGCTCGCGGGGCACGCCGAGCCGCTCGAGCACAGCCGCGGCCGCCGTCGCCCCCTCCCGGGCGTGTCCCCGGGAGCGGATCTCGCCGTCGAGCACGCGGGTCGTGGCGGGCTTGCCCAGGTCGTGGAGGAGCGCGGCCCAGAGAAGGTCGGGATCGCTGCCGGCGGGGCACGCCTCGACCGCCATCCGGGTGTGGGTCGCCACGTCCCCCTCCCCGTGGTAGCGGGCCGGTTGAGGCACGCCCTCCAGGGCCTCGAGCTCCGGGACGCCCTCGACGATCCGGTCCCACCACCCGGGCTCACGGGCCTCGAGGACGGCCTCCAGGTCGCGAAACGCCCCGCCCGGCGGTGCCGCCGAGGTCACGCCTCCTCCCACACCCGGGGTTCCCCGCGCCCGGTCTGCGCCGCGAGGAGCCGGTCGAGGTTCCCGGTGAACCGAACGATCCGGCCCCAGCTCGACGCGACGATGCCCTGGCTGTGGGCCAGGTTGTTTCGCAGCGTCTCCAGTTCCTTGAGGTTGCGCAGGCCCTCCTTGCGGGACGCGAGGCCCAGGGCCGCCCTCTCGGCGGGCTCTCGGAGGAGGATCTGGCCCTTGTCCGAGAACTGCAGGCAGTCCAGGAGGTCGACGCGCTCACCCCGGCGGGCCCGCTCCCGCTTCAACTCGCGGGCCTTCGCCAGGCGCGCCTCCGCTACCCGGCCCTCCCACCCTCCCTCGGGGAAGCGGTCCCGAATCCGGTCGGTCACCAGCATCTCCACGATCGTGATCATTCCGAACAGGAGCATGCGCACCGGAGGCTTTTCGAGGTCCGCGAGGGTGACGATGGCCCCGGCCCGGTCGAGCACCGTCACGAAGCACCTCCCGTTGGCGCCCAGCGACTGGATGGCCTCCACCAGGCTGGCGCCCTCGTCCACGCAGTCGTCCTGGCCGAACGCCCGCAGGTGGTCGCCGAGCAGCCCCTCGTCCAGGTCCTCGGCGCACGCGTAGCCGCACACCAACCCCTCGCGCCGCACACCGACGAGGTCGAAGCCGCGCTCGCGCAACCGGGTCCGCACGGCCGAGGCTTCCGCCTCCGCGTCGAAGGAGACGAGCGGCTCCGCGATGTCGAGCACCGTGAAGCCTTCGAGGAAGAGCCGCCGGAGCCTCTCCGGCGTGGCGTGGGGGATGGGAGAAGCGGGGGGCACCATCAACCTCCTCGGCGCAGGGGTCCGGTCGCCGGCAACAGGAGTATCACGTCCCGGGCAGGCCGGGAAGGTCGGAGCCGCACCGGTGGCAACGCGGCCCGGTCTGTCGTAGAATCGGCGCGGTTTCGCGCGCGGACCCCCTCGCCGACGCCGGCACGAGGACGTCATGGCCGAGAGGACGAGCCCCAGGATCCCCGTGGAGGAACTCCTCGAGTTCCCCACGGCGTTCGCGTTCAAGGCGATCGGGCGCCACGCCCTCGTCCTTCCCGACCGCGCGTTGACCGCCGTGCGCGGGGTCCTGGGCTCGCAGCGTCCCGTGGGCCTGCGCACGCGGTTGAGCCGCAACGGCACCTACATCTCCGTCACCTTGAGCGCACGCATCGAATCGGCGGACGAACTGCGGGCGGTCTACGCCGCCCTGCGCACCGTCGACGGCGTCGTCACCCTCCTGTGAACCGTCCGTCCCGGAGACCCGTCATGCACCCACGAATCGTCCTCATGGCCTCGCTCCTTCTCGTCGCCTTCGGGCCCGCTTCGAGTCCGGCCGCGGACGACGCCGCGAAAGAACGCCACCTGACCAACGTCGTGCAGGTGACCGACGAGGGAGACAACGGAGAGGCGTACTGGAGTTGGGACGGGAAGCGGCTCATCTGGCAGTCGAACCGGGGCGGCGCGGCGTGCGACCGGATCTGGACCATGGACGCGGACGGCGCGAACAAGCGGCGGGTGAGCCCCGACCGCGGCGCCCACACCTGCGCCTTCTTCCTCCCGGGGGACGACCGCATCGTCTTCTCCTCCACGAGCCATCTGGAGGGCGACTGCCCGCCCAAGGCCCAGGCGGACCCGCGGCATCGCTACGTCTGGCAGCTCTATCCCTACGATATCTACGTCGCCGGGGCGGACGGCTCGAACCCACGGCGCCTCACCGACAACCCGAAGTACGACGCGGAGCCGGTGGCCCGGCGGGACGGCAGGATCGTCTTCGGCTCGCAGCGCGAAGGGGACTTCGACATCTACGCCATGGAGGCGGACGGGACGAAGGTGACGCGCCTGACCGCCCGCGTCGGCTACGACGGCGGGCCCTGGTGGTCGCCGGACGGTTCGAGGATCGTGTGGCGGGCGTGGTACCCGGAGAGCGAAGAGGAGAAGGCCCTGTGGCGCGAGTGCATGGAGAACGACTACATCGTGGCCGTGCCCCTCGACCTGTGGGTCATGGACGCCGACGGCTCGAACCCCCGGCGCCTGACGCAGAACGGGGCTACCAACTGGGCGCCCTCGTGGCACCCGGACGGAGAGCGGATCGTCTTCTCGAGCAACATGGACGACTGGCGCGACGACATCGGGAAGTTCGGCCACAACTTCGAGCTCTACATGATCCGCGCCGACGGCACGGGTCTCGAACGCCTCACCTACAACGCCTCCTTCGACAGCTTCCCGATGTTCTCCCCGGACGGCCGGAGGCTCGCCTTCGGGGCCAACCGGAACCCCCAGAAGCCCCGGGCCACGGACATCTTCGTCGCCGACTGGGTCGAGTGAGGGGCACTCGCGCGGAAATGCCGCTTCCCTGCTGGGTTTTCCTCAAGCTCGAGCCGCTTTCGCCGATCTGAGGGTGGGGGGAGTTTCCGGAGGTCACCATGAGGCTCTTCTGCGCCCTGTTCCTCTCCCTCGCCGTGCTGGGAAGCGCGGTGGCGGCCGAGCTCACCGTCGGCCTGATCCCCGAGCAGAACGTGTTCCGCCAGAAGCAGCTCTACGACCCCCTCGGGGAGTGGCTCGGGAAGCAGGCGGGCGTGGAGGTCCGCTTCACGATCCTGCCCCGGTACGGGAACATCCTCGAGAGCTTCCAGGAGAAGAGCCTGGACGGGGCCTTCTGGGGCAGCTTCACCGGCGCGCTGGCGATCCGGCGGCTGGGGGTGGAACCCCTGGCCCGGCCGGTGTGGAAGGACGGCACCTCCACCTACCACGGCCTGCTCTTCGTGCGGCGGGACAGCGGCATCGTCTCGGCGGCCGACATGAAGGACCGCACCCTGGCGTTCGTCGACCGGGCCACCACGGCGGGGTACGTCTTCCCCGTGGCGTGGTTTCGCGAGAACGGGATCGCCGACCTCGCGGCCCACCTGCGGGAGACGTTCTTCGCGGGCAGCCACGACGCGGCCATCGCCGCGGTCCTGGACGGGAAGGCGGACATCGGGTGCGCGAAGAACACCATCTTCCGTTCCCTGGCCGCCCGGGATCCCAGGGTGGAGCGGGACCTCGTGGTGCTCGCCCGATCTCCGGACGTGCCCTCCAACGCGCTCGGGGTGAGATCCGACCTGCCCGGCGACCTGAAGGAGAAGCTGCGCGCGGCCCTCCTCGCCATGGCTTCCGACCCCGAGGGGCTCAGGGTGCTCGAGTCGTTCGGGGCCCTGAAGTTCGTGGAGACGAGCCGCGACGACTACGCGCCGGTGTTCGACATGGCGTCCAAGGCCGCGATCGACCTCTCCGCCTACGACTACCGCAACCAGTAGCCCTCCGGCGATGAAGCTCCGCATCCTCCTCGCCTTCCTGGTCCTGTTCGGGGCCTTCGCCCTCGGCGGGGTGGTGGCGCTCGTGCAGATGGGCCGCACCGGCGACGAACTCCAGCGCCTGATCCAACTGCACAAGATCGAGAACCTCCGGCGCGATCTCGTCATCGACGTGCACAGCGTGCAGGGGGACCTCTTCACCGTCCGAACGCCGATGGCACGCAACCTCGACGCCATCGTGGAGAACGCCCTGCACCTGGAGACGGCGGCGAAGAACTGCAGCGCCTGCCATCACCCCCTGGAGCTGTCGGCGGCGTTCTCGGAGATCGAGGCCCTGATCCGGGAGTACCAGACCGCGCTGAGTTACTACATCACGGCGCGGGCCAACCGCGAGAGGCTCGAACGGTTCCAGCTGGAAGCGGCCGCCCTGGGAGACCGCATCCTGATGCGGGCCGAGCAGATGTCGGTCCAGGCGAGCCAGCGGCTCGAGGCCCTCACCCGGGCGGCGAGCGAGCGCCTGGGGCGCGTGCGGCTCGTCCTCATCCTCACAGCGGTCGCCACCCTGTTCGTCGCCCTCCTGGCGGCCTTCCACTTGGCGCGCTCCGTCACGCAGCCGGTGGCCCGCCTCCTCGAGGCCACGCGCTCCATCGCGGGGGGGGAGCTCGGCCGGACGGTGGAGTGGGAGGGCGGCACGGAATTTTCGGAACTGGCCCAGAACTTCAACCGCATGAGCCTCGGCCTCAAGGACGGGTACGAGCAGCTGCGGACCGCCAACGAGGAACTCCGGGGCGAGGTGGCCGAGCGACGGCGGGCGGAGGAGGCCCTGCGGCGCGACGAGGCCCGGCTCCAGGCCCTGCTCGAGCTCGCCCGGATGCCGCGCGCCTCCACGGTCGAGGTGGCCGACTTCACGCTGGACCGGGCGTTGCGGTTGACCGAGAGCGCCGCGGGCTTCGTCGCCCTGAGCGAAGACGGCCGGATCTTCTCCCGCCAGGCGCTGCGCACCGCGGCGGGAGAGCCGTGCGCGGTGGGCGGAGGCGCCGAGCACGCCCCCATCGACCGGGCCGGGATCTGGGCGGAGGCCGTGCGGACCCGGCAACCGATCATCCGCAACGAGACGACCCGGCCCATGTCGCGGCTGCCCGCGGGGCACCCGCGGCTCGGGCGCCTCCTCGTGGTGCCCCTCGTGGAGGACGACCGGGTCCTCGGGGTGGTGGCGGTGGCGAACCGCGCGGAGGACTACGGAAGGCCCGACGCGCGCCAGCTCGAGCTCCTCCTCCACGGCCTCTGGGAGCACGTGCAGCGCCAGAAGAGCGAGGCGGCGCTCCAGAGGGCCCAGAAGCTCGAGTCGGTCGGACTCCTGGCCGGGGGCATCGCCCACGACTTCAACAACCTCCTCACCGGGGTCCTGGCCAACGTCTCCCTGGCCCAGAGCTTCGTCGAGCCGAACGACCGCGTGGCCCATCGGCTCGTCGAGGTGGAAAAGGCGACGGTGCGCGCCCAGGGACTCACGCAGCAGCTGCTGACCTTCTCCAAGGGGGGGCGCCCGGTCAAGAAGGTGCTCGCCGTCGGGGAGTTGGCGCGGGAGGCGGCCGCCTTCGCCCTCACCGGGACGAAGGCGATCTGCGCCTTCCGGAGCGCCGACGATCTGCGCACGGCGGCGGTCGACCCCGGGCAGGTGGCCCAGGTCGTCAGCAACATGGTCATCAACGCCGAGCAGGCGATGCCCAGGGGGGGCACAGTGACCGTGACGTGCGAGAACGCCGAGGTGTCCGAGGCCTCCGGCCTCCCGCTCTCGCCGGGCCCCTACCTGCGGATCACCATCGCGGACCGGGGCTGCGGCATCCCCGAGGAGAATCTGCCGCAGATCTTCGACCCGTACTTCACCACGAAGGCCGGGGGCAGCGGGCTGGGCCTCACCGTGTCCTACGCGGTGGTGAAGCAGCACGACGGGCACATCCACGTGGAGTCCACTCCCGGGCAGGGGAGCGCCTTCTCCATCTACCTCCCCGCGGACGGCGGCCCGTCCGAGGAAACCGCGGCGTCGGAGCCTTCGAGCCCGATCGCTGCGGTCCGCTGCAACGGGAGGAAGCCCCGCATCCTGCTCATGGACGACGAGGCCATGATCCGGGACGTGGCGGGGGAACTGCTGCTGCTCCAGGGATTCGGGGCCCTCACGGTCGCCGACGGACGGGAGGCGGTGGAGGCGTACGGCGAGGCGAGGGAGCAGGGAGAACCCTTCGACGTCGTGATCCTCGACCTCACGGTGCCCGGCGGCATGGGAGGTCTGGAGGCGGTGCGGCGCATCCGCGAGATCGATCCCGAGGTCCGGGCGATCGTTTCGAGCGGCTATTCGGGGGACCCGGTGATGGCGGAGTACGCCCGCTACGGGTTCCGGGGCCGCATCGCCAAGCCCTACCGGATGTCGGAGTTCCTCCGGACCCTCGGCGAAGTGCTCGAGAGCCCCGCCTGAACACTCCGAGAAGCTAGAGCGCCAGGATCTCCTCGCGCCGGTCGATCAGGGTGAAGTCGCCGGCCGTGACCACGTCGTACTCCATGTCCACCACGGGCATGGCGTCCAGCACGTAGCGCTCGGCCACCAGCTCCCGCGACCTGTCCGCCAAGGCGTCCCGCAGCATCAGGTAGCTCACGAACACGGCCGTCTCCATCTGGCACAGGCGCCGGGTCATGAGGTCCTGGTACTCGGCGTCCTTGCGGTCGTTGACGAACTTCACGGCGCGGTTGAGCTTCTGGCGGGCCACGTCCACCGCGCTCGCCAGGCGGCGGAGCTTGCCCTCGAAGGGCAGGTGGGAGAGTTCCTCCATGAGCGGCTCGAGCACCCTCTGGATGACACCCCCGATGGCGGCGACGTGCTGGAGCTGGGTGGTCCCCTCGTAGATGTTCGTGATGCGCGCGTCGCGGCAGTACCGCTCCACGTTGAAGTCCTTCATGTACCCGGTGCCGCCGTGGATCTGGAGGCTGTCGTACGCCACCCGGTTGGCCATCTCGGTGCTCGTGGCCTTGCTGAGCGGTGTGAGCACGGCCGCGATCCGCGAGTACAGCTTGGCCTTCTGGCGGTCCTCCGGTGCGACCTCCCCGCCCTCCGCGTGGTCCACCCGGTGCTCGTAGACGTCGCGCAGGTCCACGTACTTCGTGGTCTCGTACAGCAGGGTCCGGGCGGCGACGATCTCCACCTTGGACCGGACGAGCATCTCGTACACGGCCGGGAACTTGTCGATGGTGTGGCCGAACTGCTCCCGGGCCCGCGCGTAGAGCAGGGCCGAACGGTAGGCCGCCTCGGCCACGCCCACCGCCTGGGAGCTGATGGCCACCCGGGCGCCGTTCATGAGGCTCATCACGTAACGGGTCAGCCCCCGACGGCGCTGGCCCACGAGTTCGGCCGGCACGTCGTTGAACTGGAGCTCGCAGGTCGGGGAGCCGTGGATGCCGAACTTCTCCTCGATGCGCCGCACCTTCAGGCGCGGCCCGCTCTCACAGACGAACATGGAGAGGCCCCGGCCGTCCTTGCTCCCCTCCTCGGAGCGGGCGAGCACCAGGTGCACCTTGGCGCACCCGTTGGTTATGAACCGCTTCATGCCGTTGAGGTACCACTGCCCGTTCTCGTCCTGCCACGCCTTCATCTGGACGGCCTGGAGGTCGCTGCCCGCCTCGGGCTCGGTCAGCGCCATGGCTCCGTCCACCTCGCCGCTGGCGAACCGGGGCAGGTAGCGCCGGTGCTGGTCCTCGTCGCCGAAGCGGTAGATCGTCTCGCCGATGTCCTGGAGCCCGACCAGGTTCTGGAGGCTCGCGTCGGCCCGGGAGACCATCTCCATCATCATGGTGTAGAGGGTGGTCGGGAAGTTGAGGCCGCCGTACTCGCGAGGCAGCGTCACGCCGCCGAGCTCGGCCCTGCGCATGTCCTCCAGGTTCTGCTGGGTGCCCGGCGCGTAGCAGACGACGCCCTCCCGGAAGGTGGCTCCGTGGAGGTCCACGTCCCGGGCCCGGGGGGCGATGTGCTCCCCGCACAGCTCCCCCACCATCGCCAGCACCCGGTCGTAGCTGTCCAGGGCGTCCTCGTAGGACTCGGGCGCCTCCGGGAACTCCGCCGCCTCGGCGTAGTCCCGCTCCCGCAGCCGCACGGTGTCCCGCAGGTCGACGTGCATCAGGTGGAAGCGCAGGTCCGGGTTGTCCCGGTAGAAGTTCTCGGCCATGTGTCTTGCCCGCCGTCGGTTGTTGGTTATCGGTTCTCGGTTTCGTCGTCACCCGTTACCCGTCACCCGTCACTCCCGTTCGTCACGCCTTCTCCCGGTACGCCTTGATCATCTTGGGGAGGACGTCGCTCAGATCGCCCACGATCCCGTAGTGGGCGATGGAGAGGATGGGCGCGGCCGGGTCCGTGTTGATGGCGATGATCTTCGCGCTGCCCGCCATCCCCGCCCGGTGCTGCACCGAGCCGCTGATGCCGCAGGCGATGTAGAGCTTGGGGCGCACCGTGACCCCGGTCTGCCCCACCTGATGGTCGTGGTCGATCCAGCCGGCGTCGACGGCGGCACGCGACGCGCCCACCTCGGCGCCGATGGTCTCGGCCAGGTCGCGGATGAGCTGGAAGTTCTCCTTGCTGCCCACCCCGTACCCCCCGGCCACGATGATGCGCGCGCCCTTGAGGTTGACGGTCTTCTCCTCCTTCGCCCGCTCGATGATCCGCACCGCGGTGTCCGCCTCGGTGAGCTCCACCGGCACCGGCGTCACCTCGCCGTTGCGGCCCGGCTCCGGCGGCGTCAGCCGCATCACGCCCTCGCGGACCGTCACCATCTGGGGCCCGTCCCAGCCCGTGGCGATGGTGGCGATGATGTTGCCCCCGAAGGCCGGGCGGATCTGCATCAGCCGGTCCTTGAAGGAACGCTTGGCGATGCGGTCCTCGAAGTCGTCGATCTCGAGGTCCGTGCAGTCCGCGGTCAGGCCGGCCAGCAGCGTGGAGGCGACCCGGGGCGCCAGGGAGCGCCCCGTCACCGTGGCCCCGAACAGGAAGATGTCCGGCTGCTTCTCCCTCGCCAGCCCGGCGATCACCCTCGTGTACGGGAGCGCCGTGAAGGGCTCCAGCCGCGGGTCTTCCGCCAGGTACACGTTGTCGCACCCGTGCTCGTGGAGGGTCCGGACCAGGGATGCCACGGCCCCGCCCAGAAGGACGGCCTCGAGCCGGACCCCCAGCTGCCCGGCGAGTTCACGGCCCCGGCACACGAGTTCCAGGCTCACGTCGGCGATCTTGCCGCCGTCCTGCTCCACGAACACCCAGACATTGCCGCGTTTGTCGCTCATATCGCTCTGTTCCCGCCCTCTCTGTGCCGCGTCCGCGCGGGTCACACGAACACGTGATCCGCGATGAGCTCCTGCACGAGCTCCCGGATGCCCTGCTCGCTGGGGGGGATCTCCACGAAATCTCGCCCCGCCAGCACTACGCTCTCCACCTTCTTCACCTTGGTGGGCGAGCCGGCGCCCCCCACCCGGCCCTCGTCGGCGCCCACGTCCGCCGCCGACCACTCGTGGATCCACAGCCCCCGGGCCTTGAGGCGTTCCTCCTCCGCGGCCAGGGCCTCGGCATCTTCGTAGGTGCGCCCCGTGTGCTGGGAGAGGAGCTCGGAGCGGGTGACCGCCTTCTTGTAGCGCATGAGGCGCTTGGCGCCGGCGGGCCGGGGCGTGTTGGCCGAGGAGAGCACCGTGAAGAGCGCCGGCAGGGGCACCTCGGCCACCTCGTACCCGCCGTCGATCAGGTTGCGCACCCGCGCGCGGCCGCCCTCCACCGCCAAGACGTGCTCCACGTAGGTGATCTGGGGCAGGTCGAGCTTCTCGGCCAACTGGGGGCCCACCTGGGCCGTGTCGCCGTCGATGGCCTGGCGGCCGCACAGGGCCAGGTCGAAGGGGCCGAACTTGCGCGCGGCGCAGGCCAGCGCATAGCTGGTGGCCAGGGTGTCCGCCGCCGCGAACTTGCGGTCGGTGAGGAGGATCGCCTCGTCGGCGCCCATGTAGAGGGCGTGCGCGGAGCGCGTTCACCGCGCCCGGCGGCCCCATGGTGCACACGGCCACCTTCCCTCCGTAGCGCTCCTTGAGCTCGAGGGCCAGTTCCACGGCGTTGAGGTCCTCGGGGTTGAAGATGGCCGGCAGGGCCCCGCGGTTCACGGTGCCGTCCGGCTTCATCGCTTCCCCGGAGATGTTCTTGGTGTCCGGGACCTGCTTGACGAAGACCAGGGACGTCAGGCTCAACGCTGTCCTCCTGGGAGTTCTCGGCAGCGGCGACCCCAGCCCGGGCGGTCCGGGCCGGAGTCATGGGAGGGAAGGGAGTCGCCGTCGGGGCACCGCGGTTTTCAGGGTCCGGCGGTTTTACCAGCGGGGGGGGGCGGGCGTCAATCGCCACGGCGAGCGCGCGTCGCAAAGGACGAAGGGCCTTCCTTGACGGGATCCGGACTCGGGATTAATGTTTGGACTCATTCTTGTTTGGGAACCTTCCGCGTTCCCGGAAAGGAGCGTCCATGAGACGTCACTCCCTGGTGGTAGTCCTACTGACGCTGGTTCTCTCCGCCTGGTCCCTCGCCCTCGCCGCCCAGGGCAAGGTGGACTTCAAGGTGGGCGACGAGGTGTACGCCTGCGGCTGCGGGGACGCCTGCGACTGCCTGACGCTCTCCTACAAGGCGGGCCAGTGCAGTTGCGGCAAGGACCTGGTGAAGGCCAAGGTCACCGGCGTCGAGGACGGGAAGGTGCTGGTGAAGGCCGAAGGCTGGGAGAAGGCTCGTGCCTTCAAGTCCTCGGGAGCCTACGTGTGCGACTGCGGCGAGTCGTGCCCGTGCAAGACAATCTCGCAGAAGCCCGGCAAGTGCGGGTGCGGGAAGGACTTGAAGAAGGCGGAGTAGATCGCGGATCCGAGAACTGCACGGCGGCGGCGCACCCCAGGGCCCGCCGCCGCCGTCTTCCTCCACCGGCCTGCCACCCTCCCCGCGCGGCGGTGCAGCGCCCTCGAACCGCGGACCGGAACCTCGAACGAAACGCTCCTCGACGGGCTAGAGATCCTCGACCACGATCACGCCGTAGTCCTCCGCGAGGCCGGAAACCTGGTCGGCCTGCACCACCACGAACACCCTGGCTCCCGTGCCGTCCGCGAACACGAACCGGCCGTGGGACGGATATTGCTGCCCCGCTACCGAGAAGGGCGTGAGAGGTACGCGCCTCGTAAGCGAGAGCGAGCCGGCCTCGAAGACCAGGAGTTCCCGGTCCGCCCCGTCCCCCGACACGCGCTCGGCCGGAACGGCGAAGACCTTCCCCGCGGCGGCCGAGTCCGCCAGCGACTCCACCCGGGTGGACTCGAAGAGGTCCGCCTCGTGCAGCATGTCCTGCGTTCGGTCCTCGGAGGAAGAGAACACGCCGCCGCAGCGGGTGAACACACGGGCTCCGTCCTGCGCGATCCACAGGTTCCCGCACATGGCGTACTCGCCGTGGTACGGCGAGTCCCACAGGAACTCGGCCGTGCCGGCGGCGATCGAGTACTTCTCGATGTCGGAGGGCGAGAGGCCGTTGTCGGCACCGTAGATGGCGGTGCCGTTCGGGTGGAGCTTGGCGAGCGTCCCCGCGTAGATGGTTTCCCCCGTGTGGAGGGTCTCGGCGCCGGTAGTGAGGTCGAGGCATCGGATGTAGGTCCACTGGTCCACCCGGGGGAATACGTACGCGAACCCGTTCCCGGCGAGGACGACGTCCAGGACGTCGGCCGACACCGGGTGCTCGGCCACCGTGCCCTCCACCAGGTCCACGTGGGAAACCCACCCCTCGTGACCTACGGCGGCGTGGAGCCCGCCCGGCCCGACGGAGACGGCGGTCGGCGGCCGACCCAGGGCGACCGCGGTGTCGGCGCCGGTGACCGGATCGTAGAGGTGCAAGGCGTCCGGGTTCGTGGCAACCGCGACGATCCGGCCCAGCGCACCGCTGTACTCGGCGTCCAGGACCCGGAAGGAAAGCCGCGCCACGGGGGGTTGGACGGACACGGTCACCGTGTCGGTCGCGGTCAGGACGCCGTCGTCGACCGTCACCCGGACCACATAGGTTCCGACGAGGTCCGGCGTGAAGCGCGCACGCGGACGCGCGGAATCCTCGACAGCGGCGCTGCTGCCCTCCGGATTCGACAGCAAGGCCCATGAGTAGGCCAGGAGGTCCCCATCCGCATCGGAGCTCTCGGTCCCGTCCAGGTCCACCTCCATCGCCGCCTCGGCCACACGATCGGCGCCGGCCTCGGCCACCGGCGCCGTCCCGGCCGCGTCCTGCTCCAGTGACGCCCAGGGAGCACGCACGGCGTACTCCAGGAGTCCGTCCCCGTCCAGGTCGAGGGTGAGGCGCACCTCGGTCTCGGAGGCGGGCGCCACGGACAGCACCGCCCCCTGGGCCCCGGCGAGCTCGAGGGGACCGCCGGCGGAGGGATACGGGGCATCGAGGAATGCGTAGCCGAGCGGGCTCGCGGTCGAGAGGTCCGCGAACCCGTCCACCGAGTCGTAGATCCGCCCGGTCACGCTCGCCGTGTAGGAGGACGGAGAGAACGGGTCGTCGTAGGTCGTGACGAAGACCAGGTTGTCGAACTTGCCCATGCGTCCGGTGAGGTTGTCCTTCATCACCATGTCCATGGTGAGGGTCTCCGCACCGGCCGCCTGTTGCACCTGCATCCGCATCGCCCCGCCGGCGCTCTGACTCAACTGGGGCGAGGTCACGGTCAGGAGGTCGAAGCGGATCGTGGCGTCGGTGATCGCGAAGGTTCCCAGGTCGAGGGCGTGGATCTCGAAGCTGCCCGTCCCGTCGACCGTCTCCTCCCCCGTTCGGCACTCCTCGTACACGATCGCGAGCGTGCCCGTGCCGTCGTCCGCGAGGCTGCCTTTGATCGACATGAAGCCGCTGTCGCACGGGATCGTCTCGTCCACGGGAATCCGAGCCGCACGCCGGGCCGCCCCCGCGGAGGTCGCCAGGGCATCCGTCAGGCCGCCGGGCAGATCGAGGGAGGCCCACCGTACCCAGTCGGGGCCTTCCGCACCTGCCCCTTCCGCCTCGGCGAACCGCGGCAGGATCGCCCCACCCGTGTCGCCGCTCCCGAAGGCCAGCCCGGCGAAGTCCTTCGCGTTCGCCCGGGTCAGGACGACCGCGGCCTCGTTGCCCACGTAGACGAGGCTGGGCTCGTCTCCCGAGCTTCCCCCTCCCCCGCCGCACCCCAGTGCGGCCGCAGTCAGGACCAACACCGCCATCGTCAGGCTTCTCATGACCGTGTCCCTCTTCCCCCCGAGGACGGCGCCGCGGAGTCCCGGTGACCCCGCGGCGCGGCAAGATCTTCACGTTCCGCCCCTCGTCGACGGCGACGGCCTGCCACGGCGCCTGGGCAGGAGGACCAGGGGGCGGTTCGCATATCTGTAACGATATTGGCTTCTTAGGGAAAAACAAGGGGGCCGTTCGGATATATCTTCCGTCGTGCGGACGGCTCGCCGTGCGCCGCAGGGAAGTTCCCGTTGCCGCCGGGAGGTCGGACCACGTCGGACGCCTCCCCGTTCCTCCCCTCGGGGTTTGACGGCTCGGCCCCCCCCGGCTAGGGTGACCGGCCCCGCGGTCGAACGCCGAAAACCAGGAGAGTTCTCGTGAGGATCTTCGTCACCGGCGGCACCGGGTTCGTGGGCACGCGGCTCCTGCCGGCGTTGCGGGCGGCCGGGCATGAGGTCGTCCTGCTCGCCCGGGAGGCCGAGTCCGGCGCCGGCGTCCCCGAGGGCGTCGAGGTGGTGCGGGGGGACCCGATGCGGCCGGGGCCCTGGTGGGACCCGGTGGCCCGGTGCGACGCGGCCGTCAACCTGGCGGGGACGCCCGTCTTCAGCCGCTGGGACGCCGCAGGCAAGGTGGCGATCCGGGAGAGCCGGCTCGCCACCACCCGCAACCTCGCGGCCCGGGTCCCCCGGGGCCGCCCGTTCGTCCTGGTGAGCGCCTCGGGCATCGGCATCTACGGGGACCGGGGGGAGGGGGAACTCACGGAGTCCTCGCCGCCGGGGGAGGACTTCCTGGCGGGCGTCGCGCGGGCGTGGGAAGAGGAGGCCCGGGGGGCCCGCGATCGGGGGGCGCGGGTATGCCTGGCCCGCTTCGGCATCATCCTGGGCCCGGGGGGAGGGGCGCTCGACGAGATGGCCAGGGCCGCCCGCCGCTTCGTCGGCGGGGCCCTGGGTTCGGGCCGTCAGTGGATGGCCTGGGTGCACCTGGAGGACGTGGTGCGGGGCATCGGGTTCCTGCTCGAACGCGGCGGTGCGGAAGGCCCCTACAACTTCTGCGCGCCGAACCCGGCCCGACAGATCGAGGTGGCCCGCGCGGTGGGCCGCGCGCTCCGCCGGCCGGCGCTGGCCTGGGCGCCCGCCCCCGCCCTGCGGCTCCTCCTCGGCGAGTGCGCCCAGGTCGTGCTCTCGAGCCAGAAGGCACTGCCCGCCCGCCTGCAGGAGGCCGGGTTCACGTTCCTCCACCCGGAACTGGAGCCAGCGGTCCGGCAGATCCTCGCCCCGGCGGAGTCGGCATGAACGACGCGCGCGCGCTGCTGCAGGACCTCCTGACGTCCCAGCCCCTGGGCGTCCTCGCCACCCACGGCGGCGGCCAACCCTATGCGAGCCTCGTGGCGTTCGCCGTGAGTCCGCAGGCCGGGGAACTGCTCTTCGCCACGGACCGCGCCACCCGCAAGTACGCGAACCTCCGGGCCGACCGGCGGGTCGCCCTGCTGGTGGACAACCGCTCGAACCGGGAGAGCGACTTCGGGGAGGCCGTGGCCGTGACGGCGGTGGGGTTCGCCGAGGAGTTGCTCGGGGGCGACCGGGAGCGGCTGGCGGTCCCGTACCTGGAGAAGCACCCGGCCCTTCAAGAGTTCCTCGCCTTGCCGGGCTGCGCCCTGATGCGGCTGCGCGTGGAGAACTACGTGATGGTCCGACGCTTCCAGGAGGTGCTGCGCCTGAACCCGACCGGGCTCCCGCTGCCGGACGCGGAGGGTACCCACTCCTGAAGTCCGGAGCGGGGGGACTTCGTGCCGGTCACCCCGCCGACCCGGCCGCCAGTTCCTCGGCCTTGCGGTAGGCCGTGACGGCCGAGATCACGTGGCACACCCAGCCGAGCAGCCCCCCGGACCCGATCCACAGCCCCGGCGTCACCACGAACCAGAACACGCCGCGCCAGAAGTGCCCGTTGTAGAACTGCCCCACCCCGGGGAGCACCAGGCTCAGCACCGCGGCGTTGCCCGCCCTCGTCATCCGTCCCTCCCTCCTGCGTTTGCTGTCGCTCCGCACATTCGGGTCCCCGTTTCCTGGAGCCGAGGCACTCACCACGCCAGGTACTCCCCTCCTCCGAAATCGGCCGGGGGGCCTTGTTCGCGCAGGACTTCCATGTGGAGCGCAAACGCCTCCGGGTGGAGCCTGCGCAGGGTGCGCCGCACCCGTGCGAGATCACCGTCCGGGAGCCGGTCGCCGTGCTCCGAAAGGAAGAGGCCGCTGAAGAACAGAACCGGAGCGCTCGTCGTTCCTGTTTCCGAAGCGTCCGCGTCCCGGAAGCGGCGCAGGCGCCGTGCCACCAGATCGACGCCGGTGCGCCCGTAGCGGGGCAGCCGCCCGTCCAGATAGGCTCCCGCGGCCCACCAGTCTCCCGCGAACACTTCGTCCGCCGCGAAATCCTCACGGAGCACGGTGACCCACTCCGGCTCCGGGCCCCAACTCCGGCCCGCCGGATCGAGCCCGTACCCCTCCCGCCAAGCCCGCTCGGCTTCCCCGGGCCGTCCGGCGTCCCGGCACGCCTCACCCAGGGCCAGGTACGCCGCGGCCGTAGGCCCGTGAACCCGCTGGAACTCCTTGAGCGTCCGGCACGCCTGCTCGGGATCTCCCGACAGCAGGAGAAAGACTCCCCAGGGAAGTCCCCCGCCTGCGGAGGCAGAAAGCGGGGTACCGGCCCCAGAGGCCTTTCGGAGCGCCTCCCGGGCGAGGGAGTCCACGACGGCCTGCGCGAGAGGGCCTCGGGAGCACAACAGACCCGGGGCCCTTCCGCCCTCTCGCAGGTCGCGACAAAGGGCGAGGCAGGCGCCGGCAAGGGCCCCGAGCCGCGACCCGGGATCCGGGAGTCGGGCACCGAGCCACCGGGCGGCATCCGACACCGGCGTGGGATCCGGACCAGTCGGCGACTGTCGGCGATGGTGTTCCAGTGCCTGCTCGCACCCCGAAAGATCGAGACGAGCCAGACGAGCAACCGCGTCGTGGTAATGCCGCGGGGCGTGTGCGAACAGATCGAGCTGCATGCGCGCTCACAGCCCCCACAAGTCCCCGACCTCGGCCCGCAGGGTCTCGACCGCGGCCTCGGCGTAGCGCCGGGCGGCCTCCCGGAGGGACTCGTCGGGCTCGGGCCGGAAGGCGTCGCGGAGGCGGCCCGCCCCGTACTCCCGGGCGTACGCCGCCGGGAACTCGTCGGGGAACTCCTGGCCGGAGATCACCCCGTAGGCGAGCGTCCAAGCCCGCGGCACGACGTCCACCGCGTAGCCTCCGCCGCCCAGTGCGAGCCAGGGCCGCCCCTTCGGGGCCAGGGCCCCCAGTTCCCGCACGACCGCCTCGTACCCCTGGGTGGTGAGGAGCAGTTGGGCCAAGGGGTCGGCGAAGTGGGTGTCGACGCCGAGTTGGGTGACCAGGACGTCCGGAGCGAAGCGGGCGACGGCGGGCGGCACCACCTGACGGAAGGCCCACAGGTAGAGATCGTCCCCGGTGTACGGGGCGAGCGGCACGTTGAGGCTGTAGCCCCGCCCGGCCCCCTCTCCGAGTTCCTCGGGGAACCCGGTGCCCGGGAAGAGCGTGAGCGGGGTCTGGTGGAGCGAGATCGTCAGCACCCGGTCCGAGTCGTAGAACGCCTCCTGCACCCCGTCGCCGTGGTGTGCGTCCACGTCCACGTAAGCCACCCGGAGCCCCCGGACCACCAACCAGCGGATGGCGACGGCCGCGTCGTTGAACACGCAGAACCCGTGGGCCCTGGACGGACCCGCGTGGTGGAACCCGCCGCCGAAGGCGAAGGCCCTCCGGGCGCCGCCCGCCAGGAGCCGGCGCGCCCCCTCCAGGGTGCCGCCCGTCTTCAACGCCTCGACCTCGTACATTCCCGGGAATACCGGGTTGTCCCCGGGCCCGAAACCGTAGCGCCAGGGATCCGCCCGCGGATCGCCCCGGCCCAGACGCTCGACGGCGTCGATGTATTCCGCGGTGTGGAACAGCAGGAGTTCGTCGCGGGACGCCGGAGGCGGCTCCACCAGCCGCGATCCGGGCGCCGCGAACGCGCCGTACGCCCTCAGGAGCTCGAAGGTCCGCCGCAGGCGCTCGGGCTTGAGCGGGTGATCCGCCCCGTGGCCGAAGCTCCACATGGCCTCGGAGCACAGGAAGACGGCGGCGTCCGGCGTGGGACGCCACCCTTCCGCCACGCCCTTCACGTGGATGCGTCCTCCAGGCCGACGAGCCTCCAGCACCCCTGCACGCTTCGGAAGTCGCAGATGAGCAGGTACCCGGTGTCCGGCTTGCGGAGCCGAACGATCACCCTCGTGGGACTCCGTTCCTCGATTTCCCGAACCAGGCGCATCCTCTTCTGCTCGGCCGGGGACGGATAGAGCCCCCTGCCCCCGGCCTCCACTTCGAGCCTGGAGAGATCCTTCTCGACGACGTGTGGCCCCGGGCGTGCATCCACGTCGACCGTCGAGTGCTTCAAGGGATAGGCGGTGTTTTCGACCTGGAAGGACCTGTCGTTTTCGAATTGTTCGAGGAAATCACCAAACGAGGCGGGGCACGCGGGAGCCCCCGAACCAAGGTTCGGCACGACGCACAGGACGAAGGCGACCCATCCCGCTCCCACCCCCGACACACCCCGCCGCACCCTGCGAAGCGCCCGCGTGACGACCGGGGTCCTCGGTCCTCCAGGCCTCCCGACGCAGCAGGGCACTGCCTCGGCGACCGTGCCTCCCCTCACGGCAGGACGATCTTGCGCTCTTCGCCCGGCCGGTAGAGGAGCACGGTCCTCCCGAGGACCTGGGCGACGCGCGAACGGGTTCCCGCGGCCAACTGCTCGGCCACCTCGTGACGGTCCTCGCCGCAGCCCTGGCCGATGCGGACCTTGACGAGCTCGTGGGCCACCAGGTTCACCTCGAGGGCGGCCGCGACCGCCTCGGTGACCCCCTCCTTTCCCACGAGGACCAGCGGCTCCAGGCCGTGGCCGAGGCCCCGGAGGAACCGCGCCTGCTTGCCGGTGAGGGGTCTTGGATCTCTCTTCTTCTCCGCCTGTTCCGCCATGGCCGTCCTCACCCCTGTCTCGGCTGGATGCGGATCTCCACCCGCCGGTTCATCTGCCGCCCCTCGGGGGTGCCGTTGTCGGCGATCGGCATGGACTCTCCCTGGCCCACGATCGTGATCCGGTCGGGGGCCACCCCCCGGCCGACGAGCGCGTTCTTCACGGCCTCGGCCCGGCGCTCCGAGAGCTTCTGGTTGTAGTCCTCGGCCCCGGTGCTGTCGGTGTGGCCGGCCACGAGGATGGTCGTCTCGGGGTACTGGTTGAGCACCTGCGCCACCCGGGCGATCTCCTGCTGGGCGCCCGGCTTGAGCACGGCCGAGTCCACGTCGAAGCTCACGTCGCCCTTGAAGGTCACGGAGAGCACGTCCATCTCGCGCCGCACGCTCGCCGCCTCGGACTGGGCCAGCGCCTCCCGCATCGCCTGCTCCTGCTTGTCCATGTAGTTCCCCACCGCCGCGCCGGTCAGCCCTCCGGCCGCCGCGCCGATGGCCGCCCCGATGAGGGCACCCTTGGCGTCCTTGCCGACGGCGTACCCCACGCCGGCCCCGGCCGCCGCTCCCACACCGGCGCCCACGGCGGCCCCCTGGCCGGTCTTGGTCTCCATCCCCGCGCAGCCCGACAGGGCCGTCACCGCCGCCACGAACACTGCCGCCACCGCACGCATGTCGAACCTCCTCGGCTCCAAGCCGTCTAGAACCCTGCTTGTCCTCTGCGTTCTCGCATTCCGAAAGGCCCGCACCCCGGATGGGCCGTCAGCGGGTCACGATGCGGGCGCTGGCCGAGCGCTCCTCGCCGTCGCGCAGAAAGCGCACGCTGACCTCCCGGCCAGGCTCGAGCCCCTTGAGCGCGCGGGAGAGGTCCCCGAGGGCGCCGACGGCCTCGCCACCGAGCCCCACGATCACGTCCCCCTCCCTGAGCCCGCTCGCCTCGGCCGGCGACCCCGGCACCACGCCGGACAGGCGCACCCCGGGGCCCGGGAAGGAGAAGTCCGGCACCGTGCCCAGGCTCACCTTCCGGCTGCCCGGCTCCCGGGTCGCGGGGGTCTCCCCCGCGGGGCGGGTCAGGGCCTCCGCGCGGCCCGACAGGTACTCCACCGCCTCCTTCGCCACGGCCGCGACCTTCACCAGTCCCTCGGCGTCGACCTTCTCCGGCACGTCGCTGGAGCGGTGGTAGTCCAGGTGGGGCCCGGTGAAGAGTTGGACGGCGGGGACCCCCGCCTCGTGGAAGCTCACCTGGTCGCTCCCCCCGGGGTCGCGCGCCACGACCTCCACGGGCACACCGGTCACGTAGCTCGCGCCGTTGAAGATGTGGACCCACTCCCTCGCGGTGTCCGCACCCAGGACCAGGAGCTTGCCCGACCCCAGGCGCCCGACGGTGTCGAGGTTCACCATGCCGATGGCCTGCCCGGCGGGGTGGTCCGCCTCGCCCTCCACGTAGCGCCGCGACCCGAGCCGGTCGGCCTCCTCCCCCGCGAAGGCGGCGAGGATCACGGTGCGCTCGGGCCGGAAGTCCCGGCCCAGAACCCGGGCGAGTTCCAGCAGCACCGCCACCCCGCTCGCGTTGTCGTCGGCCCCGGGGTGGAGCCGGCCGCGCTCCTCGGCACGCGCCGCCGGCCAGCCGGCGCCCAGGTGGTCGTAGTGCGCCCCGACGACCACGCTCTGACCGTCCCACTCCCGCCGGCTGCCCGGGATCCTCCCGACGACGTTTCTCTGCTCCGTGTCCCGGGGCGGGTCCCCGCCCTCGGCCCGCCACGGCTGGAAGTAGCTCCCGCCCTCTCCCCCGGGGACAAGACCCGCCTCCCGGAAGGCGGCGGCGATGAACTCGGCCGCCTGCTCCAGGCCTTCGGTCCCGAACCCCCTCCCCTGCCGCTCCGGCGCGGCGAGGAACCTCACGGTCTCCCGCATCCGCTCCGAGGAGAAGGCCGGCGGGAGCTTGGCCAGGGGCTCCCGGGGCGGGAGCCCGGCCCGGGCCGCGGGCGGACCGTCGCCCAGTTGGGCCGTGAGGGGGGAGCCGACCACGGGCCAGCGGGTCTTTGCCACGTTCGCGGGCTCGTCCCCTTCGAACAGCAGGGCGCTGTACTTGTGGTAGTGGGGGAGCTTCCGCCCCAACCCGGGCAGCGCCGCCGGGTTCCCGGACGCCACCCAGGAGACCGTGAGGTCGGCCCGGGCCGGGTGGCGGCCCACGAGCACCACCGAGTGCCGCGAGCCCTCCGCCTCGGCTTCCGGCCAGGAGGCGCCGTCGGGCGCGGCCCGGGCGCCGTAGGACTCCAACTGCCGGTCGAGCACCGGCAAGAACCGGTTGCCCCATCCGAAGAGCCACACGGCGCGGTCCGACGGGATCTCCGCCACCGCCGAGTCCTCCACGAGTTCCCACTCCCCCGCCTGCGACCGGGCCCAGGACTCGGCCAACTCCCGGTAGGCCGAGCGGAGCTCCCCGGGCGCGTCGGCCGGCAGGACCGCGAGCACTCGCTCGGCGCCGAACCCCCCGCTCAGGGCCGGCGGGATCTCCGCGGGGTCGAGGCGGCGGAACAGGTCGAACTCGGCGTCCACGTCGACCCGGAGGGGACGCGCGGGCACTTGGAAGCGGAACTCCTGCTCCCTGCCGGAGAGTTCCAGGAACTCGACGACGGCGTCCGGCCGCCCCTCGACGGTCACGGCCGCCGGCACGCGCAGGCGGTACGCCGGGCCTTCCTGCGCCTGCGCCACGCGGACACGGACCGCCCACCCTTCTGCCGCGGACTCGGCCGCCGCCTGCCGCAGTTCCAGCCTCGGAGCCCCGGCGCGCTCCACCCACTGGTCGAACTCCCCGCCGAGATCCCTCCCCGCCGCCTCCTCCAGGGAGCGCCGCAGATCGGAGAAGGACGCCGTCCGGAACTTCCGGTCGGCGTAGAACCGGCGCAGCCCCTCCACGAAGGTCGGATCCCCGAGGCCGCGGCGCAGCATGTGGTAGAGCATGAGGCTCTTCCCGTACCCCACCGCCTCCGTCGCGGAACTGTGCCGGCTTCGGAATTCGGCGAGGGGGAAGTCGAGCCCGCGGGACACGTAGTCTGCGTACTTCTGGAGGGTCGCCTGGCGGTACTCGGCGCCGGCGCCCCGCCCCTCCTGGATCAGGTGGTCGGCGAGATAGGCGGTCAGGCCCTCGCACCAGTTCCCCGAGGCGTAGTCGACGTACACGCCGTTGCCCCACCAGTTGTGGAGGATCTCGTGGGGATAGGAGGAGTGGAGGATGAAGGGGAAGCGGATGATCCGGGAGCCCAGGAGCGTGAAGGAGGGCATGCCCCAGCCGGTGTCCCAGAAGTTCTCCACGAGCGCGAACTTCGGGTAGGCGTACGCGCCCAGGAGGCGGGAGTACATGTGCAGGTACTGGGCGCCCGCCTCCAGGTAGCGCCCCGCGAGCGCGGGGTCCGCCTGCCGGAGGAACACCTGGACCTCCGCGGGTCCGGCCGGACGACGGTACTCCGTGAAAGGACCGGCGATCAGGTAGATCTCGTCCTGGGGCTCGGGCGACTCCCATCGGACGCGGGTGCCTTCCTCCCCCCGCTCGTGGAGGGTGCGCCGCCCCTGGCTCACCGCATCCCAGCCGGGGGGAAGGACGACCTCCAGGGAGAAGGAGAGCGGGTCGTCGCCGAGCCACGGGTACCACAGGGTGGCGCCGGAGAGGAACGCCCCCTCCTCGGAGACCAGACCCGAGGTCTGGCGGAATCCCCGGGCGTAGTCCTGCTCCGCCGAGAGGGGGTCGTGCACCACGCCCCCGTAGTGCAGGGTGAAGCCGTCGGCGCCGGGGGGAAGGTCCACGCGGAGATGGTCGAGGCCGGCGGCCCCGGGGAGCGCTTCGGCCCCCACGCCCGGCCCGAAGCTCTCCGCCGCGACGGCGCCCTCCGCGCTCCGCAGGGTCGCCCCCTCGGTCTCCACCCGCGGCGCCAGCCCCGAGCGCAGGAGCAGGTGCACCGTCCTCCCACCCTCGCCGCGGAGCCGCTCCGGGAGGCGGACCCGGTCCCTCACCCGCAGCGCCCGCGCGCCGGGCTCCACGGTGGCCTCGATCTCGTGGTGTACCGCCGAGACGTCCGCCGCTTCGGCCGGAACGGCCGAAGCGGCAAGGAGCGAAAACAGCAGGGCGACGGCCCGGATCATCGGCAGCCCACCTCCTTCCCGGTGCGGCGCATGGTACCAGAAGGGCACGAAAAAGGCCCGGCGGTGCCGGGCCTCCCTCGCGTTCCGTACGGCCTGCGAATCAGGGAGCCGGCGGCGTGAACACCCGCTGCCCCGCCTCCTGGTCGAGCAGCAGGACGCCCCGGCCGTCGCCCTTCACCAGCTTGAGCTTCCTCACGTAGGAGGTGGCGTTGGCCTCCTCCTCCACCTGCTCCGTCACGAACCACTGGAGGAAGATCTGGGCCGCGTGGTTGCTCTCCTTGCGGGCCAGGTCGGTCAGTTGGTTGATCTGCGCCGTCACGAACTGCTCGTGCTTCAGGGCGGCCTCGTACGCCTGGAGGGGCGACTTGTACGACACCGGCACCGCGTCGATGGCGCGCAACTCCGCCTTGCCGCCGGCCTCGTTGATGAAGGCGAAGAACTTGTCCCCGTGGGTCAACTCCTCCAGGGCCTGCACCCGGAACCAGTTGCCGAAGCCCTTGAGTTCCTCCCCCTCGAAGTAGGCCTGCATGCCCTTGTACAGGTAGGCTGAGTAGAACTCGTTCTTCATCTGCTCGTTCATCGCGTCCTGCAGCTTCTTGCTCAGCATCGAATCCCTCCTCACGTTTCTCACGCGGGCACGGGTCGGCCCGCCACGACCAGCAGGGTAACCACGGCGGGCCGCCCCGTCCAGGAAGCGCCGGGCTTCAACGGAACTGGGCCAGGAACGCCTTCATCGACCGATCGTAGGTCCGCTCCACCTCGGGCTCGAAGTAGCACGCCACCATCTGGTTCATGGACCGGTGGTAGGCGACGCACTGGCAGCACGCCCCCCGCTTGTCGCAGGAGGTGTAGGTGCAGGGGCACTTCGCCGCGTTCGCACTCTGGGTGCAGTCCATGGGTCCTCTCCCGGGTTCGGCTGGAATGGTCGGCAGGATACGGAACGAGGCCGGGGCGTGCAAGTCGCGCCCCCGCTCAGGGCGCGAAGAGCTCCTCCAGTTCCCCCTCGCTCAGGGCTTCGCTCCACTGCCGCTCGGAGCGGATCAGGTCCTGGGAGAGGGAGCGCTTGCGCTCCTGGAGGCGCGAGATCTTCTCCTCCACGGTCCCGCGCGTGACGAAGCGGTAGGCGAACACCTTGCGGGTCTGCCCGATCCGGTGGGCTCGGTCCAGGGCCTGCGTCTCCACGGCCGGGTTCCACCAGGGGTCGTAGAGGATCACGTAGTCCGCCCCGGTCAGGTTCAGGCCGGTCCCCCCCGCCCGGAGGCTGACGAGGAACGCCGCGATGCCCTGGTCCTCCTGGAACCGCCGGACCCGCGCCTCCCGGTCCCGCGTGCGCCCGTCGAGGTACAGGTGGGGGATGCCCGCTTCCTCGAACCAACCCCGCAGCATCCCGAGCACGGTCACGAACTGGCTGAACACGAGGACCCGGTGCCCCTCCGAGACGATCTCGCTCACGAACTCCCGGAAGGCGTCGAACTTCGCCGAGGGGATTCCCCGCCCAGCCCCCTGGGGCAGCACCTCCGGGTGGCAGCACGCCTGCCTCAACCGCAGAAGGGCTTCCAGCGCCGAAAAGCGGGCGCCGGGCAGCCCCCGCTCGCGCAGCTCCCGGAACACCCGCTCCCGGTACCCGGTGAGGAGCGTGCGGTACAGGCGCTCCTGCTCCGGACCCATCTCGCACAGCAGGACCGCCTCGACCTTCTCCGGCAACTCCGGCGCCACTTCGGCCTTGAGGCGCCGGAGGATGAAGGGCCGGACCCGTCGCTGGAGCTCCTCCAGCGCCCGCCTGTCGCCGTCGAGCACCGGGCGCAGGAACCGCCGGGAAAAGTTCCTCTCGCTACCCAGCAGCCCCGGGGCCACGAAGCGGAACTGACTCCAGAGCTCCCCGAGGTGGTTCTCCAGAGGGGTCCCGGTGAGGGCCAGCCGCTTGCGGGCCTGCAGGCGCGCCGCCGCCCGGGCGGTCTGGGTCGCGGCGTTCTTTATCGCCTGGGCTTCGTCGAGGATGGCGTAGCTCCACTCCACGGCCGCCAGTTCCCGGACGTCGCGCCGCAGCACCGCGTAGCTGGTCACCACGAGGTCGTATCCCCCCATTCCCTCCGGGGGCAGTTGGCGGGACGCGCCCTGGTAGCGCAGCACGCGCAACGGCTTCACGAACCGCGTGGCCTCCGCCTCCCAGGTGGGCACCACGGAGGTGGGGGTCACCACCAGGCTCGGGCGGGTGTTCCCCTCCCGGGCATCGGCCAGCAGCACGGCGAGGGCCTGCACGGTCTTCCCGAGGCCCATGTCGTCCGCGAGGACACACCCGAGCCCGGCGCGGGCCATGCGGCGGAGCCACCGGTACCCCGCCACCTGGTAGGGGCGGAGCACGTCGCGCAACTCCGCCGGCACCGGGCACTCCCCCTCCCCCTCGGGCTCCCGGGCCTGGAGCGCCGCGGAGAGGTCCTCCCACCGGGGCCCCGGGGCCACTTCGCCGTTCCCCGTGGCGGCCAACAGATCGGCGACCACCGGCGCCATGTGGGGCGGAACCCGGGCCAGGCCGTCGGAGAGGCCGAGTTCCTGCAGGGCGGGCCCGATCCGTCGGCCCCACTCCTGGGGCAGCAGGGCGTGGCTCCCGTCGCCCAGCCGCACGTACCGGCCGCCCCGTGCCAGGGCCGCCGCCAGGCTCGCGGGGTCCACCGACGTCTCCCCGGCCGAGGCCTCCACCGACACCTCCAGCCACTCGTCCATCGCCGCAGCGCGGACCACCAGGGTGGGGGTCGCCCGGGACACCCGGTGGCGGCGCATCTGGTCCTGGCCGAAGACCTCCCACTCCTCCGCCAGGGGCGCCAACTGCACCCGGACGAAGTCCAGGGCCTCCTCACCCTCGATGCGGAAGTGCCCGGGATCCACCGGCGCGAACCCCACGGTCCGCAGCCGCAGGGTGGCCTGGAACTCCGCCTCCGGGTCCCGGCGCACGAAGGCCTTCCGGCCCGCGGCGGAGACCTTGACCACGGGCTCCGGGGTCGCGGACGAGATCTCGAAGTCCCCGTAGCGGAAGCGCAGCTCCCCGGCCAGGCCTCCGTCCTCCTCGGTGAGGTAGAGCCGAGGCGTCGGGACCTCGTCGACGGAGAACTCCCTGTGGTCGAGGCTCGACGCTTCCACCCGGATGCCGTGGGCCTCCAACTCCGGGGCCGCCATGCCGAGAAACGCCGGGAGGTCGCGCTCGGGGATCGAGAGGTCTCCGGCGGCGACGGCGGCCAGGGCCGCCGCGTCCTCGGCGCCGTGGACCGACCGGAACACCCCTTCCGACTCCACCCACGGCGGGCTCGCGGCCACGACCCTCCGCGGGCCCGAGGCCCACGGAGACCCGTCGAACTCCCGCCAGGAAAGCCGGAGCCTCGCTCCCCCGCCGGCCGGCTCGATGGAGAGCTCGATGCCCACCGGGTTCGGGTCGAAACGCGCCGCCTCCCCCCCCTCCTCCCAGTGGACGGCACCCACCCTGCCCAGGACCTGGAGCACCCGGTGGGCAACCTCCCCGGAAACCCGGACCGCCCCGTCACGGCGGCCTTCGTCCTCCCCGCGGCAGAGCCGGAGTACCTCCTCGTCTTCCGGGGTGAGGAAGGCCGGGGGGGTCGCGAGCAGTTCGGCGATCGAAAGGGAGCGCCCGCGGCCGGGCCCGCGCGACGTCAGGCGGTAGGCGCGCCACCGGACCTCGAGACCCCACACGCCCGCCCCGACCGGCCGCAGCGCCACCCAGTGGGCCAGGGCCGACCGGCCCGGCACCACCGGAGGCCTGGAGCGCCCGGGAGCGAGCGCCTGGAGCACGGCTCGCCACCCGCGCGTCCGGTCCGGCCTCTCCGGGGATTCCCCCGAGGCCCAGGCCCGGGCCACCGCGAGCACGTGGGGGCAGGGCCACTCGGGCGCCCCGCAGTCGCAGCGCGCGTCCACGCGGCTCGGACGCACGTGGACCACGCTGCGGAAGATCGCTTCGTCTCCCTCCCGCACCTCGCCGCGCACGACGACCCGGTCCATCTCCGCACGCACGCCGAGCAGCCGCGCGAAGCCCTGCCTGTGCAGCGCCGCGCCCAGGGGACCGTGGGCGCGCGGCGCCTCCCGCTCGAGGGCGTCCAGGATGCGGTGGGAATCGGCCCACAGGGGGAGTTCGCTCACGCTGCCTCCCCGCGGAGCCCGTGGAGGTCGATGGGAGCCCGCCTCGCTTCTTGCCTGTTCACGGCGGTGCAAACCGGTAGAATGGGCTCATGGGGGTCTCCCGCCGTCTCATCGGATGCCTCGTGGCCGCCGCGCTCTCGCTCACCGCGGGCTGTTCGAGCCTCGTGGACACGTTCCTGTACTTCCCCGAGAGGGGCCCGTTCGGCGCCCCGGGCGCGGTCGGCCTGGAATACGAGGACGTCTGGTTCCCTGCCGCCGACGGGACGGAACTGCACGGATGGTGGGTACCGGGCCGGCGCGAAGGACCCTGCGTGGTCTTCTTCCACGGGAATGCGGGCAACGTCTCGCACCGTCTGGACATCCTCCGTCGTCTCTACGACCGCGTGGGACTCGGGGTCCTTCTCTTCGACTACCGGGGCTACGGGCGGAGTGGCGGGACACCCACCGAGCAGGGGCTGTACTCCGACGCCCGGGGCGCGCGCAACCTAGTGCGGGCCAGGGGGTGGGACCAGGGGGGCGCGATCCTGTACGGCCGCAGCCTCGGGGCCGCGGTGGCGCTGCAGTCGGCCTCGGAGGCCAAACCGTCCGGGTGCGTCCTGGAGTCGGCCTTCACCAGCGTGGAGGACATGGCCCGCCACCACTACCCCATCCTTTCCCATCTCCTGATGCCGTGGCTGCGCGGCCAGTTCCCAAGCCTCGAGCGGGTCCGCCACCTCGAGTGCCCGACTCTCTTCCTCCACGGCGATCAGGACAAGATCTCGCCCATCGGGATGGGCTGGCGCCTGTTCGACGCCGCCCCGGAGCCCAAGCGCTTCCGCACCATCCGCGGAGCGGGGCACGACGACCTGGGGTTCGTGGGAGGGGACGGCTACTGGACGGCCTGGGAGGAGTTCGTCAAGGAGGTGGAGGCGAAACGCGCTTCCACCGCGGACGCGGACGCGGCCCTCCACGCCGGCGGCCGGTGAACGGGCACGCGGGAGCGGGCCGCGCCCCGGGCGGCCCGCTAGGCGCTCCCGTCAGTGGGACTCCTCGATGTACTGGGCGATCAGGTCTTGGGTCTCCCGCTCCACGTTGAGGAAGTACACGGCCACCCGGTACTCCTTGCCGCCCAGGGCCTCGGTCTGGGGCTCCACCCGCACGACCACCCCTTCGCACTCCACCGTGGCGGGCTCCCGCGAGGCGAAGGGCAGTTCCATCGCGACCTTGAGCTTGGCGAAGGGCGCCACGTAGAGCTTGGTCCTGCAGTAGAGCCCGCGGGTCGAGATGTTGATCGACTCGGCCTTGAGCCCGTCGGGGCTGTCGCCGGCCACCCGCACCGGCAGACTCCGGTCGTACCGCGGTTCCTTCCGGCGCTCCGCTCCCCCGGCCTCCTTCCCGCTCTTCACCATGGCGGCGCCCTCCCTTTCCTCTTCACGGCGTTGCATCCTCCACCCCTCCGAGTCCGGCCGAAGCAGCCGAGAACTCCCTCACTACCCGGTACAGCGTGGTCCGTTGCGCCGCGCGGAACCCGGCATCCAGGATGAGCTCCACCAGCCGGCCCATCTCCACCCGGAAGCGAACGCCGGCGGCGGCGACCACGTTCTCCTCCAGCATGGTCGATCCGAGGTCGTTCGCGCCGAAGCGCAGCGCCACCTGGGCGACCTTCTCCCCCTGGGTCACCCAGGATGCCTGCACATTGGCCACGTTGTCGAGAACCAAACGAGACGCGGCGAGCACCCGCAGGTAGCGCACCGCCCCCACCGCCCGGCCTCCGGTGTCCTCGCCCGAGCCTCGTGTGGCCCGGCTGGAAGGTCCAGGGGATGAAGGCCGTGAACCCACCGGTCCGGTCCTGCAGTTCCCTCACCCGCAGGAGGTGCTCCACCAGGTCCTCGTCGGTCTCGGTGGACCCGAACATCAGGGTCGCCGTCGTCCGCATGCCGAGCCGGTGGGCCTCCTCCATCACCCCGGCCCACTCGCGCCAGCCGATCTTGTTGGGGCTGATCTCCCGGCGGACGCGGTCGACGAGGACCTCGGCCCCTCCTCCGGGGATCGAGTGGAGGCCGGCGTCCCGCAGGCGCCGGAGGGCCTCGGGGGTGCCGATCCCGGCCAGCCTCGCCAGGTGCACGATCTCCGCCGGGGAGAGGCTGTGGTTCTGGACGCCCGGGAACCTGCGCTGGAACTCGCGGAAGAGATCCTCGAACCACTCGATCGGCAGGTCGGGGTGGAGCCCCCCCTGGAGCAGGACCTGGGTGCCGCCGCGCTCCACGAGTTCCTCGACCTTGCGGTAGATCTCCTCGGGGGAGAGCACGTACCCCTCCGGGTGGCCGGGGGCGCGGTAGAAGGCGCAGAAGCGGCACTGGCAGGTGCAGACGTTGGTGTAGTTGATGTTCCGGTCCACCACGAAGGTGACGATCCCCTCGGGGTGCAGCCGCCGGCGCACGTCGTCGGCCCTGCGCCCCAGGGCGAGGAACGGCTCCTCGCGAAGCAGTCGCAAGGCCTCTTCCCGCTCGATCCGCCTGCCGTCACCGTTCACGCTTCACGTCTCACGCTTCACGTCTCACGGCCTCCCCCACCGGCCGGTAGAGGGTGTCGCGCTCCACCGGCACCTTGCCCGCCTCCCGGATCAGCGCCACCAGGTCCTCGCGGCTCATGGCCTCGCGGCTGGTGGCCCCGGCGTCATGGGCGATCCGCTCCTCCACCACGGTGCCGTCCAGGTCGTCCACCCCGAAGTGCAGGCTCACCTGGGAGATCTTCTCTCCCAGCATGACCCAGTACGCCTTCACGTGGTCGAAGTTGTCCAGGTACAGCCGTCCGGCGGCCAGGGTGCGCAGATCGTCGAAGCCCGTCGTGGAGGCGCCGGTGGCGAGTTCGGAGTTCCTCGGCTGGAACGCCAGGGGGATGAACGCCTGGAAGCCGCCCGTCCGGTCCTGGAGGTCCCGGAGCAGGCGCAGGTGCTCCACGCGGTCCTCCCGGCTCTCCACGTGGCCGTAGAGCATGGTGGCGTTCGACCGCAGGCCCAGATCGTGGGCGATCTCCACGATCTCCAGCCAGCGGGCCCCGCAGATCTTCTCGGGGCAGATCCGCTGCCGCGTCGGCTCGTACAGGATCTCCGCGCCGCCCCCGGGCAGGCTGCCGAGCCCGGCCTCCCGGAGTTCCTCGAGCACCTGCCGGGCACTGCGCCCGGAGACCCGGGCGAGGTGGTCGATCTCCACCGCCGTGAACCCCTTCACGTGCAGCCTCGGGTGCCGGCTGTGCAGTTCCCGCAGGACGTCGCGGTACCACTCCAGGGGGAGGTCCGGGTGCAGCCCGCCCACCACGTGGAGTTCCGTGGCCCCTTCCGCCTCGGCCCCCGCCGCCCGCTCGAGCACGTCGTCCAGGGTCAGGGCGTAGGCCCCGGGCTCGCCTTCGCTCCGGCTGAAGGCACAGAACCGGCACCGGTTCACGCAGATGTTGGTCGGGTTGACGTGGCGGTTCACGTTGTAGAAGACGCGGTCGCCGTTGCGGGCGCGGTTGGCGCGGTCCGCCAACTCCCCGACCGCCAGCAGGTCGTCGGACGACAGCACGGCCAGGGCGTCGTCCTCCCCGAGACGCTCCCCGGCCTCCAGCCGCCGTCCGACGTCGGCGAGGGAGGGGAGCCCGGTCACAGCAACACGTCCAGGAAGGTGGCCGCGAAGACCACCACGCTGATCACGCCGTTCATCGAGAAGAACGCCGCGTCGAGCCGGGAAAGGTCGGAGGGCGTGACCAGGGCGTGCTCGTAGAGGAGGAGCGCGGCAACGGCAACCGTCCCGAGGAGGTACCAGAACCCGAGTCCGAAGAGCGGGATCTGGAGGAGCAGCAGGGCTACGAGGAGGGCGTGGAGCCGTGCGGCCACCTTCAGGGCCCGGCCCCGACCCCGCCGCTGCGGAACGCTGTGGAGCCCGTGGGCGCGGTCGAACTCCTCGTCCTGGAGGGCGTAGAGGATGTCGAACCCCGCCACCCACACCAGCACGGCCACCCCCAGCGGCACGATGCGCCAACTCCACTCCCCGGTCACCGCGACCCACGCGCCCAGGGGCGCCGCCGCCAGGGCGAGTCCCAGCAGATAGTGGCACAGCGCGGTGAAGCGCTTCGCGTAGGGGTAGAGGAAGATCACCGCCAGGGCGACCGGGGAAAGCTTGAGGCAGAGGGGATTGAGCGCCCACGCCGAGAGTTCCAGGAGCACCACCCCGCCGGCGACGAGCGCCCACGCCTCCCCGGCGGCTACCGACCCGCTGGGGCAGGTGGCGGTCGGCGGTGCGCGGGTTGCGCGCGTCGATCGCGGCGTCGGCGATGCGGTTCCACGCCATGGCCGCGGTTCGCGCCCCCACCATGGCCGCGACGATCCACACCAGGGTCCAGAAGCCGGGGAGCCCTCCGGCGGCCAGCACCATGCCCGTGAGCGCGAACGGCAGCGCGAACACGGTGTGGCTGAACTTGATCATCTCCAGCAGGTCCGGGACCTTGGCCACCTCATCCTCTCCGACGGCCCTTCCGGGCCTCTCACAGCCAGCCGGCGATCCAGTACCCCGCGTACCCGACGTACTCGTGCGCGGCCAGCGTCGAGAGCGCCAGCGCCGAGGCCGTGGGCAGGTAGGAGATCGGGCTCGACTCCAACGGGGTGGCGCGGAAGTCGACCGGGTATGCCACGGGGTCCAGCCCCGCCTTCCGGAAACACGCCACGGCCCGGGGCATGTGGAACCCGCTCGTCACCAGGAAGAACCTGTCGATGCCCCGCTCCCGCAAGAGCTCGGCCGTGTGGACGGCGTCCTCGTGGGTGTTCCGGCTCCGGGTCTGGAGGAGGATCGAGGAGGAGGCCACGCCGAGTTCCTTCGCGAAGGCGGCCAGGAACTCGGCCTCGGCCGCCTCCGGCAAGAAGGCGTCGCCGCTCCCCCCCGAGATCACCAACCAGCGGACCCTTCCCTCCCGGACGAGGCGGGCGCCCTCGATGATGCGCTCCGGCCGGTCGTAGAACTCGATCCGCTCCAGGCTGGAGCGCCGCAGGTCCACGGTGCCGGCGAGAACCACCGCGGCGTCGGCCTTGCCCCCCGGGCCGGGAGCCGGGAAGAAGCGCTCCAGGGGCAGGGCCAGCCGCTGGGCGACCGCGGAGCTCCCGAGCGCCCACAGGGCGACGATCGCCAGCAGCAGCAGGGCCCGTCCCAGCCGGGGCCACCCCCAGGACGCGAGGAAGGCGAGCACGAGGAGGAGGATCGCGGCCCCGAGGGGCATCGCCGCCGGGGCGAGCAGCTTCACGAGGGCGAAGTCCAAGGGAGCGCGCCGCTGTCCGCCGCCCTCAGGCCTTGCCGGCGCTGCCGAGGACCGCTTCGTTCTTGTGCTTCAGCAACTCCACGAGCGCCGCGCGCGCGGCGCCCAGGTACTTGCGGGGATCGAACTCCTTCGGGTTCTCCGTCAGGTACTCCCGGATCTTGGCGGTCACGGCGAGCCGTCCGTCCGAGTCGATGTTGATCTTGCACACCGCGCTCGCGGCGGCCCGCCGAAGCTGCTCCTCCGGCACGCCGACCGCGCCGGCCAAGTCTCCACCGTAGCGGTTGATCAGCGCCACGTACTCCGGCATCACGCTGGAGGCGCCGTGGAGCACGATGGGGAACCCCGGGATTCGCCGCTCCACCTCCTCCAGGATGTCGAAGCGCAGAGGCGGCACCTCGTCCTGGCTCTTCACCTTGAACTTGTACGCGCCGTGGCTCGTGCCGATGGAGATCGCGAGGCTGTCCACCCCGGTGCGGCGGACGAAGTCCTCCACCTCCTCGGGCTTGGTGTAGGTGACTCCGCGCCGCCTCCACGTCGTCCTCGATGCCCGCCAGCACGCCGAGCTCGCCCTCCACGGTCACGTCCCGGGCGTGGGCGTACTCCACCACCTTGCGGGTCAGGGCCACGTTGTCCTCGTAGGGATGGTGGGAGCCGTCGATCATGACCGAGGAGAACCCGCTCTCGATGCAGGACACGCACAGCTCGAAGCTGTCGCCGTGGTCCAGGTGCAGCGCGATGGGGAGCGCACTGCCCATCTCCGCCGCCATCGCCGCGGCGCCCTTGGCCATGTAGCGCAGCAGCGTCGGGTTGGCGTACTTGCGGGCGCCGCTCGAGACCTGCAGGATCACCGGGCTGCGCGTCTCGGCGCAGGCCGTGACGATGGCCTGCAGCTGCTCCATGTTGTTGAAGTTGTAGGCCGGGACCGCGTACCGCCCCTCCATGGCCTTCCGGAACATCTCCCGGGTGTTGACGAGGCCGAGTTCCGTGTAGTGGACCGCCATGGTGCCCTCCTTCCGGGTGGAGCCGGAGCCGCCGCGCAGGAACCGCGCCATCCTAACCGAAACCCCGAGGAGCGGCCAAGGCGGCGACCCGGGGGCTCGCCGAGAATCACAGGCCGGTCTCCGGAGGCGACGGAAACCGACGGAGCGCGGGCCTGCCCAGCCGAGCTCCCTTCAGTCGCTCCAGAGGGGAAGGCCGGTGGCTTCGTCCCGCGCCCGGTGGAACTCGGCCCCCTCGAGAACCTCGATGGTGAACTCGCAGGCGAACACCGTCGTGCCCTGCGCCAGATGTCCCCCGAAGGCCCTCCCCCGGGCGTCGCCCAGCGTGACGTGGGCGTGGACCATGGGCTCCCCGTCCCGCAGGGAGACGTTGCCTACGAGCGCGAGGATCTCCAGGGGCTCCTCCAGGTCCAGGAAGCGGTACTCGAAGACCCCCTGGTCGTAGAACCCCACCCGCGCCCGCTCCACGGCACCCAGCGCCTGGAGGCGGCCCACCCGGACGCCCGCGGCCTTCGCCCGTTCCGTGAGGGCGGCGAGGAGGTCGTCGCCCCGCTGCAGCCGCCCCATCAGCACCTCGCCGACCCGCACCCGCTTCGTCATCGCGCTCCTCCCGCCGCTTCTCCCGTCCGGGGGCCGTGTATACCACCCGTCCCCCGGACGCAGGAAGGCCCGGCCTCCCGGCCGGGCCTTCCTGGATCATCCGTCCTGCGGGGACGAAGCGGGGGCTACTGCCGCCCGATGTCGCGCAGGTAGCGCTTGGCGGCCTCGTCCGTCACGGTCTGGAGCACGGTGTCGTCCATCAGGCCGTTGTCGAGCCAGTCGATGGAGTCGTAGATGAGCCGGCGTGTGTAGTACCGGTTGTGGGCGTAGGCCCCCAACTCGTGGTGGAGCAGGGCGAAATTGAGCGCCGCTCCCATGTTGGGCTTGCCCGTGTCGGGCGTCCCGGCCGTGCCGACGCTGGAGACGCACTTGGTGCCGTTCCACGTCCAGGTCGTCGTGCCCCCGCTCTGCCAGTTCATGACGGCCAGGTTCGAGGTGCCGCACGCGCCCGTCGGCGGGACGTACCCTTCCACGTAGGGTTCGCTGAAGAAGTACGGATGCTGCGGGTAGAAGTGGAACCCCGCTGCGGTCAACTGCACCTCCAGGGCCGCGAGGGCCGCCTCGAAGTCGTGCTTCTCGGCGTTGAGCACATCCGGGGTCATCACGCCGTCGAAGGCCGGCGTGTGGCACTGGTCGCACACCTCGGCCGTCACCGCGGTGACTTCGCCGGTCGTCGCATCCTTCTCCACCGGCTCGAAGGAGTGGGACTCCTCCGCGTCCATGTGGCAGCCGGCGCAGGGGCCGCCGCTGCCGGTGTCGACGCCGGCCACGGCCCCCTCGATGCCGATGATGTCGTGCTTGAACTTGGCCACGTTGGCGTAGTCGTCCGTGGCGGGATCGCCGTCCGCGTCGTACTCGTACCCGATGCCGCCGTAGAGCACGCCGCCCGCGGCGAGGTAGTGGGGGTTGACGAACCCGAGGTTCGCGAAGTCGATGGTCACGCCGTTGTTGCTCTGGAGCCGCGCGATGGTCGTGCCGCTCTGGCGACCGGAGTGGCAGGACATGCAGACGTTGGAGCCCTCGGCGTCCGGGTACGCGTACACGACGTCGGCCACCAGGGTGCTGCCGCTCGTGTAGTCGTAGTCGGCGTCGTAGGGGCCCGGGTTGCGCAGTTGACCGGTGTTGGACGAGTGGCAGCCGTAGCAGTAGAGCAGCTCGCGCTGCTTCCCCGTGCCCGCGAACACGTTGCGGGCCGGGTCGTAGCGGGCCGGGTCGGCCGCGAAGTTCACGAAGCCCGTGGTGGTGTGGCAGCGCTGGCACGCCTGCCGGTTAGCGGCCTTGAAGTCGTAGTTGACCCACGCGGGGCCATCGGTCTTCGTGACGCCGGCCGCCTGGATCCCGGCCAGGATCGCGGCCACGTCCGCCTCGCCGGTCCCCTCGGCCTGGGCCGCCGCAGCCTTCTTGACGAGCAGGTGCCCGCCGTGGGCCGAGGCCGCCCACTGCTGGTGGATGGAGGGCGGCGCGACGTCACCCTCGGCCTCGAGGTCGATGGTCGCCTCGTGTGGGTTGTGGCACCCAACGCAGGGCGCGGAGCCCTTCACGTCGACGACGTAGCCTTCGATCGTGTCGGTGAGGGGATCGTCGAAGTGGGTGTCGTACATGATCTCGTTGGGGTTGAAGGTGCCGACGCCGACCGGGTAGTCCGGCGCCCCTTCGCTCCACGACCGTCCGTTCAGCTCGCCGTGGTAGGCGTCCGCGAGTTGGTGGCAGTTCGTGCACGTGCGGTACTGACCCGACGCCACGACCGCGTTGGTGACCGGGTCGGTCTCGTCGGCGAGCAGCAGCCGGCTCGGGTCGTGGGCGTCGTGGCAGGTGCGGCACTGCACCGGCGTCGCGTCCTCCATGGGAGGCTTGTAGTCGGGGCTCGCCGGATCGTTGGGGAACGCCGCGACCAGTGCGGCGCGCCCGCCGTTCACGTCGATGTACGCCTTCGCTCCCTCGTCCGAGTGGCACTTGCTGCACAGGGGCCGAACGTCCGAGGTCGTCCCCCCCACGAGAGTGGGCCGCTCCATCGAGGCGGCGTGCTTCGAGTCCGCGTACTTCTCGGCGATCTGCAGGCCATTCGGGCGCAGCACCTCGTGCATCGCCGTCATGGTCCCGTTGTGGCAACCCCCGCACACCTCGAAGGTGGGTCGCGGGTCGGTCATCGGCCCCGCGCCGAAGTGCCGCCCGCCTGCACCGTGGCAAGCCTCGCAGGTCACGGCGGCCAGCCCGAGCGCCGGCACGTCGTCGGGCGGGAGGAACGCCTCCAGGTCCCGGCCGTCTCCCACCGGGTCGTGGCACGTGGACCGGCACCCGGCGTTGCCCGCCGAGGCGTCCACCGTGCCGCTGTGGATCACGTGCCCGCTCTCCAGGTACTTGTCCACCACCACGGTCTTGAGGTCCATGGTGGGGTGGCACGTCTTGCACGTGGGATCCTGGTGGCAGCCCACGCAGTTCTCGGAGCCGACGTAGCCGACGCCGTCCTCGTTGACGCCGAAGGCCTGCCGCGCGGCCTCGTCGACGCTCATTCCCCGGTGGGCCGACTCCTTGCCGCCTTCCCCGCAGCCAGCGGCCAGCAGGGCCAGGCTCGCCGCAGCGACCGCCAGGGCCGTCCTGATCGACCTATCCATTGGTACCTCCTTACGGTCTCGCCGTGGGCCGCGACCATCCCGGTCGCGATCACTGTATGGTTGCACCTGTCGCAGGAAACGGCCTGCACACCCCCGGTCCCTGCGGCACCGCCCCACGGCTCGTCGGACCAGCCGCGCGGCGGTACGGGGTCACCTGATCGGTTGACCCGAACATCGACTTGAGCCCGTCCCCTCGCTTTCCTCCCGTGATCGTGTTTTTTTTCGCCCGGCCCGAAACTCGCTAAACCACGCCGCATACGTCGCCGATAAGACACGCAGTTCCGCCCGGCCCCCCCCGTTTCGAGGCAAGAAGGTAACGCTCCGGAGCCGGGAACAGAGAACGAGGCAGCACAACCGTCGGCCTGGGTCCTGCACCCCGGGCCCACTCGTTGGGATCACGCGACGAAGCTTAGGAGAGAGACGATGAAACAGCGCACAACCGTTCTTGGAGGGCTCATCGCCATCGCCCTCCTCGTGCCCACGATCTTCGCGTGCACGAGCCTGCGCAAGGCCCAGCCCATCCTCCCCATCCAGGACTACGAGCGGATGCTGGTGGGATCGCTGGACGCCGACTACGTGGGGCAGGATGCCTGCCTCGCCGCGTGTCACGTCCACGACCAACTCGCCGCCTACCTGGAGCGCAGCGTGCACGGCCTTCAGACGAACGAGGGCACGGGCATGCCCCTGTTCGACTGCGAGACCTGCCACGGCCCGGGAAGCCTGGCGGTGGAGCACGCCAAGGAGAACCAGCGGTGCGACTCCACCCAGTTCATCCCGATCCGCCAGCTCCCGCCGGGCGCCCAGGCGCTCATGTGCCTGAAGTGCCACGACGGCATGTCCATGCCCCACCTGCAGTTCTGGGGCACCAGCAACCACTTCGCCGCGGGCGTCGTGTGCATGGACTGCCACCGCCTCCACCAGGGCCGGGAGCAGAAGATGCGCGGCAAGGAGATCGCCGAGCTGTGCTCGGAGTGCCACCAGGAAGTGGAGACCGAGCTCGCCTACTGGTCCCGCCACCCGGTGAAGGAAGGCAAGATGACCTGCGCCACCTGCCACGAGGTGCACGGCACCACCGGGGAAAGCGACCTCAAGGCGGCCGACACCGAGGGCCTGTGCTACAAGTGCCACGGCGAAAAGACCGGGCCCTTCCTCTTCGAGCACGGCGGCGAGGCCGAGGGCTGCGCCACGTGCCACCGCCCCCACGGGTCTCCCTACGCGAACCTTCTCCAGTACCAGGAGCCGTTCCTGTGCCTGCAGTGCCACGCGGGACACGTCACGGCCCCCGGCGCGCCGAGCAGTCCGGGCGTGACTCGGGCGTTCTTCACCAACTGCAGCAACTGCCACTCGGCCATCCACGGCACCGACATCCAGGAGTCGACGGCCGGCAGCCGGTTCATCAAGTAACGTCCCGCTCGTGAGACGGGTCAGGAGGACCACGATGAGAAAGGTACGTTTCCCCGTGTTCGGCGCGATCGGCCTGGCGGTGCTGCTGGGGCTCCCCGCAGTGGCCGCGGCCCAGAGCGTCCAGTACAAAGAGACCCTCACACCCGAGGAGTTCATCGACATCCACGGCACGACGGACCGCTACGAACTGCTGGCCATGGAGCTCAAGGGCGACTGCGCCCAGTGCCACAAGAGGCGGGCCGAGTTCGAGGGGTCCGTCACGGCCGGCTACAAGTACCGGGACATCGACGAGGGCGGCGAGACCCTGCGGCCGTACGACCCGCTCGACTCGTGGCCGGTGGGCGCCTTCGACGTGTACTACCGAAATCCCAACTGGGGCCGCTTGGAGGCCCTGGGCGAGTACTTCGGCGAGGCCTACTACCAGACGGAGTTGAACGCCCGGTACCTCAACTACGTGTCGGGCACGATCAAGTCGCAGCAGTTCCCGCACAACGAGGAACGCGAGCTCTTCCCGCCGAGCTCGGGAGAAACCCCCGTGCCGGTCTACAACCCCGACGACCAGGACCCGAACGCGGACTACACGAAGGACATCGGGGAGCACATCGTCAGCCTGCGCGCGGGGTTGCCTGCCTACCCCGCCCACGTCCGCCTCAAGGCCCGTCGCTACAACACCGGCGGCTCGATGCAGCAGCAGTTCCTCGACGAGAACTGCACCACGAACTGCCACGACATCTCGCAGAAGCGCAAGCTCGACGGCGTGACCTCCGAGGTCGAAACGGGCGCCGACGCGCACCTCGGGTACGCCGCGGCGTCGGCGACCTTCAACTACACGGAGTACGCCGACGACAAGAACGACCCGGAGTGGGACTACGAGGGCCTCGCCGGCGGCCTCGGTGCCGGCGTCTCCGCGCACAACACCTTCCCCGACGTGCGGGCCTACGAGTTCCACGCCGCCGCCAACACGATGAGCACCGGGAAGATCTCCGGCTCCACCGGCTTCAACATGGGCAACCGGAAGAACGAGGACGCCAACATCGAGGAGAACTACTACAGCGGCCAGGCGAACTTCCTGTGGCGGCCCCACCGGATGGTGGGCCTCGCGCTCAAGTACCGCCGCGTCCACCTCGAGGACGACGTCTCCTCCTCCGACAAGGCGCTTCGCGCGGCCGGCGGGCTTCCCGAGGAGTTCGGCCTCACCGAGGACCTCTACGCAGCGGCCCTGACCTTCTCCCCCTGGGCCAACCTGAGCCTCAAGGGCGACATCTCCTACTCGACCAAGGACCGCGACGAGAACGAGGCCTTCGGGATGCCCGGGACGACCAAGGCCACCGAGTGGAAGGCGACGCTCTCCTACAAGCCGGCGCGCCGGGTCAGCCTGCGGGCCTCCTACGGCATGGACGACGTGGACGACCCGCCCTACGAGAACTCCCCCACCGAGGCGAGCCGCCTCGACCTGTGGGCCAGCGTCCGCCTGTGGCGGGCCCTGGAACTCCACGGCAGCTGGATGATGGTGGACTCGAAGAACGACGACACCGACTTCGAGAACGACCGCAGCATCGGCCAGGCCGGGCTGGTCCTGACGCCCACGTCCTGGCTGATGGTGAGCGGCCACTACTCGCGCTTCGACCTCGACGTGACCCAGTCCCAGTCCAACATCGAGTCCGAACCGGGCGGCATCGACCTCGGCCTCACCGACGACGTGCCCTTCGAGGCCACGGGAAACCACTACGTCTTCGAGCTCACCGTGCGCCCCATGGAGCGGCTCTCCCTGACCGGCGGCTACGCGTACCTCGACGCCGACGGTTCCATGGAGACCAAGTCCGGCGTCATCGGCGACGTCGGGGGCTTCAGCAAGTTCGACGCCAACCAGGAGGACATCTCCCTCGGGCTGCAGTTCGAGACCGAGAGCGGATGGGGCCTGCGGACCAAGGCCGTGCGGTCCACCTACGAGCAGGACGACGTGGACAACGACGAAGAGGTCCGGGAACTGGAACTCCTTCTCTCGAAGAGGTGGTAATGACAACCCTCCGATCCGGGCGGGCTGGTCGCCAGGGCCCGCGCGCGCTCATCGCGGCAAGCGTCCTCGCCTTCGTTCTGGCGGGCGCCTCCGCCTCCTTCGCGGGGCCGACCATCGGGGTCATCGTCCCGAAGGGCACCGGGTTCGGGAAGGAGATCAAGGAGAAGTTCGAGGAGCGCCTCAAGGACGCCGGGGTCGACGCCAAGGTGCACGTGCAGACCCCCGGCTGCGACAAGGTGTCGCGGACGAACGCGGTCCGCAAACTCCTCGCCTACGAGATGGACGCGATCGTCGTGTTCGGCACGTGCGCGGCGCAGGACGCCGCCGACGCCAGCAAGAAGATCCCCGTGCTCCTCCTCGCGGGGTACGACCCCACGGGGGGCCGTGGGGAGAAGCCGGAGTGGATGGGACCCAACGTAGCGGCCGTCGCGTGCCGGACCTCCGTCCCGTTCCTCTTCGACAACATGGAGAAGACCTTGGAGCTCTCGGCCATCGGAGTGCTCCAGTGCACCGACAGCGAGGACAGCACGGCCCAACTGAAGGAGATCAAGGGCACGGCCCGCAGCCGGGACGTGAACGTGATCGTGGCGGACAGCCGCAAGGAAACGGTCGATCAGATGAAGCACACGTTCGCGCCGACCCAGTTCGTGTTCCTCGGCTGGGAGTGCGACCCGGAGACGATGGGGCTCGACCTCACGCGCATCGGCAAACCCGTCGTGAGCCAGTCCCCCGGCGTGTCCGCCCCGGGCATCGTCTTCTCCCTCGCGGCCAACGAGGACGCCATGCTGGAGGACGGGGCGAACCTGTTGAGCCGGATCATGAACAAGCGCGAGCGCCCCGGCAGCATCCCGATCACGGACTGCCACAAGAGCGATTTCGCGGTGAACCTGCAGGAGGCGCTGAGTCTGGGGTTGAAGATCCCCTTCGAGGTGCTCTCCTCCAACATGTGAACCGGTCCCCCACGGGGAACGCAGCACCCAAGCCGGGGCGGCCAGCAAGCCGCCCCGGCTCTTTTCGCCCAGGACCCGGTTCCTTCCGGAGCACGGGGGTCTCGTCAAACAGGGAGCCGACGGGTTTTCGGGACTTTGCTTGATGACACGGGGTGTTGCGACTCGCCAGTGGCGAGGTTTCGCGGGAGTCGCCGGGGATGCCGAAAATCGGGGGTCTTGCGGCACGGGTCCATCCGCTTCGCAACGGTAGCCCTTGTCGACCGGAGAGACTGGTTATAACATATGTTATCCCTCGACCGGTGGAGGATGCCATGATCGCGCTGAAGGTCACGACCGTAGGCAACTCTTCGGGTGTTGTGCTTCCCAAGGAGGTGCTGGCGAAACTCCGGGTGCACCGGGGGGACACCATCTATCTTGTGGAGACAGCCGAAGGGTTTCGCATCACACCCTACGACGAGGAGTTCGCGCGGCAAGTGCAGGCCGCAGAAGCCATCATGCACGAGGACCGAGACGTGCTGAGAGCCCTCGCCAAGTGAACAGTGAACCGGTCTGGCTGTTGGAGGAGACAGTCCGAGCGGTGCACGATGCGCAGATCGCTGAGCACGGCGGGCCACCGGGTCTGCGGGATCATGGCGGGTTGGCATCGGCGCTGGCGCACGCACGCAATCTCTGGGCCTATGGGGAACCGACGCTTTTCGAACTGGCTGCCGCGTACGGTGCCCGGCTAGCCCAGAACCACCCGTTTGTCGACGGCAACAAGCGCACCGCCTACGTGGCGGTGCGCTTGTTCCTCCTACTCAACGGGTACGACCTGACAGCACCGCGCCCCGAAAGGGTGCGCACGTTCCGTGAACTGGCCGGTGGGGATCTGGATGAAGCAGGTTTGGCACGATGGATCGGGCAGAATGCAGCGCCAGATTCCGCCGGCTGATCTCATCCCTTCGCTTCCGTAAGAGGTCGTACCGCTTCCATCATCCCACGATAGGAGACACCCGCGAGCAAGCGACACACGACCGGGTGTGTCATCTGCCTCGCTGCCAACGACTTCCTGATACTCCCCCTTCCTGCCCGGCATCTGCCGCGCTGTCAACGGGGGGATCTTCGAAACGGATTGGAGGAAATCAGTCTCGCCAGGTTCCTCCGGCCTCAACTCTTCCCGTCCTTGAACCCTGCATCCAAATGGGCCCCGTCACAGAAGCGTTTGTTGGCGGACTCCCCACAGCGACACAGAGTGCAGTGTTCGAGGGAGGCGCCTTCGTTGCGTTCCTCACCGATCACCTCGACACCGCCGGTCAGCCAATATGGGCCGTCCTTGCTGACGGTGACCATCGGTTCCCGATCCTGGTCTCGGTACTCCACCCCGTCGACTGAATAGCTCAAGGCGCCGGACGGACACCTCTTGACCGTCTCGACAATCCGCTCCGCACTGGCCCCGTCGGGAAGGATCCAGGGCCGTCCGTCCGGGTCGAACACCTCGGGAAGGTTGCGGAAACACTCCTTCGAGTGGCTGCAGATGGCCCGGTTGTCGTGAATGGTGATCTTGGCCCCGACGTAATCCCTGCGACGGTCGGGGGCGGCCAGAGTGCCTTTCTCACCCGAAAACCCCTTGGCTCCGTGGGTGCCGTCGCAGAACGGTTTGTTGGCTGACTGCCCGCAGCGGCACAGGGCAGTCCCCCGCGGATTGGTGAACCCCTCGCCCGCCCCGGGTTCTGCAGACCGACCACCGGATGGGGTTGGAAGTCGGTGAAGTAGTAGTAGGGGCCGTTGGGCAAGGGAATCACTTGGGGGTTGGGTCTTTCCCGCTTCATGGGGCCCCCTGTCCGGCCAGATGGGCGTTAGCCTGCCTGAGGCATCACGGATGCTTGCCCTCTTTGATGAACGTGCCGTCCCGGTACTCCCGGAAGGCCAGATCCAGTTCCGCCTGGGTGTTCATGACGATGGGACCCCGCCACGCGACGGGTTCGCGCAGGGGTTCACCGGCAAAGAGCAGGAACCGAACCCCCGTGTCGCCGCCGTGGACGGAAACGGACTCCCCGGGTCCGTAAAGCACGACGTGATTCTCGCCGGTGGGATTCCGGGAACCCGGACTGAAGGTGCCTCCGCCCTCCAAGATGTAGGCGAACACCGTGTGACTGCCAACCGTGGGGTGTGTGAAGCTGCCTCTCGCAGGGACGGAGACGTCGAAGTACTCCGGACTCCGCACGATGTCGGCGACCGGACCTTCGCAGCCGTTGACGCGCCCGGCGACCACTTTGATCGTGGTTCCGTTGTCCAACCGGCATTCCGGAATGGTGGCGGCCGGCACGTCCCGGTACCGCGGGGACATCATCTTGTGACTGGCGGGCAGATTGACCCACAGCTGCAGTCCGCGCATATCGCCCGGGTAGCGCTGCGGCATCTCCTGGTGGACGATGCCGCTGCCTGCGGTCATCCACTGTACGTCCCCCGAACCGATGGCGCCCCGGTTGCCGATGCTGTCTCCGTGGTCGACCTCGCCGCGAATAACGTAGGTCACCGTCTCGATGCCGCGATGCGGGTGCCAAGGAAACCCTGCGACATAGTCATCGGCATCCGTCGAGTGGATGTCGTCGAGCAGCAGGAACGGGTCGAAGCGCTCGATCAGGCTCCGGTCGTGGCCGACACCCCGGCGCAGACGAACGCCGGCGCCCTCCAGGGTGGGTTGGCTCGGGAAGATCAGATCCGGGTCTCGGACAGCGTTCACAGCGGCACTCCTTTCGCGACAACAAAGCGTCCGCGAGGAACCAACGGATGGCGCGCTCAAACTCCTCCTCGCGCCCCGCCCTCACGGTGCGGGAGATGGCGACGTGGACTCCTGGTTCCCTGGTGGCCTGCGCCGGACCGAAGACCGCAGGCAGGCCCTCGGTCCCGCGTGCAGAAGCCTCATTTGGCCACGACGTGAGGATTGGCGGCCGCCTGCGGAGCCTTGTGCACCATCGAGTAGGCATACTCGATGCCGCTTCCGTAGGCCCCACCGTGCGCGCGGAACAAGTTCATCAAGGCGTCGTAGTGTTCCCGGTTCGCCCAGTCGCGCTGGAACTCCAGCACGGTGGCGATGGTGGTCATCGGCACGGCCCCGGCCTGCACCATGCGGCGCAGCGCCGCATCGTGGGCGGCCTGGGAGGTGGCGCCACAGGCGTCTTCGACGATGTAGACGTTGTACCCGGCGTCGAGCATGTTCAACGTGGGCCAGGTCACGCACACCTCCGTCCACAGCCCGGCGAGGAGGATGTTCTTGCGTCCCGTCGCCCCGATGGCCGCACGAAACCCTGCATCGTCCCAGGAGTTCATGCTGGAGCGTTCCACGGGCTGCTGCCCGGGAAACACGTCCATCAGCTGCGGCCAGATATAGCCGCTGAAGGACTCCGTCTCCACGGCAGTGAGCACGCTGGGTACACCGAACTCCTTCGCCGCCTTGGCCAGCAGAACGACATTGCTGATGAGTTGCTGGCGCTCGATGTTTGCCACGCCAAACAACATCTGCGGTTGGTGGTCGATAAAGACGACCGCCGAGTTGTCGGGGGTGATCAGACCGCCGTCGGTATGGGGCAGTATGTTCTTCATCGTTGTTCTCCTTCTTCGTCGTCGGGCCCTTCGGCCTGGTGAGGACATGACGCGTTGTCCTGTTGCGAGCGGAAGGTGGTGCGCGACTCATCCGAGGGCATCTGCACTGCACCAAGCTTCCGACACAGCGCACCCAACACGTGCTGCTCCCGGATGTCGAGCTTGCTCATCGTTTCCGTGATCTTTTTCGCGTGGATCGGGAACAGCCGTTGAATCACCTCCCGCCCTTGAGCGGTCAGGTGCACGAAGACCACGCGGCGATCGGATGAATCCCGCTTCCGCTCGGCGAGCCCACGGGATTCAAGGTTGTCGACCACGGTGGTGATGTTGGCCCCGCTCTTCAGGATCTTCTGCGACAAGGTCGTTTGACTCAGCGGACCCAGATGGTGAAGCGCCTCCAAGACAGCGAACTGGCTCTCCGTCAGCCGTTCACTCGCGAGATGCTTGTGGACCGCGGAGGAAACGGAGCTGGCTGCCCTCATCAGCTTGATGAAGCAGTCAAGGGCAGCAACTTCCTCTCCGGGTCCTTGATGGCGTGTACCCATGGCCCACGTTTCGTTCGACTTCGCTATATTCGATATCGAATGGTATGGCGCGTGGGACGGGATGTCAAGAGGGAGGTCCGAAGACACTCACGCAAGCCCTGCGGCCCGCACGCTCGACAACCCCTCCCGGGTATGCGCTCAGCCGACCCAGTGATAACCGGGACCGCATAGGGGCTCAGACGAGTTCTGCACGGCTCCGCAACCGCTTGGCGAAATCCCCGGTTCCCCGGTCATTCGTCGTTGGGGTCTTAAGAAGTTCAAAGGGCGGAAACTGGCCCCGATCGACGCAGCCGGTAAACGCGGCAGGCTACGCCTCTCAGGTGACTGGGTCGTCCCCCCCTTCAAGACCCAGACAGGGCAAAGGAGGAGACCAGGAGTCATTCAACCCCCGGCGGGGGTCGCCGGGCGCCTCCGGCCGCGGCGGGACGGCGTGGGACCGGGGTGGGGACCGCGTGGCTCGGGGGCTACTCCCGGGAGATCTCCAGGCGGAGCGGGGGGGTCGAGGAGTGCTTGGCCCGGTCGGCCTTGTCGTACACGGCGAAGGCCACGGGCTGGGTCTTGCCCTTCTGGAGCGCCACGTCGTCGGGGTTGCCGGTGTCTAGGGCGCGGGAGAACTCCACGCACCACGTGCCCCCGCCCGACGAGGCCCACGAACCCGCGGCCGCCACGTCGGCCCGGCTCCCCTTGGGACCGTTCTTCCGGTAGCTCGGCACTTCCTCCTGGGAGAGGTAGGAGACCGGGATGAAGAGCGACCAGCCCGGCGCGCCCGCGTCCCACTCCTGGCGGACCCAGAGCTGCCCCTCCCCGTTGCGGACCGGGTAGGGGTTGGACTGGGGGATGCGGTTGCGACTCACCCGGAGGAGGCCGTCGTCGGCGAGGCCCGAGATCTCGGCCCAGAAGGCCCGCCAGAGCCACACGTCGGCTTCGATGTCCTGGCCCTCGAGCATGCACGAGCTCGGACCGATGTCTCCCCGGTACAGCGACACGGCGAGGGCATCGTCCACGTGGGCCGCCTGCTGGTACGCCTTGCCCGCCTGGTCCCAGACCCACGGGCGGTAGGCGGCGTCCCGGCTCTTGTCCCTCCACTGGGCGAGAAGGTAGATCTTCGCGCCGTCGTGCAGGGCCATCACCTTCAGGGTACCCGAGCCGGCCGCGCCCTCCATGGGCAGTTCCACGGAGCCCGCTCCCCCCCACGCCCCGTCGTCCGGCTTTCCGTCCACGGCCACCGGTCCTCGCGCCTTGCGCACGGCCAGCCGCCACTCCCTCGGCGGGGCCGGGGCGGGCGGCTCGGGAGCCGGCGGCGGCTTGGCGGCCGCTGCCGCGGCCTGCCGGGCGGCGGCTTCGCGGGCGGAAGCCTCCCGTGCAGCGGCCTGTCTGGCGGACGCCTCGCGGGCGGCGGCCTCTCGAGCTGCGGCCTCCCTCGCCGCCGCCAACTGCTTGAGCCTCTCCCGCGCTTCCGACGCGTGGCGGCCCTTGGACCGGTCCGCCAGGTAAGCCTCCAGGCCCTTCTCGGACGAGGAGGCCTTGTCGTAGGCGTCGTCGTCGGCTTCGATGGCCTTGGCGCGCTTCGTCGCTTCGGGGGCCTCCGGCGAGCCGGGATAGGTCGCCAGGAACAGTTGGTACGCGGCCAGCGTGTCGAGCTTGCGGGCCTCCTCGAACGCGCGGGCCCGGCGCTCGGCCTCGGCCTGCTGCGCCTTGCGCTCCAGTTCCTGGGAGCGGCGGTCGAGTTCCTGGCTGAGCTGGCGCTCCTGGGCCTTCCGGATCCGGGAGTCCACATCGGCGCGGCGGCCGGTGTCGGGGTAGATCGCCAGGAAGCTCTGGTACCCCTGGACGCTGTCCTGCTCCACGGCCAGCTTGTACGCCGCGTCCTCCCGCAGGCGGGCCACCTGCCGGTTGGCCTCGCCGGCCTGAGGCGCGTCGGGATGCTTCTGCAGGAACGCCAACAGTGCCGGCACCGTTCCCGCGCCCACGGCCTGTCGGTACTCGTTCTCCACCTGCGCCGGGTCCGGCCCGGCCGGCGGTGCCGGAGGGGGCGGCGGCGCCGGCTCCGGGGCGGGCTGGGGAGGCGGCCTGCCGTCGTCGGAGGACGCCAGGAGTTTCACGGCCATCTGGCTGCCGTCCCGCCGGGTCTTCTCCCCGCCGCCCCACTTGGCCATGAAGGCGTTCAGGGCTTCCGCGGTCCCGGCAGCCAGGGCGGCTTCGTACTCCTTCTTCATCTGGGCTTCGCGGTCGGATTCCGGGGCCGCCGCGGCCTTGGGTGCGGGCGGCGGAGCGGCCGCCGGGGCGGGCTGCGCGGGGGGAGCCGCCGCGGCCGCCGCGGGCGCAGGAGCCGCGGGAACGGCCTCGCCCTCGCTGAGGTACTCGATGCGGAGCAGGAAGGCGTCTCCCTGCCGCTCGGCGGAGGCCTGGCGGATGATCGGATCCTTCCGGCCCGCCGCCGCGACGACGTCGCTCGCGCCTTCCCCGAGAGCCATGCGGTAGAAGTCGGCGCGGGGGCCGTTGAGGAAGAGGTAGCCTCGCGCGCCGCCCTTCGGCAGGGCGAAGGTGAGGGTCACCCGGTCCCCCTCCACGTTGGAGTCGAAGAAGGCCAGACCGGGGTTGAGGTCCAGCACCTTCTGGCGGATCTCCGACGCCCTTTGGTTCGTCGCGTCGGCCGCGATGAGCAGGAGGACCTCTTTGGATACCCGGGCCTCCAGCGGCCCGGCGGCGGCCGCGCTCCCACTCGGGAGGCCCGACAGCGCGAGCACGGCTGCGACCGCCCAGGCCGGCCCGGCGAATCGCACCCACCGCGACAACGCCTCTCGAATGCAAGCTACAAGCTGCCTGGCGAGCTTCTCCATGGGACTCCATCGCAGGAAGCGGAACCCCTCGCGGGGCCCGCGAACGAAGCGACCAGGCTCCGGCCGCGCCCGCAAGGGGCGCCCTTTCTGGAGCCTTCGTCCCAATGTATCGGCCGAAGCGTGCGAATCATGAGGCGAAATCCCCCCACCGCAGGGCCCCGCCGGCCGGAAGTGGGCAGTCGGCTACCCCTTTGGTCTCCGCAAGTGTCTGGGAAAGGGACGTCGCGCCTGCCCCTCCCGTCGCCGGAAGACGCCAAGTGGCGGTGACCCCCGGCACCCGCGGTCCCGGGCTCCCGAGTCCGGGCTCAGGGGCCGTCGCCCCGGACAACCGTCTCCTCGGCGCGACACCCCCGGGCCGTCCTCCCCTCCCCCGAACCCCCAGGAGAAGCCCGAATCCAGCGTCGCGCCCCCCCGGGCACGGCGCTTGCTACAAACGCCCTCCCACCGTCCCGGGATCCCTGGGCTTTCCCCGGTGGGTACGGGCTGGTCAACGACGTTCGTCGAGGAGGCATGCGATGATCTCGAAGTTCCGGCGCTCCATGGCCCTGGCGTTCACCCTCATCTTCTGCGGGCTCGCCGTGGCCCTCGCCGCCATCGCGGTGCACCTGGCGGCCCAGAGCGTGGCCGCGGACCGGGCCTGGGCCGAAGGACTGCTGAAGTCCCTCAACATGGCGGTGATCGCCCTCGCGACCTTCGAGCTCGGGCTCGGAGTGCACAAGGAGTACGCCGGCCGGGACAGCGACGGCGACATCCTGACCGTGCTCCGGCGCACCGTGTCCCGCTTCGTGAGCATCGTGTGCATCGCGCTGGTGCTAGAGGGGCTCATCATGGTCATCAAGTACAGCCAGATGGACTTGGCCGGGAATCTGCCCTACCCGGTGGCCATCGTCTGCAGCGGGGCCCTGCTGCTGCTCTCCCTCGGTGGCTTTCTCCACTGCACCCGCGCGGGGGAGGGACCCGGGAGGGCACGGGCGGGCCGGGTGGTCGGCGTCCTCCGCGCCGAAGGCCACCCCCGGCCTGCCGCGGCGCACCCATCCGCCGCCCGCGGCGGACGCGGCGACCCTCAGCGGAGTTTTGCCGCGCAGCCCTTCAGGTCTTCGAGGAGGGAGCCGGCGTCCCGGTAGCGCCGGGATGGAGACCGGGCGAGGAGCCTGTCGACGATGGGCCGGCAGCACCGGGGCACCTTCGGCGCAGCCTCCGCCAGGGGCGGGTAGGAGGCCTTGGCGATGCTGTACATCAACGTGGTGAGGCTGTCGGCCTGAAAGGGCTTCCGGCCGGCCAACATCTCGTAGAAGACGACCCCGAGGGAGAAGAGGTCGGAACGGCCGTCGAGCTTCTTGCCGGCGACCTGCTCCGGGGACATGTAGTTCGGGGTCCCGAGGAGCACGCCGGTCTGCGTCCGGGTGCTCGAGGAGGCGGCGACCCGCGCGATCCCGAAGTCCGTGACCTTCACTCGCCCGTCCTTGGACACCATGATGTTGGCGGGCTTGATGTCCCGGTGCACCACCCCGTGGCTGTGGGCGTACGCGAGGGCCTCGGCGACCGCCGTCACCACCTCCACCACGCGGCCCGCCGGCAGCAGCGCCCCCTTCGCGCAGTGCTCCGCCAGGTCCCGGCCGTCGAGGAGTTCCATGGCGAGCCACGCCAGGTCGTGCTCCTCGCCGACGTCGTACACGGTCACGATCCCGGGGTGGCTGAGGCGGCCCGCCGCTTCGGCTTCCCGGACGAACCTTTTCTTCACCTCCTGCAGTTGCCCGGGATCCACCTGGTCGAACAGGAGAGTCTTGATGGCGACGTCTCGGTTGATCTTGGGGTCGCGTCCCAGGTAGACGGTCCCCATTGCGCCCTGACCGAGTTCGCGGATCACCTCGTAGCGGCCCAGCGTGGGCTTCGAGCACGCATCCAGGACCAGGGTAGCGTCGCGCCGGGTCGGCCCCCCTCCGAGCACCACGGTGGCCTCCAGGTCCCGGAGCCGGCCGACCCGCTCCTTGGCATCCCGAAATCGCCCCCCCTCCAGGAGCCGCCGGTACGCCGCCGCCGCCTTGCCCGGCATCCGCTTGCGTTCGAAGTCGAGCGCGAGGTTGTAGAGCGCCTCCCGGGCGGCCTTGTCGCCGGGCGAGCACCGGCCGAGCCTCTCGAACGCCAGGTCGAGCATGCCCTGCCCCTGCAGCGCCAGCCCCAGTTCCCGGTTCAACTCCGCCGCCTCGGCCCGTGCACCCCGCCCCGAACGACGCAACCTCTGCAGCCCGAGCCCGACGACGGCCAACGCCGCGGGCGTCGCCGCCTTCAGCCACAGCCCCTGGGTCAGGAACAGGAGGGCGGCGACCCCGGCCCAGGCGAGGACGGTCGCGCCGAGAGCCACCGCTCCGGTCCGCAACCCGAGCCGGGGGGCCACGAAGGCCAGGAGCAGTCCGACCTGAAGGAGCACCAGAACCTCCAGCGCCCACCCCCAGGGAGGCCGGGAGACCGCGGTCCCGCCGAGCAGGGCCGCGACGCCGTGGGCGGCCACCTCGACCGGAGCCAGGGCTGCCCCCAGGGGCGTGGCGTACGACGCGGACGTGCGCGAAGCGGTGGGGCCGACCAGGACTGTCGCCCCGCGCAGGGCGGCCGCCGGGATGCGGTCCCTCCAGAGATCGACGAAGGAGAAACGCGCCGGCTTTGCCGGGTAGTCCAGGAGGACCCGGAGGCGCTCGTCGGTGGGCACGAACCTCTCGCCGAAGGTCACGCCGGGAGGCCCGCTCCCCGGCCCGGGAACCCCGAAGTCCCCGGGGCCCGTGCGCGGGCCGGCGACGAGGCGGAGTACCAGGGACGGCACGTAGCGGCCCCGGTACGGCACCAGGAGGGCGTGGGACCGCACGACCCCGTCCGCGTCCGGAGCGACCCCGTCGTACCCGAGCCCTGCCGCCGCCGCGGCGAGCGCGGCCGGCGGGAAGTTCCAATACCCGGGGCCGCCGGAAGGAGGCCACCGAAACGACAGCGGGTTGCGGAGCCCCGAGAACAGGGTCTCCCACCCCGGTACCGCCTTCTCCGCCGGAAACGAGTGGGCGTCCAATTCGGGCGGGGTCCCCCCGGGCGCCTCGGAACCGGCGCGCAGGGGCAGAGCGACCACCCCGGACTCCTCCAGGGCCCGGGCGAGCGCACGGTCGCCGTCGAGGCGCTCCCGCGCCTGGTCCAGGAGCGTCTCCAGCGAAGACGCCTCGCCCTCACGGCCCCCCCCTTTCCCGGCCAGGACTCGCCGGAGCCTCTCGACCTCCTCCAGCCCCGGGTTCGCCTCGGGCCCGCCCAGGGGCGCGCACAGTCCCACGGCCCGGGCTCCCGCCGCGGAGAGCCTCCGCACCGCGCCCGCCCAGTAGGTCCGCGGCCAGGGCCACTCCCCCAGGGCACTCAGGCTCGCCTCGTCCACCGCCACCACCGCCACCCGGGACTCGGCCCGGGGTTTTCGCAGGCGCAGGAGCCGGTCGTAGACCGGTCCCTCGAGCCTCTCCAGGGGAGCGGCCTCGAGCATCGAGCCGACAACCACCGCGACGGTCAGGCCGAGGGCCAGGCAGACGTCGGAGAACAGGGCTCGGAGGAGCCGTGAGCGCATGCGCGATGTTCCTCTGGAGGTGCCGCTGGAGGTGCCGGCGGCGGCGTTCCCGATCCCTTCGACCTTCCGCCCACGCGCCTTGAGCCCCCGGGCGAGGCGTCCGACCGGGCCTCCCACCGCCCCGGGGCCGCCCGGGGAACGGAACCGGAACCCGGGCTTACGGAACCGTTACGGCAGAACCGTATTGCGGTCGTTTGGGCTCAAGTTGTCGGCGCGAACCGCCGATCCTTCCGGGCAACCGGTCCACAACCAACGGACACCCAACCCACAAGGAGGAAAGCACCATGCGCAGACTGATCCTGACCGGCATCACCCTGGCGGTCCTCGGGCTCGCCGCCGCGGCGTCCGCCCAGACCGCCGTGACGACCATGGACGTGACCATGACCGTCAACGCCACCTGCAACGTGGTGGCCAACCCACTGGCCTTCCCGGCCACCCTCGTCGACGGGGCGGCCCCCACGGCGATCACGACGGTGGACGTGACCTGCTCCACCGGCGTCCCCTTCGACATCGCCATGGACGCGGGCGCCAACTTCGGCGCCGGGAGCCGCCGGATGTGGGACGGCTCCGCCAACTACATCGCCTACAACATCAACCTGCCCGACAACAGCGGGCCCTGGGGCGACGTCAACTACGACAACACCTTCCCCGCCGGCACCGAGTGGTCGGGAACCGGAACCAACGCGCCCCTGCCCTTCAACGTTCGCGGCTCGGTCACCGGAGCCAGTCCCTACGCGCCCGGCACCTATGCCGACCAGGTCGTGGTCACCGTCCACTTCTGATCGTCGCGACGGCAGGCGCGGGCCCGGCACGGGCCCGCGCCCCTTCGCCCTCTTCCCCGGGGGAGCTCCCCTTGCGACCGACTCGACCGGCTCTCCTCGCGGCACTCCTCCTCGGCGTCGCGGCTCCCGCCCTCGGCGGAAACCTCCGCGTATCCCCGCTCAAGGTCTTCTTCGACGGGAACACCGCGTCGGCCACGGTCCAGGTGCGAAACGCCGGGGCCGAGAGGACCTCCATCCAGGCCACGATCCGGGCGTGGTCGGTCACGGCGGAGGGCCGGGACGCCTACGAGGACACCTCGGACTTCGTCTTCTTCCCCCGCATCTTCGAGGTCGAGCCCGGGGAGGACGGCGTCGTCCGTCTCGCGTACCGGGGCGAGACCGCACTCCCGACGGAGCGCGCCTACCGCATCTTCCTCCGGGAACTCCCCACACCCGGGAAACACGAGGAAGGGGTCGGGTTCCTGATCGAACTCTCGGTCCCGATCTTCATCCGAGCCTCCCAGCCACGCACGGAGGGCGCGGTAGCCGCGGCCGAGGTTTCCGAGGGGCTCGCCCAGGTCCGGGTCGAGAATCGGGGCACCGAATTCTTCGTGGTCGACAGCGTCGTCGCCGCCGGCCGGGACGCGGAGGGGCAGGAGACGTTCCGATCCCAGGTGGGGGGCTGGTACGTGCTCGCCGGGACCACCCGCCCGTTCTCGGTGGCCGTGGACCCCGAGGCGTGCCGCCGCAGCCGCACGGTGACCGTCGAAGCGGTGTGGAACGGCTCGGCCCACTCCTTTGAGTCCGACGTCGACCCCGCGCGCTGCCTCCCCCAGCCGCTCCCCCCGCCTCCGGGGCCGCCCGGGGAGCGGTGAGCGTCGCGGCCGGGTCCGATGGGCGCGAGCCGAGAGGCACGACTTGAGACGTCGGGCAGCCGCATGGGTCCTCGCTGCGATGGCCGCGACCGCGGCGACGCCGCCCGCCCTCGGAGAGGAGGCGATCCTCCGGGTGCTGGTCGGTCCCGTGGACCGGGGCGACCGCCTGGTCGACCTCACCCCGGCGGGTGACGTGGAGGTCCCCCTGCAGGATTTCCAGGAACTCGGCTTCCGCCTGCCGCCTGCCGAGGCGGTGTCGCTCCACCCGGCGCGGGTGTCGCTGGCGGCGCTGGCGCCGGAGCTCTCCTTCGAGCTCGACCGGAAACAGGCCCTCCTGCGGATCGAGACCGCGCCCTCTCTTCTCAAGACCTCGAACGTGGATCTCGGGTTCGCGGCGGCCGCCTCGCCGGTGCGCCCCCGGGACCCGGCCCTGTTCCTCACCGGACAGGTCGACGTGGGGCGCAACGTGGAGCAGGACCGAACCGAGCTCCGCATCCCCTGGGACGCTACCGCGAGCCTCGACCGCTACGTGGTCTCCTCGGGCTTCGACTACCAGCGCGACGACGACCAGAGCCGGTTCACGAGGCTCCTCACCCAGTTGACCATCGACGCCCCCGAGCGCATGGAGCGGGTCCAGGTGGGGGACGTCAACGCCGCCTCGGGTCGCCTGGGGGGCGCCGCGACCCTGGGCGGGGCATCCATCTCCCGCGCGTTCTTCATGCAGCCGCAGTTCCGCCCCTACCCCGGGCGGGAGTTCCTGGGAACGGTCACTTCGCCCTCGCGGGTCGAGGTGTACGCCAACGGCGTGTTCCTGGGTCGACGGGAAGTGCTGCCCGGAGAGTTCGTGGTGCGGGGACTGCCGAGCCTCGCGGGGGCCGGCGAGGTGGAGATCGTCGTCACGGACGACGACGGGAACCGCGAGGTGATCCAGGGCTCCTACTACAACTCGACCCGGGTGCTGCAGGAGGGACTCCAGGACTACAGCTACAGCCTGGGGTTCGTGCGGGACGGCCTGGGCTCCGACGACTTCGACTACGGCCGCCTGGCGTTCATCGGTTCCCACCGCATCGGGAGCAGCGACCGCCTCACGGTGGGCGGCGGGGTGGAGCTCTCGCGGGACCGCTGGAACCTCGCCCCCGAGTTGACGTGGAACCTCGACCCCGGAGGCGAGCTCTCCGTCACGGCAGCGGTGAGCGGCGACGCGGGCGACCTCGGCGCCGGGCTGTCCGCGGACTACCAGTACGCCGGGCGCGGCTTCTCGGTGAGCGCCGGGCTCCGGACCCTGTCCCCCGAGTTCAGCAACCTCTCCCGGGACGCCGACGACGACAAGGAGAAGATCTCCGTTCGACTCGGGGGCGGGCTGCAGGGGCGGCACTGGGGCTCGGTTTCGGCCGCAGTCTCCCTCGGGCGGACCCACGAAGGCTCGGAGCACTCGTCCTACTCCCTCTCCTACTCCAAGCCCCTAAGCCGCAGCCTGTCGCTCTCCGCCCGGGCCAGCCGGGTGGACGACGAGGACGACTCCTACTACAACGTGTTCCTCGGCCTCCGGGGGCTCTTCGGCGGCGGGCTGACCGCTTCGGCGAACTACTCCACCCAGTACGACCAGAAGTCTTTGCAGGTCCGCCTCAAGAAGGACCTGCCCACCGACGAGGGCTTCGGCTTCGACGCCGGGGCGCGCTGGCTGCAGCCCGACGAGGGCGACGACGACGTCGGGGGAGACCTGGCCCTGCGCTACCAGTCGGGCTACGGCGTCGCGAGCGCCACCTTCCGCGACGACGTCGGGGTGCGAACCTACGGCGCGGGGTACGCAGGCTCCCTGTCCTTGGTGGGCGGTTCGCTCCACCTGTCGCGCCCGATCTACGACAGCTTCGCCCTGGTGCGGCTCGCCGACGCGGCCGACGTGCGGGTGTACCGGAACAACCAGCCCTACGGCACCACGAACGACAGCGGCGAGCTCCTGGTGACCGGCCTGTCCTCCTACTCGGTCAACTCGGTGGGCATCGAGCTCGCCGACGTCCCCATGCGCTACCGGCTGGCAGGCGCCACGACCGAGCAGATGGTGCCCGCCTTCCGGAGCGGCGCCCTCGTCGAGATCCCGGCGGAGACCTTCCAGGCCGTGACCGGCCGCGCCTACCTGGCCCGGCAGGGCAGCCGCGTCACCGCGGACTACGCCGCGATCGAGGTCGACGGCCCCGAAGCGCCGGTGCGGTCCGTGGTGGGGAGGCGGGGAGAGTTCTACCTGGAGAACCTGGCCGCCGGCGCGCACCGGGTACGGTTCACGCTCCGGGGCGAGACGTGTGAAACCACGCTGGACGTGCCGGAGAGTGCGGAGCTGTTCGTCGACCTCGGGGAGGTGACCTGTGAGATCCGCTAGCTGGGCCCTGATCACGCTCCTCGCGGCGGGCACCTCGTGGGCGGCGCCCAAGTGCGACATCACCGCCCAGGGGCCGAACTTCGGCCAGTACGACACCCTTTCGGGCAACCCCACGGACGCCGTCGGCACGCTCCAGGTGACGTGCGACCCGGGGATCCCCTACAGCATCGAGATGGAGGTTTCCCAACTCGGCGCCGGCGGTGCCCGCCAGATGAAGCAGGGCGGCGGCGGCGCGCGGGCGACCTACTTCCTCTACACGGACTCGGCGCGCACCCGGATATGGGGAGACGGCGCCGGCGGCACCTTCACCGTGACCGGCGTGGGGAACGGGTCGGCGCAGCAGGTCCCAGTGTATGGCCGGGTGCCGCCGGGCCAGACCCCGCCCTTCGGGGCCTACGGCGACTCGGTCCAGGTCCGCGTCCAGTTCTGACCGAGCCGCCCCCCGGAGACGGAAGCCATCCTTTCCCCCCTCGGATTCTGCTGTACCCTCCTCGATGCGCGCCGTGAGAAGCCGGGGCGCAAACGCCGGAGGGACCCCATGGCCAACAGCATCGTCAACGTCCCGGAGCCCCGCAACGAGCCCGTCCTCTCGTACGCCCCGGGAACCCGGGAACGGGACGAGATCAAGGCGACCCTGGCGGAGTTGAGCGGCCAGGAGGTGGAGATCCCCCTCGTCATCGGGGGGCGCGAGGTTCGCACCGGGCGCTTCGGGGAGTGCCGCATGCCCCACCGGCACTCCCGCCGGCTCGGCCGGTTCCACGAAGCCTCCGCCGCCGAGATGAACCAGGCCATCGAGGCGGCCCTGGAGGCGCGGCGCGAGTGGGCGGAGATGGCGTGGTACGACCGGGCCGCGATCTTCCTCAAGGCGGCCGACCTGCTCACCGGGGCCTGGCGGCCCGTCCTCAACGGGGCCACTATGCTCGGGCAGAGCAAGACGGTCTTCCAGGCGGAGATCGACGCCGCCTGCGAACTGGCCGATTTCTGGCGCTTCAACGCGTACTTCATGCAGATGATGTTCGGGCAGCAGCCCCGCTCCACCCCCGGCGTGTGGGACCGGGTGGAGCACCGGGCCCTGGAGGGGTTCGTCCTCGCCGTCACCCCCTTCAACTTCACCTCCATCGCCGGGAACCTCCCCACCGCTCCCGCCATGCTCGGCAACGTGGTCGTCTGGAAGCCGGCCACCAGCGCGGTCTACTCCGCCCATTACCTGATGAAGCTCCTGGAGACCGCCGGGCTCCCCCCCGGCGTCGTCAATCTGGTCCCCGGGCCGGGCGAACCCCTGGCCAAGGCCGCGCTGGCCCACCCGTCCCTCGCCGGCATCCACTTCACCGGCAGCACCCCGGCGTTTCGCAGCCTGTGGCGGGGAGTCTCCGCCAACCTGGACCGATACCGCAGCTACCCCCGGCTGGTGGGCGAGACCGGGGGCAAGGACTTCGTGTTCGCCCACCCCTCGGCCGACGTGCACGCGCTGGCCGCGGCGCTCGTCCGAGGGGCCTTCGAGTACCAGGGTCAGAAGTGCTCGGCGGCCTCCCGTGCCTACGTGCCGGCGAGCCTGTGGGAGGACCTTCGGGACCGCCTCCTGGAGGCGATCTCCCAGATCCGGGTGGGCGACGTGAGCGACTTCACGTGCTTGATGGGCGCGCTGATCGACCGGCCCGCCTTCGAGAAGGTGAAGGGGTACCTCGACCTGGCGAAGTCCGACGACGGGTTCGAGGTGGTCGGCGGCGGGGCGTGCGACGCGGCCGTGGGGTACTTCGTCGAGCCCACGGTGGTGGTCTCGCGCGACCCCCGCTCGCGGCTCATGGAGGAGGAGATCTTCGGGCCGGTGCTGACCGTGTACGTCTACCGCGACGAGGACCTGGAGGGGGCCCTGGACCTGTGCGACTCCACCTCGCCCTACGGCCTCACCGGTTCCATCTTCGCCCGCGACCGCCGGGTCGTCGCGCGCCTCTCGAAGCGACTCCGGGACGCCGCCGGGAACTTCTACATCAACGACAAGCCCACCGGCGCGGTCGTGGGCCAGCAACCCTTCGGCGGCGGGAGGGCTTCCGGGACCAACGACAAGGCAGGCAGCCTCCTGAACCTCCAGCGATGGGTCTCCCCCCGCACGATCAAGGAGACCTTCTGCCCCCCGACACGCTTCGACTACCCCCACATGCTCGAGCCTTGACCGACGCCGGTCGGCCTCCCCGGGGTCCTCAGGGGCCCGCGGCCCTGCGGGCATCCACGGGGGTCAACTCCGACAAGGGCACATAGAACGCGAGGTACCGCCGGCCGTCCGAGTAGGGGGCGCCCCCCCGGTCTTCCACGAGCACCGTGGCTCGCTTGGTGATCCGGTTGATCCGTCCCTCCCGGCGGACGCCGTCGAAGGTGAAGGCCACCCGGTCGCCCGGGCGCAGCCCGTGGACCTCGGCGGCTCTCTCGCGCACGGTGACCAGGCGGTGCGTCACGTCGCCGTGGCCGAAGATGCCCCCGGCCCGCTCCCGGAACCCACGCGCCCGGCAACTCGACGAGCCGAAGGCGAGGAGCTCCGCCAGGTGCAGCAGTTCGTGCTCGAAGATCCGCTGCAGGGCTTCCAGGCGGTCCCGGCACGGGGTCCCGTTGACCTCCACGCTCCGGCCGCCGCCGTTGAAATTCGTGAAGAGAAGGTGGGTGGAGACGGCGATTTCGTAGACCTGGTGCGCACCCGGCGGCAGGACCAGGGTCTTGCCTCCCGCGCTGGTCATCCGGGAGGAGAGGCGGAACCGGAGCCGGCCGCGCGCCTCGAGGGCGCGCCGCAGGGCTCCCTCGAAGAACCGGTCGTCGTAGAGTTCGAAGAGGAGGGAGAGATCCGAGGTCGCGATCTCCCGAAAGTCCCCGTCCCGGACGAGACGGGAGCGTTCGGTCAGTTCCCGGCGCACCCACAGGGCGCGGGCGGCGACCTCCGCCGGGCCCCGTCGCGGCCCGTCCAACCGCCAGCGGAGCACCCCTTCCGGGCTCTCGCCGCCGGCCCGAAGCTGCCGGTGTTCCACGGCGATCTGCGGGGGTGCTCCTACAGACCCTTCCAGGTCATGACCTTGAACTGGGCCCCGCACTTGGGGCACTCCGCCTCCACCTCCCGAGGCTCGCCCTCGTCCTTCCTCGCTTCCCGGGAACCGGCACAGCCGACTGCCGACCCTGCGAGCAGCGTCAGGAGCAGGGCCCACGACATCCACCGACGCATCGTCTCTCTCCGCTGCTGTGCTGCCGAGGCTCCAAGCCCGCCCGGCCACGTCGCCGACGCCGCCTGGGCGCCCTGTCGGCGTGAGCGGCCGTTACGGTTCCCCGGCAGGGGGAGACCGAACGCCTTCCGGGCAGCTACTCCGTGTCGAACTGGGGCGGCAGGGGCTGGGGGCCGGGGACGATGCCCGCGATGTCCGGATCTTCCCCGTCGGCCTTGGGTGGGAGGCCCGCCTTGCGTTCCTTGGCTTCCGCCCGGCGGGCGCTCTTGTCCCGCTTGCGGTCTTGTCGTGCCTTTTCCTTGGCCCGCTTCAGAAACGTCTGTCTGGACTTCTTCGCCATACGGTCACTCCTCGGCTCGGGTAGCCCCGAGCTCTCTCGCATCTGTCACCGGCCCCGCGGGGGCCGGGACGCCCCTCAGTCCTCGTCGCGATCCTTGCCGTCCTCGCGCGCCCAGATCGCGAAATCGCTGAGCCCGGCGTCGTCCTCTTCCTCGTCCCCCTCGGCTCCGCGCAAGAGCTGCCCTCCGCCGCGCTCCCGGAGGGGCCCCTTGGGCACCCGCTCCTCGGTCGACCGACGAGCCTTCTGGCGCCGCCGGCCGCGGGCCGGGGCGTCGGGGCCGAACGTGCCCCGGGGTTGGCCGGGATGCTGCAGGTCTCCCGAAGCCGGCGGGGTCCAGGAGTCCGGGCGGGGGGCGCGGGGAGGCGGACTCCCCGTGCCGGTCGGCCGGCCGGCCTCTCGTGCGCGCGCTTCGTTGACCGCCAGCGCCCGTCCCTTGAACATCTGTTGGTTGAAGCGCCGGATCGCGTCTTCCGCCTGGGCCCGATCGTCGAAATCGACGAAAGCGAACCCGCGAGGCTTTCCCGTCTCCCGATCGGTCGGGAGACGCACCTGGGACGGCGGAGCCACCGCGGAGAAGAACTCCTTCAGTTCCGCCTCCGTCACGTCGAAAGCGAGATTTCCTACGAACAATCGAACCGACATCGCTCCTCCAGCCGAATCGTCCCTCCCACGCAACGCCGCCGCCGGGCTTCCCGGGTCCCGCCCGCGGGCGCAGGGGCAAGAGGACGTGTATCTGTTGCGCGCCCGGGCGGGCGGCGCCGAGGGGAAGAGGGGGACGGAACCCCGCGGGCTCCGTCCCCCTCGCCGTGGACCGGGTACTAGGCCGGACGGACGTTCGAGGCCTGGGGGCCCTTCTGGCCCTGGGTCGCCTCGAACTCCACCGCCTGGCCCTCGGACAGGGTCTTGAAACCCTGGCCCTGGATGGCGCTGAAATGCACGAAGAGGTCGGCGCCGCCGTCGTCCGGCGTGATGAAGCCGAAGCCCTTCTGGTCGTTGAACCACTTCACGGTTCCTCTTGCCATGTTCCCCTTCTCCTGCCGCTGTGGGATTTCTCATCCCGTTGTGAGGCGGCGCGGTCCCTGCCCGCCGACCCGCCGTGTGACCCGAGGGCGGTGCGCGATGCCGAAAAAGGGAGGGGCGACGGTCGCCTCTCCCTCGTTGGATGTGCACACCGCGATCGCTTGGCCGGCCCGACACTCGCGGCCCGGCACTTGGGCGACAAGAATACAGCGTGCGACGGGGCGAGTGCAACCAAAACCCGCGACGGCTGCGCGAGAACATAGGCGGTGCACGTGCCGGAAGCGCCCGGGAGCCTCACAGCCCCCAGCGCGCCGGAGCCCGGACCGGGGCTCGCCGAGGACTACCCGCTGCGCGCCGCCCCCGTGTCGGCACCGGACGATGTCCGCGGGAACTTCAGCGCCTCGATCAGCACGTAGGCCGCCTGCAGGGCCTCGGTGGGGCACAGCGGGAAGCACTCCTTGCAGTCCCAGCACTCCTTCGCCGCGATCTGCGGCATGAAGCTGATCTCCTTCCGCGCCCCCCGGTCGATGAAGCCGACCGCGTTCTTCTTCTTGACCTCGGCACAGTAGCGCACGCACAGGCCGCAGTGGATGCAGAACGAGGCCTCCTTCTCGAAGCGTTCCCGGTCGGCCCCGTAGTCCCTCGCCAGGCGCCTGCAGCTGCGGGCGAGTCGGGGGCGTGCGCCAGGTACATCTCCAGGATCAGCTTGCGGATCCGGTCGATCTTCTCCGACCGGGTCCGCACCACCAGATCCTCCTCCACCGGGTAGACGCAGGCCGCCACGCGGCTGCGTCCGGCCCCGGCTCTCGACCTCCACGGTGCACAGCCGGCAGCCCCCGAAAGGCTCCAGCTTCTCGTGATGGCACAGCGTCGGGATTGCGATCCCCGCCGCCCTGCGCCGCCTCCAGCACGGTCATCCCCTCCCGGGCCGGCACCGCTCTGTCCGTCGATCTGCAGCGTGATCTCACTCATGTCTCTTGCTCTTTCGGACGATGGTCCTCGCCTCTTCCGACACCGGCTGCGGTACGGGCTCGCCCGAGAGCTTCGCCACCGCGGCGAAGCGGGCGGGGCAGACCTCGAGGCAGGTCCCGCACTTGGTGCACTTCTCCTGGTCGATGACGTGGACGAGGTTCTTGCCGCCGTCGATCGCGTCGGCCGGGCACTTGCGCAGGCACGTCACGCAGGCCTGGCACTTGGCCGGGTCGATGTGGAACGCGATCAGCTCCTTGCACGACAGCGCCGGGCAGCGCTTCTCCCGGATGTGCGCCTCGTACTCGTCCCGGAAGTAGCGGAGCGTGCTCAGGACCGGGTTGGGGGCGCTCTTGCCCAGGGCGCACAGGGACGGCGTCCATGGCCACCTCGGCGAGCTCCTCGAGCAGCTCGATGTCGCCCTCCTTGCCCTGCCCCCGGGTGATGTTCGTGAGGATCTTGAGCATCTGCCGGAGCCCCTCGCGGCAGGGGATGCACTTGCCGCAGGACTCGTCGGTCAGGAAGTCGATGAAGTACCGGGCCACGTCCACCATGCAGGTGTCCTCGTCCATGACGATCATGCCGCCGGACCCCATCATCGAGCCCGCCTTGGTGAGCTCGTCGAAGTCCACCGGCAGGTCCAGGAGCTCCTCGGGCATGCAGCCGCCGGACGGCCCGCCGGTCTGCACCGCCTTGAACTTCTTGCCGCCGGGGATGCCGCCGCCGATCTCGTAGATGATCTCCCGCAGGGTCATGCCCATGGGCACTTCCACCAGGCCGGTGTTGTTGATCTTGCCCGACCAGGGAGAAGATCTTGGTGCCCTTGCTGCTCTCGGTGCCGATACTGCGCGAACCAGTCGGCGCCCCTGTTGATGATGAGCGGCACGTTGGCCCAGGTCTCCACGTTGTTGAGATCGCTCGGCCTGTCCCACAGCCCCTTGACGTTGGAGCGGATGTACTTGGGCCGGGGCTCCCCAGCCTGGCCCTCGAGCGACGCCATCAGCGCCGTCGACTCGCCGCACACGAAGGCGCCGGCGCCCTGGTGGACCTTGACGTCGAAATCGAAGCCCGAGCCGAGGATGTTCTCTGCCCAGCAGACCGCAGTTCCTCGGCCTGCCCGATGGCGAGGATCACGTTCTCCACCGCCAGGGGGTACTCGTGGCGGACGTAGATGTAGCCTTCGTGCGCGCCGATGGCGTAGGCCGCCGATGATCATCCCCTCGAGGACCGCGTGGGGGTTGCCCTCCAGGAGGGCCCGGTCCATGAAGGCCCCCGGGTCGCCCTCGTCGGCGTTGACGATGACGTACTTGGTCTCCTCCGGGGCGTCGCGGGAGCCCTCCCACTTGCTGCCGGCCGGGAAGCCCGCCGCCGCCCCGCCCCCGCAGGTTGGAGCGTCTTCACCTCTTCGATCACCTCCTCGGGGCGTCATCTGGAAGAGCGCCTTGGCGAGCGCCGCGTAGCCCCCGATGGCCAGGTAGTCGTCGATGCTCTTGGGGTCGATCTTGATGTTGCTGCCCAGGATGAGCCGCTTCTGGTGCTTGTAGAACGGGATGTCGGACTCCTTGACCGCCTTCGATCCCGTCGCCGGGTCGGCGTAGACGCAGACGGTCGACCACCTCCTTGCTTCACGGATGGTCTTCGTCGACGATCTCCGGGACGTCCTCGGGCTTCACCTGGAGGTAGCAGATCTCTTCCGGGTAGATCACGACGACCGGGCCCCGCTCGCAGAAGCCGTGGCACCCGGTCCCCTTGGTGTCGACCTCGGCCTCGAGACCCTGCGCGGCGATCTCGGCCTTGAAGGCGGCGATGACCTCGGCGGCCGCCCGACGCGAGGCAACCCGCCCCGGCGCACACCGAGATGCAGGCAGCGCCCGGCGTCCCTCCGGGACGCGACTTCCGCTCGGAATCTCTTCCAGCTCTTCCGGAGACTGCAGACAGGCCATGATCGTCCCCTACTCGTGGCTCTTCAGCACGTCGGAGGTCTCGCCCGGCGAGCAGCTTTCCGTAGCGTCTTCTCGTTCACCTCCATCACCGGGCCCAGCGCACAGCACCCGAGGCAGTTGACCGTCTCCAGGCTGAACTTCAGGTCGAGATCGGTCTCGCCGGGCTTGATGCCGGTCAGGTCCTGCACCGTGTCGAGGACGCGCTGCGCTCCGCGCACGTGGCAGGCCGTGCCCATGCAGATGTGGATCTCGTGCCGGCCCTTGGGGACCAGGCTGAACGCCTTGTAGAACGTCGCCACGTGCTGGACCCGCGCCATGGGGACCTCGAGCCTCTCGCTCACCCGGTCCAACGCCTCCCTCGGCAGCCAGTGGTTGGCGCCCTGGATGTCCAGGAGGATCTGGATGAGGGAGCTCGGCTCGCACCCGTGCTTCTCGATGATTTCGTCGACTCTCCGGATGTCCATGCTCTCCGTCCTGAATCCGCTCCCGGCCTTCGGCTCTCGGCTGTCGGCCCGGACCGAGTGGAATCTGCCCATTCAAGCTGAATGTCGGCGACTGGCGGCCGACCCCTGCCCGCTACGCCAGGGCGTAGCACTTGCGCGCTTCGTCGTACCTCACCAGGCCTTGCCTCGAGGATGTGTTGAGATGCTTCGACACCGCCGACGGCGTGAGACCCAGGTGCTCGGCGATCTCGGCGGTGGACAGCGGTCCCCCCTCCAGCAGCAGGACGGTCTGGCTGATCAGGAACTTCTCCGCCACCGTCTCGTCGAAGAGGCGCCGGAACTCGTCGCCCTGGAAGTACTCGGCGTACTCCTCCTCCGAGTTCCGGCGCAGCCGGAAGCGCTCCCGCTCGAGCAGCCGGATGTGGGGCACGAGCTTCGTCGCCGCTTCGAGGCGGAACTGCAGGGCCGCCGCGCCGATCCCCTCGCCCTCCCCGAGCTTCCCCAACTGCTGGATGGTCCGGCTGAAGCCGTTCATGAGGTCCGCGAAACGGTTCCCCTCGGCCCCGGAGATGAACTCGATGCTCAGCCTTCGCGAATCGAGCCCCATCGATTCGAGCAGCTTCCTGCACAGGTACGACATCCGCAGGGCGTAGAAGTTCCCCTGGGTGGTGTAGTTGCACTCGTTGAGGTGGCACCCTCCGATGAACACCCCGTCCGCGCCCTTCTGGAACGCGCGGAGGACGAAGGAGAGATCGACCCGGCCCGTGCACATGACGCGGATGAGCCGGATTTCAGGGCTGTACTGTAGTCTGGAAACTCCAGCCAGGTCCGCGGACCCGTACCCTCACCAGTGACAGACGAACCCCAGGATCTTCGGTCGGAACTTCGCGCTCATCTCGTTTCCTCCTCTGTCAGGAAAGCATCCCCTCATCCCGCTCCGCGGGCGACGGTCACTCGCCCACCGCGGCGTCGATCTGGCTCAGGAACTCCTCGTCGGTGAAGTGCTTGAGCGAGATGGCCCCGGTCGGGCACACCGCGTTGCACAGCCCGTCGCCCTTGCACAGCACGGGGTTGACGCAGGCCTTCTTGCCCCGCCCCGTCTCCCGCAGTTCCACCGCTCCGTACGTGCACGCCGACACGCACTCTCCGCAGGAGATGCACTTGTTCTCCTCGACCTCGCACACCGAGCCCGAGGCCACGACCGTGTCGTGGGAGAGCAGGGCCACGGCCCGGCCCGCGGCGCCGTAGGCCTGGTTGATCGTCTCCTGCAGGTTCTTCGGGTAGTGGGCCGTGCCGCACAGATACACTCCGTCCGTGCTGAACTCCACGGGCCGGAGCTTGACGTGGGCTTCCTTGAAGAAGTCGTCCGGGCTCAAGGCCACCTGGAACAACTGGGCGACCGACTTGTTGTCCTCGCGGGGCACGACCGCCGCCGCCAGCGCGACCAGATCGGCGTCGATGGCCAGCGTCGTGCCGAGGATCGGGTCGTCGACCACGACCCGCAGGACGCTCCGCCCGCCCTCCTCGACGGCCCGGACCACCGGCTTGTTCTCGGGCTCGTAGCGGATGAACTTCACGTCCTTCCCCGCCGCCTCCCGGTAGTAGTCCTCGCTGAAGCCGTAGGTCCGCATGTCGCGGAAGAGGATGTAGATGTCCATCTCCGGACGCTTCGCCTTCAGGCTCAGCGCGTTCTTGACCGCCTGGCTGCAGCAGATGCGCGCGCAGTAGTTCCGGTCGGGCTGGCGGCAGCCGACGCACTGGATCATCACCGCGGCCTGGGCCGAGAGCACCCGCTCGTCCCCGGCGGCGACGGCCCCTTCGACCTCGAGTTGGGTCATCACCCGGTCGTCCTCGCCGTAGAGGTACTCGGTGGGCCGGTGCTCGGCGGCACCGGTGGCGAGCACGGTCACCCCGTGACGGATCTCCTGCACGCGCCCCCGGGCCTTCACCCGGGTCACGAAGTTCCCCACGTACCCGGTGGCACCGGCGATCGTCGCCTCGGCGAGCACGTGGATCAGGGGGTGGCGGTACACCCGGCCGACGAGATCCTTCAGGAAGGCCTGGACGTCCATGCCGGTCAGGGTGGAGTGGAGCCTGCGGGCCGTGCCCCCGAGTTCCGCTTCCCTCTCGACTAGCCACACCTCGTGGCCCTGCTCGGCGATGCTCAGGGCGGTGGTCATTCCGGCCACGCCCCCGCCCACCACCAGGGCGGCCTTGTTCACCGGCAGGTCGAACTCCTGCAGGGGCTCCAGGTGGGCGGCCCGGGCCACGGCCATGCGGATGATGTCCTTGGCCTTGTCGGTGGCGCTCTCCTTCTCCTTGGCGTGGACCCAGGAGCAGTGCTCCCGGATGTTGGCCATCTCGCAGTAGTACGGGTTGATCCCGGCCTCCCGGACCGTGTCCCGGAACAGCGCTTCCAGGGTCCTCGGGGAGCAGGCGGCCACGACGACCCGGTTGAGCCCCTTCTCCCGGGTGACGTCCGTGATCTCCTTGGCGGAGTTCGTGGCGCAGGAGAAGAGCTGCTCCTGGGCGTGGACGACGTTGGGCAGGGTGCGGACGTACTCCACCGTGGAGGGGACCCCCACGATCCGGCCGATGTTGGCCCCGCAGTGGCACACGAAGACGCCGATCCGGGGCTCCTCCGAGGAGACGTCCCTCTCCAGGGGGTACTCCCGTTCGACGGCGAGCTTCCCCCTGCGGTAGTCGAGGAACTCCCCGACCTGGGAGCCCGCCGCGCTCGCGGTGAAGACCGACTCGGGGATGTCCGTGGGCCCCTGGAAGGCGCCGCTCACGAACACGCCGGGCCGGCTCGTCTCCATCGGGTTCGCGGGCGCGGCCCGGCTGAACCCGTGGTCGTCGAGATCGACGCCGAACGCCCGGGCCAGTTCCGGTGCGTCCCCCGGCGGGTTGAGCCCGACCGAGAGCACGACCATGTCGAACTCTTCTTCCTTCACGCCCTCGTCCGGGGTGCTGTAGCGGATGGTCACGTTCTTGGTGTCGGGATCCTCCCGGACGATGCTGACGTAGCTGCGGAAGAACCGCACGTCGGGCAGTTCGGCCGTCTTCTGGTAGTAGCGCTCGAAGTCCTTGCCGTAGGAGCGGATGTCGTTGTGGAACACGGTGCACGCCGCGTCCGCGTCGTGCTCCTTGGTGAGGATGACCTGCTTCTGGGTGTAGGTGCAGCACACGGAGGAGCAGTAGCTGTTCGCCCCCTCGCGCACCTGCCGGGACCCGACGCACTGGACCCAGGCCAGGTTCTTGGGGTGCTTCCGGTCGGAGTGGCGCAGGACCTCGCCCTGGTAGGGGCCCGTGGCGCACAGGAGTCGCTCGTAGTCCATGCTGGTGACGACGTTGTCGAACTCCCCGTACCGGTACTCCCTGAGCACGTTGGGGTCGAAGGGCTGGATGCCCGGGGAGAGGATGACCGACCCGACCCGGACCTCGATCTTCTCCGTCTCCTGGGTGAAGTCGACCGCCCCTGCCTTGCAGACGGCCTTGCAGATGCCGCACTTCTTCTCCTTCAGGTACAGGCAACTGTCATCGATGTACGTGATGAGCGGGATGGCCTGGGAGAAGTAGACGTGCACGGCCTTGTTGAGGGAGATCTCCTGGTTGAACTTGTCCGGGTACTGCACGGGGCAGTACTCCACGCAAGAGGTGCACCCCGTGCACTTGTCCTCGTCGATGTAGCGAGGCTTCTTCTTCAACGTGATCCGGAAGTCGCCCGCCTCCCCTTCCACGCGTTCGACCTCGGTGTACGTCAGGACTTCGATGTTTGGCTGCCGGCCGACCTCGACCAGTTTGGGCGAGAGTATTCACATGGAGCAGTCGTTGGTCGGGAAGGTCTTGTCGAGCTGGGCCATGTGGCCACCGATCGACGGCCCTTTCTCGACCAGGTACACCTTGAACCCCGCGGAGCTCAGGTCGAGGGCGGCCTGGATGCCGCTGATGCCGCCGCCCACCACCATCACGTCGCCGTGCTCGCCGGGATCGCGACCGGCGGGGAGGTGCTTCGGCTGCCCTTGGATCACGTGTACGTCTGCCATGTTCGATCGCCTCGTCAGGGTTCGATGCGTCTCGCTGCTCCGCCCGGGGACCCGCGGGAGGCGCAGATCACAGGGCCTCCTGCAGGATCTCCGAGATGTCCTTCACCGCCAGGGACTCGGCTTCCTTCAGGCCCAGGCGGCTGTCCTCCAGCATGGTGATGCAGTAGGGGCAGGAGGTGGCCAGCACCTGCGCGCCGACCCCGACCGCCTGCGCCACCCGGAGATCGGAGAACCGCTCCCCCCTCGGGGTGTCCATCCAGATCCGGCCCCCGCCGCCCCCGCAGCAAAGGCTGTCCTCCCGGCGGTCGGGCATCTCGACGAACTCCAGGCCCGGCACCTGCCGCAGCACGTCGCGGGGCTCGTCGTAGATCCCGTTGTGCCGACCCAGGTAGCAAGGGTCGTGGTAGGTGACCTTCCCGGCGAACTCCCCCTCCAGCTTCAGCCGCCCGGCCTGGAGGAGCTCGCGCAGGAACTGGTTCACGTGCACCACCTCGAAGTGGACCATGAACTCCGGGTACTCGTTCTTGAAGGTGTGGTAGCAGTGGGGGGAGGAGACGAGGACCTTCTTCACGTCGTTGTCCACGAAGGTCTTGATGTTCTCCTTGGCCAAGCGCTTGAAGACCTCCTCGTCGCCCGCCTTGCGGATGCTCTCCCCGCAGCAGTTCTCCTTCGAGCCCAGGATCCCGAACTCGACCCCGGCCTTCTGCAGCACCCGGGCCGTGGCCGCGGCGACCTTCCGGAGCCTGCGGTCGTAGCTCAGGTAGCAGCCGCTGAAGTACAGGACCTCCATCCCCTTCTCGAAGGGCCGCACCGATACGTCCTTGGCCCAGTCCGCCCGGCTCTCCCGCGTCTCGCCGAAGGGGTTGCCGACGGTGTTCAGGTTGCCGCTCGCGGCCCGCACGGGGCGCACGTTCTCGGGAAACACGCCGTACTCCGTGGCGAGCCGGCGCAGGGCCACGCCGGACTCGATCTGCCGTACGTCCCGGGGGCACCGCTGCGGACAGGTGCCGCAGGTGGTGCAGCGCCAGATCTCCTCGTTCTCGATCTCGCTCATGCCGAAGGCGCCCTGCCGGACGATCTTCCGGATGCTGAACTGCCGGACGCGGTTCCACGGGCACACGGCGTCGCACAGCCCGCACTGGTAGCAGTACTTGAAGGCATCCCCGCCGTTGGCCTTGATGAGATCGACGATCTCTTTGTAGTCGCCTACGTTCTCCACGACGCTCCTCAGCTCTTCTTGGACAGGCGGGCGACCGTATCCATCACCTTCTGGAGTCCGAACTTGTCCACCAGCGACTCCAGCCCCACCTCCACCTCCTCCGCCTTCACCTCTTCCTCGTCCTCGTCGACTTCCACCTCGCGCTCCTCGTACTTGAGCGCGCCCACCATGCACCACTTGACGCACAGCGGCTCGTCGAGCTGCGGCACGCTCTCGCACATGTCGCACTTGAGGGGGAGGCCGGAGTCCGGCTCCTTGAAGAGGTCCCGCGACGGGCACGAGGCGCGGCACAGGGCGCACTCGTCGTAATCCTTCCCGTCGATGGTGTAGGTGTTCCGGCCCATGCACTCGGCCGGGGTGTACTCCCCCGCGTAGACCGGCACGTACATGTCCTCGAGCGGCTTGCGGATCACCCGCACGCGCGACCTCGCCGGGTTGTTGCCGCTGTGCTTCGGGGTCGCGTGGAAGGACGAGCAGGCCAGCTCACACGCGCGGCAGCCGTTGCACTTGTCCGCGTCGACGTGGATCCTCTTGATGGTCTTCGTCTTCGTCTTCTTCTTCTCAGCCATGGCAGGCACCACCTTCTCGACTCGCGTGTCGCGTCACTCGGCCGGGGCCCCCTCGGAAGCCTGGCCCCCGTTGCCGCCCAGGATGCCCCGCTCCACGAAGTCCTGGGCGACGTAGTCCAAGCCCAGCTCCCGCAGGGTCTCTTCGGTCGGGATGCCGTCTTCGTTCCAGCCCTTCAAGCGGTAGTACGAGCTCAAGAGCTCCTCCTCGAGTTCCGGGAACCGCTTCTTCCAGTGGTTCTCCGGCGGCTTCTCGTCCTTGCGACGCATGCCTCGCCGTACGTTGTTCGCCCGGACCAGCGTGCGATACCGCTTGACCGCCGTGGTCAGGGCCTCCTCGTCCATCTCGAAACCGGCCCCGGCCGAGATGAACTTCGGGTAGTTGTGGATGTGGTAGGGGGGCTTGAGCGGGAACGACGAGAGCCCGGCGCACATGCCGAGGGCGTCGTCGATGTAGTGCATCGTCTCCTGCCAGTCGACGATGTCGCAGCACATCTCGACGGTCGGGTAGAAGGGCATCGACTTCTCGCCCCGCGGCTCCCAGTCCAGGAGGATCTGCTTGAACTTCTCGTCCGGCACCTGGAACCAGTCCTTCGCGAACTCCTCCCGCTCCTCCCGCGTCGGCCAGGGCGCCTGGGGGAACTGCCCCTCGATCTGGGTGATGTTGATCTTCTCGCCCGTGCTGTACATCAGGAAGTAGATGGGGTTGAGCATCGACAGCTTCAGGGGCAGCTGCTCGTGTTTCTTGATGTTGTTGTGGGCATAGTCCTCCGCGCCCTTGCCGATCTGCCGGGCCGCCCAGTAGGTGCCGTTGGCAAGCACGTCGCCGATCCCCTCCCGGCGCACGATCTTGTCCAGCAAGTAGTAGAAGCGGCCCTCGTTGTCCTCCGGCATCCCGGGGAAGTCGTCGTCGGTGAGGATGCCCTTCTCGTAGAGCTCGAGGGCGAAGGCCATCACCTGGGGGGCCGAGAACCCGTCGACCCCGTACTCGGTGGCGCTCTGGGCGATGCCCAGGCCGAACTCCAAGTCGGAGAACGCCGCCATGGTGTAGGTCAGCTTCGAGAAGCACTTCATCATGTAGGTGGGCTTGCCCGGGGGCTGGATGGTCGCCCCGCAGGTCATGGGGCAGTTGTAGCAGCTGATCAGCCGCCGCTGCATGCCCTTCATGGTCTCGGTCCACTCCTTCTCGATCTCCTCGGTCCAGAAATCGCGGCGGCGGACCCGGGAGTTGCCCCACATGAAGTTCTCGGTGTGCCACTTCTCGTCGTGGACCTTCATCTCCTGCGGCGACCCGAGCCCGGCGAGGATGGGCATCACCCCCGGTATCGGGTTCTCCGCCCGGAACCGCATGTAGTCCATCACCTCGTTGCACAACTCCATGTACTGTTCCGGGCGGGCGACGTGGATGTCCTTCGTCCCCCGAACGACGATGGCCTTGAGCCCCTTGTCCCCCATGACGGCGCCGATGCCGCCCCGGCTGGCGCTCGAGCGGCTCTGCTCGATGGAGGCGAAGTAGACCCGGTTCTCGCCGGCCATGCCGATGGCCGCCACCTGGGCGTCGGGCTGGTTGAGCTCCTTGGTGATGAGCTGCGCGGTCTCGATCGCGCCCTTGCCGCGCAGGTGGGTCGCGTCGCGGATCTCCACCTTGTCGTTGTGGATCCACAGGTAGACGAGGTCGGGGGACTTGCCGCGGATGATCACCTTGTCGTAGCCGGCGTACTTCAGCTCCGGAGCGAAGAACCCGCCCATCATCGAGAAGGCCATCAACCGGGTCTGGGGCGAGATCGTCGTCACGATGGTGCGGTTGCAGCCCGTGGCGGGCGTCCCGCACAGGAGCCCGGCGCTGAAGATGAGGAGGTTGTCCTCGGAGAAGGGCTCCACCTCCGGCGGGACCCTCTCCCATATGATCTTGGCGTTGGTGCCCAGCCCGCCGAGGTACAACTCCGTGTCCTTCGGGTCCGTCTCCACCCGGTCGACGCTTCCCCGGGACAGGTCGATCTCCAGGTTGTAGCCGGTTTCTGCGTATCTCATCGTGCGTCCCCTTCAGTTGCCGCGACCTTGCCGCATGCCGTTCGGCCGACCACCGGAGCTACAGCTTCCGAATCAGGTTGATGAAGTCCGAGCGGCCGAAGCCGACCGACTTGAAGAACGAAAGCATGTCCACCGCGTCCCAGCGGACCGCCGTGTACACGTTCTCGATCTTCCTCTCGCGGAAGGCCTCGAAGACCCTCTCGATCATCGCCTTGCCGATGCCCTCCCCCATCGCCTGGGGGTCGACGCCCACTAGCTCGATCCATCCGCTCTGGGGCGAGCCGAACACCTCCCCCTTCGCCTCCCCGATCGCGAACCCCACGATCTTCCCGTCCCGGACGGCCACGCACCCCACCCCGCGCCCGTCGTCCAGGCGGCGCTCCAGCATCCGGGTCCACGTCTTCGACACCTTCTTCTTCGTGATCGCCCTCTGGATGGCGACCATCTCGGGGATGTCGGACCGAACGAACTCCCTCAACTCGATCATCGGGCGCCGCCTAGTCAATGCGGATGATCTTCACGTGCCGGCCGATCCAACTCGGCGGAAGGTACACGCGACCGCTGTTGCCGCTCTGCCGGACCTCCTTCTCGATCATCTCCTCCCCCCACACCTCGAACTTGGACCGCTGCGCGGCGGGACGGGCGTCCTCCGGTCTCGGGGCCAGGGCTTCGTCCGAACTCTTCGGTCGGTCCATCGGGACTCGTCCCATCGCAGGGCCTTCGAAAACGCCATGCCCCGCCATCGTATGCACGCCCACGCGGCCGCCGGACGTTTCCGTCCGTTCCGGGTCGCGTCGAAGAAGCTCACATGTAGCTACTCGAAAGCTATGAAGCGACTGTAATGGGGCCACGGCGCGGCTGTCAAGGGGCAAAACGGGGTTTGCGCGGCGCCGAGGAACCGGCGGCCCAGGGGCGGTCGGGAGCACCCGCTACCGCACTTGGACCTGCTGCTTGGCCTCGTCCCGAAGGGCCTTCTGGTCCACGACGAGCTTGTAGGCGATGAAGTACTTGAAGATGTTGCTCACGTACTGGACGGTCTCCCGCCCGATCTCCCGAGCCGCGGCCACCTCCACGTTCCCGAACCAGCGATTCGGGTCGAGGCCCATCGCGGCCGCCTTCTTCCGGAGCGCCGCCACCCGGGCCGGGCCCGCGTTGTACGAGGCCAGGGCGAAGAGGGCCCTCTCCATGGGGTCGGAGGGCTCGTCCCCCAGGTAGGTGTCGCGGAGAAAGCGCAGGTACTTCACCCCTGCGTGGATGTTGTCCTCCATCCTGTCGATGTTCGGGATGTTCACGTTGGGGTCCGCGGCGGTGGTGGGCAGCACCTGCATGACGCCGACGGCGCCGGCCGGGCTCCGCATGCTCTGGTCGATCCGCGACTCCTGGTAGGCCTGCGCCGCGACCAGCAGCCAGTCGAAGTCGTACCGGTCGGCGTACGCCTGGAAGAACTCCACCGCCTTCTTGAACCGGACGTACTCCTCGCTGCGGAGCGGATTGCCGACGTAGCGCGTGCTCTGTAGGTACCGCTTGTAGAGCACGTTTCCCAGGAGCGTGCCCTTGCGGTGGCTCCGCATGAACCCGTCGACCGCCTTTCGCAGTTCGGGGCTGCCCTTGCGAAAGGCCCAGCCGATCTCGCCTCCCTGGCGGACCGCCGCACCGGGGTGCAGGCGGATGTCCTGGAACACCTGGGCCCAGAACTCCGCCTTGTGGCTGTCCACCACCGCCGCCGGGAGGATGCCCGCGTCCAGCATCTCCAGCAGGTCCGAATCCTCCAGCACCTCGTTCGCCTCGACGACCTGCACCTCGGCCCTGCCGGCCTTGCGCAGGCGCTCGTTGAGCGCCGTGAGGCTCTCGAAGTAACTGCTCGATCTGCGTACGTGGACGGTCCGGCCCGACAGGTCCTCCGGCTCGGTCAGGTCCGGCTCGCCGGGCCCCGTCACGACGATCTCCTTCACGCCGGTGAGGAAGGGCGCCGAAAAATCGACGACCTTCTGCCGCTCCGGCGTGATCGTCAGGTTGGCCGACGCGATGTCCCCCTCGCCCTTCACCAGGGCGTCGAGGAGTCGGTCGCGGGTCACCGGGACGAAGACCACGTGGACCTTCAGCGTGCCCTTCCGGAAACGCTTGTTCAGGAACTTCTCGAACTCCATCCCGAGTTCGTAGGACGCCCCTCGCTGGGTCGCGCCGTCGAGGAAATAGAAGATGGGGTTGTGCACCACGAGGAAACGGATGACCCGCCTCTCCACCATCCCCGGCAGGTCGCCCGTCCAGATCGTTCGCGCCTGGACCAGCGCCTCCCACTCCGTCGACTCCTCTCCCCGCGCTTCGGCGGGGCGACCCAAGGCCGACCACGCCAGCATGACCGCCGCCAGCGCGCCGCAGACGGCTGCGGCCCGTCTCCTCTCGCGTTCCATCGCGTCTCCTCCCTGCAGGGTCAACGCAGCGGACTCTCGGCGCCGGCCTTCTTCCTGTCACGCGCAGCTCGAATTCTGTGCGGGGGTGCCTCCCTCCGTGGCTCCTTCACACCGCCGGCGATTATAGCAACGAACCTTCCCATGCACAGAGCCAGGTGGTCGGCACGGAAGACGGCGAAGAGTCGAGGAGGAGAAGCACGAACCGGAGGGTGTCCTCCGAGAGGACAGTGGCGGGGGCAGGAGCCGGCGACTGCGGCGCCACATCGAGGCGGGGTGCCGGTCCAACGTGAGCCGAGGCGTGGAACGGCCGAGGGACCCGGGATGCCCCGACCGTCGGACTCCAAGAACACGGAACCCGGGGCCGCTCTCCGGATCCGGGTTCGAAGGCAGTTCACCCGACATGGCCGAGACGGCGACGGGTCGGCGGCGAACCTCCCTCGGCGCCGGGTCAGCGGCCGGCGGCCTCCCGAAGGCCCCTCTCGATCGTCTCCACCGTGGGCACGCCCGATGCCCCGTACATCCTTCAGGAGAACCCGGATCGGGTCTGGCCGCGCATCGCCGGCTCCAGGTCCAGGCCGTTCACCTGGACGGTGGGGCTTCCCAGGAACCGGTGCGCCTCTGCCTCTTCCAGGGTCGCGACCAGCACCTCCTCCAGCGCGATCTCCACGCCGAGTTCGGCCGCCTTTGCCCGGATGCGCTCCACGGTCGCCGGCGCACTCGCACAGCCCTCGGTGAACAGCACCTTGACGGGAATCACCTGCCCGGAGCCAGCGCCATCCGACATGGCCGTCCCCTCCTTCGAGACTTGAAGCGGACCCCCGATCATCGACGGCGGCGCGTGCGTCACCGCGGCCCGCACCGGGGCTACGGGTCGAGCAAAGGCCCGAAGAACTCGCCGGCGAACCGGATCGCGTCGCTCAGGGCGAAGACGTCCCGGGAACCGCTCTCTTCCCCTACCCACCGCGCGGCCGCTTCCTCGTCACGGAGGAAGACCATCTTGCGTCAGAGGGAGTGGGCGGCCGTCTCCCCGGTGGTCCCCCACTGAATGCCCACGTAGATCGATCCAGCGGGACTGGCCGCGACCAACTCGCCGCCGGACTGCTCGATGCGCAGGCTCGTCCCCTCGACCTCGCAGCGGGAGTCCACCACGGAGGCGGCGTCGAACATCGGCGCCATCGCCAGAGCATCCAACGCGCACATGGCGTGGACCGTGCGGCCCATGAGTCCGACCCGATGGGCCGTCCGAGAGGTCGTGAAGGGATACGCCCCCTCGATGCTCCCGTCGGCATCGAGGACGATCAGGTCGTCCTTGGCCAGCCTGGCGAGGAAACCGCCCGCGTCGTCGACCCCCAGGAAACCGGCGCACTCCGTCACGGTCGGAGGCCGCCCCTCGTGCGCGAACGATCGCAGGATCTGCCGGTGCAATCTCCTCTCGGCCTCGGGCAACGCCGACCGGCGGGTCTGCAAGGGCAAGATCTCCTGCAACCGACGTACGCCTTCAGCCACCGTCATGCGCGACTCCGCATCGAGCCAAGACACCGCCGGCCCGGCCGCGCGTTGCCTCGGCACCGGCCGGCGCTCCGGTTCCGGGGGGACCGCCTCCCACGCGAGATCATACCGAGTGCTGCGGCTGCCGCCATGGCTTCGCCGCAGATTCTCGCGGACGACGAGGGGGGCGACGTCACGGGATGCGGTCCCTTCGGGGGCATGGGTCGTCCGACGACGCTCCCGGTTCGCCCTACCTCCTTCGAACCGGCCCGGACCGGCGCCAGAAGGCGCTTGACGATCTTGGCCTGGCGCTCGTTCGGCCCGGCAGGCCTGATGCCACGCCAAGAACCCGCTTGGCGTGCGGCGCACGTCGGTCGGCATCCGGTTCCGACCCACGACAGGCGACGCGGGTGCCCCACCCCCGTGAACTCGACGATCGACCGCCGGCCGGGCGTCCGGCTGCAGCCTTCGGGCCTACGCCCTCCTTCGTCCGCTCCGCTTGAGCGCCTCCAGCACCATCTCCGCGGTTACCGGCAACCGGTCGAACTGCACCCCTATGGCATCGGCGATGGCGTTGACGATCGCCGGTGCCGGCGCCAACTGCGTCCCCTCGCCGGCCTCCTTGGCGCCAAAGGGGCCCTGCGGGTCGTCGGTGTCGATGTGGATTCCCTCCATGTCCGGCATCTCCATCATCGTGGGAAAGCCGTAGTCGAGGAACGACGGGTTGTACTGCTGGCCGTCGATGCACGTGGAGTCTTCGTAGAGCGCCTGGCCCATGCCGCCCAGAATGCTCCCTTCGAGCTGCCCCTCGACCAGCATCGGGTTGATCGGTTGGCCGCAGTCGTGGGCGGTGACCATCTTGACCACCCTCACCTTGCCGGTTTCCAGATCCACCTCGACCTCGGCCGCCTGCGTCATGAAGGAATAGTTGGGACTGAAGTTGCCGTTCGTGGTCAGCAGCGAGGTGGGCTGCTCGGCCGGGGGAATCCAAGAGCCCCGCCCGACGATGGGAAGCGGGCGATCGCTGTACTGATAGCGGTGGAGCGCGTCGGAAAGGCTGACGCCCCGCTCGGGGCTGCCCTTGACCCAGATCCTCCGGTCGGCGGCGACGAGGTCGTCGGGGTTGGCCTCCAACTGCTCGGCCACGGACTCGAACAACTGCCGCCGCACGTCGGTGGCCGCGAGATACGCCGCGTTGCCCGCTCGAACCGTGACCCCGGACCCGAAGGTGCCGGCATCGAGGGGACAGGTGCCGGTATCCGCCGCCGTGATGTGCACGTCCTCCATCGGCACCCCGATCTGTTCGGCCACCATCTGGCAGATGACCGTCTCCGCCCCCTGGCCGATGTCCGCCGCTCCGGACAGGACGTTGACACGCCCCTCCCGCAGCAGTTGCACCACAGCTCCGGAGGCGAGATGCGCCATGTTGGCAACACCCGAAGGGAACGAAGCCCCGGCCAGCCCCACGCCCCGCCCGAAGGGCAGCTTCCCCCGCTTCTCGTGCCAACCGATGGCCTCGGCCGCCTCTCTCACGCTGTCGGCAAACCCGCAGGTATTGATGATGAATCCGGCCGGGTGCGGATCGTCGAGCATGGATGGCGTTCATCACGCGCATCTCGGCGGCGTCCACGCCGATCCGCCCCGCGATCAGGTCGATCTGCCGCTCGATGGCGAAGCGGGCCTGGGGAATGCCGTGGCCACGCATGGCCCCCCCCACCGGCTTGTTGGTGTAGACGTGATAGCCCTCGTACAAGAGGTTCTCGATCTTGTACGGGATCATGATGAAGAAGCAGGACAGGGTGATCATGAGCGGCGCGGTGGAGTTGTACGCGCCCCCGTCCGCGTGGGCGGTGATCCGCTGCGCCAGGATCTTCCCCTTCCTCGACACCCCGGTCTTCACGGTCAGGTGCATCGGGTGCCGTTGACGGGTGCACTGAAACAGCTCTTCGCGTTCGTAGACGAACTTGACCGGCCGGCAGAGCTCCTTCGCGAACCAGCACGCGCAGAAGTCCTTGGAGAACATGTCGATCTTCTGGCCGAAGCCGCCCCCGACCTTGGGCTTGATCACCCGCACCTTGTTCTCGGGCACCAGCAGGGTGGTGGCGAGGTTGCGCTTGAGGAAGTAGGGGATCTGCGTGGAGGACCAGATGGTCAGGTCCCCGTTCTGGGGGTCGTAGCTCGCGAGCGCCGCGTGGGGCTCCAGCGGCGCGTGGTTCACCGCCTGGGAGTAGAAGGAGTCTTCGAAGACGTAGTCCGACGCTGCGAAGCCCTTCTCGACGTCGCCGAACTCCTTGCGGATGTGAGGCACTGGCGTTGGTCCGAGCTGTCGTCGTGGACCAGACCGGGGCTCCGTCCTTGATGGCTTCGAGGGGATCGAAGACGGCGGGCAACTGCTCGTACTCCACCTTCACCAGGCGCGCGGCCTCCTCGGCCGTCTCCGGGTCGACGGCCACCACGGCGGCCACCTCGTCGCCGATGTAGCGGACCTTGTCCCGGGCCAGAGCGTGTTCGTCCTTGGCCTTGGGGACGATCCCGTACACACGGTCCGGGATGTCCTTGCCGGTGATCACACCCTTTACGCCGGGCAGGGCCTTCGCAGCCGAAACGTCGATCCGGACGATGCGGCCGTGCGGAATGGTCGACCGCACGAGTTTCCCGTGGAGCATGCCGGGCAACGCCAGGTCGTCGGTGAACTGGGCCTGGCCGGTGATCTTGGCAGCCGCGTCGTGCATAGGCACCCTTTGCCCGACGACATTGAGCACCTTCATGAGGCACCTCCCTGCAGCCTGGCGGCCGTGATCTCCACCGCTTCCACGATCTTCACGTAGCCCGTGCAGCGACACAGGTTCCCCGCCAGTTTGCGTTGGATCTCCTGGCGCGCTGGGATTGGGGTTCTCGGCCAGCAGCTCCGTGGCGCTCATGATGAAGCCCGGGGAGCAGAAGCCGCACTGGAGTGCGCCGTGCTCGACGAAGGTCTTCTGCAGGGGCGACAGGCCGCCGTGCTCGGCGGCGATCCCCTCGATGGTCTGGACCGTGCGCCCCTCGGCCTCGATTGCCAGCGTCAGGCACGCGAGCACCGCTTGGCCGTCCAGGAGCACGGTGCAGGCACCGCACGCGCCAAGATCGCAGCCGCGCTTGGTGCCGGTCAGGAACGCCTTCTCCCTCAGCGCCTCGAGCAGTGTGGTGTTGGCGGCACAGGCGATCTCATACCGGTCCCCGTTGACCGTGAGTGTCACGAGTTGCTTGCCATCCATCGTCGTCACCTCCCTCGGCTTCCCCGCCTACACCAGGGCCCGCAGGGCCTTGGCGGCGAGGCTGCTCATCAGGTCCCGCTTGAAGCCGACCCCGTGCACGGTGGTTGGGGCAACCTTGGCCGCCTTCCCGGCCAGGACGCTGGCCTCCTCGATGCGTTGGCCGCTCAACTCCCGGCCCCTCAGGGCTGCCTCCAGGGCCGGGGCTCGGACCGGAGCCCGGTCGACGGCCGTGAACGCCACGCGGACGCCTTCTTCTCCCCTCCAGGCTGCGACTCCCACCACGGGGAAGTCGATGGAGCCGCGCAGGGAAAACTTCTCGTAGCGGGAGCGGCCGTTGGCCGAAGCGTTCGGGATCACAACCGCCGTGAGGATTTCGGACGCCTGCAGGGCCAGAGGGGTGTCCCCTCGCCCGGAGTAGAGATCCCCCAGGGGCACCTGCCGCGCCCCTTGGGACCCGACCACTCGAACCGCCGCATCGAGCACCAGGAGCGCCGGCGCAACGTCCCCGGAGTAGGCGGAAAGGCAGACGCCCTTGCGGCCGATCGCGTGGCAGTCCTCTCCCCCCGCCTTGAAGCAGAGACTTCGGGCCTGGCGCCACTCCCAAGACTGGTTGAAGAAGCGGCAGCGCGTGTTCTGGCAGAGACTGCCCCCCAGCGTACCCATGGTCTGGTGCCTGTAGGAGCCCACCGCCATCGCCGCCTGAACCAGGGCCGGGAAGTTCTTCGCCAGCCCTTCGTCTCGCTGGACTTCCTTCAGCGTCGTGCCCGCCCCGATCACCGTTGCCCCGCCCTCCTCCCGGATGCCCCGGAGCTCACCGACTCGAGAAAGGCTCACCAGGCAAGGCGGCGCCTCGACCCGGTGCTTCATGTTGACCAGGAGGTCCGTACCCCCGGCCAGGAGCCTCCCGTCCGGATGATCGTTCAGCAACCCGACGGCCTCGGCGATCTTCGTAGGCCGAAAATGCGTAAATCTCGGCAGGCGCATGAAAGACCTCCTTCTGGGGGCAGGCGGGTGCGCCCGGATGTCGGACGCAGCAGCGCCGGCCGCGACGCTCGGTCCTCGCCCCGACGGGGAAGCGGAGGACCTCGGAATGGGCGGAGGCGAGCTCGGGTCCGTAGGCCCCTGTCACGCGGAGCCGGGCGCGGCTCCCCACCGCGCGGGGATCCTCGGCCGGCAGTCCGCCCCCAAACCGCCGCCGGTCCATCTTTCCGCACTCGGGGAGCGGTCCGGGGGGCGCGCTCCGTCGCTCACCGCAGGCGCTGCCGTCGTTCGGCGCGGGCCGCGAGCTCCGTCACTCCCCCTGCGCCGAACCGCTTCAACTTGAGCCCACCGGACAGCCGCGGGAAGTCCTCCACCACGACCAGTTCGTCGGGCAGTTTGAAATCTGCCACCCGGTCCCGCAGGAACTCGCGAATCTCGGCCAGGGTCAGGGGCTCGGCCCGATCGTTCAGGCGGGCGCAGACGCACACGGACTCCCCGAGCACGGCGTTGGGCGTGGGCACCACGCACACCTCCGCAACCTTCGGGTGCTCCGCCAGCAGGCCCTCGAGTTCCGAGGGCAGGATCTTGAACCCCCCGCGGTTGATCCACTCCTTCAGCCTCCCCAGCACCCGCAGGTACCCCGCCGGGTCTCGGGCAACCAGGTCACCCGTGTGGAGCCACCCGCCGCGCAGGCTGCGGGCGGTCTCCTCGGGCTTCTCCCAGTAGCCGTTCGTCACGTGCCAACCCGACAGGAGCAGTTCGCCCGGCTGCCCGTCGGGAACGTCGCCACCGGTGATCGGATCGACGACCTTGGCGGCTGTGTCGGGCAGGGGGAGCCCGACGTAGGCCTCCCGCAGTGCGAGGTCCGTTCCGTACGGGAACATGAGGGAGGGCCCCGTCTCGGACGAACCCAGGAACGAGTGCACGTAGGCGCCCATCTCCTCCTGGATCCGGCGCAACAGCCCCGGGGGAACGATCTGGCCCGCAACCGCCCCGGCGCGCAGGCTCTCCAGGTCGCGCCGCTCCTCCGCCAGATGCTTCAACTGGAGCACGTAGTGGGCGGGGGCGGCCGGCTGCACGGTCACCCGCTTCCTCTCGATCAGCTCGAGGGACTCCCTCGCGGAGAACTCCTCCATCAGCACCGCGGTCGCCCCGAGGAGAACCGGCTGCATCAGGATCGCCCCGCACCCGTAGGAGTGGCTCATCGGGAGGAAGCCCAGGAACACGTCGTCTTCCGTGGCGGCTGCCCCCAGGGCGTAGGCCCTCGCCGTGCGCACCGCCTGGGACTGGCCGATCGTTGCCCCTTTGGGCTTGCCGGTAGTGCCCGAGGTGTAGACCAGCATGCACAGATCGTCAGCGGACGGCGGAGCCGGGAGCAGGTCCACCCCTGCCGGAGCCCCCGCCAGGCCCTCGAAGGCCACGATCCGGGGGCGCGCGCCGCTCCGAACCCGTCCCGAACCCTGGGCCGAGACGATGGTCCGCAGGCCCGGGACGGCCTCTCCCAGGCCGGCCAGCCACTCGACGTAGCGAAACCCGCCCCAGGACTCGAACGCGAACACGCACTTCGCGCCCGAGTCGCGCAGGATGAACGAGGCCTCCTTCTCGCGGTAGCGGGGGTTGATCCACGCCACCACCGCGCCGAGCCGTTGCAGGGCGTAGAAGGCGACCACCAGTTCGAGAGAGTTCCTCATGTAGATGGCGGCCCGATCCCCCCTGCCCAGTCCCAGGGCCGAGAGCCCGGCAGCGAGGCGCACCGCTGAGGACCTCAGCTCGGCGAACGAGAGGCGGTCCTCACCGCAAACGAACGCCGCCTTGTGGGGAAGCCGCTGCGCCGACTCCTCCACGACCCGCCACGCCGTGTGCCCGGCCAGCGAAGGAAACGGGGACCCACTCCACCGAACACGGGATACCTCGTCCATCACACCCTCGCGCCACCCCGCCCAACGGCTCCGGCTTCGCTCTCGATGTTCTGCATGCTGAACGATCATCTCTTCCGATGGAGGATACCAGAATATTTTCCCGCATCCAGTGAAATCTGAGTTGCCCTATCGTTCCATATATGGAACACTCTAACCCAAGATCCCCAGCCCCTCGTCGGAGGAACCCGGTGCCCCCTCCCCAGACCGAGCCACACGCCGACGTCGGCCCCAGGCCCCCCGCCCCTGCCGTGGGACGCGCGTTCCGGGTCCTCCAACTCCTGGCCCGGGAACAGGCGCCCCTCGGGGTGTCCCAGATCGCCGCAGCCCTCGGACTGGGCAAAGCCACCGTCCACGCACTGGTACACGCCCTCGTCGCGGTGGGCGGACTGGAACAGGCCGAGGAGAAGAGGTATCGGCTCGGCCCCGTCCTGGAGACCCTCGCGGTCTGCCGAAAAGGCTGGCGCACCCTGGAGACGACCTGCCGCCCCCTGCTCGAAGGGCTCGCCGCAGACCTCGACCAGACGGCGATCCTCGGGGTCCCGGACGGAGATCGCCTGCGGATCGCCGCAGTGGTCGAGGGCAGAGGGGAACTTCGGATCGGCGCCACTCCCGGGCACCGGATTCCGCTCTTGGCCGGCGCCCACGGCAAGGTCGTCGCCGCCTGGAACCGGAGGGAGGCACCGGCCCGGCGGGCGAAGACCGAGGTCCCTGAGGGTCGAGAGGAGGACCTGGAGAACGTGCGCCGGACCGGCGTGGCTTACGATCGCGGCGAGTACCTGCAAGGCGTCGCAGCCGCCGCTGCGCCGGTTCTGGGCCCGGCCGACGGGCTCCTGGGGGTGTTGTACGTAGTGGGGCTGCGGGAGTTGATGGGCGAACCGGGCCTGCTCGCGGCCGGCGAGGCCGTGGATCGGGCGGCCCGGCTGGCGACTCGGGCCCTGAGAAGCGACTCCTCCCCGGATGTGAATCGCGAGCCCATACCCCCAACACGCGACCACAGCACGGCAGTCCGTCGTGGTTCTTCCCCCCGATGAGGGCGAGTCACGCCTCCGTCGAAGTGGAGACGGCGATTCGATTCCCCGTCTCGGACGCGCTCGCCCCAAGTGCGCCGGTAGATCACGCCGGCCTGCCCTTTCCAGCATGCGAGAAGCTTTGAAGGAACACGGCGGAAGTGACGATCGGGCACGGGATCTGGCCGTCTAGGGCCAGAAGGTCTTGATCTCCCGTGACCAGAGCGTCGGCCTTACCGATCACGGCGAGCAACAGAAACGGCACGTCGAAGGGATCCCGACACGCTGGTACCCGGGGCTTGCGGGCGGGGATCTTCACCGTCTCGGCGTAGGGCAGATAGTCGGCCAGGAGCACCTCCTGCTCCTCGCGGGTGAGGCAGAACTTGGGATAAGCCAGGACCCGCACGAGCTCGGCCGCGGTGTCCCGAGACACCAGGGGCGTAACGGCGCCCTGCTGCCAGGCCCGGCGTAGCTCGGCCACGCGCCCCCCCGAGAAGACCAGGGCCGAGAGAACCAGGTTGGTGTCGAGCACCACCCGGGGAACGGTGCTCACTGCACGTCGTTCTTGGGACGGCGCGCCCAGGCCACGGCCTCGGCGATGTCCTGCTCGCCGAGATCGAGCTCGGCCAGCTTGGCGCGCAGCGCGTCGGCGCGCTGGATGCGCACCGGCGTCAGGACGATCTGCCCGTCCTTGACCTCGATGTCGAAGTACTCGGCGGGCCCGATGGCATTCGTGACCTTCTTGGGCAGGGTGAGCTGGTTCTTGGACGTGATCTTCGCCAGCATGGCCGGCCTCCCGGTGCAAGGATGCAAGGATTCCTTACTATACCGCGCTTTGCCTTCCTCCTCAAGCGGATGGAGGAGACATATGACCCGCTGCCGAAGTTCCGACCACATCTGCGTCAAATCTTGACCTGTGAATCGGCGCGCAAGATTGACCCCCCTGGAGCCAAGATCGGCGTCCAAAAGTGACCCACCTCAAACGGCTGCAAACCTCACGACGAGAATACTGTACTGCGCACTAGGGGGCTGCCTCCACGCCCATACCGGGGCAAATTAGCAGGCGATTCACATCTCTTCACCATGGCCAGCGGGACCCCGTTCGACGCGGACAACTTCCGCAAGAACACCTGGACCCGTGCGCTGAAGGCGGCCGGGTTGCCATACAGGAAGCCCTACGCCACCCGGCACACGTTCGCAGCCTGGTCACTGATCGCGGGGGGCCACCACGAGCGCTTGGTCCGGCTCATGGGGCACGGCTCGAGGAAGATGGTCTACGAGACCTATGGCGAATATGTGGAGGGCATTGAACTGGAGGCGGTCAGGATCCGCGAGGACTCCGGTGACGCCTTCCGGTAGCCGGGACAGGCCCCCCACATCTCCCGCCACCGCAACTCCGGGGAAGTCCGGGGGAAGCCCCGGCCTGAAAACAAGAACCTCCCAGCGATGCCGGGAGGTTAGAATGGTGGAGGCGGCGGGAATCGAACCCGCGTCCGAAGACCGTCTACCGGAGCCACTACGTGCGTAGTCTGTGATTTGTTTTGGCTGAGGCGGGCTCCCACAGACAGGATCCCGACTCCGCGATCTCCCCTTTGTTTCGCCCCGCCGCCGGGGAGCGCCTCGGCGGGACTATCCTGCTAGTTTGTCGTCCGAGTCCACCCCGCAGGCCTGATGGGTCGGACGTCACCGCCCTTAGGCGGCGAGAGCGTAGCTGTAGTTGTCGGCAGCTATCGTTTTGCCCGTTGTTTTACGAGGCCCACGGGCACCTCGGCACGCGACCGCCGGCTTCAGCATCCCCGTCGAGACCAGGTCGCCCCCATTCGGTCGTACTCTGAGGGGCAGTATGCGCCGCCGCACCGGGGAGGGTCAAG
>CAVPOV010000018.1:0-198417 GCA_963707045.1 uncultured delta proteobacterium
GGACGCCTCGGGCTCGGTCCGTCGAGGCAAGCAGAGGGGGCACCCGGCTGGGCGCCCCCTCTCTCCTCCTCGGCGGGTCACTCCAGGGGTGCCAGGGCGGCGGCCATCGCCTCGACGGTCTCGCCCACGGCGTCCATCAAGTCGGGCGCGCACAGCGCCATGCCCCGGGAGAGCCCGTAGCGGACCAGAGGGGGTACGAGCTCCGCGGGGACGGAGAACCCGAACATCGCCAGGTACTGCTGGGCGGTGCCGGTCAGGAAGACCACCATCTCCTCGAAGGCCTGGGCGTCGCCCTTCTGCAGGATCGCCCCGTAGGCCGCGGTCATCCCGCGGAACGACGCTTCCTCGTCCACGATCCACGCGGCCGCCACTTCCCGCTCCACCCCGGCCGCCGCCGCAAGGCCGTCGGCGTAGCTCGCCGCCAGCAACTCGGGGAAGCCCGGTCCTCGAGCCGCGGCTGACGAGAGCAGGAGGGCGCCGATGGAGCGGTCGGCCTCCCGCATGAGGAGGTCGGCGGCGTACTCCACGAGGACGTGGCTGATCTCCCGGACCAGGGGCGGCGGGAGTTGGAGTCCAGCCTGGGCCAAGAGGTAGGTGATCTCGGGCTGGAGGGCGATGGCCTTCTGGATGATGTAGCCGCTCGGGTCGTCGTAGGGATAGCCGTGGGCGACCATGTCGCCGGCGTTGAAGTTGTTGTGGCTCACGAAGCCGAGGGCCACGGCTTCTTCCCGCTCGCCCTCCGCGTTGTAGAGCACGGGCAGCACGGTGCCCAACTGCAGCGGGGTCAGGCCGTGGGTGACGACGTAGAGGTACTGCCGCGCCTGGGCGTCCTGGAAGAGGAAGTTGAAGGTGTCGCCGGCGACGCTGCCGTAGACGAACTCCTTCTCCAGCACCCCGCGGTAGCCCAACTGGGCCGCCGCGTAGCCGTGGACCGCGGCAGCCCACGGCAGGGCGACCTGCGGGGCGGCCAAGCCGACGGACAGAGTGACGATGACCAGCATTCGCGCTTTCATGGCATTCCTCCTTTGACGGGTCACGGGGCGGTGCACGCCCCAATTCGAGGCAGCGCGGGACAGGCCTTCATCCAGAGCGTGTCACGCCGCGCAGGCGGCTACGGGTCGAACCTCTGCCGGTCCCAGCCTTCTCCGGCGGTAGGAGCGGACGAGCTCCATGAAGATCTCGAGGCCGTCCTCCACGCGCGAGGTGGCGCGGTCGACGTAGAAGCTGCGGATCGGGATCCCGCCGCAGGCGCGGCTCACCCCGGGGTAGACGGCCTCGGAGACGATGCCGTTCATGCACCCGAAGGGGCTCACGTCCACGACCCCGTCGGCGCCGCACTTCCAGAGCCAGACCGCCTTGCCCACGCTCAGGACCATCTCTCCGATGGCGCCCCGCCAGGGCAGGTAGGGCTCGGCGAGGGACAGGAGGTCGCGGACGTCGTGCGGGTCCTCCCGGCCGCGAAACGCCCCGGCCAGGGGGGCGAGGAGGCGCTCCTCGTCCCGCCGCTGGAACACCTCCGACACGCTCGCTGAGAGGCGGCGGCGGGACAGGCCCCGACCGGTGCGCTTGAGGTCCGCCAACTCCAGCGCGTTCGAGTACCACACCCACTCGACGACTCCCGACAGCCAGGCCTCCCCCCCGAAGGACTCGATCTTCCGGATGACGTCGTCGTTGGAGTAGGTGTTGAGCCGGCAGAAGATCTCGCCGACCACCCCCACCAAGGGCCTCGTGCCGTCGTCGGCCACGGGCACGGCCCGGAAGCGCTCGCGGCTGCGGCCCATCGCGGCCACCAGCGCTTCGAGGCGGGCCGGGTTGGAGAGCTCCCGGCCCTCCAGCGAGGCCACGAGGTCGTCGAGGCACGCCTCGCAGACCCGGTCGGCGTCGCCGGGGCGAACCTCGTAGGGGCGCGTCCGGTGGAGCAGCCTGCGCAGCGCGTCGGAGGCCACCACGGCCCACCACAGCGTCCGCCGCAGGGCCGTCGCCGATCGCCCCACCTCCCGGTACCCATTGTCGGAGTTCGGCGCGAGGACCATCACGTCTCCCAGCCCCATCCTCCGGAGCGCACGCGCCAGGTAGGGGGCGTACTGGCCGAAGCGGCAGGGGCCGTCGCCGGTGGTCAGGAACAGGGCGACCCGCCGCGGCGGCAGCCCGGATTCCTCCAGCGCCTGCAGGAGGTCGGCGAGCACGACCCTCTGGGGGTAGCACTCGTCGCCGGTGGTGAAGCGCAGGGCGCGCTCCCAGGCGTCCGCGGCGCCCTCCGGGCACGCCCGGGCCTCGAGGCCTACACCGCGCAGGGCTGCGGCGAAGACCCGGGAGCCGGCGTGGCACATCCGCGGCACGAAGACGGTCCGTCCGTCGAGGGCGTTCTTCTCGTCCACCATCGCAGGGCTCCTATGCTGTCGAGGTAGGCCTCGCACCGGGTCAGGGCGCCCGCGTCGTTGCCGTGGCCGTCGAACTGGACGGCGAGGAACGGCTTCTCGGCGGCGTCTTCGGCGAAGGCCTTGACGTAGGAGTCGGGGCCGCACTTGAAGTTCGTGAAGTAGAGGAGGTGGAGGTTCGGGCGGCGGCTCGAGTAGCGCGCGGCCTGGAGGATCCTGCGGCCGTAGTCCCAGTACATGTTGGGGCTCAGGTCCGACACCGCGATCCCCTGCAGCGGCAGGAAGTCCAGGGGGACCAGGTTGACCCCGTAGAGGGACCGGAGCTTCCTCGGGAGGTGCAGGTTGAGGCCGCCGTCGTAGAGGTTGTAGGGCCGCCCCACGAGGACGATGCCCGGCTGGTCGGACCCCTCGAGGGCCCCGAGGGCGCGCAGGCCCGCCCGCTCCACGGCGGCACGGAACGAGTCCTGGGCCCGGTACGCGGCCCGGACCGCGGCCCGGTGCGCCCGGCGCCCGGGGCCGAACCGGCGGAACTCCCGCCACAGCCCCTCCTCCACCGCCCGGGGACCGTCCTGGAACCGTACCGTCGGCGCGAGCAGGCGTGCCCTCCCGGCGCTCGCCGGGGGACTGGCCGCCAGGACGAAGGGGAAGGTCTGGGCCCACGGGCACACGAACGCGTTGCACGCCCCTTCCCCCGACGGCACGGCGGTGACGACGTTGGGAACCAGGATGTGGTCGACGTCGCCCCGAAGCAACTGGACGGCGTGCCCGTGGGCGGCCTGCACCGGGAAGCACGGCTCGGCCACGGCCGCCCCGGTTCCGAGTTCGGCCGTCTCCCGGGTCGTGGGCTCCGAGAGGCGGAGGCGGAAGCCGAGCCTGCCGAGGTACGCGCTCCAGAACGGCAACCGCTCGTAGGCGCCCAGGGCCCGCGGGATTCCCACCGACACCCCCAGGTCGCGCCCGGGCGGCGACCCGTGGAGGTGGCGCGCCGGGTCGTCCGCCCCGAGGGCTTGCTCGCGCAGCGCGACGAGGTCTTCGACGACCGGCCGCGCATCCACCTTGGGCGGGCGCCGAAACCGCTCGGAGCACTTGTCGCCCCAGTAGCTCTTCCGCCCCTCGATCGAGACCTCCTGCACCTCGCACCGGTTCGAGCACCCGGAGCACGACAGGACCCGGACCTCGTGTCGCACCGCGGCGAGATCGAACCCCCGGAAAGAGGTCGGGCCTCCGAGCGCCGCGACCTTCTCCCGGGCGAGCAGCGCGGCCCCGTAGGCCCCGAGCACGCCGTTGTGGGGCGGCACGAAGACCCGCTTGCCCAGCACCCGGGAGAAGGCGGCCGCCACGGCGTCGTTGTACGCCGTGCCCCCCTGGAAGAAGACGGTGTCGCCCACGGGCCGGCCCCGCACCACGCGATTGAGGTAGTTCTCCACCACGGCGTAGGCAAGGCCCGCCAGGAGGTCGGGGAGCCCGGCGCCTTCGTGTTGCCAGCGGGCCACGTCGCGCTCCATGAACACGGTGCACCGCTCGCCGAGCCGGAGCGGCTGCCCCGCCTGGAGGGCGAGCCGGGAGAACTCCCCCTCGATCCGGACGCCGAGCTTCTCGGCCTGCTCCTCCAGGAACGACCCGGTCCCCGCGGCGCACGCCTCGTTCATGGCGAAGTCCACGACCACCCCGTCGCGCAGGTGGATGTACTTCGCGTCCTGCCCTCCGATCTCGAAGATGGTGTCGACGCCGGTGCCCAGGTACCTGCGGGCCACACGGAAGGCGCCGGTCTTGTGGGCGGTGATCTCGTCGTGGACGGCGTCGGCCCCCAGGAACTCCCCCACGAGTTCCCGGCCCGACCCGGTGGTGCAGGACCCCCTCACGACCAGCCGGGTGCCGAAGAGGTCCCGGATCTCCTTCAGGCCCCGGTCCACGGCCTCCAGGGGACGCCCCTCGGTGCGCAGGTAGATCTCGTGGAGGAGTTCCCCCTCCCCGTCGACGAGCACGAGGTTGGTGCTCACCGAACCCACGTCGACCCCGAGGAAGCCTTCGACGGGGCCTGCGGCGGGCGGGGAAGAGACGCGGGCCCGGTCGCGCAGGAGGACTACTTCTTCCAGGTCGAGGGGAGGCCAGGACGGGAAGGCCGGCGCCCCGACGCGGGCGGGGCACGTCGGCCCCCGGGTCCAAGCGTGCCGCCCCGACAGGTCGGTGCCCGCCTCCCTCGCGGTCAGGGCCGCGCCCACGGCCGCGCAGTGGGCCGGAAAGGGCGGGGTGAACATGCGGCCGTCGACGGAGAGCACGTGCCGGAACGCCTCGAGCACGGCCCGGTTCTCGGCGACGCCTCCGACGAAGGCGACGCGGCCGCCGGGGCGCCGGGCCCGGAGGACGGCGGTCTCGAAGTTGCGCGCGACGGCCTCGCACAGGCCCCGGAGGACCTCGCCGGGGGAGGCCCCCTTCTGCTGGGCGTGGATCATGTCGGTCTTGGCGAAGACCGAGCACCGCCCCGCCACCCTTGCCGCGCGCTCCGCGGAGAGGGCGACCCCGGCCACGTCCTCCACCCGGAACCGCAGACGGGTCGCCTGCTGGTCCAGAAACGCCCCGGTGCCGGCCGCGCACTCGCCGCTCAGCTCGTAGTCCCCCACGCCCACCCCGCCGGGGTCCGACTCGGCGTCGATGGCGAGGAACCGGGCACCGCCTCCGCCGATCTCGAAGATCTGGTCGACGTCCGGGTAGAGGGACCCCACGCCCCGGGCGAGGGCGCGGAGTTCGTTGTGGTGGCCCACCCCCAGGCGTTGCGACGCCAGCCGCCCCCCGGAGCCGGTCATGCACGCGCGGACCGACCCGGATCGGACCGACGCCAGAACCGCGTCGAGGGCCTCCCGGGCGGCCCGGACGGGGTCGGACCGGACCCTGCGCGGGGGCAGGACGTACACCTTCCAGCCGGCGAGGACGGGAGAGACGTGGGCCAACTCCCGAAGCGGGAACGGGCCTCCCGCGTCCAACGATCCGGGATCGTCCGTGACGAGGGCGACCTTCGCGGCCACCGTCCCGACGTCACACCCGACGAACACGCCCATGTCTCACCCCTCCCCCGCCAGGGTTCCCGTGAGCCGCGCCGCCCGACCCCGACCGTGCCCCCGACCGGGTGCCGCTTGGCCCTGCACCATCGAGAGTCCTTTCAACGTTAGATCCGGCTGCACGCATGTCAATGACTCACCGAATAAAGCTGTTTACCTGCAAGAGATCGGATTCGTCACCTTTTTGCCACCCATCGGATCCAAGGCATTAACGACCAAGGAATTGTTACAACCTGCTCTTAAATACATTCTAGGGTTCTTGATATTCTGATGGTCGCCTTCCTTCTCGTCTCTCGCTTTGCGAAACACACTGAGCACGAGGCGTGCCAGACCCGCGGGACACGACCCAAAGCGCGGCGATTTCTGGAATTGTTGCGAGGAGGAGCCGGCACGGGGCCGCCGGAGAGCACCGGGCACACCCGGCCGTACCTGTCGCCGTCACCTGCACGCCGTGCAGGTGGACCCGGCGACGCCGTGAAGGGCCGAGACGGCAGGCAGAGGGACGGCGGCACGCTCGCGACCGGATCACCGGTCGCCGGTGCCGCCCGCAGAAGGAAAGAACCGCAGGGAGATGCCCGGAAACGGAGCGGGGGCGGCACCGGCCTCGCCGGCGCCGCCCCCGAAGGTGTGCGGCCCGGGTCTCCCCGGGCCACTCGATCGAACCGCTAGAGCCGCTTCTTCACGTCGGCCAGGGCCAGGACCTTGAGTTCCTCGGCCTCGGTGAAGAGCCGGGCGCGCTCGGAGACGAGCATGGTCTTGAAGGACTCGGTCTTGATGGAGGGGAGGTTGATGTCCACGCTCAGCATGCACGCCTTCATGGCCGCCTCGGCCACGTAGGCGCCCACCCCCACGTCGGAGATCGCGCCCTTGTTGCCCACGGGCGCGAGCTTCGCGGCGAGCTTGAGGATCTCGAGGCACTGCTTGCAGATGTCGAGGGGCACCTGGGAGGCGTTTTGCGCCGCCTTCTCCATGGCCTCGTCCTTGGCCTTCTTCTGCTCCGGGGTGTCCCCGGGCATCCGCCACGCCTTCATGAAGATCTCGAAGGACTCCATGTCTTTGGCGGTGAGGTCCTTGAGCTTGGCGATGATGGCCGCGCAGGCGTCGGCGGTCTGCTGGGCGAGCCCCTGCACCTCGTCGTACCCCTTCTTCCCCAGGGTCAGGTTCGCGACCATGCTCACCATGGCGGCCGCGTTGGTGGCGACGACCGCGCTGACGCTGCCCCCGCCCGGGGTCGGGCTCTTGGAGGCCGCGACCTCCAGGTACTCGTTGACGCTCTTCTCGTAGATGGACATGGATTCCTCCTTTGCGGAAGCGCCCGGCTGTCAGCGGTCAGGCGTCAGCCAGAGCGAAGAGACCGGGACAGACGACCGGGACACACCCTTGGAGGGCCGAAAGCCGACCGCTGATCGCCGACGGCTCCTACAACCCCTTCTGGAGCTTGAGGGCCTTGAGGGTGTTCCCGATGATGATCGTGGTGGTGAGGCTGCCCACGCCCCCCGGCACGGGGGTGAGGACCGCCGCAACCTCGGCCGCCGCCGGCTCGACGTCGCCGGTGATGGAGCCGTCGGCCGTCTCGTTGATGGCCGCGTCGATGACCGTGGCGCCGGGCTTCACCATGTCCTTCTTGATGAGGTGGTTGGCGCCCGCGCCGGCGGCCGCGAAGAGGATGTCGGCCTCGCGGCAGGCGCCGCCGAGGTCGGTGGTGCGGCTGTGGCACACGGTCACAGTGGCGTCGCGGCCCTTGGAGAGGAGGAGCATGGCGAGCGGGCGGCCGACCGTGTCGCCCCGGCCCACGACCGTGACGCGCTTGCCCTTGATGTCGACCCCGGAGCGCTTCACGAGCTCGATGCAGGCCAGGGGAGTGGCCGGCACGAGGGCCAGGGCCTCCATGTCGCCGAGCACGTAGCCGCGCTGCTCGGCGGTCACGCCGTCCACGTCCTTCGCCGGCGCGATGGCGTTCATCACGTTGGCCTTGTTGATGTGCTTGGGCAGCGGCAGCTCCACGAGGATGCCGTGGACCGCGCCGTCGGCGTTGAGCTTCTTCACGAGGGCCACGACGTCGTTCTCGGGGGTGTCCTTGGCGAGTTCGTGCACCTCGACGACCGCCCCGATCTTCTCCCCCGTGGTCACCTTGTTGCGGGCGTACCACACGCTGCCCGGGTCGTCCCCCACCAGCACGACGGACAGCTTGGGGGTGAAGCCCTTGGCCTTCACCTTCTCGATCTCGGCCTTGAGTTCGGCCCGGATCTCCTCCGCGATGGGCGCTCCCTTGATGATCTTCGCAGACATGGCGTCCTCCTCTCGACAATCGAGGTTCGGGATTCCCCACTTCCTACCCGAAAACGGGCCGTAGCAGAGCACAGCCGGTTCGGACCTGTCAACCGCCATCGCCCCGGGGCGCGGGCAGGGGGTCGAGCCTTTCCCTCCCGTCCCGGCCCCCCGTCACACCGTGACGAGCATGAGCGCGGCGAGGCCCAGGAACAGGCCGGAGAGAGCGAGCTTCACCCACGCGACGTTACGGCGCAGGAACCCCTCCAGGACGCGGGACCCGACCCCGGCCCAGGCGAGCGCGAACAGGGCCACGAGGGGCGCGATGAAGGCGAGGTTGTAGAGGACGAGGTAGCCCACGGCGCCGAGCCGCTCGCCGGGCAGGCGCGACACGTACACGAGGGTCGGCAGGTACACCTGGCCCGTGCAGGCGAGTTCCAGGACGGAGACTGCGGCACCGGTGGCGAAGGCGGCCGCACCCGTGGCCCGCAGGCCGAGCCGCGAGCGGATGGAGGCGTGGACGCGGCGCTTGAGAAAGGCCGGGAGCTGGAGGGCCATCTCGCGGGCGTGGCCCCGGAGGCACAGCACGAAGTCCCGGAGGCTCAGCGCGGCCAGGACGAGGGCGGCGACCGCGGTCAGCCGGTAGACCCAGCGGGCAACCGCGGCGAAGCCGGCCAGTTCGCGCAGGAAGGCGAGCAGGCCGAGGCCCGTGGCCAGGTAGGTCCCGAACACGCCTGCAGTGAAGAGCCCCCCTACCGCGACGACCTCCCGGGGGGTCCGGCCGGTGTAGGCGAGGTAGGACAGGAGGAAGAGCAGCGTGGCGAAGGCGCAGGGGTTCACGCCGTCGAGGAGGCCCGCGAGCGCCACCGCGAACGGCCCGAAGCCCCGGTAGCGGGAGAGAATCCCCTGCGCCGCCTGGGCGGCGCCCTCCCCGCCCAGGCGCTCCCAGGGAGGCGGGCTCCCGGCCGCTTCGGCCACGGCCTGCTCCAGGGCCCTGCGGGTCAGGGCGTCTCCCGAGAACGCGAACTCCCCGACGTACACGGCGGGCGCGGCCAGGCGCTCGGTTTCCGCCACGCCGTAGGCGCGGTCGTAGCGCTCGTGCAGCACCTGGCTTCCGGGATCGGCGGCGTCGTAGGAACGGATCTCCAGGCGGTGGACCCGGGCGAGGTAGTCCAGGGCCAGGCGCACCCGATCGCACTTGGCGCACCCCGGCCGGTAGAAGTAGGCGAGGCCGATCGGCTCGCCGACGGCCGAGACGGCGGCCACCCCCGCCTCCCCGGGTGCCTCCGGCCACGCGCTGCCCCCGGCCGACGCCAGTTCGAGCACGGCGGTCAGGAGGCCGTCGCGGATCTCCTCCTCGCCCTGGAGGATCCGGTCGGCCAGGACGACGACGGGGACCTCCCCCTCCGGCACGCCGCGCGCATCCTGGTAGCGGGCCAGGAGCCGGAAGTTCTCCGGGTCCCCCACCTCCAGGGCCCGGATCTCCAGCGGGAAGGCCCCCTGGACCAGCGGGAGGACCTCCTCCTCCACCGCCCGGCAGCGGTCGCACCCCTCGGCGTAGAAGAGCAGGGCCCGCACCTCCCCCTCGGCCTGGGCGAAGCCGGGCAGGAGGAGCCCCACGCACAGGAGAAGGAGGACGGCCGCGGGCAAGGGGCGGCGTGTGCACCCGCCATCCCCGCGCGCCGGCTTCACCCTTCCTCCCGCCACCTCACGCTCCAACTCCCACGCCTCCCGCTTCACGTCTCACGCTTCACTTCTCACGCTTCCCGCCCCTACCCCACCTGGACGAGTTCGAGGCGCCCCGCCCACCGGTCGAGCAGGGCGGCCCGGAGGGCGGCGTTGGACGGGCTCGCGAGGGTCCGGTCCTCCCGGAGCACCGCCGCCGCCAGGTCCCGGGCCCGCTGCAGCAGGGGCCCGTCGCGCAGGATGTTTCCGACGCGGAAGTCGGGCAGCCCGGACTGGCGGGTGCCGAGGAAGTCGCCGGGGCCGCGGATCTTGAGGTCCTCCTCGGCGATGCGGAAGCCGTCCTGGGTCTGGGCCATGACGCGCAGCCGCTGCCAGCCGTCGCGGCTGCACCTGGGAGCCGGCCACCAGCACGCAGTAGGACCGGTGCTCGCCGCGCCCCACCCGGCCCCGCAGCTGGTGGAGTTGGGCCAGGCCGAAGCGCTCGGCGTGCTCCACCACCATCAGCGTGGCGTTGGGCACGTCGATCCCCACCTCGATCACCGTGGTGGAGACCAGCACCTGGATCTCCCCGGCGGCGAACGCCGCCATGGCGCGCTCCTTCTCGTCGGCCCTCATGCGGCCGTGGAGCAGCCCCACCCGCAGGTCCGGGAACACCTCGCGGGCGATGTGCTCCGCCATGATGGTGGCGGCCTTGAGGTCCAGCTTGTCGCTCTCCTCCACCAGGGGGTAGACCAGGAACGCCTGGCGGCCGGCCGGCCGACCTCGCGCGCGCACGTGCTCGTACACCCGCTCGCCGGTCCCGCTCCTTCAGCACCCGGGTGAGTGACCGGCTGACGGCCCGGGGGCAGTTCGTCGATCACCGACAGGTCCAGGTCGCCGTACACGGTCAGGGACAGGCTGCGGGGGATGGGGGTGGCGGTCATCACCAGCAGGTCCGGGCTTCCAGCCCTTGCGGACCAGGCCGGCCCGCTGCAGCACCCCGAAGCGGTGCTGCTCGTCCACCACCACCAGGCCCAGGCGCTGGAACTCCACCTCGTCCTGGATCAGCGCGTGGGTGCCCACCGCGATGTGGACGCTCCCGTCGGCGAGCGCCGCACAGGACGGCCTCCCGCTCGGCCTTGGGGGTGGAGCTGGTGAGCAGGGCCACCTCCACGGGGAGGTCGCCGCACAGGGCGCCCAGGCTGACGGCGTGCTGTTCGGCGAGGATCTCGGTGGGCGCCATGAGGGCCGTCTGGTAGCCGCACTCCGCGGCCATCAGCGCACTGATCAGGGCCACCAGGGTCTTGCCGCTGCCCACGTCGCCCTGGAGCAGGCGGTGCATGGAGCGGGGGGACTCCATGTCGCGGCGGATCTCGCCGAGCACCCGGCGCTGGGCCCCGGTGAGCTCGATACGGCAGGGAGGCGAGCAGGGCCTTGACGAGGCGGAAGTCGGGCTGGAAGCGGATGCCGCGGCGCGGGCCCGAGCCCTCCTCCTTGCGCAGCAGCAGGCCGAGCTGCAGGAAGAAGAACTCCTCCAGCACCAGGGCCCGGCGGTGCCGCGCCACCCGGTCGTCGAGATCGTCGCCCCCCTGCCGAGGGCGAAGTGGACCTCCCGGAACGCCACGGCGAGCGGATGGAACCCGCGACCCCGGCCGACGTCCGGCGGGAATCAGGTCGACCACCGCCGGCAGACGCCGCCTCCACCGCCGCCCGCATGATCCGCCGCACGGCCTTGCGGGTGCACGCCCTCCACCTCGGAGTACACCGGGACCACGCCCTCGAGGGCCGACCCTCGTCGTCTGCCGCCCACGACCTCGAGGTCCGGGTGGTGGATCTCGGGCTGCCCCAGGAAGCTCCGCACCGTGCCCGAGCCCACCACCCGGAGCCCGGGGGATAGGTCTTCTGGAGCCAGGGGAAGTTGCCGCGGAACCACTTGAGGGTGACGCGCGCCGTGCGCCGTCCTCGATCGGTGGCCTCGAACACCTTGCGGCGGGAGTAGCCGCGCACGCCGCAGGCGGTGACCACGCCCCGGAAGGGGCGGCCTGGCGTCCGGCGTCAGGCGGTCGAGGGGCAGCAGCCGAGTGCGGTCCTCGTAGCGCAGGGGGAGGAAGAGCAGGGCGTCGCCCAGGGTGCGGAGCCCCTTGCGGGCCAGCCGCTCCGCCACCTTGGGCCCCACCCCGCGCACGCGGTGAAGCGGCGTCGCCAGGACCCCGCGCATGCGGCGGTACGCGGCCAGGCCGGCGTCCCCGGCACCGGCGCCTCAGAACCTCCAGCCCTGGAGGGTCTCCTCGGCCAGGGGCTCGGGCCGCAGCCGGGTCGGCGTCGCCCTCCGGATGCTCGGGCCGAAGCCCACCTCGGTGTCGGCGGCGGCCTTGGAGCAGTAGCGCAGCAGGACGGCCGCGGCGAGGCGGCGCTCGCGCCTCCGCCGCCGGCCGGCAGCAGCCCCAGGGGGCCGGGCACGTCCGGGACCTGGCCAGGAACTCGTCGCCGTCGCGGCCAGCCGCGCCACGGCCGTCGTTCTCGTCCTGGTCGCGCCCCATGGTCAGCCAGCTGCCCGCCGGGCAGCCGGAACGGCCGCCCCACGAACAGCAGGCGGATCTCGTCGGGGTCCCGCCTCTCCGCGGGGCACGACCTCGAAGTAGCGGCGCACGCGCGGCCCCAGGATGGGGTCGGTGAGGCGGCACCCACCGGCCGGGGTCGGGTACTCGGTGATGCCCAGCCGCTGCGGCCAGCTCCATCTGGGGCTTGCGGTTCCGGCCGGTGAAGCCGTAGCAGACGCTCGCGGTCCACCCAGCCGTGGCGCTCCGGGGCGGTGATCGGCAGGCGCTGGGCACACAGGGGCCGGAGCAGGATGTCGCGCACCCCGGTCTGCTTGCTGATGGCGTTCATGGCGTCGCGGCGCTGGCTCATGGGCCGCTGACCGAGCACCTCGCCGGTGATCAGGAAGCGCGCCCCCTCCGCGCTGCATGATCTCGGCGGCCTTGCGGATCAGGAAGATCTTGCAGTCGATGCAGGGGTTGAAGTTCTTGCCGTAGCCGTAGCGGGGGCTGCCGAGCACCTCCAGGTACTCGTCGGCGAGACGTCCACCACCCGCATCTCGATGCCGTACGCGTCGCGGTAGCGCGCCGACCACCTCGGCCTCGCGGCCCCGCTTGTCGTCGCCGAAGAACGGGGTGATGAAGTGTAGCGCCAGCACGTCGACGCCCTGGTCCTGCACCACCCGGGTGGCCAGGATCGAGTCCAGCCCACCGGAGAGCAGGCTGATCGCCTTCACCGGCCTTGCCCTTCCTCGCCTCCAGCGTCATCCGTTCGGCCTGCTACTTCGCTCATCCGTCCTCTCTCGCCTGCTCGTCTGCCCGGCTGTCACGCCACACTCCACCGCCGCTCGGATCCACCCGGGCACCTGCTCGGCCGCGGATCGGAGCCTCGGCGACCACCTCGGCGTGGCACGAGGGGCGCGCCGAGACCCCGGCAGCCGGGTTGACCACCCGGGCCAGGGCGATGACGTCGAGCCCCAGGTAGCGGGCCCACACCGCCTCGGGAACGGTGGACATGCCGACCACCCGAGCCCCCAGGGTCCGCGCCATGCGCACCTCGGCCGGGGTCTCGTAGCTGGGTCCGGGGAACATGGCCAGCACCCCCGCGCCCCAGATCGGCTCCGCCGCGCGGCCGGCCAGCGCGTCGAACAGGTCGGTGCGGTAGGTCCGGGTCAGGTCCACGAACGCGGAGGCCCGGCCGTCGGGCCCACACCCTCCAGGGGGTTGCGGCCGGGCAGGTTGAGGTGGTCGTCCACGAACACCCAGGACGCCCACCGGGAGTTCCGGGTCCGCGCATCCCACCGCCGAGAACAGCAACAGCAGCCGTGGCGCCCAGGTGCGCCGCCAGCCGCACCGGCAGCGCCGCCTGGGCCATCGGCTCCCCCCTCGTAGAGGTGGCGGCGTCCCTGAAACACCATCAGGCTCGGCGCCGTCCAAGGTTCCCCGCAGCACACCGTCGTGGCCCGGGAACGCCGCACGCCCCCAACCCGGGGACGTCCGCGTAGCCGCGCCGTCGGCCCGCTCAGTTCCGGCCGAGGCGGCCCTCCCAGCCCCGAGCCCAGCACCACCGCGACCTCCGCAGCCGGCCACGAGTCGCCCAGGGACCGAGCGCCGCGGCGGCGACCCGGGGTCGCGTCCCGGCACGGGTCACGGCCGCAGTCCCGCCAGGGACGTCCGGGAGGCTCCAGGGTCTTCACCTCGCCCGGGCCCCCCGGGACCCGCGGAGCGGCTCCCCGTCCCAGGCGACGCGACCCCTCCCGCGTTGCCCAGCTTGACGACGAAGGACTCCCGCGCCTCGTAGACTCTACCCGCTCCCCGGTTGGAGCAGCCGACCCTACGGGCTCGCCACCGTCGAGCCCGACCCGCACCCACACCTTCTCCACGGCCTGGACGCCCAGGCCGCATGGAGCGGCGGGGCGGCAACGGCAGGCGGGGGCCTCCGGCGGCGACGGGCTCGGCGCGGCAGGACCGGCTCGACGGCGGGGAGCTCTCGGCTGCCGGCGGGCGGAGGGGGCTCGGGCACGACGGCCGCAACCGACGGCGCCGCTCACCGGGTCCACGGGCACCAGAACCCAGATGCCGGCCAGCGACGCACCACGAGGACGCCCGACCACCATGAGGAAGCGGGCGCCGGCGTTCGGAGCGCAGGGCCACGTCCCAGTCCGACTCGGGCAGGGCGTGGTCGGAGGGCCGCGGTTCCCTCGCGCCGGGCGCTCGGCGCCTCCAGAGGGCCCGGGGCCCTCGCGCCGGTCCCGGGCCAACACGCGCACGAAGCCGCGCCCGATGACCGACCCGGGCACGACGTCCCAGTCCTCCGCCTCCAGGGCCTGGATGTAGCGGGCGCTGACCCGGGTGGTCGCCGGCGAGCTGCTCCCGGGTGAGGTGCGCCGCCTCCCGGGCCTTCCGCAGGGTCTCACCGAAACCGCTCCCGCGGGTCGCTCGATCCGCTACCGTCCTGATCCATAGGTTCGTCGCGGCTCGGGGGCACCGAGGGTTCCGAAGCCGCCGGGACGCGACGCCGCTCGGCGGGGCGCGACGGCGACCGATCGCCTGCAGACTCCCGAACCAACGGGCTACCCTGGTCCAGGAACTCGAGGTAGGTCTTGGCCGTCTTGCCCAGTGTCGGAGCCGGGCGCGAGCTGCCACGCGCGTCGAAGGCCTCCCGCGCCGCGGAACGCTCCCCCAGGCGCAGCAGGCTCAGACCCCGTTTGAGGTGAATCTCCGCGTCGTCGGGTAGGAGCGGATCGCCCGGTCGAACTGCTCCACGGCCGCGCGGTGGTCGCCGGCGGTCCTGCAGCAGGATCGCCGAGGTTCTTGTGCGCCAGGGGAAAATCCCCGCGCCATCTCGACCGCCTCCCGGTAGGCGCTTCTCCGCCTCGGCGGGCCGGCCGGTCTTGTACAGGGCCCACCCCAGGTTGGTCAGCGCCCGCTCCGGCGTCTGGTAGAAGACAGTTCTTGGAGGGCGTTTCCAGCACGGGAATGGCAGCGTCGAAGCGCCCCTGGTCGATGTAACAGCGCGCCCAGGTTGTTCCAGGCCTCGGAGAACTGGGGGTCCACCTCCACCGCCTTGCCGGAACGCGGCCTCGGCGTGCCGGTACTCCAGCTTTCGCCAGTAGGCGAGGCCCAGCAGGTTGTGGATCTCGGGTCGTCCGGGGTCGAGCTGACTGGCCTTGGTCAGTTCCTTCAGGGCCCGGGCGGCGCGCTCCTCGGCGAGGAACGCCAGCCCCAGCTTGTAGGAGGCCTCGGCGTCCCTTGCGCTGCCTCCTGGGTCTTGCCGCCGCAGCCCCCGGGACACGCCCCGAGCAGGACCAGCGAGGAGGAGCGATTTGACACCACCGCGGCGGACGATACCTTGCCCGGCCAGCCCGGCGCGAAGGCCGAGACCCGGGAGAAAGGAGTTGGCGACCGGTGGCTCGGATCTTGTTCATCGACGACGACGAGAGCATTCGCTTCCTCGTGCAGGAGGAGTTGAGCTTCGACGGCCACGCCGTCCGGGTGGCCAGCGACGGGCCTACGGGGTCTGGCCGTGGCGGACCAGGCACTCCCCGACGTGGTGATTCTCGACCTCAAGATGCCCGGCATCGGCGGCATGGAGGTGCTCCGCCGGCTCAAGGCCGCCCACCCCGGCCTGCCGGTGTTCCTGTTCACCGCCTACGACGACTACTCGGACGAGGCGATGCGCCCAGCGGTGCCGACGGGTACTTCGTCAAGTCGCCGGACCTCGGCCCCCTGCAGGACGCCATCCGCAAGGCCCTGTCCCGGGGAACGGCCACTCCCCGTGGTCGACTTCCGGACCTTCCGGCCTGCAGGCCTTCGACCCTCTACAGGTCCGCCTCGAACCGGGTCAAGGCTCTTGAACTCCCGGAACCTGTCGGCCAACTCGGCGTAGGTGAGCCGCGCCAGCCGGCGGAAGCTGAAGTCCTCCACGTTGAAACTGGCCATCGCCGAGCCGAACACCACGGCCGTGCGCATCGCCTCGGGCGACAGGTTGCCGGTGCTGGCCAGGTAGCCCATGCAGCCCCCCGGCGAACGAGTCGCCCGCGCCGGTGGGATCGAACACCGCCTCCAGGGGATAGGCCGGAGCCGCGAACACGTGGCCGTCGGAGAAGTACAGGGCACCGTACTCGCCGCGCTTGATGACCACGTGCTGCGGCCCCCAGGAGCGGATCGCTGGGCGGCCTGACCAGGTTGGCTCCTGCGGCCAGCATGCGCGCCTCGGCCTCGTTGAGCACCAGCAGATCCACCCGCTCGATGGTCGCGCAGCAGGCTCTTGCGCTTGCCCTCGATCCAGAAGTTCATGGTGTCCAGGGCCACGAGTTTGGGCTCCTCCACCTGGTCGAGCACCTCGTACTGGAGGTCCGGGTCGATGTTGGCAGGCAGCACGTAGGGCGCCTGCGGTGGCCCGCGGACAGCTCCGGCGCGAACTCCTCGAACACGTTGAGGTGGGTCTCCAGGGTCTGGGCCTCGTTGAGGTCGAAGCCGTAGCGCCCCTTCCAGCGGAAGGTCTTACCCGGGGCGCGCACGCAAGCGCCGAGAGGTCCACCTCGCGCTCGGCCAGGAACTCGACCTGCTCCAGGGGAAAGTCCTCGCCGATCACCGCCACCAGGCTCACCGGTGCGAACAGGCTGGCCGCCGCGGTGAAGTGCAGGGCGGAGCCCCCGAGGGCCTCGTCTTCGCGGCCGAACGGGGTCTCCACCGAGTCGATCGCCACCGACCCGACCACCAGCAGTCGATTGCTCATCGGCGCTTCCCCTCCGAGGTACTTGCCGTAGAGCAGGTCCACCGCCCGCCGCGTTTCCGGGGGGATCTGGTCCGGCGCGGTCATGATGGCGTAGCGCGCGGCCTCCCGGCAGGGGCAGGTGCGCTGGCAGGGACCTGCGGCACCGCCTCCCGGATGATGCGCTTGGCAGTGTCCACGTTCTTGCGCAAGACCGCCAGCACCGCCTCCACGCTGACCTCCTCTTCGGTCTCGTGCCAGCAGTCGTAGTCGGTCACCATGGCGACGGTGGCGTAGCACAGCTCCGCTTCGCGGGCCAGCCTGCGCCTCGGTGGCGTTGGTCATGCCGATCACCCGGGCCCCCCAGCTGCGGTACAGGAACGACTCGGCGCGGGTGGAGAACTGGGGCCCCTGCATGCACACGTACGACGCCGCCCCGGTGGAACGGCACTCCCACCGCCTCGCGGGTGTCCCAGACCACCTGCTGCAGGCCCGCGCAGATCGGGTCGCCGATGCCCACGTGGCCGACGATGCCGTCGCCGAAGAAGGTGCTGGGCCGTCCCCAGGTCCGGTCGATGAACTGGTCCGGCAGGCAGATGTCGCCCGGGACGCAGCGTCCTCCTCCAGGCTGCCCACCGCCGACAGCGAGATCACCCACTCCACCCCCAGGGACTTGAGCGCCCAGATGTTGGCCCGGTAGGGGACCTCGCTGGGCAGGAAGCGGTGGCCGCGGCCGTGTCGCGGCAGGAACACCAGGGTGCGGCCGGCGTAGCGCCCGGTGACAAGGCAGTCGGAAGGGGCGCCGAACGGGGTGGCGACCTCCACCTCCCGCACCGTCCTCCAGCCCCTCCATCTCGTACAGACCGCTGCCGCCGATGATGCCGATGGCGTTTGTCATGAAACCCCGTGATTGGTGCTTCGTAAGTCGCGATTCGTGACGGCTGCCGCGCGGCCTCCGCCACTCGTGCTAGCGCCCGCCGCCGCGTCTCGGCTTTCAGCTGACCGCACGCCGCCAGGATGTCCTGACCGCGGCTCTTGCGCAGCACGGCGGTGAAGTTCTTCTCCGAGCAGGTACCTCTGGAACGCCTCCACCGCCGCCGGCTCCGGAGCGCGGTACGGGCTGTCGGGGTGGGGGTTGTACGCGATCAGGTTCACCTTGCAGCGCAGGCCCGGAGAGAAGCCGCACCAGCCGCGGGCGTCCTCCGCGCTGTCGTTGACGCCCCCCAGCAGCACGTACTCGATGGTGTAGCGCGCCCGGGGCGGCAGGGGCAACTCCCGCAGGATGCCCAGGAGCTCGGCGAGGGGATGGCGGCGGTTCACCGGCATGATCCGGTCGCGCACTTCGTCGGTGGTCGCGTTGAGCGACACCGCGAGGCTCGGGAGCATCTCCGCCGGCAGGCGGCGCATGGCCGGGACCAACCCGCAGGTGGACACCGTGAGCCTACGCCGCGTGATGTTCAGGCCGTGGTCCGAGTTCATCACCCGGAAGGCGCCCACGACGTTCTCGAGGTTGTGGAGGGGCTCTCCCATCCCCATGAACACCACGTTGGTCACCCGCGCCGGGGAGGCGAGGCGCTGTCCGAGCACCACCTGCCCCACGATCTCGGCCGCGGCGAGGTTCCGGGTCAGCCCCGCCGCGCCGGTTCGGCAGAACGCGCACCCCATGGCACACCCCGCCTGGGTCGACACGCACTGGGTGAGCCGGTCCTCGTCGGGGATGAGGACGGTCTCGACCCTCTCGCCGTCTTCCAGCCGGAGCAGGAGCTTGCGCGTTCCGTCGACGCTGGTCTGCTCTCGCTCCACGCTCGGCAATCCCAGGCACGCCGACTCCTGGAGGCGCTCCCGCACGTCCCGCGAGAGGTCCGTCATGGCGCCGAAGTCCAGGACGCCCCTCCTGTAGATCCACTGCATCACCTGGCGGGCGCGGAAGGTGCGCTCGCCCAAGGCCTGGAAGAAGTTCTCGAGACCGGGCAGGTCGAGCCCGAGGAGGTGCGTGGCGGCTGGCATCGTCATTGGGCGGTGTCGAACGGGCCAACCTCCTTATAACCTTAGGGTTCCCGGGCCGTCAACGAAGGCGGCCCGGCTTCTTTGACACCCCCGGAAACGGCTGGCTATACTCGCGCCATGCTCCCCCGCCTCGCTGCGACGGTGCTCGGCCTCGCGGCCGCCACCGCCCTCGTGTTCGGCCTCCCCGAAGCGGCGTTCGCCTGGGGGCCCGCGACCCACCTGGAGCTCGGCGGCAGGGTCCTCGAGCACCTGGGCGTCCTCCCGGCGGCGCTCCAGACCCTCCTTCGGTCCCATCCCCTCGACTTCCTGTACGGGACGATCGCCGCCGACATCGTGGTGGCGAAGCGCTTCACCCACTACCTGCGCCACTGCCACCGGTGGACCGTGGGCCTGGAGGTGCTCGGCAAGGCCTCTCGCCCCCCCCAGGAAGCCTTCGCCTGGGGCTACCTCTCCCACCTCGCCGCCGACGTGGTGGCCCACAACTACTTCGTGCCGTACAAGACGATGCTCAGCTTCACGACGCGGGCGATGAACCACGCCTACTGGGAGGTGCGCTTCGACACCCACGCCCCCGACGACATCTGGCACATTCCCTATCGCATCAGCCGGGAGATGCACCAGAACAACGACGAGATCCTGAAGTCGGTCCTCTCCCGGACCCTGCTCTCGTTCCAGACGAACAAGGTGTTGTTCAACAGCGTGGTGCTGATGGGTCGGTTCCGCCGCTGGCACGACATCATCCGGCAGTCGCTCTCCCAGTCGCGGCTGGTCCTGGACCCCGAGCGCGTCCGGCGCTACAAGGCCCTCTCCCTGGACGCGACCCTCGCCTTCCTCGTGGACCGGGAGAACTCGTGGTGCTTCCGGGCGGATCCCACGGGGAGCCAGGCCCTCAAGGCCGCTTCGGTGATCCGGAGCCACCTGCGCCGTCTCTACGGGAAGGGGCGTCTGTCCGCAGAGACCTTCCGCGAGGTCCTGGAGCGGTACCAGCCCCACCTGGAGGCCAGCATCTACGCGGAGCCGAGTTCCCACGAACTCGTGGAGGCGGCCATGGCCATCCTCGACGCGCCGCCCGCCCCCGCCGAGACTCCTTCGTAGGCCGTCAGGCCTCGGGCTGGGCGGCAAGCCGGGCCTGGGCCTCCCGCCAGATCGCCCCCGCGGACGACGTTCCGAGTCGATCCGCGCCCGCCGCCAGGAGCGCCTCAGCCTGCTCGTAGCTCCGGATGCCTCCTGCGGCCTTGACCCCGCACCGGCGCCCCGCCACCTGCCTGAGCAGGCGCACGTCGGGGATGCGGGCCCCCGTCGGGCCGAACCCCGTGGACGTCTTCAGGTAGTCCGCGCCCGCACCGACCGCGAGGGCCGCCGCCTCCCGCACCTGGGCCGGCTCCAGGGCCCCGGTCTCCAGGATCACCTTGAGCACGCCGCCGGCGGCGGCGCGGCGCACCTCGCGCAGTTCGGCGGAGACCGCCGTCAGCCGGCCGTCGAGGAACACACCCAGGTTGAAGACCAGGTCCACCTCGTGGGCCCCCTCCTCGAACGCCCCGGCCACCTCCGCGACCTTGACGCGCACCGTCTGGGTGCCCAGGGGGAAGCCGGCGACGGTCACCACCCGGACCGGGGTCCCGGCCACGCGGGCCAGCGCCTCCGCCACGCGGCACGGGGAGACGCACACGGCGGCGAAGTCCCGCTCGGCGGCCTCGCGGCAGAGGGCCTCCACCTGGCGGGCGGTGGCGCCGGCGCCCAGCAGGGTGGACTCGATGCAGCGGGCGAAATCCCGCGCGTCTCGGTGCTGCATGCCGGCAAGCTACCACCCCCGTCCGGCACGCCTCAAGCGGATTGGCCCCGCGCCTTTGTGGGCCGGCCTTCCTTCGGGGTATGCTTCGGCCATGCGGGTGCTGGACCGATACGTGCTGGCCGAGTGCACGCCCTCGGTGCTCCTGGCGCTGGCCGTGTCCACGTTCGTGCTCCTCATGCACCGCCTGCTGCGGCTGTCGGACCTCGTGGTGGCCAAGGGAGTCCCGGCCTCCGACGTGCTCGGGCTCCTCGGCCTGGCCCTCCCCGCCCTCCTCCCCCTGCTCATCCCGATCAGCCTGCTCCTCGGGGCCGTGCTCGCGGTGGCCCGGCTCAGCGGGGACGGGGAGGTGGTGGCGATGCGTGCGGCGGGGATCTCCCTCGCGGCGAACCTCAGGCCGGTCGCCGCCCTCGCGGCCGTGGCGGCCGCGGTCACCGGCTCGATGAGCCTGTGGGTGCAGCCGCGGGCCGCCCAGGCGTTCAAGGCGGCGGCCTTCGAGTCGCTCCGCAACCGGATCGACCTGTCGGCCGAGGCCGGCACCTTCCTCCGCCTCGCCCCCGGCCTCACCGCCTACGCGGCCCGGGTGGACGGCAAGACCGGCACCCTTTCGGAGCTCTTCCTCGAGGTCCGAAAGGGCGGGGAGCCCCCGCGGTGGATGTTCGCCCGGACCGGGCGAGTGCGGCAGGAGGGAGGAGCCCTCTCGCTCTCCCTCGAAGACGGCGAACTCCACCAGCCCGACCCGGGCGAGGGCGCGTATCAGGTCGTGCGCTTCCGAACCTCCAGCATCCGCACCCCCCTGCCCGCCGCCTCCTGGCGCGCCGATCCGGAAGACGGCCTCTCGGGGGAGCTCCTGCGCTCCGTGCTCGACGGCACCGCCGACGCCCGCGTCCGCATGGAGCTCCACCACCGGCTGTCGCTGCCCGTGTCGTGCCTCGTGCTCGGGCTCCTCGGCGCGGTGCTCGGACTCCACCACCGGCGCACCGGGAGGGCCTGGGGCGTCGCCCTCTCGATCGCGATACTGCTCGCGTACTATTTCCTGCTCACCGCGGCTCGGGCGCTGGGCACCCGGGGAAGCCTCCCGCCGGAGCTGGCGTCGTGGGCCCCGTGCGCGGTCATGGCGGTCGTGGCCGCGTACGCCTACGCGCGAAAGAGCCGCGAACAGGCCCTGCCGTGGGAGACCGCGCTCGGGGAGGCGCTGAGCCGGGCACGGGGGCTCCGCTTGCCGGGAGGCCCTCGGTGACCGTCCTCGACCGCCACCTGGCGAGCCGGTTCTTCTCCGCCTTCCTCCCGGCGGGGGCGTGCCTGTGGGGGCTCTTCCTCCTGGTGGACGTCTTCGAGAAGCTGCGGATGCTTCTCCGGCACTCCTCGTCGGGGGCGGACGCGGCCCTGTACTTCGCCGCCCGCCTGCCCTGGATGGCCTCCCAGGTCGCCCCCATGGCCGCCCTGCTGGCGGGAGTGCTCTCCCTCCTCGTCCTCGCCCGTCAGGGAGAGCTGACGGCCCTGCGGGCCTCGGGCGTGCCCCTGCGGCGGATCGCATTGCCGTACCTGGCGTGCGGCCTGGTGGTCAGCCTCGGGGTCGGGCTCGTTCAGGAGATCGTGGTGCCCCCCGCCTCGGCGCTGGCGCGAGAGATCCGGGAGGTGCGGATCCGGGGGCGGGCGGCCGACTCCCTTCTCCGGGCGCAGGACCTGTGGATGCGCCACGGCGCGGTGCTCGTGCACGCCGAACTCGTGGACGTGCAGGGCGGGCGCCTCTTCGGCGTCAGCGCCGCCGAAACCGGGGAGCACCGGCTGCTGCGCCGCCTCGACGCCCCCGAGGCGCGATGGGTCGACGGAGGCTGGACGCTCGTGGACGCCGTGGTCCGCCGGTTCGCCGCCGACGGCACGTTCTCCACGGAGGTCCACGGGCGCCTCCCCTACCCCCTCGCGGAGTCCCCCGCTGACCTTCGCCTCCGGGAGCCGGGGCCCGACGAGAGCTCCTGGGCGGGGCTGCGCCTCCTCCGGGACCGCTTCCGGGCCCAGGGTGCCGACACGGGGAGCCTGGAGGTGGACCTCTGGGCCAAGACCAGCCAGCCCTGGGCCGCCGTCATCCTCTGCGCCCTAGGCTTCCCCTGGGCGGTGCTCCCGCGCAGGAGCGGCGCCTTCGCCCCGGCCGTGGCGGTTTCCGTCGCCCTGGGCTTCTCCTACTGGCTGCTGATGGCCGTGGGAATTTCCCTCGGCAGGGCGGGCGCGCTCCCCGCGCCGCTGGCGGCCTGGGCGGGGAACCTGCTCTTCGGCGCGGCAGCGGCGGCGGCGATCTGGCGGGCCGATGTCACCGGGCGACCGCCCCCACGGCGGACACCGGAAGAACGCCGCAGGTTCAGGAACCCGTCCCCTCCACCAGACGCCGCGCCGCCTCCAGGTCCTCCGGCCGATTGAGGTTGAGGAAGGAGCGGAGGTCGGGGTCGTGCCGGCGCAGCTCCGCCTCTCCCACCTCCCTTGCGCGCAGGCCGGCGAAGGCGTCGCGGACCCGGAGGTTGCCCCCCCGGATGGCATCGGCGAAGGGCGGCAGGCAGGTGACGCGGTAGACCGCGCAGAGGGGTTCGTAGCCGGCCTCGACCCGCGGCACCACGAGGTCCCAGTCGTCCAGCAGGCCGTGGAGAAAGCGGAGCAGGCCCGGCGAGAGGAAGGGCATGTCGGCGGCGACGCAGAGCACGGCTCCCCGCGGACCGAGGGACTCCTCGGCATAGCCCAGGGCCGTGGCGATGCCCCCCAGGGTGTCGGCGTCCGGGAAGCGGTCGGGGACGGTGGGGACCCCGAGGCGCCCGAGCCGGGGCACACCGCCGACGACGACCACCCGGTCCGACGCCGGGGCCACCCGGGTGAAGACCCGCTCCAAGAGGGTCATTCCGCCGAGGAGCAGGGAGGCCTTGTCCGCACCCATGCGGCGGCTGCGGCCGCCGGCCAGGATCGCGGCGAGGGGGATTCGCTGCGGCACGGGTGGTCTCCGGGCCGGGGATGCCCCCGAGCCCGCCTCAGACCTTGGGAGAGCCCGCCGGCTCGGCCGCGAGGCCCACGCCCAGGGTCTCGGTCACGAAGTTCCGGACCCGGGCCGCCCCGACCATCATGGCCATGGCCAGCACCTGCCGGATCTCCGCCTCGGTGGCCCCTTCCTTCTTCGCGCCCGCGAAGTGCCGCCGCGTTCAGTGCCCGCAGCCGCCCGCCGCCGCAGCAGCCAGGGCGCAGAGCTCCCGGGTCCTCGGGTCCAGGACCTCCTCGAACTCGAAGTGCAGAAACGCCTGACCGGCCATGGGCTCCTCCTCTACTCCTCCACCACCCGGTTGGAGAGCTCGTCGACGTCCCCCTCGCGCCAGGGGAAGTGCTCCGCCAGGACCTTCCCGACCTCCTCCACCGCGTACGCCAGGCCGCCCCCGAAGTCGTCCGCCCGAAAGCGCTCCCCCATGCCGTCGCGGATGTGGTCCCAGCCCTCCTGGCCCACCACCCGGTGGACCGCCTCGTCGCCGAAGATCGCGAAGCGCCGGCTGGCGACGGCGAGGAGGATCAGCACGGCGTTCCGCCCCTCGGTCTCGTGCATGCGAAGCCTCGCGAAGCGGTTCCGGGCCGCCTCCAGCGCGTCTCCGGCCACGGCGCGGCATACGACGACCCGGATCTCGGCCGAGGTCTCCCCCTCGGCGGCGGCGATGGCCGCCTCGACCCGGGTCCGTTCCTCGTCGGCCAGGAATGCCTGCGGCCTGCCGCTCCTCGCCATCGGGCCTCCTCACCACCCCCCGCTCGCCCCGCCCCCGCCGAAACCACCGCCGCCTCCGCCGAACCCGCCTCCCCCGCCTCCGAATCCCCCGCCGAAACCTCCCGAGCCGACCCACCAGGAGCCCCCCCGGTGCATCCGGCGGCTGCGCGGTCCGAAGTGGGCGGCACGCCGAAGGGAGCCGAGAACGCCGATGAGAACGAGGAAGAGGAGGAACGGGATCAACCCCGCGACCGGAGCCGGCACGCCGCGCCCGCGGTCCGGCAGGGGCTGGAATTCGCCCCGGCTTGCGGCGTCCAGCGCCTCCACCGCGGCGAGGATGCCCTCCGCGTAGGCCCCCTCGCGGAACCGGGGGGCGAGCACGTCTCGGATCACGCGCCCCGCCACGGCGTCGGGGATCGCCCCCTCGAGCCCGTACCCGACCTCGATGCGCACCTTCCGATCGTCCACGAAGACGAGCAGGAGCAGCCCGTTGTCGCGGCCCGCGTGCCCGACCTTCCACGCCTCGGCCAGGCGGATCGAGAAGTCCTCCAGGCTCTCTCCCTCCAGGCTCCGGAAGATCGCCACGGCGAACTGGTTGGAGCCAGCCTCCTCGACGGCCCGCAGGCGGGACTCGATCCGCCCCCGGTCCCCCGGGGAGAGAAGCCCGGCGAAGTCGCTCACCCTGCCCTGGGGCTTCTCCGGGACTTCCAGGGCCGCGGCCGCGACCGACGCCAGCAGGAGGGCCAGGGCGACGGCCCCTCCCTTCCGGCTCGACCTTCGGTCACCGGTCACGCGCGTCACCCCTCGGGTCCGTCAGAACTTCACCTTCGGGGCCGCCTCCGCCCCCTCCTCGGCCTGGAAGTACGGCTTGGCCTGGAACCCGAAGGCCCCGGCCAGGAAGTTGGCGGGGAACGTGCGGATCCGCGTGTTGTATTCGCGGGACGCCTGGTTGAAGCGGGTGCGGGCCACGTTGATCCGGTTCTCGGTGCCCTCCAGTTGCGTCTGGAGATCCAGGAAGTTCTGGCTGGCCTTGAGGTCGGGGTACGCCTCGGCGACCGCGAAGAGTCGGGAGAGAGCGCCGGACAGCCCCTGCTGGGCCTGCTGGAAGCGCTGGATGGCCTCCGGCGTCAGGCTCTCGGCGGTGATCGTGACCTGCCCCACCTTCGCCCGGGCCTCGACGACCCCCTGGAAGACCGCCTGCTCGTGGGAGGCGTACCCCTTCACCGTCTCCACCAGGTTCGGGATGAGGTCGGCCCGGCGCTGGTAGGCGCTCTCCACGTCGGCCCAGGCCTGCCCCACCCCCTCGTCGGCCCGCACGAAGCCGTTGTAGGTCCCCTTGACCCATCCGAACACGCCCAGGACGAGCAGGGCGAACACCCCCAGGACGATCCACAGCTTCTTCACGTATCCACCTCCTCCCTCACGGCCGCGGTCACGGCCTGGACGACGATGCGATCCTCCCCCGGTCTCAGCGTGCGCGGGTCGAGCACCAGGGAGTCCTCGTGCACGCGGGCGACCACCGGGGGACGGTGCCGCCGCAGAGCCGCCTCCCAGCGCGACACGCCGGCCGGCGGCCGGCGAACCTCCACGACCCAGGTGGGGAGCTTCTGCAGGGGCAGCGAACCCCCTCCCACCTCGGAGCTGTCCTCCCGGACCGAGACCTCGGCGCCGGAGCCGAGCTCCCGCGCCAGCGCCTCGGCCAGCGCTTCCGCCCTGGGCTTGAGCTCCGCGGCGGTGAGCGCCAGCATCGCGAGGGCGGGGACCCGTCGCGCGACCCGCTCCGGGTCCCGGTACAGGGCCAGGGTGGCCTCCAGGGCGGCCAGGGTGACCTTGTCGGGCCGGAGCGCGCGCATCAGGGGGTGCCGCGCGCACGCCTCGATCGCCCCCCGGCGCCCCACGAGGATCCCCGCCTGGGGCCCGCCGAGCAGCTTGTCTCCGGAGAAGGTCACCACGTCCACCCCCGCGCCCACCGACCTCGGGGACGGAGGGCTCGTGTGCGAGGCCGAGGCGCCGGAGGTCCACGAGGGCTCCGCTCCCAAGATCCTCCAGCACGGGGAGGCCGTGGCGGTTTCCCAGGGCCACCAGGTCGGCCGTGGGGACCGCCTCGGTGAAGCCCAGGATCCGATAGTTCGAGGTGTGCACCCGCATGAGGAGCGCCGTGTCGGGTCCGATGGCGCGCTCGTAGTCCTCCAGGCGGGTCTTGTTGGTCGTGCCCACCTCCCGCAGGCGGCACCCCCCCTGGACCATGACCTCCGGGACCCGGAACGCGCCCCCGATCTCCACGAGCTCGCCGCGGCTCACCACCACCTCCCGGCCCCGGGCGAGCGCCGCCAGGGCCAGGAGGACCGCGGCGGCGTTGTTGTTCACCACGAGCCCCGCCTCGGCTCCGGTCAACTCGCACAGCAGGCCCCGCACGAGGTCGTGGCGATGCCCCCTGGCTCCGCGGTCGAGGTCGTACTCCAGGTTGCAGTACCCCGCAGCACGCCCCATGGCCTCGACCGCCTCGCACGCCAGCGGTGCCCGGCCGAGATTGGTGTGGAGGACGACCCCCGCTGCGTTGACCACCGGCTGGAACCTCGGATCGGACCGAGCCCGGGCGAGTCCGAGCGCGCGCCCCGCCAGCGCCCCGGCCGCGGTCTCCTCCTCCGACCCGCCGAGCACCCGGCCCCTCACGTCTTCGAGCACCGCGCGGGCCGCTTCCGCGGCCAACCCCCTCGGCACCCGCCCCTCGGCGACGGCGTCCCGCAGGACCGGTTCCTGCAGAAGGCGCTCCACCGCGGGAATCCTCCTGAGCCTCGCCCGGGCATCCGGGGCCCGCTCCCGGCTCACCGGCCGCCTCCCACCCGGCGCTCGGTGCCGTCGAGGATGCGCTCGAAGTTGCCCTTGTGCCTCCAACCGGTGAGGACGGCCACGCCCAGGGCGAGGAAGACCACGGCCGCGGGCTCCCGGAAGAAGGCACACAGGAGCGGGAGGGCCGCCGCGGCTACGAGGCTGCCGAGGCTGACCATGCGCCACTTCCACACCACCGCCCCGAAGAGGACCGCCGCCCAGAAGGCCGCGCCGGGGGCCAGTGCGAGGAAGATTCCCAGCCCCGTGGCCACTCCCTTGCCCCCCTGGAAGCGCAGGTAGACGGGGAACAGATGCCCCAGGTAGGCCGCCAGGGCCACCGTGACCACGCCCCACGGCGACGCGAGGGCTCCGAAGGCCCACGCGGCCGGGATGAACCCCTTGAGCGCGTCCCCGCACAGCGTCATGACTCCTGCCCGCCGGCCCAGCGTGCGCCCCACGTTGGTGGCGCCGATGTTGCCGGACCCGGAGCCCCGGGGGTCGGCGCCGCCCAGCAGGCGGGCCACCAGGAGGCCCGTGGGCACGGAACCGAGCAGATAGGCGAACGTCACCAGGAAGAGCCACTTCATCGGCCACCTCGCTCCGGTCGAAGGCGCGCAAACCCTAGCACACGGCCCAAAACCGGACAAGCAGGCCGCCGGGGCCAGGCCCACGCACCTGGCTCCCAATATGCCTATCTATCCTTTTCGATGGACATATGTGACTCGAAGAATCAAAATGTACCAACCTGTCCACTCCAGACCGGAGGCGGGGATGAACCTGTCGGTGAAGGACGCGGCGCGGCTGCTCAGCGTGTCGGAGAAGACGGTGTACCGATGGGCCCAGAAGGAGGAGATCCCCTTCCTGCGGGTCAACGACCAGTACCGGTTCAACCGGGAGAACTCCTCGAATGGGCCACGGCGAGGCGCGTGCGGGTCTCGCCCGAGATCTTCGAGGAGGCGGACGGGGAAACGCCGCTGCTCGCCGATGCGTTGGAAGCGGGGGGGATCTTCTATCGCGTCGCCGGGACCGACGTGGCCTCGGTGCTCCGGGAGGTGGTCGCGATCCTGAGGCTGCCGGACGAGGTGGACCGGGAGCACCTCCACGAGGTCCTGATGGCCCGGGAGCGCCTGGGCTCCACGGCGGTGGGCGACGGGGTCGCGGTCCCCCACGCCCGCAGCCCCGTGGTCCTGCACCTCGCCAAGCCCACGATGACCCTCTGCTTCCTCGAGCAGCCCGTGGACTTCCACGCCCTGGACGGCCGGCCGGTGCAGGTGCTGTTCACCGTGGTCAGCCCGACCCTGCGGGCGCACCTCCACCTTCTCGCCCGCCTGGCGTTCTGCCTGCGCGACCCGCGGCTCAAGGGTCTGCTGGCCGAGGAGGCCGGTCGGGAAGCCATCCTCGAGGGCATCCGCGACGTCGAAGCCACCCTGGCCGGCCCGGTGGCCGGCCGCGAAGCCTGAAGCCGCGTCCGGCGCGACGCGGTTCGAGGAGGCGCCCTCCGTGGCCAGCGGACAGACCGAAGCACAATCCCGGCTCCTCCCGAAGCTCGTCACCGTGCTCCGGGAGGGGTACTCCGCCCGCCAACTCTCCCACGATCTCGTCGCCGGCGTCATCGTCGGCATCGTGGCCCTGCCCCTGGCGATCGCCTTCGGGATCGCCTCCGGCGTGAAGCCGGAGCAGGGGCTTTACACCGCGGTCGTGGCGGGCTTCCTCATCTCCGCCTTGGGCGGCAGCCGGGTACAGATCGGCGGCCCCACCGGCGCCTTCATCGTGATCGTGTACGGCATCGTCCAGCAGCACGGGTACGAGGGACTCGCCGTGGCGACGATGATGGCCGGGGTGCTGCTGATCCTCATGGGGTTCGCCCGCCTGGGCTCGGTGATCAAGTTCGTGCCGTACCCGGTCACCGTCGGCTTCACGGCCGGCATCGCCCTGGTGATCGCCACGTCCCAGGTGCGGGATTTCCTCGGGCTGCGGATGGACTCGGTCCCCGCCGACTTCCTCGAGAAGCTCGGGGCGTACTCCGAGCGTCTGGGGTCCTGGAACCCCTACGCCGCCGCCCTGGCCGTGCTCACGGTGGTCGTGGTCGGGTTGTGGCCTCGGGTGACCCGCCGGATGCCCGGCTCCCTGGTGGCGATCCTGGTGACGACGGCGCTGGTTCAGGGACTGGGTCTCCCCGTGGAGACGATCGGCGGGCGTTTCGGCGCGAGTGCCCGGCACCCTGCCGGCACCCAGCCTGCCCCATTTCGAGTGGACCACGGTGCAGCAGCTGTTTTCGCCGGCGCTGAGCATCGCCATCCTGGCGGCCATCGAGTCCCTGCTGTCCGCGGTGGTGGCCGACGGCATGGTCGGCACCCGCCACCGTTCGAACATGGAGCTGGTCGCCCAGGGCGTCGCGAACATCGCCTCACCCCTGTTCGGCGGCATCCCCGCCACCGGCGCCATCGCGCGCACCGCCACGAACGTGAAGAACGGGGGCCGCACCCCGATCGCGGGCATGATCCACGCCGTCGTGCTGCTCCTCATCATGCTGTTCTTCGGGCGGTGGGCGTCGCTGATCCCCATCGCCACCCTGGCCGGCATCCTCATCGTGGTGAGCTACCACATGAGCGAGTGGCGGGTCTTCGTGCGCCTCTTCCGGAGTCCCCGCAGCGACGTGGTGGTCCTCGTGACCACCTTCCTTCTGACCGTGCTGATCGACCTCACGGTGGCCATCGAGGCAGGCATGGTGCTCGCGGCCTTCCTGTTCATGCGACGGATGGCCGGACTCACCCAGGCGGGCTACGTGACCCGGATGCTGCGGGAGGAGGAGGACCCTGGGGACCCCAACGCCATCGGGCGACGCGACGTGCCGGACGGCGTCGAGGTGTTCGAGGTCTTCGGGGCCTTCTTCTTCGGTGCCGCCTCCAAGTTCGAGGACGCGCTGCGCCAGGTCGAGCACGCCCCGAAGGTCCTCGTGCTGCGCATGCGCGAGGTGCACGCCATGGACGCCACGGGACTGCGGGCCCTCGAGGACCTAGTGCGCAAGACGGAGCGCGACGGCACCGCCCTGATCCTCTCCGGCGTGCACGCCCAGCCCCTGATCACCCTGGAGCGGTCCGGGCTCCTCGATCGGGTCGGGATGGAGAACGTGTTCGGCAACATCGACGACTCGCTCAACCGGGCTCGGGAGATCCTCGGGCTTCCGCCCGTTCCCCGCCCAGGCCCGTTCGTGGCCGTGGTGGCGCGGGAACGCAGCCCGGGCGCCGAGTCCGCGACCGATGGCGGCTGACGGGTCGGCGCTGCGGCGCCTCGTCGCCGCCGTGGTCCTGGCGGCCGCGCTCGCCCGGCCCTCCGGGGCCCCCGCGGCACCGCCCGAGGGCCGGGAGCTTTCGTTCCCCAGCCTCAACCGCCTGTACCCGGACCTCTCCGCCGAGGCGGCTCCGGTCGCCTGGGGCCCGCTGACGGTGAGGCTCTCGAGCCCGAAGGCCTCGCTCCGGCTCACGGCTCACCGGCTGCGGCTCCAGCCGCTGGCGGACGGCACCCACCGGGTGTGGGCGGAGGCGACGTTCTCGGGAGCGGGTGCGGCCGTGGCGGACATCCAGGCGGCCGGCATCGCCCACCGCCAGACCGACGACCTGCTCCTGCCCCGGCAGACGAGGGAAGGGACCGGCAAGGTGCGCATCCTGCGAGGGGAAGACGCCTATTGGGTGACCGCCCTCGAGAGCCCGCCCGCGGTCGAACTCAACGTGCGAAGCGGCCTGGCCCGGGATCTGACGGCGTGGTGCGAAGGGACGGCCCTTCTCTCGCTCCTCGGGGCGGAGTGCGCCGGCCTGGAACGGATCCTCTCCCATGCGACGGTGCCCCTGCCCGCAAGGGGGACCACGTACCGGATCACCTTCTCGGAGTTGGCGCCCGCCGAGCGGGCGGAGCTCGACGGGTACCTGGCCGGAAGCGGACGTCGCTGAGAAGGGCCGAGGCCGGACGCACGACGACCGCCGGATCGGCGGTCGTCGTGCGTTCCGTCCCCGGCGGGGTGCTCTCACCCGCCCGCGCTGGCGGCCCCCTTCTCGCCTTCGGGCGCGGACGGGCCGCGCTGGCTCCGCCGCTGGAGGAGGGTGACCGGCGGCGCTTCCTGGCGATCCGCCGCCCGCTCCGGGGGCTGGGCGGCCGACTCCGGGGCGGTCTTGGCTACGGACTCGGACATCCGGCACGAGCCCTCCAGCACGCCGCCCTTCGCCACCGTGACGGCCGCCGCCTGGACGTCGCCGTGGATCGCACCGGTCTCCCCTACGTCCAGTTGCCGGAGCGCCCGCACGTTGCCCCGGACCCGGCCGTTGACGGAGACGTACTCGGCCGTCACCTCGGCCTCCACCGTGGCGGAGCGGCCCACGATCACCGCGCCCTCGCTCTCGAGGGTGCCTCGGAAGGTGCCCTCGACGCACACGCTGTTCTTGGTGCGCAGGACTCCCTCGAACACCGCCTCGGGCCCGACCACCGTGTCGACCGACCGTCCTTCCGGCTTCCCGTCCGCCTTCCCGCCGAAGATCCCCATGGTCTCCTCACAGTCTCAGGGCCCGGAAGGGCCTGTCCCAGATGTAGTCCTGCGGGTCCACGTACCGGCCGTTCACGCTCACGCTGTAGTGGAGGTGGGTCCCGGTGCTCCGCCCGGTGTTGCCCATCCTCCCGAGCACGTCGCCGCGCTTGACGGAGCGCCCGCGCTTGACCTCCGCCGACGCGAGGTGCCCATAGAGCGTCTTCACCCCACCGCCGTGGCGCACCTTGACGTAGTTGCCGAGCAGGCGATCCCGCCCCACGTCCTCCACCTCTCCGTCCGCCGGCGCGATCACCGGGGCCTTCCAGGGCCCGGCGATGTCGAGGCCGTTGTGGAACTCCCGACCCAGGCCCGCGAAGGGGTCCGCCCGATACCCGAAGTTGCAGGAGAGCCACACCTCGTCGGAGGCCACCGGCAGGAGCACCGGCCTGCGGCGGGTCTCGGAGCGCCGGTCTTCCAGGCGCGTGAGCACCTCCTCCAGGCCGCTCTCCAGGGTCTGGGAGAACGCCGCGAAGCGCTGGACGACGGGGGCGCCCTCGGGTTCGGAGCCCAGCACTCCGGTGGGCCCCTCGCCTCCCTCCTGCTCCGCCTCGCCTCCGCCCATCCCTCCCTGGTGGGAGCGCTTGTCGTCGTAGATCTGTTCGTTCAACCCGAGGAAGCGGCGAATCCGGCTTTCGGTGGCGCGGATTCGCTCCAGATCCTCGAACATCTCCTCGCGCTCGCGCACGACCCGCTCGAGCTCCGCCTCCTTCTGGGCGGTGAGCGACCGCTGGGCGGCGAGTTCGGCCTCCACCGTCTGCCCCCTCGCGGCGCGGAGGGAGAGGCTGCCGACCCAGAAGACCCCCGAGGCCGCGGCGACGAGGAACAGGGCCGCAACTCCGACGGCACCGACCACGGCGCCTCTCGGAATCGAGACGACCTTCGAGGACGTGCCGCCCTTCGAGACCCAGACTACGGTCACCCGTGACAACCCCTGCCACCTCCAGGGCGCGCTCGCCCGCCGGAGTTCCCCATCAGGCCCACGGATCGACTCGTCCCGGGCCATCCTTGAGCAGAGGCAGCAGTTTTCGTGCCGGGAGGATCGCGGCAGGGCGGTCGGCTGGCAGCAGCCGGGGTGACTGGATGGCCGGGAGACCGGTGCGAAAACGAAACCGTGGACCCGGTTCGTTCCCGCCCTGGGACGGGCTTCTCGGCGGGTGGTGTCTGCCGTGTCGTCGCCGTTACCGGCGCGGGGGGGAAGATCCTTCCCGGGGCTCCGCATCCAGGACGAGGCCCCTGTCGCCCGCGTCCACGCGGACCCTTCCCCCGTCGCGAAGGGGCCCGAAGAGGATGTCGTCCGCCAGCCGGCGGCGGATGACCCGGTCGACCAGCCGCGCCATCGGGCGCGCGCCGTTCTTCCGGTCGTACCCGTGCTCTGCAAGCCACGCGCGGGCCGCCTCGCTGAGGGAGAGTTGGATCCTGCGGGCCTCCAACTGGTCGGCGAGCTCCCCCACGACCTTGTCCACGACCCGGGCGATGACCGCCGGCGAGAGATGGTCGAAGCCGATCCATGCGTCGAGACGGTTGCGGAACTCCGGCGAGAAGGCCCTCTCCACAGCCCCCTTCTCGCCCTCCCGGACGGACTCCCCGCCGCCGAAGCCGATCCTTTCCTGGCTCAACTCCTGGGCCCCGGCGTTGGTCGTGAGGATGAGCACCACGTTGCGGAAATCCGCCTTGCGGCCGTTGTTGTCGGTCAGCGTCGCGTGGTCCATCACCTGGAGGAGGATCTGATAGATGTCCGGGTGGGCCTTCTCGATCTCGTCCAGCACGAGAACCGCGTGGGGGGTCTTCAGGATGGCATCGGTGAGCTGCCCGCCCTGGTCGAAGCCCACGTACCCCGGCGGCGCCCCGATGAGCCGGGACACGGCGTGCTTCTCCATGTACTCGCTCATGTCGAACCGCAGCAACTCAACCCCCAGGGCGCGGGCCAACTGCCGGGCGAGTTCGGTCTTCCCGACACCCGTTGGTCCCGAGAACAGGAACGATCCCACGGGCCGCTCGTGGCTCCCCAGGCCGGCCCGAGAGAGCTTGATCGCGGACACCAGGCTCTCCACGGCCCGGTCCTGACCGAAGATCACGCCCTTGAGGTCCGCCTCCAGGTTCGCGAGCCGCTCCCGGTCGCCCGTGGACACCGTTCGGGGAGGAATGCGGGCCATGCGGGCCACCAGGAGCTCCACGTCACGGGTCCGCACCGTCTTCCTGCGGCTGGCGGCCGGTGAGACCCGGACCGCCGCTCCGGCCTCGTCGAGCACGTCGATGGCCTTGTCGGGCAGGTGGCGGTCGGTGAGGTAGCGGGCGGAGAGTTCCGTCGCCGCCCGGAGCGAACCCTCGGTGTACCGAACCCCGTGGTGGGCCTCGTAGCGCGACCGGAGCCCCCTGAGGATGCGCACCGTCTCCTCCACGCTCGGCTCCCGGATCTCGATCTTCTGGAACCGGCGGGCCAGCGCCCGGTCACGTTCCACGGCGTTCTGGAACTCCTTGTGGGTGGTCGCCCCGATGCAGCGGAGCTTCCCCTGCCCGAGCACGGGCTTGAGGAGGTTCGAGGCATCCAGGGTTCCGCCGCTCACCGCCCCCGCACCCACGACCGTATGGAGTTCGTCGATGAAGAGGATCGCGTGGGGCCGCGTCAGGAGGGCCTCGACGACCGCCTTGAGCCGCTGCTCGAACTCCCCGCGGTACTTGGTTCCCGCGATCAAGGCACCCATGTCGAGGGCAAAGATCTCCGCATCGTGGAGGACATCGGGCACACGTCCCTCCTGGATCGCCAGGGCCAGCCCCTCGGCCACGGCGGTCTTCCCCACCCCGGCTTCGCCCACGAAGACGGGGTTGTTCTTGCGCCTCCGGCACAGAACCTGGATCGTTCTCTGCAACTCCTCCGCGCGGCCGATGAGCGGGTCGATCCCCCCTTCCTCGGCTCGGCGCTGGAGATTGACGGTGAAGCTCTCCAGAGGATCGCGCTTCGGCTTCTGCCCGTCCTCGGGTTCGCCCTCGCCTGCCTCGTCCTCCTCCTCGGGCTCTTCCCCGACGCCCGAGTCCTCCTCCCGCTCCGCCCGCGGCACGCCGTGAGACAAGGCCTTGAGCAGCTCGAGCCGGCTGATCCCCTGCCGCTTCAGCAGGTCCACCGCGTTGCTCTCCGGCTCCCGGTACATGGCGGCGAGAACGTCTCCGGCGTCGATCTCGCTCTTCCCCGCCGACATGACGTGCTCCGCCGCCCGCTGGAGAACCCGCGTCACGGCCACGGTCTGCTCCACGTCGAACTTGGCCCCCTCCGGGACGCTGTCCACCGACGACAGGTACGCCTCCAGGAGACCGCGCAACTCCTCGAGGTCGGCGCCGCACGACCGGAGCACTTCGACCGCGTAGGGGTCCTCGAGCATGCCCAGGAGCACGTGCTCCAGGCCGACGAGGTCGTGCCGCCGGTGCAGGGCTTCCTGCACGGCCACGTTGAAGGCGATCTGCAGGTCTCGGGCGATGGTCATCATGCGGGCTCCATGGTGCACAACAGCGGGTACTCGGCATCCCTCGCCAGCCGGGTCACCTTGGCGACCCGGGTCTCGGCGACCTCCCGGGGGTATACCCCCGCCACACCGACCCCCTTCCGGTGCACGTGAAGCATGATCTCGACCGCCTCGGCCTCCGAGCGGTGGAACACTTCGGCAAGGATCTTCACCACGAACTCCATCGTCGTGTAATCGTCGTTGTGGAGCAGCACCTTGTACAGCCTCGGCCGGCGGACCCTCCGCACGGTCTCCACGGCTGCCGCCCCTCCGGGGTCCGCTCCCCTCGTGCTGTCACGAATCGGACCGCTCAAGACCGATGGGCCTCTCGAACCGATGTACTGCGCCAGGGCCACACCCTCGCGCCCCATTATACGCACCCGACCACCCCGAGCGCGACCCGGTCCGGGAGGAACCGGGCCGACGGGAGACGCGGCTCCAGCGGCGGCGCGACTTGCCGTCGCGGCGTTTTCGGATAATCCTTAGCGTCATGATCTCCGAACGCGCCGCGACAAGACCCCGCCGGGCGGAGGGGGGCTTCGCCCTCGCAGCAGCCATGATGGTGCTGGCCCTGCTCAGCATCCTGGCCATGGCCGCGGTACAGTCCACCTCCCTGGAGGTGCAGATCTCCGCGCGGGACCGGGATGCCCGGGCGGCCCTGTACGCGGCGGAGGCGGGTCTGGAGGAAGCCCGCTACTACGCCGCCCGCGGGTGGGGAAAGCTCGTACCCGCGACGCCCCCGGCCTTGCCCAACCAGGCGAGCGTAACGGTGGATACGGCCCTGCCGCCGGCCCTCTCCTGGGGGACGGATCTCTACGCCGGTTTCACCCTGGTGGATGCGCGGGGGCAGGGCTTCGCCGTCGTCGCGAACAGCGACGCCCCATCGCCCCGGATCACGGTGGCGGCCCCGGGGGGCTCTCCCCCGCACCCGGAAGGTTCTCGCTCGTGAGGACGATCCCGGGGGGCACGTGGGACGGTGTGCAACTGGCCGTCCCGGACGCGGCGTGGGCTTCGGTCTCAGGGTCCGACACCTGGCGGGAGTGGACTCTGTGGGACGCCGACGGAGGCGCCCGGGAGGTCCTAGCGTCTTCGGTGACCGCCCTGACGGTTCCGCCCTCGGTCCTGCTCCAACTGGCGGCGGCTCCGGGACCGGGCCCGTACACGCTGGCCGTCAACCCCTGGCTGTCGGCCCTTGCCGGCGGCCAGGCCCCGGCCGGGGACGCAGTCCCCGGCACGAGCGGCGTGTGGGACCGGTCCTTCGACGACGGCGCTGGCCAGACGGTGGGAACCGCGTCCGTGACGGCGGCTCGGACGGGAGCCGGCACCTTCGAACTGCGCTCCCGGGGGCGCACGGAAACGGCGGCCCGCGAGGTGTCCCTGGTCATCCGACGCGCGGGCCTGGCCACCCAGCAGATCGCCAGCTGGAAGGTGGCCGATGGCTCGTGATCGTGCCTTCACCCTCGTGGAGTTGATGATCACCCTGGCCGTACTGGCGGTGCTGGCCGGTGTGGGGGTGCCCTACCTCCTGGCCGGCCTTCCCGCCCAGCGGGTGAACGCGGCCTCTCGGCACCTCCTCGGCGACTTCCGCCTCGCCCGCACCCTCGCCGTGGAACGGGGCGTCGAGTGTCTGGCGGTGTTCGACGCGGCGACCTCCGCCTACACGGTCATCCTCGATACGGACGGCGTCGCCGGGGTGTCGGCGGGGGACGAGACGGTGAAGACCGTCCGGCTCGGGGATGAATACTCGGGGATCGAAATGGGGAACTCCCAGACCGCCAACCCCGTGACGTTCGTGGGGGACACCGCGTTGTTCCGCCCCCGGGGGACCTCCAACGGCGGCTCGGTCTTCCTCCGGCCCGCTCGGGACGGAGGGGGACGCCGCGACCGGGAACGGAAGGTCACGGTGATGTCCACCACGGGACGAGCGAGGGCTTTCCGCTGGAACGGTTCGGACTGGGAATGAGAACCTCGGCACGGAGGCGGGCGATGCGACCGGATCGGGGCTTCACCCTCGTGGAAGCGCTCGTGGCCATGGCCGTGTTCGCGCTGGGGCTCTCCGCGCTGATGCCCCTCGCCGTGACCAACGTACGGGCGAACCAGGGGGCCGGCGTGAGAACCCAGGCGGTTGCGCTGGCGCAGGAGAAGGTCGAGCATCTCCGGGCCTTGTCCTATGAGGAGGTGCTGGCCCTGGCGCCCGGGAGCGAGACCGTGGACCAGGTCTTCACCCGCGCATGGTCGTTCCCGCCGGCTCCCCTCCTCGCGGGCGACGGAACGGATTTCCGGAGGGTCCTGGTGACGGTGGGTTGGGATCTGGGCCCCAGGGGGGTGGGCTCGGTCTCCCTCCTCACCAGCAAGGCGAGGTACTGATGGCACGCGCTCTCTTCCCTCCGCTCTCCCGCAAGCCGCGAGGAACGCCGTGCGGCGGCTTCACGCTGCTCGAGGTCCTGGTCACCCTCGGCGTCGCCGGCATCCTCCTGGCCCTGGTGTACCAGATCTTCATCTCCCAGCAGAGGTCCGCACGGGTGCAGGAGGAAGTCGCGGACGCGCAGCAGAATGCGCGGGTGGGGGTCGAGGAGTTGACCCGCGGTCTCACCTCCCTGGGAGCCGGCGTCCGGACCGAGGAGGGGCAGGTCCGCATCCTCGTGGCCCACCCCCACGAACTGACGTTCAACGCGGACCTGAGTTCCGTCGACGACGCCCTGGCCGCCGGGGCCACCCCCGTGCCCGGCGCCGGAGCCCAGGACCCCTACGACCACATCCCCGGCAGCTACGCCTCCTCTCCGGCCGAGACATACCGGTACTACCTCGGCGCCGACGGCCCCCATCACACCCTCTACCGGGAGATGAACGGCGGTCAACCCCAGCAGGTGGCGCTCCTGGCCGCGAACATCCGCATCGGCGAGCCCCTGTTCCGATACCAGGGCGACTTCGACGGCGACGGCACCCTGGAGACCCTCGAACGCGTGGACCGCACCAGCAGCCCGCGGGTTGCCGCGGGGGAACCCCTCGACGCGGTGATTCGTCGCATCGACATCGAACTGGTGACGGCCACCCCCAGCGCCGACCCCAGGTTCCCGGGCAACCAGGGCTACCGCCTCACCCGGCTGCGAACCTCGGTCGCGCCCCGCAACCTGTGGGACTGTCCCATGGTGACCGCCCTTCCCCTTGGGGCCCCGTTCCTGCGCGCGCCGGAGGTGGCAGGCACCGCGACGCCTCTCACGTTCCGCGTGACCCGCGGCACGGTGCCCGAACAGGGACGCACGGTGGCGTTCTCGGTGGGGGCCACACCTGCAGGCCACGGAGTCACCGTGACCGACGCCTCGGGAACCTCGAGCGAGGCGACAACCGACGCCGACGGACGTGTGACCGCCCTGGTGCACTGGCCCGCGGGGGGTGCCCCGTGCTCCCTGCTTCCCCTCGGCAGCTACAGGATCCTGGCGAGGACGTCCACGCCGCCGAGCCTGGCGACGCCCTTCGGGGCGTGCGCCCCCCACGAGGCGGCGACGGAGATCGAGGTGCGCGAGGGCATGCCGGTCACCGTGCGCTTCGGGGATACGCTCCTCGAGGTGGCCAGCTGCGGCCAGGAGGTCGGCACGTCCTTCGAACTGCTCGACGCCTGCGATCGCCTGGTGCGGGCGGAGGACGCGGCAGCGACCCCGGTCACCGCTCTCGGGATCGGCCCGGACCCGGCGTTCGGCACCCTCACCCCCGCGGCCCTGGACGTCCCGACCGGGTCGGTCACCTACCGGTCCCGGTCGGCGCTCTACTCCGGTTTCGGCGTGACGCGCTCCCCCGTCGATCCCAACCGCTACGACGCCTGGGTGGAGGCCGCGGCCCCTGGAGCGGGCCGGTTCGACCTGCAGGTGTTCCTGCGCCCCTCCCGTTTGAGCGACCTGACCCGCGCGATGCCGGCGACCTCGATCCTGGACTGCCCGGAGCCCAGCCTGCCCATCGTGGACACCTTCGGCGTGACCGACCCCTGCGGGAACCCCCTGATGACACTGGGAGCCACGGGCGAGTGGGTCACCGCGCGGCTCGTCCCGCCCGAGCCCACGGGAGGCACCATCGCTTCGCCGGGGAACCGGGCCGCGTTCTCGTCGGACCCCGTCGACATCGTCCACCACGACGGAACCGGAACCCCGCCGGGAGGACGCTTCGCGGTCGAGTACCAGGCTCCGACGTGCACCGTGGCCGGAGTCCCCGTGGCTCCGGCCATCGAACTCGACCCCTCCTGGGACGGGACTTCGGTGGCCGTGGAGACCCTCCCGCTCCAGGTCGGGCCCTGCGGCACATGCTCCGTGCAGGTGCTGGACGCCTCCGGTTCCGCCACGAACCACCTCAACCGCGAGTGCGACGCCGAGGGCGAGATCGTCGTCACCCAGTGCGTGCCGAGCGGCACCACGGCCGAACTGGTGATCGAGCCCGAATCCGGCAGTTCCGGGGAGCCGAGCTTCGATCGGAACACCCCGCAGGAGCGCGTCCGGGTGACGTTCACGGGCGGGGCGGCCGGCCAGAGCGTCCGCGTTCCGTTCTTCATCGGCACCGCCCGATCCGGGGACGCGTTCCGCGTGACCGCGTACATCCCCGACGAGGCCACCTCCCAGACCCTCGGCGGCGTCTCCTGCGTCTCCGAGACGATCGCCGTGGACACCGACTGCTCGGAGATCCTGATCAGCCCCGTGGCGGACAACCCCCAGGCCGTGCCCTCCAACTCCGCGCCCCAGGACACGCCGCTGTGCGCCGCGGAGGGTTCCGAGGTGTTCTTCCGGGTGAAGGACTGCGACCAGAACTTCCGGGACTACGCTTCGGACGACATCAAGAACACGGCGGGTACGACCCGAGGCCTCCTCGTCCAGGTCGTCGACAGCGACGGGACCGTGCTGGACGAGGAGAGCCCCGACCTGTTCGAGGTCAACGTTCACGGCAACTCGGCTTCCGACAGTCCCTACTTCCAGGGAATCCTGACCGTGACCCAGGACCCGGACGATGCCAGCTACAGCGGCAGACTCCGGGCAGGCCTCGACCGTACCCTGACCCTCCGGGCCGTGTATCGGGACCCGGACGACCCGACGGACCTCCGGTGCGAGACCTTCGCCCTGCTGGTGCCCCCCATCCCCGTCTGCCTGACGTTCCCCGTGATGAGCTGGCAGGGCTGGGAAGGAGACCTGCGGGTGCGCGGGGGCGACGCCGCGATCGCCGGCGACCTGCTGCTGCCCCGCCTCCCTCGACTCACCTCGAAGACCCTCACGGCAGGGCCGCTGGGGGTGCAATCCTCCGACCGCTTCTTCAACGCCTACGTCGGCGGCACCATCGACGTGACGGGAGCCCCGCTCACCCCCAGCGGAGAGGTCGACCAGCCCTTCACGCCCGGGGGCGCCGGATCCTCCGTGTCGACCGAGCACCCGAACTACTTCCAGGCGGTGCCCGACATGGCCGGGCTGCTCGGCCGCCTGGATTACGACCGGCTGAAGCTCCTCGCCCGTGCCCTGCGCGTGTACTGGGAGCCGATCGGCGGCGGGTTCCTCCGCAACCCCGCCACGCTGGCGACGGGAACCCTGGCCGACATCGCCGCGACGCCGGGGCCCGGACTGGGGTCCCCGACCCACGACGGCCGGTTCCTCTTCGTGGATGCGCCCCCGGGGCTGCAGTCCGCTTCCCAGGTGGATCAGGCTTCCCTGGGCGATTTGCCCGTGTACGTGATCGACCGGCCGTTCTACAGCGAGGGTCTTCTCTATGTGGCGGGTTCGGTCGTCTTCGCCACGGCGGCCGGCCAGCAGGCGGTGCCGCTGGAACTCGCCTCGGACCGGGATACGCGGTACGACGAGGATCAGGGCGGGATCACGCGGGCGGATCTGCCCATCGATTTCGCGCCGGCGGCCGCCCCGACCCCCGCCGGTTCGTTCGGCGTCAATCTCCGCGGAGCGCTGTATGCGGAGGGAGAGGTGCGGATGCCGGCCGGCCCTGCGATCTACGGGGTGCTCGCGGCGGAGCGTGGCGTGCGGGAGTCGGGAGACTCCCTGGTGATCTACGACCCGGCCTGGGCCCAGAGCAGGGTGGAGATCTGCTCCCACTGCTGCGGGCTCGCCGTGCAGCCTGCCGCCCCGCAGGTCGTCCTCGGAGATCTTCTGCAACTCACCGCGAACAGGCCCCAAGGAGCGGTGGTGTGGGAGAGCCTGGCGCCCCAGGTGGCGCTCGTGGACCCGAACGGTCTCGTGACGCCCCAGGCGGTGGGCCGGGCCGTCATCCGGGCCGTGGACGGCTCCGGGTGCGTGGCGGAGGTGGAGGTGGAGGTGCGGTGCGAGCTCCTGGTGCAGACGCAGGGCTCGGCGGACCTCGTGCTCGGCCAGAGAGCCACGACCGTCGCCTCCGGGCAGCGCGGAGCCATCGTCTGGGAGGTGGAGGACCCCGCGGTGCTCACCATCACGGCGGACTTCGGCCCGACGGCGGAGGTGGAGGCGGTGTCCATCGGCGGATCCGACCTCACCGCCACGGACGCGGCGGGCTGTTCCGCCTCCGCCGCTTTCACCGTGAACTGTCCGCCCGGGCGCATCCTCGCCTCCGAGCCGGCGGCGCCGGCGCCGGGCACGAGCGTGGTGCTCCGGGTTCTGGAGGGGGGCACGGATGTCAGCTCCGGGTACCTATACTTCGCGAACGGGACCGCGCTCGCGGGATCGACCTTCCCCGTGTCGGGCACGGCTCCGGTCCCGGTCGAGGCCCGCCTCCTGGACGGGACCTGCCCGCTCTCCGGAGAGGTCCGGCCCGTGTGCCCGACGTACGCGCTCACCGCCGTGCCGAACAGCCTCGCCGCAGGCCAGACTGCGACCCTCGCGGTCACGGACCCGGCCGGCGTCGACGTGACGAGCCGCTTCGCCTTCACCTCGGACCCGCCGGTGGCCATCGTGGGGAACTCCTTCCAGACATCCACCCCCGGAACCTATCGGGTGACGGGAGTGGACGGGGTCGGCTGCGCGACCAACGCGGTCTCCGTCACCGTGCTCCCGTGAGCGCGCGGCGGGAAGAGGCCTCCCCGCCCGGGGAAGCCGCCGAGGGGGCGTTCGAGGTGATCCCGGGGCTCACGGGCCGGGTGTTCGTGCCCGGGCTCGGGCGCCTGCGCAAACACCCCTGCCCGGAATGCTACGCGTGCCAGTGGTGCCCCGACGCACGGTGCGCGGCGTGCCGGAGCGAGTGCCCGCGAAGGGACCTTCCATCAACGGGGGGAACATGACGCCCACCATCCTGCACGTGGAGGACAACGCCGACATCGCTCGGCTCGTCCAACTCGCACTCACGGGGTTCGGCTTTCGGGGAGAGGTCCGCCTCGCCGGGAGCGTGGCCGAGGCCCTCGAAGAGATCCGGCGCCTCAAGGCGGAGGGAGGCCTCCGCCTCGTCCTGCTGGACATGAACCTCCCGGACGGGAGGGGGCTGGACGTCATCCGGAGGATCCGGGGCGATTCGGTGCTGGGCCGGGTGCCGGTGGTCGTGCTCTCGGGGGAGATGCAGGACGAAACGGTCTCCGAGGCGTACTCGCTCGGCGCCAACTGCTACATCCCCAAGTCCTTCGTGCTCAGCGCCCAGCTCACCGAAGCGGTGGAATCGATCTACCGGTGCTGGGCCGAGGGGGCCGTGCTGCCGAAACCGCCGGAAGACGATCCCGGGCGGGCGGTCCTCCAGCGGGCGATCCTCCTCAACGCTCGCGGTTCCAGTTTCTACACGGGGCTCGCGCGGCGCTTTTCGGCCGACGAGCGACTCGTGTCGCTGTGGCTCGACCTGGCGCTGGAGCGGAGCAACCGGGCGAACTTCCTCGCCTTCTACGACGGCATGCTTCGCGAGGAGGATCACGAACCGGCTCTCCTCGCCCGCTTCGCCGAGAACCTGGACCGCATCGAGGACTGCGTGACGCAGGTGGACGGGGAGGCGCGCAGGACGCCGAATCCGTCCGTCGGGCAGGCATTGGACTGGGCCCTTCGGCTGGAGTCCTGTCCGTCGGAGGAGTACATGCGGGAAGGGTTCCGCGTGCTCTCGGAGATCCACCCGGGCGTCGCCGCCCGCATCTGGAAGTGCGGCGCCGAACAGGCCGACACCTTCGTGCGGGCGTGTCGGGAACTGGGTGCCGATCGCGAACTCCGGGAGCGCGCCGAGTCCTTCAGGCAGCGGGTCTCGGCCCTTCGACTTCGTCGGCCGGGGACGCAGACATCTCCTGCATGACGGCCACCTCGTCGCACTCCGGGAACTTGGAGCAGTGGACGCAGTCCTGCCAGACCTTGTGGGGAAGCTCCGCCTTGTCCACCTCCCGGAATCCCAGGGCGGAGAAGAACCCCGGCCGGTAGGTCAGGGCGAACACCTTCCGCAGGCCGAGGTCGCGGGCCTCCTCCAGGCAGCGCTCGACCAGCGTTCGGCCGACCCCGTGCCGCTGGTGCTCCCGGCGGACGGCGAGGGACCGCACCTCCGCGAGGTCGATCCAGCAGATGTGCAGGGCGGACAGCCCCACGATCCGTCCCTCGGCACGTGCCACCACGAAGTCCCGGATGTTCTCGTAGAGGTCGAGACGCGAGCGCGGCAGCAGGTCGCCGGCCCTCGCGAAGTCGTCGAGGATCGACTTCATGGCCTCCACGTCCTCGAGCCGAGCCCGCTCCACAGACACCTTCATGACGCGAACGCCTCCACCATCTCCCGCGCGTGCCGGCGCGTGGTTTCCGTGACCCGAAGGCCCCCCATCATCCTGGCGAGTTCCTCCACCCTGTCCGGGTGATCGAGCGGCCGCACCCGCGCGACCGTCCGGCCCCCCTCCTCAGCCTTCTCGACCCGCAGGTGATTTCTCGCTCGGCACGCGATCTGGGGAAGGTGGGTCACGCACAGGACCTGGCACGAGCGGGCCAGGGCGGACAGGCGATCCCCGACCGCGTCGGCGACCGCGCCCCCGATCCCGGCATCCACCTCGTCGAAGACGAGCGTCTGCACGCGGGTGTCGCGGAGGGCGTTCTTCAGCGCGAGGAGCACCCGCGAGAGTTCGCCCCCCGACGCGACCCGCGCCAGGGGCAGGGCGGGTTCCCCGGGGTTGGCGGCGAGGAGGAAGCGCACGGCGTCGGTTCCGCTCGGCCCGGGCTGGGCGGGCTCCACAACGACCCGGAAGGACGACCGTCCCAGGGCCAGCGCCTCCAGTTCCCCCCCCACGAGGTCCTGCATCCGCTCCGAGGCCCGCTCCCGAGAGGCCCGGAGGCGGCGAGCGCGTCCCTCGAAGGCGGCGGCCGCGGCGGCCGCCGCGCCCCGGGCCGACTCGAGCGCGAGGTCCGTGTTCTCCACCTCCCACAGCTCCCGCTCGAGCGTCCCGAGTCGAGCCAGGATCGCCCCGGTGCCGGGTCCGTGCTTCCGCTCGAGGCGGCGGATCTGCTCGAGGCGCGCCTCCACGGCGTCGAGGCGTCCGGGGTCGGCCTGCAGTCCCGCCCGCCTCTCGCGCACACGCAGGGCGGCCTCCTCCAGAACGGCCTTCCCGTCCGTGAGCAACCCCAGGATCGCTTCCGCCTCGGGGTCGCGGCGGCCCGCTTCCTCCACCCCGCGGGCGGCCCGGGCCAGTCGATCCAGGGCCGCGTCGGCTCCGGAGTAGAGGTCCTCCTCGGCCCGGCCGTAGGCCTCGAGGAGTTTCTCGGCGTGCAGAAGCACCTCCCGCTCCCGGCGCAGGCTCTCCTCCTCGCCGGCCTCCAGTCCCGCCGCCCGGATCTCCTCGACCTGGAAGCGCACGTACTCTGCCCGCTCCCGCGCCTGCTCCGCCGCCCCTTGCAGGCGGTCCACCTCTTCGGCCGCACGGCGCCAGGAAAGGAAGGCCTCGGTGCAGCCCTCCCGCTCCGTCTTGCCTTCGGCGTCCAGGGACTCGTCCAGGAGCCCGAGGTGGCTCTCCTCCCGGAGCAGGCCTTGGTGCTGGTGCTGGCTGGAAACCTCCACCAACTGCTCCCCGAGGCGAGCCAGGAGGCTCAGGGGGGCGAGGGCGCCGTTCACGTAGGCCCTGCTTCGCCCGTCGGCGGCGACGGCCCTCGCCAGGAGCAACCCCTCCCCCGTCTCCCACGAAACACCGGCTTCCTCGAGAACCGCCCCGAGCGAATCCCTCGCCGCTCCGGAAGGCTGGAACAACCCCTCAACCCGGGCGAGCTCGGCACCGGCCCGCACGTCGTCCCGACTCGCGCGGTCGCCGAGCAGCAGGCCGAGCGCCTTGAGGAGGATCGACTTTCCGGCACCGGTTTCACCCGTCAGGACCGTGAAGCCGGGGGAGAACTCGAGATCGAGCGCCTCCACCAGGGCGAAGTCCCGCACCCGGAGCAGTTCGATCACCGCTTCTCCTCCTCGTAGCGCCCCCCCCACATCAGCTTCGTGCGGAGCACGTGGAAGTGGTCGCGGCTGCCGGAACGGACGAGCAGCGTGCGGCAGTCGGCCTTTCTCACCCGAATGACGTCGCCCTTCTCGAGTTCGAACCCCTCCTGTCCGTCCAAAGTGAGGAAGATCTCCCCGTTCTTGGAAACGAGCCGAACTTCGACTTCCACCGAATCCCCCACCAGGATCGGTCGATGGGTCAGAGTGTGCGGGCAGATGGGGGTCAGCACGAAGGCGGGGAGATCCGGGCTCACGATCGGCCCGCCGGCCGATAGGCTGTACGCCGTGGACCCCGTCGGCGTGGCCACGATGAGCCCGTCGCCCTTGTAGTTGGTGAGGTAACACCCGTCGACGCGCACGTCGAGGTCGCTGATCCGGGCCACGGCCCCTTTGTTGAGCACCACGTCGTTGAGCACGCGGAAACTCCGCGCGACGGCGCCGGGACGTTCCACCACGCACTCGAGCATGGTGCGAGGCTCCACCACGGTGCTCCGCTCCACGAAGCGCCCCAGCGTCGCCCAGAGCTGGTCCGGCGAAATCTCCGTCAGGAAGCCGAGTCGGCCGAGGTTGACGCCGAGCACCGGGACCTCGCAGCCGTTGAGCGCCCGAACCGCAGCCAGCAACGTCCCGTCCCCCCCCAGGACCACGAGAAGGTCCACGGCACTGCACCCTCCCTCGCGCAGACGGCACGCCAGACCCTCCTCCCCCAGGACGTCCAGCCCGTGGGACTCGGCCCAGCGGGTCACCTCCCGGGCCAGTTCGTCGGCTTCGGGCATGCTGCGCTTGCGGAAGAGAGCGATGGTGGCGGGGCTCAACGTCCCTCCTGTCGCGGGCGAAGGCTGTGCTATCGTAGCAAAACCATGGAAACCCCGAAAGCAGACGGCTCCGGGCGCCCCCTGGCGGACCGTATGCGCCCGCGATCCCTCGAGGAGGTCCTGGGGCAGGAGCACCTCCTCGGGGAAGGCAAGCCCCTGCGCCGCTCCATCGCGGCGCGGGAACTCCCGTCGCTCCTGTTCTGGGGCCCGCCGGGGACCGGCAAGACGAGTCTGGCGCGCCTTCTCGCCGACCTGGCGGGATACCGGTTCGTGCCCCTCTCGGCCGTGATGGCCGGGGTCAAGGACGTCCGGGAGGTCACCGCGAAGGCCGCGGAGCACGCCCGCGAAGGGGGAAGGACCCTTCTCTTCCTCGACGAGATCCACCGCTTCAACAAGGCCCAGCAGGACGCCCTCCTTCCCCACGTGGAGTCGGGGACGGTTACCCTCGTCGGGGCGACGACGGAGAACCCCTCGTTCCAGGTCGTGTCGCCCCTGCTCTCGCGCCTGCTCGTGCTCCGCCTCGAACCGCTCGGCGACGACGCCGTGCGCGCGATCGTCGAGCGCGCCCTCGAGGATCCGCAACGGGGGCTCGGCTCCCTGCGGGCAACCGTGGCCGAGGACGCGGCGGATCTCCTGCTCCGCTCCTCCCAGGGCGATGCCCGGCGGGCCCTCAACCTCCTGGAGTCGGCGGCCCTCACGACGGAGCCGCAGCCGGACGGGTCCCGCCCGCTGACCCGAAAACACCTCGCCGAAGTCCTCCAGAGCCCAACGCTGTACCACGACGCGACGGGCGACTGGCACTACGACGTGGTGAGCGCCCTCATCAAGAGTCTGCGCGGCTCGGATCCGGACGCCGCCCTGTACTGGCTGGCGCGGATGGTGGAAGCGGGGGAGGACCCCCTCTTCGTGGCCCGGCGCCTCGTGATCTTCGCCTCCGAGGACGTCGGCAACGCCGATCCCGCAGCGCTGCGCGTGGCCTTGGACGCCAAGGACGCCGTGCACTTCGTGGGGATGCCGGAGGGCTTCATCCCCCTGGCGCAGGCGACCGTCTACCTGGCCACGGCCCCGAAGTCCAACGCCTCCTACGCAGCCTACCTGCGGGCACGGGCGGACGTGGTGCGTATGGGAAACCTGCCCGTCCCCCTCCACCTGCGCAACGCGCCCACCCGGCTCGCACGGGAGATGGGCCACGGCGACGGGTACCGGTATCCCCACGACGATCCGGACGGCGTGGCGGATCAGACGTACCTGCCCGACCTCCTGCTCGGCCACTCGTATTTCCGGCCGGGACGCTTCGGGTTCGAGCGGGAGATCGCCAAACGGCTCGAGTGGTGGCGAGCCCGCCGCAAGGACCGCGGGCGGGCCCCCCCGGCCGGGGAGGGAGAACCGTGAGCGCGACCCCCAACGCAGACGCGCGGTCCTTCCGTCGCATCCTCGTGGCCACGAATTTCAGCCCGAGTTCCAAACGCGCCTTCCGGAAGGCCCTAGACCTCGCCGCGGACCTCGGAGCAAAGGTGCATCTCGTCCACGTCCACAGGATCCCGGCGAGCCGTTCGGTGTTCTTCATCGGGACCCACGCCGAATCGCATCGCCGGATCTCCGAACGGGTCCGGAACAAGGCGCGCCGGAGCTTCGAGGACTTCCTGCGGGGAGAGGACCTGTCGCGGGCTGGTTTGACCACGGTACTTCGTGAGGGATCGCCCCACCGGGAGATCGTGGACTACGCCCGGCGGGAGGAACTCGACCTGATCGTCGTCGGGGAGAGGCCCGAGACCAGGGCGCAGCACCTGCTCCAGCACGTGATCTTCGAGAGCGTGGGGGAGAGGGTACGTCGGGAAGCGCCCTGCCCGGTGCTGACGGTGCGCTGACGACCCGACGGCCGTGGGCGGGCGAACGAAACGAAGAGGGCCCGCCGAGGGCGGGCCGCAAGGATCAGCGTTCCTTCTTGAGAAGACCCTTCAGCCGATCCACATCCAGGGGAGGGCCCTGGGTGGCGGCGACGTTCTCCTTCCGGATCTCCTCGTAGATCTCCTTCCGATGAACCGGGACCTCCCGCGCCGCCTGGATGCCCAGCTTGACACTGCTGCCGTCGATGCCGAGGACCTTCACCTCGATCGAGTCCCCGATCATGATGGATTCGTCGACCTTCCTTGTGAGGACGAGCATCCTGACCCCCGAAACAAGAGGCGAAATCCCAGTTTGGGCGCGGACTATACCGCGTTCGCACGCTCGTTTCAAGGAGAGGAGCGTTACCTTTCCGGTACACCTCCTCTTGCGCGACGCCTCATTTCCGTTGTCCGGGGAACAGAGGGGTGCGCGTCCGATAGCCTGCGCCGTCGAGGATGACCTGCCGCGCCAGTCCTTTCGACCGATTGAAGACGAGGGGAGCCGCGAGGTTCGCCGTGGCGGCTCCCGGTTCCTGCGGCACGGTGAGAACGACGGCGACCTCCGGGGCGGCCCCACCTTCCAGCTCGAGTTCGGCGAGCACGGGAGGACCGAGATCCGGCCGGTAGTCTGGGAAGAAGCGATCGGGATCGGCGATCAGGAAGCACAGGTCCGGGCGCTCCACCGACTGGAACCACCGGAAAGGGGTCCCGGGGTCGGAATCGAGCACGGCGAAGCACACGCATCCGCTGAAGCCCGGCATCGGCCGCGTGAGCCTCACCAGCTGGGTCTCCCGGATCCGGACGCGTCCCAGGGTTCGAGTATCGATCTCCACGGCGGTCGGTCTCCTCAAGGAAGAAGGCTTTCGACGAGACCCCCCGGCTCGTCGCTCTCGCTGCCCGCCTCCCTGCGGCTCGCGCGACTCCCGCCCTCTCATCGGACGGAGGCGCGGACGACTTTACCCCGCAGACGTCCGTTGTGCCGAAGGAGCCGCCTCCCAGGGCGGCCGCCGTTCCGGCGACCCCCGCGGCCCTTCCAGCCGGCCGAGTTCCTCCGGCTCCAGGAGCCGCCCCAGGTCGAGCAGCACGAGGAGGCGCCCTTCGACCTCCACGATCCCCCGGACGCACTCGGGGCGCGTCCCCGGGGGGAGGGCACGAAGGGGGCGCACCTGGTCCGGCACGACCGTCACCACGTCCTCCACGGAATCCACCCGGAAACCGACCCTCAGGAGGCCCACATCGGCGAGGAGGACCCGGCTCCCGTCGTCCGGGGGGCACTTCCCCAAGCCGAGTCGAGAACCCAGGTCGACGATCGGCACGAACTGCCCGCCCAAAAGCGCGAACCCCTCGACGAAAGCGAGGGTCCGGTCCGGCAGCTCGAGGCTCTGCAGGCGATCGACTCCCTTCAGCCGCAGGAGTTCGACGCCGTAGCGTTCGCCCCCCACCCGCACACGGACGAGTTCGCGGGCCCCACGATCTCTCCGGGCAGCGGTGTCGTTCATCTTCCGGCTCGGGATCTCGGGTACAGGGTGATCCCGTCGCACGCCACGCCCCGGGGGGCACCGGGGACGTGCAGCAGCGACTCTGCCCGCCCCACCGACAGGACCCCCTCGGGGCGCAGCGAGCGGGTCAGGAAGTCCACGGCGCGACGCTTCGCTTCCGCGTCGAAGTAGATGAGCACGTTCCGGCACAGCACCCCGTGGAAAGGGCCCTCGGGCAAGCTCGCGGGCTGCAGGAGGTTGAAGCTGCGGAAGCGGACCATGGAGCGGATCGTGGGGTCGAGCCGATACCGACCGGCGTCCCGACGAAAGTACTTCTCGCGGTAGTAGGAGGGGGTGCTGCGGAACGCGAACTCCCTGTACTCCGCCCGACGTGCCTCGCACAGGACCCGGCGATTGATATCGGTGCCGAGAATCTCCACGCTGCGGCGACCGGGCCCCACGTAGCCGAGTTCCCGGAGGAGGATGGCGAGCGTGTACGGCTCGCACCCCGTCGAGCACGCGGCGCTCCACAGTCGGACGGGCCCCGGACCCGAGGCCTCCCAGCGGGACCAATGGCGTGCGAGGAGCGCCCGAACCTGCTCCTCGTCGCGGAAGAAGAAGGTCTCGTTGACCGTCAGGAGTTCGATGAGCCGGTCGTACTCGGTCTCGCCGAGTCGGGCGTCAAGGTCGGAGGCGTAGGCCGGCGCCCCCTCGTACCCGAGCTCCCGGGCTCTCCTCTCCACGCGCCTCCGGAACAGCCGGACCTGCCCTCCCTCGAATACCAACCCGCTTCGTCGGTAGAGTTCCCGGGCGAGACAGCCCAGGGAGTGGTCCGCCCAAAGCCCGCTCACGGCGCACCCATGCGTGGGACGTGCATCACGCCCCCCCTCAGAAGCCTCCCGAGGCGCTGCGCCGGAAGGGACTCGGGTCGATGCGGTTCCGGGCCATGAGGGCGTAGAAGTCCTTTCGCGCCTTGCCGGCGAGTTCCGCGGCGCGGGTCACGTTCCCCTCGGTGATCGCCAGGAGGCGGTGCACGTAGGCGCGCTCGAACTGCCGCTTGGCCTGGGAGAAGGGAACCGGCTCGGGTTCGGCGCCCCGGCGGGGCAGCAGCGTCGGCAACCTCCAGGGGTCGGCGCTGCCCAGAGGCACCGCCCCCGTGACGAGGTTCTCCAACTCCCGGACGTTGCCGGGCCAGTCGTACGCGAAGGCCTGCGGCGAGAAACGCGTCGGGCACCCTCGGCGGCTTCCGGTCCGTCCCGTGCTTGCCGAAGAAGTGCTCCAGAAGAGCGGAAATCTCCTCGACACGCTCCCGAAGCGGCGGGATCACCACCGGGAAGACGTCGAGCAGGTAGTAGAGATCCTTGCGGAACCAGCCCTCCTCCACGCCCCGGAGAAGGTCCCGGCGCCCCGTCGCCACCACCCTCACCGGGGCCTCCCCGTCCTCGGACGCGCTCCACGCTTCGATCAGGCCCACGAGCAGGCCCTGCACTTCGGAGGAGGCGTCGTCGACGGCACGCAGCACGAGGGTCCCCCCAGCCGCCGCGTCGAGCAGGTCGGCGTCCGCCAGAACCGCGCAGACCCTCCGGTCCCGGAGGTCCAGCCCAACCAGGGGGCCCCGCTTCCGGAGACTGGTCGCGTGGAGGTAGCGCGCGGCGTGGCTCTTCCCGACCCCCACCTCTCCGTAGAGGATCGTGCGCACGTCGGTCTCGGCCGCCCGCTCGAGCGCTTCCCGGACCTGCTTCATCACCGGCGTGTCCGCGACGAACACGGGCTCCGCCTCGGCGCGTTCGACGACGACCAAGGGGTTCGGTGTTTCGTTCATGACAGCGACCTCCCGAGGGCAGCGGCGTCCGCCGGCCCTCTCCCACGTCACGGGCTTTCGGACGCTCCCGGGTGCTCACCCATCCGGTCGGCCATCCGCCCCGCCGGCGTCCAGAGCGGGCTTCCGGTAGGCCGTGGTGTCGGAGAACCGCACCGCCTCCAGGGTCTCGGAAAACCCGTGGGCCGTCTCGCAGGGCCCGACGAACAGGTACCCTCCCGGTTCGAGGGCGTCGGCGAGATGCCCCAAGCACCGCCGCTTGGCCTCCTGATCGAAGTAGATGAGCGCGTTGCGGCAGAACACGATGTGAAAACCCCTCATGGCCCTCATCGCCGGAGTGTCGGCGAAGTTCAAGAGGCGGAACTCCACGAGACGGCGGACTTCCGACTTGACCCGGAAGGTGTCCTGCGCGACGACGTCGAAGTACTTCTGGACGTAGTAGGCGGGCGCCGACCGGAAACTGTAGGGGCCGTACTGCCCGTCGACGGCCTTGGCGATCATGCTCCGCGACAAGTCGGTGCCGAGCACGGTCACGTCCCAGCAGGACGCTTCCGGTCCCAGGACCTCGAGGACGATGGTGGCCAGGGTGTACGGTTCCTCACCGGAGGAACAACCCGCGCTCCAGATGCGGAGGGTCCTCCGAGACTCGGCGGCCGAGAGGACCAGCGGCAGCACCCGGCGTCGGAAACCGTCCAGTTGGGCGCGGTCGCGGAAGAACGAAGTCTCGTGGGTCGCGACCACGTCGAGCAACTCCAGCAACTCTCCCGCCGCGGTCCCGGGGTTGTGCAACCGCCCGAGGTACTCGCCCGGCGAGGCGATCCCCAGGGCGCGGAGCCGGCGCTGAACGCGTCCGTCCAGGACGGCCCGCTTGGCGTCCGTGAAGAACAGCCCGCTGCGCTCGTAGATGAAATCCCGCAGGTGCCGGAAGTCCTTCGTCGTGAGGACGCACTCGTTCCCCCCGGGCAGCGTGGAGAACCCCGCCTCCCAAGGAGACCGCGGCTCCGGAACCCCCGAGACCTCGGTCCCCGGCCTCCCGGTCCAGTCTCCGTCGGTCGTCGCCAACGCGCTCGCCATCGACGCTCGCGGCTAGACCTCACCGGCAGCGGAGCGAATCCGGATCACGAACGCCTCCCTTCTCGGAAATGGGGGACACGGGCGTTCTGATCGGCGCCGAGAAGGGCGAACTTGATCCCTTTTCGACACAGAGGGCGGGGACTGGGGCGCCCGGATCAGCGGGAGGGCGGGGAACGACCGAGCCGGTAGATGCTGGCCAAGATCTCGGCCACGGCGGGAAAGAGGTCTGCGGGTACGGGGTCGCCGACTTCGACGTTCCGGTAGAGGGCTCGGGCGACCGAAGGGGCTTCGTAGAGGGGCACGCGGTGCTCCCGGGCGATCCCCGCCATGCGATCGGCCACGCGGTTCGCGCCCTTGGCGAGCAGTCGGGGGGCCCCCCCGTCGCTGCGGTCGTACCGCAAGGCCACCGCGAAGTGGGTGGGATTCGTCACGACCACGTCCGACCCGGAGACCCTCGACAACATCCTGCGGCGCGCCAATTCGCGGCGGAGGGCCCGGACACGGCCTCGGACGGTCGGGTCCCCCTCTGTTTCCCGCTGCTCGTCCGCGATCTCGCGCCGGGACATCCGCAACCTCTGCTCGTACTGCCAACGATGCAGGCCGTAGTCGAGCAAGGCGACGAGGGCGTAGGCGAGCAGCACGTACTTCAGGATTCCCATCCCGAGCAGGAGCAACCGCCCGAGGAAGACGCGGGGCACCAAGTCGGACCAGTACGGGAGTTCCGGCAGGGTGCGGCGAACGGCGAGGTACGCCATCCCCCCGACCGCGGCGACCTTCGCCAGGTCGCGGAACAGCTCGATCAGCTTCGTCCGCGTCAAGAGGCGGCGAAGACCCCGGAAGGGATCGATGCGCTCCACGTCCGGGGCGACGGCCTGGAAGGAAACCAGGAAGCCCACCTGCACGGCGTTTCCGGCGACCGCTCCGACGACTACCGCCACGAAGAGAGGCGCGAGCGCCCGACCCAGCGCGGCCACCGCCCGCTCCGCGAGCACGGGCGCCGAGGTCGGCGTCAGGGAAAGCTCCGACCCGAACCGGAAGGCCTCTGTGCCGAGGGCCGAGAGTTCCTCGAACATGTGGCCCGCCCCGAGCCACAGGCCCAGCACGGCGGAGCCGAGGACGAAGGCGGTCACGACCTCCGGGCTTCGGGCGACCTGCCCCGCCTCTCGCGCTTCCCGACGGCGCTTCTGCGTAGCGGGCTCGGTTCGCTCCTGATCGTCGGCCACGGCTCAGCGCACCAGGGGAGCGAGGTTCCGAAGGATTTCCAGGCTCCCCGCAAGGGTTCGGGCCACCGCCGGCCCCCAGTGCGGCAGCGCCAGGGCGAATGCCGAGAGGCCGACGAGGATCTGGAGAGGAAACTCTAGGAACAGAGCATTCACGGGGGGCACCGAACGGACCAGGACCCCGAGGGCCACCTGCGCGGCGAACACCGCAGCGACCACCGGCGCCACGAAGCGCAACCCCAGCGTGAAGACCTCCCCGGAGAGGTGCACCAGCCCCCCCGTGAGCGCCGTCCCGGCCAGGGCCCGGCCGGGGGGCACCTCGCTCAGGTTCCGGGCAAAGGCTTCGAACAGGATCCCCACGCCCCCCAAGGCCACGAAGAGGAGCCCGGCGAGCGCGAAGAGGAAGGGGCTCAGCACCGACACCTCCCCCTCCATCCGCGGATCCATGACGCTCGAAATCCCCAGCCCCATCTGCAGCCCCGCCAGTTGGGCCCCGAACTCCACCGCGGCGAACGCCAGTCGGGCCACCAAGCCCGTCACGAGGCCCAGCAGGATCTCTTGAGCCAGGAGTGCCGACACCACGGAGGCGGAAACGGGAGGCGGGACCTCCGGCGGAAGGCCGAGCCAGACCAGGGAAGCGCTCAATCCGAGCGCCAGGATCGCCCGCACCCGCAGCGGGACGAAAGCACTGGAGAGGAGCGGGGCCACTGCGAAGAGCGCTCCGGTGCGGGCCAGCACCAGGAGGAAGGCGAAGAGACGGATCTCGTCGAGGCCGAGGACGCTCAAGGCCGGCCCCGCCCCCACCCCTTCACCGCCGCCGCGTCGCAGAGGGGCACGTCATCCTCCCAACCGCGAAAGACCTCCGAACAGCCCGGCCGCATAGCGCAGCAACACGTCCATGGCCCACGGGAGGGTCAGGAGGAACACGGCGAGGACCGCCAGGAACTTGGGGACGAACGTCAGCGTCTGCTCCTGGATCTGGGTCACGGCCTGGAGCAGTCCCACCACCAGCCCGACGAGCAGGGCCGACAGGAGGAAGGGGGCCGACAGCATCAGCAGGACCTCGAGGGCCTGCCGCCCTAGCGCCGCGACCTGATCCGGAGTCATCCGAGGAAGCTCCGCACGAGACTGCCCACCACCAGGTTCCACCCGTCCACCAGGACGAAGAAGATCACCTTGAAGGGAAGGCTCACCATCATGGGGGGCATCATGAACATGCCCAGGCTCATCAACACGCTCGCGACGACCAGGTCGATCACGACGAACGGAAGGTAGAGGAGGAAACCGATCGTGAAGGCCATCCGCAGTTCACTGATGACGAAAGCAGGCACGAGAGCCGAGAAGGGCACCTCCTCGGGCCCTGCGGGGGCGGGCGCCTTGGACAGCCGGACGAAGAGCGCGACGTCCTTCTCGCGGGTGTGGGCGGTCAGGAAGCTCTGGACGGGCGGGCGCGCCAGTTCCAGGGCCTGGGCCTGGGTCGCCTCGCCGTCGAGGTACGGCCTGACGGCCTGGGAGTACACCGCCTCCCAGGTCGGGGTCATCACGAAGAAGGTCAGGACCAGGGCCAGCCCCACGAGGACCTGATTGGGCGGCATCGACTGCGTGCCCAGGGCGTTGCGCAGGAACGACAGGACGACGACGATCCGGGTGAAGGACGTCAGGAGGATCAGGATGGCCGGGGCGAGGGCCAGGACCGTGAGGACCAGGACGATCTGCAGCGTCACCGAGGCGCCCCCGGGGCCTCCCAGTCCCTCCACGCCGATGCGGACTGCGGGGAGCGCCGCCTCCTGGGCTGCGGCGGCACTCGAAAGCGCCAGCGCAAGCAGGGCGAGGATCGATCGCTTCACGCCTCGCTTCCTCCCGGCGCGAGGAGGTCGCCGCTTCTCGGGGGGCGGACCGGCAGCGTCACGGCTCCCCGGCGGTGGGCGGTCGGCGCCTCAGTGTCGCGAGCCGCTCCTCGGAGCTGGGTTCCGACGAGGCGTCACGGTCCCCGGAGTCGGCCCGCTCCTCCATGCGACGTCGCAGTTCGGCCTCGAAGGGCTCCTCCCGGAAACCGTAACGCTCCCCGAGGCGCCGCAATGCGTCCGGGTCTGAGATCTCCGCGATGAGGCGAACACCTTCCGGACCCTGCGCCAGAAGCCACAGCAACCCCCCGACCTCCACGAGGAGCAACCCCTGCCTCGGGCCTACCGGCCTCGACGCGAGCACCTGGATGGCGTTGTGCCGGCGCCCCCCCGGAAAGCGCTGGAGGGAGAAGCGCCGGAGCAGGTACACGAGCCCGGCGATGAGGGCGAGGACGATCAGGAGCCCGGAGAAGAGGCTCAGGAGCCCCGAGCCCGGCTCGTAGGAGGGAAGGGAGTCCTGCTCGACGTCCGCCAGGTAGCGGCGCGGCCTGTCCCCCTCGCCCACCGGCGCCGCCCCGGATCGAGCATCCTCGCGTTCCGTGCCCGACGGGGGCCCGGAGGCCGGAGGTGCGACCGGCTCGGCAAGGTCCCGCAGGCTCTGCGCGGCGACCCAGCCCTGTCCGCCCGGAAACCCCACTTGGACCCAGTCTCCCTGTGTCTGCAGGACCTCGACTTCGTCCCCCCGGGAGAGACGTCCCTGCGTCGGCGTGTCGGTCCCCGGGCCCGCCCGCAGGTTCACGTACGGGGAATCCCAGTCCACGACGGCCTGCCCGGCCCACGCGGAAGCGGCCACGAACAGCGCGACGGCCAGGAATCCGACCCTCACCGGTCCCCCCCGACGACCTCGGTGAGTCGGGCAGCCAGTCTGTCCCTGCGCACCAGCACCTCCGCGCGCCCGAAGACGCGCCCGTCCAGGGAAACGTCCATGGCTGCACCGGACCGCTTCGTGGTCATCACGAGCGAGCCGGCCTCCAGGCCCACGAGGTCTCGGACCTTCAGGGTCGCTCGCCCGACCTCGACGGCAAGGGTCAGGGGAACGTCCCGCAGAAGTTCCCACCCTCCTCCACCTGCCACGGCGGCGTCCGCCCCGGGCTCCGGTCCAACGCGCGGATCGCTCATGAGAGGGCCTCCTACTGCACCACGAACTCCGTGAAATACACCTCGATCACCTTCCCGGCGGAGAGCAGACCGTTGAGCCGGTGGATGATCTCGTTGCGCAGTCGCTCCTTGTCGCCGACCGTGGCGAGCTCCCCGGAACGTTTGCTGGAAAGGAGCGTCAGGGTCGCGTCGCGCACCCGGGGCTCGATCGAATCGAGCTCGGCGGCTGCGGGCGGGGCGTCCAGTTCCAGTTGCAGGACCACCCTGAGGAAGCGGCTGCGGCCCGTATCGGCGAGGTTCACCGTGAAAGGGTCCAGCCGGTAGATGGGGCCGATGGCGACCTTGGGGCTCGGGGCTTCCCCTCGCGGAGATCCAGGGGGGCGCAGGGATCGGTACGCGAAGACCCCGCCGCCAACGGCAGCGGCCAGAAGAAGCAGGAGCAGCAGCCCCAGAAGGATGTGCTTCCCGGCCATCGGGCCCTTCCTTTACCACGGTCCGCAACGCCGTACAAGCCGGCGACCATGGGCGCGAGACCCCCTTCCCTGCGGACGGAGCCGAAGCTCCCTCACGGTCGGGGGGCACTCCCGGACGTGCCTTCCCCCCCCTCGATCCGTCGGGTGAGTTCGCGCACGCGCTCCTTCGGCATCTCGTCGAAGATCCGCCCCAGGTTTCGGGCGGGCAGCCTCCCCAGGATGGCCGCCGCCCTGTCGTCCTCCATCCCCGCCAGAGCGATCGCCGCCTCCTTGGGCCGCATGGATGCGTACGCCCGGGAGACCTGCTCCACCCGCTCATCCACCAGTTGCCGGCGGCGGGCGATGTCGGCCTCCACCTCCCGGCGAAGGGCGTCCAGGCGCTCGCCCTCCTCGAGGAGATCCCGCTTCGCAGCCTCCAGAGCCCGCTCCAGGGCCGCCGAAGCCTCCTGCAACCGGGCGAGTTCCAGCCGCTTGGCCTCGATCTGGCGATCGAGTTCCTCGAGCAACTTCGCCCGCGCCCGCACGGCATCCCGATCCTCGGCCGCCCCGGCCTCGGGCCCGGACTGGGCGCGGGCCGGATGGGACACGAAGGGCGGGGCAAAGGGCACCAGCAGGATGAGGAGCGCGAGGAAGAGTGCGTCACGCGCCACGGCTTTCCTCCTCCCGGCCCCGGCGGGGGCGTGATACGGCAATCTCGTCCGCCGTGCGGGCCTCCCGCCGGCTCTGGGCCTGCCTCCAGGCGCCTTCCTCCCGGTCTCGAAGCCGCTCCAGAGCCTCGCGGGCGCGATGGGCCTCGGCAACCTCGGCTTCCGCGACGGCCACCGCTTCCGCGGCCGCGTCGAGGCTCTTTCGCGCTTCCTCCAAGCTCCGTCGGACGCGCGCCAGGTGGAGCGAGTGCAGCCGGAGGGACTCGGGCGTGACCTCGTCCCGCCGCTTGAGGCCGTCGAGTTCCTCGAGATCCCGGCGCAACGCTTCTTGCCGCTCTTCGAGCACCCCGCGCACCCTGGCGCATTCCCCCCGGACGTGGGCGTGGCGCCGCCTGGCCGACTCTTCCTGGTGGCGGCGCACCGCCAGGATCTTCTCCAGCCGGAACACGAACGCCACGGGCCTACGCCTCACCGGGGAAGAGGGTGCGCAGAGCGGAAACGGAGGCTTCGAGGGTCCAGGATTCCTGCATGCCCTGGGTCAGGAACTCCTCGATGGCCGGCCGCTTGACGAGGGCCTCGTCGACGTCGGCGTTCGTGCCCGACTGGTAGGCGCCGATGTTGACCAGGTCTTCCGCATCCCTGTAGGCGGCGAGCAGCCGGCGAAGCCGAGCAGCCGCCTTCCGTTGCTCGGGCGAGGCGAGGTCCATCATCAGGCGGCTCGTGGACTGGAGCACGTCCACCGCGGGGTAGTGGTTGCGCGCGGCGAGGTCGCGCGAGAGGACCACGTGTCCGTCGAGGATCGAACGGGCCGTGTCCGCCACCGGGTCGGTCAAGTCGTCCCCCTCCACGAGCACGGTGTACAGGCCGGTGACGGAACCCCGCTCGGCCTCGCCCATCCCGGCCCTCTCCACGAGCCGGGGCAAGGCGGCGAAGACGCTCGGCGTGTAGCCCTTGGTGGTGGGCGGTTCGCCGATGGCGAGCCCCACCTCCCGCAGAGCCATGGCGAAGCGGGTGACGGAGTCCATGAGGAGCAGGACGTCCAGTCCGCGGTCCCGAAAGTATTCGGCGACCGTCGTCGCCACGAGGGCTCCCCGGGCCTTCACCAAGGGGGACTTCTCGGAGGTGCTGACCACGACCACCGAGCGGCGGATGCCGGCTTCGCCGAGGTCCCGCTCGATGAACTCCCGCACCTCTCGACCCCGCTCGCCGATCAGCGCGATCACGTTGACGTCGGCCGAGGTGTTCCGGGCGATCATGCCCAGCGTGACGCTCTTGCCCACCCCGCTGCCGGCGAGGATCCCCATCCTCTGGCCCTTGCCGCAGGTCAGGAGCGCATCGATGGACTTGACGCCGGTGGACAGGGGCTCCCGGATCCTTCCCCGGGCAATGGGGTTGATCTCGCGTCCGTAGAGAGGGTACTTGCGCCGGCACGCCGGGGGGGGCTTGCCGTCGATGGCGTTCCCCGTGCCGTCGATGACGCGGCCCAGGAGCTCCTCGCCGACCTGGCAGACGCTCGGGCTTCCGGTGGCGAGAACCCGGCTGCCGGGCTGGATTCCCCGCATCTCCCCGTAGGGCATCAAGAGGATCCGTCCCTGGCGGAACCCTACGACCTCGCACGGGATCGCCCGGCGGCGCTCGAAGGCGCCCCCTTCCGGGTACACCAGGCAGATGTCGCCCACGGGCGCGCGCGGCCCCGACGCCTCGACCACCATCCCCACGACCTGAACCACCTTGCCTTGCGGGCGGAGGATGTCGGAATCCCGAGCGGCCCTCCGTTCGGCGGAGAAGTCGAGGGACTTCAAGCGCCTCGGACTCCACGGGCCAGTTCGGCCAACTGCGTCTCGAGGCGGGCGTCGATCTCCGCGCTCGGGGTCTGGACGAGGCACCCGCCGCGCTTCACGGCCGGATCCTCCATGACCGTCAGCCGGTGGATGCCGTCGAAGGTGGCCAGGATGCGGGGCTTGGCTTCCACGACGCAGCGCAGGTCCTCGGGGTGGACGCGGATGGTCAGGGTCTCCCGGTCCGAGAGGGCCTGGAGGGCCCGCTCCGCAACGCGCAGCACCGCCTGCTCGTCGGCCTCGACCAGGGGGCCCAGGAGCCGGCCCACGAGGGTCAGGCAGAGGTCGAGCACCTGTTCGCGAGCTTCGAGGAAGAGCCTTTCCTTGTAGCCGGCCAGTTCCTCCATCAGCGAGGTCAGGCTCCCGACGGCCTCCTCCAGCTCGCGCCGCCCCTCGGCCCGGCCTTCCTCCAAGCCGCTGCGGGCGGAGTTCTCCCGCAGATCCCGGGCCTCTCGGCGAGCGTCCTCTCGAAGGCGCTCCGCCTCGCGACGGGCACGAGCGAGTTCCTCCTGGACGGGGTCGAAGGCCCCGGTCGCCCCCCCGGCGCTCGTACCGACTTCGTCCCCTTCCAACTCCGGCCCCCGGAAGAGCCGGGGCTCCGCACCGCCGCGCCCCTTCTCGCCGGAGCCGGGAGACGGCGCCGGCGGGACGGGGCGCTCCGTACCTCTCGGGGTGTCGTGTGCCAAACCTCTCTCCTCCACGCCCGCCGAGTGCGAACCTCAGGGGATGTAGTCTTCCTCCTCCGCCGAACCGACGGAGATGACGCCCTCCTCCTCGAGTTGCCGCACGACCTCGGTGATCGCGGACTGGGCCTCGCTCACCTCGCTGACCTTCACCGGCCCGATGAAGGACATCTCCTCGCGCATCGTCTCGCCGGCCCGGGAGCTCATGTTGCGGAAGAACTTCTCCTGGAGGTCCTCCGACGCCCCCTTGAGGGCCACGACGAGGCTCTGCTTGTCGGCCCGGCGCAGGATCTCCTGGACCGCACTGTCCGGCAGGTCCCGAATGTCGTCGAACACGAACATGAGCTGTCGGATGTGGGCGGCCAGTTCCGGATTCTCCTGCTCCAACTTCTCCAGGATCGTCCTCGACTCCCGGCGTCCCATGCGGTTGAGGATCTCCGCGACGGTCTTGACCCCCTGGACCTCGACCGCGGCGCCCGCCATCGCGCCGATCTTCTGGTCGAGCACGGCCGAGACCTTCTTCGCGACGTCGGGACTGATCTCCTCCAGGCCCGCGAGTCGCCGGGACACCTCCACCTGCAACTCGGGCGAGAAGCCCGCGATCGCCTGTGCCGCCCGGCTCACGTCCAGGTGGGCGAGCACGAAGGCGATCGTCTGGGGATGCTCCTTCTGGATGATCTTGCTCAGCAGCTTCGGGTCGGCCTTGCGCAGGTTGGCGAAACCCGGGCCGTAGTCCGGATACTTCACGAGGCGATCGAGGATGTCCCGGCAGCGCTCGGCCGGGAGGCTTCTGCGCAGGATCTTCTTGGCGTACTCGACCCCGCCCTCGAGCATGTAGGACCGTGCGAGCGCGATGGCATGGAACTCCTGCAGCACGGCCTCCGCCTCCTCGGAGGTCGCCCTCTGCAGCGACGCGATCTCCCGACTGACGCGCTGGATCTCGTCGTCCCGAAGGTGCGGGAAGATCACCTTGGAGGCCTGCTCTCCGAGGGCGACCATGAGGATCGCCGCCTTGCGCGCGCCGGGGAGTGTTGGGGTGGGCGCCACGTCTCATTCCTCCGTCAGCCAGCCGCGGACGAGTTGGGCGGCCACCTCGGGCTCCGCCTCGACCAGTTCCAGCAGCCTGCTGCGCAGAGGTTCTCCCCGGAGTTCGCCGGGGGCGCTGGGACCCGTCCGGGGCGCCTGAGGCGCCGACGCCTTGCCGGCAAGGCGCCGCTCCATCTCGGCCACGGTCACGGGGCCGGTCACCTCCAGCGGTCGCGACGCGGTCATCCGGCGGAGGAGGGGCCGCAACACGCCGAACACGACCAAGAGGGCCAGGAACGCCACCACGCCGTAGCGCATCCACTCCCGGGCCAAGTCGTCCCGTCGGGGCGGCTCGGGCTCGACGAGCTTCTCGGCGGGCCGGAACGGGATGCTCGTGACCTCCACCTCGTCCCCTCGACCCGCTTCGAACCCTACCGCCTTCTCCACCAGCGAGCGGACGCGGGCCAGTTCCTCCGCACCGCGGGGCACGAACTCCCGGTCGGGGCCCGCGCCCTCCGCATAGGTCCCGTCCACGGCGACCGCCACGGTGAGCCGCCGGAGGGAGCCGGGACCCCTCTGCACGCGGGTCGTCTTCCTGGAGACCTCGTAGTTCACCTTCTCCGCGTCGCGGCTGGACCCCGGCGAGCCTGCCTGGCTCTCGGTCACCCGCTCTTCGCTGCGCACGGCGACCGTGTCGGGGTCGAAGACCTCGGAGGTCTCCTCCACCGTGTCGAAATCGAACACGGCCGCGACCTGGACCACGGCCGCCCCCGCGCCCAGGACCCTCTCCAGCATGTCGCGGATCCGGCCCTCGGCCTCCTTCTCGTAGGCACGCTTGAACTCCAACTGGCTCGCGGCGAGCAGCCCCGTCTCGTCGCCGGCCGCACGATGGAGGAGGTTCCCCCCGGTGTCCACCACCGTCACCCTCTCCGGCGGCAGTTCCTGCACGCTCGAGGACACGAGGTAGACGACTCCCTGGATCTGCTTCGCCGTCGGCTGGCGGCCGGGCGCCAGTTGCAGCACCACGGAAGCCGATGCGGGCGCGCTCTCGGTCTCGAAGAGACGCCGCTCGGGAAGAACCAGGTGCACCCGCGCCCCTTCCACGCCTTCCAGGCGCCGGATCGTGCGGGTCAACTCCCCCTCCAGGGCACGGGCGTAGTTGACCTTCTGGGCGAAGTCGGTCATGCCGAACCCCGAGCGGTCGAAGATCTCGAACCCGACGACGCCCCCCTGGGGGACCCCTTCCCCGGCCAGGGAGAGTCGCAGGTCGTAGACCCGGTCCGCCGGGACCAGCACGGAACGGCCCCCGTCCTCGAGGCGGTAGGGAACGCCGGCCTCTCGAAGCCGCTCCGTGACCTGCGAGGCGTCCTCGGTGGACAGGCGACCGTAGAGGAGTTCGTAGGGAGGGGTGCCGGCCCAGAAGGCCAGAGCAGCGAAACCGACGACGAGCGCGGTCATCGCGGCGACGAGCACGGCACGCTGCACGGCGGCGAGCCCGCCCCACAGTTGTCGCACCTGCGTAAGGAAGGAGTCCCAGAAGGCCACCCGTCAGTCCCCTATCCGTGTGTCGTTCGGACCTCTGGGCCAGGGGGTCCGTGCCCCGGCCGGCCGCCCCTCGGGAAAGCGGGCCCCCGAGCCGCGGCCGCGCGGCGAGCCACGGTACACCGCCTCGCGCGCCCCTGTCCAGGAAGTGGAGGCCCGGACGCCTCCGGCTCCGACGCGACCCGCCGGCGACCTCACCGCGGCTCCTCTCGCAGTTCCGCGCACCGGCGGCGGACCGACGCGAGCCGGCTGAACGCGGGGTCCCCGGCCCCCTCGAGAACCCGCAGCAGGTCCGATGCCCGGTCCCGGTGCCCGAGCCCCTTCGCCGCCAACGCCGCCAGGTAGGCGTCGGCAGCGTCCAGGGGTGCAACGGCCGACAGCAGGGACGCCGCCGCTTCGAACTCTCCCAGGGCAAAGCGCACCCGCCCCTCGACCCGGCGCGCGTGGGCCTCCCACGCCTCCCTGCCCGCCTCCCCCGGGAGGGACGCCAGAATCCTCCTCCGCTCCTCCAGAGCATCGGCTAGCTCCCCCGGCGACGCGCCGGCCGCCGACGCACCCGACGCCTCTTCCAGGACGGCGAACCTCTCGACCGGCCCCGGCGCGGCCTCGGCCGCCAGGCGGTACTGGGCGGCCGCCTCTTCCCTCCGCGCCAGGGACGCGAGCCTGCGCGCCCACGCGAGTCGCTCGGCCCAGCCTCCCCCCTCCTCCGCCCGCCGCTGCAGGGCCTCGAGGTCGCCGCCGGCCGCTCGGATCCGGAGGATCCGCACCCGCAGCTCGTCGCGTCCCGACGGCCCGCGTTCCGCGGGCGAGGAGCTCCTCGTAGAGTTCCTGCGCGAGGGCCAGGGCGCCCAGTTCCTCGTACGCCTCGGCAGCGAGCAGCGACACGCCGCCCACCTCCCGCGCCGGCACCCACAGCGCCGCGCCCACGAACTCCTGGTAGACCGCCACCAGTTCGTCCGGCTCTCCCCGTGCTTCGAGGCCGCGAAGGTGGGCATCCAAGAGGGCGAGGAACGCCTCGTACGCCTCCACGGCCAACGGGCCTTCCGGGTGCTCTCGAAACGCGCGGGACTGCAGTTGCAGGGCCTGCCGGGAACGGCCGGCCCTGCGAGCCGACTCGGACAACCCCAGGAGGGCCGCCTGGGCCAACTCGGGATCCGGGTCCGTCGCGAGCTCCTCCAGCGCCGGGACGGGGCGGTAGAACAGGCGATATGCCGGGTAGGGCTCCACGAGGTCCACCTCGTCCGCGTGGGCCACCCCCAGCAACGCGAGCCGGAGCCGCACGCGTGCCATCTCCCCGCCGGTCCCCTCCCGTTGGTCCAGGACCCGCGCGTACAAGCGCGCGGCGGCCGGCACGTCGGCCCCCGCCTCGAAGAGCTCGCCGGCCAGGATTACGGCGCGGACCCCTTCCGGACCCGCCACGGGACCCGTGGCCAGGGCGTCCGCCAGATCGCGGACCCGGCTCTCCTCCCCCGAAGCGCGAAGCAGGCGCAGCCAGGCCAGCGCGGTCTCCGGCCGAACGCGCCAGGCGTCCGGGTCCTTGCGGAGCGCCTCGTCGAAGCGGGCCGACGCCGAGCCGGGGTCTCCCAGGGAGGCCTCGACCTCCCCGAGCAGGGACAGCACCAGCGCTTCCCCGACCTCGCCCCGGTAGTCGCGCAACCAGGAGAGCAGGCCCTGGCGGGCTTCGCCGAAGCGGCCCGCCTCCAATGCGAGAACCGCCCGATCGAAGGCCAGAGCCGACGACCAGGGCCCTCGGGGCCCTGCGGACGCGGCGCGGTACTGAGCCTCGGCCTCGTCCGCGACGCCGTCGCGCCTGGCAAGGTTCCCGAGCATGAACCGGACCCAGGCTTCCTCGGCCGGCTCCAAGGACTCCCCCAGGAGCTCGCCGTAGGCCCGTCGGGCCTCGTCGGCCGCCCCGTCGGCCGTCCGGTACAGTTCGTCCGCCCGCCGGCCTCGGTCGGTTCGGCTCCCGGGGTCTGCCGGAGCGGCCCGGAACGGGCTCCACCCGGGATCGACCCGGGCCAGCAGCGCGGCCTGCGGGCGCGCCGCGAGCAGCACGGCACCGAGCGCGAGCACCGCCGCGGTCGCGCGAATCAAAGGAGCTCGCCCCAGACCCGGACGGGCGCCGGCGGTATCCTCATCATCAGGGATTCCTCGAAAGCCATCTCACTCCGCCGTCAGCAGCCTGGTCCAGAACTCGGTATCGGACGGCTCTCCCGCCCCCTCCAGGAGGGCCCCCGCCAGTTCCTCCACGCACCGACTCGCCGGAGAACGCGGGTAGGCCGTGACGAAGGGGATTTGGCGCAGGGCGGAGAGCCCGACGCACTCGTCCCGCGCGATGTGGCCGAGATAGTCGAGGCCACGGTGGAGGAAGCGCTGCACCACCTGGGCCAGCCGCGCGTGGACCGCACGGCCCTCGGCGGCTCCGGACACCCCGTTGACCACGAGCCGCACCTGCGCCGCGGCCCTCCGGCCCCACAACACCTTCAAGAGCCCGTAGGCGTCCGTGAGACTCGTGGGCTCGGCGTTGGTGACCAGGAGGACCTCCCCCGCCGCGCCGCACAGGTCCAGGACGTTCCGCCCGATTCCGGCCGCCGTGTCTACGAGCAGGAGGTCCTGGTCCCCCGTGAGCGAGGCCAGGGACGCCAGCATCCGCCGCCGCTCCTCCCCGTGCACCTCCGCCAGGGCGTCGACGCCGGAGGCGCCGGGGATGACCCGCAGCCCCGGTTCCACCTCGAGGACCACCTCCTCGGCGCCCGCCTCGCCTCGCAGGAGATCGCCGAGGTTTCGGGAGGGGTTCAGATTCAGCAGGATGTCGAGATTCGCCAGCCCGAAGTCGGCATCGAGCACGGTCACACGCCGGCCCCGCCGGGCCAGCACCGTCGCCAGATTCGCCACGAGGCTCGTCTTGCCGACCCCCCCCTTCCCGCTGGTAACGGCTACGACACGGGCCCGGCCGGGCAGCGGGACGGCCTGCGGCTCGCGCACCCGCAGCGCCAGTTCCCGGAGTCGCTCCGCCTGATCCTTCACCCGGCGGCCTCCAGCCCGCGGAGCAGGTAGGCGCAGACCCCCGCGGCCGTGGCCTCCTCGATGTCGTCGGGCACGTTCTGGCCCGTGGTGACGTAGCTGAGGGGCAGGCGGGAGGCCAACGGAAGACCGAGCAGCGCCCCGTGGGACCCGGTTTCGTCCAGCTTCGTGAGGATCAACCGGCTCGCCCCGAGCCCCGCGTACCGCTTGAGGATCTCTTCCAGGTCGCGGGAGCGGGTGGTGACCGACAGCACCAGGTGGACCTCCACCGGCAGATCGGCGGGGAAGAGGGAGAAGAGTTCCGCCAGGGCTTCCTCGTCCCGCGGGCTCCGGCCCGCCGTGTCGACGAGCACGAGGTCTCGGTCCGAAAACTCCTCGACGGCCGTCTGGAACTGGCCGGCGTCCTCCGCGACGCGGAGGGGCACGGCCATGATCTTCGCGTAGGTCTTGAGCTGCTCGACGGCGGCGATGCGGAACGTGTCGATCGTGACCAGACCGACGCGGCCACCCTGCTGGAGAGCCGAGCGGGCTGCCAGCTTGGCCACGGTGGTCGTCTTGCCGACCCCGGTGGGCCCGACCAACGCCACGACCCTGCTTCCCGCGCGAGCCGAAGGGGGGGCGCCCCCAACGCGAAGGGTTCGAGCGACGAACTCCCGGAAGGCATCCAGTTCTCGCCCTGGCGGCACGGTTCCGCGGTCCACCTTCTCCTGCAGGAAGTGCGCGATCCGGGAAGCGAGCGTCGGCTCCAGGTCCGCCGCCTCCAGGTGGGCCAGGAGCTGCCGGAGCATCGGGTTCAGCCGCATCCGCTCGAGCGGGGTGGCCCGCTCGAGCAACCGGTCCACCTTGTCCGCGAGGACCCGAACGTCTCGCGAGACGGTCTCCGGGCCCGGCTCCCGCGGCCTCCGGCCGATCAGGGCCAATTCCTCCCGCAGGCTCTCCACCTCGGCCTGCAGCGCCAGGATCGGGCCGTGGTCGGCCTCCGGTCGGCCCGCAGGGGCGCGTCCCCGGTCGGGCGTGCCCGGGCGATCCACGTCGGCGGCTGCGGTCACCTCGACCAACGGGCGTGCGAGCACCCCCAGCACCCCCTTGTTCGGCCGCACCTGACGGGTGGAGAGGATGACGGCGTCCGGGCCCAACTCCTCCTTGATCTTGGCCAGGGCCGCCGGCACGTCGGCTGCCTGGTACTTCTTAACTTTCAAGAGTCACCACCTTCAGGGTCCGCAGAGGTCCGTCCACCTCGTCGTGGCTCAGCACCACCAGACCCGGGAGCGCCCGCTCGGTGAGCTTGCGCAGAGGCAGCCGGATGGCCGGGGGAGTCAGCACGACGGGGGTGCGGTGCGTGCGGCTCACCTCCTCCGCCGCCTCGCCGAGGCACCGGAGAACCTGCTGCGCGGTGCGGGGCTCCAGGGACAGGAACGAACCGCGGTCGGTGCGCGTGACGGCCTCGGCGAGGGTGTCCTCCAACCGGTGGTCCAGCACGATCACCCGGAGCCTGCCTTCTCCGTCCACGTACTGGGTCGAGATGGACCGGCCCAGTGCGGCACGAACGTACTCCGTGAGGATCTCGGGGTCCTGGGTCCGGGGCGCGTGGTCTGCGAGCGTCTCCAGGATGGTTCGAAGGTCTCGAACGCTCACCTGCTCGCGCAGAAGGTTCTGGAGCACCTTCTGCACCCCTCCGAGGGGCAGCAGGTTCGGCACCAGTTCGTCCACCACGGCCGGCGCCTGGCTCCGGAGCACTTCGACGAGGTTCTGGGTCTCCTGGCGGCCGAGGAGCTCGAAGGCGTTCGCTTCCGGATGATCTCGGTGATATGGGTCGCGATCACCGTGCGGAGGTCCACCACGGTGTACCCGTTGACCTGGGCCTCCTGCCGCCGCGCCTCGCGGATCCAGAGGGCGTCCACGCCGAAGGCGGGTTCTTTCGTCGGGATCCCCTCCACGGTTCCGAGACCCCGGCGCTCCCATGGCCAGGTAGAACCCCTCCCTCAGTTCCCCCCGGCCCACTTCGACCCCCTTGATCCGGATCAGGTACTCGCTGGGACGCAGTTGGAGGTTGTCCCGAATGCGTATCGGCGGCACGACGATGCCCGTTTCCAGGGCAGTCTGGCGCCGGATGGAGCGAATCCGATCGAGCAGGTCGCCGCCCTGCGCGGGGTCGACGAGGTGGAGGAGGCCGTACCCCACCTCGAGTTCGAGCACGTCCACGTGCAGGAGGGAGTTGACTGCGTCGGGCCCGTCCGCTGCCTCGGCCGAGGGCGCGGCGGGAGCGCCCGAGAGCGCCTGTTCCGACGCGGCGTCCTGCGCCGCGGGCTCCTTCGTGCGCCGCGTCGCCCAGGCGGTTCCCCCCATCACCGCGGCCAGGGCCGCGAACGGCAGAAACGGAAGCTTCGGCACCAGCCCGAGGGCGAGCAGAACCGCGGCGGAAAGACCCAGCGCCGCCGGAGCCTGACCGAACTGCCGGGGGAGCACCTCGCCGAGGTTCGACTGGCTGCCGGCACGGGTCACGAGGAGGCCCGCAGCGGTGGAGACCACGAGGGCGGGCATCTGGCTGACGAGCCCGTCGCCGACGGTGAGCGTCGTGTAGGTCCGCCCCGCCTCGACCAGGGGCATCCCCCTCTGGAGCACGCCGATGACGAGCCCCCCCACGATGTTGATCGCCGTGATGACCAGGCCGGCCACGGCGTCGCCCCGCACGAACTTGCTCGCGCCGTCCATGGCACCGTAGAAGTCGGCCTCCGCCGCGATCTCCCGACGGCGCTCCCGGGCCTCCGCCTCGCCGATCAGGCCGGCGTTCAGGTCGGCGTCGATGGCCATCTGCTTGCCCGGCATGGAGTCCAGGGTGAACCGGGCGCTCACCTCCGCGATGCGCGTGGCACCCTTGGTGATGACGACGAAGTTGATGATCACGAGGATCAGGAAGATCACGATGCCCACGACGAAGTTCCCGCCCACGACGAAGTCGCCGAAGGCCGCGATGATTCGGCTGACGGCCTCGGGGCCCTCGTGCCCCCGGGTGAGGATCAGCCGGGTCGAGCTGACGTTGAGCGCCAGACGGAAGACCGTGATGATCAACAACGCGCTCGGGAACACGGAGAAGTCGATGGGCCGATCCGTGTACATCCCGAGGAGGAAGATCAGGACGGAGAGGCTGATGCTGAGGGCGAGGAGGAGATCGAGGGCGAACTTGGGCAGGGGGACGACCATCAGGAAAACGATGCTCATCACCCCCGCCGCGACGAGGACTGCACTGTGCCGGTTCAAGAACTGATGAGCAGTCGCGGCAGCCCCTCGTTCCATCGGGCGCGGTCGCATCACCTAGGAAGATCGGTCGCGGTACGGTCGGCGCGACTGTAGCACACCTTACCCCACCGGATAAGCAGTTTCTCCGCGCGCGATGCGGGTCTCAGCTCCCGTGCCGTCCCGGCCTCAAGCCCCCCGGCCGAGCGGCCGATCCGTTCGGGGGTGCGCTCCGTCGGTTCGGGTCCCCGGAGGCCGGTCGCGGACTGCCGCGGCAACGGGGGCGGAAAGGCTCGAAGGCGCACCCTGCAGGCGTTTCCGGGGTCCATCCCCGCGGGCGACAGGGAAGTCGCCCGCCCGTTCCTCCAGGAGGCAGACGATGCTCCAAGTGGTGCTCAAGCTCAACGGCGCGGCGATGCGGCGGTTCGATTTCTCCCAGGACCGGATCACCGTCGGTCGCAAGGCGGGGAACGACATCCGCATCGACAACCTGGCCGTGTCGGGAACCCACGCGGTGATCGAGAAGGAGTGCGGCAGCTACTACCTCGTCGACGAGGGCAGCACCAACGGCACCTACTTCGACGGCGAGCGCGTGACCCGAAAGGCCCTCAACGACGGGGACGAGGTGACCGTCGGGAAGCATACCCTCCTGTTCCTGATCCCGAGGCCCGGGGACGCGGAGGTTGCGGCCGACGCGGAACCCGCCGCGGCTCCGAGCGCCACCGACCTCGACAACACGATGATGATCGACACCCGGAAGCGCCCGGACCAACCTCCTGCCAAGACCGACGAGGCCGGGCGGAACCACCCCGGTTGGACCGTGGGGAACCTCACCGTGCTCAAGGGCGACACCGGGCAGCGCAGCTACGTGCTCACGAGCGAGTACGTCCTCATCGGCAAGGACCCCAGTGCCCTCGTGCGGCTCTCCGGTTGGCGGGCCCCCCAGGTGGGCGGGTTCATATCCCGGGTCAAGGACGGCTACCGGCTGGTGCCCCCGGAAACCGGCAGCCGCCTGAGCCTCAACGGGCAGCCCGTGCGGGAGAGCACGCTGCTCAGCAACGGCGACACCATCGAGATCCACGGGGTGGCGCTGCGCTTCTCCCTGCGCGCGGCGTGAGCCGCCGGCAGCCGGACCCCCCACTCACGCCGTGGCCGCGACCGCACGCGCCCTGAACCCCTCCGCGTGGAGGACCCGCTCCGCCCTGCGCGCCGTGGTGCGGGCGGTCGCCGAGTCCGGGCGCTCCTTCCCGGCCGTCTTGGAGAACCCCTACCTGTTCGTGCCGTGGCTGCGGGTGGCGCGCAGTGCCCAGGTCTGCCTGGTCGTGCTGGGGCTCGCGGCGCCCTCGTGGCTGCCTTCCCTGGCCGACGCGGCCCTGGAGAAGGTTCTGCGGCCCTCCGAGGTGAAGGTGCTCGGCCTCTCGGTTCGGGTCCACGAGCACCCCCGCCTGGAGGGCGCCCGCCGCGCGGCACGGGCGGTCATCTGGGGCGGCTCGGCCGGTCTGGTCCTGCTCCTCTTTTGGGCGGACCTGCCGCGGGCGCTGGCCTGGGCGTCCCGCCGGGCGAAGCAGCTCGAGAGCCGTGCCGACAACCTCGCAGAACGGCGGCCGGCCGAGGCCCTCACCCTGTACCTCGCCGCGGCCCGCCTGTCGGTGGACGCGGACCAGCGAAAGGCGCTCGGGGCCAAGGTGAGCGAGTCGCGGGCCGGCACGTCCCGGTCCCCGTCGGACGCGGAGCGTACCGTCATGCTCCCTGCCGGCGAGAGCCCCGCGGCGGAGGGGCCGTCGGGCCGCTACCGCATCGAGGGCGAGATCGGCCGCGGGGGCATGGGCATCGTGTACCGGGCCCACGACGCGGTCCTGGACCGGCCCGTCGCCCTCAAGGAACTCCCGCCGTCGCTCGCCCACGACCCCGAACTCGTCGCCCGGCTGCGCCACGAGGCGCGGGCGCTGGCCCGGCTCAACCACCCCAACGTAGTCTCGGTGTACGACTTCGTGGAGGAGCGTGGGCGCACCTGGATCGCCATGGAGTACGTGGACGGTGAGGACCTGGAGGAACACCTGAAGAAGAACGCGCCCCTCGGCACGGAAGAGATTGCGGCCGTCGGGAGCCGCCTCGCCTCGGCCGTCGCCTACGCCCACGGACGGGGCGTCGTCCACCGGGACCTGAAGCCGGCCAACGTGCTCTTCACCCGGGACGGCACCCCGAAAGTCACGGACTTCGGCCTCGCCAAGGTGTCCGAGTCGGTGACCCACACCCGGGCCGGCACCGTGCTCGGCTCGCCCGCCTACATGAGCCCGGAGCAGGCCGCCGGACGGACGGCCGACGCCCGCTCGGACGTGTACTCCCTCGGCGCCATCCTGTACCGGATGGCCACCGGGCGCCCGCCCTTCGAGGGCGAGCTCGCCTCCGTGCTGGCGCAGCACATCTCAGCCCCACCCGTGCCGCCCCGGGAACTTCGGGAGGACGTGCCGCCCGCGCTGGAGGAACTGGTCCTAGCCATGCTGGCCAAGGACCCGGCCGAGCGCCCAGGCGACCTCGGCTTGGTCGCCTCCCGCATGGCTGCGATGACGAAACGCTCCGGCTGACCCCTCGCCAGCCGCGGAAGCACGTGACCCAATCTGCACAGGGGCGCCGGGTGAGTCCCGGCGTCCCCTGCCAACCACCCGGCATGCCGGTCCGCACCGGGCGGTTCAGCAGTTGAGGTTGTCTACCGGAGCTGGGCGCAGTCCCAACTCGTCGAGTTCTCGGAAGACCTTCAGGGTAACCGCCAGCCGGACGTACTTCCTCCAGACGCTCGGTCTCCCTCGCGCCCTTGCGGCCCGTTTCGTTCGCGGTGACCCGCTCGCGGGAGGACTTGCACCTCCAATGTGATCCCGTTGCTGGGCGTACCAAAGAAACGGAGCAGGCCCGAAGGCCTGCCCCGCTTGCACCCTGCCTTCTGTCGGCGCGACTAGGGGACGGCGAAGAACTCCACCATCGCCCCGATCTCGTCCACCGCGAGCGTATTGCCATTGTGGGTCTTGGGGCTGCCGTCCTGGTTAAGGAACGTGCCCTCGATTGTCTGGAGAGACACGCCCGACAGGTTGGGCGCAAAGCTCTCGTGGCAACCCGCACACCGATTGTTGTAGATCGCCTGGGCATCGATGGTGGTCGACACCGGGCACCCATCGGCGCCGACCGCGGTTCCCGCGGGCGTATTGGCGCAACTGTCGTCGGCGTCGGACACGCCGTCGCCGTCCGAGTCCTTCTGGGCGTCCGAGCATCCGTCGGCGTCCACCGTGGCCCCCGCGGCCGTACCGGGGCACAGGTCCGCGGCACCGAGCACGCCGTCGCCATCCGGGTCCAACTGGTCCGCGGAGCATCCGTCGGCGTCCACCGTCGCCCCCAGAGCCGTGCCGGGGCACAAATCCGCGGCACCGAGCACGCCATCGCCATCCGGGTCCAACTGGTCAGCCGAGCACCCGTCAGCGTCCACAATGGCCCCCGCAGCCGTGCCGGGGCACAAATCCGCGGCACCGAGCACGCCATCGCCATCGGGGTCCAACTGGTCAGCCGAGCACCCGTCAGCGTCCACAATGGCCCCTGCGGCCGTGTTCGGGCACTGGTCCACGTCGTCCGTCACGCCGTCGCCGTCCGCGTCGCCGGGACCGTTCCCCCCGTCGATGGGGCAGTCGGCCACGTAGGCCGCGATGTCGGCCGCATCGTCCACGAGTTCCGGGAACGCCGGCATGAACTCGCCGTCGTCGTCTTCACCCTCTGCGAGCACCTCGGCGATCTCCTCGGCCGACTCGCCGCGCAGGTCGCTCGTGCTGTGGCAGTCGATGCAGAACGTGTCGAACACGGCCTGGCCGTTCGCGGCATCGCCGTCGGCACAAACGCCGTCGTCGTCACCGTCGTCGCCGCACCCCAGGAAGGAGCGGAAGTCCACGCCGAACCGCACGAGCTCCGGGTACTTGGGCATGAACTCGCCGTCGTCGTCTTCGCCCTTCTTCAGCGCGTGGACGATGTCGTTCACGTTCACGCCGCGGATCGACTCGATGTCGCCCATGCCGGAGCCGTCCGCGCCGTGGCAGTCGCCGCAGCCGTTCTCGGCCCAGAGCTGCGCGCCCCGGGAGAACCGCTTCTCGCACTGGTAGCGGTCGTCGTCCTCGCCGTCGTTGTCCTTGTCGTGGGAACAGTCGTCGCCGAGCCCGCAGATGTCGTCGTCGTCGTCGATCCCGTCGTCGTCGTCGTCGTCGTCCATGTCGTCGTCGACGCCATCGTTGTCGTGGTCGTTCGGCCCGAGGGAGCAGTCGTCCCCGACCTCGCACACGTCATCGCCGTCCGGGATCCCGTCGTTGTCGTCGTCGTCGTCGAGGCGGTCCGGGATGCCGTCGTCGTCCGAGTCCTTGCCGCGGGGGGAGTCGGGGCGCTTGAGCCCATCCCCCTTCGCGTGGACGAAGCGCTTCGACGGGTTCACGACGATCTCGCCGAGGTCGATCGAGATCGTCCCCTCGTCCACGGAGAACTCGGCCTGCCGCGGCTCGCCGTACACCATGGCCCCGATGATGCCGCCGGCGTCGGAGAAGATCAGCACGTACTCGTGCCCGGTCGGCACCACCAGTTCGAACGAATTCGTGACTCCCAGGGCCTCGGCGGCCTTGGTGCCGGTCTCGTCGACCGCCACCACGTCCACCGGGGAATCGACCTGCTTGGCCGCGACCCGCGCCGCCGTGTCCGCCGCGACGCGCCCGCTCAGCGTCGCCGTGCCCGTGGTAGCGGAGCCGTCGGTGCCGCCGCCTCCGCCGCCGCAGCCGACGAGGCCCGCCAGGCCTGCCGCACAGAGTGCTACGAGGAGTTTCTTTCGCATGCTATTCTCCCTTCTTGGGTTGGGGTGAGGCGCGGCCACTGTGCGCAGGGAACGCCGGCCGCGCTCGCCAGGGGTCCCGCCCGGACCCGGCCGGTCCGGGCGGGGCTTCTTTCGCTCTCCCGAATCAGTCCTCGCGTTCCACCTTCTTCGCAACCAGGACGCCGTTCTCGTCGATCACGCCCTGGACCTCCACGCGGTCTCCCGACCGCAGATCCTCGATCCCCCCGCCTTCGAAGGTCGCGGCCCGGGCGTCCACCACCAGGTGCTCCAACGTGAACTGGGCGTTCGCCACATCCACGAAGCCGACGACTCCCTCGACCTCTACCTGACGGTCCGCGGGCAATCCCTTCACGATTCTGACGACGCTAGCCAGCAAGGTCTCGCCGCCCGGCTCCAGCACGCCGCGAACCTCCGCCCGATCCCCGTCTTCCGGGATTCCGGCCGGGAAATCGGTGGCCGCCGCATCGAACACGACCAACCGGCCGTCCACTCGGAACGTGCCGTCCTCCACCGAGAAGTCGGAAACCGAGCCGGTGATCTGGACCTCGCGGGCGGGGTCGAACCGCCCCTTCACCCGGACATAGGTGGCTCGGACCGTGCCGTCGGTCTCCACCAAGCCGCTGACTTCCACCAAGGCACCGTCCGAGAGTTCCTCCCCCTCGGGTCCGCTCTCCACCACCGCCCCGGGTGACAGGGACACCGGCCGATTCAAAACGGCGAAGGGTCCAGCGGAGGGATCTCCGGCCACCGGGCCCTCGACCTCCTTCACGTACTCGATGCGCTCCGCAACCCCCGGCACGAACCCCAGGGACGTGGGAGCCGCGTCGGGCTCATAGGTGCCCGTCACGAGAACGACCATGCCGATCCGCAGGTCTCCCTCGGGCACCACGCCGCCGTCCTTCTCGATGACCGTGTCTGCGGAGACCTCGAACTCGATGCCGTTCACGATGACGCTTCCGAACCCGGTGACGGTTCCGCGGGCCGCGACACCCGTGCCGCCGACGCCGCCCCCCGGCCCGTCCCCGGAAGCGCTCATCGACCCCCCGCCGCAAGCCGCCGCGAGGGCAACGAGTGCCAACGTCGCAAGACGCGCGACCGCGGTGCGCGCACTCATGGGGATGCCTTCCTCCCCCTGCCGCGGGACGGCCGTTCCGCCGCTCCCGCCCGAACCGGGGGCTCCGCTGCTTCGTGCCAGTAGATTCCCAACATCACGCGCGAGACCTCCGCAGGCGTGCCCCCCTCGTACCCCCGCCGAACCTTCTCGGCGAGAACCCGGTCGAGGAGCTCCAGCAAGCGCTGGCCGTCCGCCGACGCGAGCTCGCGCACGCTCCCCACTTCTCCGGTCGGCACGCCCTGGTAGGCCACGTGCCGCTGGAACCACCGCCCGTCCGCGTCGGTCTGCAGGTTGTGGTCAATGGTCTCCACGAGGGCGGCCACGTCGCGGCCCAGAATCGCCAGCCGCTCGTCATCAGCGGCCCGGCCCGTCGGCAGGTAGGCACGGCTGCGCAGCCGGATGCTGCCTTCCACATCCCGCTCCACGGTCCCCACCCGCACCAGTTCGTCCAGCACCGCCCGGGGGGTGACATCCCCACCGAACCGAGCCACGAGGTCCGAGAACGAGGGAGCCCCCCCCTCGAAGGGGAGCGGCTGCGGCTGGCCGCCCGGCTCGCAGAACTCGCTCTCCCGCACCCACGCCGACACGATTCGCGCCGCGCGGTTGAACCGCTCGATCTCTCCGTCGGCGCCCGGCTCCGGCAACTGCCGCAGGCGCAGCACCTCCTTGCGGGAGAGCCCGGTGAGCACGGAGATTCTCGAGTGGGTCTGCTTCCGCCCGGGAATGGGGAACTCCTCCGCGGCGACCTCCGCGTAGGTCCAGCGCGCGAGTTCGGAGAACGCCGGATAGGGCACGCCGTGGCGCAGCAGCATCTTCACGAGGGGCCGCAGGATGCGAATGACGGCTGCGAGAAGGAGTTTGGGGGGCGCCATGGCCTCGGCTGCGCTGTCCCTCGCAGCAAGAGCGAGGGAACTGTCATCGTTTTGGGATAATATTCCCAAGAACGGGTAGGCTGTCAAGAGCAAAAATGACCGAGTCGGTCAGATTCGTCGTCGCCCCCCTTCCAGGCCTGTCCGCCGTCGCACGGGGGTGCAAATGAGGCGCTTCGCTGGGAAGAGACGGACTTGATGGGGACGGGCGGAAGGAACGGGTGAAGCGGTCGACAGTTCAGCCGGCGAGCAGGGTGGGTGGGTCCAGCAGGAAGACGAGGCGCCCGTCGCCGAGGACGCTGTAGCCGGAGAGGCCGCGGAGCGCCTTCAGCGGGCCGCGAAGCGGCTTGATGAAGAGGTCCTCTTCCTTCAGGAACTGGTCCACCGCCAGGGCGACCACACCGGCCCCGGTCTGGGTCAGGACCAAGGGCACCCGCTCGAAGCGCTTCCGCCCCTGGAGGCGCAGCACCCGGGCCAGGCTCAGCATGGGCACCTGCCCCTGCTCAGTGAGGAGCACGTGGGCGCCCTCCTTCTTCCGGACGTCCCGGGCCTGGGCTTCGACGGTTCGGACCACGGCGGACGTGGGCAGGCCGAGGACGCTCTCGCCGACGCCCACCAGGAGCACGGGTACGATCGCGACGGAGAGGGGCAGGCTCACGCGGAACTCGGCGCCCGTGCCGGGCGTCGACGAGAGCTCGATCGTGCCGCCCAGGGCCTCCACCCGGGTCTTCGCCACGTCCAACCCCACGCCCCGGCCGGAGAGTTCGGAGACGGCCGTTCGGGTGCTGAACCCCGGCCGGAAGAGGCACGCGAAAATCTCCGCGTTGGCCATCCGGCGGCTGTCTTCGTCGCGGAAGAGGCCGGTCTCCACCGCCTTCCTGCGGACCGCCTCGACGTCGATGCCCCGACCGTCGTCCGCCACGGTGATCTCCACCCGGTTGCGCGCGCGGGCGGCCCCGAGCCGGATCACGCCCTTGGGAGGCTTGCCCCTCTGGCGACGCTCTTCGGGAGACTCGAGGCCGTGATCCAGGGCGTTCCGCAGGAGGTGCACCAGGGGGTCGGCGATGTGGAGGAGGATCGACTTGTCCATGCCGATCTCCTCGCCGTGGATCTGGAGCTGCACCTCCTTGCCGAGACGGGAGGACTGCTCGCGCACCACCCGCCGGAGCGCCCCCGTCACAAGGGAGAACGGGAGCATCCGCAGGCCCATCACCCGCTCGTGGAAGGCGCGCACGTGGTTCCCGAGCCGGTTGATCTCTTCCTTCAGGAGCTCGGATTCCAAGGACCGGGCCGTCGTCTCCAGGTTGCCGCGGCAGATCGTCATCTCGCCGAGGAGGTCCACGAACTCGTCCAGCAGGGCCACGGGCACCTGGACGGTCTCCGGCAGCCGCACCTGCTCGCCTTCCCCCGGTTCCTCCTCGGGCTCCTCCGGCTCGGCCTCGGGCGAAGGTTCCGGGATGGAAGCCGGCGGCAGCTCCGGGGGCTCTTCCGCGAGGTCGAGTTCGATCCCCTCGCCGGGAAATTCGAGTCCAGCCACCTCGGTGAGGGTCTCGTAGAGGAGCTCCACGTCCACCCGGCCGACCCCGTGGAGCGTGAGCTCGAGCTGCGACACCGGGAGGCCCCGCAGGATGTCGGCTTCCGCCGGCTCCGAGACGACATCCGGGTCGAGTTCGCGGAAGCGCAGCAGCACCAGGTAGGCACGGGCCGACGGAGACCCGCAGTCCGGAGCGATGAGGACGCGCGCCCGAAAGCCCTCGGGCTCCCGACGCCGCTCCACGGACCCGAGCAGTTCCGCGAGATCGGACCAGTCCACCTCCGCGTCGCTCCCGGCCGCCACCTTGTCGCGCATCTCCGCCAGCCGGTCGCAGACCCGCAGGCAGAGATCCTTGGCGCTGTCCGGCGCCGTCCCCCCGGCCTGCCGCCAGCGGTCGAGGAGGTCCTCCATCCGGTGGGCGAGCTGGGCCATGGGCCCGTACTCCATGGACGCCGCCATGCCCTTGAGGCTATGGATCTGCCGGAAGATCTCGTCCACGTCGCGTCGGCCCAGCGGCCCCCGGCCCAGGAGACGTTCCTCCACGGCCTGGAGGTGCTTGGCACTTTCGTCGAGGAAGAGCTGTCGGTACCGCTCCATCTGCACGGGGTCTACCTCGGGCTCTTGAGCGCCTTTTCCACGGCGTCGAGCAGCTTGTCGGCCTGGATCGGCTTGAGCACGTAGTCGCGGGCGCCGAGGCCGATGGCCTGCAGGATGGTCGCCTCGTCGCTGATCGAGGAGCAGACGATGACCCGGGCCTCCGGGTCCAACGCCCGGATCTTCCGGAGGGTCTCGATCCCTCCCTGGCGTGGCATCACCAGATCCACGGTCACCAGGTCGGGCCGCTCCGCCTCGAAGAATTCGACGCCCTGCACGCCGTCCTCGGCTTCGGCCACCACCGCGTGGCCGGCGGTCTTGAGGATCTCGCAGATCTGGCGTCGCATGAAGGGGGCGTCGTCCACCACGAGCACTCGGGCCTTGGGTCCACCGAGTTCCACGTCACAGCCTCCGGGCGAGTTCCGAAAGGAGGGCGTCGAGATCCAGCACGTGGATCCGCCGACCCTCGGTCTCCAAGGTGTGCCTCAGGTAGGGGCCGTCCCACCGCCCCAGCACGTGCGAGAGGCGCATGCGCTCCAGGGGGGTCAGCAGGCCGTGGGTCCGCTCCACGAGCAGCCCGAGGATCGCATCCTGCCAGCCGACCACGGCGATCACGGAGCGCAGCGGGTCGAGGCGCGGCTTCCGGCGGAGCAGGGCGGCGAGCGCGACCACCGGCAGGAGCTCGCCGTGGTGGTTGAGGGCGCCCAGGAACGGTGCGGGGCGCCCCGGGATCGGCGCCGGCTCGCGGTACTCCACCACGGTGCGCACGCGCTCGACCTCGAGGCCGAACTCCTCGCCCTCGACCCCGATCACGAGGTAGGAGCCAGCGGCGGCGTCCAACTACGCAGCCTCCTCCGGGAGCTGGAAGCGCTCCACGCGGCGGTTGAGGTCCTCGGCCATCTCGCTGAGCCGCATCGCCGACTCGGCCATGTCCTCCATGGCCGCGGTCTGGTGTTCGATGGTGGTCGAAATCTCGTGAGCCGCCGACGCATTCGACTCGGCGACGGTCTCCACCTCGCGCACGAAGGCCGCGATCTTCCGGCTGCCCTCCGCCTGCTGGCCGGCGAGCCGGAGCGTCTCCTCCATGCGCGCCGTGTTCTCGGAGACCACAGCCGTGATCTCCTCGAGCGCGCTGCCCGCCACGCCGAGGCCTTCCCGGCCGTCGGAGACCCTCTTCGTGGTCTCCTCCATCCGGCCGCGCACCCGACGGCTCTCCTCGTCCAACTGCGAGAGCACGGCCGTGATCTGGTCGGCGCTTCGCTCCGCGCTGTCGGCGAGCTTGCGGATCTCGCTCGCCACCACCGCGAAACCCTTGCCCTCCTCGCCGGCCTTCGACGCCTCGATGGCGGCGTTGAGCGCGAGCAGGTTGGTCTGGCGGCTTAGGTTCGTGATCACTTCGGCGAACCGGTGCACCTGCTGGATCCGCTCCGAGAACGCCACGAAGACGCGGGCGGAGTCCTCCAGGGACTGGAGCACGGACGCCAGCTGGTCGAAGGCCCTCCGGGCGGTCCCGCTCCCGGCCTGGGCCTTGCTCTCGGCGGTGCGCGCCGACTCGGCGGCGTCCCGGCAGGTGCCCGAGATGCCCTCGAGGCCCTCGTCGAGGTCGCGGAAGAGGGCGGCCATCCGCTCCACCCCGCCCTTCTGCTGCTCGACGCTCCGAGCGACCTCCTCCATGGTCACGGAGATCTCCTCGGAGCTCGCGTTGATCTCCTCCGCCGTCGCCGACAGGTTCTGCGCGGCCCCCGCCACGTCGAGAGAGGTGCGCATGATCTGCGCCACCGTCTGGCGCAGGTTGGTGAGCATCGTGTTCACCGCGGAGGCCAGGTCGTCGAACTCGTCGGTGACCGGGCGGTTGCCGAGGTTCACCGCCTGGCGCAGATCTCCTTCGGCGATGGAGCGGGTGGCCTTCAGCAGCCCCCCGACGCTGCCGGTGAGTCGGCGGGAGAAGAAGCTCCCGATGGCGAGCCCCACGGCGATCGCCGCCAAGGGCGGGATGATGCCCCTGGCCCACTCGGGCAGGTCCGCGTGGGAGAGCAACTGCGGAACCACCACCGCGAGCGCGATCACCACGATCAGTCCGAGGATGAACTTGTAGCCGATCTCGATCCGCATCTCGTCGCCTCATCGGTTGAGACCCCGGGACCGTACATGCCCCGGCCGGGCGGCCGCAGTCTATCACCTTCCGGGCGGGGTCCCAACAGGGGGAAGCCCCGGAACTCCTTAGGGTTTCCGTTTTGACACGGCGGAACGCCGACGGTTATAGTTCGGCTTCCCTCGGAGGCAAGCCGTGAAGCGCCCGCCCGACGCGAGAACTCTGGCCCTAGAGGCCCTGCAGGCCGTCGAGCGACGCGAAGCCTTCGCGGACGCCGTGCTCGACGGCGTCCTGCGTCGCAACCCCGGGCTCGCCCCCGCGGAGCGGGCCCTCGCGACGCAGCTCGTCTACGGGGTGCTCCGGTGGCGCAACCGCCTCGACGCCCACCTGTCCTCCGCGGCCTCCCGACCGCTGGGCGGGGTGCACCCGCTGCTGCTGCAGATCCTCAGGCTGGGCGCGTTCCAGATCCTGTTCCTCGACCGGGTCCCGGACCGGGCCGCGGTCAACGAGGCGGTGGAACTGGCCCGCCGGCGGGGAATGGCCCACAGCACGGGCTTCGTCAACGCGGTCCTGCGCCGGGTGGCGGCCGGAGGCCGGGACATTCCCCTGCCCGAGAGTGCCGCCGGGCGGCTCGCCCTCCTTTTCGGCTGCCCGGGCTGGCTGGTTGAACGCTGGATCGAGGAGCACGGGGCCGAGGGGGCCGAACGGCTGTGCCGCGCCGCCTCGCGGATCCCCCCGCTGTGGCTTCGGCTGGACACGTCGCGGATGTCGCGCGAGGAGGCGGTGACGACCCTGGCCGCCGAAGGGGTCGAGGCCGTTCCGGGTACCCGGGCACCCGAGGCGCTGTGGCTGCCGGCCGGTGGAGCGCCGTCCGAGAACCCCCTGGTCGAGCGCGGCCTCGCGGTCGTGCAGGACCAGGCGAGCCAACTGGTGGCCCACCTGGTCGCTCCGAACCCGGGGTGGCGGATCCTGGACGCCTGCGCGGGGCCGGGCTTGAAGGCGACCCACCTCGCCGCCCTCGCGGGAGGCGCGGGACGGGTGGAGGCGCTCGACGTCCACCCCCACAGGACGCGACGGGTTTCGGAACTGGCCGACCGATTGGGGTGCGCCGGCGTGTCCGCACAGACCGCGGACGCACGCCAGTACCGGTCGGACGAACGATTCGACGCGGTGCTCGTGGACGCGCCCTGTTCCGGCCTCGGCGTGCTCGCCCGGAACCCCGAGGCCAAGTGGCGCCGCGACCCCGCATCCCTGGAGGACCTCCCGCGCCTCCAAAGCGAACTGATGCGCAACCTGGCCGATGCGGTACGGCCGGGGGGAGTGCTCGTGTACGCCACCTGCACGACGCTGCGGGCCGAGAACGAGTCCGTCATCGAATCCCTCCTCGCGGGGCGCCCGGATTTTCGGTGTGAACCTCCGCCGCCGGGGCGCGCGGCGTGGGAGGGCCTCGTCACGGAGGAGGGCTTCTTCCGGACCTACCCCGAGGCGTGCGCAGCCGAAGGGGCCGATGCGCTGGACGGCTTCTTCGGGGCGCGGCTGCGACGGCAGGGATCGGCGTGAGACGTCCCGTCCTCCTCTTCGTCTACGGGGCCCTTGCCCTCGCGGTGGCCCTCCTCGGCGCCTACCTCGCCGTGGCCCTCCTCGTGGAGCGGGCCCCGGAGGTGAAGGTTCCTGCCGTGGTGGGGCTGAGCTTGTCCGAGGGTCTGGACGCCCTCGCCGCTGCGGAACTCGACCTGGAAGTGCGGGGCTTCCTGTACGACGACGCGGTGGCGGAGAACCACATCGTGCGGCAACGCCCCGAGGAAGGGCAGATCGTGAAGGCGGGGCGCGCGGTGGGCGTGGTGCTCAGCCGGGGTCCCGAGCGGCACCCGGCGCCCGACGTGCGGGGCGTCTCCCTCGAGGACGCGCGGATCCTGCTCGAGGAGGCGGGGCTCCTACCCGACGTGGCCGTCCGGTTGCCCCGGGGCCCCCGGGGAGACGTGGTGGCCCAGGGGGTGGAGCCGGGCGTTCCGCTTGCGCGCGAGAGCAAGGTTCCCCTGGTCGTCAGTTCCGGGCCCCGCCCCGTGCTGCTGCGCTCGCCTCGACTGGAGGGCCGCTCCCTCGAGGACGCCCTTTCCCTGCTCGACGACCTCGGACTCCGGCTCGGCCGGGTCGAGGAGGTCCGGCTGGACGACCCCGAGCGGCAGGGCAAGGTGGTGGGGCAGGAGCCCTTGGCGGGCTTCCCGGTCCAGCGGGGGAGTTCGGTCGTCCTCTCGGTCGCGGGCGCGGCGTCGCTGGGCCCGCCCTCCAGGGCCCTGTGGGTCTCCCGAACGCTGCCTCCGGGGTTCTCGCGCCGTCGCGTCGAGTTGATCGTCGACGCGGGGGGGCGTTCCTGGGTGCTGGCCGACGAGTGGCTCCCCGGCGGCGATACGTTCCGGCGCTGGGTGCCCCTGCGATCCGGGGAAGCGGTCCGCCTGCGGATCGACGGGGAAGAGGTAACGGCGGTCCACTAGCGCGAGCCGGCACGGAGGGAAGAGAGGACGCCCCGCCGTGCCGTACACCGGCGTCCTCCCCGCGGGGCCGGGTCGGCCCGACGAACACCGTGACGCACCGGCCGAGCCGAAGCAGGAGGTCCCATGACCGTCATCGCCCCGTCCATCCTGTCCGCCGACTTCAACCGACTGGGGGAGGAGGTTCTCGCGATCGACCGGGCGGGAGCCGACTGGGTCCACGTCGACGTGATGGACGGGCGTTTCGTCCCGAACCTCACGGTGGGTCCGCCGGTGGTGAAGGCGATCCGGCTCGCCACCCGCAAGCCCCTGGACGTGCACCTCATGATCGTGGAACCGGAACGCTACGTCGAGGCCTTCGCGACGGCCGGCGCCGACGTGATCACGGTGCACGCCGAAGCGTGTCCGCACCTGCACCGCAGCCTCCAGCAAATCCGCTCCCTGGGCCGCCAGACGGGCGTCTCCATCAACCCGGCCACCCCCGTGGCCGCGGTGGAGCACGTCCTCGAACTGGCGGACCTGGTGCTGGTGATGAGCGTCAACCCCGGCTTCGGGGGCCAGGAGTTCCTGCCCCTGGTCCTGCCGAAGATCGCAGCGCTGAGGACCGCCATCGACGCCCGGGGCCTCAAGACCCGGATCGAGGTGGACGGCGGGATCACCCACGAGACCATCGGCCCCTGCCTGCGGGCGGGAGCCGACACCTTCGTGGCCGGTTCCTACGTCTTCGGGGCGACCGACTACGCAGCGGCGATCCGTCGGCTCCGGGAGGCGTGCATGACCGCCTCTGCGGAGGCCTGATCGGCGGGGAATGCCCTTGACGGCCGCGGACCGCCTGCTGATAAGGTAACGGGCTTTCGCCGGCCGGCAGGTCGCCGCGCCGCACTCATCCGAGAAGGACCCGATGGACTACAAGGACACGCTCAACCTGCCGAAGACCGAGTTCCCGATGAAGGCCGATCTGGCCCGAAGGGAGCCGGAGATGCTGCGGCTGTGGGAGACCGAGGGACTGTACGGCGCGGTGCTCGCAGGCGGCGCGGGGCGCCCGCCGTTCATCCTCCACGACGGCCCGCCCTACGCCAACGGGCACATCCACATGGGGCACGCGGTCAACAAGATCCTCAAGGACATCGTCGTGAAGTCCCGCACGATGTCGGGGTATCACGCACCCTACGTACCCGGGTGGGACTGTCACGGCCTCCCGATCGAGCACCAGGTGGAGAAGGAACTCGGCAAGGGCAAGGAGGGCCTGAGCAAGGCCGAGCTGCGCAGGCGGTGCCGCGAGTACGCCCAGCGGTTCGTCGACGTCCAGAGCGGGGAGTTCCAGCGCCTGGGCGTGTTCGGGACGTGGGAGGCCCCGTACCTGACCATGAGCTACGCCTACGAGGCCCAGATCGTGCGGGAACTGGGGCGGTTCATGGAGTCGGGCGCGGTGTACCTCGGGAAGAAGCCGGTGTACTGGTGCACCTCGTGCCGCACCGCCCTGGCCGAGGCCGAGGTGGAGTACGCCGACAAGACGAGTCCGAGCATCTACGTGAAGTTCCCCTTCGAGGGGGACCCGGCCGGCATCCATCCGGCTCTGGCCGGCAAGCGGGTCAGCGTGGTCATCTGGACCACCACGCCCTGGACCATCCCGGCGAACCTCGCGATCGCCCTGAACCCCGAGTTCGAGTACGCGGCCTACGAGGCGCCCGCGGGCTCCGGAGAGGTGCTCATCCTGGCCCGCCGACTCGCGCCGGTGGTCATGGAAGCCGCCGGGATCGGCGAGTGGACCGAACTGGCCGGCGTCGACCCGCGGTCCCTGGAGAACCGGCACGCGCGTCACCCCCTCTACGACCGGCCCAGCCTGCTGGTCCTCGGGGACCACGTCACCCTCGAGGCCGGCACCGGCGCCGTGCACACGGCGCCCGGCCACGGGCAGGAGGACTACGAGATCGGCCAGCGCTACGGGCTCGACGCCTACGCCCCGGTGGACGATCAGGGCCGCTTCACCGCCGAGGTGGGACCGTTCGCGGGGATGGACGTGTTCGCGTCGAACCCGGAAGTGAACCGGGCCCTGGCGGAAGCCGGCGCGCTGCTCCGCGAGGAACGGGTCGACCACTCCTACCCGCACTGCTGGCGGTGCAAGAAGCCGGTGATCTTCCGCTCCACGCGCCAGTGGTTCGTCTCCATGGACAAGACGGGGCTCCGGCAGCGGGCCCTGGACGAGATCGACCGGGTGGAGTGGATCCCGCCCTGGGGCCGGGAGCGGATCCGCAACATGATCGCCCAGCGACCCGACTGGTGCATCTCCCGGCAGCGGGCCTGGGGAGTGCCCATCACGGCCGCCCACTGTGCGGATTGCGACAGCGTGTACATGAGCGGCGAACTCGCCGAGCGGGCGGCCGGGTTCTTCGAGGCGGAAGGCGCGGACTGCTGGTTCGAGCGCCCCCTGTCCGACTTCCTCCCGCCGGGGGCGGCGTGCCCCGCGTGCGGCGGCACCCGCCTGGAGAAGGAGGAGGACATTCTCGACGTCTGGTTCGACTCGGGGGTGTCCTACGCCGCGGTGTGCGAGGCCCGCCCCGAGTTGAGGAGCCCAGCGGACCTCTACCTCGAGGGGTCGGACCAGCACCGGGGCTGGTTCCACTCGAGCCTGCTGGCCTCGGTCGGCACCCGCGCCGTGGCGCCCTACCACGCGGTGCTGACCCACGGGTTCGTCGTGGACGGCCACGGCAAGAAGATGTCCAAGAGCCAGGGCAACGTGATCAGCCCGGAGCAGGTGATCCGCAAGTACGGGGCGGAGATCCTCCGGCTGTGGGTCGCCGCCGAGGACTACCGGGACGACATCCGCATCTCCGACGAGATCCTGACCCGCCTCGTGGAGGCCTACCGGCGCATCCGGAACACCTGCCGCTTCCTGCTGGGCAACCTCTCCGACTTCGACCCGCAAGCCCACGCCGTGGCGGAGGCGGACTACTGGGAGATCGACCGCTACGCCCTCGACCGCCTCAACCGGCTCGCGGAGCGGTGCCGACTGGCCTACGACGAGTACGAGTTCCACGTGATCTTCCACCGGCTGCACAACTTCTGCGCCGTCGATCTGTCCGCCTTCTACCTCGACATCCTGAAGGACCGGCTCTACACCTACCCGGCGTCGAGTCCGGGGCGGCGCGCCGCACAGACCGTCCTCTACGAGATCCTCCACAAGATGACCCGGCTGATGGCCCCGGTGCTCGCCTTCACGGCCGACGAAGTCTGGCGCCAGATCCCGGGAACCCGGGGAAGCGTCCACACCCAGCTCTTTCCCGAGGTCGACCGGGACTCGGTGGACGACGGCCTGGCCGCGCGCTGGGAGCGCCTCCGGGCGCTACGCGCCCTCGTGGCGAAGGCCGCCGAGGAGGAGCGGGCTGCCAAGCGCATCGGCCATTCGCTCGACGCCAAGGTCGTGATCTACACGGACAACCGGTGGGAAGACTTCCTCGCCCCCTACGCGGAGGAGTTGCCGTTCATCTTCATCGTGAGCCAGGTGGATCTCGCCGAGGGACCGGGCGGAGCCTTCTCCGACCCGGAACTCCAGGGCGTCGGTGTGGACGTGGTCCGCGCCGATGGGGCGAAGTGCCCGCGGTGCTGGAACTACTCGGTCACGGTGAAGGCCGAGCAGGACGCCTCCGGCGTCTGCGAGCGCTGCTCCCGCCACCTGGCAGAGACCGGGGCCGCCGGTTGAAGCGCCGCTTCGTGGCCTTCGGGGCCCTGGCGCTCGCCGTCGTGGTCCTGGACCAGGCGACCAAGGCCTGGGTGCTGGCGACCTTCGAGCTCCACGAGACGGTTCCCGTGATCCCGGGCTGGTTCCACCTGACGTACATCCGCAATCCCGGCGCGGCGTTCGGGCTCTTCTCGGGCCACGCCGAAGCGTTCCGCAGACCGTTCTTCCTCGTCGTAACCGCCGTGGCCCTGGCGGCCATCCTCGCGATCCTCTGGCGCGCCCCTCGCGGGAGGCCCTGGCTTCTGACGGCGCTGGGACTCGTGTTCGGGGGTGCGGTGGGGAACCTCATCGACCGGGTGCGCTGGGGCGAGGTCGTCGACTTCCTCGACGTGTTCTGGAAGACCCATCACTGGCCGGCCTTCAACGTCGCCGATTCGGCCATCACCGTGGGCATGGGCGTGCTGATCCTCGAGGAACTGTTCGGCCGCAAGCGCGCCGGGGCGATACCGCCGGACGACCGGCCTTCGTGATATCCTGCCGCGGCCGGCGCGATCTCGGCCAAGGACGTTCATGTACCCCATCCTCTTCCAGTACGGGCGCCTAACCCTCTACACCTACGGGCTCCTGATCGCCCTCGCCTTCCTGGCGGCCCTGTGGCTGCTCGGGAGGGAGGCCCGCCGGCGGGGGCTCGAGCCCAGGTCGTACCAGGACCTCGGCTTCGTCGTCCTCGTCAGCGCCCTGCTGGGAGCCCGGCTGTTCTACATCCTCGTGGAGTGGGAGCACTTCGTCCGCAACCCCCTCCAGGTGTTCGAGATCTGGAAGGGCGGCCTCGTCTTCTACGGAGGCTTCGTGGGCGCGGCCCTGGCCGCGGTGGCGTACGTGCGGGCCAAGGGCCTCCCCCTGTGGACCACCGCCGACCTGATGGCGCCGGCGCTGGCCCTGGGCCAGGCGATCGGCCGAGTCGGGTGCTTCTTCGCCGGCTGCTGCTACGGTGCGGAGTGTGCGCTGCCCTGGGCCGTGACCTTCACGGACCCGAGAGGTCTGGCGCCGCTCCACGCCGCGCTCCACCCGACGCAGCTATACGCCGCTGCGGCCAATCTCCTCATCTTCGCGGTGCTGCAGTTCCTCCTTCGGCCCCGGCAGCGGTTCCCCGGGCAGCTCTTCGGTGCCTACCTGGTCCTGTACCCCGCGGCGCGCTTCACGATCGAGGTCTTCCGTGCGGACCCGCGCGGAGCCTTCGGGCCGCTCTCCACGAGCCAGGCCCTGGGGATCCCGCTGTTCCTGTTCGGGCTCTGGGTCCTCGCCCGGCGCCCGGGTGCTTCTTCCTGAGACGAGAGGAGACTCCATGCGACTCGTGATCCTCCTGGCACTGGCCGGGCTGCTGACCGGATGCGCCGCCCACGTCACCGGGTTGGGCGTCGACTCGCCCTACCGAGATCCCGGAACCCTGGAGAAGGGGCAGATCCTCCACGGGGCGACCGGGCGCCTGATGACCGAGGCGGAACTGCTCGACTACCTGTCCCGGTACCCGATCGTGTACGTGGGGGAGACCCATGACAGCGTGGACTCCCACGCCGTCCAACTGGCGATCCTGCGCGGGCTGGCGGAGCGCTTCCCGGGGGAGGTGGCCGTGGGCATGGAGATGCTGCGCCGGCCCTCCCAGCCCGACGTGGACGCCTGGCTCGCCGGCACCATGGACGACAAGGCGTTCCTCCGGGTCTGGACGAACAACTGGGGGCCGAGCTCCTTCCCCTACTACCGCGACCTCCTCCACTTCGCGCGCGAGCACAAGCTTCCCATACTGGCGCTCAACGCCGGCAACGACGTGAAGGCCGCGCTCCGGGACAAGGGTCCGGACGGACTGGACGCCGAGGCGGCGGCCGCGCTGCCGGAGATGGACCTCGACGACCCGTACCACCGGGCGTTCATCGAGGGCATCTTCGGGGGGCACAGCGGCGGCTCCGACCGGCTCGACGCGTTCTACCGCATCCAGGTGCTCTGGGACGAGACCATGGCCCAGACCGCGGCGGAGTACCTGCAGGGCCCGGCCGGGAAGGGCAAACGGCTGGTGGTGCTGGCCGGCGGCAACCACGTGCGGTACGGCTTCGGCATCCCGCGCCGGGTCTTTCGGCGGCTCCCCCTGCCCTACGCCATCGTCGACCCCTGGGCGGTGGAGATCCCCGATGAGAAGCGGGAAAAGATGATGGACGTGGACGTGCCGGAGATCCCCATCCGCGCCGCCGACGTGTACTGGGCCACCGGCTACGAGGACCTGGAGGGCGAGCGGGTGATGCTCGGCGTGCAGATCGAGAACGCGGAGGGCGGCGGCGTCCGCGTCAAGGGTGTCCTGCCCGAGAGCGCCGCGGCCCAGGCCGGGGTCCGCGAGGGCGACGTAATCGTCGCCGTGGACGGGACCCCCGTGGAGGAGATGTTCGACCTCACCTACCAGGTGGGGCTGCACAAACCGGGCGACAAGGGAACCCTCGAGGTCCTGCGGGGAGAAGAGCGCCCGACCCTCGACATCACCTACGACGTGCTCCGGCACGGGAAGTAACGCCGCAGGGAAGAGGCGCACCCGCGTGACCCCGAGAGCGGAAGGCCCGATATGTCGCTGATCGAACTCAGCGTCTCCCGCCGCACCACCGTCGCCGTGGGCGTGATCCTGCTCGCCCTCTTCGGCGTGCTCGCCCTGCGCGCCATTCCCGTCCAGCTCACCCCCGAGGTCGCCCAGCCCGAGATCACCGTCTCCACCCGATGGACGGGCGCGAGCCCCCAGGAGGTGGAGCGCGAGATCGTCCGCCGCCAGGAGGATCAGCTCAAGAGCGTCGAGGGCGTCCTGGAGATGAAGAGCGAGAGCCAGGACTCCCAGGGGCAGATCGTCCTCACGTTCAAGACCGACGAGGACATGGACGCGGCCGTCCTCAAGGTCTCCAACCGCTTGAACCAGGTCCGGAACCTGCCCCTCGACGCCGACCGCCCGGTGATCACCACGGTGAACACCGGCGACTCCCCCATCGCGTGGTTCGTGCTCAAGGCCCTGCCGGGCAACGAGCGCGACGTGCGGACCTACCAGACCTACGCCGAGGACGTGGTCAAGTCCCGGCTCGAGCGGGTTCCCGGCGTCGCCACGGCCAACGTGTTCGGAGGCCGGGAGCAGGAGCTCCAGGTGGTCGTGGACCCGGCGCGCCTCTCCGCCGTGGGCCTGACGATACCCGATCTGATGAGGGCCCTCGACCGGGAGAACGTCAACGTCTCCGCGGGCTCCTTCGACGAGGGCAAGCGGCGCTACGTGGTGCGGGTGCTCGGGGAACTCGACGACCCCGCCGCCGTGGAGTCGGTGGTGATGATCACCCCCTCGGGCAGCAGGGTCTTCGTCGGCGACGTCGCCCGCGCCCAGGTCGGCTACAAGAAGCCCCTGGCGGCCGTCCGCCAGAAGGGCGAGCCCTGCATCGTCTCCAACTGCCTCCGGGAGTCGGGCGCGAACGTGCTCGAAGTGATGGCGGGGATCCGCAAGGCCGTCGCCGAGCTCAACGCCGGCCCCCTGGCCCGCGAAGAACTCGCACTGGAGCAGGTCTACGACGAGACGGAGTACATCGAGTCGGCCATCGACCTCGTCACGTCGAACCTCTACATCGGCGGGACCCTCACCATCCTGGTGCTGCTGCTCTTCCTGCGGGCGATCTCCCCGACGCTGATCATCTCCCTGGCGATCCCCACGAGCGTGGTCGGCACCTTCATCTTCATGCAGGCCTTCGGGCGGACGTTCAACGTCATCAGTCTGGCCGGCCTGGCCTTCGCCGTCGGCATGGTGGTGGACAACGGCATCGTGGTGCTCGAGAACATCTACCGCCACCTCCAGTTGGGGGCGCCCAGGGAAAGGGCCGCGGTGGAGGGGACGCGGGAGGTCTGGGGCGCGGTGCTGGCGAGCACCCTGACGACCATGGCGGTGTTCCTGCCGATCGTGTTCATCCAGGAGGAGACGGGCCAGCTCTTCCGGGACATCGCCATCGCCATCACCGCGGCCGTCGGGCTGTCGCTGATCGTCTCGGTCGCCGTCATCCCGGCGGCGGCCGTGCGGATCCTCCACGCGGTGTCGACCAAGCAGAGCCGCTTCGGCCCCCGGGGCCTGTTCGGCCTGGTTTCGTTCTTCCAGTGGCTGACCGACCGGCTCGCCGGGCTCGTGTACGCCATCTGCGGCAGCATCGCCCTCAAGATCCTCACGGTGGTCGTGCTCACGGGCGCAAGCTTCGGCATGGCCTTCTACCTCGCCCCCAAGACCGACTACCTGCCGGAGGGGAACCGCAACCTCGCCATCGGCATCCTCCTCCCGCCTCCCGGGTACAACGTGGAGGAGTTCGAGGTGATCGGCAAGCAGCTCGAGGCCGCCTTCCGGCCCCTGTGGGAGGCCGAGGCGGGAGCGCCCCGACCTGCGGCGGCCCGCCCATCCGCCACTTCTTCTACGTCGCCCGCGGGCGGCAGATCTTCATGGGCGCGAGCACCCGGGATCCCCGGCGCCTCAAGGAACTGATCCCGGTCATGCAGCGCGAGCTGCGCAAGGTGCCGGGGATGATCGCCATCGTGCGCCAGAGCAGCCTGTTCTCCCGAGGGATCACCTCCGGCAACAGCGTGGACCTCGAGATCGCCGGCGAGGAACTGGACGACCTGATCCAGGTGGGCGGGGCCGCCTTCGGGGCCATCGCCCAGGCGATCCCCGGGTCCCAGATCCAGCCCATCCCGAGCCTCGACCTGGGCAACCCCGAGGTGCAGGTGGTCCCCGACCGGGTCCGGCTGGCCGACCTGGGATTCACGGCCCGGGACTGGGCACGGTGGTGGACGCCCTGCTCGACGGGGCGAAGGCCTCGGACGTGCTCGTGGACGGGACCGAGGTGGACCTGACCGTGACGGGCGACTCGACGGCGGTGGCCCGCCTCCAGAACCTGGACACCCTCCCCCTGCGCACGCCGGGCGGCCGCACCGTGACGCTCGGCAGCGTGGCCAAGGTGGAACTGACCGCGGGGCCCGACCAGATCAACCGGGTAGAACGGCAGCGCACCATCACGATCCGGGTGATCCCCGCCCCGGGGGTCCCGCTCCAGTCGGCCATGGAGACGATCCGCGACCTCGTCGAGGGCATGCGGGAAAAGGGCATCATCCCGCCGGAGGTGCGCACCCGGCTCGCCGGCACCGCCGACAAGCTCTCGGTCACCTTCCGGGTCCTCCGGGGCGACTTCCTGCTCGCCGTGGTGATCACCTACCTCCTCATGGCGAGCCTCTTCGAGAGCTTCTTCTACCCCTTCGTCATCCTCTTCAGCGTCCCCCTGGCGGCGGGCGGCGGGTTCCTCGGGCTCTGGCTCGTGAACCGGTTCCTGGCCGCGCAGTCCCTCGACGTGCTGACGATGCTCGGCTTCATCATCCTGGTGGGCACCGTGGTCAACAACGCGATCCTGGTGGTCCACCAGACGCTCCTCTCCATGCGGGAGGAGGGCATGGGCGCTCGGGAAGCGCTGCGCGAGAGCGTCCGGACGCGGGTGCGCCCCATCTTCATGTCCACGACGACGACGGTATTCGGGATGATGCCGCTGGTGCTGTTTCCCGGGGCGGGGAGCGAACTCTACCGGGGCATCGGCTCGGTGGTGGTGGGGGGGCTTGCGCTCTCCACGGTGTTCACGCTCTTCCTGGTGCCCGCGGTCATGAGCCTGTTCCTGGACTTCGCCCGTCTGTTCCGCCGAAGCCCCTCCTGAAGCGCGCTCAACGCCGGGATCCCGCGGGCGAAGGGGAAAGCGGTGCCGGGGCATCCCCCTAATACGCCCGGACGGACGTCGCTTTGAAGGAGGCCACGGCGGCTCGCCCCAACGTGACCCCCAGGTTCTCCCACGAAGCCCGGGTGACCACGGCCACCACGTGCTCTCCGCAGTCGAGCACCACGCGGACCGCCTCACCGCCGACCACCTCCGCCGAGACGACGGTTCCCGTCAGCACGTTGCGCGCGGAAGAGTGATGCGCCTCCGCGGACAAGACCACCTCGCGGGGACTCACCTCCACGCAGGTCGAGGACGCGGGCAGTGGATGCACGTGGATGCGGAGCCGCCCGCCGTCGAAGACACCCGGCTCGCCGGCGACGGGTCTGCCGCGGAAGACGTTGTCAGACTGTCCCCGCCGGACACGGCCTTGTTCAAGGCGCCAGACGGTGGCTTCCATGCGCCTCGCAAGGGCCAGGTCGTGGGTGGCCAGGACCACCGTGGTGCCCCTGTCCCGCACCCAGTTCCTCAGGAGGCTTTCGACGTCCACCCGCGTGGCCTCGTCCACGTGGTTCGTCGGCTCGTCCAGAAGGACCACATGCGGCTCGAGGGCAAGGACGCGGGCCAGGGCCACGCGTTGCGCCTCCCCGCCCGAAAGCCGCTGCGCCGACCGGTTCTCGAAGCCACGCAACCCCACCGCCTCGATGGCCTCGCCGGCACGCGGCAGGCACTCGCGCTCCGAGAACCCACTGATTCGCAGCCCCCACGCCACGTTGGCCTTCACGGAGCCGCGAAAGAGGTAAGGATTCTGGAGCACGAGTCCCACCTTGCCACCGCGTCCCGAAAACCGTCGCGCGGGGACAGGCTCCCCCAAGAATCGGATCCGTCCTGTCGCCGGCGTTTCCAGGAAGGCGAGCAGGTGGAGCAGTGTCGTCTTGCCCGAGCCGTTGGGACCCACCAGCGCCGTCACCAGCCCACGCGGGACGTCGAGGTTGACGTTCGCCAGAGCCACCCGTTCGTGGTAGGAGAAGGAAACATCCCGGAGCTCGTACGCGTTCATCTTCGCCCCACCTGCATCGCGTACAGACCCGCGTTCACGGTGAACGCGACCGTTAGAAGAAGCAGCCCAAGGGCCAGCCCGAGCTCGAATTCGCCCTTGCTGGTCTCCAGCGCGATGGCCGTGGTCATGGTGCGCGTGAAGCCCTCGATGTTGCCGCCGAGCATCATCGCCACCCCCACCTCGGCGATGGTTCGGCCGAAGGCCGCCACCACGGCGGCCATGATGCCGAAGCGCCCCTCGGCGAGCACCTTCCGCGCCTCCTGCCAGCGGGAGGCCCCGAGGGACCGCACCGTGAGGAACAGCCGAGGGTCCAGGGCCTGCACCGCGGAGTGCGCGTAGTGCACGGCGATGGGAAGGGCGAGCAGGAACTCGCCCACGACGACGCCGGTGGGCGTGAACAGCAGGCCCAGGGCGCCCAGAGGGCCCTCGTCGGCTCAGGAACGCGTACACGAAGAGCCCAACCACGACGGTGGGCAGGGCCAGCGCCGTGTTGAGCAGGAGGAGGACGAAGCCTCGGCCCCGAAACCGCGCGAGCGCCAGCGTCATGCCGAGGGGGATGCCGACCAGGGCCGCGAGAAGGGCGGCGACCGAGGCGATCTTGAGGGAGGTCCAGACGACGAAGTAGACCTCGGGGTCGAAGGTCGTCAGGAGCTTCCAGGCCGCGGCCAGCGAGGTGAGAAAATAGTCCATCGGCGCCCGAGAAGAGAGGGGGGCGGCCCACGCGGGGCCGGCCCGCGTTCCGGAGCTACGGGTTGGGTCGAGCGTCCGGGAAGAAGAGCTGCTGCCCGTTGACCTTGTAGTCGCCGATCATCCTCTGCCCCTGGGGCCCCACGATGAAGTCGATGAGCTTCTTCGCCAAGTCGTACTGGGCGTGGGCGTGCTTCTTCGGGTTCACGGCGATGATCCCGTAGGGGTTGAACAGGGCCTTGTCCCCTTCCAAGACCACCACGAGGTCCACCTTGCTCTGGTAGGCGATGAAGGTCCCCCTATCGGTGAGCCCGTAGCCCTGCTTCTCGTTGGCCATGTTGAGCACCTCGCCCATCCCCTGGCCGGCCGGCACGTACCACGCTCCCTTGGGCTCGATGCCGGCAGCCTTCCAGACCTCCAGTTCCTTCTTGTGCGTTCCCGAGTCGTCGCCCCGGGAGATGAAGGGAGCCTTGCCCCCAGCGAGCTTCTGGAAGGCCTCCGTGGCCGTCTTGGCGGCCTTCAGCCCCGCCGGATCGCCCTTGGGCCCGACGACCACGAAGTCGTTGTACATCACGTCCCGGCGGTCCACCCCGAAGCCGTCGGCGACGAACTTGTCCTCGGCCGCCCGTGCGTGCACGAAGACCACGTCCACGTCGCCGTTTTCCCCGAGTTTGAGGGCCTTGCCGGTGCCGACGGCGATGACGTCGACCTTCAAGTCGTTGGCCTTCTCGAAGGGCGGCAGGAGTTCCTTGAGCAGCCCCGAGTTCTCGGTGCTGGTGGTGGTGCTCATCCGGAGCCGGGTCTCGGCTCCCAAAACTGGACTCGTCAAGGAGCACGACAGAACGACGACCATCGCGCACACGCTTCTCATTCGTCACGCCTCCTCTCGCGCACCAACAGCAAAAAGCCCTCCCCGCGCAGGGGAGGGCCTCGTCTACACGAAGGCCTTCCGGATCTCCTTTCCGAGCGCGGGAGGCCGGGGCGTTTCCACCCCGACCCATCGGCGGGCGACCCTGGGTCGAGAAGACCGGTAGGCCGCTCCGCTCGGAGACGGGCCCGAATCTACGGGAGGCGACGGCGCACAAACGCGCCGGCTGCAGAGAGCAGCATCACGGGCTTGGGGGAGATCTCGTTGTCGGACTCGTGGTTCGGGTACTTGCCCAAGGGTTGGGCCGAGAGCCTGCCCACCCACAGGAAGTGCTCGTCGGGGTTGCTTTGTCTATCGCCTTCACCATTGAAGACGCCGAGGTCATAGGAAAGTACCCCGACCACGGTTCCGTGCAGGCTCAAGCCCTGGTCGCGGTCGAAACGGAAATTCCCGTCCACAGTGGTGCGCTCCACGAACTGCAGGCCGGCGGCCGATATGTTCCACTGCATGGCGTAGGGCACCTTGTACTGCCCGCCTTTGATGCCCAGTTCCTTCCAGGGTGTGTAGTCCACGAACCAATCCATGAGGGACGTGGAGGAACTCGAGTCGTCCTTTCCCTTGCCCCCACCCCCGTACACGTTCAGCAGGAGTTGGTACTTGAGGTCCTTGTTGAAGGCGTTGCCCCGCAGCCCGAGCCGAGCGCGCTGCACCGAGAAGTTGCCCTTCTTCGTCCCCTCATCCGGGTTCTCGAAGGTGAACCGGACCTGGCCGTAGCCGTACAGTTGGGCGCTGTAGTTCCCGTCAGCGGTGGCCCAGGAGAAGCTCCCTCCCTTGTGGCTCTCGACCACCTCGTCCTGCTTCGCGAGTTCCTTTCGCTCCTCCTCCGTGAGGATCCCCTTGTCCACGAGCCGCTGGAGAAGGTCAACCGCCGCCGCGGCGGGCCGCACCGCGACCAGGCAGCATGCCAGCACCCCCAAGAACCACATCCTCCTCATCCCATACCTCCCTTTCCTCGTGCGGGACCGGGCCCGCGGTCGTGCCCCTCGCTCGGGGCGGGTCGACGGCGCACCGCGGGAAAGGAGGCGACGACAGGAGGGCGAAAAAAAGCCCTCCCCGCGCAGGGGAGGGCCTCGTCTACACGAAGGCCTTCCGGATCTCCTTTCCGAGCGCGGGAGGCCGGGGCGTTTCCACCCCGACCCATCGGCGGGCGACCCTGGGTCGAGAAGACCGGTAGGCCGCTCCGCTCGGAGACGGGCCCGAATCTACGGGAGGCGACGGTGCACGTCAAGGGGACTGCGGACGACTGTCGGGAGCAAATAGACTGTCCGGGGTTGTAGCACATGATCTGTCCGGTTCATGAAGGCTCTGTGGAGGAGCCGACATGAGGCGGACGGAGTGGCTACAGGAGACCCGACGGATGCGATTCGAGGAAGCGTATGGTGGGTGGCAAACGAGGAGGCTGACGCAAGAGGAGGCGGCACGGCTGTTGGGGCTTTGTGCGCGCACGTTTCGCCGCTACGTGGACCGGTACGAAGAGGAGGGCATGGAGGGACTGCGGGACAAGCGCCTGACGCAGAGCTCTGCACGCAAGGCGCCGGGGGCGGAAGTGCAGGACGTGGTGGCGCGCTACCGGGAGCGGCACCAGGGCTGGAATGTGAAGCATTTCTACGCGTGGTATCGGCGCGACCTGGGCCGTCGCAGTTACACGTGGGTTAAGACGACGCTACAGGAAGCCGGGTTGGTGAAGCGGGGCAAAGGCAAGGGGGCGCACCGCAAGAAGCGCGAGCGCAGCCCCTGGCCGGGGATGATGGTGCACCAGGATGGCTCGACCCATGAGTGGGTGCCGGGCCAGCACTGGGACTTGATCGTGACGATGGACGACGCGACCAATGAGCACTACTCGATGTCCTTCGTGGACGAAGAAGGCACCCGGAGCAGTTTTCTCGGGGTCCAGCAGACCCTGGCGTCCAAGGGGCTGTTCTGCTCGCTCTACACCGATCGCGGCACGCAGTACTGGCACACGCACGAGGCGGGGGGCAAGGTAGACAAGAAGAACCTCACCCAGTTCGGGCGCGCGATGCAGCAGCTCGGGATCGAGATGATCGCGGCCTACAGTCCGCAGGCCCGGGGACGCTCAGAGCGCGCGTTTGCCACGCACCAAGGCCGGCTGCCCCAGGAACTGGCGCTGGCGGGGATTACGGACATGGAGCAGGCCAACCGCTACCTCCGGGAGGTCTACCAGCCCCGCCACAATGCCGAGTTCGCCTGCCCCGCCCCGGAGGAAGGCTCGGCCTTTGTGCCCCTGCTGGGGGTCGATCTCGCCGAGATCCTCTGTGAGCACTACGAGCGCACGGTGGGCAGGGACAACTGCGTGCATTTTGAACGCCGGGTACTGCAGATCCCGGCCGATGCCCATCGCTGCCACTACGTGCAGGCCCGGGTACGGGTGCACCGCTACCTGGACGGCACGCTGGCGGTGTTCCACGGTCCCCGGCGCCTGGCGCGCTACGATGCCCACGGCAAGTCCCTGGGCGAGCAGGAACCCAAAGCTGCCGCGTAACCCCGCTTCGCGCAGCAGGCCCCGGCAGCGCGCTTCGGGCTACGCCCTTCGCGCCCTGCCGGACCCAGGACCAAAGCGGACAACTCATTTGCTACAAGACCGGACAGTTCTATTTGTTGCCAACAGGGGACTGCGGACGACAATCTTGGGGAGGGCGCCGGGGTTCGGGAGTGCCGGGGAAGGGCTCGGACGCTGAGCCGCGCCGGTGCGGCGCCCGACTACTTGCCGGGGAGACGGTGGGTCAACCGGGGAGCGGCGGGAGCGTGTCGGGGAACTCCGAGACCGAAACGCCGCTCAGTTCCACGACCTCGTCCTCGGCTTCGATCCGGGACAGGATCGCGTGGAGATCGTAGTTGCTCACCTCCACCTTGCCGTCCACCAGCGGGCGGACCGGCGGGGCAAAGCCGCAGCGCCCGAAGAGGCGCAGCCTCGGCTGGTCGATCGCCTCCCTCAGGCGAAACGAGAGGGACTTGCGGAGCAACTCCAGGTGGACGCCGTAGATGAGCAGGTGGCTCAGCCCCAGGCCTCGGGCGGACGGCTTGACGAAGACCAGCGTGTCATCGAAGCACGTCGGGTCTCCCGAGTGCGCCACGGCGTAGAAGCCGAGACGTTCCTCGGGGCGATCCCGCCGGGCGGCGGACAAGCCCACGGCCCAGCGGTCCGGTGCGAAGTCCCGGGCGAACTCGTCGGCGCCGGCTTCCTCCGCGATCCGCCTCGGGTCCCCGGGCCCCAGAGGAGCCAACACGAACTCCCGCTGGCCCACGCGGAAGAGTCGACCGGAGGGCGCAGCGGGAACGGCAGGCGCGTCAATCTCGAGTTTTCGGGCGGTATTCATGGTCACGTCACCACATTGAACCTTTCGCAGCCATAATGTAGCGACTCTTTCATTGGAAGCAACAATAATATATTTCCTTGTACTCTTCGGAAGAAAGCAGTACGAACTTAAGTAGATTCAACGAACCAGATCGGAACCAGCTATTAACCAACATTTCGGATCAATGCTGGGAGCCAAGAACCAAACGGCCGCCAGATGAGGACAGCGAAAGAGATTAAATAGTCTCTTTAAAACACCTTTTGCAACGCAGCATTCCAGGTTCTGCGGCGATCCGGGGGGCGTCGGGGACCAGCGGTGCGCCGGAAGGCGCACTCGACGAAAACGGGGTTCGGCGCCACACGCCGAACCCCGTCGGAACCTCTCCCTAGAGGACGCCCTCAGTGCCGCCGGAGTGCCCGCTCCATTTCGCGTTTCGCATCCGCCTTCTTGATGTCTTCCCGCTTGTCGTAGAACTTCTTGCCCCGGCCCAGGCCGAGTTCCACCTTGGCGTAACCCCTGCGGAAGTAGATGCGCAGGGGAACGAGCGTGTAGCCCCGTTGCTGCAACTTCACGGCGAGGCGCCGGATCTCCTGGGCGTGCAGGAGGAGTTTTCGGACCCGATCCGGGTCCTGGTCCTCCATGCGGGTGTGGGAGTAGGGAGAGATGTGCAGCCCGGAGAGCCACGCCTCTCCGCCGTCCACCTGGGCGTAGGCGTCCGTGAGGCTCGCACGGCCGTCGCGAAGGCTCTTCACCTCGCTGCCGCGAAGGACGATCCCCGCCTCGATCGTCTCCTCGATGTGGTAGTCGCGCCGGGCCTTCTTGTTGGTGCAGGCGGTGTGGACCCCCTCGCCGGCTTTCTTCGCCACCTCACACCCTCCCCACGATGCGGGGGCCCGCCACGGAGCGCCCTCCCAGCCAGCGCGCCGCGAGGAAGGCGGCACCCATGGCCGCCAGGCCTGCCAGGGCCGCCCCCGCGTCGGCCGAAACGCCGAAGGAAGGTCCCCAGGCGTTGCCGACGACGGCTCCCGCCACCAGCGCCGCGACCGGCACGAGATACACCCAGAATCCCGCCCGCAGCACCGTCCCCTCCGGAACGGCGATGACCACTGCCTCGCCGGGTTGCACGCCTAGAGGATCCTCGACCCAAACCTCGGCGTCCCGGCCACCGCCGAGCCCGCCGCAGGCGTGCCGGGCGCCGCAGGACTCGCAGGAGCCGGAGCGGATCGTCGCCACGAGCGCCCGCCCGGGGCGGGCCTCCACCACCGTGCCGCGCTCCTCGATCACCCGGGCTGGCCCCCTGCCGCTGTGGGAACGAGAGCGCGAGACCTTGGCATTACTGGGGAATCCAGTCGGAGTCGGCGCCGATGCGGAGCAGGGCGGCCACCAGGAGTCCCACCGCCGCTTCCACGTCGCCGAGGCTGAGCACCTCGGCCGGGGTGTGCATGTAGCGCAGGGGAATCTCCACGAGCGCCGTGGCGACTCCCGACCGGTTGAGCTGCATGACGTTGGCGTCCGTTCCCGTGGCCCGGGGCGCCGCCTCGTACTGGAGGGGGATTCCCTTCTCCTCCGCCGTGGCCCGCAGGAGCTCGAAGAGGCGGGGGTTGATGTTCGGCCCGCGGGACAACACGGGGCCCTTGCCGACCTGCACGTCGCCGATGGATTTCTTGTCCACCCCCGGGTGATCGGTGGCGAAGGTGACCTCCACGCAAAGGCCCACATCCGGGTCGATGCCGAAGGCGCTCGTGCGCCCGCCTCGAAGCCCCACCTCCTCCTGGACCGTGGAAACGCCGTACACCGAGCAGCGCAACTCGCCCTTGTGGGCGGCGAGGCGCCGGAGGGTCTCGGCGACCACGAAGGACCCCATCTTGTCGTCCAGCCCCCGCGCGGCGACGCGGTCGCCGCGCAGGCGCTCCATCTCCGTGGTGAAGGTCATGGGATCGCCTACGGCCGCCAGCGACTCGGCCTCGGCGCGGTCCTTGGCGCCGATGTCCACCGCGAGGTCCTTGAGCTTGGCGACCTTGCTGCGCTCGTCCTGCTCCAGGAGGTGGATCGGCTTGCGGCCGATCACCCCGAGCACCGGCCCCCCGCGACCGTGCACCCAGACGCGCTGGCCGGGCAGGAGGTGGGCGTCGACCCCTCCGATGGAACCGAAGTAGAGGAAGCCCTGGTCGTCGATGTACTGGACCATGAGCCCGATCTCGTCCACGTGTCCGGCCAGCATCACCCGGGGGCGGTCCGGTCCCCGGAGCACCCCCCACGCGTTGCCCATCACGTCGGTCCGCACCTCGTCCGCGTGGGGAGCCACGTACTCCCGCCACACGCGCTGCGCCGGCTGCTCGTACCCCGACGGGCTCGGGCTGTCGGCCAGCTTCTTGAAGAAGGAAAAGACGGCGTCGTCCATCGTTCGTCCTCGGTGTGACGGGTGAGGGGAGACGCGCGGCGGGCACGGGACGGCCGCCACGCGTCCCGGTCACGTCCTGTAGTCTGCGTTGATCCGGACGTACTCCGAGGTGAGGTCGCAGGTGGTCACCGCCGCCTCCCCCGCCCCGTCCCGGATCTCGACGAGGATCTCGTACTCGGCGTCCTTCATCCGCTCGTGCGCTTCCGCCTCGGCAGCCGCCCCCACCCCGAGTCCGTCCTCGGCCACGACCACGCCTCCGACGGAGATTCGGAACGATCCCCCGGCGTAGGCGCCGGAACGACCCAGGGCGCCGGCGATGCGGCCCCAGTTGGGGTCCTCGCCGTGGAATGCGGTCTTCACCAGGGGGCTCTCCGCGATCGTCCGGGCGATGACCAGGGCCGCCGCGTCGTCCGCCGCGCCCCGAACCCGCACGTCCACCACCTTGGAGGCCCCCTCGCCGTCCCGCACGATCATCCGCGCGAGGTCCCGGCAGACCTCGTACAGGGCCCCGCCCAGGAGGTCCGAGGCTTCGGGATCCTCGTCGAGCTCCTTCCCCCCGGCGGCCCCGTTGGCGAGGCAGAGCACGGTGTCGTTCGTCGAGGTGTCGCCGTCGACGGTGATTCGGTTGAACGATCGCTCCACCGCGGCCGACAGGAGCTCCTGGAGCCTCCCGGCACCGACCGGCGCGTCCGTCACGAGGAAGGCCAGCATCGTGGCCATGTCGGGCCGGATCATGCCGGCGCCCTTGGCGATCCCCATCACCCGCAGTTCCCTGCCACCCGCCTCCACCGCGCGGGTCGCGAGCTTGGGGAACTGGTCCGTGGTGAGGATCGCCCGGGCGAGGGGTTCGGGGTCGTCGCCCAAAGCTCCTTCGAGGCGGGGGAGGGCCGCCTCCATCCGGTCCATGGGCAGCGGGAGGCCGATGACCCCCGTGGAGCAGGGGAGGACGGCCTCGCCCTCGAGCTCGAGAAGTCGGCCGAACCGCTCCGTGAGGCGCCTCGCGTCGGCGATGCCGCGCTCGCCGGTGCAGGCGTTGGCGTTGCCGGAATTGACGAGAATGGCGCGGGCCGTCCCTCTGCGGACGCGCTCCCGGCAGACCACCACGGGAGCCGCTACGACCAGGTTGCGCGTGAACGTGCCCGCCACGGCGGCCTCGGTGTCGCTCAGGATCACGCCGAGATCCAGGCGCCCCGGCTTCTTGACCGCGGCCTCGACCGCCCCGAACCGGAACCCCCTCGGGATCAAGCGGCCCCCGCCTGGGCGCCGGCCGAGGCGCCGCAGCACTTCTTGTACTTCTTCCCGCTCCCGCATGGACACGGGTCGTTCCTCCCGACCTGGGGCCCCTTCCGGCGCACCGGCTCGGCAGCATCCTTGCGGGCCCCGTGGGACAGGACCATCCGCGTCTGCTTGCTCGGCTGCTCGAGTTGCCGGGCGTCCTCCTCCTTCACGAGCTGGATCAGGAAGAGCTTCTCCAGGACGTCCTCCTCCACGCGGCTCCGCATGTCCATGAACATCTCGAAGCCTTCCTTCTTGTAGACCACCAGGGGGTTCTCCTGCGCATAGCCGCGCAGCCCGATTCCCTCCCGGAGGTGGTCCATGCTGAGGAGGTGGTCCTTCCAGTGGGTGTCGATGGCCTGCAGGAGGATGTACTTCTGGAGGCGGCCGGCCATCTCGGGGCCGAACTCCGCGAGCTTCTCGTCGTAGCGCCGCATCACGATCTGGTTGACCCGCTCGACGAGCTTGTCCTTGAGCTTCGCCAGTTCCTCGTCCGCCTCGACGAACTGGACGTGGAACTGCTTGAAGATCATCTCCCGCAACCCCTGGAGGTCCCACTTCTCCGGCGGCTCGGCCGCGGGGCAGCGGCCCTCCACGAGGTCCGAGACCACTCCCCCTGCCATCTCGCCGGATCTCCTCGGTGAGGTCGTCCTCGGCGAGCACCTCGCGCCGCCACGTGTAGATGGCGGTGCGCTGCTTGTTCATCACGTCGTCGTACTCGAGCAGGTGCTTCCGGATGTCGAAGTTGTGGGCCTCGACCTTCTTCTGCGCGTTCTCGATGGCCTTGCGTGATCCACGGGTGCTGGATGTCCTCGCCTTCCTGGAGGCCGAGCTTGGTGCAGCAGCCCCGAGATCCGCTCGGAGCCGAAGATCCGCATCAGATCGTCTTCCAGGCTCAGGTAGAAGCGCGACGAACCCGGGTCTCCCTGGCGCCCGGAGCGACCGCGCAGCTGGTTGTCGATGCGCCGGCTCTCGTGCCGTTCGGTGCCCAGGATGTGGAGCCCGCCGGCGGCGATCACCTCCTCCTTCTCCTGGGCACAGATCTTCCGGTACTTCTCCAGCGCGGCCGCGTAGCCCCTCGGGATCGACCTCGGGGTCGACCTCGCCCGCGCGCCAGGAACACGGGGTTGCCCCCCAGCATGATGTCGGTGCCTCGGCCGGCCATGTTCGTCGAGATCGTCACGGCGCCCTTCCGGCCGGCCTGTGCGACGATCTCCGCCTCGCGCTCGTGGTACTTGGCGTTGAGCACGTGGTGCGGCACGCCGTGGCGTTTGAGCATCTTCGCCAGCTTTTCGGAGTTCTCGATGGAGATCGTCCCCACGAGTATCGGCTGCCCCTTCTTGTGGAGCTCGTCGATCTCGTCGACCACGGCCTCGAACTTCTCCTGGGCGGTGCGGTACACCACGTCGCCGTGGTCCGCGCGGATCATCGGCCGGTTCGTCGGGATCACCATCACGTCGAGGTTGTAGATCTTCTTGAACTCCACGGCCTCGGTGTCCGCCGTGCCGGTCATGCCCGCGAGCTTCTCGTACATGCGGAAGAAGTTCTGGAAGGTGACCGTGGCGAGGGTCTGGTTCTCGCTCTCGATCTTGCACCCCCTCCTTGGCCTCCACCGCCTGGTGCAGCCCGTCGCTCCAGCGACGCCCCGGCATCAGCCGGCCGGTGAACTCGTCGACGATGGTCACCTTGCCGTCCTTGACCACGTAGTCGACGTCGCGCTTGAACAGGACGTGGGCGCTTGCAGCGCCTGGTTGACGTGGTGCAGGGTCTCGATCTGCCGGGGGTCGTAGAGGTTCTCCACACCGAGCAAGCGCTCCACCTTGGCCACACCCTGCTCGGTGAGGATGGTCGAGCGGGCCTTCTCGTCCAACGTGTAGTCGCCGTCCGCCCCCTTCTCGTCCTGGGCCTTTCGCAGGTGGGGGATGACCTTGTCGATGACGTAGTACTTCTCCGTCGACTCCTCCGACGGACCCGAGATGATCAGGGGCGTGCGCGCCTCGTCGATCAGGATCGAGTCCACCTCGTCGACGATCGCGTAGTGGAAGGGCCGCTGGACGTATTCCTCGAGGCGGAACTTCATGTTGTCGCGCAGGTAGTCGAAGCCGAACTCGTTGTTGGTCCCGTAGGTGATGTCGGCCTCGTAGGCGGCCCGCCGCTCGGCGGTCGTTGAGGCCGTGGACGATGACGCCGACCGTCATTCCCAGGAACCGGTAGACCTCCCCCATCCACTCCGAGTCGCGACGCGCCAGGTAGTCGTTGACCGTCACCACGTGGACCCCGCGCCCCGTGAGGGCGTTGAGGTACACGGGAAGCGTCGCCACGAGGGTCTTCCCCTCGCCGGTCTTCATCTCGGCGATGCGGCCCTGGTGGAGGACCATGCCGCCGATGATCTGGACGTCGAAGTGCCGCATGCCGAGGGTGCGGCGGGCCGCCTCGCGCACGGCGGCGAAGGCCTCGGGCAGGAGTCCGTCGAGGGGTTCGCCGGCGGCGAGCCGCTCTCGGAAGCGGGGAGTGACCGCCTGCAGTTCCGGATCGGAGAGCGCCCGGAACGATTCCTCGAGCGCGTTGACGCTCTCGACCAGCGGCTGGATGCGCCTGAGGTCGCGCTCGTTCTGGGTTCCGAAGATCTTCTTCAGGGCGTAGGAAAACATGGAGTCGACTCCGACCGAGGCCCGTGAGGGCGCATCGGATCAAGAAAGAACGGTCGCTGCGTGAGGAGAGGCAAGGCGGGACCCACGTAAAACGGGACGGGAGGAGCCCTGGGCTCCTCCGAGCCGTGGATGCTAGCATCCGGCTTTCGGGGAGTCAAAAGGTTTGGCTTCGAAACCTCTAGGGAGAGGTCGTCCCGAGCAGGCGGCCCACCGCCTCGAGCTCGCCGACGTCGAGCACCGCGTCCCGGGCGTCGCCCTCCGGGCCCGACCGCGCCACCGGTCCGCGCCGATAGGCCATGCCCGTGAGGGCCTGCCGCGCGCGCCGGACGGCGTCGCCCAGCCCATGGGCGGCCCTGCAGATCTGGTCGAGATCGCCCGGTCCCAGCAAATCGGTTCCGCCGCAGACGGCAACCCTGTGGGCGATGCAGTCTCTCAGGTCCGCCAACGTCGGGGCTGGAAGTTCCACCTCCTCGAGGTCCGGGAGCGGCGCCGGGCCCTCGCCGCAAAGAGCCAGCGCGGCCAGGGGGCTGCCCGCGACCCGCAGCGCGCCGAGGATCTCCGCCTCGGGCCGGGCTCCTTCACCGAGTCCGCCTCCGAGAAAGACGGCGACGGGGCCGACGGAGCAGAACCGGTCCAGCACGCTGGAGTAAAGGGGGACGACCCGAGCGGTGCCCCCCGAAGGGCCCTCCCCACCCGCCGCCACCGACGCCAAGGCCTCGAGGAAGTCGTCGGCCTCCCCGCACCACCGATCGCCGACCCAGATGACGCTCGTCCCGGCCGCGGCCAAGTCCTCCGCCGCTCGGGCCAGCAGGGTCTCCCGGCCCGAGCCCGCAGGCCCCCGCAACCACGCGCCCCGGCCTTCGGCGAGCAGTCGCAAGAGGCGTTCCCGGACCTCCGCCCGCTCCGGCGTTTCCCAGAACAGGGCCCCGTCGCTCACCGGGGCGAAAGGGTCCCGACCGAGGCCGAACAACCGGTACACGGCCTCAGGCCCCCAGACGAGCCCGGGCCTGCCGCAGCCGGCCCCCCACGTCCCGGTAGGACGGATCGACCTCGGAAGCCTTTTCGAAGAACTGCACCGCCTGCTCCGCCGTTCCCGCCTCCTCCGCCGTGCACCCCATCTCGTACAGGATCGCCACCCGGTCCTCCGCCGCGTTGTCGGGCGATGCCAGAGCCATGCGGAGCGCCGCGAGCGCGTCCCCGTGCCGCCCTAGGTCCCGCAGCACCAAGGACAGTGAGGTGTACGCATCCTTCTGCCGGTCCGGAGACCGCGCCGCCAGTTGGAACTCCTGCAGCGCCTCGTCGAAGAGGCCCATCTCCCGGTAGGCAACGCCCAGATTGTAGTGGGTCTCGAAGTCCGAGTCCTCCAAACGCTCCGCGATCCCCGACTTGAACTCCCGCACGATGTCGTCGAGTTCCGAGACCTCGAAGTCCTCGAAGCCCTCGAACTCGCTTCCCAAGCGCAGATCGAGGCCCTCGAGCACCTCGGCCTGCAGGTCCACGAAGTCCCCGTCTTCGTCTCCCGGCTCCTCCGGCGACCACCCCAGGCTCTCCAGCCGCGTCGCCACGTGAACGGAGGCAGGGAAGTGCTCTCGCATCTGGAGCAGGACCTCGATCGCCTCGTCCCGCCGCCCCTGGCCGGCCAGGGTGTCGGCCCGAGAGAGCCCCCTCCGGAGCGCCTGCTCTTCTTCGGTCGCCTCTCCCCCTGGCGCTCCGTACGCGGCCTCCGCCGCTTCGTCGGCGAACTCGATCCCGATGGGCGCGGGTCCCCGCTCCGCCGCCTGCGCCGCGGCGGCCTGGGGCTTGAGTTGCTGCATCGCGCTGCGGGCCTGCTCGTTGCCGGCGTCTACCTCGAGGATCGCCTCGTAGGCACGAAAGGCTTCGTTCTCCCGACCCGTGTTCCGGAAGATCTCGGCGATCTTGAGTTGCTCGTGGGTCCACCCGTCCCGGTCGCCCTGGCGCTGGAACAGGTCCCGGAGCTTCTGGCGGATCTCCACGTCCTCGGGCGCGAGCTCGGTCAGTTCTCGAAGCTTCTCGGCCGCCTTCTGGTCGATGCCGTACTTGAGGTACAGCTCCGCTTCCACCAGCCCCTGCTGGAGTTCGTCGTCGCCCCCGACTCCGGGCTCCGCACCCCATTCCTGGTCGAAACCGGGAACCTCCGCGGGCTCCTCCACGGGCTCGGGCGCCACCTCGACCATGACCGATCCCAGGTGCAGCCGGGCCTCGGCGTCCTCGGGCGAGATCTCCAGGACCTTCCGGAAGTAGAACTCCTCCTTCTGATGCAGGCCCCGGCGCCCGTAGACCTTGGCGACGGCCTTGAAGGCCTGCGCCAGTTCGCTCTTGTCCCCCCGGGCCTGAGCGATGGCGGCCAACTGCTCCAGGATGAACAGGTCGTTCGGGTCTTCCTCGTAGAGTCCGAGGGCGATCCGCCGGGCCTCGGGGAGTTGCCCCGCACTGAGGTTCGCCCGGAGCGCCAGGAGACGAAGCTCCCGATTCTGTGGGTCGCGGCCGAGCCCCTCGCGCAGGACCTCGAGGGCCTTGGATTCCTCGCCCAGGTCCACATAGAGTTCGGCCAGCTTCTGCAGGACCACCTGGTGGCGCTGGGACTTCTCGTAGAAGGACTCGACGGCCTGGAGGAGCTTCCGGGAGCGGCCCTCCCCCCGTAGTTGGAGCACCAGTTTCGAGAACTCCTCGGAAAACTCCTGGTACTTGTCCTCCTCCAGGTAGAGCTCCGCCAGATGGATCTTGATGGCGACGTTCTCGGGCGCCAGCTCCTCCATGCGGATGAGCACTTCCTCCGCCTCGGACTGTCGCTCCTGACGGCGCAGCACATCGACCCCGCGCTTGAACCATCCCAGGGCGTCGCCGATGAGCCCCTGCTTGACGTACATCTCCCCCATGTTCCGGTAGAGGACCGGGTTGTCGGGTTCGACGCGCAGGGCTTGTTTGTAGACGGCGATGGCCTTGAGGTAGAAGCCCTGGTCCGCATAGGTCTCGGCCACCAGGAGGCACTCGTCCACCGCCTCGCGCTTCCGGCCCACCAAGCCGTACAGCTCGATCAACTTCAGGCGTGTCCGGATGTCGCGAGAGTCCGCGGCGAGCACCTTCTTGTACTCGTCGATGGCCCGCTGGAACTGCCTGCGCTCCTTGTAGCGCTGCGCGCTCCGAGCGATCTTGTCCCGGTCGATCGCCATGCTTCCTCGATTCTCAGTTCGCGCCGACGTGCTCTTCGTACCCCGCGGCGTCGAGAAGACGACCCGGGTCGAAACCGGGAGACAGCCTGACCCGGACCAGCCATCCCTCCCCGTAGGGATCGTCGTTGATCCGCTCCGGTGCGTCCTCGACGCTGCGGTTCACACCCGCCACCGTGCCGCTCACCGGACAGTACAGTTCGGAAACCGACTTGGAGGATTCCACCGTCCCGAAGACCTCCCCTTCCGAGAGTTCCCGTCCTTCCTCCGGCAGTTCCAGGAACACGATGTCACCCAACTCCTTCTGGGCGTGGTCGGTGATCCCCACGGTGGCCACCCCGTCCTCGAGGCGGGCCCACGTGTGCTCCGGGTGGTAACGCAACTCCTTGCGCACATTCATCGTCAACTCCTGCGGTCCGACTGAAGCCCTTCCCGGACAAAGTTCGCGCTAGGTCTCCTTCGAAGCGAGGGCCCCGAAGCCCTTCGGCAGCGTGGTGATGCTATCGCACCCGTCCGCCGTGATGAAGACCGTGTCTTCCAACCGCACTCCCAGTTCGTCCGGCAGGTAGATCCCGGGCTCCACGGTGACCACCATGCCCTCCAGGGCCACCTCGTCGGAACGGGAACTGACGGTGGGCGCCTCGTGGACCGCGAGACCGACGCCGTGCCCGGTCCCGTGACCGAACCGATCGCCGAAACCCGCTTCCCGGATCACCTCTCGCGCCGCCCGGTCCACATCGGCCAGCCGGACGCCGGGTCGCAGCGCCGCCAGGGCCGACGCCTGGGCCGCCCGCACCACCTCGTAGACCTGCCTCGCACGGTCGGAGACCTCGCCGACCGGGACGGTCACCGTCTCGTCCGAGCAGTATCCGCCCAGCCGAACGCCGAAGTCGACCACCACGAGGTCTCCCGGCTGAAACGGTCGATCGGTGGGCCGCGCGTGGGGTAGCGCCCCCCGTTCTCCGGCGGCGACGATGACGTCGAAGGCGAGGCCCTCCGCTCCCCGGCGCAGGCACTCGATCTGGAACTCCCGGGCGATTCGCTTCTCGGTGTTCCCGGGCCTCACCTCGTCCAACACGGCGGCCAGAGCATCCTCCGCCAGTCGGGCGGCCGCCCGCAGCCGAGCGAGTTCGTCGGGGTCCTTGGTCATCCGGAGCGCGTCCAGCGCCGAACCGACGTCCACCAGTTCGGCGCCCTCCAAGCGCCGGCGCAGGCGCGCGGCACGGGCGGCACTGAGACTGGAAGCCTGATGTCCCACCCACCGCACCCCTCGCCCCGCACAGGCCTCCGCGGCCGCCCGGTCAAGGTCCGTGGCCTCCCGCACCTCCGCCCCCCACGTCTCCTGTGCCGCCTGGAGCACGTAACGGGAGTCCGTGAGGAAGAGGTTCGATCGCTCCGTCATCAGGAGCAGGCCGCTGGAACCCGTGAACCCGCACAGGTAGCGGATGCCGTTGGGATCCGCTACGAGGAGGACGTCGAGGCGCTCGCGCTCCAGCAGGAGGCGGGCTCTGGCGATCCGTTCGCCGTACCGGGAGGCCGTCGCCGACAAAGCCAAGGAGGACTACCGACGCGACGCCAGATGCCCGACGAGACCCCGCAGGCCGAGTTCGTAGCTCTCCGGCCCGAAGCCGGCTACGGTTCCCACCGCCACGTCGGCCAGCAGCGATCGCCGGCGAAACGGCTCCCTGCGATGGACGTTGGAGAGGTGGACCTCGACGAAGGGCAACCCCACGGCGAGGAGTGCGTCCCGAAGGGCGACGCTGGTGTGGGTGTAGGCGGCCGGGTTGATCAGGATGCCCTCGAAGCGTCCCGCCGACGCCTGGATCCGGTCGACCAGGTCCCCTTCGCCGTTGGCCTGATGAGACTCCACCTCCACGCCGAGTTCGGCGGCGAGGGCGCGGAGATCCTCGTCGATCTCGACGAGGGTGCACGCCCCGTAGACGCCCGGCTCCCGAGTCCCCAGCAGGTTGAGGTTCGGGCCGTGCAGAATCAGCACCTTCACCGGTGATCCCCCTCTCCCTCGGCTCCCGGCGCCACAGCGCGCGGGGTCAGGCGCCTCGGAGGGCCCTCCACCTCCGAACGCGCTCGAGCCAGGCCACGAGTTCCGCGAGGCCTTCGGGTTCGCCCCTGCCTTCGAGGGCCCGCAGGCGACCGCGGATGTCCCCGTCGTCCGGTCGGAGTGCCGCCAATTCACGATACGTCGCCACAGCGGCGTCCCGATCACCCTGCGCCAGGTAAAGTTCGGCCAGCGTCCGGGACGCGATGCCGGAATCTTCCACCGCGACGCCTTCAGCGACCTCTTCCCCCACCTCCTCGAGCCGCGCCCACAATCCGCCGACGACCCTCTGGAGCCCCTGCGGCAAATCCGCCAACGCTTCGAGCACCGCCCGGGCTTCGCCGCCTCTCCCGCGGAGCAGGAGGAAGTGCGCCTCCTGAACGCGGAAGAGCGCCCCGGAGCGGTTCGAGAGTTCCCGGAGCCCCTCGTCGGGTTCCAAGTGCTCGATCCACAGGGGCGCCACGTCCTCCGACCCGCAGTTCCGAAGCCGATCGATCCTGCGCTCGAGGTCTCCGCTCTGGTTCATGAGGCGCACGCCGTCGTCCACCGTCGCCGCCAGGCCCCGAAGGGCGCCAAATCTCAGTTGGCTCCCGGCGCCTGCGACGTCATGGGGTTGATGAACGTGATGTTCACCGACGTCTGCGTGCGGTCCTTGTCGTTGTTGAGCCGGTCCCGGTAGTAGATGTCCAGGACGGCCGTCATGTTCGTGACCCCATCCGCGATCGGGTCGCCGAAGAGGAAGATGTCCCGCAGCCCACCCTGCACCTTCTTCATGTCCTCGGGCACGAGGACGATCTCGAGGTCGCCGGACTCCCCGTCCGCGAGCGTGATGAACGCCCTCGGGCGGAACGTCGGGGCGAAGGTGCGCGAGCGCCCGAAGCGATCCAGGTAGGTGATGTCGATCTGATAGACGTCGATGTCCACCCCCGGATCCACGCCGGGGCGCGGGTCGTTGCGAAGCGACAGCACCACGGAGTCGGGCCCGAGCGGGGTCAGGACCGTCTCGTTCACCGTCGGCCGGCCGTCGCTCTCGCCGGTGTCGAACGTGTTCTCCTGGTTGTCCTCGCCGAAGTCGTTGGTCTCCTCCACAGCGTTGAACACCAGGGCGCTGGAACCGCCGGGGTCGGAAACCCCGTCCACGATGAGACGGTTCCCGGTCTTGTCGTCGTCGATGCCGCACCCCATCCCCAGCGCGGACAGCAGCAGCGTTGCAGCGAGAATAAGGCCGATCTTTCGCATGGCTCCGTCACTCCCCTTCACGGGTAACCGTTACTTGACCGTATAGGACGTACCGAACTCGGCGCGATGGACCGCGATGCCGTTCTCGTAGACCACGTTCATCAGCATCGGGACGGTGACCGGAACCCCCGCGGCCTGCTGCGGTATCGCGTTGGGAAAGGTTAGCAGGTAGGTCCGCACCGGGTCCAACGCCTCGATCTGAGCCGGAATGACGCTCCCGAACGCGTCCAGCAGGTCCGAAGCGGTGAGGGCCTGGAAGAACTCGCCTCCGGTCTCCTGGGCGATCAACTGGAGATCCGCCAGCCCCGTGGGCGACAGGTCTCCTCCGAGCCCCACCGTATACACCACCATGGCGCTCTTGCGCAGCAGGTTCAGGCCCTGGAGCCTCGTGCTCGAGGAGTCGTTCAGCCAGACCTCCGGGCCGCCCGTGACGGGATCCACGGTGTCGTCCCCGTCGGTGAGCAGGATCGCCGCGCGCTTGCCCGGCCGCGCCCCCACCGCCCGCACGGCCTCGGTCATCGCCGCCCCGAGGTTGGTCGCGCCGGCAGCCTCCAGGGCGTCGATGGCCTTGTTCAGGTCGGCCTGGCCCTCCACCCCCGTGAGTTGCTGCGTCACGGTCGCGTTGTCGTCGAAGTCCACCACGGCCGTGCGGTCCGTGCCCTGCATCAGGCTCACGAAGAGTTTGGCCGCATCCCTCGCCACCAGCATGCGCGGGGTCGTGGGGTCGATCAGCGTCGTCATGGAGCCGCTCGAGTCGATCACCAGGGCCACCACGTGGTCCTGCGAAACCGTCGGCACGACCGTTATGTCCTCCTGGGGAATGGCCTTCGGCGCACCCTTGGGGTCCAGCACCACGGTGAAGTTGAACGAGTTCAGGCTCTCCAGGAGGTTGCCCTCCTGGTCGAGGACACGGGCGAACACCTGCACCTCGCCGAGGGCCGCATCCGGGGTCGGCCCCATCTCGTTCGGGCACAGGTCGGCGGCACCCACGACGCCGTCGTTGTCCGGATCGGCCGGCAGCGGGCAGCCGCCGTTGTCCGCCGGACCCGACTCGTTCGGGCACAGGTCCGCGCTGCCGGCGACCCCGTCGTTGTCCGGATCGGTCGACAGCGGGCAGCCGTCGTTCGTCGCCGGACCCGACTCGTTCGGGCACAGGTCCGCGACGTCGAACACGCCGTCGCTGTCCGGATCCTCCGCCAGCGGACATCCGTCGTTGGTCGCCGGAGGCAAGTACTCCGCGCTGGCCGTGAGGTCCAACGAGGTCACCGCCGTGTCGGCGGGATCCTTGAAGGCCAGGTCTTCCAGGGGGGGGACGGGAGGCCCGCCGCTCGCGTGCGACGGATCGTACTCGTCGCCGCAGCCGCCCAGGGTCAGGGCCAGACCGACGAACAGGGTGTAGAGCAGCCTTTTCGTTCTCAGCGCGTTCATGGGCTTTTCTGGACCTCCACGAGGAGACGTTCGACGATGTCCGAATCGACCTCTACGCCCCACCGGGGACTACCGATCCCCTCCAGGAGCACCCAACGGGGAACGCCGCCCAGGTTCTTCTTGTCGAACCGCAGGGCGTTTAGGATCTTTTCGGCGCCAACCCCCTCGGCCCTTAGCGGATAACCCCACTTTTCGAGGACCGCCCGAATCCGTTTCGCGTCCGCGGCCGGCAGGAACCCCAGTTCCTGGGAGAGTCGAGCCGTGAAGGCGATCCCCAGGGCAACCGCCTCCCCGTGCGCGTAGACCCCGTATCCGCTCGCGGCCTCGACCGCGTGGCCCAGGGTGTGCCCGAGGTTCAGGAGCGCCCGGCACCCGGTCTCGGTCTCGTCCGCTTCGACGATGCGCGCCTTGATCGTCACAGCCCGGGCCACCGCGTCCTCCAGGGTCGCGGGGTCCCCGGCGGCCGCCGGACCCACCGCCTCCAGTCGGGCGAACAGGTCCGGATCGGCGAGAAGCGCGGCTTTCAGCACCTCCGCGAACCCCGAGAGGACCTCCCGGACCGGAAGCGTCCCCAGGGTTTCCAGGTCGGCCACCACTCCTCGGGGCTGGTGGAAGGCCCCGATGAGGTTCTTTCCCCGCGGGTGGTCCACCGCGGTCTTCCCCCCGACGCTGGAGTCCACCATCGCCAGGAGGGTCGTGGGCACCTGCACTACGTCGATGCCCCTCCGGTACGTCGCGGCGGCAAAGCCCGCCAGGTCTCCGACCACGCCTCCCCCCAGCGCCACCACGCAGTCCCCACGCTCGATCCGGGCGTCCACGAGCGCGTCCCACAGGCTCTGGAGGGACCGGAACTCCTTGTGGGCCTCCCCCGGTTCCATCAGCCAGTGCCCTGCGATCCGGGCCTTGAGGGTCGACAGGCCCTCCGTGACCGCGCCCCCGTAAAACCCCCACACCGTCCGGTCCGAAGCGAGGAACGTCCTCCGATCCCGCAGCACGTCCGCTGCTCCCCCCGCCCGCCCCGGCGCCGCGAGCAGCCCCCTTCCCACGATTACCTCGTAGGAGCGACCGGCGAGACCGACCGTGACCTTCCTCACGGAAGCCCGGCGCCGGTCAGGAACCGGTCCCGGATCTCCCGGGCCACCTCCTCCGGGCTCTTCCCCTGCGTGTCCACCCGTCTCACGACACCCTCGTAGAGTGTGCGCCTTGCGCTCCACAATTCCCGCGCCGCACCTCCCGGGTCCGCCGCTTCGAGCAGCGGCCGCCGCGTGGAACTGCGTCGAACCCTGTCGACGCACACCCCAACCGGCGCGTCGAGATTGACCACCATCCGTCCCTCCAGGCGCCGGCGGTTGTCCTCGCGGAGCAGGACGCCGCCCCCCGTGGCGACCACCACCCGCCGCCGCCCCAGCGCGGCCTTCAGCGCCTCGGACTCCAGATCTCGGAAGCGCTCCTCGCCCTCCTCTTCGAAGACCTGCGCCACCGACTTCTCGGCGGCCCGCTCGATCTCCTCGTCGAGGTCCACGAAGTCCCAACCGAGAATCCGCGCGAGCGCCTTTCCCGTGGCCGACTTGCCGACCCCCATGAACCCGGTCAGGATCACGGCCGGGGCCAACGGCGATTGATCCGGTCGAGATAGGCCTCCAGCCCCTGACGGATGTCCTCCAGGCACTCCCCGCCGAACTTCCCGACCACCGCGGAGGCGAGTTCGAAGGCCAGGACGGCCTCGCCCACCACGCTGGCGGCCGGCACGGCGCAGACGTCGCTCCGCTCCCGGGAGGCCGACACGGCTTCCCCGGTGGCGAGGTCCACGGTTCGCAGCGGGGCCATGAGGGTCGGAATCGGCTTCATGGCCGCACGAACCCACACGTCCTCTCCGTTGGTGATCCCGCCCTCGACCCCCCCGGCCCGGTTCGTGTCCCGGCGGACGCCGCCCCGCCGGCCGTCCCCCGGCCCTCCGGGGAGGATCTCGTCGTGCACCCGGGAGCCGGGCTCTCGGGCCGCCTCGAACCCGAGGCCCAGTTCGAGGCCCTTGATCGCCGGGATGGAGAGGAACGCCAGCCCGAGGCGCGCGTCCAGGCGCTCGGTCCAGACCGTGTGGTTGCCCAGACCCACGGGGACCCCGGTGGCGAAGCAGACGAAGGTGCCCCCCAGCGTGTCGCCCTGCTCCCGGGCGCGGTCCACGGCCTTCACGGCCCCCGCGTCCGCCGCCGGGTCGGGCATCCGGAGGCGGGCCTTCTCGGCGGCCTCGTGGAGGACCGCCAGGTCGCCGGACCAAGGGGTCTCGACGTCGCCGACGGAGGTGACGAAGGACCCCACGCGGATACCGATCTCCGCCAGCAGGGACTTCGCCAAGGCCCCAGCGGCCACGCGGGCCGCCGTCTCCCGGGCGCTGGCCCGCTCGAGCACATCCCGGGCGTCGCCGAGCCCGCGCTGGAGGACCCCGGGGAGGTCGGCGTGGCCCGGCCGGACCTGGGTGACCGGGGGGATCGAGCCCCGGTGCTCCGCCGCCGGGCTCATCCCCTCGGACCAGTTCTCCCAGTCGCGGTTTCTCACCGCGAGGAGGACCGGTGCCCCGGTGGTCTTGCCCCAGCGGACACCTCCGAGGATCTCCGCCCGGTCGGCCTCGATGGCCATGCGGCCGCCTCGGCCGTAGCCCTGCTGCCTCCGGGCGAGGTCGCGGTCGATGCGGGTCGGATCCACGGAAAGACCCGCGGGGAGTCCCTCGATCAGGGCCGCGAGCAGCGGCCCGTGGGACTCCCCGGCTGTCCGGTACTGCAGGGTCATCAGGGGTTTCGAGCGACCGGCTGCAGATTCGCGATCTTCGGCGTGATGAAGATGATCAGCTCGGTCTTGTCGACGCGCTTCTCCTTCTTGCGGAAGAGCGCTCCGAGGTAGGGAATCTTCCCGAGGAACGGCACCGACAGTTCCTGGTCGCCCTGCGTGTCGGTGATGATCCCGCCGATGACGGTGGTTTCGCCGTCCTTGACCAGCACCTCGGTCGTGGCGGCCCGGGTCTCCTTCGCCGGGGTGCGCGAGTCCACCGCGAAGAAGGTCGTGGACGGCGCGTCCTTGGTGACGTCGATCTTCATGATGATCGACCGGTCCGAGGTGACGTGCGGGGTGACGTTGAGCTTCAGCTTGTAGTCGATGCTCGAGGTCTCGATCTTCTCCTCGGTGGCCGTCGTGAAGGGGATCTCGACGCCCTGGCTGATCTCCGCGGTCTTGTTGTCGAGGGTCGTGACCCTCGGCGACGAGATCACTCGACCGCGGCCCGAACTCTCGATCGCCGACAGGCGCAGGTCCAGGGTGAGAATATCGTCGATGGACCCGAAGGTCAGGGCCAGGGCGCCTCCCGGCGACGCGGCGCCGACCGCGGCGGGCAGGTTCACCGCGAAGTTCTGCACCCCGCTGTCGCCCACCGCGTTGATCGAGTGGGGAAACGCCCAGCCGGTGGAATTCCCGTGGGCCGTGTCGGCATTGAAGCTGCCGCCCCACTGGATGCCCAGGTCCCGGGCGAAGGTGGACGCCACCTCCACGATCCGGGCCTCGATGAGGACCTGCGGGGTCTGGGTGTCCAGACGGGCCACGAGTTCGCGCACCTCGTCCAGCCGGTCCGCGGTGTCCTTCACCAGCAGGGCGTTGGTCCGCTGATCGACGGAGGCAGAGCCCCTCTCGCTCAGCACGGCCTGCACCTTGTCCAAGACCTCCCCCGCCGTGGCGTAGTTCACCGGGATGATGTCGTTGAAGAGAGGCGCCTCCGCGACCGCCGTCTTCCGCGCCTCCTCCTGCTTGGCCCTCTCCTGCGCGATCTTCTCGGCGGGGGCGATTCGGATGACGTTGCCCTCGCGAACCTGGTCCAGACCACGCGTCTTGAGGATGACGTCGAGCGCCTGATCCCAGGGCACGTCCACCATCCGGACCGTGACCTTCCCTTGCACGCCGTCGCCCGCGACCACGTTGAGACCGCTGACCTCTCCGATGATCCGAAGCACGTTGCGGATGTCGGCGTCCACGAAGTCCATGGACAGCCGCCGGCCGGTGTAACCGAGAGAAGCCGGATCGGACGGGGCTACCCCACCCTGCGGTGCCGCGGCGCCCCCGGCAGGAGCGGTGCCCTGCGGGCCCGCACCCTGCGGCGCGCCTTCGATCACCACGATCTCCCGCCCTCCGGTGCGCACCTCTCCGGTCTGCGAAGGCCTCGGCTCGTCGCTGCCACCCTCGAAGGCCAGCGTGATCTGCCCGCCGTCGCGGGTCAGGTGATAGGGGACCGGACGCCTCAGATCCACCACCACGCGCACATCGCTGCCGCGTTCGTAGGCGGCGATCATCTTCACCGCGCCAGAGAACGCCGAGGTGTCGAGGGCGCGGCGGAACTTCGGGGGCAACGTGGTCTTCCGGATGTCCAGCACGACGCGCTCGCCGGTGGCCTCGGTCACCTCATAGGGAGCGGCGACCGAGAGTCCGACTTCGACGAGGCTGCGGGTCGGCTCCTGGCGGAAGCCCAGATCCGCGACCGTCCCGCCGCCGGCAAGATCCGCCTCGCCGGCCGCGACCTGCGCCACGGCCAACGACTGCGCCGGCACCGCCGCCCGGCGGGTGAGCCCGACCACCACGTCGAGCCCGTCTTCCGCCGGCTCCACCGCGCCGTGCCCGTCGCCTGCCAGGAGTACCGACACCCGGGCACCAGCCGCGGGAAGGCTCTGGAACGTCACGCGCTCCAAGGTACCGTCGCCGACGGAAATCTGGGGCGGAAGGCCCTCCAGGGACACGCCGGCCAGTTCGACCTGAACCAACCCTCCTGCCCCGGCGGAGACCAGCCGGTACTGGGGCTGCCCCATCCCACGCAGGCGGATCCTCGTCGCCTCGCCCTCTGCCGCCACCGCAACGGTGCTCAGCACCGCGCGTGGCGAGGGCGCCGCCGCTTGCGGGACATCGGCCGCCTGGGAGGGCCCACGCGACGCGTGCAGCCCTGCCAGAGCCATCCAGGGAGCCGCAGCCAAGGCCAGGGCTCTCAGCACGATCTTCTTCCGGGCAGACCCCTCTCGCCGCGGGCTCATGGACTCACCTCCCCTTCTGGCTTGTGAAGGGCCATCGAGACAACCTTGACGTTTTCTTCGCCGAACAGATCCACGAAGCGCTCCTCCACGTCGACCCCATCCGGTCGAATTCGAACGATCCGACCTCCTCGGTCGCCGATCCATGCACCACCCGACACCGCGTATCCCTTGCCCTCGGGGTCCTCCACCAAGGCGACGGACTTCCCCCCGTCGGCCCAGATCACCCCGACCAGACGGATCTCCTCCACCGCGTAACGCTGCAGAGGTGTCTTGGGAATGAAGGCCTTGGGAACCTCCTTCTTCTTCACCTCGAGCTTCACGAAGGGCTCGAAGGGATCCCGCAACCCCTTGGGATCATACTCGAACGTGACTTCCGAGGACTCCTGCGCGGCTGCCGCGGGAGCCGCCGCTGGGGCGGCGACCATCGTGGGCGTCGCGGCCTGCGGGCTCGGGGCCGCTTGGGGCGCCGGAGCCGGAGGCGGCTCCGCTCCGCACGCCGCGAGCACGAGTACGCCAGCCACCATCGCCGTCTTCGCCAGGGGGCTCATTTCCGTGCGCCTCCCGCGGTCTGGGCCCGGGCTGCTGCCTGCTCACCCGGCTCGAGGAACTTGAACGTCACGGCCCGACAACTGACCGTCAGCTTGACACCTCCGGGCCCCTGCTTCGCCCCCCCGAAGTCCAGGTCCTCGATCGTCACGATCCGGGGAAGGCGACCGATCTTGTCGAAGAACGTCGCGAGGTCGTGGTAGCCGCCGAAAACCTGCAGCTCCAAGGGCACCTCCGCGTAGAAGTCCCTCGGGACCGGAGGGCTGGGCTTGAACAGCAGGAACTCCAGCCCAGCGTCCTTGCCGAGATCGCTCACCGTCTGCAGAAGCGTCGGGATCTCCTCACGATTGGGCAGCTTCTGCAGGGCCTGGGCGAGCCTTTCGTCGAGGCGCCGCACTTCCTCCTTCACTTTGGGAAGGTTCTGCGGCGATCGCCTGATTCTCCCTCAGTTCCTTCACCAGCCGATCGTAGTCCGCCTCGAGGCCCCTCAACTCCTCGAGCCGCGGCTGGAACAGGAGGAAGTAGTAGAGGAGGACCACAGCCGCGGTAAAGAGAAGCCAGACGATGGCTTTCCTTCGGGTCGGCCACTTCAGGTAGGTATCGAACGCGGCGGCCATGCGATCACCCCGCCTTCGGATAGACGACGGACGCCTTGAGGGAGAAGGACTTGAGGCTTACCCCGCCCTTCGTGACCTGTTTCGTCACCTCCAGGCGGACGGCCTGGAACCACTGGACTCGACTCCAGGTCGGTCATGAAGCGCGCGATCGTCTGGTTGTCGATCGCGTACCCCTCCAGCGGAGAGGGAGCCGCCGGTGTCCTTCATGCGCTCGATCCACACCTTCTCGGGGATGATCTTCGCGAGTTCGTGGAGAACCCGAACCGGACCCCGCTGGCGCTGCTCGAGTTGCGTGATCACCTGGATCTTGTCCTCCAGGTCCTTCTTCTTCTTCTTGAACTGCCTTCACCTCGCCGATGATCGCCTGCGAGCAGGGCGATCTCGGCCTTGCTCTCGGCGATGCGGGTCTTCATCTCGGCGATGTCGTTGCCCACCATCAGGTGAACGGAGCCGATGACCGCCGCCAGCACCAGGACCCAGCCCATGACCAGTAGCACCTGCTGGCGCAGTGCTTTCCCGCTTCTTCTCCGCGCGGACCGGGAGGAGGTTGATTCGAATCATCGCTCGTCCGTCCTCCGCAAGGCGAACCCTGTCGCCACGGCGGCGATCGGGCCCATGGCCTCCAGGTAGTCGGGATCAAAGAGCTTGGGAGAACAGCTGACCCCGCTGGAAGGGGTTGAAGATCTCCACCGGGATGCCCACCTTCTCCTCGACCGCGGCGGCCAACCCGGGAACCCGGCAGGAGCCTCCGGCCAGGAAGACCCGGTTGACCTCCTCTTCCGACGAGGTCGCACTGAAGAAGTCCAGGGATCGCTGCATCTCCAACACGACGTTTTCCGTCGTCAGGCGCATCACCTCGGCGGCTTCCGCCGGACCGGCCCTGTCGGAGCGGCCACCGAGTTTGAGGATCTCCGCCTCTTCGTAGCTGACCCCCAACTCCTTCTGGATCTCCTCGGTGAAGTTGCTTCCCCCCACGGTGATGTCGCGGGTGAAGGTGCTCACGCCGTGCTTGAGCACGTTGATGTTCATGATGCTCGGCCCCGACGTCGATCAGCACCACCGTGCTTGTCCAGGTGGTCGGGGTAGGCCATCTCGAAGGCGTTCTCGAGGCAGAAGGCATCGACGTCCACCACCTGCGGCGTCAGGCCCGCCTCGGAGACCACCGCCGTGTAGTCGTTGATGATGTCCTTCTTGACCGCGACCAGCAGAACCTCCATCTGGCGCCTCTTCGTCCGGCAGCGGGCCCGAGGATCTGGAAGTCGAGGTTGACCTCATCGATCTCGAAGGGAATGTACTGCTCGGCCTCCCACTGGATCTGCTCCTCGAGTTCCGCCTCGGTCATGAGCGGCAGTTGGATCTTCTTGACGATCAGGGAGTGGCCGGAGACCGACGTGCGAGACGTTTTGGTTCTTCAGTTTGAGGTTTGAAACCAGGTTGCGGATCGACTCGACGACAATGGCCGAGTCCATGATGACGCCATCGACGATGGCTTCGGGGGGAAGCTGAGCAATTCCGAAGTTCTTGAGCTCGAACCCGTGCTTGAGATGCTTCAGCTCGACGATCTTGATGGAATGGCTCCCGATATCGAGGCCCACCAAGTTCCTGGGCTTCCGCAAGGCCATGGGGCTCTCCTCGGCGAATCGCACACGGGGCTACGGGCCCTGACTCCAGCAGAAACCGGAACGGTGCCCGTCGGGGCCGGCCTTTAGCATGAAAACCGGCGCCGATGCTATAAGACGCCACTCCCTGTGTCAAGAACCACCCAACGGGAATGGCGTTACGAAGCCCTTATCGGAAACCGCGGGGACCTACTTGAGAGCCCTGCCAGAAAAAGTATTCCCTCTATTCTTCCTCCTCCTCCACGACGCGGGCCAGGGACACCACGGTCTCCCCCGGCTCCACTTCGAAGAGCTTGACGCCCTGGGTGTTCCTGCCGATCACGGAGATCCCGGAGACCGCCGTGCGGATCAACTTGCCGCTGCTGGAGATCAGGATCACCTCGTTCCTGCTCTTCCACCACCAGCACCTTCGTCACGTTCCCGTTGCGCGGCGTGGTCTTGATCGTGATGATCCCCTTGCCCCCGCGGGACTGGCGCCGGTACTCCTCGATGTTCGGTGCGCTTCCCGAACCCGTGCTCGGTGACCGACAGCAGGGTGGTTCCGAGCCGCATCACGTCGGCCGCGACCACCCGTCGCCTTCCTCGAGTTCGATGCCCCGCACGCCCCGGCTCGTCCGGCCCGTCGGGCGCACGCCGGACTCTCGAAAGCGGATCGAGAGTCCCCGGCTTCGTGCTGAGCACGATGTCCTGCTCGCCGTCGGTCATCCGGGTGACGATCAGCTCGTCCCCCTCGTCCAGACGAGATCGCCTGGATGCCCGCGGCTCTTCCACGGGCGGGAGAACGCCATCAGGTCCGTCTTCTTCACCCAGACCCTGGCGGGTGGCCATGAACACGAAGCTGCCCTTCCCTGAACTCCCTCACCGGCAAGATACGCCGAGATCGACTCTCCTGGCTCCATCGGCAGGAGGTTGACGATGGCCTTGCCCCCGCGCCGCGGCCCCCACCTCGGGGAGCCGTGCACCTTCAGCCAGTACACCTTGCCCCAGTCGCTGAAGAACAGGATGTAGGAGTGGGTGCTGGCCACGAAGAGGTGCTCGACGAAGTCCTCTTCCCGGGTGGTCATCCCGAGTGCGCCCCTTCCCGCCCCGTCGCTGGCTGCGGTACAGCGACGCCGGGTTGCGCTTGATGTAGCCGCTGTGGGAGATGGTCACGACCATCTCCTCCTCGGCGATCAGGTCCTCGATGGTGATGTCCTCGGTCTAGCTCGACGATCTCGGTCCGGCGGGCGTCGCCGTACTTGTCGCGGATTTCCTCGAAGTCGTCCACCAGGATGTCCCGACACCCTGCGTTCGTCGGCGAGGATCCCCTCGAGTTCCTCGATGAGGCGGAGCGTCTCCCGGTACTCTTCCAGGATCTTGTCCCGCTCCAAGCCGGTGAGGCGGTGCAGCCGCAGGTCGAGGATGTGCTTCGACCTGCGCATCCGACAGCCCGAACTGCTCCATCAGTCCTTCCCGGGCCGCCGCCGGGTTGGGAGAGCTGCGGATCAGCGCGATCACTCGCGTCCAGGTTGTCCAGCGCGATCTTGAGGCCCTCGAGCAGGTGGGCCCGCTCCCGCGCCTTCCGGAGCCGGAACTGGGTCTTGCGCACCGTGACCTCGCGCCGGTGCTCGATGAAGTGGCCCGAGGGTCTCCTTGAGCGTGAGCACGCGCGGCTGGTTGTCGACGATCGCGAGGAGGTTCACGCCGAAGGCGACCTCCATGCGCGTGTGCTTGTACAGTTGGTTGAGGACGATGCGCGGCTCCTCCCCCTTCTTCAACTCGAGGACCACCCGAAGGCCCTCGCGGTCGGACTCGTCGCGCAGGTCGGAGATTCCCTCGAGCTTCTTGTCTCGGACCAGGTCGGCGATCTCCTCGAGCAGCCGGGCCTTGTTGACGGCGTAGGGCACCTCGGTGACGACGATGGCCTCTCGGCCCGTGCGCGCGTTCTCGCTCCACGATGGTCCGGGCGCGGATGCGCAGCAGCCCCCGGCCGGTGGTGTACGCGTCCCGGATGCCGCGCAGGCCGTAGATGAAGCCTCCGGTCGGGAAATCCGGGCCGGGCAGGAGGTCCATCAGATCGTCCACCGTGGCTTCGGGGCTGCGCACCAGAAGGATGAGCGCGTCGCACAACTCGCGCAGGTTGTGGGGCGGGACGTTCGTGCTCATCCCGACGGCGATGCCCGAACTGCCGTTGGCCAGCAGATTGGGGAAAGCGGCAGGGCAGCACCGTCGGGCTCCTCGAGGGAACCGTCGTAGTTGGGCACGAAGTCGACGGTCTCCATGTCGATGTCGGCCAAGAGCTCGCCCGCCAGCCGCTCCATGCGAACCTCGGTGTAGCGCATGGCCGCCGGCGCGTCGCCGTCGATGGAGCCGAAGTTGCCCTGACCCTCGACCAGCGGGTAGCGCAGGCTGAAGTCCTGGGCCATGCGAACCAGCGTGTCGTAGACCGCGGCGTCCCCGTGGGGGTGGTACTTACCGATCACGTCGCCGACCACGCGGGCCGACTTCTTGTAGGGCTTGTCCCAGCGGTTCCCCAGGTCGTGCATGGCGAACAGGACCCGGCGGTGCACCGGCTTGAGGCCGTCGCGCACGTCCGGCAGGGCTCGGCCGATGATCACGCTCATGGCGTAATCCATGTACGAGCGCTTCATCTCCTCTTCGATGGCGACGGGGACTCGGCTGGCACGGGTCTGCATGGCTTCTCCGCAGTCAGGTTCCGCGGTGCCGGACTTCTACCACAAATGGCAGGGGACAAGAAGCGGGTCACGGCTCGACCTCGAAGGCGTTCGGGAAGCACCTCCACCGTGGGCGGATCGGCGGTTCATCCAGACGGCCACGACGTCGAAGCGTTGGGGGACGTCGCCCAGGCGACGCTCGTGGACGAACTGTCGCGCCACCCGTATCATCCGCCGTCGCTTCCGTTCGTCGACGGCCTCCAGGGGACCGCCGTAGCCGGCGTTGCGCCGCGCCTTGACCTCGACGAACACGAGGGTGCCCCGTCGACCGCCACGCAGTCGATCTCCCCCGTCCGACAGCGATAGTTCCGTCTCGACGATCCGGTACCCCAAGGCCTCCAGGTGTCGCACGGCCACCTCCTCGCCCAGGGTGCCGAGGGCTTTCGTCATCGCCGCGGATGGGGAAAGAGCCGCCCTTGGACCCCGCCCTCCAGGAACTCCCGGACCCCGCGAAAGGTCCGCCGGTGGATGGGGCAGGGACCCAGGCGCCCGACGGCCTCGCGGTGGCCCGCCGTCGGGTAGCCCATGTGGACCTCGAAGCCGTAGCCGGGGTGCAACCGGGCGTACTCGACCATCAGGGCGTCGCGGTGCTCCTTGGCCAGCATCGAGGCGGCCGCGATCGCCGTGGAGCGGGCGTCACCCCGAATCAGGGTCTGCTGGGGGATCTCGGACGGGACCTGGTGCACACCATCGACGAGGAGAAGGTCCGGGGTCAGGCCGAGCCTCCCCAAGGCCCGCGCCATGGCCAGCAGGCTGGCCTGCAGGATGTTCAGTCGATCGATCTCGCCGGGGGACACCTCCGCCACGGCCCACGCGCGGCTGACGCGCCGGATCTCCGGCACCAGCCCCGCCCTTTTCGCCGGGGTCAGGGCCTTGGAGTCGCCCAACCCGTGGATCTCGGTTCCCGGCGGCAGCACCACGGCCGCGGCCACGACGGGCCCCGCCAGAGGGCCCCGCCCCACCTCGTCGAGACCGCAGACCGAGAGGTATCCGAGGCGACGGGCTTCTCGGTCGGGGTCCCCCAGGCGCGCCACCACGCTCCGGCGCGCCACGGATCAGTCGATTCGGAGCTCCTTGAGCCGGGCGGCCTTGCCCCGCAGGTTGCGTAGATAGGAGAGCTTCGCCCTGCGGACCTTGCTGTGGCAGACCACCTCGATCTTCTCGATGCGGGGGCTGTGCAGCGGGAAGACGCGCTCCACGCCCACCCCGAAACTCACCTTCCGCACGACGATCGAGGCACCCATGCCTCCCCGGCGCTGGGCGATGAGCACGCCCTCGAAGATCTGGGTCCGGACCTTCTCTCCCTCCCGGATCTTGTAGTGGACCCGGAGTTTGTCCCCCGCCCGCAGGAGGGGGATGTCCATCCTCATGTTTTCGCGTTCAATCGTGTCGAGGGTATTCATGGAAGTTCTCCTTGTCGACGACCCCCTCGCGAGGGATCAAGCTCGAAACCTGCCTCTACCGCTCGGCCACCGGCCGCTGCCGGGAGAAGGCGTCTTCCCGGCGCCGAGGGGGAGGGATGCTACCGATCTCCGAAGAGCCGGTCCACCACGATCGACGCGGCCGAACGCACGGAAAGGTGATTGTACTCCACCGGACCCCTCAGAGGCTCCAGAACCCCGTCGCACCCCTCCAGAACCTGAGGTGCGAGCCCCCAGCCGGTGCCGAACACCAGGAGCACCGGCGCGACGGTCTCGGCAAGCCGCGCCCGCGCCTCCGTGAGGGACCAACGGCCCCCTCCGCCGCGGGCGCTCGTCGCCAAACGCACCGGGACCGCCCCCACCTCGCTCTCCAACCCGCTCGCGGCGTCCTCGAGAGAGGAAACCAGCCGGAGCCGCGACAGGGCCTCCCGCCGAAACGGGTTGAGCTGCCCTCCCCGGCCCCGGGTCCAGTGGCCGACGAGGCGTCCCGCCAGCGCGCGCTGCCCCTCCAGGGGCGTCGTGGCGTACACCCCGCCGAGACCGTACGTGCAGGACAGCCGCGCCAGGTCGTGGAGGTCCAGGGTCGTCACCGCGGTGGTGCCCACCGCCCCGGTGCGCTCCAGGATCGGGTGGTGCACCAAGGCCAGCCACACCCGTTCCCTCAACGACCGACCTCGGCCCTCGCCCGCCGCGCGAGCTCGTCCTCCTCCAGGGTGAGCGGGGCCCGCTCCAACAGGTCCGGCCGGCGCCGGGCCGTGCGCTCGACCGCCTCCCGCCTCCTCCACGCCTCGATCTCGGCGTGGTTTCCGCTGAGCAGGACCTCCGGCACCACCATGCCCCGAAAGCTGCGGGGACGGGTGTACTGCGGGTACTCCAGGATCCCGTCGGCCAAGCTCTCGGAGGCCGTCGACTCGGCCGCTCCCAGCACCCCCGGCACCAGCCTGGACACCGACTCGATCACGGCCAGGGCCGCGGCATCGCCACCCATCAGGACGAAATCGCCGATGGAGACCTCGTCGTCGCAGAATCCGCGGATCCGCTCGTCGAACCCCTCGTACCGGCCGCAGACCAGGACGAGACACTCCTCGCGAGCGAACTCCGCGGCGTCCTCCTGGCGATACGGCCGGCCCTGGGGCGTCAGCAGCACGACGCGGCACCCGGGTGCGGCCGCCCGCGACGCTTCGACCGCAGCGACCACGGGGCCCGGCTTCATCACCATGCCGGCACCCCCGCCGAAGGGATAGTCGTCCACGATCCGGTGCCGGCCCTCCCCGAACGGCCGCAGGTCCACTAGCGAAACCTCGACCCGCCCCTCCTCCCGGGCCCGCTTCAGGATGCCCACGTCCAGGGGCCCGCTGAAGTACTCCGGGAACAGAGTGAGGACGACGAACCTCACGTGGGAAGCCCCCCGGGGACCCGGACCCGGATCAGGCCTCGCTCGGGGGCAACCTCCAGAACGGTCTCGGCCACCACGGGCAGCATCCACGGCCCGCTCTCCGACGCGATCACGAGCACGTCGTGAGCGCCGGTGGGGAACACGTCGTCCACGGTCCCCAACTGGCGTCCTTCCTCGTCGACCACCCCACAGCCCACGAGGTCCGCGTGGTAGTACTCGTCTTCCCCGAGGACGGGCATGTCCGCCCGCTCCACGTACAGGATCGAACCGGTCAGTTCCTTCGCCGCCTCCGGGTCGTCCACGCCGCGGAACTTGAACAGCGCGAGCCGGCCGTGAGGCCGAACCCCTTCCACCTGCACCGGTCCGGGTTCTCCCGACCGCGCCAGGAAGAATCGCTCGTAACGCCCGTAGTCGACCGCCGGACCGGCTCCCGGATCGACCCTCACTTCCCCGCGCAACCCGTGAGGCCTGCCGACTCTCCCGAGCGCTACGTAGCGGACCCGCTTCATGGGGGCCCGGGAACGAGGCTCAGGCCTTCGCCTGGGCCTTCGCCCACACGCCCGTCTGCCGCAGCAGGCTCCTGACCGTGTCGGACGGCTGCGCACCCTTGCCGAGCCATTCCAGCACGCGGTCCTCCTTCACCTGGATCGCAGCGGGTTCGGTGAGAGGATTGTAGGTGCCGAGCACCTCCAGGAAGCGGCCGTCTCGCGGCGCTTCGGAGGAGGTCGCCACGATTCGGTAGAACGGCTTCTTCTTGGCCCCGTGGCGGGCCAGACGGATCTTCACTGCCATGCGTGCGTCTCCTCGACGTGTTTCTGCGCCGCGAGCTCCGTGGAAGAAGCCAGCGCGCGGCAGGGTAACCGGCCTACGGCATCAGGGGGAGGCGGCCCAGTCCCTTGGAGAGCAGCCTTCCCATCCGGCCTCCTCGGCCGAGGCCCATCTGCTGGACCTGTTTGAGCATCTTTCGGGCCTCCTGATAACGCTTCATCAGGCGGTTTACATCCTCTACGCGGGTCCCGCTCCCGGCGGCGATGCGTCTCCGGCGGCTCCCGTTCAGGATCTCCGGCTTCCGCCGCTCCAGGGGCGTCATGCTGTCGATGATCGCGATGACCCGGCCCAACTCCTTCTCGTCGGGCCGTGCGCCCTTCAGGGCTCCCCCGGCACCGGGGAGCTTCTTCACCAGATCTTCCAGGCTCCCCATCTTGCGAAACATCTTCAACTGGTCTCGGAAGTCCTCCAGGGAGAAACCGCCCTTGCGCAGCTTCTCTTCCATCTCCCGGGCGTCGCCCACCTCGAGGGCCTGCTCGGCCTTCTCGATGAGACCCAGGAGGTCGCCCATGCCGAGAACACGGGAAGCCATCCTCTCCGGGTGGAACACCTCCAGGGCATCCAGCTTCTCACCGACACCGAGCAACTTGATCGGCTTCTTCGCGACCGCCTGCAGCGACAAGGCCGCGCCGCCCCGGGCGTCGCCGTCCACCTTGGTGAGCACCACGCCGGTGATCCCGAGGGCGGACTCGAACTCCCGCGCCACGTTCACCGCGTCCTGGCCGGTCATCGCGTCGGCCACCAGGAGGATCTCCGCCGGTTGGAGCAGAGAGCGTAGCCGCCTCAGTTCCTCCATGAGCGGTTCGTCCACGTGCAGGCGCCCGGCGGTGTCCACCACGAGCACGTCGCAGCCGGACAGGCGCGCCTCCTCGCGGGCTGCCCCGCAGATCTCCACGGGATCCCCGGAGGGGTCGGAGTCGTACACCGGGAAACCGAGGTCGGCTCCGAGCTTCTTGAGCTGCTGGATCGCCGCGGGGCGGTACACGTCGGCGGGAACGAGGTACGGACGGCGGCCGGCCGTTCGCTTGAGGTGGAGGGCCAGCTTGCCGGCGGTGGTCGTCTTCCCCGAGCCCTGGAGGCCCACCAGGAGCACCGGGACCGGCGGGGCCCCCCGCAGGTTGAGCGACGGGGCCTGCTCGCCCATCGCCCGCACGAGTTCCTCGTGGACGATCTTGACCACCATCTGCCCGGGCGTGAGGCTCTGCATCACCTCCTGCCCGAGGGCACGCTCCCGCACCGCCGACACGAATTCCTTGACGACGCGGTAGTGAACGTCCGCCTCCAGCAAGGCGAGACGCACCTCGCGCATCGCGGCGTCCACGTCCTTCTCCCCGAGCCTGCCCCTCGACTTCAGGGAGGCGAAGGCCGCCGAAAGCTTTTCGGTGAGGGACTCGAACATCGACGACCCCAGCCCGGGCGCAAAGCGCAGGCGTTCCCTAAGAATTTTAGGAAACGCCGACTATAGGGAAGGGGTCTTCAGGCCGTCAAGGGGAAAACGGGCTCGCCACGAAGCGGTCGCCGGCTTCCACGGCGGCCCGGCTCTCCAGCACGATACCGGTCGAGGTCGCGCCCTCCGAAGAGACCACCAGGAGAACCGCCAAGGGCGTGCCGAGATCCACCATCCCCTGGGCGCTGCGGCTGCCCTCCGTGACCGGGATCTCGAGCAGGGCACCGGGGGACAGCCCCGCCTCTCCGCCGCGGTCGAGCAGCACGAGGTCGTCGGTGGAGAAGACGGACTGGCCGGGCTTTCCCCGCAGGATCATGCCGTCCACCCCGCCGGGGCCCTTCTGCAGTTCCAACTCCCGAACGGGAGGCCGGTACGCCATGAGGCCGGCTCCGTCTTCCACCGCGTCGTAGGTTTCGAGCAACCGCCCCACGCCCCTTCCATCGTGGACGGCGAGCACCTCCAGGTGTCCGAGCACTTCCACGTAGTATCCCTGGAAGGCTCCGGTCACCGGGTGGACGACCGGTTCGCTGTCGTCGAAGAGGGTCACGAGGTCGCCGGGCTGGAGAGATCCCCCCTCGGTCACGAGGTCGAACTCCACGTCCTCGCCCTCCGCGTAGGCGACCTTGATCTGGTGCCGGTTGTGCACCGTTGCCCACCGATCCACCGGTGCCTGCACCAGGAAGTCCTGCCCCTGCTCGTGGGAGATCAGCACCTTGGGAGGCCCCTCGGGCTCGTCACTCTGGGCGGCCTGCTCCTCTGCGGCCTGCGCCCCGTCCCCCTCGATCGACGGAGGTTCCAGCTTCTCCCACGGAAGCCGAACGACCCGGTCCTCCTCCTGGGTCGAAGTCCTTGCGGGCCCCCGGTCGAGGAAGATGGGGTCCCCCGGGAAGATGATGTGGGGGTTGCGGAAGTGCGGGTTCACAGCCCACAACTCCGGCCACGTCCACGGATCGCTCCAGTAGCGGTCCGAGAGATCCCAGAGGGTTTCGCCCCGCACGACTCGGTGGTCCGGCTCCTCCGCAAAACCCTGGGCGGCTGCCACGGCCGCGAGTGCAGCGATCACCATCAGTGTGACGTTTCGCACGGTGCCCTCCTGCGCCGCCCTCTACGGTGCGGCGCTCAGCAACTTGCGGGCCTCACGGGCCGGCTCGGTTTCCGGGTACTCGGCCACCAGACGATCCAAGAATGCCCTGCCCCGCTTCGAGTCTCCCATCCTGTCGTACGACAGCGCGATCTTCAGCAGCGCGTCCGGCACCCGACTCTTCTGCGGGTACCGCGAGAGGAGACGGTCATACTCCACCACCGCCTGTTCGAACTGACTCTGCGTGAAATAGCTCTCCCCGATCCAGTACTGCGCATTGTCCGCGTACTCGTGATCCGGATTCCGCCGCAGGAACTCCTCGAAATCCAGGATCGCCGGCCCGTACCTGCCCTCGCGAAACGCGTTGAACGCCCGACGGTAGAGATCGGCGGCCGGCGAAGGTTCCCGCCCCCCCGGCTCCGCGGACTCCGGAACGCCGGGGTCGAGCTTCACCACCCGCAGGGGCGGCGCCGACGTCGGCGCTTCGACCTTTGCCGCTCTGGCCTCGGCGAGCGCGGCCTCCTGGGCTTCCAACCGCTCCCGGAGCGACAGGAGGTTCCGCGAAACCTCGTCGATTCGCATCTCGAGCCGGGCCTGGGTCTTCGACAACTCCTCCACCCGCGCGGGCCAGTCGGGCCCGGGAGACTGGGTCGGGGCTCCCGCGCATCCGACGAGCCCCGCGACGGCGAGCCCACACCATGGATTCCTGCCCAGCATCGATCCACTCCCCTGTCTGAGAGGCCGAAAACCCGCGTACGATAACATTCGGGCCCGCTCAGTCAAGACGGAGCACGTTCCCCGTGTTTATCGGTCGGCGGCGGCCGGGAGTTTAGGGCTCGTCCTTCTTCCTCGGCAAACGGCGCCGGGGAGCGCCCGTGCAGGGCCCCCGTTGGAACGGGGGCGCAAAGGTGCTACGGTGGCGTCCGCGTTCCCGCCCTGCCCGAGGCTCATCCGCCGTGACCCCTGCACGCGACGACTCCCCCCCCGCCCTCTCGGTGGCAACCATCGCACGCTTCTGGCTCCCCCTGGCCTCGACCTGGCTCATGATGGCCACGGAGGGGCCGTTCCTGGCCGCCGTCCTCGCCCGTCTGCCCGACCCCAAGGTCAACCTCGCCGCTTTCGGCGTGTCGGTCTCCTTCGCGCTCATCCTCGAGGCGCCGGTGATCATGCTCATGGGGGCGGCGACCACTCTGGTCCGGGGGCCTGCTTCCTACGCCAGGTTTCGCCGCTTCACCATCGCATTGAGCGCGGCCGTGACGGGCTGCCTCGTCCTCCTGCTGTGGGAACCCGTCTTCCGGTGGATCTCCGGAGCGCTGCTGGACCTGCCCGAGCCGGTCGCGGAGTTGACGCGGACCTCCCTGGCGCTCCTCGTGCCTTGGCCGGCGGCCATCGGGTATCGGCGGCTGTACCAGGGCATCCTCATCCGCCGGGGCTCGACCCGCAGGGTCGGGTACGGAACGGCCGTCCGTCTGCTCTTCATGACGCTGAGCGCCGCGATCCTCGCCCCGTCCGGCCTCCCCGGCGCGCTGGTGGGCGCCGCGGCGCTCTCCGCCGGCGTGCTGGCGGAAGCCGCGGCGGTCCGCGCCATGGCAGCCGGGGCCGTCCGCGCGCTCCGCACGGCGACCGGCGAGGCCGAGGCCCCGTTGTCCTATCGAGCCATCTCGACGTTCTACGTTCCCCTGGCCCTGAGCACCACCCTCACCCTGGCCGTCCACCCGCTCATAACCCTGGCGCTGGGCCACGCCAGAGCGCCGCTGGAGTCCCTCGCCGTGTTCCCGGTGGTGCGCGCCCTGGTCTTCCTCTTCAGTTGCCTGGGACTCTCGTATCAGGAGGTGGGACTCGCGCTGCTGGGAGAGGGAGAGAAGGCCGCCCCGGAACTCCGCCGTTTCGCCGTCGGCCTGGCCGTGGCGGCGAGCGGGGGGCTGGCGCTCCTCGCCCTCGGTCCGGCGGCCGACTTCTGGTTCCGCTCGGTGTCGGGGCTCCCGGGGGATCTGGTCGCCCTCGCGGTGGCGCCGACCCGCGTTCTCATCCTCGTTCCCGCGTTCACCGTGGCTCTCTCCCATCTGCGCGCCCTCTTCATGAACGCGCGCATCACGGCTCCCATCACCGCGGCCACGGTGGCGGAGGTGGCCGGAATCGCACTGGTTCTGTACGTGGGTGTCCGCCACCTGGAACTCGTGGGCGTGCAGGCCGCCGCGATCGCGCTGCTCCTCGGCCGCGCATGCTCCACGGGCACTCTGCTGACTGCCCGGCACGGCCTTCGGCGCGAGCCGGTGGGAGGAATCACCTGATCCGCCCTTCTGTGGACAGCTTTTCCACGCGCCGGGTATGATGCCGCCCGCCGGAGAGGGGAGGCGGCCGCGACCCATGGTCCTCGATGCCCACACACACATCTTTCCCCCAGAGGTCCGTGGGGACCGCGGGAGATACTTCGCGGGGGAGGACGAGTTCTCCCTCCTCTACCGCGACCCCCGAGCCCGCCTGGCGGGCACCGAGGACCTCGTCGACTACTTGGACAGGAACGGGATCCAGGCCGCTTGCGCCTTCGGGTTCCCGTGGCGGTGCGCCGATGCGGCGCGCCGGGGCAACGACTACGTCCTGGAAGCGGCGCGCCGCTTCCCGGACCGGATACTGGCTCTGGGCTGCGTGAATCCCCTCGGGGGCGACGGCGCCCTCCGGGAGGCGGAGCGGTGCCTCGGCGCCGGGGCACGCGGATTGGGAGAACTGGCGACGTACGCCGCCGGCCTCGGGCCCGAGGTGCGCAAGGCGCTCGGCCCGTTCGCCGAACTGTGCCGGGAGGCGGGTGTCCCCTTGCTCCTGCACGCCAACGAGCCGGTGGGACACGGGTACCCGGGGAAGGCCCCGATGGGGCCGTCGGACCTCTACGAACTGGTGCGGGAACACCCCGCCACGAAGTGGATCCTGGCACACTGGGGCGGAGGCCTGTTCGTCTACCACCTGCTCCGCAGGGACGCCGACGAGGTCCTGCGCAACGTGTACTACGACACGGCGGCCGGACCGTACCTGTACAAGCCCGATGCCTACCGGGCGGCCCTGGACACCGCCGGAGCCGACCGGCTCGTCTTCGGGAGCGACTATCCGCTGCTGGAACTGCCGAGGTATCGGGCCGAAATGGACGCCGCGGGACTCACGGCCGACGAGCGGGCGGGGGTGCTCGGAGGCAATCTGGCGAGGATCCTGGGATGGGAAGGGCCCTAGGGGCCGCCGCCGTCCTCCTCGGCATCGCCGCCGCGGCAGCGACCGCAGGGACCGCCGGACCGGCGTTCTCCCCGAACGCCATCGTCGAGGCGTACGGGGGAGAGGGGGTGCTGGAGCGATTCCAGGCCTTTCGGACGGACGCGGAGGTGGTCGCCCGGATGCGCGGTGGCAAGGGGAGGGTTCGCCGAGACCTTGCGGCCCCCGGACGTCTCCGGGTCGAGATCGCGTACCCCGGGACCACCGAGGTGCGGATCCTGGACGGAGACCTCGGCTGGCGGGGCGACGCCGGCGGCGCCCGGGCGGTGGAGGGGCCTCCCCGGACGGCCATGGTCTACCAGTTCCTGCGCTCGGCCGTCCCGTGGGTCTTCGTCGAGTACGCCGGGCGCTTCGTGGACCGGGGAACGCGGGCCGACGCGGGAGGGACCCTCCGGGCCGTGGGCCTGCCGTGGTCGCCGGAACTCGACCTCACCTACTGGATCCAGGAGGAGACCCGCCGCGTCGTGCGGGTGGAGGGCGTCCTGCGCATGGGAAACGCGAAGAGCATCTTCGCGACGGAGTACGGGGATTTCCGCCGGGTGGAGGGGCTCTTGGTCCCGTTCTCCGAGGAGAACTACGCCAGCGGGCAGCATACGGGCACGACGCAGGTGCTCTCCGTCTCCTTCGCCCCCCCGGACCTGGGGCCCTTCTCGCCGCCGGGCGAAACGCGACGCTGAACACGGGGATCCGCCCCTTCCCTCACACTGACCGCTGTCTGCCGAACGGAGGTACCCCATGGACCGGAATCTCGCCCTGGAAATGGTTCGCGTCACCGAGGCCGCGGCCCTGGCGTCCGCCCGCTGGATGGGGAAGGGCGACAAGCACGCGGCCGACGACGCCGCCACCGAGGCGATGAGGCGCACCCTCCAGTCCATCTCCTTCACCGGTCGCGTCGTGATCGGGGAGGGCGAGATGGACGAGGCACCGATGCTCTACATCGGCGAGATGGTCGGGAACGGCCGGGGGGACATCCGCGTCGACATCGCCGTGGACCCCCTGGAGGGAACCAATCTCTGCTCCACGGGGATGCCCAACGCGATCGCCACCATCGCCGCTTCCTGCGAGGGCTGCTTCCTGCACGCCCCCGACATGTACATGGACAAGATCGCCGTGGGCGAGGGCGCCAAGGGCGCCATCGACATCCGCAGGACCCCCACCGAGAACGTGCGCAACGTCGCCGACGCCCTGGGGCTCTACCCCGAGGACATGACGGTCGTGATCCTGAACCGGGAGCGCCACCGTGCCCTCATCGACGAGGTGCGGGGGACGGGGGCCCGGATCAAACTGATCCCCGACGGCGACGTGGCTCCGGCCGTCGCCGCAGGCCTCCCCGACGCGCCCGTGCACATGCTCATCGGGGTCGGCGGCGGTCCCGAGGGAGTGCTGGCCGCTGCCGCCCTGAAGTGCATGGGAGGCGACATGCAGGGCCGGCTGTACTTCACCGACGAGGAAGAGAAGCGACGCTGCCGCGAGATGGGCATCGAAGACCTCGAGCGCATCTACTCGATCGAGGACCTGGCCAGAGGGGACGTCATGTTCGCGGCCACCGGCGTAACGGACGGCGACCTGCTGCGGGGAGTGCGGTTCTTCGCGGGCGGCGCTCGGACCCACTCCATCGTCATGCGCTCCCTGTCCCGCACGATCCGTCTGATCGAGGCCGAACACCACTTCGACTTCAAGCCCGTGTACTGATCGGAGCGCAGGGGGCCGGAGAACCGCCGGCCCCCTGCCGACCCCGCCATGACCGCCGCCCTCCTGATCTTCCTCCTCACCTACCTGATCATCGCGGGGCAGAAGATCCCCTACCTGCACGTGGACCGGCCCTCCGGAGCGCTGCTCGGTGCCGTGCTCATGGTCTGGAGCGGCGCCCTGTCCCAGGATGAGGCCGTCGCGGCCATCAACTTCGACACGATCCTCCTGCTCCTCGGGATGATGATCCTGGCGGGGTACCTGGCCGAAGCGTCGTTCTTCCGGTGGTGCGCGTACTGGGTGGTGCGCCTCGCGCGCACGCGGCGGGGTCTGCTCCTGGGGGTCGTCTCCGTTTCCGGCCTCCTCTCCGCCCTCTTCGTCAACGACACCGTGTGCCTCGTGCTCACCCCGCTGCTGCTGCAGGTGTGCGACGAGACGGGCATCGAACCGGTCCCCGTGCTCCTGGCGCTCGCCACGGCGGCCAACATCGGAAGCGTGGCCACGCTGACCGGCAACCCCCAGAACATGATCGTCGGCACGCACTCGGCGTGGTCCTACCCGGGCTTCGCCTGGCACATGCTCCCGGTGGCGGTCGGCGCGCTGGCCCTGGACTGGGGCTACCTGCGCTGGGCGTTCCGGCGTAGCCTGGGCAGCGGCCGCTTCGAGAGGCCGGCGTCGCCCCCTGCGGTGGACGCACCCCTGCTGATCAAGGGCGGGCTCGTCGCCGCGTTCGTGCTCGCCGGCTTCCTGGCGGCAGCAGCCTGGCTGGAACGGCCATGGCCGGAGCAGCCGGTCATGATCCTCGCGGGCCGGCGGCCGCCCGCCAGGGTGCTCGCACGGGTGGACTGGTCGCTCCTGCTCTTCTTCGGGGGCCTCTTCGTGGTGGTCGAGGGGTTGAACGGGCGGGCTGGGGAGGCTCATTCTTCGCGGACCGCAGCGCCCTACCTGGGGCAGGAGACCGGCACCGCAGTTGGCCGCCTTCTCCGGGGCTCACCGTGGTGCTGCTCCAACATGGTGAGCAACGTGCCCATGGTGCTGGTGGCCGTGCCGTGGGTCGAGCGGTTTGCCGACCCGCCCGTCTTCTGGCTCGCCCTGGCCATGGCGTCGACCTTCGCGGGCAACCTCACCCTTGGTGGGCTCGGTGGCCAACGTCATCGTGGCCGAGACGGCGCGGGACCGGGTGACCCTGCGGTTCCGGGACTTCCTGGCCGTCGGGGTCCCCGTGACCCTCCTCTCGACGGCCTGGGGGGTCGCCGTGCTGTGGTGCTACACGGGCTTCCGCTGAACCCGGTGTGCCTCGAGGGGAGGGTGGAACACCTCGGTCCGGTCGACCGCAGCGGTCGGAGTCTAGCCTCCCCGGTACCGGAAGAGGGCCTCCATGCCCTCGGAGAAAGCCCAGTACAGGGCCTTCGCGTCCCCGGGCTCGAGGTCGAGGTAGACGACCACCCCGTTGCCCCCTCGCAGCCGGCCCCAGGTGTACCGCAAGGGCAGCACGGCGGCGTCGACCCTGCGGCGGAACCAGGACGCCAGACGGTCGAACGCACCGGCTGGGGCCGGGGCGACGCGGACGACGGTGCCGTCCGCGAAACGGAGACGGTACCGGGTCGGCATGTCACCCAGTTCCAGGATCTCCTCCGGGGGAGCGGGCGCACCGGCCTCCTTGCCCTCCTCTCCGTCGGACGGCGACGGAGGGCTGAGCCGTGACCTCTTGGGCGCAAACAGTGTGCTCCGCCGCTCGAGTTGGATCGGACCCCGGGGCGGAGGGCTTCCCCAGGCGCCGGCGACGCCCGGCGCCGGCCACTCGCGGAAGACGATGCCCCGCGCCTTGAGCGACACCGCACCGCGGTCCAGGTCGAAGACGACGTAGAAGCGGGGCTTCTCCGCGAGGGAGAGTTCGGCTTCCGCGAACGCCTGACGTGCCAGGGCCGCCGCCAGGTCGTCCGGCGGTCTCTCCGCCGAGGCGACGCGGGTCGCGAGGCACAAGGCGACGACGGCGAGGAGCGAGAGCCTCCGCATCAGTACAGGAACACCTTGGCGCCGGTCGGGACGCTGCGGTAGAGCGCCCGCAGGTCGGCGTCTCCGACGCGGACGCAGCCGTGGGTCACGTTGCGGCCGAGCATGCGGGTGTACAGGGTACCGTGGAGGAAATACCCCTTGCCGATGCCGAGGGCGTAATCCCCCAGGACGCCTTGCTCGAAGCGCTCGCCGTAGTTTCGGGGAGGTGCCTTCCCCTCCTCGACGAAAGCCCAATCGGGTTTGACCCACAGCGGGTTCCGCACCTTGGACTCGACCTTGAACTCGCCCCTGGGCGTGTCGAAGACCCAGTCCTGGCCCCCGCTGGGATTGGAGAGAACGTTCCCGCTCCCGCAGGAGACGACGGCCTCTCGCAGAACCACGTCGCCCTTCCGCAGGTAGAGCCGGTTGGCCGCCGTGTCCACCACCACGTGGAGGCCCTTCGGCGCCAGCGCCTCCAGCTTCCGGCGCGCGTTCTTGCTCCGGGCCTCGGCGCGCGCCGTCGTCGCCCCCGCCGGTACGGCACCTTGCCACGCGGAGGCCTCCGTCGGGGCAGGACCGGTCATCCACCACCCGGCGGCCTCCAGCGCGAGAAGCGCGCCGAGTGCGGCCAGGAGCGGCCACCGGATTCGTCGGAGGAGGCTTCCCATCTACCTTCGCTTCCGGCAGGCGGCCGTGAGGACGTTCTTCACCTCCACGGCCCCCACGACGGTCACAGGCGTCCCCACGTCCACCATTTCGAAGAGTTCGTCCATGGCGGGGTTGTCCAGGGAGACGCACCCTTCCGTCACCGAGTCCCGGCCGCCACCGTGGATCTCCACGTTGCCGCCGATGCCGCGGCCCGCCGGCACGAGCCCACGCCGCTTCGCCTCGGCGAAGCGGCGACGGTCCTCCTCGTTCGGGTAGTCGATCAGGAGGGCCTTGTGGAACCGACTGCCGGGCAGTTTCCCGGACACCCTGTAACGCCCCTCGGGCGTGGCGCTGTCCCCGCGGAAGAGCTTGTCCGACAGCCCGTTCATTCCCAGGCCGACGCGATAGGTCCGCCAGGCCTTCCCGGCCCGGTACGCCACGAGCCGCCGCTCGAACTTGAACACCACCAGGGTCAACCCCCCGGTGCGGGCCGACTCGGAAACCGCCTCCTGCGCGTACTGCCGCCAGCGGGCCACCTGGTCGGGGTCGAGGTAGCGGCACACCGTGGGCGCGAGGGTCCGCTCCGCGGCGCCGTGAAAGGACTCCGCCCTGCCGACGGCCGCCGCCCCCGCGTCCAGGTCCCCGGACGCGAGGGCCCGCTCCGCGTCGTCCAGGGCCAGTTCGGCGCGCGTGAGATTCCTCCGGGCGAGCCGGCCTTCGTTCATGCGGGTGGTCAACTCGCGCAGCAGTGAGCCGCGGCCCCTCTCCTCCTCGATCCTCTCGCCGAGGGCGGCCGATCGCGCGCTCCGGACCTCCGCCACCCTGGCAAGGAGTTGGCGCTCCTGCGCCACCAGTTCGCGGTAGAGGTCCCCGACCCGCACCCAGTCGCGGAGGAAGACGAAGCTGGCCCTCTCCCGCGCGACCACCTCGCGCGCCGCGGCGAGGGCCGCCGCGTGAGCCGCGTAGGCCTCCGGGGCGAGGGCGGGAGCACCGGCCTCCCGGAGCTCCTCGTCCAGACGCTCGGCGAGGTCGACCTCCCGGGGTGCCGGCACCGGATGGCAGGCGCCCAGCCCGAGGGTGAACACGAAGAGAAAGAGGAGGGCGGGGCGGCGGGCCCCGCAGACCGCGCGCCCCATCCCTTGGCTACTTCCCCAGCTTCTCCATCGCGGCCGCGACGTCCGTGGAAACCGCCGCCGCCTTCTGCCCGAGCGCGCGGGCCTTCTCCTCGGCCCCGAAGTAGTCCTCGGCGGCGATCATGCTCTGGACCTCGGGCAGCGCGTCCTCGACCCCCTTGAGGTCCGCGGCGAACGCCTCGATGTCCGCCCGGGTCCCCTTCCCCTTCGGGGCGTTGGCCAGGAGCGCCTTCGCCTCGTCGAGGGCTGCGAGGGCCTCGCTCTCGGCGGCGAGGGCGGCATTGCGGGCGGCGTCCTTCCGGGCCGGAACCGAGGCCTTCACGGCCTCGGCCTCGGCCTTGGCCTTGGCGAGGATCTCCTTGGCCTTGTCGTAGTTCTTGAAGGTCTTGCCTTCCTGGGCCCGGACCTCGGCCTCGGCCGACGCCAGCACGGCCTGGGCCTGGGCGAGTTCCTCGGCCGCGTACTTGTCGGCGCCGGCGGCCACCGAGGCCTCCACGGCCGACTTCGCGTCCGCCACTTCCTGCACGGGTGCCTTCGCGCACCCCGCGACGAGTGCGGCCGCGGCCGCCCCAAAGACGAGTCCCCTGACGAATCGGTTCATTAGGTGCTCTCCTTTCGAGCATGGAATCGGGGACGGACTCGACCGGCGGCCCGGGATCGGGCGCGGCTCCGTCTCCGCAGATCACGACCGGAGGATGGCGCGGAAGGGGCGGTTCAGGGAGGGGGGCAGCGGTCGAGACCGGCCGTGCCCACGGAGCGCTCGGGGGGTTCTTCGGTCCAGGAACGACGACGGGACGGGACTCCCGGCACCGCCGACGGCTTCACGGCGGGCAACTGGGAGGAGGGAGGACGGGGTTCCCTGCGATCGAACGAGAGCGGCATCCGCGGCCCCTCCGAAAGGGAAGGCGCCGTATACCACGGACGGGGCGGTCGAGGGAAGGAGGGTTCGCTCATCGAGTGTCGGTCCCCAGGGTCCGGGGCTCGGTTTCCCCGAGCCCCGGCTCTCCTGGAACGAGGACGGAGATCAGTACTGTACGCGCTCCGAGAGCACGAGTTCGAGCGGACAGCGGGTCGCCTCCGGCTCGCCGCGGCCGCCCTGCTCCACCTCGGGGTAGACGTAGTACTGTCCCCTGTAGTTCTGCAGCACCACGCGCTCGTCGTCGCGGCCCACCAGGTACTCGGGCAGCAGGGGGATCTTGCCGCCGCCGCCGGGGGCGTCGATCACGTACTGGGGCACGGCGAGCCCCGAGGTATGGCCGCGGAGTCCGCGGATGACCTCCAGTCCCGACTGCCACCGGCGTGCGGAAGTGCTCCGTCCCCGCACCAGGTCGGCCTGGTAGAGGTAGTACGGCCGCACGCGGCACGCGAGCAGCTTCCGGTTGAGTTCCAGGAAGATCGCCGGGTCGTCGTTGACGCCCCGCAGCAGCACCGACTGGTTGCCCAGGGGGATGCCCGGCGTCGGCCAGCCGGCGAGGGCGCTTCGCGGCCTGGGGCGTGACCTCCCGGGGGTGCTCGAAGTGCGTGTTCACGTAGAGGGGATGGTAGCTGCGCAGGACGTCCACGCCAGCCTCCGGGTGACCCGCTGGGGCAGCACGCAGGGCACGCGGGTGCCGATGCGGATCATCTCCACGTGGGGAATCGCGCGCAGCGTCCGGAGGATCTCCTCGAGTTCCTCGTCGGAGAGCAGGAGGGGATCGCCGCCCGAGACGATCACGTCGCGGATCTCCGGGGTGCGGGCGATGTAGTCCAGCGCCTCGCGCGGCGCATCTCCGCGGTGACGGGCTCGTCCTTGCCCGACCTTGCGCTTGCGGGTGCAGAACCGGCAGTACATGGCGCACCGGGTCGTCACGAGCGAACAGGGCGCGGTCCGGGTAGCGGTGCACCACGCAGGGTACCGGGCTCATGCTCTCCTCGGCCAGGGGGTCCGCGGTGCGGAGCCCCATGCTCGTGTCCAGCTCGGCCGGGTCCGGGATGCACTGCCGCCCGATGGGGTCGTCCGGCGGTCTCCACCAGGCTCAGGTAGTAGGGGTTGATGCACATGGGGTAGGTCTCGGCCACCGCGTCCAGGGCCTTCACGTCGAGGCCCGGGAACAAGCGTTGCAGTTGCGCCGGTTGCCGAACCGACGAGTTGAGGATCTTGCGCCAGAGTTCCATTTCTCACTCCCCTCCCGGTCGGGTGCAGGGACTTTGATGTAGACGACCTTCGGGTCGCCGGGCGGTAGAAGTCGGGGATCTCGGGCCACGCGGAATCCGCGGGCCTCGTAGAAGCGCCTGGGCGGGAGCGTAGGGCTCGGTACCGGAGGTCTCGGCGACCACTGGCGCCGCCCGCGGCGAGCCGACCACGTCGTCCACGGTCGCGGCGAGCAGCGCGGAGGCCACCCCCGTGCGCTGCACGCGGGGATCGACCGACGATCCAGTACAGGTCGAAGGTGCCCTCGGTGCAGGGGGTGGGACCCCAACACGCGAACCCCGCCGGCACGCCCGCCGGCTCGGCCACCCGGCGCAGCGGTAGCCGGAGTCTCGCCCTTGGCGACGCCGCCTCCAGCACCTCCCGGGCCACCTCCACCTCGTCCGGCGCGGAACACCCGGCGGCCTCGACCAGTTCCACCAGTGGTTCGAGTCGTCGGACTCGAGCCCCGCTCAGCCGCCGGCGCCACGCCGCACTCCGACGAGCGGGCCGACGAACGCTCTCGTAGGCGTCTGCCCGAGGCGGCCACGGCCCGAGCCAAGCCCCGCCTTGCGGGAGATGTCGGGGTTGGGGTTCACCTCCAGCACCTGCGGGCCGGCCTCGGGCGTCGAGCCGCACGTCGATAGCGCGCGTAGTCCCGGCACTCCAGAACGCCGGTACGCGGCCAGCGCAGACCGCAGGCGCGCGCCAGGGGCTCTCCGGATGTCCGCCGGGCAGCGGGGGACCGTCCGACGGTCCTCACGCTCCCCTCGCTCCACTTGGCCTCGTGGGTGACCAGCCGCGGCTCCCCGCCGTCGTACCCCTCGAACACGATCTCCGCCATCGGCAGGGCCGTGGCGCCTCTCCCCTGCCCGGTCACCGACAGTTGAACTCACGCCCCTTGAGATATACCTCGACCAGGGCCGGTTGGCGGTGGCGCTCGATCACCTCGCCCACCTGCCGCCACAGGGCCTCGGGGATCGGTGACGAAGGAGGCGGCGGTCACGCCCATGCTCGCGTCCTCCCGCAGGGGCTTCACCACACAGGGGAAGGAGAGGTTCGCACGCGGATCTCCGGGCGCGGCACCGCGGAAGACCGGGCAGCCCGGCGCTGGGGATACCGGCGGCGAGGCGAGCATCGCCTTGGCCACGCGCTTGTCCAGGGCACAGGCCAGGGTCGCGGAGGGGTTGCCCGTGAAGCGGATGGCCGTGCAGTTCCAGCAGGCCCGGCCACCGGGATTCGAAGCGGGCCTCGCCGTCGAGCCCTTCGCACAGGTTGAACACCACGGTGTCGTCCCGGCGGGCGCCGAGCTCGGCGATGGCGCGGAACAGGTTGTCGCGGTGTCAGGCCGACGCGCTCGACGTCGTGGCCCGAACCGCCCAGGGCGTCCTCGACGTCCCGCGACCTCGTCGAGGACACCGGTGTCGGAGGCGTCGGTAGGGTCCGCCGGCACGTTGTAGAGGATCACGACCCGAGGTGTCACGACGTCCACCCCAGGCGCCTGCACGCCGCATCGGCCACGGCCAGGACCATGGCGCGGTAGTCCATCCCGGCCGCCCGCGCGGCCTTGGGAAAGCAGGAGTTGTCCTCAGGGTTCGGGAGGACCCCAGGGAGGGGATTGACCTCCAGGATGTTGGGCACCCCGTCCGCGTCCAGACGCACGTCGAGCCGGGCCCAGTCCCGGAGCCGCAGCACCTTGGCCGTCCGCCGGCACAGGTCCTCGATGGAGCCTCTCTCCGCGTCGGTCAGCTGCGCAGGGCACTCGAACACCTGCAGCGGAGCCTCGGGCCGGTCCCAGACCCACTTGGCCTCCCAGGAGTAGATGGGGTTCGCGCCGGGCGGGAAGACGTCGAAGCGGATCTCCACGGGGGGCAGCGTGCGCAGGCCGGCGCCGTTTCCCAGGATGGCTACGGTGAACTCCCGCCCGGGCAGGAAGGACTCCACGAGGGCCGGCTGGCGGTACTCGGCCAGCACCCGGCGGACCCGGTCCTCCAGGCTCCGCCAGTCCTTCACGAGCTGGTCGTCTCGGATGCCCTTGCTGGAGCCTTCGAACAGGGGCTTGACCATCGCCGGGAGGGAGACCTCCCTCGCCTGGTCGATCTCGGAGAGGTCTTCCACCACCGAGAAGGGAGCGGTGGGAATCCCCCGGTAGGCCAGGAGCTCCTTCGCCCTCGCCTTGTCGAGGCAGATGCACAGGGTCAGGGGGTCGGAGCCGGTGTAGGGGATGCCGAGCATCTCGAGGATGCCTGGCACCTGCGCTTCACGGCTGGCGCCGTGGAACCCTTCGGCGATGTTGAAGACGAGGTCGGGCCGGGCGGCGCGGATGCGCAGGGGGAAGTCCTCGCGGGCCTCCACGAGGGTCAGCTCGTAGCGGCTCTCCAGGGCTGACGCGAGGGCGAGGACGGTGTCCGCGGAGTCCCACTCGGCGTAGAGGTCGTCGGACCCCTCTTCGCCGAGCGACGGAGGTTCTTCTTCTTCTCCCGCGAGGAGCTCCGGTCGAGCGGCCCGGATCGCCGCCCGTTCCGAAGGCTTCGCATTGTAGGCGAGAGCGACTCGCAACGACTCTTTCCCTCCCATCCGCCCCGCCCCGAGGTCTCTGGGCGGCACGAAGTCCTTATCGTCCCAACGGTGGTAATCATAGACCCCATCTATCTCGAGTCAAGGACATTCTTGGACATCGGCGTCGCCGCTGGGGGCCATATATAGATGATGCAATGTTCGCTCGACGGTCGTCCACGGCCCGCACCCGAAACGAAGAGGAGGGCCCCCGGGGCCCTCCTCTTCGCGACTGCCCGGTCGGACGGCGGATCGCCTACTCCTCGACCTCCACCGTCTCCACCTCTTCCACCTCTTCCGCGTCCTCGCCGGCGTCCGCGGCCAGGTTCAAGGCGCCGAACTCCTCGGCGAGCTCTTCGTCGGTCAACGCCGACTCGCGGGGCTTCTCGATGGGCGTCCACTCCACACCCTCGTCGTGCACCTCGATCTGCGCCTTCCGGTAGCGCGCCAGCCCGGTGCCCGCCGGGATCAGCCGGCCCATGATCACGTTTTCCTTGAGGCCGCGCAGGAAGTCGACCCGACCCTCGATGGAAGCCTGGGTCAGCACCTTCGTCGTCTCCTGGAAGCTGGCCGCCGAGATGAAGCTCTCGGTGGAGAGGCTCGCCTTCGTGATGCCGAGCAGCATCGGCTCTCCGATCGCGGGCTGCCCGCCCTTCCCCAGCACCCGGTTGTTCTCCGCCTCGAAGACCTGGCGGTCCACCTGCTCCTTGAGCAGGAAGTCGGTGTCGCCGACGTCCTTGATCTCCACCCGGCGCAGCATCTGCCGGACGATGACTTCGATGTGCTTGTCGTTGATGTCCACGCCCTGGAGACGGTAGACCTCCTGGATCTCGTCCACGAGGTACTTCATGAGTTCCTTCTCGCCGAGGACCTTGAGGACCTCGTGGGGGTTCGTCGCCCCGTCCATCAGCGGCTCCCCGGCCCTCACCTGATCGCCCTCCTGGACGGAGACGTGCTTGCCCTCGGGAATCAGGTACACCTTCGGCTCGCCCACCTCGGGGGTCACGACCACCTTGCGCTTGCCGCGGGTGTCCTTGCCGAAGTTGACGTTGCCGTCGATCTCGGAGATGACGGCGAAGTCCTTGGGCTTGCGCGCCTCGAACAACTCGTCGACCCGGGGCAGACCGCCGGTGATGTCCTTGGTCTTGGTGGTCTCCCGCGGAATCTTGGCGATCACGTCGCCGGCGGAGATCTCCTCGCCTTCCTCCACCGCGATGTTGGCGCCCACCGGCAGGATGTAGCGGCCCGCCGTCTCGCCGGTCTCCAGGTTCTTGAGCGATACCCGCGGCCGGTAGTCAGCGCCCCGGCTCTCGATGATCACCTTGCGCGACAGCCCGGTGACCTCGTCGACCTGCTCCTGCATGGTGACCCCGTCGATCGATGTCGCCGAACTTGACGACGCCGCCGGCACCTCGGTGAGCATCGGGTTGGTGTAGGGTCCCACTCGGCGAGGAGTTGCCCGGCCTGCCACCGTCCCGCCGTCCAGCACCTTGAGGTGGGCGCCGTAGATCACCGGGTACTTCTCCCGCTCCCGGCCCTCGGCGTCGAGCACGGCGATCTCGCCGTTGCGGTTCATCGCCACGATGCGCTCCGTGCGGCCGTGGTCTGACCGCGGTTTGAGGTTGAGGTACCGGACGGTGCCGCCGGTGGCGCGCGTCCAGCGTGGACTGCTCCACCCGCTTGGAGGCGGTGCCGCCGATGTGGAACGTGCGCATGGTGAGCTGGGTGCCCGGCTCGCCGATGGACTGGGCCGCGATGATGCCCACCGCCTCGCCGATGTTCACCTTGCGGCCCCGCGCGAGGTCGCGCCCGTAGCACTCGGCGCACAGACCCGTCCTTGGCCTGGCAGGTGAGCACGCTGCGGATGAGCACGCGCTCCAGGCCGGCGTCCTCCACCTTCTCCGCCAGTTCCTCGTCGATCTCCTGGTTCGCCTCGACGAGCATCTCGTCGGTGTAGGGGTCGCGGACCTCGATCAGCGCGGTCCGCCCCAGGATGCGGTCGCGGAGGCGTTCCACCACCTCGCCCCCTTCCACGAGGGCCGAGACCTCGATGCCGTCGAGGGTGCCGCAGTCGTCTTCGGTGATCACCACGTCCTGCGCCACGTCCACCAGGCGCCGGGTGAGGTAGCCGGAGTTCGCCGTCTTCAGCGCCGTGTCGGCCAGACCCTTGCGGGCGCCGTGGGTGGAGATGAAGTACTGGAGGACCGTGAGCCCCTCTCGGAAGTTGGCGGTGATCGGGGTCTCGATGATCTCGCCGGAGGGCTTGGCCATCAGGCCGCGCATGCCGGCCAACTGCCGCATCTGCTGGCTCGAGCCCCGGGCGCCGGAGTCCGCCATGATGAAGATGGAGTTGAGCTCCGCGCCGTCCTCCCGGAACTCGAGGCCCTTCATCATCTGCTGGGCGACCGCGTCGCCGGCGTTCGCCCAGATGTCGACGACCTTGTTGTAGCGCTCGCCGTCGGTGATGACGCCGTCCTCGTACTGCTTCTGGATCCCGGCGACCTCGCCGAAGGCCTTGTCCACGACCGCCTTCTTGCCCTCCGGGATCACCATGTCGTTGATGGAGATCGACACCCCGGCCATCGTCGCCGTGCGGTAGCCGAGGTCCTTGAGCTGGTCGGCGAAGATGACGGTGGCCTTGCCGCCGGCCTGCCGGAACCCCAGGTCGATCAGGCGGCCCAGCACGCTCTTCTTCATGACCTGGTTGACCTCTGTGAAGGGGATCTCCTTGGGCACGATCTCGTAGAGCACCAGCCGGCCCGGCGTGGTCTCCACCAGCTCCCCGCCGATGCGCACCTGGATCTTGGCGTGCAGCCCCACCTCGCCCTGGTCGTAGGCGACCCGCACCTCCCGTGGGCTCCGAGAAGACGCATGCCCTCGCCCTTCTGCGCCGGCCCGGGCCAGGGTGAGGTAGTAGCCGCCGAGCACGATGTCCTGGCTCGGCACGATGATCGGCTTGCCGTTGGCCGGACTCAGGATGTTGTTGGTGCTCATCATCAGCACCCGGGCCTCGATCTGGGCCTCGACCGTGAGCGGCACGTGGACCGCCATCTGGTCGCCGTCGAAGTCGGCGTTGTAGGCGGTGCACACCAGCGGGTGGAGCTGGATCGCCTTGCCCTCGATGAGCATCGGCTCGAAGGCCTGGATGCCGAGCCGGTGCAGGGTGGGCGCCCGGTTGAGCATCACCGGGTGCTCCTTGGTGACCTCCTCCAGGATGTCCCAGACCACCTCCTCCTGCGCGCTCCACCATCTTCTTGGCGCTCTTGATGGTGGTGGCCAGACCCCTGCTCCTCCAGCTTGTTGAAGATGAACGGCTTGAACAGCTCCAGGGCCATGATCTTGGGCAGCCCGCACTGGTGCAGCTTGAGCTCCGGTCCCACCACGATGACGCGAGCGGCCCGAGTAGTCGACCCGCTTGCCGAGGAGGTTCTGGCGGAAGCGGCCCTGCTTGCCCTTGAGCATGTCGGAGAGGCTCTTCAGCGGCCGCCGGTTGGGGCCGGTGATGGTCCGCCCGCGGCGCCCGTTGTCGAACAGCGCGTCCACCGCCTCCTGGAGCATGCGCTTCTCGTTCTTGATGATGATGTCGGGCGCCTTGAGGTCCAGGAGCCGCTTGAGCCGGTTGTTGCGGTTGATGACCCGGCGGTACAGGTCGTTGAGGTCGCTCGTGGCGAAGCGTCCGCCCTCCAGGGGCACCAGGGGCCGCAGGTCCGGGGGGAGCACCGGCACGACCTCCAGGATCATGTCCTGGGGCCGGTTGCCCGAGTTCTTGAAGGCGTTCACCACCTTGAGGCGCTTCGCGTACTTCTTGCGCTTGGCCTTGCTGGTGGCCGTGAGCATCTCCTCGCGCAGGTCGCTCGGAGAGCGACGGCGATGTCGAGGCTCGCCATGATCAGCTCGCGGATCGCCTCGGCGCCCATGCCCGCCTGGAACTCGGCCCCGTGCTGCTGGACGAGCTCGCGGTACTTCTCCTCGCGTGAGCAACTCCCCCTGCTCGCACGTCCGTGTTGCCCGGGTCGATCACGATGTACGACTCGTAGTACAGGACCCGCTCCAGGTCCTTGAGCTTCATGCCCAGGAGGCTCCCGATGCGCGACGGCAGGCTGCGCAGGAACCACACGTGCGCCACCGGGAGTGGCCAGCTCGATGTGCCCCATGCGCTCGCGCCGCACCGAGGACCGGATGACCTCGACGCCGCACTTCTCGCACACCACCCCGCGGTGCTTCATGCGCTTGTACTTGCCGCAGTTGCACTCGTAGTCCTTCACGGGGCCGAAGATCTTGGCGCAGAACAGCCCGTCGGACTCGGGCTTGAAGGTGCGGTAGTTGATGGTCTCCGGCTTCTTGACCTCGCCGTGGGACCACTCCCGGATCTTGTCCGGGCCGGCGATGGAAACCTTCACCGCGTTGAAGCTCAGCGGGTCCTTGGGCTTCTCGAAGAACTTGTCGATGCTCTGCAAGGGTCAAACCTCCTTTGAGGTGACGTCCCTTTCGATCTTCACATGGCCGGCGGGTCACCGCGTCGGAACTCCTCTTCGTCCTCCAGCAGTTCGACGTTGAGGGCCAGGGCCTGCATCTCCTTGATCAGCACGTTGAACGACTCGGGCAGTCCCGGCTCGAGGACGTTCTTGCCCTTGACGATGGACTCGTAGATCCGGGTGCGGCCGCGCCACGTCGTCGGACTTGACGGTGAGCATCTCCTGAAGGGTGTGGGCGGCGCCGTAGGCTTCCAGCGCCCACACCTCCATCTCGCCCAGCCGCTGGCCGCCGAACTGGGCCTTGCCGCCCAGGGGCTGCTGGGTGACCAGGCTGTACGGCCCGATGGAACGGGCGTGGATCTTGTCATCCACCAGGTGGTGGAGCTTGAGCATGTACATGACGCCCACGGTGACCTTCTGGTGGAAGGCTCGCCGCTCTTGCCGTCGTGAGGATGGTCTGGCCGATCCGCGGCAGGCCCGCCTGCTCCGAGCAGGTCCCAGATCTCCTCCTCCTCGGCGCCGTCGAACACCGGGCTGTCCATGTAGACGCCCTCGCGGGCCGCCTGCCGGGCCAGTGTCGAGCACCACGTCGTTGGACGCCTTGTCGATGCAGCGCACGGCTCTCCTCGTCGACGTAGTACTCCTTGAGCTTGGCCTTCAGCGCCTTGGTCGGACGTACTTGGTGCGCAGGCACCGCGTCGATCTGCTCCCCAGGCCGCGGGCGGCCCAGCCCAGATGGGTCTCCAGGACCTGGCCGACGTTCATGCGCGAGGGCACGCCCAGGGGGTTGAGGATGATGTCCACCGGAGACGCCGTCCTCCAGGTACGGCATGTCCTCCACCGGCACGATCTTGGAGATGACGCCCTTGTTGCCGTGGCGGCCCGCCATCTTGTCCCCGACCGAGAGACGGCGCTTGATGGCCACGTACACCTTGACCATCTTGATCACGCCCGGCGGCAGGTCGTCGCCCTCCTGGAGCCGCTCGATCCGCTCCTCGTAGCGCCGACGCACGTCGGCGCTCTGGTCGTCGAGCCGGTCCACCAGCTCGAAGATCTGGTCCTCCTTGTCGCCGGCGTCCGCGAGAGGGATCTCCCCCCACGCCTCCCGGGGGACGTTGGCCAGGAGCGTCGTCGGTGATGGCGCCCCCCTCCTTCACCACCACGCCGCCCTCCAGGTCCACGAGATCGATGGCCACCTTCTCGCCCACGAGCAGCTGCCGGATGGAGTTGTAGGTGGCGCTGCGCAGGATGGCGATCTCGTCGGCCATCTCCTTGCGCAGGCGGTCCGCCTCTCGCTCCTCGATGGCCTCCTCGCCCTCTCTCCACCGCCCTTGCGGCTGAACACCTTGGCGTCGACCACGATCCCCTCGACCCCCGGGGGCACCCGCAGGCTGGTGTCCTTCACGTCGCCGGCCTTCTCGCCGAAGATGGCGCGCAGGAGCTTCTCCTCCGGGCGAGAGCTGGGTCTCGCCCTTGGGCGTGACCTTGCCCACCAGGATGTCGCCCGGCCTCACCTCGGCCCCGATGCGCACGATGCCGCGTCTCGTCCAGGTCCTTGAGCTTGCGCTCGCCCACGTTGGGGATGTCGCGGGTGATCTCCTCCTTGCCGAGCTTGGTGTCCCGCGCCACGCACTCGAACTCCTCGATGTGGATCGAGGTGAAGGTGTCCTTCTCCAGCATCCGCTCGGAGATGATGATCGAGTCCTCGAAGTTGTAGCCGCCCCAGCTCATGAAGGCGACCAGCACGTTCTTGCCCAGGGCCAGCTCGCCCCTGCGACGTCGCGGGCCCGTCGGCGATGACGTCGCCGGCCCGCACCGCGTCCCCCACCCGCACGATCGGGCGCTGGTTGAGGCAGGTGTTCTGGTTGGAGCGCTGGAACTTGGTGAGGGTGTAGATGTCGACGCCGGTGTCGACGGCGTCGCCCTCGCTCCTCCTGGTAGCGCACGACGATCCGGGCCGCGTCCACGCTCTCGACGAGCCCGTCGCGGCGGGCCACCACGGTGACCCCGGAGTCTCGGGCCACCACGCCCTCGATGCCGGTGCCCACGAGGGGGCCTCGGTGCGCAGCAGGGGCACCGCCTGGCGCTGCATGTTCGAACCCATCAGGGCCCGGTTGGCGTCGTCGTGCTCCAGGAAGGGGATCAGCGCCGCGGCCACGCTCACCAACTGCTTGGGCGAGACGTCCATCAGGTCGACTTCCTCGGGCGGAGACCAGGATCGGCTCCCCGTTCCGGCGGGCGTTCACCATCGGGTTGACGAAGCGGTCGCTTGGCGTCCAGCGGCGCGTTGGCCTGGGCGATGACGTGCTCCTCCTCGTCCAGGGCCGTCAGGTAGGTGATGTCCGGTGCCAGCGCCCGCCTTCTCGACCACCTTTCGGTACGGCGTCTCGATGAAGCCGAACTCGTTGACCCGGGCGTAGATGGAGAGGCTCACGATCAGGCCGATGTTCGGGCCTTCCGGGGTCTCGATGGGGCAGATGCGACCGTAGTGGGTGGGGTGCACGTCGCGGACCTCGAAGCCGGCCCGCTCACGGGTCAGGCCCCCGGGCCCCAGGGCCGAGAGCCGCCGCTTGTGGGTCGTCTCGGACAGGGGGTTGGTCTGGTCCATGAACTGGCGAGAGCTGCCTGGACCCGAAGAACTCCTTGACCACGGCGGTCACCGGCTTGGAGTTGATCAGGTCGTGGGGCATCAGGGCCTCGACCTCCTGCAGGCTCATGCGCTCCTTGACCGCACGCTCCATCCGGACCAGCCCGACGCGGTACTGGTTCTCCAGGAGCTCGCCGACGCTGCGCACCCGGCGGTTGCCCAGGTGGTCGATGTCGTCGATCGTCCCCTGGGCGTTCTTCAGCCCCACGAGGTACCGGATGACCGCGAGGATGTCTTCCTTGGTCAGGGTCTGCTGGTCCAGGGGGGCCTGGAGCGGAGCTTGTGGTTCAGCTTGAGCCGCCCGACCTCGGAGATGTCGTACCGCTCCGCGTTGAAGAAGAGGTTGTCGAAGAACTTGGTGGCGGTGTCCAGGGTGGGCGGGTCCCCGGGCCGCATGCGCCGGTAGATCTCGATGATGGCGTCGTCCTGTGCCGTCCACCTTGTCGTCCAGGAGGGTGTCGCGCACGTACGGGCCCACCCGCAGGTTGTCGATGAACAGGATCTTGAACTCGGAGATGCCCTGCTCCCGGAACTTGTCCAGGATCTCCCTCGCTCAGGTCCTGGCCTCCCTCCGCCAGGATCTCCCCCGTCTCCGGGTCGACCACGGCCTCCGCGAGGCAGTGCTCCGCCAGGTCCTCGAGGGTCACGGGGCTGAACTTGCGCGCCGACCTTCTCGAGCTGCTTGAGTTTGCCGGCCGTCACCTTGCGCTGCTTCTTGACGAGCACCGCCCCGGTGTCCGGGTGGACGAGGTCCTCCGTGGCCCGGGTGTCCTTGAACAGGTCGAACCGGATCTCCTTGTGGGCCTTGCCCTCCTCCCACGCTCACCCGGACGGCCATCTTCTCGTAGAAGAGGTCGAGGATCTCCTGGTGGGAGTACCCGAGGGCCTTGAGCAGCACCGTGGCGTTCAACTTGCGGCGCCGGTCGATGCGCACGAACAGGAGGTCCTTGTGGTTGAACTCGAAGTCGAGCCACGACCCCCGGTAGGGGATCACCCGCGCGGAGTAGCAGGAACTTGCCGCTCGAGTGCTTCTTCCCCTCGTCGTGGCTGAAGAAGACGCCCGGCGACCGATGGAGCTGGTTGACGATGACGCGCTCGGTGCCGTTGACGATGAAGGTACCGTTGTCGGTCATCACCGGGATTTCGCCGAAGTAGACCTCCTGCTCCTTCACGTCCCGGATGCTCCGGGTGCCCGCTTCGTCGTCCACGTCCCACACGACCAGGCGCACGGTGATCTTGATCGGCCGGGCGAAGGTCATGCCGCGCTGCACGCACTCGTCCACGTCGTACTTGGGCTCCCCGAGCTCGTACTTGACGAACTCCAGAGAGGCCGTCTCCCCGAAGTCCCGGATCGGGAAGACGCTCTGGAAGACCTTCTGCAGCCCGCTGCTCGTCCCGTTGCTCGGCGGGCACGTCGGCTTGGAGAAACCGGTCGTAGGACGCCTTCTGCACTTCGATGAGGTTCGGGATCTGGACCACCGTCTCGATCTTGTTGAACTTCCTTCGAAGTCTCCGGCTCTCGGCGACAGCATTTGCCATGGAATCTCGTCTCCTTCTGGGGTCCAGATCTCGACCGGCTCGCGGCGTCCGCCGCGGACCGGGATCAGGCGCGAGCGGCGCCGGCGGGGACAGGAGGCAGAAAACGGGAAATAGGGTGCACGGAGGGCAAACCCCTCCGCGCACCCTTCAAGGGATCGTTCGCTCGGTTCGACGGGCCAGGTCGGATCTCAGGAGATCTCGACCTTCCCACCGACCTCTTCGATCTTCTTCTTGACGTCTTCGGCCTCGTCCTTGCTGACCGCTTCCTTCACCATGCTCGGAACGCCGTCCACGAGATCCTTGGCCTCCTTGAGGCCGAGCCCCGTGAGGGCGCGCACGACCTTGATCACCTGGATCTTCTGGGCGCCGGAGTCGGTGAGCTTGACGTTGAACTCGGTCTGCTCCTCCTCCACGGGGGCGGCGGCAGCGCCCGCACCGGGCATCGCCGCGAAGGCCATGGGGGCGGCGGCGGTCACGCCGAACTTCTCCTCGAGCTCCTTGACCAACTCGGAGAGCTCGAGCACGGTCATGTTCTCGATGAACTTGACGACATCTTCCTTCGTGATCGACATGGGTACCTCCTACAAGCGCTGTATGCTGGTTTCTGGAAACCGCCTCAGGCGGCCTTCTTCTGCTCGATCGCGTGGAGCACCTGGACGAAGTTGCGGGGAACGCCCGAGAGCACTCCCACGAGGTTGCGCATCGGGCCGACGAGCACGCTCAGGAACTGGCCGAGGAGCTGCTCCCGGCTCGGCAGCTTGGCCAAGGCGTCCACGTCCGCGGCCGTCAGCAGACGACCGCCGAGCGCCCCGCTGCGGATGGTCAGGGCATCCGAACCCCTGGCGAACTCCGTGAGCACCTTCGCGGCCGCCACGGCGTCCTGCCCCGCCCAGGTCACCGCGACGGGCCCCAGGAACTGGTCCTGGAGTACGCCGTACTCGGTCCCCTCCACGGCGAGGCGGGCCAGGGTGTTCTTCACGACCCGGTAGACGGCCCCTTCCTTTTCCAGGGCGCGACGGAGCTCGTTGACCTTGGCTACCGTCAGGCCTCGGTACTCGGTGATGATGGCCGCCTGTGCCTGTTGGAACTTCTCGCGAAGTTCCGCGACTGTGGCTTCCTTCTCTGTTCTCTTCACGCTCGCTTACGACCCCCTTTCTCCCAAACGGTTGCGGTTGACGACGCGTCCGGCCGCTGCCGTTCGAGGAATGGGATCGCCCGCCCATCCCTCCGGCCGACTCGGCAGGCCATTAAGCCTTTCGGCCCCTGCGGTCTTCGTACGGCCCGGAACCTTCTGACGGGACTAAGCCCGGTAATCCGCGGTCTCCACCTTGACGCCGGGGCTCATGGTCGTGGAGACGGTGATCGCCTTGATGTAGGTGCCTTTCGCCGACGACGGCTTCGCCTTGATGAGGCTGTCGAGCACCGCCTGGGCGTTCTCCCGCAGGTGCTCGGCGGGAAACGACTTGCGCCCCACGGGGATGTGGACGATGCCGGCCTTCTCGACGCGGTACTCCACTCGGCCGGCCTTCAGTTCCCGAACCGCGCCGGCGACATCGGTCGTCACCGTGTTGGTCTTGGGGTTCGGCATGAGCCCCCGGGGCCCGAGGACCCGGCCGAGCCGCCCCACCAGCCCCATGAGGTCGGGCGTGGCGACCGCCTTGTCGAACTCCAGCCACCCCCCCTGGATCTTCTCCACGAGGTCTTCCGCCCCGACGACGTCGGCCCCCGCCTCCCGGGCCTCCTTCTCCTTCTCGCCCTTGGCGAACACCGCCACCCGCACGGTCTTCCCCGTGCCGTGGGGCAGCACCACCGTGCCGCGCACCATCTGGTCCGCGTGGGCGGGGTTCACGCCCAGGTTCACCGCCAGGTCGACGCTCTCGTCGAACTTGCCCCAGCTGATCTCCGGCACCAGGGCCAGAGCCTCCTCCAGGCTGTACCTCCGGAGGCGGTCCACCTTCTCGAGGGCCTTCTGGAACTTCTTTCCGCTCTTGGCCATGGTCTTCCCTCCCTGCTGCGGTCCTCGCGGGCCCTCTCGGGGCGGCCAGCCCCGTCGGCCCTCCCGCGGTCAGCGGTTCAGTCGGCGATGTCGAGCCCCATGCTCCGAGCGGCGCCCTCCACGGTGCGGATGGCCGACTCGATGCTCGTGGTGTTGAGGTCGGGGAGCTTCTGTTCCGCGATCTCCCGCACCTGCGCCCGGGTCACCTTGCCCACCTTCTTCTTGTTGGGCTCCCCGGACCCCTTCTCCAGGCCCGCCGCGATCTTCAGCAGCACGGCCGCCGGGGGCGTCTTCGTGATGAAGGTGAACGAGCGGTCGGCGAAGACCGTGATCTCCACCGGCGTCACGATCCCGTTGCCGTCCTTGGTCTTGGCGTTGAACGCCTTGCAGAACTCCATGATGTTCACGCCGTGCTGACCCAGCGCCGGCCCGACGGGGGGCGACGGGTTGGCCTGGCCGGCGGGGATCTGGAGCTTGATGAGGGCGGTGATCTTCTTGGCCATGGCCGAGACTCCTGTGATTTTATAAGTTCTTGGTCACTTGGTATTGGCTGCACCGGCGACCGACAACCAACAACCGCCGACCCGAACTACGCCTTCTCCACCTGGAAGAACTCCAACTCCACCGGCGTCGAGCGCCCGAAGATGCTCACGAGGACGCGCAACTTGCCCTTGTCGGGGTTGACGTCCTCGACGATCCCGTTGAAGTTCGAGAACGGGCCGTCGATGACCTTCACGCGCTCGCCCTTGCCGAACTCGTACTTCGGCTTGGGATGCGCGCGTCCCTCCTCCATCTGCCCGATGATCTTCTGGACCTCGTCCTCGGAGATCGGCGTGGGGTTCGTAGCCCCTCCGACGAAACCCGTCACCCGGGGCGTGTTCTTGACCAGGTACCAGGTCTCGTCGTTCAGTTCCATCTCGACGAGGAGGTAGCCGGGGAAGAACTTCCGCGACGAGGTCCGCTTCTCCCCCTTGACGACCTCCACCACCTTCTCCGAGGGGACGAGGACCTTGCCGAAGAACTCCTCCTTCCCCATCTCCTTGATCCGCTGCTCGAGACCCAGCTTGGCGCGGTTCTCGTACCCGGAATACGTGTGGACGACGTACCACTGCTTCGCCATCGCGTCTCACCTGTGCGGAGCGGAGGGGGGGCGGTCCGGAGGGATCGTCAGGCAGACTAGCTCAGCAGCAGCTTGTACAGCTGGCTGAGCACGGCGTCTACGATGCCCAGATACAAACTCACCACGACCACGACCACCAGGACCACCACGGTGGACGCGCCGGTAATCTTCCGGTCGGGCCAGGTGACCTTGCGGATCTCCACCTTGGCTTCCCGAAAAAACGTCTTCAGTTTCTCTACCATCCGTCCCTCGCGAACGACTGGCAGGCCAGGAGGGATTCGAACCCCCAACCCCCGGATTTGGAGTCCGGTGCTCTACCAGTTCGAGCTACTGGCCTGCGCGTTCGAAACGAGCTACTTGGTCTCTTTGTGCGGGGTGTGCCGGCCGCAGAAACGGCAGTACTTCTTCATCTCGAGCTTGGCCGGCGTCCGCTTCTTGTTCTTGGTGCTCGTGTAGTTGCGCTGCTTGCATTCGCCGCAGGCAAGCGTGATCTGGTCTCTCATGACACTCCCCGCGGAGATCGCTCTCTCGGTCTATTCGTTGATCGCGGTGACGACGCCGGCACCCACCGTGCGGCCGCCCTCGCGTATCGCGAACCGCAGCCCCTCCTCCATCGCGATCGGCGTGATCAGCTCCACGTCCATGCGCACGTTGTCGCCCGGCATCACCATCTCCGCGCCCTCCGGCAGCGTGCACACCCCCGTCACGTCCGTCGTCCGAAAGTAGAACTGCGGCCGGTACCCGTTGAAGAACGGCGTGTGCCGCCCTCCCTCTTCCTTCGTCAGGACGTACACCTCGCACACGAACTTCTTGTGCGGCGTGATCGACCCCGGCTTCGCCAGCACCTGCCCCCGCTCGACCTCCTCGCGCTTCACGCCCCGCAGCAGCACCCCAACGTTGTCCCCCGCCTCTCCCTCGTCCAGGAGCTTGCGGAACATCTCCACCCCCGTCACCACCGTCTTCGTCGTGGGCTTGAACCCGACGATCTCCACCTCGTCGCTGACCTTGACGATCCCGCGCTCGATGCGTCCCGTCGCCACCGTGCCGCGCCCCGAGATCGAGAACACGTCCTCCACCGGCATCAGGAACGGCTTGTCCATGTCGCGCTCCGGCTCCGGAATCTACGCTGTCCACCGCCTCCATCAGCTCGAAGATCGACTTGCACTCCCCGCACTCGGGCTTGCCGCACCCGCACCCCAGCGCCTTCAGGGCACTGCCCTTGATCACCGGCGTGTCGTCGCCCGGAAACTCGTAGCTCGACAGCAGCTCCCGAACCTCCAGCTCCACCAGCTCCAGCAGCTCCGGGTCGTCCACCATGTCGCACTTGTTCAGGTACACCACCAGGTAGGGCACGTTGACCTGCCGCGCCAGAAGCACGTGCTCGCGCGTCTGCGGCATCGGCCCGTCCGCCGCGCTCACCACCAGGATCGCGCCGTCCATCTGCGCCGCACCCGTGATCATGTTCTTGATGTAGTCCGCGTGGCCCGGGCAGTCCACGTGCGCGTAGTGGCGCTTGTCCGTCTCGTACTCCACGTGCGCCGTCGCGATCGTGATCCCTCGCTCCCGCTCCTCGGGCGCCTTGTCGATCTGGTCGAACGCGATGAACTGCGCAAACCCCTTGTTCGCCAGCACCTTCGTGATCGCCGCCGTCAGCGTCGTCTTGCCGTGGTCGACGTGACCGATCGTGCCGATGTTCACGTGCGGCTTGTTCGCTTGAACTTTTCCTTGGCCATCGTTCCACTCCTCTGTCGGATCGCTGGGAATAGAAACCTCCCGGCCGAACCACCGGCCGGGACGTCACGGGTGCTGTAGTGGAGCCCACGACCGGAATTGAACCGGTGACCTCTTCCTTACCAAGGAAGTGCTCTACCGACTGAGCTACGTGGGCCCAAATCCCCTCGGGGGGACATTCCTACCATGGAGCGGGAGACGGGACTCGAACCCGCGACCCTCAGCTTGGAAGGCTGATGCTCTAGCCAACTGAGCTACTCCCGCGAAGTGATCAATGGTGGTGGGGGGAGGATTCGAACCTCCGAAGGCGTGCGCCGGCAGATTTACAGTCTGCTCCCTTTGGCCACTCGGGAACCCCTCCACGAGAGTCGCTCGGATTGCGTCCGGTGGAGCTGGCGATGGGACTCGAACCCGCAACCTGCTGATTACAAATCAGCTGCTCTACCAATTGAGCTACGCCAGCCCGGACCTCCCGGCAGGACGAAGAGGCAAACGAGTACCTCCCCCTCGGCGGAAGGAAGGGGGATGCTAGCGAATGGGGTTTGGGGTGTCAAGGGCAAAACGACGGCAGAAACGGCTCTCCTCGTCGGGTCTCCCGGGCCCGGGTCGGACTGCCGCCCGACCGGCTTCGACCGGGTCCCAGCCGGCCACGGACCCCTCGGCCACGCACCCCGGGCGGGGCCGAAGACGAGGCCGCCCCGCGCTTCGCGGCGCCGAGCCCCACCGCCCTCGACGCCCCGGCCGCCCCTACCCTCGCTCCGTCTCGGGCACCCACGGGTTGGGCCAGTCGCCCCAGTGGTCCAGGTACGTTCGGTAGGCCGGCTGGTCGGCGGCGCGATCCGAGACCCACTGCCTGGTGCGGGCGACGAGGGTCTGCTCGTCCTCGAGGGACAGGTCGCCCGCCACGACCCTCGTCCGCAGGAACACGAAGTAGGTGTCGAGCACGTCGCAGCGGCAGTAGTCGTTGATCTCCGCCAAGCGGCCCGCGTCGTACAGGTCCTGCACCATCTGCCCTTCCACCTCCATCTTGCCGGGCTTGCCGAGCAGGTTCGCGGCCAGGTTCAGCCCGCCGGAGAAGCGGGAAGCGCCGAAGTTGGTCAGTCAGGTCCATCAGGTCGAGGTGGCACGCCGCGTTGTAGCGGTTGCGGGGCTGCTGGTAGGCGCGTCCGCCGCCGCTGTCGAACCAGCCCGGCAGCGCCAGGCCGTAGCGGAACGCCGCCAGTTCCAGCAGCGGCACGTCGAAGGTCCGCCCGTTGTAGGTCACCAGGGTCGGCCGCCGGTAGGCCTCCCAGCCCCGCCAGAACAGGTCGGTGATCACGTGCGGCCGGAAGCGGGCTCGTCCAGCACCACCAGGTCGGTCGAGCACGAAGTCGTCGCGAGACCTTGGCCACGGCCACCGAGACCGGCACCTGGTAGGTGTAGGGGATGAAGTCGGTGCCGCGGGTCTCCACGAGCTCGGCCCGAAAGCGGGCGACGGCCTCCGCGGGGTCCAGGTCCTCGCCCGGGTAGCGCAGCTTGGACACCAGTGCGCCGTCGGCGACGCTCTCGACGTCGAACACGAAGTAGCGGACGGAGTCGGAATCGGGCATCGTCGCGTGCCCCTCTGGGGGAGGTCGGGACGGGAGACGGAACGCCGCAACGTCGACGCGCCGTGCCTCCGCTCCTCCTCCACGCGGTGCGAACCCTATGCTGCCCGTTCGCGGTACTGCCGGCGCAACTCGTAGAGCACCACCCCGGACGCGACGGCCACGTTCAGGCTGGAGACCTGGCCGGCCATGGGAATCGCCACCACGCGGCCGCACCGGCGCAGGACGTTGGGTCGGATGCCCCGCTCCTCGCCGCCCAGGACCACGACGCAGGGAAACCGCACGGTGGCCGCGTACACGTCCTCGGGGCTCCCGTCGGAGGCCGCCAGCAACTCGAACCCCTCGGCTTCGAGTTCGTCGAGGGACCGGGCCAGGTTGACCACCTGGGCCACGGGCACCGTGGCCAGGGCTCCGGAGGCGGTGCGGGCCACGGCGGCGCTCAGCCCGGCAGAGCGGTCCTTGGGGATGATGACTCCGGCCGCCCCCACACCGTCCACCACCCGGAGCACCGCGCCGAGGTTTCGTGGATCCTGCACGCAGTCCAGTGCCACGACGAGGGGCAGGCGCCCCGGGTCCCGGGCCCGGACGACGAGGTCGCCCAGGGGAACGTACCGCCACCCCCCCACCTCGAGGCACACGCCCTGGTGGTTGCCGCGCCGGGCGAGTTCGTCCAGGCGGGCGCGCGGCGCGGGCTCCACCGCGACGCCCGCCCGGGCCGCGGCGTCCAGCACCTCAGCGGGCGGCCGCCCCTCCCGGCTCACGAGCAGGCGCCGGGCGGTCTGCGGAGCCGCCGCCAGATGCTCCGCCACGGTCCTCCGGCCGTAGATCCACTCCGTCACGGCCCGCGCCCTACGCCCCGGAGGAAAGCCCGGCCAGTTCGCGGGCGATCGCCTCTGCCGCCGCTCGGGGATCGGCGGCCTCCCGGATCGGCCTTCCCACCACCAGGTAGTCCGCCCCGGCGGCCACCGCGCCGGCGGGCGTGGACACCCGGACCTGGTCGCCCCGTGCCGCCCCCGCCGGCCGGACGCCCGGGGTCACGATGACGGCCCGGGGCCACGCGGCGCGAATCGACGCGGCCTCCTCCGGCGAGGCGACGACCCCGTCGAGCCCGCTCTCCCGGGCCAGGGCCGCCAGCCGCGCGACCGCTTCCGAGGGGGTGCCGGCCACGCCCACGGCACCGAGATCGCCGGGGCCGTGGCTGGTCAGGATCGTCACCGCGAGCACCGCGGGGGGCGGCAACCCCGCGTTGCGCGCGCCCTCCCGGGCCGCCTCCGCCGCGCGGGCCATGCCCTCGGGACCGGCCAGGGCGTGCACGTTCACCAGGAAGGCGCCCAGCCCTCCCGCAGCCCGGGCCGCGCCGGCCATGGTCGCGGGGATGTCGTGGAACTTGAGGTCGAGGAACACCCGGTGGCCCCCCGCCACCATCCGGCGCACGAGCGACGGACCCTCCGACACGAAGAGCTCCAGGCCCACCTTGAAGGCCCCCACCTCGCCCTCCAGCCGGGAGGCCCACGCCCGGGCCTCGCGCCCCGAGGCCACGTCCAGGGCGAAGATCAGGCGCTCCCGCGGCGTCACGTGCGCCGCTCCTCCACCCAGCGAGGCGACCCACTCGGCCACCTCGGCGAGGGGTATCCTGTGCTCCGCCCGGGTCTTCCGCTCCTTCACCTCCGCCACCCCCTGGGCCAGACCCTGGGCCCCCAGGGTGATGCGCAGCGGGAATGCCGAGCAGGTCCGCGTCCTTGAACTTCACCCCCGGCGCGCTCGTCCCGGTCGTCCACCAGCACCTCCACTCCCGCGGCCTCCGAGGCCCGCGGCCAGCTCCGCCGCGGCACTCCCGGGTCGCCTCGTCCTTCACCTGGATGGGGAGCACCAGCCACCTCCCAAGGGGCCAGCGGCACCGGCCAGATGATGCCGTCGTCGTCGTGGTTCTGCTCGATCGCCGCGGCCGCGGTGCGGCCGACGCCGATGCCGTAGCAGCCCATCACGAGGGGTCGCTCCTTGCCCTCGTCGTCCAGGAAGGTCGCCCCCAGGGCCTCGGAGTACTTGGTGCCCAGCTTGAAGACGTGCCCCACCTCGATGCCGCGGCGCACGCTCACCGGCTCCCCGCACCGGGGGCACGGGTCGCCGTGCGGCGATCGACCGCAGGTCGGCCCACCCGGCGACCTGGAAGTCGCGGCCCGGCCACGACGTTGCCGGTAGTGGGCGTCCGCCTCGTTGGCCCCCACCACGAACCCGCCGGCGCCCCTGCAGCGCGTGGTCGGCGATACACCGGGCAGCTCGAGGCCCACCGGCCCGGCGAACCCCACCGGCGCGCCGGTGACCTTCCGACCACCGTGGCTTCGCCGGCCAGGTCCGACCGCGTTGGCCCCGACAGCGTTCTTGACCTTGACCTCGTTCACGTCGTGGTCGCCCCGCACCACAGACCGCCACCACGCCCGTCGTCGGTCTCGAAGATCAGGGTCTTGGCGATGGCCGCGGCGTCGACCCCGAGGAACGCCGGCCACCTCCTCGATGGTCCGCCGCCCCGGGGTGGCCACCTCGCTCCAGCGGAGCCAGCCTGCCCGGCTCGGCGACCGGCCGCGCGGCGCCGCCACCTCGGCCTTCTCCAGGTTGGCGGCGTAGCCGCAGGCGGCGCACGCCGCGATCGCGTCCTCGCCGGAGTCGGCCAGCACCATGAACTCGTGGGAGAAGCTGCCGCCGATGGCGCCGGTGTCGGCCTCCACCGCCACGAACTCCAGGCCGCAGCGGCTCGAAGATGCGCGTGTAGGCCTCGTACATCTTGCGGTAGCTCTCGTCCGCGCCGGCCTCGTCCGGCGTCGAAGCTGTAGGCGTCCTTCATGATGAACTCGCGGGCGCGCATCAGGCCGAAGCGGGGGCGGATCTCGTCGCGGAACTTGGTCTGGATCTGGTAGAGGTTCATCGGCAGCTGCCGGTAGGACTGCACCTCGCCGCGCACGAGGTCGGTGATCACCTCCTCGTGGGTCGGGCCCCAGGCAGCAGTCGCGCCCGTGCCGGTCCGTGAAGCGCAGGAGCTCCGTGCCGTAGAACTCCCAGCGGCCCGACTCCTGCCAGAGCTCCGCCGGCTGCAGCGCGGGCATCAGCACCTCCAGGGCCCCGGCCCGGTCCATCTCCTCGCGCACGATCGCGCTCCACCTTGCGGAGGACCCGCAGACCCGCGGGCAGGTAGGTGTAGATGCCGGCGGCGAGCTTGCGGATCAGCCCCGCCCGCAGCATCAGCGGTGGCTGACCACCTCGGCCTCGGCCGGGTCCTCCTTCAGGGTCGGGAGCAGCAGCTTGGAGTAGTCCATGGGAGCCTCGGCGGTGAAGGGTTCGCGGACTCGCGGCGTCGGAGGTCTATACTCCAGCGCCGCCGCCGCGGGCAAGGCCTGCCGGACTCCCGCCGGGCCTCCCCGGGGAGCGCGCCGGGCCCTCGGCCGGCCGGTGCCGAGCCGCCCGCAACGGTCTCGATCTTCGGGGCCTCCCCCCCGCCCTCGGCCATTATCGGGAACCGGGGTCCCCCGGCGATCCGTGAAGCGGGCCCGCGCTCCTCATCCGCATCCGTTCTCGACCGTACAACGCTCAGGCCGGGACCGTTATCGAAACGGGCTCTTGGGTAGCACTACCGGGTGGGAGGGCTTACCGAAGCCCGCCACTCTGCGGCAAGTCGGGGGGTGCCGCGACCGATGAACGTGCCGCACGACCCCGTTCGCACGCAGGTTCCCCCAAAGCCGATATTGCCGGGCAAGAAAGAACACCCTCCGGGTACGCACCGGCTTGACATCTACCGATTCTGTCGTTACTTAGCTCAACCGAAACTCAACCACCCACCTTTACAGGAAGGAGCCTTCATGGACGTCAAGACACTGCTCAGCATGACCACCGACATCGTTTCCTCCCACGCCGCGTCCAACGAACTGACCCAGGACCAACTCCTGGGCGAGATCCAGAACGTGTTCGCGAAACTGGCGGCGCTCGCCGGCATGGAGAACGTGGAATGCGTTCCGATCGTCGAAGGAGCTGCCGAAGCGGCGCCTCCCAAGCCGGCCGTCCCGCTGGCGGCGGCCTTCGGGGCCGACAAGGTCTTCTGCATGGTCTGCGGCCAGGGCATGAAGACCCTCAAGCGCCACCTCGCCACGTCCCACGACATGAAGCCCGGACAGTACCGCAAGGCCTTCGGGATTCCCGCAGGGACCCCGCTGGTCGCGAAGGACTACTCGGAAAAGCGCAAGAAGATGGCGCAGGACCTCAACCTCGCCGCCGGGCTCGCCAAGGCGCGGGAGGCTCGGGCGAAGAAGCCGAAGAAGTAGCGGGCAGGCTGATCCCCACGGATCCACGACGAGAGCCCCGGGCAGTAGGGGCTCTCGTCGTTTTCCGGGTGTGTGGACTCGGGTCGAGATGCATCGCTGCCGTTTACCCGTGCTTATACCGGGACTGGATGACCCGATCACGCGCCGCGGATGGCTGACACCGCGACCGGAGTGTGAGGTCAGTAGTGATACCGGGCCTGGAGGAAGTCGACCCGTTCGGCGCTGACGCGATAGACCAAGCGGTGTTCCTGGGTAATCCGCCGCGACCAAGTGTCGGGATCCAGGTACTTCAAGCGCTCCGGCTTCCCGATTCCCTGAAATGGATCTCGCAGCACGGCTTCGACTAGGTCGAGCACCCGCAGTGCCGTCCTTCCCTGGCTCTCCACCCACCACCGCAGATCATCCCGGAACTCCGGGTGGAAAACGGCGGCTCGCTCAGTCTTCGACAAGACCGAGGTCCCGCCGGAGTTCTTTCACCGACGTTGCCGGTTCGCCTCCGGCCCGAGCCCGGGCCAGGGCGGCGAGCAGGCGCTCAGCGTTCTTGGGCGACCGCAGCAGATGCGCGGTTTCCATCAGGCTGTCGAGTTCTGAAGCGGCAATGAGGGCCACGTCCTCTGCGTTGCGGCGTCGGATGATGACCGGTTCGCGCGAGGATGCCGCCTCGTCCAGGTACTGGGCCAGGTGGGCTCGCGCGTCACTGTATGTCGTCTGCGTTGGCATGATCGTCCTCGTAATGATTTGTACAGGATTAATGTACAAGTCGTGGGCTGGGACGTCAAGAATGGATGTGCTGACGCTCTGCCGCAGTGCCGCAGGGGACGCTTCAAGAGCGGCAGCAAAGGAGGAACCATGGAACCAGAACGGCCTGCGAACGGCCGACTCATCGGGTACGCTCGAAGCAGCACGGTCGACCAGAACCCGGATCTCCGGATGGACGGCCTCAAGACCGCCGGGTATCAGGAAATCTTCACCGACGAGGCGAGCGGCTCAGCCCGCTTCCGTCCCGGCCTCAGCAAGTGTCTCAAGTGCCCGCAAGTTGGGGACATGCGTGAGAGCGACGCCGCTCTACCCTGGCGTCTCCCGAATCCTCTCCCCCAGTTCTCTGGCCGACCGCACCGCTACGGATTGGTCCTCAAAGCAGCGGATGCCGACCGACTCCACGCTGGCCTCGGCGCCGTAGAGCATCTTGACGCCGCTCATCGAGCACTCGTCGCCCAGGCCGCACTTGACACACGGGACGTTCCCGTCCATGACCACCGATCCCAGGAAGTTCATCCCCTCTTCCATGGCGAAGAACTGAATGGCGTTCACGCCCATGTCGGCTGCGGGAGGGAGTCCCTCGGCGCCGCGCGGCACGGCGGTCGTCACGACGGCCACCGCCGGCTTTCCCTGCAGATACCCGTATCGGTGGCGCAGGGGATAGAGTCGCTCCAGGAACGCCTTGGTCCGCGAATCCAGGCTCGAATAGGGGGTGAAAGCCCCCACCACGAGGGCACCCGCCGCCTTGACCTTCTCCGCTAGGTGCACCCCGTCGTCCTGAATCACGCACCGATTCGTCTTGAGGCAGCCGAGACAGGCCTTGCACGGGGCGACCGTGTAGTCGAAAAGCTTGATGAACTCCGTCTCCAGCCCGGTCGTCTCCAAGACGGCCTGCACAGCCCGGTCGGTATTGCTGTTCGAGATGGGGCTACCGGAAACTCCGATGACTTTCATAGGGTCTCTCCGTTCGTCAGGGGGAGCGGCCCGGAACGCGGGATCCGACTCCTCGGCCGCTGGCTGTTACCGGGTCGTGGCCAAAGTTTCGGGGCTTGCATCGGGCTCCGGTCGGATCTCGTCGCCCCCCGTTCCTCTCCCCTCGGCAAGGCCCCCCGTCATCACGTGAAGCAGCTCCCGGAAGCGATCCAGGCGCGCCGGCCGCACCTCCACCGGCGTTTGCGTGTAGTCGAAGAACTCCAGCACGGCCAGTTCGTCGATCGGCTCCAGGCCGAAGTCCAGGAGGACGATCGCGTCGTAGAAACCGAAGTTCTGGCGGGCATCCACCTCATCCCAGCCCAAACCCTCTTGGAAGATCTCCCGCCAGTAGCGGAGCCACCCGGGGGTCATGACGAAGGCCCTGCGTCCCTCCAAGTCCCGGCGCTCCTCGTCCCCCAGGAACGCAGCGATGCAGTCCTTGCCCGGCAGACGGCAGCCGCGATGGGCGGCGACCAGGTCCTCGATGTCCGGGTGACAAGCCCCGTACAGCACCGCCGTCTCCTCGGCTCCCTCCAGTGCTCCCTCCAAGGCCTCCTTCAGGCGGTCCAGGTTCACGTGGAGGCCGGCCGGGAGCCAGGTGGCTTGGCGTGCGAGGTCCGGCGCGACTTCCTCCAACTCGCGGCGCAGGATCTTGCAGGCTACGGTCTTCATGCGGACCTCCGTCCGGAAGGTGCGTGGGAGGGAGGGGCACAGCACGCCCTCCCTCCCCACTCCAAGACACCTACAGGGCGCGGGAGAGGATGGTGTCGGCGACGGCTTCGGCGCTGCGGAACGGGAAGTCCGACGCCTTGAGCACGCCTCCGGCGTCTCCCGCTCGCAGTTTCACGTCTCCGCACTGGCACGTGGTGTCCGCCCCGTTGGGGAAGGCAGCCAAGAGGTCCTGCGGCGTACCGATGGGGAACTTCGCCCCGGCCAGGGCACCGACGATCTGCTTCCTGAGTTCGGCCTTGACGTCCATCTCGCTCTCCTTTCGGTGGGGGGGGAAGCGGTATGACGTCATCCTAGCGGCCGGCCTCCGGGCCCGCGGTAGCCGGTGCTACCCGATCCGAGGAAAAGCGCCCTACGCTGCCCGCTCGCTAGTGACGAACAGATAGCGCCCCTTGGTCCTGACTCTCCCCGTATCCTTGAGCTTCTTCAGGGCCCGGGTGATGCTGACACGGTGGGCGCCGACCAGGAAGCCGATCTCCTCGTGGGTGAGGGGAAACGCGATGTTCCACCCTCCGGGAACGGCGGTCCCGACCTGCTGTGCGACGTTGACGAGGACGCGGTACAGGCGTTCTTCCAGGGTGGGCTCGGCCAAGGCGTCGAGCTTCCCGGTCAGGGCGTCGATGCGGCGCGACAGGTTGCGGATCACGGCGAGGCCGACTTGCGGGTGTGCGACCACGAGCCGCTCGAAGGTGGCTCGGTCGACGCCACAGGTCAGGGTGGGGGCGAGGCAGGTGGCGCCGACCGGGTACTCGCCTTCCTCGATCAGGACGCTTTCCCCGAGGACATCTCCCGCCCTGCGGATGTCGAGGATCAACTCGTGCCCGTCCTCGGCAAGCTTCCACAGCTTCACCGAGCCCATCTTGAGCAGGTACATACTCTCGGCCGGATCTCCCTGCCGGAAGAGGATCTCCCCTGTGTCGAGCTTTCGACGCACGAGATCCCCGGCCACGGTCTCCCAGGCCTCGGGCGGCGCCCCTTCGAACAGCCAAAGATGTCCGAAACACCGGGGGTGGAGAGAGGCGCCGGGCCCCGCCAAACGCCCACAAACACAAGACGAGGTGGCCATGGGTCCCTCCAAGAAGAAATTCTCACCAAGCCGCCTAATGGATGGTGCCGCAGATGGGCTTGTTGTGAACTTGCGGCACTGCGGCTCGCACCGCCACGAGGTCGGCGATCTGTTGGGCGTTCGTGAACAGGAAATCTCTCGGGTGAAGCAGGCGCAAGGCCTCGCCGACGCCCAGGCAGGAGGTCCCGTCGCAGAAGCAGCGGATGTGGAAGCGGTCCAGTTCGGACGCCAGTTCCTCCCGAGAGCGGATGGGATAGCGGAGGCTGGCGAGAGTCGCCGCGATTTGCGTGCGGAGGTTCTCCGCGGGCTGCATGGCCGTCCCCTCCCGAGAGTCGGTTGTCGCCATGATGGGAAGGATGCCAGAGGCTTCCGCGGGGTGCCGTAGCCGGGGCTACCAAAGAAGATGTTGCTTGATGCGAGACCCCACGAGCGAGACAGCGTCTCTTGTGCCCGTCTGCTTTGGCGCTCGGCAGGGAATCCCTTGGGATTCGTTTGGCTGGGAGGGGCGGACCGACGCTTTCTTGGCTGCGTTGGTATAGCTGAACTCTATTTCCCTCCAGCCCTATCCCCCCAGATCTCCCTCAGGCGCTTGTCTCGCCCGCAATTCCAGCGGTAAGCATTATAGCGAATCGGGGATTTTTTGTAGAAATCCTGGTGGTAGCTTTCGTCTCCTGTTATCGGGTAGAAAATCGAGGCCTTTAGTATCGGCGTTATGACTTCCTTTCCAGGAAATGCTGTCTGCACCTTCGCCTTGGTTTCTTCTGCGACAACTTTTTGTCCCTCATCCTCCACAAATATAGCACTCAAGTAGCTGTGGCCTCTGTCGCAGAATTGCCCCCCTGCATCGAAAGGGTCGATGTTGACCCAGTAGTGGTCTAACAGGCCTCGGTAGCTAATGACATCCGGGTCATAAGTGATTTCGACGGCCTCATAATGCCCTTGGTGGTTACCGTTATAAGTCGGATTTTCGAGAGTGCCACCGGTGAAACCCGAGATGACGCTCGTCACCCCCTCTAGTTTCTCGAAGTCGGACTCCATGCACCAAAAGCATCCCCCGGCAAGAACCGCCTTCTCAACCCCCGCCGAGGCAGCATGGCTCGCTGTCAACAAGAGCGCCATAAGTACCGGCGCAACAAACGTTCTCCTTGACATTGCTATTCGCGCTCCTTTCTGACACTTATGATCCCATACAAGCCCCAGAAATAGTTGCAAAAAACATCGCTCTGGCGGTCTAACTTCTTTCCTGAATTGGATTTCATGATACGCGATAACTTAAGTCGCTCTTGGTGCCCACCGTTCTCAAATAAGTCCCCAAATCCTTGACCCATTCCTTCAATTGCTCCACCGTTTCCAACTTTGAGGTCGTGGACTATGCATTTGATCTCCTCGAAGCCGCGGAATCCTAGTTCGACCTTCGCAACCTAGACCGCCCTGACTGGCCGGCTACCCCGACGTCGTATCACCTGACAACAAACGTAGCGTCGGACTGAGCACGGCGGGGTTCACCGATCCTCACGTCTGGCGCTGAGTGGGCAATGTGAACCGAAAGACGGCTCCACCTTCTGCGGCATTGGTTCCTTCCACCGTACCTCCGTGCAATTCGACGATCCTCTTTACGATCGCAAGTCCCAAGCCATGCCCGTCACGTCTTCGTCCAGGCGTGGAGGATCCGCGATAGAATCGGTCAAAGATCCTGCCCAGATCCTCTTGGGGGATGCCGGTGCCGGTATCCGAGATTCGTGTCTCGAGCATGCCATGCGATACCCGCTGGAAGGATATGGTCACCACGCCCTCCTCCGGCAGATGATCAACCGCGTTCTTTAGGATGTTTTCGAGCACCCGTTCCACCAGCGCCAAGTCCGCTTGCACGAAAGCCGCTTCGACCGGGGGAATGATATTCAGTTCAATCCGCTTCGCCTCGATGACGCCCGACAACTTCTGCGCGACGTCCTGCACTAGTTCGGGCAGGTTGAAGGATTCGCGATGCAACTTCAGTTCGGGGGCGTCCAGGTGCGCAAACTCGAACAGGTCGTCGACCAACCGGGAAAGCCGACGGCTGTTCGCAACGGCTACCTCGAGGTAGTGGCGGCGCTGCTCGTCCCCCACTTCGCCATGCTTCAGCAGCAACGTCTCGAGGTGACCTTGCATCGAGGAGAGCGGCGTGCGGAGATCGTGGGATATGTTTTCGATCATTCGACGCCGTTCGGCGTCGGACCTGTGAATCCGATCGACCTGTTGCGTGATCCGTTCCCGCATCCGCTCAAAGGAGTGGGACAGCCGTTCCAACTCATCTCCACTCGCGGTGGAGTACGAGACGGCATCCTGCTCGCGAAAGGCGTCCACCGATTCGCTCAGGCGGTGAAGCCGCCGCGTGATCAGAAAGAAGCTCAACAGACCCAAAAGGAATACGGCGCACAGGGCTCCCACCGTGCTCGCGACCACAAGGCGGGTCACGTGGCTCGTGCGAAACATCTGCAACGCGCCGTGATAGGCTTCTCCCTCCAAGATGACATACAGGTATCCACGAAGCTGCTCCCCCGACAATACGGGCGCCACCGAAAAAAGGGCTTTCTTCTGCGGATGGCGAGGATCGGTGCCCCATATCGGCATGGCCTCCACGCCGTCCAGAAAGCGGCGGACAGCTTGGACGTCGATTCGCCGAGCTTTCACCCTTCCTGCCGGCGCAGAGTAGGAAAGGAGATTCCCCGTGGTATCGGTGAGGTAGACCTCGATGCTGGGGTTGACCAGCATCAGCGTGTGGAAGATCTCCTTGAGTTGTGACTCCCTGACCTCGCCGCGCTCCCCGATCAAACCCTCCGCAACGAAGCTCTGCGCTAGATTCTTGTGCAGGCGATAGTGGGCGTCGAGGAGATAGAGTCTCGTCGACCAGACGGTGATTCCTATATATGCCACAGCCCCGACCAAAAGCAGCACGAACAGGGCTGCGGCAAGCTTCGCGTAAAGGGTGCGGAACCAGTTCACCCAGCACTCCAATCTTGAATGTCAGGAAATTTGTATCCAACACCCCAGACCGTGCGAACGTAACGAGGCTTCGCCGGATCCGATTCGATCTTGTTTCGCAATCGGTTGATGTGGGAGTTCACCGTGTGCTCGTACCCTTCGTGACCATATCCCCAAACCGACTGCAGGAGTTGCGCGCGCGTGTAGACTCGGCCGGGATGAGACGCAAGATGAAACAGGAGATCGAATTCTGTCGCGGTAAGTTGCACCGATTCTCCATTCAGTGTCGCCTTTCTTTTTGCCGGATCCAGAGAGAGACCGAACCTCTCGATGGTATCGCCGACATCTCCTTCTGGATGTGCATCTTTGCGTACATCTCTTCGCAGGAGCGCTTTGACCCGAGCTATCAATTCGCGGATACTAAATGGTTTTGTAAGGTAATCGTCAGCACCTATTTCCAATCCAACGACACGGTCCGTTTCGGAACCTCTCGCGGTTAGCATCAGAATATGGCATGGATCATTCTTGGACCTCAAGTTCCTGCAAATGTCCAAGCCGTCCGCGTCAGGCAGGTTTAGGTCAAGGATGAGAACGTGATAGCTTCCGTGCTGCAACAAGGCGAGGGCTTCGCGACCTGAGGCTGTTCGATCCACTTCAAAACCGTGATCTTTCAAGTTCACGGCTACAACACTGGCAATTTCCTGGTCGTCCTCCACGACCAGAATCCGTTTCCCCTGCGGTAACTCTGTCATGGCCTGCCCCCTACCGAATTCGTCGACGGACCGCGTCGACAAACCGCCTACGCCCTCCGGCAGACAACCGGAACGCATCCAATGCCCGCACGAACCCGCCTAAGCTCCCGAACCGAGCGGCGACTCCCCAAAATCACACGAGGCAAATAAGGCGCGTTCTGTGCTCACGACGGATGCCGCGGAACCTGCCCTCTCAACCATTGTCGCTTCCATCCCTTGCTCCTTTCCCACGGCCTTCCCGAGTGGACGGGGACCGATCAGGCAACCAAGTGAGCCCGCGTTGCCGCGGAAGCCAACCCCACCGCCGCAGCCACAATCACCACGATGCTCAGTCATCCAGGACCGTCTTGTGCGTCCGCGATCTGATGTCAAAAAACGTTAGAGATGCTGAGTTGATGCAGTAGCGGAGCCCTGTGGGCGGGGGGCCGTCCGGGAAGACATGACCCAAGTGGGCATCGCAGCGCTTGCAGAGGACTTCCTTGCGCACCATGCCCCAACTGCGGTCTTCCAGTACATAGATGTTCTGTTCGCTCACCGGCTCCCAATAACTTGGCCATCCGGTGCCAGACTCGAACCTAGCGCTCGATGAGAACAAGTCGGTGCCGCAGCAAACACAGCGGTAGACACCGTTGCCCTTGTGGTCCCAAAAGGCACCCGTAAAGGCTCGCTCCGTGCCCTTCTTCCGTGTGACACGATACTGGGTATCCGTCAACTGGTTCTTCCATTCTTCCGCGGACTTCACCACCTTTCCAGCCTCGTAGAAGGAGCCATCCTCCACCGAGTAGAGGCGAATGGTCAAGTTCCCTTCTGTTTCCAACACCGGCCCTTCTGTATTCATGCCTGCCCACACTCGACGCCACGGCAGCGACATGACTCCCAACGATGCCAACAAAAATGCGCGCCTTGTCTGGTTCATCACACACCTCCGGTCCAATTGCTGGGCGTCCAAATATTTGTCTTTAGGGAATATAGCTAGCTGAGATCCGGAATGTGCGTCGAAACCTTCACGATTTAATCACGGGAAAGAGCGAAACGTCGGTGATCTCTCTGAATTCGCGCCGCGCTTGCAGGTGCTTGCGCGTGATATCACCTGGATGTGGCTTCATTCTACGCCCGTGAGCGGGCTCGAAATGTGAAACATCCGTAATCGTCGTGTGAACCTTTCGTGACTTGCGCTGTGTAGGCTTCACCCATCTTTCAACCGCTCACCTGAAAGGAGAAGCCCGCCATGAGAACCCTTCGTCTCACAACGACCCTGGCCTTTGCCACGATCCTCCTCCTTGGGGTCACTCTTGCGAACGCCGGTCCTGCGGCCCGCGTGGCTGACGCCATCTGGGCGAACGACGAACTGTTCGCTACGATCATCACAGACACTACCTTCATGTCACCCCCACTGCACTCCACAGATGTCATCTACAGCTTCATGATGAGTGGACTTGCCGGACAACGCTCGGTCGCCGATGCTGGCCCTGGTGATCCGGATTTCAACGGCGGGCGGTGGAGCGTACACATTGCCACCTTCACGGCGCAGGGAGTCCTGGTATTCGATCAGGACGATGATGGCTATGTCGACGAAGAACTAACAAATTCCGACCAAGTTCACGAGGCCGCGGACTTGGGTTATATCATTCTCAGCCCAGCGAACTTCTACTTCGAATGCCCACTACTCCCGAGGCGCGGCAACCGTTGATATAGCTCCTTTGGTGGATGTGCGGGAGGACGCCCGGCACGAATGAGAAGGAATGAACTGATTCCCCTCAGGTTGAAGAGGGCGGGGCCGAAGTCCCGCCCTCTTCTCGCATCGGGTAAGGGCACCCGCACTCCCGATGTCTCGCTTATCCTCAGGGTTCGACGAACGCCATGCCAAAGAGCACGTCTCGCTCAAGAGGGATCCCCCCTGGCCCTTCCTACTCCCGAGTCTGCCGCCACCTGTCTGAAGCCGCTCGGCCATTCAGGGTCTCGTTTGTGACCAAAATGTGCCGCCTGCGTGACGGACTCCGGATTTGTCTCCGGTACTATCTTGCTTCGTGGGCTCAGCGAAAGTTCCTAACCCAGGCAGGTCGGGGCCGCGCTCGACCTGCCAACAGAAGAGAGGGGGTGGCCGATGGTTTGACGAAGCTGGTGTCGTTTCTGCCAGATGCAACCCGCGATCAAGGAAAGGAATCAAGATGAGACACGTGTTACGTCTTGCCGCAGTGATGGTCCTCGCTGTCTTGGCCGGAACTCTCACGGCACAGGCGGGAGTACCCACGGCCAACGGCTGGTATGAGGAGGACGAAATTTATTACATCCTCAGGGGGATAGAGGATGGAGTCAGCGAGCGAGGCACCAATCAGATCTATTTCATTGGAGGCGACCGACTCCATCAGGCGAACGTGGTCTTGCATATCCCGGGCGAGTCGGGCTACTCGCCGCACTGGAATGTGAACGTCGTGCGGAGCGCTCCCGGGAGTGTGGTTCAAGACATCTTGGACGCAGGTTTCGCTTCCGACCGCTTCTACACAGACGGCGTGCTGTTTGACGATGCACGAGATATCCTGCAAGCGGCCATGGTCGGTGTGGTTGACATTGAGAAGCCCGGCATCGTGGTGCTGTGTCCCATCATTTCGGAGAAAGGGGCTGAAGCTCCGGGGAACCAAGAACTGCCCGAGGACCAGTTCGCCCCCTTCGACCTGAACTCCGGCTTTTGATCCAGAAAGGTCCAGAGATACCAAGGCGCTCCACGGCGAGTGCGACCGGGCAGGGCGGGCGCGTTGAAAGTCCGCCCTGCCCGGAAGCTCTCGAAATCCCGCCCGACAACTCCTGAGGGCCGATATCCCGCATCTGACCCACCGTCGCGTGCACGTGTGTCATCTACCCGTCCGTTTGCTCGGACTCGCCCCGGCGAGGCAGATTTCCACGGTTTCGAGCTCTTCCTCTCCGAAAACAGGAACGCGACCCCCTCTCCGAGGCCGCCCTCTGTGTGCCGGAAAACGTGTCCCGACAAGCTGTGGAGAACCGCTCTTCGCCGCCGGAGCTTGTCCAACAGTCCGCTCAGCCACGTGCTCGGCCCCAGCGAGTAGTACCGAGGCCCCATAGGTGTCCCTCAACGCCCTTATAGGCGTCCCCGACTCGCCCCCGCTAGTTGCCCAGTGAACAACGTCCCTCTCTGCCTCCCAGGTCTCGCCAAGGCTCGGGCTGCCCGGGGGAAGAAGAAGGGCAAGAAGTAGTCTGGGGACTTCTCCGGGAGAGGTTCACGACAAGGCCCCGAGCGATCGGGGCTCTCGTCGTCTTAGGGCGGGAGTCTCGGAAACTTGCGTTTGATGGGACTGCGTCGATCGGGGCCGATTTGCCCGCTTTTGCCTCGTCCGCCCCCCTACGGAGAAGGCGACCCCGTCGCCAAGGCCGGCTTCGGTGTGTCGGAAAACGTGTCCCGACAAGATGTGGAGAACCGATCTTCGCCGCCGGCGCTTCTCCAGGATTCCCCTCAGCCACCTGCCCGGCCCGGGGAGTAGTGCCGAGGCACCATAGGCGTCCCTCAGCGCCCCTTCTATAGGCGTCCCCGACTCGCCCCCGCTAGTTGCCCAGTGAACAACGTTATCCTTTGACCAAGTAAGAGGCTTGAAAAAGGTTAAGGGGCGGATCGTAACGATTTGCGATGAAAGTCATAAGCTTGGAGCGAGGAGGGCCCTCCTGGTAGGAAGTGAACGACCAAGAACACATCCACCGAAGGAGGGCCCAAGATGAGGTGCGACCGAGAGAGGTTGGAGGAGTTTCAGGCATTGCGGGCGGAGATTCGAGGCTCGGCCCGGCACCTGATCGTAGGTATCGACATCGCCAAGGAGCGACACCATGCCTTCTTTGGCACGGCCACCGGGGCGACCCTGCGCAAACGCCTAGCCTTCGGCAACGAGCGAAGCGCCTTCGAGCGACTGGTAGCCTTGAGCGGCGATCTGCAAGCCCAGTACAGCCTATCCCAGCGCGTCTTCGGGTTAGAGCCCACCGGAGTGTACCACAAGCCACTGCTCGAATATCTGGTGCGGGCCGGCGAACCGGTGGTGCTCGTCTCCAACGTGGCGGCCCAACGAAACCGCGAGTCGCTCAACGGCCGCTGGGATAAGAACGACCAGCACGACGCGGCCAACGTGGCCGACCTGGTCAGTCAGGGCAAGTGCCTGTTCGCCGAGCAGCCCTGGCCGGAGCTGCGGGAGGTGCGCAGCCTGGTGCGGGCGCGGGCGCGGCTGAAAAAGCACGAGCACGCCCTGCGCATGCGCATCCGCAACCACCTCGTCGCCCAGTACTTCCCCGAGCTCGAGCGCGGCTACGGACAGGGCAGCGCCTCATCCGATGCGCTGGTGCTGCAGGTGATCCGCCAGGGCTTCGATCCGGCCGCCATGGCCGCGATGACCTTCGAGGACTTCTGGAAGGGGCTGGTGCAACCCCGGTGGGGGGACAAGCACCGGGTCCGGGCCCAAGTGGTGTGGGAGGCGGCCAAGGCCACCATCGGCTGCGAGCTCGACGAAGTGGTGCGCTGGGAGGCGCAGCGTCTGGTCGCCCGGCTCGACGCGCTCCGGGCCGACCTGGCCGAGGTCGAGGCTGGGATGCGCGAGGTCGTGCACGCCCTGCCAGGTTACCCCAGCGTCATCTCGGTGCCCGGCGTGGGGCCGGTGCTGGCTGCCATGATCCTGGCGGCCATCGGCGACCCGCACCGCTTCTCCCACCCGCGCCAGGTGCTGCGACTGGCGGGGCTGGACCTGTGCGCGATCCGTAGCGGCAAGCAAAGCGACCGGGCGCTGCCGCGGATCTCCAAGCAGGGCAAGGGCACGCTGCGCTTTGCCCTGGTGCACGCGGCCATGGTCGGGGCTACCCACCACGGGGCCGTGCGCCGCTACTACAGCCAACTGCTGCAGGGGCGAGACCAGGAACGCGGCATCCGGCGCAAGATGCAAGTCAAGCTGGCGGCCAAGCTCTTGGTGGTGGCCTGGACCTTGATGAAACGCGGCGAGACCTTCGACGCCGCCCAGTTCCTGCGCGGCTCGCCTTAGCCCGAGCCGGCGCACGGAGACAGCCGTTTTCGGCGAGAGCAGCCCGCTCATAATTACGTAGAGGCACCGACCTCGTGCGGGACAATCCTGGGCCTCTCTCCGAATCTCGCAGCCTGGATCAGGAGTGGTGGACGCCCTCGTACCCTCACCGGGCGAGGAATGTCGAGACGGTGATAACGATCAGGCGCGGGATTCGCCGACGGAGAGAACTCGCCACCTCAACCCCAACGGACCCGTGCGTCATCCGCACGGCTGAACCCTTAACATGCCAGAATTACGAGACTTTCTTCTTCTCTTGACCGGAGGGACATAGAGTGTCCCTCTCTGCCTTCCCTCATTTCGTTGATCGGATCCCTGCTGAGCCATCGCCCCAGCTCGGGGGAGTAGTACCGGTAGCCGTAGTAGTAGAGGGGACTGTCGAACTCTGTGTCGGTGTATTTTGTGGAGAATCCGAAACGTTTGCCCCCTACGTCATACCTGCAATTTTCTACTGTTATGACTTCGTTCATTCCACAAAGAACCTGCTAAGTTTCGCGCGAATCTCTACAACATGGTTACCCACATACTCAAGTTCTTCCTCTCTGAGTTTCCTTTCGTTATCTTCAAATCGGGATGTGTACTTCTCAAACTGAGGGAAAATGGAAATATCACGGTCATGAAATTGTCCATAAAACAATCCTAAAACAAGCAATCTGACAGACCTATGCTCGCTTCTCCACCATGCCAGCTCTACGGGTTGCCGGTGGCCACTTTTCCATAACCGTACTATTGAGGCTACCCCCGGCTGCTCTTCAGAAAAGCCGATGTGGTGTATAAAGGGAACAAAGCTCTCAAAATCCCTATTTCCCGCAACTTCAACATCGACAATTTGCTCATAGACAGAATCTAGAGCCTTATCTAATTCGGAAGAACCAGATGCTGCAATGGTTCCAAAAGACGCTAGGCAGAAAGCACCAATTGCAGCAAGCACTAGGAGCAGCTTGTTAATTGGGGTCATAAATAGGTCCTCCTATGGGTGCTGGCGTTCCTCCATTATCACTTTCATACCATTGATCGCCAGGGCCTGGATCTCCTGGCTTCCAATCGTCGGTAAACCAATCACCGTCTTCGGTTGGGCTGCAATAACCGCCAGCAGCAATAACACGGCAACCTGTCGCAGCTGAAAGTGCTTGTGTCAATGGAGCTAAATTGCAGCCATAGACCTTGATCACACAGTCGTCGCAAAATTTAACTTCTTCATCTATGACTTGTTGTTTTCCACCTGTTGTTGATGTTGTTTTCTGAGTTGCCGTTTTGATGTCATTTGTTGAGATGGCATAAGGCCCTCTGACACTATGTTCAGGGTCACTCGGGCCAAAAATACCATTAGGCCCATTTTTGGGGGAAGGCATACTAGGACGTGGTTGGTGTCTGCCGTGTCCTGCAATCTTGTATTCTCTTATGCAATCATCGCAGTCCAGCTTCTTGGTTAGTTCTTTCAGATGGTTAAGAACATCTTTTCCACTATCACCAGAGGTCACGTTAGGATCATTCCTACCTCCAGCCATATCCATGAAAAAGCCTTTTTCTCCTGGCCAAGCAAACCCAAAACCACCATCAAGCAACCCCAAGATGTCTATTAAATTGATGGGATTGTTGCTCGTAAATGCATACAAGTTTCGACCACCTCGTTCCCCAATGGGATCCCTATTCAACCATCTGCCCAGTTCCGGGGAGTAGTACCGATACCCGTAGTAGTAGAGGTTTGTTTCTTGGTCGAGGTATTTTGTGGAAAACCGGAACGGATTGTCCTCCGCCGCGACCCCCGAGGCATAGGCGACGTTGCCGAAGGGGTCGTACTCGTAATGCGCGGCCACGGTGCCGGTCGCTGCGTCGATGAGATGCCCCACGTTGCCGTTGGCGTCGGGGAGCACGTAGCGCACCGCCGGCCCCTCGATGACGGCCAGGAGCCCTCCGATGCCTCCGGCGCCCTGGAGCGTGTTCGAGAGGTCGAGACCCCACACGTAGGTGTTCTGCACCGCGCCCGCGGCGTCCCGCTCCTCGACGAGGTTCCACCCGTCGTAGACGAAGCGCGTGTCGGAGGTCTCCACCCACAGGCCCCCGGTGTAGGTGGACACGACCTTCTGCACCCGGCGCCCGAGGTAGTCGTAGCGAAGCGCCAGCTTCGCGTCCCCGGTGGTGGGGCTTTGGGGCTCGACCGCGGCGAGGCGGTTCTCCGCGTCGTAGGCGTAGAGCCAGGTGGCGTCGGCTGCGTCGAAGCTCGCGAGGTTTCCGTCCTCGTCGTGGGCCAGCGGCTGGGGCGGGCCGAGCGGCGGGGCGACCTCGGTGTATTGGTTGAGGGCGTTGGCCGCGTAGGCCGTGGGGAGCAGCGTCCCCGTGTCCGGGTCCTTCGCGTCGGCCCCGGTGCGGTTGCCGATGGGGTCGTAGGCGTAGCCCCGGTAGTCGGGCAGAAGCTCGACGCCGCTGCCGGTGTTCTGGGCGGCCTCGAACCACGCCTGACCCAAGGAACTACGAATGCACTCGCCTGCTGCGACCGGAAACATGACGGCGGTGTCCTCCACGAGTACGCACGGAAGGACTGCTTGGAGCGTATCGTCCGAGAGCGGGCGGCCGTGAACAAGGGCAAAGATTTCGTCCCGTAAAACCCCGCCTTCCCGGCACGGCGGAGAAGACCTCCGGCGCCACCGTGTCATCAACCTCGATCCTGACGTTTTCTGGGACACGGGATCGTATGTCAAAAACTCATGGGTATGCTGGGACTCCACCCCGCTCGGCCGCAGGGGGCTTGATGCTTTGCGCGGGGGGAGGAGGTACCCATGCAGACCACAGTCACCGCGAGCGACGGTAAGCTGATCGGCTACGCCCGCGTCAGCACCGTCGACCAAAACCTCGATCTCCAGATGGACGCGCTGAAGTCGGCGGGCTGTCGGGAGATCTACACCGACAAGGTGAGCGGCTCGAGAAGCTCCCGACCCGGGCTCGACAAGTGTCTTGAGCGGCTCGAGGCCGGGGACACGCTGCTCGTGTGGCGGCTCGATCGGCTCGGGCGAAGCCTTCGCCACCTGCTCGAAATGGTGGGAGACCTCACAGAGCGTGGGGTTGGATTTCGCTCCGTGCGCGACGGGGCGATCGACACCACAGGCAGCACCGGTAAGCTCATCTTTCACATCTTCGCCGCCCTGGCTGAGTTCGAGCGGGACCTGATCCGGGAACGAACGCTGGCCGGGTTGAAATCGGCTCGGGAACGAGGGCGAAGCGGAGGAAGGCCGCGGCTACGAGGCGATCACCCCCGTGTGGTCGTGGCCAACGAGATGCACCGAGACGAGAAGCTGTCGATCGAGGAGATCTGCGGGACGTTGGGGATCTCCCGGTCTACGTTCTACCGCTACTGCGCCATCGCCCACCCCTCAAGGGTGCGCTCTGGGCGCACGTGGGCGGTGTCCTGAAGCAGCGCCCGAATCCCCACTACCGCCCCCCTGCGGCACCCCGAGTCGAGGAACCCGTCCCTTTCGTAAGAACCGGACCTGTCCGAACCACGGCAGGTCATCCTACCTGGGGATTCCGCATTGGGGAGCGCCCTTCCGCCAGGTCGACCCAACATACAGCGCCGGAAGGAATCGCCGGAAGGAAGCAGTTGAAGGCTGCGCCAAGCATGTTATACTGGGATATAACAGGAGAGAGGAATTCTCATGCACACGACGAATCTTCGAAAAGTCGGCGGGTCGGTGATGTTGGCCGTGCCCCCTGCCATTCTCGATCTACTGGACCTGCACGCAGGCACCACGGTCGGTGTGTCTGTCGACGATGGCCGTCTGGTGATCGAACCGAACCCGCGACCGCGCTACACTCTGGAGGAATTGCTTGCCCAATGCGACGCCTCGGCTGAGTTGACGGGCGAAGACCAGGCATGGCTCAATGATAAGCCGGTTGGCGCTGAGCTGCTCTGATGGAACGCGGTGATATCTATTGGGTATCGCTCGATCCAACTGCCGGGCACGAACAACGAGGGCATCGGCCCGTTCTTGTCGTGTCTCCGACCGCGTTCAACCGGCTTACGAAGACTCCCGTGGTGGTGCCGATCACGACGGGTGGCAGCTTCGCTCGAACCGCTGGTTTTGCGGTACCGCTCGAAGGAGCGGGCACAAAAACCGCCGGGATCATCCGGTGCGACCAACCGCGGGCTCTCGACCTGAACGCACGGAACGCTCAGAAAAAGGAAAGCGTCCCACCAGCGATCATGAACGAGGTGCTAGCGAAGATAGCTCCAATCTTCGAGTAACGTAACCCGCACGACTCAACGGGGAGGCCCTTCCCTGGTGACGGGGATGCGGTGGCGCCGGTTTTCGCACGGCCGGAGAGCCCCCCCAAAGTCTCGTCTACCCGTCCGTTATCCTGGACTGGCTCCGCCCCTGTTCCAAGACTTCTCCCCCCTACGATCCGTGGTCGAGGGTGAAGGACACTCTTTCAAGAAATGAAAAAACCTCCTGCCGACTCAACGTTTTACCGTGGCCCGTCTCGAACCGTTCAGACATGTTGACCTCAATGATTTCCCGGGGTCTAGCCGTTGGCGCACACAGCAAGCCGCCGGCAAATAGGCTGTACCCATTTTTTGAGTCCGCTGCCCCTCTTCCGCTCTCTGCACTGGCCAGGTATCTCACGCATACCGCCCCCTCCTTCGGAACTTCCTCCGTGATGACTTCGATCTTCCCATCGGCATAGCGAGGCGGTAGTGCCTCTGGGGCCCACAGTCTTTGTGCCAACACCCTGAGAAGGTGTTGACAAACTATGCCGCCCACTCCGAGGCCGTGGCTGTGAGCCGACGCAGCAACCGGCGGCCCTCTGCGAGCCAGATCCAACCGGTGGATACGGCGATGTTTCGATCATGATCCTTGTTCATCCGGCGCGGTCGGTCGGTCCAGGCATTGGTTCGCTCGACCACCCAGCGCTTGGGCAACACGACGAACCCGGCATCGTGCTGGAACAGCGTCAACTGCCCTTCCTGCCACCGGCCGACGTTGCGGTTGGCCGGATGGCGGACGACCTCGACGTCGATATCGTGACGCTCCCGGATCTCGCGGGTGCGGGCGCCGGCGTAGCCGGCGTCGACGAACAGCTTCTTGATGCCGGGCACCTTTTCCTTGGCCAGATCCATGGCCGGGAGCGCAGCATCGCGATCTTGCACGCTCGCCGCGGTGACCAACACAGCAATCAGCAGACCGAGCGTATCCGTCACCAGGTGACGCTTGCGCCCCTTGACCTTCTTGCCGGCATCGAAGCCCTTCTCACCCCCCTGTGCTGTGGTCTTGACGGACTGCGAGTCTAGGACCGCCGCCGTGGGATTCGGGTCGCGCCGCTCTCGGCTTCGCCACAGCTTGCGCAGCTCGTCGTACATCTCCTCGAACAGCCCGCTCGCCAGCCAGCGGCGGAACGTACGATAGACGGCGTGCCATGCCGGGAAGTCTTTCGGCAGCATCCGCCAGGAACAGCCGGAGCGAAGCACGTAGACACAGGCGTCGAGCATGGCCCGCCGGGGATATGTCGGCGGGCGTCCGGTCTTTCCCGGAGGATCGAACAGATGCTTGACCTGCGCCCATTCCGAGTCGGTCAGTCCACAGGGATAGCGGACCTCGTCACCGCAGTCCCGGTGTGCCCCGTTGTAGCCGTAGGCTTTCGCCGTTGGCTTCGCCGCCGGACTGGCCTTCGCGGCATCGGCGTCGCCACCCTTTTGCTTTCCCGGACGTGTGCGGCGAAACCCGGCCTGAGCGAGATACTTGCCCGCCGTTGCCGAAGAGATCGTGACGCCGGTCTGTCGCCGGAACGCCCACACGATGTCGTCAAACGACAGAAGCGGGTTGTCCCGCACGATCTGAACAAGCACCTCGACCCGCTGCGGGTCGAGCTTTGGCGGCCGCCCCCGACGTTCTGGGTCCTTGGATCGGGCGCTGCTGGCGGTCATGTCGCACCTCCGCGTTGAAGGTTGCGACAGGATGACCGGCCGCTGTTACTTTGTCAACACCTTCTGAGAGCGTCCGCACTAAATGTCGTCTCCTCAACCTTCCTAGTGGAGACGAGTGCCAAGACGCTTCGTGTAGTTTCCCCCGAACGCCCAGCTGCCTTATGCAAAGGGTACAAGAGGGCGTTGCTCATCCAACGCATCAACGGCGCCTGTGCCGCGGTGATCGGGGACGCGGAAACGGCTGCCGTCTGGTCAAATTCGTTCTTCTTGAAGCGGAAAGCGGCCCACGAGGACATCTTGATGAAACCCTGCCAAATTGTAACCCCTGGTGGGCTACTGCTCTCCGGAACCGCTAGAAAATACCAGTCCGATCCCTCTGGCGGTATGACGGTAAAGCCGGGAAAGTGCAACGGACTCGGCCCATTGGATGTTGGACGCAGCCCAAGCGATGCTTGGGGGCTACATCCAAGAAAGATATGTAGCAAAGCAGCGACACATAATGCCGACAGCGACATAAATACTGGCTCAAACTTAATGCACGTATTCGTTTTCATCTTCCATAGATACATTAAAGTATAACTATGTGCTTGCGACAAACATCTGTCGCCAATCCACCAGATGCAAATCAAGTGCGAAGTCTATAGCTCTCAAGTCATTGCGATCGCTGTGTTTAATCAAGAACACCGCTGGCCAGATGAGATCCAGAAAGAACAACCCGTGAGGTTGCTCAACGAAATCCTCCCGTCTCCCATGAGACTTCGAAAGCACTCTTGGCAGGTGCCAAATCTAGATTTATCGCCTCGCACAATAAATTATGGAGGTTTTCCGCGCAAGCTCAACAGATCATTCGGATAAATCTTGGATCTAGTAGGATAGTGGACTAGAAAGGTCGTTTTCTTGTCTCTTGGCGCGAGTGGTTGTTGCGTAGATTGGTTCGTGGTGTAGCAGCAAGAGCGGAGCAGCATGGGGTGCAATTAAATTAGAAGCTGAAGCAGCCTTCTGATGGTCTAGCATTTGTCCACGCAATGGGCAGCCCTAGAGCTTCGCACTGCTATCCCACAAGATCCCGCCTTGATGGCACTCCTTGGCGGGGTCAGGGGGGGATGTCTCAAGAACTCGTCGGCGGGGAGGTTGATGACACACGCCGCCGCGTGTCGTTTTCTCGTCCATTTTCTCGGACAGGCCCCGGTTCACCCACGCATACACCGCCTCGGATTCCCGATCCTACCAGCCCTGGTTTCGCTCGCAGCCGTCGTGGCTGCAGGACAGCATTTCCCAGTAGAACCGCTGCCCGTCGTACACGGGCGGGTTTCCGACCGGCACGTTCCGCTCAAGTGTCGGATGGCCGTAGATCGGATTGTGGACCCAGTCCAGGCAGACTCCCGGTAGGAGCCAGGCCTTGCACCAGCTCATGACCGTTCCCCAGAACCACCGCTTCACGGTGAACTCCTGTCCCGCGAGCGGGTACGTGCTGCCGTACTTCTCGGCCGCGATCCAGGCCTCGGACGATCCCGTCAGGCCGACGAGGTTCGCGCTCGTGTCCCACCACTCGCTCTCCGTCGGGTCCCTGAGGTCGGCGTAGTAGCCACATTGAACGCCGGGCAATCCCAGGCAAGCGGGCCATGCGCATCTGTCGTGGTACAGGCCATGAGCCAGCCGGGCGACGTAGGCCCTGGGGCGTTCGCCGACCGTCTCGAATCCGCCGGGCTTCCGCGTGTACCACCCGCCGTGCTGTCCGAACGTGACCGACTCGATGGCATCCCTCGCAGGAGTGGTCGTGATGGCCAGGGGCTCCCAGTCCGAGTGGTGAGCGCCGTCGCTCGAGAACGTCACCTCCAGGATCGTGTTGCACGGGAACTGGAATCCGTAGAACCACCAGTACGTGATCATCAGGCGGCCGGTGCCGGGTTCGCGGATGACGTCGTAGTAGGTCGGCACGTCGCCCCGGTGCAGCGATCCCAGGTCCTCGTTCGACATCCCGGAGTCGCACTCGTCGCGGCCACAGACCTCCTTGATGCCGAGCGCGGGGTTGAGAGGCGGCCCGTCGTCGTAGTCGCCCTTGGGTCCCCAGAGGATGGTCATGTCCCGGGTGTCCGCCTTCGGCTCCATCATCGCCTGGAAGTACGCGTTCGCGGACATCGGGAGCCCGCGGTACTTCGAGTCAAAGCCCAGGAACGGCGCGAAGCGCTGCACGGTGGGGAGCGAGGTGAGGTGCAGCACGTCGTCCTCGGCATGACCGAGGCCCTCCAGAATCACTTCAATCTCGCGAGGATCCGCGATCGCGAGGCCATCCCTGGCCGCGACGTAGAGAGCGTCGAGCGCGCCGCCCAGCTCCGACAGCGCCCGAATGCACTCGAGGTCCGAGAGCTGCAGGGTCTCCGAGAGTCGCACGGCTACTTCACTCGGCGTGCGCTGATAGTACTCGAGCAGGGCCTCTGCGACCTCGGTCGGCGAATAGCCCGCCTCCGACAACACGGACACGCACGCCGTCTCCTGCAGCTCGTACTCCTGCGTCAGCGTTGCCGCGCAAGAGGGAGCCGATGCGCCTTCCGCCATCAAACTGATTGCCCGCTCCACTGCACTCGGCGTCGCCTCACCGCCGCCATCGCCTGAGCATGCGGCTAGAAGTAGAACCCCACAAGCGAGGAGCCACCACGCAGAGCACGGAGCTTTCATGCCGTCACCTCAACGAGCGCGCCTACGCCCGACCCGAAGGCTCGGATGATAGGAAGTTGCTTTCGGGCAAGTCACACTATGCAGGTTTTCCGAGGCGTCAAGGAGAACCTCTAGAATAAATGTCCCAATCTATCGCGGTGAATTGAGGACTGACACAGTAAACAATCTTATGATGCCTGGCGACAGGTCGGTCTCGAGCAAGTCTAGAGCGGAGGAGGGGCAGGAAATAGATGGGAGACTTCCGAAAAGGTTCATTTGCGCGCAGGTGCCCGGCCATCCGCCGCGGGCCGGAGTGGGCGGATCCCGAAAGCCGATCACTAAAGCCCCGAGATTGGGCAGGCCTTTTCGAAAGCAAACGGCGCGGCCTCCGGCGGCCCGACCTGTGCCAAGAATCCCCGCCTTGATGGGGCTCCTCAGCGGGATCGAGGGGAGGGAATCTCAAGAACTCGTCGGCGGGGAGGTAGATGACACACGCCGCGGTGTGTCGTTTTCTCGTCCGTTTGATCGGACTCCCTCGGTGAAGGCCGATTTCGCCCCTTCAACCGCTCCTTGCCCAGAAACAAGAAGGCGATCCCATCACAGGGGCCTCCCTCTGTGTGCCGGAAAACGTCTCGCAACAAGCTCGGGAGAACCGCTCTTCGCCGCCAAAGTTTGTCCGAGAGCCCAGTCAGCTGTGCCCGGCCCCAGCGAGTAGTACAACAGTAGTACCGAGGCCCCATAGGCGTCCCTCAGCGCCCCCTTAGATGTCCCCGACTCGCCCCGCTAGTTCTCCAGTGAAGTACGTCGCCTTCTGTCTCCCCATCCCTCTCTGTCTCCCCTGGTCACCATCGACACTGCCAAGGGCGCCTTGGGGGTGGAGGTGAGCGGGGTGGAACAAGCCGCCGAGACCCTCCGGGTTTCGGGCGTGCGCCACCGGGAAGGCCGTTCGACTACCAACGAGCGCCTGGAAGCCGAGCCCCGGGTGCGGGAGCACCGGTCCCTGCGAGAGTTGGCCCGCCTCGACCTGGTGCGGGCCTGGCTGAAGCTCTGGGTGACCACCGGCGGAGTCGTCTCCCCCTGGTCTCCTGAGTCCCTTTCGTAGACCCGGCGACGGTGCAGGCAGCTGACAGGCGCGCTTCTGCGGGTGCTGTGGCTCGGCCTGAGGTCGAACCCCGCCCGCCGCGCGATTCCGTGCGCGCTCTCGCCGAGTGTCAGAAATGATAGAGCAACGACACCCCGAGTTCTGCTTCATAATTGTCCCGTGCGATGGGACTGTCTTGGATGGCCTCGCTGTACAACTCCACCTCCGCTTGGGTGATGATGTGGAAGCGATCGGAGACATTCCGGCGGTCCGTCAAGGTCACGCCGGTTGAGCGGTAACCGCCGTCGAGGTCCGTCTCCTCGAGGCCTGAGGAGGCCGCCTCCGGACCCGACACCCCAAAATCCTTGTTGATGAATTCGTCGGTCCCAAAAGTGGAGAACACATATACCTCCGTACCCGTGCCGTCGGTCCGGGTGCCGAAACGGTGGCCCGCAGCGAGGACGCCGAGCCAGCCAAAGTCGTGCTCTCCCCCCATGACCCGGCCACCGATCCAGTTGCGCCAGTTCTCTCCAAGTGCGCGTCGGACCTCGACGAATCCCACGATGTGGGAGTCCCGCTCCTCGATTCCGTCCAGGCGCCCATCGTCGGAGTCGTCGGGCTCCAAGCCGTCTTCATAGCGGGCACCCGCTTGGACCAACCAAACCGACGCGAGGCGGCTGCGCCATCCGAGTTCGATTCCCTCCCAGAACAGCAACTGATTCCCGGTTCGCCACTGCACAGCACCGGCCGGCTCTACTTCGAGCTCGTACTCGTCAGAACCGTCGTAGGCCGTCCCGTACTCCACCCCGGCCCCAAGGGCCACTCCCCAACCGCCACCGCGGGTGAAATCCAGCACCGAGGGTGAGGGAACGAGGGCAGCGTTTTCCGACTCTCGCCCGATACTCAACCCCGGCAGTCCCGACGATGTGATCAACACCAGAATGCCAAGTGCCACCTTCACGCCTGTCTTCACCATGTGCTCATTCCTCTCCCAGAGGCCCTCGATTCAGAACCGGCCTCTACCCCGGAGTGCCCCGGCTACCCGGAGTGCCCCGGCCCGTTTCCATGAAGGAGCTGAGCAAGTCGCCAGCGCTCTTCTCCCGACCGGGCAAGGAGGGTACCCTAATCCACCGGGCCGGTATTGCCTTGGCGAGGGCGATTGAATGAACGGTACGGAAAATTGTACGAACGGGCGGGCGGCGAGGCGTCCGGTGGCGTCATTCGAGCTGGGAGAGATTCGTCCCTCGAGCTATTTCTTCGGCTTGGCCGGGGCTCTCGGCGTGTTGCTCGGATTGGTCACCCAGGGAGACCTCACAGGAGCGCACCTCCTGCTCCATCTCCTCCAGTGGCAGCTCCAGGCGTACTCCGCGATGGCGATCCTCATCGGAACCCATCTACTGCTGCTGCGGTGGCGGTTCTTCCACCGTCGACTGGGAGAATGGTGGCAGCTTCTGTGCGGCGGGTTTCTCGGAGCCCTTGTATTTTCCCTGCCCGCGCTCGCCTTGGACCTTCTCTTCAGAGCAGATCCCATACCTGAGCATGCGTCGGAGCTGCTCCGGTCTTGGTGGGGGGAACTCGGAGGCGTGCTGCCGTCAGTCACGTTGACCTGGCTGGCCGCAAATGCGCCTTGGGTGGTGGGGTTTCGGATGGTGCAACCCTCGTCTCCAAGGGAGCCGGTCAGATCTCATACATCCGTCCCGGATGCGCCAAGGAAGAACACAAGATTCTGGACCCTCATCGACGGGACGGATCCCGTTGAAATCCGCTATCTCAAGGCCGAACTGCAATACGTCCGAATCGTCACAACTTCTAGGGAACACCTGGTCCTCTATAGCCTGCGAGATGCCGTTGCCGAACTGCCCCCGTCTTTCGGGGTGCAGACCCATCGTTCCTACTGGGTCGCATTTGCCGCCGTAGCTTCGTTCCGCCACGTGGGAAGACAGGGAGACATCACCCTCAGAGACGGCACCCTCATCCCTGTCAGTCGATCTCGCATGAAAGCGGTGCAGGCACTGTTGTCTGGTAACGGGAATTAAGCCGTCGCAGCATCAAATTCCATATTCGCTGCTGCCGTGACGTGGCGGGTCCGCTCTCCTCCTCCAAAGGCAAAGGGTCTTCGCCGACGAGCAGCTCCCTCCGACGCCCGGGGCCTCACGGCCCTCGGCATGTCTCCGTTTCCCCCGCCTTTCGCCGCACCAGCATTGTGCATTCCCGCAAATCCCCGCTTTGATGGGGCTCCTGAGCGGGATCCAAGGCGGGGAGTCTCAAAAACTCGTCGGCGGGGAGGTTGATGACACACGCCAGCAGTGTCATTTTCTCGTCCGTTTCCTCGGACTGGCCCCGCCGGGCCAGATTCCAACGCACTAGACCTCTTCGGGACCTCAACGACGAAGGTGCCCCCGTGTCGAGGTCGCCTTCGTTGCGCCCCCAAAGGTGTCACGTCAACCGGCGCGCCACTATGCCGGGCGGCTACTTGTTGTGCGGCACTGTCACCGTGATGCTGGCGGTGGTCTTGTTGCCGGCCTCGTCGGTGGACTCGTAGGTGAGGGTGTAAACCCTGCCGACGCCGACCCCGGACCGTTCAGCCCTCAGTTCGATCGTTAGGGCGTCACGAATCACGATGTCACCCGCGGTGTCCCCATCGCCCAGTCCCTCTTCCGGTTCATTCGAGGTCACAGAAACGAGGGTCGTTGCGGGATTCGGGTCCATGTCGTCGGTCACCACTAAGCTCACCGTGACGGGAACCATGTTGTGGTTTGGCGGCCAGAGCGTATCGGGGGACACCACCAGTTCAATCGTGGGCGGGGTGATATCCCCTGTCGTGTCACAGGCGTCCCCCACGCCGTCGTCGTCGCTGTCGGCCTGGTCGGGGTTTTGGTCATCGGGACAGTTGTCACACTGATCGCCGTACCCATCCCCGTCGTTGTCCTGTTGGCTAGGGTTGGGTTCGGCGAGGCAGTTGTCTTCTTCGTTGAGCACGCCGTCCGTGTCCATGTCGAGATAAAAACACTGTCCTGGGTTTAGTTCGGGAAGACATACCTTAGGGATGGCAAAGGTGGGCTCCCACTCCTGTGGTTCGTCGGCGTCCAAGACGCCGTTCGCGTCGAGATCCATCTCCCGGCAGTGTTCATCGGCGTACCCGTTCTGGTAGCAGAAGCCATACAGGGCCGGACCGAGATCCACCTCCCCCTTGATCGCCTGCGACTCGAGATCCCAGAAAACTACGCGGCGGACATTGCCAGTAAACGCAGTGAAGAAGGGGAATCTCACGACCTCTCTAAAGACCGAGGGTTCGCCGAGGGCTATCCTCGGATCGGCGATACCATAAGACTTGAGCAGGAGGTTTTCGGCCGAATAGATATCGACCATGATGGGATGTGTCTTTTCGAAGACGTCTGGGTGGCTTTCGACGATCTTTGTGTGCAGAGGCGTGAAGGTCTGACCGTCAAATTCCAGATAGGCAAGAATTCCTCTGGTTCTGCCGCTGGGCCAGCGATTGAAGACATCGGTGATGACCCAGGTACAAGCCTCTCGGAAAATGGAGTTGCTACGCCTGGAGTTCTCCATGATGTCATCAGGTCCAGCGTCGAAACGGACAAGCGGAATAAGGGCTTCCGATGCGTACTGCCTGCAGCCTGTGAAAGGGGAACTGGTGAAAGGCTCCAGACCGTGAGCCAGAGCGAAGTCCTCGCACCAGCCCATGCCCGCTCCGGGGACTCCCTCGCTACCCCAAAAATCCTTCCAGATGTTGGAGGGTTCCTCGTTGTAGTTGTACTGTTGCAACCTGTCGTAATAGGTGTTGTTGCCGGTTTCGCGGTCATCATATTCGTCGAGAAGACCAAAGATGGAGTGGCCCGCTTCATGGAGGGCAACATCATCGGTATGATCCCAACATCTGGGAGGCTCCTCAGTGTTGCAACTGATGGAGCCGGCGTAGAACTGGTGACCGGTTCCACTGGGAGGTCCCAACGGCTTGGCGCATCCGCTAGGGCTATTTGTTCCATGAGGATCAACTATGAATGGGTCCGCGATGAGAGCCCCAACGTCAGCAAATGACGCGTATTCCCAGAAATGGACGACCTCGTCCTGCTCACATACTATCCCGAGGGTTCCGCGGCAAATGCCTTCAGCATTTGAGAATTCCACCTCGCCAGGAAGCTCGCCTTCACAATCGTTCATGTCCCCGAACCCGGACACGTCGATGTAAAAATTGAAACGGTCTTGGAAATCTTCCGGGATTGGTTCAATGAGTGGTGGATCCCGTGCATCCTTCCATGTGAGCTCGTCGAGTTTCATGAATTTTGCTCGGATAAGGTCCTGGACATACTCCCTGAATTCAGAAATTCGCCCCTCCCAAGAAGTATGAGGGACGAAGACTAGGTCTATATAGCCCCTGTCGTGCGGGCCTCGCACGCGCAGCGGCTCGACATTGTCCCCGCACCAATCGCAGGGAACGCATACGTTCCCGCAGACCGCTCCACAATCGACCCCCTCCTCCCGGGTGCTCTTGATGAGGTCGTCGCAATCCTGATTGTCACCGATGCCGTCCCCGTCCTCGTCGAACCACTCGGCGGGGTCGAGAGGGAACGCATCCATCTCATCGGCAAAACCATCGTCATCGTCATCAATATCGCAGTCATCGTGCAGACCATCACCATCCGTATCGCCGCTGTAAGTCAGTGGATGGTCGTCCCTTCCATCGGAGCAATAGTCGTTGTCGTCATCCGGATCACAGATGTCTCCGTAGCCGTCGTAATCAGAGTCCATCTGGGAGCCGTAGTTACTTGGGCAGTTATCGCAAACGTTTCCCGTACCGTCGCCGTCCCAGTCGGCCTGGTCCGCATTTGGGTCGTCGGGACAGTTGTCGCAGATGTCACCGATACCGTCTCTGTCACCATCGGATTGGTCTGGATTGACGTGGTCAGGGCAATTGTCACAGTCCTCACCAAACCCGTCCCCCGGCCCGGAATAAGGGTCCATCTCAATGTCGCTGCTGTAGGTCTGTGGGTTGAGGTCATCCCCATCCAGGCAACCGTCATCGTCGTCGTCGACGTCGCAGGCGTCACCTGTGCCGTCGCCAAAAACGGGGGGAGAACTGCATCCGCCCTGCGGATCAGGGTTCAGACAGAAGTACTCGCTGTCCTCCTGGTCCATGCTGCAGAAACCATCGGCACCACATTCCGCGTCGCCGGTGCAAACGACTCCCAGGTCACCGCGCGTGCAGGTTCCCAGGTCGGGCCCGTTGGGGACCGCGTAACAGTTGTCTTCGGGGTTTAGGACACCGTCATCATCCCAGTCGAAGTCGTCATCCCGGACGACGAAGTGCTCCTCTGTCTCCTCCCATGCCCCAGTTGTGCCCCGGTAGGCGGCCATGAAGGCCAGCCCCTCCGGGAACGGCCCGCCGGTATGCTCACACTCTTTTGCCTCACACTCCTTGGCCACTTCCCGGTTAACGATGAGTTTGATCGCTGGCTCGGGTACATAACGGTTGTACTTCCCCCGGAAGTCCACCGTGTCCGCGGGGCCTGGTTTTTCGGGCGAAATTGTGAGGTCAAACAGGTCGCAGGCGTCGCCCCGCCCGTCCCCATCCGTATCCTCCTGGGCCAGGCTACACTGCTCATCCAGCGGACAATCGCGGTCGACGTAGCACTTGATCCCGTCCTCCTCCCCGCTGCAGGTCCCCAAATCTGGCCCATTGGGGACGAGTGGGCAGTTGTCCGCAGCGTCTTGGATCCCGTCTTTGTCGGTGTCGTCCGGAGGCGGGCACACGCCATAGCCGTCACCCACGAGGGAGATGTCCACCAGAGGGGTGGCGTCCGAGCTCGTGTGAAGCCGTAAGGTTTCCACATACATGGTGTCGAAGTCGGGGGTGAAACTCACGGTGAACGTCACGGACTCCCCTGGTCCCAACGGATTGGGAAAGGTGGGCGGTGACACGAGGGCGAACCCCCATCCGCCAGAAAGGAATTCATAACTCTCCAGAGTCTCTGTCCCGGACGAGTAGTTGGTCAGGGTCACCGGAGAGGTTCCTGTGTCTCCCGGGCAGAAGGAGCCGACGTTAAGGTAGGAACTGCTTGGTATGACGCCCTCCTGGCTGCTGTCCCGGACGGTCACGGTGACCTGGGCCGGCAGCGACAGGTTGCCCGCGTTGTCGACCACCACCAGCCGGTAGGTCTGAGCGCCCGCCGGCACGGGGGCGCTGCTGGCCGTCACCGTGAAGGTCGGCGAGGTCGTATCGACCGGGATGCCCACCGTCAACCCGCCACCCGAGGCGGTCAGGGCGCTCCACCGATAGGTGACGATCGAACCCGGCGCGGCGTCGAACGACGCCCGGCCGTCGAGCGTGAAGTCCTGGCCCAGGTCCACTGTCGTGGGCGCCGTCACCACCGCCGTGGGCGCCGTGTTGTCCTGGACGACCACGGTGACTTCGGCCGGGGGCGACAGGTTGCCCGCGTTGTCGACCACCACCAGCCGGTAGGTCTGAGCGCCCGCCGGCACCGGGGCGCTGCTGGCCGTCACCGTGAAGGTCGGCGAGGTCGTATCGACCGGGATGCCCACCGTCAACCCGCCACCCGAGGCGGTCAGGGCGCTCCACCGATAGGTGACGATCGAACCCGGCGCGGCGTCGAACGACGCCCGGCCGTCGAGCGTGAAGTCCTGGCCCAGGTCCACTGTCGTGGGCGCCGTCACCACCGCCGTGGGCGCCGTGTTGTCCTGGACGACCACGGTGACTTCGGCCGGGGGCGACAGGTTGCCCGCGTTGTCGACCACCACCAGCCGGTAGGTCTGAGCGCCCGCCGGCACCGGGGCGCTGCTGGCCGTCACCGTGAAGGTCGGCGAGGTCGTATCGACCGGGATGCCCACCGTCAACCCGCCACCCGAGGCGGTCAGGGCGCTCCACCGATAGGTGACGATCGAACCCGGCGCGGCGTCGAACGACGCCCGGCCGTCGAGCGTGAAGTCCTGGCCCAGGTCCACTGTCGTGGGCGCCGTCACCACCGCCGTGGGCGCCGTGTTGTCCTGGACGACCACGGTGACTTCGGCCGGGGGCGACAGGTTGCCCGCGTTGTCGACCACCACCAGCCGGTAGGTCTGAGCGCCCGCCGGCACCGGGGCGCTGCTGGCCGTCACCGTGAAGGTCGGCGAGGTCGTATCGACCGGGGTGCCCACGGTCAACCCGCCACCCGAGGCGGTCAGGGCGCTCCACCGATAGGTGACGATCGAACCCGGCGCGGCGTCGAACGACGCCCGGCCGTCGAGCGTGAAGTCCTGGCCCAGGTCCACTGTCGTGGGCGCCGTCACCACCGCCGTGGGCGCCGTGTTGTCCTGGACGACCACGGTGACTTCGGCCGGGGGCGACAGGTTGCCCGCGTTGTCGACCACCACCAGCCGGTAGGTCTGAGCGCCCGCCGGCACCGGGGCGCTGCTGGCCGTCACCGTGAAGGTCGGCGAGGTCGTATCGACCGGGGTGCCCACGGTCAACCCGCCACCCGAGGCGGTCAGGGCGCTCCACCGATAGGTGACGATCGAACCCGGCGCGGCGTCGAACGACGCCCGGCCGTCGAGCGTGAAGTCCTGGCCCAGGTCCACTGTCGTGGGCGCCGTCACCACCGCCGTGGGCGCCGTGTTGTCCTGACATGAGGGTTCAGATGAGCAATCAGGGTCATCGCAATCCGTGAGAAAGTCGCCGTCGTTGTCTAATCCGTCCGAACACAGTTCCTCGGCTGCATAGACCCCATTTCCGAGCAAACTCGCTGTCGACGGTGTGTTTGGGTACTCCGCGAATACAATCCAGAGTTCGGCCTGTGCGAAGCTGATGTCCTTCGGGGCAAACGTGACCTCGACGGAGGCCGATTCTCCCGGCCCTAGGACTGTGCCCGGCGTCAAAAGACCGCTCAAGGAAAACCAATCCATGACAAAGCCGAATCTGAGATCTATGGACTGGCAAGTTGCCGACGTGGTGCCCGTGTTTGTCAGTGTAACGACCTGCGTATTCGAATAGCCTACTGCAACAGATATAAAATTGAGCTGAGACGGTACGATTTGCACTTGCGACAGAGCGACAGAAGGTGAGACAAGGGCCACCATTGTTGATATTAGAACTGCGATTTGCCATAGGATTAGTCGCTTCATGGCAATCCTCCAAAACTCACTTTCCCAAAAAATAAAGGCCAAGTGCACGAAGTATGGCTCCTTCGGCAGCTCGGCCGTCTTGCCAAGCAAGACCCGACGCTTTCCGCCCCTCCCTCACGGGAGGCTTGGCCTTATCGGGAACCCCGGTTACAGACCCTTCGCCCCGTTTGGATGAACGCTTCGCTCTCTAGAATATCAACGTAGCTCGGTTTACCCTCTGGTCAAGGGGTTTATGAATGAGAGTCTTACCTATGGTTGCCGCCATTTAAGACCTCAGAGGTAGCAATTGTCGCGAGGGGGGGGCTCACACCTAATCCATGCTTCTACTGATGAAAAGGCACTCGCAAAAAGTATCCTGGAAAACGCCCGATTCCCGGCACCCCCGGCGACCCCAGCGAAGCCTGGCCGCTGGCCAGTCTCAAGAACCCGTCTCATCAATCAAAGTCCCGAGAACCCGTCGGCGGCTGAGTTCTTGAGATTCCAAGACGAGAGCCGTCCTTCCCGGACACCCAAACACAGCAAGACCCCGCGGCGCGTTGCAGAGCAACGGGTACCTCGGGGTCTCAAGAGCTAGCTTAGCGTTGGGACGGCATGGCAGCAGCCACTGAACCGAGCTCCGGCTACAGGGCCAGCCGCCGCTTCAGGGCGAAGGTGCGGAGCACGCCGAGGGCCTGGTTGAGCCGAAGGATCCGTCGCTGGCGCCGCTGCGCGGCGAGGGGGTCGTCGGGGGAGACCGTGGCCGCCCGGGTGTCGCGCAGTTCGATCTCCAGGGCCTGCTTGAAGGTGCGGAGGCTCCCGAGATCCTGGCCGCGCAGCGCGACGGGGCTCAGGAGCACGTAGCCGTCGGCGACGTCCGCGGCGTGCTTGCGTGGGTTTCCGGCGAACGCCATGAGGTCTCTCTCCCGGGTGGGCCCGCTTCAGTCGTCCAGGGCCACTTCCAGGCCCGCCATCCCCGCCATGAACCGCCGCTCTTCCCCGGAGGTGAAGCGCACCGACACCACCGACCGGGGTCCCCGACCGTCCACCCGCACGATGCGGCCCTCGCCGTAACGGGGATGGCGCACGCAACTCCCGCTTCGGTAGTCCGCTTCGCCGGGCTCGGGCACGAGATAGCGCCGGGAGCCCGCGCCCGGCTGGGGGCCCGTCTGCACCGCGGGTGCGACGGGGGGAGACCGCCCCAGCACCCCCTCGGGCAGCTCACCGAGGAACCGGCTCGGAGGACGGAGGTAGCCCTCGGCGCCGTACACCCGCCGCACCCTCGCCCGCGTCAGGAAGAGGCGGTCCATGGCCCGCGTGATCCCCACGTAGCAGAGGCGCCGCTCCTCCTCCAGTTCGCCGGGCGAGCCGGAGCTCATGTGGTGGGGGAACACCCCCTCCTCGAGCCCGGCGAGGAAGACCACGGGATACTCCAGGCCCTTGGCCGAGTGGAGCGTCATCAGGGTGACCGCGTCGGCCCGATCCGGTGAGAGGTCCTGGTCGGTCACCAGGGCGGCGCGGTCCAGGAACGCCCTCACTCCGCCCCCGTCCTCGACCTCGAACGCTTCCGCGGCGTTCAGGAGCTCTTCGAGGTTCTCGAGGCGCTCCTCCGATCGCTCCGGCCCCTCGGTGCGCAACGCCTCGAGGTACCCCGACTCCTGGAGGATGCGGGTCAGGAGCTCCCGGGTGGGGACGGCCCCGAGAAGATCGCGCCAACCGCGCAGCAGGCTTGCGAACCCCGCCACCGCCCGCGCCGCCCGCGTGGGGAGGGCGCCCTCTTCCACGGCGGCCTCGGCAGCGGTTCCGAGCCCGATCCCTCGATCGGCGGCCAGATCCTCCAGCGCCCGGAGCGTGGTCGCCCCGATGCCTCGGGGCGGCGTGTTGACGATGCGGTGGAACGCCACCGGGTCGTCCGGGTTCGCCACCAGGCGAAGGTAGGCGAGCGCGTCCTTGACCTCCCTGCGGTCGTAGAAGCGGAGGCCGCCATACACGGCGTAGGGGATGCGCCGCCGGAGGAACGCCTCCTCGAAGGGGCGGGAGAGGGCGTGCATCCGGTAGAGCACCGCCACGTCCGAGTGGTGGAGGCCGCCGGCCACGGCGGCCTCGATGGTGTCGGCGACCCAGGCGGCCTCCTCCTCCTCGGTGGGCGCTTCGTGCACGCGGACCGCTTCGCCCCCCTCCCGCACCGTCCACAAGGTCTTGGGGTGGCGCGAGGCGTTGCGGGAGACCACCGCGGTGGCGGCCTCGAGGATGGCCTGGGTGCTGCGGTAGTTCTGCTCGAGCTTGACCACCCGGGCGCCGGGGAAGTCCTGCTCGAACGAGAGGATGTTGCGCAGGTCCGCGCCGCGCCACCCGTAGATGGACTGGTCGTCGTCGCCCACCACGCAGAGGTTGCCGTGGCCCAGGGCGATCTCCCGGGCGATCCAGTACTGGACCCGGTTGGTGTCCTGGTACTCGTCGATCATCAGGTGCGCGAAGCGCCGGCGGTAGTGGTCCGCCACCTCCGGGCGCTCCCGGAAGAGCCGCAGGGTCTCCACGAGCAGGTCCCCGAAGTCGAGCGCCCGGGCCTCCCGGAGCTTCGCCTGGTAGCGGGCGTAGAACTCCCGGACCGCCCGCCCCCAGGGGCTGCCCGGCGTCTCGTCGACTTCGTCGGGGCCGAGGCCCTCGTCCTTGGCGCGGTGGACGCGGTAGAGGAGGGCGGTCGGCGGGAACCGCTTGGGGTCGAGCCCCAGCGCCTGCGGCGACGGACTGGGCTACCTTCTTCTGGTCGTCGCCGTCGTACACGGCGAAGTCGTGGCCGGCCGCGAGGAGCTCGCCGTGGCTCCGAAGGATGCGCAGGCACGTGCCGTGGAAGGTGCCGATCCAGCACCCCGCGGCGCGGCTGCCCAGGAGCGCCTCCACCCGCCGCCGCATTTCCCGGGCGGCCTTGTTGGTGAACGTCAGGGCGAGGATCGACCGGGGGTCGGCGCCGGCCTCGGCGACCAGGTGGGCGATGCGGTACGTGAGGACCCGGGTCTTCCCGCTACCCGCCCCGGCCAGCACCAGCAGGGGGCCCGCGACGTGGCTGACCGCCTCCCACTGCGCCGGGTTGAGCTCCCGCCGGACGTCCTCGGCACTTGCCGGGTGCACGTCACGCCTCGCCGGGGCGCAGGGAGCGGTCGATCAGCGCCTTGTTGTACGCCGAGACCACGTCCCGGCGGGAGAGCATGCCGAGGACGAGGCCGGGGTCCTCCCGGCTCACCACCGGCAGGTGCTCGATGTTGCGGAACCCGATCCGGGCGAGGGCGTCCCGCAGGCTCTCGTCGGGGAAGACCGTGACGACGTCCGGGGTGCTCAGCTCGCCCGCCACGATCAGGTCCTCCAGCCCCTCCTCGTAGGCGATCTCCCGGAAGTCCTGGAGGCTCAGGATGCCGGCGAGCCTCCCGCCCGCATCCACCACCGGGAAGGTGACGTGGCGGGAGCGCGGGATGAACTGGAGGAGCTGGCGCAGGGGCATGCTCTCCGGGATCGTCTCCACCTCCCGGTTCATGATGTCGCCCACGGGGATCGACTGCAGGACGCTCACCTCGCGGCCCGCCTCCAGGTGGATTCCGCGACGGGCCAGTTCCAGGGTGTCGATGGAGTCCCGCTGGAGGTACCGGGACACCGTGTAGCCGATGACGCACGCGAACATGATGGGCAGGATGACCGAGTACGACCCGGTCATCTCGAAGATGAGGAAGATCGCCGTCATGGGCGCGTGGGTGGCGGCGGCGAGGAAGCCCCCCATGCCGACGAGCGCGTAGGCCCCCGGCCCGGCCGACACCTCCGGGAACAGGAAGGTGACCAGGGCAGCCGTAGGCGCTCCCGAGCATCGCCCCCACGAAGAGGCTCGGGGCGAAGACCCCGCCGGCGTTGCCGGAGCCCAGGGTGAAGCCGGTGGCGTAGATCTTCGCCACGGCCAGGAAGAGCACGAGCCAGCCGGTCAGGTTGCCCGCCAGCGCGCGCTCCACGTGCTCGTAGCCGTTGCCGAGGACCTGGGGCAAGGCGATGCCCACGGCCCCGGTCAGCGCGGCGCCCAGGACGGGCTTGAGGCGGCGGGGCAGCCGCGCTGCGTCGAAGCGGTCGCCGATGGCGTAGAAGCTCCGGATGAAGTGGACCGCGGCCACCGCCACGAGCACGCCGAGGAAGAGGTAGAGAGGAACCTCCCAGTAGCTCCGGAGCGCGTACTCCGGCACGTGGAAGGCCGGCCGGTTCCCCTCGATCCCCCTCGTCACCAGGGTGCCGATCCCGGCGCTGATCACCACGGGCGTGAAGCTCGAGGCGTCGAACGAGCGCAGCAGCACGATCTCGTGGGCGAAGAACACGCCGGCGATGGGGGCGTTGAACGTGCCGGCGACGCCCCCCGCCACGCCGCACGCGACCAGGGTGCGCAGGCGCTCGCTGCCCACGCGGAGCCCCTGTCCCACGAGGGAGCCGAGGGCGCCCCCGATCTGGGCGATGGGGCCCTCCATTCCTGCGGAACCGCCCGTCCCGATCGTGATCGCGGAGGCGACCGACTTGATCGCCAGGGTGCGCGCCCGGAAGATCGCTCCCCGCAGGTTGACGTTCTCCAGGAACCGGGGGAGGCCGTAGCCCATCACCTCCCCGGGGAACAGGTAGTCGAGGGGCGCGAGCAGGCAGGCCCCGGCCATGGGGAGCAGGGGGAGGAGCAGGAGGACCGGGAGGCCCGCGTCCAGGCCGAAGGCGCGCCAGCCGGCCTCGAAGACCAGGGCGTGGAAGAGCTCGATGAGGCCCCGGAAGAGGACGTTGCCCAGGCCCGCCAGGACGCCGACCGCGACGGCCATCCCGAAGACCGCGGTGTGCTCCGAGGGGCGGAGGTTCTGCAGCCAGGCGTCGAGGCGGGCCGCCGGCGTCGGGCTGCGCGGAGGGGTCGACAACGTGGATCCTCGAGGGGGTCTCGGGCGGGCCCGCCCGGCGCGGGCGGGCTCGCCGAGCGTCGGGCTGCGGAGGCTCGAAAACGCCAGGGCAGCATGATACGCTCAATGAAGCGGGGCCTCAACCGCGGTGGCCAAGCATGTCGGGAGCAAATAGACTGTCCGGGGTTGTAGCACATGATCTGTCCGGTTCATGAAGGCTCTGTGGAGGAGCCGACATGAGGCGGACGGAGTGGCTACAGGAGACCCGACGGATGCGATTCGAGGAAGCGTATGGTGGGTGGCAAACGAGGAGGCTGACGCAAGAGGAGGCGGCACGGCTGTTGGGGGTTTGTGAGCGCACGTTTCGCCGCTACGTGGACCGGTACGAAGACGAGGGGATGGAGGGACTGCGGGACAAGCGCCTGACGCAGAGCTCTGCACGCAAGGCGCCGGGGGCGGAAGTGCAGGACGTGGTGGAGCGCTACCGAGAGCGCCACCAGGGCTGGAATGTGAAGCATTTCTACGCGTGGTATCGGCGCGACCTGGCACGCGTAGCTACACGTGGGTGAAGACGACGCTGCAGGAAGCCGGGTTGGTGACGCGGGGCAAGGGCAAGGGAGCGCATCGCAAGAAGCGCGAGCGCAGCCCCTGGCCGGGGATGATGGTGCACCAGGACGGCTCGACCCACGAGTGGGTGCCGGGCCAGCACTGGGATTTGATCGTGACGATGGATGACGCGACCAATGAGCACTACTCGATGGTCTTCGTGGATGAGGAAGGCACCCAGAGCAGCTTTCTCGGGGTCCAGCAGACGCTGGAGGCACAGGGGCTGTTTTGCTCGCTCTACACCGATCGCGGCTCGCACTACTGGCACACGCACGAGGCCGGGGGCAAGGTGGACAAGAAGAACCTCACCCAGTTCGGGCGGGCGATGCAGCAACTGGGCATCGAGATGATCGCGGCCTACAGTCCGGAGGCCAGGGGACGCTCAGAGCGAGCGTTTGCCACGCACCAGGGTCGCCTGCCGCAGGAACTGGCGCTGCTGGGCATCACGGAACAGGAGCCAGGCCAACCGCTACCTCAGCGAGGTCTACATGCCCAACCACAATGCGGAGTTCGCGCACCCCGCCCCCGAGTCAGGCTCCGCATTCGTGCCCCTGCTGGGAGTCGATCTCGACGAGATCCTCTGTGAGCACTACGAACGCACGGTAGGCAAGGACAACTGCGTGCACTTCGAACGGCGGGTGCTGCAGATCCCGGCCGATGCCCATCGCTGCCACTACGTGAAAACCCGAGTGCGGGTGCATCGCTACCTGGACGACACGCTGGCGGTGTTTCACGGTCCCCGGCTGCTGGCGCGCTACGACGCCCACGGCAAGCCCAAGGGCCAGCAAGAACCCAAAGCTGCCGCGTAACTCCGCTTCGCGCAGCAGGCCCCGGCAGGGCGCTTCGGGCTACGCCCTTCGCGCCCTGCCGGACCAAGGACCAAAGCGGACAATTCATTTGCTACAAAACCGGACAGTTCTATTTGTTGCCGACA
>CAVPOV010000019.1:0-9739 GCA_963707045.1 uncultured delta proteobacterium
CAACACCGCGGTGGCCAAGCACCGCGGTGGCCGAGAACACGCGGTGGCCGAGAACCGCGGTCCGGCGCCGCGCCGGAGGCTCCGCGCGGGAAGGCCGCCGAGAAGAACCCGAAGGGAGGAGAGGGCCCATGAAGATCCTGGGAATCTGCGGGAGCACGCGGAAGGAAAAGGAGTCGGGGACCGGCGCATTAGTGCGCCGGGTGCTCGAGGCCACGGGCTGCGACTACGAGCTCGTCACGCTGCGGGGGAAGAAGATCGGCGGGTGCATCGCCTGCCTCGGCTGCGTCAAGGACAACGTCTGCGTCCTCGACGACGACCTCCGGCCGCTCCGCCAGACGATCGTGGAGGCCGACGCCTACGTGATCGGGGCACCGAACTTCTACTCCACGCTGAACGCCGTGACCCACGCCTTCCTGGAGCGCTGGTACCAGTTCCGCCACCGGGAGGGGGACGCGCTGTGGGGCAAGCTCGGCGTGGCGGTCGGGGTAGGAGGTTCGGGCGGGGCCTTCCCGGCGGACGAGATCGAGAAGTTCTTCCTGTACAGCTTCGTCGAGACCGTGGCCAAGGTCTCCGGCCAGGGCGCGGCCGCGTGCTTCAGCTGCGGCTACGGCGAGACGTGCGGCGTGGGGGTGCCCCGCATGATCTGGGGCGAAGGGGTCAAGATCACCGAGGACATGATCCCCCGGGTGACGAAGCAGCCCGACGTTCTGGAAGCCGCCGACGCGGCCGGCCGCGAGTTGGGCCGGCGCCTGAGGGAGGGGCACGACCGGCGGGAGGTGACGGGCCGGATGCAGCAGATCATGATGGCCCGGTTCAAGGAGTCCACCTGAGCCGCGTGGGACCGCTGCTCACCCGCACGGGTCCGTCGGGGGCGCCTTGTTCTCCGGCTGCCAGGGCCAGCGGCCCTCGGTCTCCAGCTCCAGGGTCCAGCTCAGGAAGGTCCGGATCACGATCAGCACGGCCAGGACGCCGATGTTCTGGAAGGTGGGGACGAGCGCGACGGTCTTGATGATGTCGGCCGCCACGAGCAGTTCGAGCCCCAGCAGGAGCGAGCGGCCGGTCCGCACCTTGAACGCCTTGTAGTGATCCGCTCCCCGCAGTCGGTAGCGCCGGAGGAACTGGACCGCCGCCGAAGCGATGCCCACCACGATGACCGCAACGCCCGCCACGTCCACGGCGGTTCCCACGGCCTCGATGGGCCTCGTCACGGCATCGTTCAGCCAAGGGTCCATCGGAGTTCCCCTCGTCGCAGGTGCCCCCTTGGGGGGCGGAGGGCGAGACGCCCGACCACGGTGCTCCTGCCGGACCGGGCGCCGGCGGTTCGGGAACCCGGAAGGGCCGGCGGCGGCGGGGCCCGGCGCCGGCCGCTTCCGGGTTCTCTCAGTCGGCTTCGTACTTGAAGGAGAGGCTGACCCGCGCCCGGTACGCGGCGATCTTGCCGTTCTCGATCTTGAGGTCGAACTTGGTGATCTCCGCCACCCGGAGATCCCGCAGGCTCTTCGAAGCCGCCTCCACCGCGTTCTTCGCGGCTTCCTCCCAGGACTTGGGGCTCGTTCCCACCACGTCTACGATCTTGTAGATGCTGTCCGGCATGGCACACCTCCGCTGAACCGGGTTCGGCTCGCCGGCATCGCGTCCTCGAGCGGGTCCCCGCCCCGCCAGGAAGAACCGGGGGTCCGCCGACGAGTGCACGACGTTCGGCAATGCGTGGAAGGGTCAGTGTACGGGGGCGGGGGAACCCCGCAAGTCCGGGCGTCGCAGCGCGAGCGGTCCATGAGCAAGGCGGGGCTCGCCGAGGTTTCCGGGGTCAGAGCCCTCGGACGACGTCGGCGATCTCGGTGCCGAGGTCCGCGAGCGTCCCGCTCAGGGCCGCGACCAGCGCGCCGTAATCGGCGCTTTCGACCTTCCGCGTCTTGACCGAGGATCGCCGAACCGCCACCCGCAGCTCCTTGCGCAGATCCAGCACGGTCCACCGGGCCTCCAGCCTCGCCTCGCCGCCCAGGGCCCCGTCGAACCGGATCACGTCGACGACGACCCGGAAGTCGAGCGCTTCCGGGAGGGTCGCCGGAACGGCGTACACCCGCTCGGTGCCCAACAGCGTCGAGAGGTTCTCGGCCAGGATGCGGGGGACGCCGTCGACGAGCGGTTCGCCCCACTGGAAGAAGTCGGCCACGTGGATCTCGTTGGAGTCCCCCCGGGTGACGAGACTGGGCCGGTCGAGGTAGCGGGGCAGGTCCACGGAGCCGATGCCGAGGGACTGCTGCCCGAACGAGGGAGAGGCTTCGGGGCTCGGCTCCGCGAGCGACTCCAGCAGGTAGAACCGGGTGGGCTGCACCGTGCCTTTGCCGAGCAGCCCTCCGCATCCCGCGAGGCACAGGGCCGTCAGCGCTGCCAGGAGCCGTTCCTTCGTCCCGTAGAGTCTCATCGGCCACCCTCTGCGGCCTTGCCCCGGATGAGGGCGTCGGGCCGCTGTTGCAGGTACTCGCCCAGGGCGCGCAGCGACCGGGCCGCCGCGGAAACTTCTCGGAGGGTCTGGGTCAGTTCGTAGGCGAGAGGGGACTCGTGACCCACCCGGCCGCTGACGGCACCCAGGGCGTCCTTGGCGACCTCCAGGGCCGCGGCCGCTTCGTCGGCGGCCTTGCGGAGGCTCGAAGCCAGGGGTTCCAGGTTCTCGCCGGCGCTGCGCATCAGGGCCCCGGCCTCGTCGGCGGCCCCGCGCACGCTGGAGGCCACCGGGTCCACCTGGGCGTCGAGGCGCCTGACCAGGTCCTGCGCGCCCTCGAGCGTCCGGTCCACGTGGTCCATCGTGGGCCCCAGCCGCCCGGTCGTGTCGCGGACCAGGGTGCGCATCTCGGTTACCGCGCCGTCTGCGTTCTCCACCAGGCCCTCGACTCTGGCGACCGAGCGGTCGGCGCCGGAGAGGATCGGCTTCACCCCTTCGCGCACTTCCTGCACGAGGTCGCGCAGCCCCCGCAGGGTCTCTTCGGCGGCCTCGAGGCTCTCCGCGATGTTGGCCGTCGCCAGGGCTTCCTGGATCTCCCCCAGGGTCTGGCTGACCCGGCTGATGATCTCGTTGAGGGGGAGCTCCTGGACCTTGGCCACGAACTCCTGCAGCGGGGTCGGGATCGTCGGGATCTCCGCCACGCCCAGGTCGATGCCCTTCTTTCGCACCGGCTTGTCGGGGTGGAAGTCCAGCCCGACCATGAGCTGGCCGGTGACCAGGCTCTGCAGCTCCAGCTGCGCCCGGAGCCCCTTGTCGATCCAGTTCTGGATGTTCGCGCCCTTGGGGAGCCGACCCTCCGCCAGGGAGAACCGCTCCGGGTCCAGTTCGATGATCACGGGAATCGACACGGACAGGTCCTTGGGGTCGAGGCGCAGCAGGATGTCGGCGACGGTGCCGAGCTTGACCCCGCGGAACACCACCGGCGACCCGACGTTCAGCCCCTTGACCGAACCGTCGAAGAAGACCACGAACCGGCGGGTCTGGGAGAAGAACCGGCCGCCGCCGAAGACCAGGATGCCGGCGATCACCAGGGCCACCGCCCCCACCACGAAGGCGCCGATCTTGGCGGGACTCGCCTGTCTTGCTCATGGCACCGCTCCCCGTTCCGTTGGCGTGCGGCAGTTCGCGTCCAGGGTCACGCCACCCCTCCTCCCCGCGGGTGAGGAATCGCCGCATCTTGGGGTCCGGCGGGTCTGCCAGCAGCTTCTTCGGGTTCCCCTGGCGCGATCATGGTCTTGGTCGTCGGGGTCGAGGAACACCGAGTTGTTGCCGATGGCGAAGATGCTCGCCAGTTCGTGGGTGACCACCACGATGGTGGTCCCCAGGCTGTCCCGGAGTTCCAGGATCAGGTCGTCGAGGAGCCGCGCGCTGATCGGGTCGAGGCCGGCCGAGGGCTCGTCGAAGAACAGGACCTCCGGGTCCAGGGCCATGGCCCGGGCCAGGCCCGCCCGCTTCTGCATGCCGCCGCTGATCTCGGAGGGGTAGTAGTCCTCGAAGCCCGCCAGCCCCACCAGGGCCAGCTTCAGGGCGGCGATCTCCCGGATCTGGCCGGGCTTCAGGTCCGTGTAGTTCTGGAGCGGCAGCGCCACGTTCTCCGCCAGGGTCATCGAGCTCCACAGGGCGCCGCTCTGGTACAGCACGCCGAAGGTCCGCATGATCGCGCCGTCTGCTCCTGCGGCGTCGGCGTCCCAGAAGCTCACGCCGTCGTAGAGCACCCGCCCCTGGGCCGGGCTCTTCAGCCCGACCAGGTGGCGCAGCAGGGTGCTCTTGCCGCAGCCGCTGCCCCCCATGATGATGAAGATGTCGCCCCGGTCGATCGTGAAGGTCAGGTCCCGCTGGAGCACGAAGCTCCCGTAGGCCATGGTCAGGTCGTCGACCGGCGATGCGGGGCGTCCGGCGCTCATATCCCGATCACGTTGCACGCCGACGGTGATGATCGCCGTCGCCACGATGATGGCGACGATGCCGGTGACCACCGCCGAGGTGGTCGCCGCGCCCACCGCCGAGGCGCTGCGGCCGCACTGCATGCCCCGCAGACAGCCGGCCAGGGCCACCAGCACGCCGAAGACGGCGCGCGTGGAACAGCCCGATCCAGAAGTAGCTCAGCTTCACCGACGCCTTGGTCATGTTGAAGTACTCGACGCACGCCCAGGTCGAGCATGCCCACGCCGACGATCACCCCGCCCAGGATGCCCATCAGGTCCGCGTAGAGGCACAGCAGCGGCATCATCAGGATCAGCGCGAGCATGCGCGGCAGCACCAGGAACTCCATGGGCGAGATGCCGAGGGTCTTGCAGGGCGTCGATCTCCTCGTTGACCTGCATGGTGCCCAGCTGGGCGGCGAAGGCGGCGCCGGTGCGGCCCGGCCATGATGATGCCGGTCATGATCGGCGCCCATGACGCGCACCATGGCGATGCCCACCAGGCTCGCCACGTAGATCTGCGCCCCGAACATCATCAGCTGCACGGCCCCGACGAAGGCGAGGATCAGCCCCACCAGCAGGCTGATCAGCGAGACGATGGGCAGGGCGTCGACGCTGCACTCCTGGAGGATCGCACGAAGTCCGCGCGGCGGAACCTCGCCCGGCCGCGCAGCAGCGCCAGCACCGACAGGAACGCCTCCCCGAGGAAGCCCAGGGCGCCCTTCTGGGCCGCCGCGTAGGACTGGGCGGCCTTCCCCACCCGGGCGAGGAAGGGCTCGCGGACCTCCTCCTTGCGGGCCCCCTGGCGTTCCGGCACAGCCGTGGCCAGGCGGATCAGCCCGAGCAGCCCTTCCGGGAGCCCCTGCTCCTCGAAGGCGAGGCCCCGGGCGAGGCAGGCGGTCCGGGCCTTCAGCACGAAGGTCACGAGCGCCGAGTCCCACGCCGAGACCCCTGCTGTGTCGAAGCCCATGCTGCCGCCGCCCGGCCCGGCGCCCATCGCCTTCTCGACGGGTTCCAGCGAAGGGAGGTCCTCCTCCATGGTCCACCGGCCCGAGAGGCGCACCACCACCCGGTCGGCCGAGGAGCGTTCGACGGTCATCGCGCAGGAAGGGGACATGGGGCTCCGCCTGGGAGAGTGCGACTCAGGAGTGCTTGTACCAGGGGACCGCACGGCGTCAAGAAGCGCCGCCGTCGGGAACGGGAGAGAAGTGGCGCGACAACCGGGGGATTGTTGGTACACTTCCGCGCCTCGGCACCCACCACCCGGAACGGCCGCGAGGCGGCCCCAGAAAGGCGGACGAAGGCACATGAAGACACGACAGGCAATCCTCCTGGCAGCGTTGGCCCTCCTCCCGGCGGTCGCCGTCGCGCAGCAGGCCCCGAGCGCGGTGGGCGTGACCTCCTCCCGGGAGCTCGGGAAGGTATCGGAGCAGGTGAGCACCCAGCTGACGGCCACGGTCGAGGCCCTGGACGCGTCGTCGCGCACGGTGACCCTGAAGGGCCCCGAGGGGAACCGCGTGACCGTCCTCGCGGGGGACGAGGTCCGGAACTTCGACCAGATCCGCGTGGGCGACCAGGTGGAGGTCCGCTACACGGTCGGCGTCGTGCTCCAGCTGGTCAAGGGGGGCGGGGGGATACGCACCCGGATCGAGAGCGAGAGCGCCAACCGGGCGGCCAAGGGAGAGAAGCCGGCCGGGGCCGCGGTGCGCGAGGTGATGGTCACGGCGGACGTCGTCGCGATGGACAAGCAGACCCAGACCATCACCCTGCGCGGGCCGGAGCGCACGGTCGAGCTGAAGGTCCGCGACCCGGCGCAGTTCGAGAACATCGCCGTGGGCGACCAGGTGGAGGCCACCTTCACGGAAGCCACGGCCATCTCCGTGAAGGCGGCCCCGGGCAAGCAGTAGGTCCGTGCCGTCGAAGCGGGAGCCGTCATGGGGAGGTCCGCGATGCTCCGGGTGACGCTGGTCGCCGCCGCGGTGTTGGGGGTCGCCCTGGGCGCCCCCCGGGCGTGGGCCGAGGCCGGCCCCTTCGGCCTCACGTGGGGGATGTCGCGGGAAGACGCCCGCCGTCTCCCCGGACTCGAGATCATCCGGGAGGACGAGGGGGAGTTCTTCGCCGCGATCGTGGCGAGCCGGGTTCCCAAGGAACTGGCCGACGCGTACTCCTACGGGCTGCTCTTCTCGCGGCGGCACGGGCTCGTCTCCGTGCAGTGGAGCAGCGGCCTCTTCCCCGACGACGGAAGGGGAGAGGGCGCGAGAGCGCGGTACGCCGAGCTGAAGCGGCTTCTCGGGCAGAACTACGGCACCCCGGCCTCCCGGGAGTTCCCGTGGCCGGCGGCGGGCTGGGAGCCGCTGCGGTTCTACGCGTGCGTCGCCGACCCGTCGTGCGGGCCGTACCAGAGCACCTGGTCCGCCGGGGCCGTCTCCATTCGCCTGGAGATCCGCGGTGAAGGGGAAGCCTCGGGCCGGCTGCGCCTCTCCTACGAGCACGAGCTCCTGGGGGCAGCCCGGAAGGAGGCCGACGAAGGCCGCGGGGGCCGCGAGCGCGACGCGCTCTGAGCGGGCGCGGCCGGAAGGCGGAAGATCGAGATCCCTTCGGAGGAAAGGGCCCCGAGCGATCGGGGCCCTTTCGTCACGTGGAGGCGGGGCTGAGTCGGGATCGGCTCCGCCGGGCGGCAGGCCACGAGTAGTTGCCGCCCCACGCGCCGTCTTGAACGTCGTCACTGTTGAGAGCCCACTTCACCGCGGAAACGCCGGGCATCCACGGCAGCGCGGCGACATCGGTGTGCCGGGTGGGGTCGTGGAAGTGGTTCCAGCAGCGGCTCCAGAACGGGACGTCCTCCTTCGGGCCCGCAAGGATGATGTGTCTGTTTACCTCCAGGCCATCGACGGTGGAGTCTAGCCGCAGGCCGATCGTCCGTTCCAGGTGGGCGTTGAGGTCCAGGCCCTGCAGGCCGAGAGCCAGGTTCTGGACGGCGAGGTCGTTGATCTCCTTATGTCTTTCGTCCTTGTATGCGAAAGCCCAGGAAACGTGCAGTAGCAAGGCTAAGAGCGAAAGAATGCCAAAGAAAGATCTCACTTGTCACCCCCTATCGTCTTGATCTCTTCGAGCCCAACGCGCCTACGTTCTTCGTTGTATATCTTGAAGTAGTACGGCATCTGTTCATACCATCTGTGAGCTATATTGTCGTCGTGATGTAATATTAGCGGCATATGGCGGAGGTCCTTTCGCCTTTCTTCGACGCTCTCCAGCTTCTTCAGCGGGTACTCCGTGACCGTGCCCTTCAGCGTCTCCCTCGTGTGAAGCGACTCGGTTAGTGCGGGTTCACCCCGGAAGACAGCGTAGGGCGGCTTGAACACCCAGACATCCACGTAGTCGTCGAACCAGGAGAGAGGAAGCCGGGGCTCGAAGATCGTCTTCGCCGGCAGGCAGAACTCCCCGTCGGCGTCGGTGACGGTCTCCTGGGTTGCGGCCCAACGGCGCACGTCGCCGCCCGGGGACGCGGACACGGTGTGGTACAGCCCCACCACGGCCGCCCCCTCGATGGGCTCGCCGGTGTCCGCGTCGAACACCCGGCCGCACTGGGCGTCGTAGCGGTGCACGAACGCGCAGCCCGAGCACAGCCACAGGGCGAGGAGCACCAGGGCTGTCCGAAGGGTGCGGCGCCGGGGCTTCCTCGCGGCTCGCCTCTGCTTCAGAACGACTCGATTTCCCATTGTCCGTCCTCGTTTCGTCGGAATTGGACGAAGTAGGCCACGTCCACCGGCTGGCCCTGTCGTACCTCGCTCTTGAGAAGTTGGTACTGCGCCGTCGAACCCCGCTGCGAGCGTGGCGTGATGGGTTGCATGGCGGCCGCGATGGCGGGCAGGTCGGCCGCCATGGCCCGGAACAGCTTGTCGTAGCGGCTGCGCGACAGCGGGCGAAACAGGGAGAGGGCCCCTTGGATGTCGCCCACAGCCAGCCGGCTCTTCATCTCGTCCCACACGGCCACGGGCGAGGGCGTAGGCAGCGAGACCCGCAGCACCCGGCCGGTGGGCCCGTCGGCGACGTACACCTCGTCTCCCTGATCGCCGTCGACCGAGAGCACCGCGGTGGGGCCGCCGAGCCCGAGGGCGGCGTCTTCAATGGTGCGCCGCAGCCCTCCGTCCCGGTCCACGACGTACACGGCGTTGCCCCCGGCGTCCGTCACGAGGAGCAGCTCGTTCGCCGAATCCCACGCCACGTCGGTCGGCCGAAACGCCGCGTTCGGCGCCGTCGCGGCATCCAACAGCGTCCCGGCGTACTTCCCGGAAGGCGGACGACCCGAAAACTCGCCTCGTCGGCCACATAGATGTCACCGAGACTGTCGGGATTCCCACCTCCACAGCAGTTCGCCGCGTCGCCGAACGGGTCGGCACCGACGCCACGCTCCTTCAGGCCCCGGCACCTGCTCTCGAAACGGGCTGGAGGGAAACGGAATGCCCGGCGCGGGGCTACCCCGGCCGGGCATCGTTTGGAGCGCCCCGTCGAACCCGTGGGCTACTTCTTGGCCTTCTTCTTCCGCGCGGCGCGCGCCTTGGCGAGGCCCGCGGCGAGGTTGAGGTCCTGCGCCATCTGCTTCCTCTTCTCCGAATAGCTCTTCGCGACGAGCGGCGTCCCGGCCGGGACGCCGAAGGCCTTGCGATACTGCCCGGGCTTCATGTCGTGGGACGTGGCGAGGTGGCGCTTGAGGGTCTTCATGCCCTGGCCGCAGACCATGCAGAACACCTTGTCGGCCCCGAAGGCCGCCTCCAGGGGGACCGCAGGCTTCGGCAGGGCGGCCGGAGCGGCTCCCTCCGGCATCGCTACGATCTCGGCGGCTTCCACGCCGGCCAGGGAGGAGAGTTTGGCGAACACGTTCTGGATCTCCCCGAGCAACTCCTCCTGGGTCATTTCGTTCGAGGCGGCGTGGGAGGCAACGATGTCGGCGGTCATGCTGAGCAGTGTCTTGGTGTCCATGAGACCTCCTTGAGATAGAGGGGATTGGTCAGGATATAGTCGGCCATCTAGTATCAGGACCGAAGGTGGCTGTCAATGCTGGAAAGGCATCGGAGGGGGGATGCGGAGCAAGTTTATGGGAGAGCTCCCCGAATTACGAAGCGGAAGAGTATCCGGCGCATCTCGGTAAAGGCACATGCCTTCGAGTACCGTGCCCAGCCAGCTCGTAGTCAACGGCAAGCATGGTTTCTTCTTGGCACGGTTCGAAAGGTAGCGGTGACATTCCGGTGAAGGAACCGCCGGCCCGTTCGCCCGCTCCGACGGGGCGCGGGAAAAGACGACTGTCGGCTGCGTC
>CAVPOV010000020.1:0-52577 GCA_963707045.1 uncultured delta proteobacterium
GCGCCGTAGATCTTGGGGCTGCCCCCGAAGCTCGCCTCGCCGTCCATGTAGATGCCGCCGTTGAGGTTGATGTCGGCCAGGGTGAAGGTGTGGGCCGGGAAGGTCGGCTCGGGCCGGATCGGCAGGTCGTTGTCCGCGGCCTTCCACAGCGGGTCGTTGGTCAGCGGGTAGTAGTTCAGGTCGTCGTACTCCGGAGGCGTGCGGACCGGGACGCTCCGTCCGCCGCCGCCGCTCGTGTACTCGACCGAGCCCGCTATGTAGATGACGCCCTCGGTGTAGATGCCGCCGATCTTGAACCAGGGCAGGGAGGCCGTGGGCGTGGCGTCGATGGCGGCCCCGTCGGTGAGTGGCCCGGGGTCCTGGGGCGCGAACGCGTCCACGAAGATGAACTGGCCGTCGTAGTAGGCGTTGGGCGTCGAAGGATTGGGCAGCGAGAGCACCTCCTCCAGGGGGGCCATCTGGCCGGTGGCCGGGTTTCGCAGGGTCAGCGCGCTCTTCCCGTAGATGTTCGCCGCGTTCAGGGTGTACCAGTAGGCCCCCCGCGCCTTGGCCAGGTTCTTCATCACGTCGTAGTCCAACTCCCGCATCATCGCCGTGATCTTCTCGTAGGAGAGGTTGCGGAAGTAGCTGCCGTAGTTCTCGGCAGCCTTGAGCTTGAGGTCCGTGTGGCCGAGTGCTCCGGGCACGAACGGCCGGTCGATCTTGGTGATGTCAGGCACTTGCGCGATCGGGGTCCCGTTGTTCCGGATGAAGTTTCCCGTGGATGGGTCGTTTCCGATGGTGCGGCCCACGTACACGTCGAAGAAACGGTCGGTGTTCGCGCCGCCGCCGAAGGGCTGGTTGTCGAACTGGCCGGTCTGGGACTTGGTGATGAACTTGGGCGTGGGCGCGAGCACCACGTTGCCGCGGATGACCACGTCGCCCCAGTGGATCTGGAAGTTGCCCCTCCAGATGCCGCCGCCGCCCGAGGTGATCGCGTTGGGGAAGCAGATGGGGAGCGGGGGCTGGAGGTCCACCGCCTTCTCGCAGTCGTGGTTCTTGAGGGGCAGAGGCAGCGTCGCCGGGGTGGCGATGTTGATGGTCCAGTCGTCGCTCGGGTCGTTGGGGTCCTTGTAGCCGGCCACCAGCTTCACGTTCTTGCCGGCCCGGTAGTTGAGCTCGTCGTCGTTGGGGTCGATGACGCCGTCGCTCGACTGGATCCACACCCCCCGGACCGAGCGGAACTTGAGCGGCGGGTTGTCGGTCCCGAAGGGCTCCAGGTCCACCTCGATCTTGTCCACGGTGCCGTCGTCGGAGATCGTGTACACGGTGACGGCTCGGTTCAGGCGCGAGGCCAGGCCGGCGAACTGGCAGTCCTCCACCTCGAAGTAGATGAGCGACATGCGGGCCAGGCAGTTCTCGTCGCCGGGCTGGTTGCCCACCTTCCGGGAGAAGCCCGGATCCGAGTAGATCTCGAGCTTCTGGCACTCGCTGGAGACCGGCACGTCCACGGTGCTCCCGCAGCTCCAGGAAGGGTCGACGCCGTTGGGCGCCCGGGCCACGGACTCGGCCGACACCGTGAGGGTGTCGCCGTTCACCGCGTCGCCGAGGTAGAGCGTGGCGGTGGCGACCGACTCGGTGGCCGTGGCGCCCGGCTGCAGCTGGACGTCGATGGTGTCCACCCCGGTCACGTTGGGGTCGAAGGACCCGTTCCGCCCCCCCGAGCCGGTCACCTTGATCCGGACCCACTGGCCCGAGAGGTCGCACCCGGATACCGTCACGGTGGTGGAGTCGGTGCACTCGGTCATCACGGGCGGGTCGGCGGTCACCTCGCAGGTCGCGCAGGCGGACACCGTGAGGTTCTGGGACGCGGTGCGCGACGGGCTCGTCCCCGGCGTGGCGCCCTGGATGGCCAGGCCGTAGGAGGGCTGGAACGACTGGCCCGGCCCCAGGGTGCAGGCGGGCGGCTCGTAGAGCACGCTGTACACCGACGGCGCCGCCGCCGGGTCGCGGGGCTGCCGGATGAACAGGGGGTAGTTCCAGTAGTTGGTGGGCAGGGAGCCCGGCGCCGAGCCGTTCTGGATCGGGTACACCCGGCCCTGGGGCAGGCCGCTGCCCGGCTGGGAGCCCATGGCCGTGTCCCAGCCCATGGTGAGGTCCACCCGGGCCTGGGGCGTGGTGATCAGGGCGTCGAGGGGGCCGACCCAGTTGCCGTGGCAGTCCCACATCTCGAAGGTGTCCTCCACCGGCAGGGTGGGGCAGTCCAGGTGGGCCGCCGACGAGATGTTGCCGGTGAGGTTCTGGATCTCGAAGGGCCGCGCCTCGAGGGCGAGCGGGCCCTGGTCGAAGCTCGTGAACGAGCCCACGGAGTCGGCCCGCAGCATCAGGGGGAACTGGTACGGCGCCGTCACGTCGCGCACGGGCGCCGGGGCCGGCCAGGCCCCGGCGGCGGGCGGGCGGTAGTACACGCGGCGGGCGTGGCGCCAGGGGCTCCCCGGGGTGGCCGGGGTCCGGGTGGAGGTGACGGTGCCCAGGGTCGTCGTCTGGGTCGGGATCGTCGTTCCCACCTGGGTGCCGGCCGGGTCCGGCGCGGAGAAGACGAGGCGGTCTCCCGCCGCCGTGTCGAGGGGCACCGGGATGCCGCAGGCGTCCTGCACCTGGAACACGGCGTCGGTCTGCCCCGCGCAGGTGGCCAGGATGTCGGGCACGGGGGATTCGACCATCACCACGTTCACCGGGCCGCCCGGCCCCACCGTGATGGTGGTGGTGGCGGACTCGGGGTCGCAGGTGCCGAGCGGCGTGTTGAGCGACGGCGGCTCCCCGATGGTGGCCGTCAGGGTGTAGACGAGGTTGCTCCCGCCCGCCGCGAGGAGCGGCAGGAAGACCGAGCAGTCGGCCCAGTTGATGGTCGCGACGACCCGGCCCAGGGAGTCCGTGACCCCCGAGCTCGCCAACAGCGCGGTGACGGTGTCGCCGGCGGCGTTGACGAGCTGGAAGGTGATGGTGCGGCCCTGCTCCGGCGCGCCCTTGAAGTAGGAGGTGAAGGTGTGGGTGGTGGTGCCCGCGGTGTGGAGCCCGCCCGCGGTGAAGGTGGCCGCGGCCGCGCTCGCCTCGATGAAGGGGCAGGGCACGAGGTTTCGCGGCGTCACGTTGGACTGCACCACGGCTTGGCGGTACCCGGCGTTCGTGCCGTTCACCAGCCGGTCGCCGGCCCGGGTCTCGGCCACGATCTGGACCTCGACGCGCTCCACGAGGTCGTCGAGGCGGGCGCCCGCCGCGATGCGCGACGAGGTGGTGGAGTCCACCGTGTCGAGCCACTCCGGCGTGCTCGAGTTGAACTGGCCCCAGTAGCGGAACAGCGGCACCGCGGTGCCCGCCGTGTCGGCGACGTTCAGGTGGTTGGCGACCTCGTCGGTCTGGCTGCCCGCCCCGCTGTAAACCTTCTTCACCAGGTTGTAGTGGCGGCCCCCGGTGGACTCCAGGGTCAGCAGGTAGGTCTCGGCGCCCGTCGTGAAGGTGGCCGGGACCGTGTGCAGGTTGGTCCCCGCAGGCGGGTAGAGGGACGCCACCGCGCTGCCGGCGTCGGCCGCGGCCCCGCCCTCGAGGTCGCTGTTGAACACCAGGGCGTAGGGGCCGCAGTGGAGCAGCTGCTCCTGGCCGTTGGCCCGGTCGACGCCGTTGCCGATGTTCTTGATGAGGCGCGCCAGCTCGTCCGCGGCGATGCGGGCGTTCTGCTGGGCCTCGGCCACCTCCTCCTGCACCGTGTACCCGCGCCGCTGGGCGATGAAGATCTGGTACACGAGCGCGAGGACGATGGAGGCCACCCCCAGGGTGACCAGCAGCTCCACGATGGTGAAGCCCCGCTTGGTCCGCTGTCGCATGGTTCCTCTCCTCCCTCCGTGGTCTCGGTTACGCAAGCGTAACCAGGCGCGGCTCCTCCGTGCCGCGTCCCCTTGCGTTCGCCGCGGTTTCCGCGCCGTGCGGAGTGGATCTGCAGTATTCATGCCCCTCGTCGGGAGGGGTTACGGCCAGGATTTCGGCGGGGCTCGTGAGCCCCTCCAGCACCTTCTCGACCCCCGCCTCGCGCAGCGTGCGCATCCCGCCCTTCCGGGCGACGGCCTTGAGGTGGGCCGTGGAGCGGCACTCGTGGACGGCGTCGGCCATGGCCGGCGTGATGCCAAGGATCTCGTAGACCCCGGTGCGGCCCAGGTAGCCGGTCTGGCGGCACCGGGCGCAGCCGGAGCCCCGCGTGACCCGGGCGGTGGCCGGCAGGTCGAGGGCCTGGGCCGTCCGCCCGGGATCGGCGTCCTCGGAGGAGCAGTGGGGGCAGGGGGTGCGCACCAGGCGCTGGGCCACGATGCCGAGCAGGGTGGAGGCGAGCAGGTACGGCTCGACCCCCATGTCGAGCAGGCGGCCCACGGCGCCGAGGGCGCGTCGTTGGTGTGCAGGGTGGAGAGCACCAGGTGCCCGGTGAGGGCCGCCTGGATCGCCATCCGGGCCGTCTCCGCGTCGCGGATCTCGCCGACCATGATGATGTCCGGGTCCTGGCGAAGGAGCGTGCGCAGGGTGGAGGCGAAGGTGAGACCGATCTGGGACTGGACCCCCACCTGGTTGAAGTCCTCGCACAGGTTCTCGATGGGGTCCTCGACCGTGCTGATGTTCCGCTCGCCGTTCGCGAGCCGTTTGAGCGCCGCGTACAGGGTGGTGGTCTTTCCCGACCCGGTGGGCCCGGTGACCAGCAGGAGCCCGTGGGGGCGGGCGAGGAACCCCTCGAGGGCCGCCAGGTCGTCGCCGGCGACGCCGAGGTCGGAGAGCCCCTTCTCGTGCACGAGGGGGTCGAAGATGCGCAGCACCACCTTCTCGCCGAAGGCCACCGGCAGGGACGAGACCCGGAACTCCACCGACTTGCCGGCGTAGGCGGTCTTGATGCGGCCGTCCTGGGGCAGGCGCTTCTCGGCGATGTCCATGCGGGACAGGGTCTTGAGGCGCGACACCAGCGCCGAGTGCACCCGGCGGGAGAAGGTGTGCACGGTGTGCAGCACCCCGTCGATCCGCAGCCGCACGATGCGACCGCTCGCGCTTGGGCTCGATGTGGATGTCGCTCGCCCGCTGGTCCAGGGCGTAGCGCAGCAGGTGGTCGACGGCGCGGACGATGTGGCCGTCGCTCGAGTCCACCTCGCCCTCGGGGCGCATGCGGAAGAACTGCTCGAGGTTCTGCAGGTCGGGCAGTTGGTTGAGGTCGCGCTCTGCGGCGGCGACGCGGCTCTTGAAGCCGTAGATCTCGCGGATGACGCGTGCAGGATCTCCGCCCGGGCGGCCAGCTGCACCGCCACGGGCCGGCCCAGGCGCTGGCGCACGGTGTCGAGGGCGGCCACGTCGAAGGGGTCGGCGGCCGCCACGGGGATGGTCGCGGCGGCCGGGTCGAGGACGAGGATGGCGTGCTTCTGGGCGAAGGCCCGGGGCAGGGCCCGGACGATGGCGTCGGCGTCGAGGCGGACCGGGTCGATCTGGGCGCGGGGCACCTGCATGTGCTGCGCCAGGGCCTCCAGCACCTCCTCGGTCTCCAGCGGCTCCTTGCGGCCCGGGGGCGCGATCTGGAACGAGGCGAGGAGCTGGACCGGGTCCGCGGGCGAGGCCGTGCCCCGGCGCGCGAGGGAGGCTTCCTGGATCCCCCGGCGCTCGAGGACGAACCGCCCCTCCCGGGCGCCGAGCAGCCCCCTGGCGAGGCACGCCTCCACCACGTCTTCGAGGCAGAGGCTGCGGCCGTTCGTCGCCATCTCGCGACGCCGGCTCACGAGGGTTTCGACCGCGCTCAAGAACCTTTCTCCTTGTCCCCGTCCGATGGCTTCTGGTAAGAAGTCCGCGCCTTGGCCGGGGAGGTCTGCCTCCCGACGCTCATGCGTCTGTCGCCGCAGGCCGATAAACGGGGGGCTGATCGGGGAGACGGCCCGAGTGTCCCGCAGGCACCCCGCGGCTGAGCCGGCTCCCAGGCTCCCGCCCGCAGGCGGAGCACGAGGATCGCCCCCGCTTCCCACTCTGATCGGTAGCAATCCGGAGGCACTTGAGTCGGACCCCGCGGTTTGGGCCCTCTCGTGAAGCCAGGCGCGATTGCGGTTCACCGGTTCCCACCCCGGCAGGAGGTCGGATGTTCCGAAGCGCGGTCCGGGCCCCCGTCCTGCTCGCTCTAGCGCTCCTGGCCGGGGCCTGCGCGGGCGTCAACGCGCGGGGCCCGGAGCTCGCTCCCGCGGGTCCCCCGTCCGCCCATGCGCCTGCCGAGGCGCCCGCCCCGCCTTCTCCGCAGCAGCCCTCCCCGGCCGTCCCGACCGAAGGGGTGGCCGGGGCCCCGTCGTCGTCCCCGGTGGTGGTGATGGACCCGCGCCGCCGTCGGCACCCTTGGCCCTCCCGGAGCCCCTGCCGGATGTCCCGATGGCGGCGGTCGCCGCCGAGCCCCCTCCGCGAGCCGAACAGGTGCCGCCGGCCCCGGCCGAGCCGGAGCCCGTGGTCCCGCCCGAAGGCGGATCGGTCGGATGGGTGGAGTCGGCGGCCGGCGACGATGCGTCGGCGGGCTCGGAGGCCGGAGTGGAAGCGGAGGAGGTCCCTGCCGACTGGTTCGAGATCCCCGATCGGCCCGAGGTGCTGGACGTGGTGGCCGAGTGGAGCGGCGGCCGCCGGCGCTTGACGCTGGACTCGGCCCTGCGCCGCGGGGAGCGGTACCTGCCGATGATCCGGGAGATCTTCCGGGAGGAGGGGGTGCCGGAGGACCTCGCCTACCTGGCCCTGGTCGAGAGCCACTTCCATCACGACGCCCGGTCGCCCGCAGCGGCGCTTGGGCTTTGGCAGTTCATCGAGAGCACCGGGCGCGCCTGCGGGCTGCGGATCGACTGGTGGGTGGACGAGCGTCTGGACCCCGAGGCCTCGACCCGCGCCGCGGCCCGGCACCTCGAGGAACTCTACGAGAGGTTTCAGGACTGGGAGCTGGCGCTGGCGGCGTACAACGCCGGGCCTAATGGGCTGGAGCGGGCGATCCGAAGAGGGGCGGGGAGCGACTTCTGGGAACTCGCGGAGGGAAGGGCCCTGCGGGCGGAGACGCGTCGCTACGTCCCGAAGTTCTACGCGGCGCTCCACCTGGCGCGCTCGTCGGAGCCGGGGGCCGGGGAGGAACTCGACCCGGTGGAGCCTTTCCGCTACGACACCGTGCGCATCGACTCCCCCGTGGATCTGCGGACCGCGGCGCGCGCGGCCGGGGTTTCGGTTGCGCGCCTGAGGGAGCTCAACCCCGCCCTCCGCAGGGGGTGCACGCCGCCTTCCGCGGAGCCCTTCGACCTGCGGGTCCCCGAGGGCAGCGGGGGAGCGGTGGAAGAGGCCCTGGCGAAGATCCCGCCCTCCCAGCGGCTGGACTTCGTGCGCTACCGGCTCAAGACCGGCGACACGCTGTGGGGGATCTCGCGGCGCTACGGAGCCCCGGTGGCGGCGATCATGGAGCTGAACGGGCTCCGCGACGCCCGCCGGCTGCGGCCGGGCCACGAACTGGTCGTCCCGGTTCCGCCAGGCCGGAGCGGCGTCGTGGTGGCGGCCGGGGCTCCGTCCCGCCGGCGCGGCCGGAGCCCGGGGTCCACGTGGTGGCCGCGGGCGAGACCGTGTGGAGCATCGCCCGGCGGCATGGCGTCGCGGTCGGCGAGGTGCTGCAGTGGAACCGGCTCGGCCCTTCCGCCGTGGTGCGTCCGGGGGACCGGCTCCGGGTGCGGGCTCCCCAGGCCTCCCGGCAGACCGTGGGGCGCGCGCCCCCGGCCGGCTCGGGGGTCCACGTGGTGAGCCGTGGGGAGAGCCTGTGGGCCATCGCCCGGCGGTACGGGTTGTCGCTCGACGAACTCCTCGAGCGGAGCGGTCTGAGCGCTTCCTGGTGTTGCGTCCGGGGGACCGCATAACGGTGGGCGCGGGTTCTGCGGGAGGCGTGGGAGGGCTTTTGAATTGACAGTTTTCCCGGTGATTTGCTAAGAATGCGCGGGATTCTGGCCACCGAATTCGGCCTGGGGCACATGCCAACACTGCGGTTTCCCCCGCGGCGGGGGCTCCCCCGCACCGGGCGCGCGCAGCGCTCCTGACAGGCGGGACGGATGCCCCAGCCTCGTCTCCTGCTCGCCGTGCTCCTCCTCCTGGTCGCCGGGGCGTCGGTCCCGTTGCGCGGCCAGGCCGCGACGTGGGAGCTGGAGGCCACGGTGTCGGAGGAGCAGAAGACCGAGATCCAGAACGACGGCAGCACCAAGACCGACACCTTCGAGCAGTCCTACTCCATCACCTACGACCTCGAAGTCAACCCCGTGCTCCAACTGACCGTGGACTTCACCCTCGACATCACCGACGAGGACAAGAGCACCCCGGACGGGAGCGCGGACACGGACACCCGCGAGATCAACCCGGCGGTGGACGTGGATCTCCAGGCCGTCTGGTGGGACCTGACGGCGAGCTGGGACTACGACCAGCAGTCCTCCCTCGACGAACTGACGACCCACGACACCACCTACGACGTGGAGTTCACGGCCGAGCCGGAGTCGGACGCGGTCCCGTCCGTCAACTTCAAGTTCCAGAGGGACCGGAGCGAGGAGGGCAGCCAGACCCAGACCGTGGACGACACGTACGAGGGGAGCCTCGACTACACCTTCTGGGAGAGCCTGGACATCACCTTCGACGCGAAGAAGGAGCACCAGCGCGACGTGGACTCGATCCAGGTCATCGACACGGGCACCGGCGCGGTGGTGCAGGAGATCGACCGCAAGACCGAGACCCGGTCCTACCAGTTGGACGTAGCCCTGGACAAGGACCTCCTGGAGAACCTCACCCTCGAGGTGGAGTGGAACAACGAGCGCGAGCAGACGGTCGAGTACGCCGGCGACACGAACCTCGGCACGGCCCCCCCGATCATCGAGGGGGAGACCGGCACCGACGACTTCCCGCGCGACGACACCCTGACCAACGATCTGCGGGGGAAGCTCACCTACACGATCCTCGAGGACCTGGAACTCAGCCTCGAGCGGGAGCTCAACTGGGACAAGGACCTGGAAGGGGACCAGCTCGACAAGACGGACACCTGGACGAGCGAGGTCAGCTACGCCCGGTCGCTCACGGAGACCATCGACATCGACCTCTCCTACAGCGACGAGCGCAAGCGGGAGGAGTTCTCGGACCCCACCCAGGACGACACCGAGACCACCACCCTCGATTACGCCGCGGCCCTCGACTTCTCCCCCTTCGAGAACCTCACCATCTCGCCCTCCTTCGACCGGAGCGACAAGTCGGATCGGGCGGACCTGCCCGTCGCGGGAGAACCCCGCTCGGACGACACGGTGGACGACACGTGGGAGATCCAGCTCGACGCCGCCGCGTGGGACGACCGGCTGGAGCTCTCCGTCACCCGCACCTGGAGCGTGACCCGCACGGAGGGCGACAAGGAGACCGACGACCGGGACTGGGATTTTGAACTGACCTTCACCCACGAGGACGTGCCCGGCCTGGAGCTCAACCCGAGCTACACCTACACGGAGACGGAGAACGCCATCGACGACACGTCGGAGCGCGAGAAGCAGGTGGAGGTGAACATCAACTACGAGATCAGCCTCGGCGACGTGCTGACCTTCACGCTGGACCACACCTACACCCGCACGCAGAACTACCCGGCCACCGACATCGACTACATCGAGCGGGACGACGACACCGACCTCACGGTCACGTGGGACCAGTTCTTCGACGGCATGAGCCTGGAGGGCAGTTTCACCCGGCAGGCCAACGACAAGAGCGAGGACGACGAGGAGGCGAAGATCGACTACACGTACAGCCTCCTCTACGACTACGAGTTCCTCGAACAGTACACGCTCAGCATGGAGTACGAATACGACGACAAGGAGGAGCCGCCGGACAGCCGGAACTTCCTCGTCACCTTCTCGGCCGAGTTCCTCGAGGGGCTGCTCACCGTCGACTGGGAGTACGAGTATGACAAGGAACTCGGCGGCGACGACCCGAAAGAGTCGCACCGGTACCTGATTGAGCTGACCGGTCAGTTCTGATACCTTGGCGGCGCCCGCAGGCGTCGCCCGAACGAATGCGGACCCGTGCCAACGGAGGAGGAGAACGATGATGAGGCGTGTGCTGGGAGCGGCGGGCGTGACCGTGCTGGCGCTGGCGATGGGCTGTTCCGGGGTCTCCGTGAACACGTATGCGAAGCAGCCCACCGGGCAGAGGCAGTACGGTAAGATCAAGAAGGCCGTGCTGATGCCGTTCGACAGCGTGGTCGAGGGCGCCCAGGCACCGAAGATCGCCGGGGACCTGTTCCTCCAGGAACTGCTGGCCCGCGGGACCTTCGAGACCCTGGAGGAACCCCGGTACGTCAACGAGCTGATGAAGAAGCTCAAGCTGAGGAACACCGAGGGGCTCGACCGGGAGATCGTCCGGAAGATCGGCGAGGAACTGGCGGCCCAGGCGGTGATCATGGGGAACCTCCTGGTGATGGGGGTCGAGGAGAACTCGGAGATCACGGAGTTCGTCCTCCAGGTGAACATGCTGGACGTCGAGACCGGCGACATCCTCTGGACGGGGAGGGCGTACTCCGACGCCAGCACGTCGACCGGGAAGATCCTCGGCGTGAACCAGGGCCCCTCGCCCAACGAGGTGGCCACGAAGGGCGTCAAGAGCCTCGTGGCACGGCTGGATCGGGAGTTCCGGCGGGCCCGGGAGGCCGAGGTGGAGCGCATGCTCGAGGCCGCGAAGGCCCAGAAGGCGGCGGAGGCCGCCCCGCCGGCCGAGACCGGCGCACCCCAGGAGCCCCAGGTGGCTCCGGAGCAGGAGAGCGAGGAGATCCTGCTGCAGGTGAAGCCCAAGTAGCCGGATGGGTTGGCTCCGGGGCCTGACCCTGGTGGTCCTGGCCGCCGCAGCGGTCGGGGCGGCCGAGGAGTGGAGCTGGGTCCTCGACGAGAACTTCGGGGAGGTCGGGCGGGGGCGGAACGAGGTCCGGGAGCCGATGGACGTGGCCCTCGCGCCCGACGGCGTGGTGGCCGTCGTGGACCGGGACCGGGAGGCGCTGGTCCTCTTCTCGGATTCGGGCCGGTGGCTTCGCAGCTTCGGGGGACCCCGGGGTGAGGGAGACCTCAGCCTGAAGCGACCCTCGGCGGTCGGGGTGGACGGCGAGGGCCGGCTGTGGGTGGTCGACACGGGAAACCACCGCATCGTGGTGACGGGCACGGACGGCAGGATCGTCAACACGGTGGGGAGCCTCGGAACGGCAGAGGGCCGCTTCCGGTACCCCTCGGACGTAACCTTCGGCCGGGATGGCCGGGTATATGTGGCCGACACCGGCAACGATCGGATCCAGGTCTTCTCGACCCAGGGACGCTTCCTCGAGTCGTGGGAGCGGCGGACGGGAGGTCGGCGGGACCACCTGGAGCAGCCGGTGGGCGTGGCGTACTCGGACCAGGGGCGCGGGTCGGTCTGGGTGCTCAATCGGGGCTGGACCCGGTTGGAGCGCTTCGAACTCGACGGCGACTGGGACGAGAGCCTGGACCTCGTGCCGGCGCTCGGCGAGGGGCTCGACCTGAGGGGAATCGAGGTGGAGCCGGCGTTCTACAGGATGTTCCTCTCCGACGCGGCCGGCGGGCGCGTGGTGGCGCTGGACCGGCGGGGAAGCCTCATGGGGGAACTGGTGTCGGGGGAAGGGGACGCGGCCATGTCCCCCCGGGGCGTGGCCGTCACCCGGCAGATGGAGATCTATGTAGCGGACGCCGAGGGATCTCGGGTCTTGCGCTTCAAGGCCCGGTAGAGGCCGCCGCGGAGCGAGGGTGGGCGGGCGGTCGCCGCGACCGGGCCGGATCAGGACCTAAGGAGAGAGCCATGACGAAGTACCGGATGGGAATCGCGGCTCTGCTCTGCGGCGTGTTGGTCGGCACCGCCGGCCTCGCGCAGCAGAAGAGGGAGATGACGCCCCTGGACATCCCGATGATCGGGGACATCGAGATGCTCAAGGTGGGCGACCAGGCTCCCGTGTTCGTACTCGACGACGTGGACGGCAAGACGCTGGACCTGGGCAAGGAGATGGCCGAGAAGGTCCGGCTCATGGTCTTCTGGTCGATCTTCTGCGAGCCCTGCAAGGCGGAGATGCCGCTGATCCAGAGGCTGTACGAGGACTACCGCGACCAGGGGCTCGAAGTGCTGGCCGTGGCCATGGACGGCGAGCCGATGAAGAAGAGCATCCAGGGGCTGATCAAGCAGGCGGGCTACACGTTCCGGGTGTTCATCGACAAGTTGGCCGAGGACGAATCGTTCCTCGCCGCGGACCCCTACGGCGTGGCGGGAACCCCCACGCTCTACGTGGTCGGCCGTGACGGCAAGGTTCTCTTCGCCGAGGTCGGCCGCGTCTCCAAGGACGTGATCGAGAAGGCGGTCCAGAAGGCCCTGGCCCGATGATGCTTCCCCGGGCTCTTTCTCTCGCTGCGGCGGTGATCGCGGTCGCGCTCCTGGCCCCGCCGGAGGGACGCTGTGCCGAGCCCGAGAAAGTGCAACCCTTCACAGCAGTCGGCCTCGACGGCGTCGAGTTCAACCTCGGCGACTACCTCGGCAAGGTGCCGATCCTGCTCGACTTCGGTTCCATCTACTGCTCGAGCTGCGTCACTTCGATCCCCCACATGATCACCCTCCAGAACCGCTACGGCGCGGACAAGCTACGCGTGGTGGGGGTCAACCTCGATACCTACGGGATCGGCCGGGTCCGCAGGTTCTTCGCCTCGTTCCAGAAGGACCTGAGCTTTCCCATCCTCCTCGACACCAACCTCAGCGTGAGCCGGGCCTACAAGGTCAACACGCTGCCCACCTACATCCTGGTGGACCGGGACGGCGCCGTAGTCGCGAGGTTCGTCGGCTACGACGAGGGGAAGAGCAAGGAGATCGACGAGGCGGTGCGCAAGGTGGTGGAGGAGGGCGCCGTGGCCGGTGAAGTAGTCCGGGCGGTGGAGGACGTGGTTCTGCTCACCCCCGACAACTTCACCAAGACGTTCCACGAGTCGGTCTCCGTGGTGGGGCTCACGGGCGGCCGGACCGGGCCGTTCACCCTGCGCCTTAACGGCGGCAGCGAGCGCCAGGCCAAGGTGTACGGCAAGATGTTCTGGGTGCAGACCCCGCTGAGCCTCGGCTCCAACTTCATCGAGATCCGCTACCCCAGCGGCGTAGGGGAGGCGACCCAGGCCGTCGTCATGTTCCGCGAGCCCCTCATGGGAGAGGGCCTCCAGATCGCCTTCCCCGAGTTCAAGTTCCACAACCCCGACCACGAGGCCCGGTGCTCCGGGTGCCACCCCATGGAGGCGGAGGACGGCGGGGAGATGGCGGTCATGACGACCTTCTGCCTCCGGTGCCACGGCGACGAGGCCACCCAGGCGTACGTGCACGGCCCGATCACGGTCGGCGGGTGCAGCCCGTGCCACGACTTCACGAGCAAGCCGAACAAGTACGAGCTGCTGACCCAGGGCGCGGATCTGTGCTTCAGCTGCCACGAGGACATCCGGGACCAGTTCGCGAGGGACTACCTCCACGGCCCGGTGGCGATGGGGTTCTGCATCGTGTGCCACAGCCCCCACAGTTCCTCGTTCCAGTACCAGATCCGCCTGCCGCAGGGCGATCTGTGCATGTCGTGCCACGAGGGGATGAAGGCCAAGGCCGCGGAGTTCGTGCAGCACCGCCCGTTCGCAGGAGGGGCGCTGCAGCGGCTGCCACGAGCCGCACGCGACGGACCTGAGCGACCCAGTTCCTCAAGGCCGAGGGCGAGGACCTGTGCTCGCTGTGCCACGACGAGGAGCGGATGGCCGCCCACAAGCACCCGGTCGGCCGGGCGCCCAAGTTCACCGTCGCAGGGCATGACCCTCGACGCCGAGGGGAACCTGCGGTGCAGCAGTTGCCACGATCCCCACGCTTCGGACGGCGACCGCCTCAGCCACGGTCGCCGGGGGGTGCGCCGGCTGCCACCAGATGTGAACGCCGGTCGGAGCCTGACGTTCGGAGGGGCGCTGTTGTCGGGGGGCAGCCTCTGCGATCTCAGGAGGGCGATGAGAGCCAGGAACGTCCACGCGAGGCCTCGGTTTCCGCCTGATCACCGTGTCGGCGGTGATCGTCGCAGTGGCCGGCGTCGTCGTCGGCGCGGTCGTCACCAAGCTGAGCGAGGACGAGGTCAAGACCCGCCTCCTGCGCCAGGTCGAGGATCTGGCCCACGTGGTGTCCGGCGTGGCCGGGGCCGGCGGGACGCGTCAGGACCTGGACAGGGTCGTCCTCGGAACCAAGCTCCGCGACACGGGGACCGCCTGGATGCTGGACGCGGAGGGACGCTTCGCCGCCAACCCGGACGCGGACTACGCGAGCCCGCCTCGAACCGGTGCCTGCCCTTCGGTGATGCCGAGATCGAGCTCACGGCGGTGCAGCCGACCGCTGAGCCAGCTGGCGGAGCGCGGCGTCGCCCACCGGGTGCCCCTGAAGGAGCGTGCTCAAGCGACTACGAGGCCGGGGTGGGGCTCCTGCGCTGCCTCGGGGAACCCCTCGTCGTGGCGTTCCAGGTGCTCCCGGACCAGGGGTGGATCGTGGGCGTGGACGAGCCCTACGCGGCGAGCGACAGCGCGACGGCCAGCCTCAAGAAGTACATCCTGCTCACCTGCGGGATCCTGGGCGTTTCGATCCTCCTGAGCACGGCCCTCTCCTTCTCCTACGTGATCAAGCCGTTCTACCGGGAGAAGCTGGCAGCTCTCGGCCCGGATCGAGGCCGCCAACCACAACCTCAAGAAGCTCCACGACGTCTCGGTGGGCATGCAGAAGTCCCTTGTCCCTGGAGGACCGGATCGAGAAGATCCTCGGGTCGCGGCCCACGAGGTGCTCGGGCTCGACCGCATCTTCATCTTCCTCCCGAACCCGGAGGGGACGATTCTCGAGTGCCAGGGGGCCTTCGGCAACCGGGACGAGGACCGATCGAGGAGATCGTGCTGCCCGGTGGACCGGACGGGCGGCGTGATCGCCGAGGCCTACCTCAAGCGCAAGACCTTCCGCGTGGCCAACACCCGGGACCTTCCAGGGGACCTGCGGCTTGCCCCTCCCTACTCCGAGGTGCACGCGCTGCTGCAGCCGCAGCTTCGTGGTGCTCCCCATGGTCGTGAGAAACGAGTGCGTGGGCGTGGTCGCCGCTCGACAACCAGCTGAGCAAGAAGCCGATCCCCGACGAGGTCATCGAAGGGCTGGAACTCTTCACCAGCCAGGCGGCCGTGGCCATCGAGAACGCCAAGCTCTACGAGCAGCTGCGGCTGTACGCCGACGAACTGGAGGTCACGGACCACCTCACGCAACTGTTCACGTTCTTCCACTTCAAGAAGCTGCTCCAGGGGGAGAGTCGACCGCGCGCGGGTCTCGGCGCAGCCGGTCTGCCTCGCCGTGTTCAGCATCGAGAACTTCGCCCGCTACAACGAACGCCTCGGGACACCGACACGGCGACGACGTGCTCCGGCGCGTGGCCCAGACCATCCGCGATCGGCGCCCGCAAACAGGACATCATTGGCCGCTGCTTCGGGTCGACCTTCGCCGTGGTGTTCCCGGGGACCCCGGAGGAGGACGCCTCCGGGCGGGTCGCACTGATGCGGGACCGCTTGGAGGGGCTGGGCTACCCGGGAGAGGAGGCGTTGCCCGAGGGTCGCCTCCGGTTCCGTTGGGCGGTGGCCGCCTACACCCGCGGAGAGGGGAGCACCGCCGAGGACTTCGTGTCGCAGGTGGTGGAGAAATCCAAGAACCCGGCCGCATGAGCCGAGGGTACGCGGAACCCCCTGCCCACGGTGGACGTGGTGATCCTGCGGGGCTCCGCCGTCGTGCTGGTGCGCAGGAGGAACCCCCCTTTCGGATGGGCCCTGCCGGGGGGCTTCGTGGACGAGGGGGAGTCGCTGGAGGCAGGCCGCCGTGCGGGAGGCTCGGGAGGAGACGGGCCTGGACGTTCGCCTCCAGGAGCAGTTCTTCACCTACTCCGACCCGCAGCGCGACCCTCGCCGGCACACGATCACCACGGTGTTCCTGGGCGACGCCGAGGGGGATCCGCGGGCGGGGGACGATGCCGCCGAGGCCCGCACGTGGCCGCTCGACGAGTTGCCCGCCCCCCTCTGCTTCGACCACGCCCGCATCCTCCACGACGTGCGGCGCTACCTCGCGACGGAGCGCAGGCCGCGGCTCGAAGGGGTCAGTGGACCTTGAGGAAGCAGCACTCCGCGTAAGGGCGGCCCGACCCGCAGGAGCAAGGCGCCTGGGTGTCCTGGCGGCCGGGTGCGCGCCCCGTCTCCCCCTCCTCCTGGAGGGCCTCCTCCTTCTCCCTCTCCCAGCGCTCCTGGCGGCGGTCCATCTCTTCGGGGTCGTAGAAGGCGAGCCAGTCCCGGCGGTAGTACTCGAGGGACGCCTCCTGGGGCTCCGCGAGCAGTTCGCCCACCTCCCAGTCGTAGAAGACCCCCTGGTACTCGGGGTCCTCCCGCTTGCGGCGGGCCTCCTCGCGGCCGAAGGCGATCAGGAGCTTCCGGTGTCGACGGCACCGGAAGTCGAGCAGGACGTTCGCTGCGGTCTGGCGAAGGAAGACGGGCTCTTCTTCCCCGGCGAGCAGTTCCGCAGAGTAGCCGATCACCTCCTCGCCGTGGTGGGTCGCGGTCACCGCGATCGCCGCCATGCCGGCGAGGGCGATCGACCGGGCCCCGGGGCCGGCGGTCACGTCGCGGGCCACCGCGCGCAGAGGATCGAACGCCGCGGCGCCGAGCCTTCCGAATATGCTGGGAAGGTCCTCCGTGACCCAGTCGCAGTCGAATGCGTCCGCCCAGCGGAGCGCGGCGAGGAGGGGAACGAGGCACTCGTGGCGTTCCATCGCCCCCAGGGCGTAGGTGGCGTGGACCACGGCCCACCACTCGGGGAGGGGCTGGGTCCACGACGCCTTGTCCTGGACGATTTCGGAGAGGGCCGGCAGCAGTTGGGTCCCACGGCGCAGGACCTCCTCCACGGCCTCCCGAGGGAGCCGGTCTCCCGAGGTGTAGAGGAGTTCGAGCAGTTCCGAGTCGCTCAGGGAGCGAAAGAGGGGTCCCGCGGACGCCATGCCGGCCGTCAGGCGCCGCCCAACTGAGCCAGGGCCTCGCCGATGCGGGCGAGCCCCTTCTCGATGGTCTCGACGGAAGTCGCGTAGGAGAGTCGGACGTGAGCGTCGGAGCCGAACGGCGCGCCGGGCACGACGGCCACCCGGGCCTCCTCCAGGAGGTAGCGCGCGAGGGAGAACGAGTCGTCGATGCTCGCCTCCCCGTGTCTCCGGCCGTAGACGCCGGAGACGTTGGGAAAGGCGTAGAAGGCGCCCTGGGGGAGGGGGCAGTGCACGCCGGGCAGGCGGTTGAGCCCGTTCACGAGGATGCTGCGGCGTTCGGCGAAGGCCCGGATCATCTCGTCCACGCAGTCCTGGGGCCCCACGAGGGCCTCGGCCGCCGCCTTCTGGGCGAAGCTCGTGGGGTTGGAGGTCGACTGGCTCTGGAGTTTCTCCATGGCGCCGATGAGGGCGGCAGGGCCGGCCGCGTACCCGATCCGCCAGCCCGTCATCGCGTAGGTCTTGGAAACGCCGTTCACGATCACGGTGCGGTCCCTGAGCCCGGGCGCCGCCTCGAGGATCCCTGCGAACCGCTCCCCCCCGTAGACCAGCTTCTGGTAGATGTCGTCGCTCACCACGACGATGTCTCGCTTCTCCAGCACGGATGCGAGAGCCCGCAGGTCCTCGCGCGCGTACATCGCGCCGGTCGGGTTCGAGGGGCTGTTGAGCACGAGGGCGCGGGTCCTCGCCGTGATCGCCCGCTCGAGCACCTCGGGCCGCAGCCGGAAGCCGTCCTCTTCCCGGGTGGGGACGATCACCGGCGTCGCTCCCGCCACCTGGATCTGTTCGGGGTAGCTCACCCAGTAGGGGGCCGGGACGATCGCCTCGTCCCCTTCTTCGAGGAGGGCCAGGAACAGGTTGAAGAGGGTGTGTTTCGCGCCGCAGGATGCGGTGACTTCCGAGGCCGCGTACCGGAGGCCGTAGTCCCTTTCCAGGCTCCGGCAGATCGCGCCCTTGAGTTCCGCGGTGCCTCCCACGGGAGTGTAGCGGGTGTCCCCCGCCCGCAGCGCGTTCACGGCCGCCTCCACCACGTGCGAAGGCGTCCCGAAATCCGGTTCACCGGCCCCGAAGCCCACGACGTCGACGCCTTCCGCCTTGAGTTGCTTGGCCTTGGCGTCGATGGCGAGGGTGGCCGAGGGCTTGAGTTGTTCCGCGCGGCGGCTGAGCTTCATCCGAGGTTCCTCCTCACCTCACGGCCGGGCCGTGGTGGCGAACTTCCGCTGCATGGCCTCGATCACTACGGGCGGCGCGAGGTCCTTGATGCAGGCTCCCAGGGCGAAGACCTCCTTCAGGATGCGGGAACTCACGTAGGAGTAGTTCTCGCGAGCCGCCATGAAGAAGGTGTCCGCCTGGGGGTAGATCTTGCGGTTCATCAACGCCATCTGGAACTCGTACTCGAAGTCGGAGACGGCCCGCAGACCGCGGATGACGACCCGGATCCCCCCTGCCCGGAGATAGTCCACGAGCAGCCCCTCGAAGCGGTCCACCTCCACCTTCGGGTGATCGGCGAAGACCCGCTGGATGAGGTCGATGCGTTCCTCCAGCGAGAACAGCGTCTTCTTCTCGCTGTTGACGGCCACGAGGACGATGAGTCGGTCGAAGACCTCGGCACCCCGCCGGATGATGTCCACGTGCCCGTTGGTGATGGGGTCGAAGCTGCCCGGGTAGACGGCGGTGGAGGTCACGAAACGGCTCCTGGTTGGGCGGAAAGCTGCACTTATACTGAACGCCCCCCGGGTTGTAAAGATCCCGGCAAGGTCGCCGCGGCGCTGCGACGCCGTGGTGCGGTGATCAGGCTCGGCCCGGGCCGACCGCCCGCAGGAGCCCGATCAGGTGTCGGACGCGCCGCTGCAGGTGGGGAACGTGGGTTCCGTGCCAGTAGGTTCTCCGGCAGGTGCGGCACTGCCACACCTCCTTCGCGGTCCACGCGACGTGGTCCGGCACGAGGTGGGCCCCTTCTCCGCCCGACAGCCGGTGGAGAGGTCCGTTGCACGCGAGACAGCGAGCGAAGGGGGCGACTCCCACGCTTCGGGGAAGGGAGCGGAGCACCTCCCCCACCTGTCCCTCCCGGTCCCGGCTGTGGACCCGGACGTGGGGCAGCGGCCCCGCCCGCCGGGCCAGGGCTGCGTCGCAGGTGACCAGGCACAGACCCTCCCGCTGGGCGAGGCCGAGGACGGCCGAATCGTCCAGGTCGGGCGCAAACCGGGCGTCGAAGCCCAGGAGGCGGAGGTCCCGCGCCACGTGTCCGAGCATGGCGTCCACGAGGAAGCGGGGGGCTGGAGTCGGTTCTTGGTGGGTCATGGCTGTGCCCCGGGTTCGGAGCGACCAGTGTACCGCGGAACCCCCGAGCCGGGTCGCGGGGCCCGGGGCCGCTTGACGAATCCCCCGTCGCCGTGGTACCAAAATGCCGCCGCCTGGATCCGGAGTGCCGGACCGGGACGGGGAAAAGCGGGCTCGAGGATCACGGAGCCCGATCGCTCGCGTCGCGTTGCCGTCGAGGCTTCGCGAGTTCGCGCGCCCCCGGACCGTTCGGAGGGCGCGCGTTTCGTTTTGGACGGGAGGCGAGCGGCCTTGATTACGGTGGAACGGGTTCGAGAGGCGCGGAACGCCTCCCGAGGGGCCAAGTCCCGGGGCGCGCGGGTCGGTCTGGTGCCGACGATGGGCTACCTGCACGAAGGCCACTTGGCGCTCGTGCGCCGGGCCCGGGAACTGGCCGAGTTCGTGGTGGTGTCGATCTTCGTCAATCCGACCCAGTTCGGCCCGAACGAGGATTTCGAGCGCTACCCCCGTGACTGGGAGCGGGACTCGGACTTGTGTCGGGGGGCGGGCGTGGACCTCGTGTTCGCGCCGCCGGTCGAGGAACTCTACCCCGAGGGGTCGCAGACCTGGGTGTCCGTCGAGGAACTCTCCGGGCCCCTGTGCGGCGGGAGCCGGCCGGGCCACTTCCGGGGGGTCGCCACCGTCGTGGCGAAGCTCTTCCACGCCGTGGAGCCCGACGTGGCGATCTTCGGGGAGAAGGACTACCAGCAACTCCAGGTGATCCGCCGCATGGCGCGCGACCTGCTGATGCCGGTGCGCGTGGAGGGGATCCCGATCGTGAGGGAGGAGGACGGCCTCGCCCTCTCGAGCCGCAACGTGTACCTCAAGGGCGGGCAGCGGGGACAGGCCCTCGCCCTCTCCCGGGCGCTGGCCCGGGCGCAGGACCTCGTGTCGGCGGGCGAGGAGCGGGTCGCCCCGATCCTCGACGAGGTGAGGCGCGTCCTGGAGGGGGCCGGCGTGCGGGTGGAGTACGCGGAGATCCGGCACCCGGAGACCCTGGCCCCGGTGGCCTCCGTCCGTCCCCGGGCGGTGCTCGCACTGGCCGGCCTCGTCGGCGCGACGCGGCTGATCGACAATCGAATCCTCGAGACCCCCGGTACGGCGGGCGAGGAGGTGGAGAGATGACTCGCTGCATGCTGAAGGGCAAGATCCACCGGGCCACGGTGACCGGGGCCGATCTGCACTACGAGGGCAGCATCACCGTGGACCGCACGCTGATGGACGCCGCGGACATCCTGCCCTACGAGGAGGTCCGCATCTACAACGTCACGAACGGCGAGCGGTTCGAGACCTACGCCATCCCCGGCGCGCCGGGCAGCGGCGAGGTATGCATCAACGGGGCGGCGGCCCACAAGGCGTCCGCCGGGGATATCGTCATCATCGCCTGCTTCGCCCACGCGGCGGAGGAGGAGGCCCGGGCGTGGAAGCCGAGCCTCGTCTACGTGGACGCTTCGAACCGCGCGGTCCAGCGGGAGGCAGCCTGAGCGGCGCCCGACTCCTCACCGCACCCTGGGTCATCCCGATCGAGGGCCCCCCCATCGAGGACGGGGCCCTCCTCGTTTCCGGAGGTCGGATCGCCGGGGTGGGGCCGAGGAAACAGTTGCTCCCTTCCCATCCGGGCGCGACCCGCGTCGACGTGGAGGGTTGCGCCCTTCTCCCGACCCTGGTGAACGCGCACGCCCACCTGGAGCTCACGGCGTTCGAGCGCGTTGCCCCGGGGACCGACTTCGTCGGCTGGCTGCTGGAGGTGATCGAGCGGAAGCGGGCGGGCGCGGCGGAGCAGTACCGGCGTGGCGTGTCGGCCGGGGCCCTGGAGTGCCTCTCCCGCGGCCAGGGGGTCGTGGCCGACGTGCTCTCGTCGGTAGGCGCCGCGGACGCATACCCCGGTAACGGACCGCGCTGCCTGCTGTTCCCGGAGGTGATCGCGGCCCAGGAGCACTCCGTGGCCTCGGGGCTGGCGCGGGCTTTGTCCGCCGAGCCAGTGCCTCCGGCGGTGTTCGGCGGGATCTCCCCCCACGCGCCGTACACGGCCTGCGCCGCTGCGTACCGCGAGGCGTGGCGGGCGGCGATCCACCGTGGCGGCCGGCTCATGACCCATCTGGCCGAGAGCGCCGAGGAGGTCCGGTTCTGCCGGACGGGAACGGGGCCGATCGCCGACCGACTGTACCGGGATCTCCCCATCCCGCCACCTCCAGCGCCGGGGTCTCATCCCGTCGAGTGGTTGGACGGTCTCGGCGTGCTGGGACCGGAGACGGTCGCGGTCCACGCCGTCCACCTCTCGGAACGGCACGTCGCGCTGCTGGCGGCCGGGGGCCGGAGTCGTCCTGTGCCCTCGGAGCAACCGGAACCTGGGTGTGGGGATCGCTCCCGGCCGCGAACTGGTGGACGCCGGAGTGAGGGTGGGACTGGGCACGGACAGCGTGCTCTCCTCCGGCGGGTTGGACCTCTGGGACGACGCGGTCGCCGCCGTGGACGACTACGGCTGGTCGCCCGCGGAGGCGGTGGGGGCGGCCACCCGCGGGGGCGCTGCCGTTCTGGGGCTCGCGGCCCGGGCGGGAGTGCTGGCGCAGGGGCGGCGCGCTGATAGACTGGCCGCGCAACTGGGCGGGGGCCGAGGCGTCTGGGAGCGACTGCTGGCGGCGCGCACGGCCGAAGTCATCTGGCTTTCGGGAGAGACCGTCTACGATCGGGGCGCCCGCGTCGCCCGGACGGACGACCCCCTGCCTGGAGGAGATCCGAGTCGGCCATGATCTTTCGAGGGCTCTGGGGGCACCTCGGTTCCAGACGCGGAGGCATTTCCTCACCGGTCTCCTGGTGATCGTGCCCCTGGGCATCACGTACTACGTCGTGTCGGCGATCGTCCGGTTCATGGACCAGACCCTGGCGATCCTGCCGCCCCGCTTCCACCCGGACACCTACGTGCCGTTCCGGATCCCGGGTCTGGGCGTGATCCTCACGATCCTGATCATCCAGGTCGTCGGGATGCTCGGTGCGAACCTGTTCGGCCGGTCGATCGTGGGAGCCTACGAGCAGGTTCTCGACAAGATCCCTGGGGTGCGGTGGCTGTACCTGGCGATCAAGCAACTTCTGGAGCAGATGATCTCGGACGACTCGCGGCGGTTCCGGCGGGTGGTGCTCGTCGAGTACCCGCGCCGGGGCATCTACAGCCTGGCCTTCGTGACGGGAGTGAGCCGGGGCGAGGTGCAGCAGAAGACGACGGAGCGCGTCATCAACCTCTTCCTCCCCACGACGCCGAATCCCACCTCGGGCTTCTACCTCCTCGTGCCGGAGGCGGATACGGTGCCCCTGGACATCCCGGTGGACGACGCGTTCAAGCTCATCATGAGCGCGGGCATCGTGGGCGGCGGACCCAACAAAGAAGAAGCCCGCGCCGGCGGACCGGAGCGGGCTTCCGAGACGGAGGAGGCGAAAGCCTAGCGCTTCCGGCCCATGCGCTTGCTCGCCTTGAGCGGGTTCATCATCTTCTGGACCTTTTCCTCTTCGAGCTTGATGTGGGTGGCCAGGTTGCACAGGCCCAGGGTCCAGCGCTTCTCCGGGGCCGGGTAGGACCCGCAGTACTGGCCGGTCGGCCACTCCTCCACGCGGGCGCACCCCTCGCACTTCTCCACGACTCCGCGGCACTCGCCGCCCAGGAACGTGCACCCCTGAGCGCCCCAGAAAAAGCAGTCCTTGTCCTTCTTCACGGTCTGACAGAGCATGCGTACCTCCCACTCGTTCACGGCCCCGGGGGCCGGCGGATTCCGGAAAGTGCGAAAGCTTAGCCCCGAGGCCCTGTTCCTGTCAATCGTCTCCCGGGTGCGGGACGCCGTGGAGCGCTCCGGGCTGTCGGGCCGAGGGTTGCTGGTGGCGCTCTCCGGAGGCCTGGACTCCGTCTGCCTGCTGCACTTGCTGCGGGAGGCGTCGGCCGGGGAGGGGGCCGTCCTCGAGGTTGCCCACGTCGACCACGGCCTGCGGCCCGACTCGTCCGAAGACGCGGCTTTCTGCGAGGCGCTGGCCGGAGGGATGGGGATCCCGTTCCACCTCCTCCGCGCCGACCCGGTCCGGTTCGGCAGGGGGCGCGGCGTCCAGGCCGGGGCCCGGGCCCTGCGCCGCGGCTGGCTCGAGCGGGTGCGGGAGGAGCGCGGGTTCCCCGCCGTCGCCCTCGGCCACCACGCGGACGATCAGGTGGAGACGGTCCTGTACCGCCTGGTGCGGGGTGCGGGCCCTCGGGGAATGGGGGGATGGACGAGTGGGCGGAGCCCTACTTCCGGCCGCTCCTGCGGTGCCGGCGGGAGGAACTGGAGCGCCTGGCGGCGGAACGGGGATGGGCCTACCGGAACGACCCCACGAACCGGGACACCCGATACGCGCGCAACCTGCTCCGCCTGCGAGCCATCCCCGTGCTGCGGGCCGTGCATCCGGGCGCGGACTCCGCGGTCGTGCGGGCCGCGAGGCTGCTGGCGGAGGACGACCGGTATCTGTCCGACCTGGCGGGACGGACGTGGGCCGACGTCGCCGTCGCCGAACCGGAGGGGTTCCGGGTGCCGGTCCGGGAACTGCTCGAAATCCCCCGGCCCCTTCGGCGCAGACTGTACCTGACCGCGTGGGAGCAGGTCGGGTGCGACCCCGACGTGCTCGAGGCACGCCACCTGGATGACGTCGACCGGCTGCTCTCCCCGGGTCGGTCCCAACGGCGCGCCCCGGTGCCCGGGCCGGGCTCCTTCGCGGCGAGCTACGGGGATCTGTGGTTTCTTCGGAGCGGGGTCCTGCAATTCGAACCGGTCGAGGTCCGCGTCGGGCCGGGTCAGGGGGCTCCCGTGCCGTCGCTCGGCCTGGAAGCGCGGTGGGGAACCTCGCCCCCTCCGGACCGCCCCACGGTAGGGGTTCCCTCGGGGAGGGGCGCCGGCGGGCTGGCGCTGCGCTCCTGGAGGCCCGGGGACCGGTTGGAACGCTTCGGGCGCGCCCCGGTCAAGGTCAAGGACCTCCTCATGCGCGCGCGCCTCCCCCCGTGGCGGAGGTCCCGGGGTCTCGTCGTCGAGGACCGAAAGGGGATCTTCGGCGTCCTGGCCGGCGGTCGGGCCTGGGCACGGCAGGAGGGAGGCGACGGCTGGGTGTGGCTCCAGGGGCCCGGGGCGCCGGGGACGTGAGCGCCCCGCGGGAGGAGGTCCGGGATGGCCCGCGGAAGGGCCGCGAGGGGCGGGGTCCGCGCCCGCCGGATGGGCCTTCCAGAGCCGAAAACCGTTGTTGTGCCCGGCGGCCGTGTGATACTTAAATCGTTTCGTCGTACCCGCTCTGTTCCGGAAACCGGCAAGTTCTCTCGGGAGTAATCTGAATGGCGGTCGCCACCCGGCCGATGAGGCCCTTCTTCCGAAACCTGGCCCTTTGGCTCCTGATCCTGCTGATCCTGCTCCTGGTGTTCCAGTTGTTCCCGGGGAACGAGCCCGTGCGCCACTCCGTGACGTACACCGACTTCCTCGAGGCGGTGGAGCAGGGCCGGGTGGCGGAGGTCACCCTGCAGGGTCGCGAGATCTTCGGAATCTACACCGACCGGACCGCGTTCAAGACGTTCAGCCCCGACGACCCCGAACTCGTGCAGAACCTCCGGTCGGCCAACGTGTCGATCGTGGCGAAGCCGGAGCGGGAGTCGCCTTGGTACATGACCATCCTGATCTCCTGGTTCCCGATGCTGCTGCTGATCGGCGTGTGGATATTCTTCATGCGGCAGATGCAGGCGGGCGGGGGCAAGGCCATGAGCTTCGGGAAGAGCCGGGCCCGTCTGCTCACCCAGGACGAGAAGAAGGTCTCCTTCGCCGACGTGGCCGGCATCGACGAGGCCAAGGAGGAGGTCGAGGAGATCGTCGAGTTTCTCAGGAACCCGAAGAAGTTCACCAAGCTCGGCGGGCGGATCCCCAAGGGCGTGCTCCTGATGGGCCCGCCGGGCACCGGGAAGACCCTGCTGGCCAGGGCGATCGCGGGCGAGGCCGGCGTCCCCTTCTTCTCCATCTCCGGGTCCGACTTCGTGGAGATGTTCGTGGGCGTGGGCGCGAGCCGCGTCCGCGACCTGTTCATCCAGGGGAAGAAGAACGCTCCCTGCATCATCTTCATCGACGAGATCGACGCGGTGGGGCGGCACCGGGGAGCGGGCCTCGGCGGCGGCCACGACGAGCGCGAGCAGACCCTCAACCAACTCCTGGTGGAGATGGACGGTTTCGAGTCCAACGAGGGCGTCATCCTGATCGCCGCCACGAACCGTCCCGACGTCCTGGACCCGGCCCTGCTTCGGCCCGGACGCTTCGACCGCCAGGTCATCATCCCCCGGCCCGACGTGAAGGGCCGCGACGGCATCCTGCGCGGTGCACACCAAGGACGTGCCCCTCGCCGAGGACGTGGACCTGACCGTGCTCGCCCGGGGCACGCCCGGGTTCAGCGGGGCCGACCTGGAGAACCTCGTGAACGAGGCCGCCCTGGCCGCCGCCCGGCTGGACCAGAACCGCGGTGTGACATGGACCGACTTCGAGAACGCCAAGGACAAGGTGCTGATGGGGGCCGAGCGCCGCAGCATGGTGCTCTCCGAGGACGAGAACGCAGAACACCGCGTACCACGAGGCCGGGCACACGGTGGTGGCGCTGGCTCGTGCCCAACGCCGATCCCATCTACAAGGTGTCGATCATCCCCCGGGGCCGGGCTCTGGGGGTGACCCAGCAACTGCCCATCGACGAGCGCCACACCTACAGCAGGGACTACCTGCTCGACCGCATCGCCGTGTTCCTCGGCGGGCGGGCCGCCGAGGAGATCTTCCTCGGCGCAGCTCACCACCGGAGCAGGCGACGACATCGACAAGGCCACGGAGATCGCGCGCCGGATGGTCTGCAAGTGGGGCATGAGCGAGGGCCTGGGGCCCCTGACCTTCGGCAAGGAGGAAGAGCAGATCTTCCTGGGCAAGGAGATCTCGACCCACAAGAACTACAGCGAGCGAACGGCGGAGCGCATCGACGACGAGATCAAGTCCATCGTCGACATCCAACCTGGAGCGTGCCCGAACCAGCTCCTGACGGAGAACCGTGAAGGTCGAGCGGCTCGCGGAGACGCTCCTGGTCCGGGAGGTGCTGGTGGCCGAGCAGATCGACGCGCTGTTCGGCGAAGGGAAATCTCCCCCCGCCGGGCCGCCGCCGGTCGGAGTCCCGGGCCGGGTGGAGAAGGGGAGGATCCCCGCCAGCCGGAGTTGCGTTTCTGAGAAGGCGCCCGCCGACCGGCGGGGGCCTGGGTGAGGGAGAGAGGGCCATTGGGTTTCGACGTTCGCGCGCTGGACCTCTCCGACCCTCGACGGGCCAGGGAGGAACTGGAGCGGGTGGGGGCGGACCCCGCCGGTGTCGCCAAGATGCGCGACAAGGGGTCGTTCCTCGCGTTCCACGCCCGCGGCGTGCGCTCTCCCGGCGCCAACATCCTCAAGCAGGAGGCACTGGCCGAAGGGGCGGAGGCGGCCGTCCACCGCGGGGTGATCAACTGCTCCGTGGACCGCAGCGACGTGCTCGTGCTGGGCACCCGGAAGCAGATGCGGGCCCTGATCCGCAGGCTTCGCCCCCAGCCCTTCGGGCTCAAGGCCCTCGCCGCCGAGATCGAGGCGGCGCTGGGTGCTCTCGCCAAGGAGCATGAGATCGCCTGGCGAGGCGGGGCCCTGCGACTCTCCGGACGACCCCACGTCATGGGGGTGCTCAACGCGACCCCGGACTCCTTCTCCGACGGCGGAGACTTCCGCGACCCCGCGGCGGCGCTCGAAGGGGCGCTGCGCATGGTGGACGAGGGCGCGGACCTGCTCGACATCGGCGGCGAGTCGACGCGGCCCGGCGCCCGAGCCCGTGTCCGAGGAGGAAGAACTCCGGCAGGGTGCTCCCCCTGGTGGAGCACCTGGCCGCCGCGGATCCCCGTCCCCATCTCGGTGGACACTGACCAAGCGCCGCGGTGGCGCGGCGGGCCGCGGCATGCGGGGGCGTCGGTCGTGAACGACGTGAGCGGTTTCGCGTCTCGACCCCGCCATGGGGCGGACGGTGGCGGACGTGGGGTGCGCCCTGGTGGTGATGCACATGCGCGGCTCCCCGCAGACCATGCAGCCGGAGACCGGGTACGACGACCTGCTCTCGGAGGTGTGCCAGGGCCTCCGCGGCAGCGTGGAGGCGGCGGTGGAGGCCGGCGTGCCCCGGGATCGCGTGATCGTGGACCCGGGCATCGGCTTCGGCAAGAGCGCGGAGGGCAGCCTCCTGCTGCTCCGCAGGCTCGGCGAACTGCGAATCGCTCGGGTGCCCGATGCTGGTCGGCGCCAGTCGGAAGTCCTTCATCGGAGCGGTGCTCGGGATCGAGGCGCCGAAGGACCGGCTGGAGGGTTCCGTGGCCGCAGCGGTCGCTGGCCGTTTGGAACGGCGCCCACATCGTGCGGGTCCACGACGTGCGAGCGACACGGCGCGCCGTGGACCTGGCGTGGGCGGTACGCCGCGCCGAGGAGGGGTGAGTCGCGTGATCGACCTGCTCGGCCGGGACTGCGGTGGCAGGACATCGTCGACATCCTGCTGGTGGCGTTCGTCATCTATCGGATCTTCGTCCTCATCAAGGGTACCCGGGCGCTCCAGATCCTGGTGGGGCTGGCGTTCCTGGTGGTGGCCTACGTGGGCAGCCAGGTCTTCGAGCTGTTCACCCTGCACTGGATCCTCAACGCGTTCCTCTCCTCCATCATCCTGGTCGTGGTGGTCCTGTTCCAGAACGAGATCCGCAGGGCTCTGGCCCACGTGGGGGTGAATCCCGTTCGCGTCGGCGCGCGAGGGACTCCGACGACGGGGCTCAGGTGGTCGAGGAGCTGATGAAGGCCGCCGTGAGCCTGGCGAACAAGAAGATCGGGGCCCTGGTGGTCCTGCAGCGCGAGACCGACCTGGCGCGACTACGTGGAGGAAGGGGGTCCGGCGTCGACGCGGTGGTGAGCAAGGAACTGCTGCTGTCGGTCTTCCTCCCCTACTCCCCCATCCACGACGGCGCGGTCATCGTCCACGGCGATCGCCTGCTCTGGGCCGGGTGCTTCCTGCCGCTGACCACGCGGGTCGACGTGGACAAGGAACTGGGCACCCGGCACCGGGCCGCCCTCGGCATCACCGAGGAGACCGACGCGGTGGTGATCGTGGTGAGCGAGGAGTCCGGGGCGATCTCGGTGGTGCTCAACGGCCGGATCACCCGAAACCTCGACGGCGGCACCCTGCGCCGCGTCCTGCTCAAGCTCTTCCCCTCCGGCGCGGAGGGTCGGAAGGGGCGGCGGACCTCGTCGCGCAAGCGCTCCCGGCCGGGGTCGGGGAAGGAGGCCAAGGGGTGAGGCTCGACGTCCTGCGCGCCACGCTCCTGCAGAACTGGGGCCTCAAGCTCCTCTCCCTGGGGTTCGCCGTGCTCCTGTGGATGTACGTGGTGGGCGAGAACCGCAGCGAGGTGAGCCTGTCCCTGCCCCTGGAACTCACGCGGGTCCCCTCCAACATGGTGATCGTCAGCCGCGTGCCCGAGGCGATCCGGGTGCGGCTGAACGGCCCGAGGAGCCTCCTGGCCGGGGTGAACCCGGCGCAGATCGTGGTGCGGCTCGACCTCGAGGGCATCCAGCCGGGGATCAGCGGGTTCGAGATCCTCCCCTCCCGGCTCAACCTCCCCCGGGGCGTCGAGGTGACCTACATCTCGCCTTCCGTGATCACCCTGGAGGCGGACGTCCGCATGCAGAAGGTGATCCCCGTCAAACCGAGGATTCGCGGGGCGCCCGCCGACGGTTTCCAGGTCGCGGAGGCACGGGCCGATCCTCCCCAGGTCGAGGTGGAGGGGGCCGAGCGGGCCCTCCGGCAGCTCAAGGAGGTGCCGACCGACTTCATCGACGTCTCCGGGCTCCAGGGGAGCGTGACCCGGCCGGTCGAGCTGGCCTTCCCGGACCCCACGATCCGGGCCGTGGGAAAGCGCCCCGTGAAGGTGGAGGTCACCATCGAGGAGATGCGCGGGGAGCGGGAGTTCGTGCAGGTGCCCGTTCGCCTGCCTGCCGGCTTCAGGGCCGTTCCCGCCGAGGTGAACGTTCGGGTGGAGGGGAGCGTGCGGGCGGTGTCGTCGGCCGTGGGGAGCAGTCTCGCCGCCGCCGTCGAGCCCTTCGGGGCGGAGTTGCCGGCGGCGCCGGTGCGGGTGGTCGTGGCGGTGCCCGAAGGGCTCCGGGTGATCTGGGTGAGGCCCAACGTGGTCGAGATCGTGCGGGCCGCCGGACCGGCGGCCGAGGAACCGAAGCCGGGGGCGGCCAGAGGGGGCGAGTGACGTGAAGACGGCGCGGAAGCTCTTCGGGACGGACGGGATCCGGGGCGTGGCCAACGTGGACCCCATGACCACCGAGATGATGGTCAAGGTGGGACGCGCCGCGGCCCACGTGTTCAAGCAGCGCAGCGGCGGGCGGCACCGGATCGTGATCGGCAAGGACACCCGGGTGTCGGGGTACATGATCGAGAACGCGCTCGCCTCGGGGATCTGCTCCATGGGGGTGGACATCCTGCTCGTCGGGCCGCTGCCGACGCCGGGGATCGCCTTCATCACGTCGAGCATGCGGGCGGACGCCGGGGTCGTGATCTCCGCCTCCCACAACCCCTTTCAGGACAACGGGATCAAGTTCTTCAGCCGCGACGGCTTCAAGCTGCCGGACGACGTCGAGGCGGCGATGGAGGGCTACGTCTTCAACGGCGACATCGAGCACGTGCGGCCCGTGGCCAACGACGTGGGCAAGGCCTCCCGGGTGGACGACGCCGTGGGCCGGTACGTGGTCTTCCTCAAGTCGACCTTTCCCTCGCACCTGACGCTGGAGGGCGTGCGCATCGTTGTGGACTGCGCCAACGGGGCCGCCTACCGCGTGGCGCCGTGCGTGTTCGAGGAACTGGGGGCGGACGTGACGCGGATCGGGGTCAGCCCCAACGGATCCAACATCAACGACAAGTGCGGGAGCCTCTACCCCGAGGTCGTGGCCGAGAAGGTGCGGGAGGTGGGCGCCCACCTCGGGATCGCCCTGGACGGCGACGCGGACCGGGTGATCGTGGTGGACGAGCGCGGCGAGGAGTTCGACGGGGACCACATCATGGCGGTGTGCGCGCGGGAGCTCAGACGGAAGGGGCGGCTCGCGACCGCCACGGTTGTTTCCACCGTGATGAGCAACCTCGGCCTGGAGCGCTCCCTCGCCGAGGCGGGGATCGCCCTGAAACGAACCCAGGTGGGGGACCGCTACGTGGTGGAGTGCATGCGCGCCGAAGGTCACGCCTTCGGCGGGGAGCAGTCCGGGCACCTGATCTTTCTCGATCACGGGACCACGGGCGACGGGGTCCTGGCCGCCCTCCAGCTCCTGGCGGTCATGGTCGAGCAGGGCAAACCCCTGTCGGAACTCGCCTCGGTGATGACCGCCGTGCCCCAGGTGCTCCGAAACGTGCGTGTCCGGGAGCGGGTGCCGATCGAGAACCTGCCCTCGGTCTCGAAACAGATCGCGGCGGCCGAGGCGGAACTCGGCGCCGACGGCCGGGTGCTGGTGCGCTACTCGGGTACCGAGGCGAAGCTGCGGGTGATGCTCGAGGGGGACGACGAGGCCAGGATCGGCGAACTGGCGGGGCGCATCTGCGAAGCGGTGGTGGCCGAGATCGGCGTCGAGGCCCGATGATGCGGCTCGGCGTCAACATCGACCACGTGGCCACCGTCCGCCAGGCGCGCCGGGGGCGCGAGCCCGACCCGGTGTGGGCCGTGGCGGCGGCGGAGCTCGGGGGGGCGGACCAGATCACGCTCCACCTGCGCGAGGACCGCCGGCACATCCAGGATCACGACCTGCGCCGCGTTCTCGAGACGGCGTCCGTGCCGGTGAACCTGGAGATGGCGGTCACCGCGGAGATGATCGCGATCGCCCGGGACAGCCGCCCGGCGGCGGCCACCCTCGTCCCGGAGAGGCGGGAGGAGATCACCACCGAGGGAGGGCTCGGAGTGGCGGGCCGGGTCGACGAGATCCGGGCCGCGGTCGCCTCGCTCCGGGACTCCGGCCTCCGGGTGAGCCTGTTCGTGGACCCGGAGACCCGGCAGGTGGAGGCCGCCGCGCAGACCGGCGCACACGCCGTGGAACTGCACACCGGAGCCTACTGCGAGGCGTGGGGCTCCGCCCGGGAGGGCCGGGAGCTGGAGCGGCTGCGCGAGGCGGCGACCCGCGCCAGGGGGGCGGGCCTCGCGGTGCACGCGGGGCACGGCCTCACCGTGCGGAACGTGGGTCCCGTGGCGCGCATCCCGGAGGTCGAGGAACTCAACATCGGGCACGCGATCGTCGGCCGGGCGATCTTCGTCGGCCTCCAACGGGCGGTGGAGGAGATGAAGACCATCGTCCTGCGGGAGTCGGCGCGGCGGTGATCGTGGGCGTCGGCCTCGACGTGGTGGAGGTGGCCCGGATCCGGAGCCTGCGCGAGCGCCGGGGCGAACGCTTCACGGCGAGGGTGTTCACGCCGGAAGAGCTCGCGTGCTGCGAGGCCAAGGCCGATCCCGCGCCGTCGCTGGCGGCCCGGTTCGCCGCCAAGGAGGCGGGCATGAAGGCGCTGGGCTCGGGGTGGGGCGATGGAGTGGGCTGGCAGGATCTGGCGGTCCTGTCCCCGCCGGGTCGACCGCCGGTGCTGGAACTGCGCGGGGGCGCGGCGGTTCGCGCCTCGAGTCTCGGCGTCTCGTCGGTCCATCTCAGCCTCAGCCACGACGCGGGCGTCGCCGCGGCCGTCGTGGTCCTGGAGTCCCGTTGATTCCCCTGCTGACCGCCGAGGAGATGCGGACCCTGGACGGGCACGCCGTCGGGGAGGCGGGGGTTCCGGGCCCGGTCCTCATGGAGACGGCGGGGCGGGGGGTCTTCCAGCACCTCTGGGCCGCGTTCGGCGACCGCCTCCGGCACGGCGCGGCGACCGTGGTCTGCGGTCGCGGGAACAACGGGGGCGACGGCTTCGTCGTCGCCCGGTGCCTGCTCAATCGGGGCTGCCGCGTCCACACCGTTCTGCTCGGCGGCAAGGACGGCGTGTCCGGGGACGCGGCGATTCACCTCGGGGCGCTCCTCGGCTCGGGGGGTGCGGTCGTCGAGACCGGGCCGGACCACGGAGAGGCTCCGCCGGAGGTCCCGGGCCGGAGCGTCGTGATCGTCGACGCCGTGCTCGGCACGGGCCTCGCCGCGGACGTTCGCGGGCTCCCCGCTCGGGCGATCGGCTGGATCAACGGGGCCGGCCTCCCGGTCGTGAGCGTGGACGTCCCCTCCGGCGTCTCCTCCGACACGGGGCAGGTCTGCGGCGACGCGGTCCGGGCGGACCTCACCGTGACCTTCGGGTGGCCGAAGCGGGGCCACTACCTCCACCCGGGCGCCGCCCTCCGGGGCCGGCTCGAGGTCGTGGAGATCGGGATCCCCCGCCGTGCCCTCGGAGCGTTGAGACCGGGGCTGTGGGCGATGGAGCCCTCCGACGCGTGCGGGCACCTCCGCCGGGATCCGGCCGCCCACAAGGGCGTCCTCGGACACGTCCTCGTGTTCGGGGGCAGCCCCGGCAAGGAGGGGGCGGCGGGACTGGCCGCGTGGGGGGCGCTGCGGGCCGGCGCCGGCCTGGCCACGGTCTCGGCCCCCGCCGGGTCCCTGGGGGCGGCCCGGCTGCCCCTGGAGGTGATGACGGAGCCTCTGGGCTCCGGCGGCGCCGCCTGGAGCGGGCCCCTGTGGGAGGCCGCGGGTGAAATCGCCCGGCGCGCGGACGCGCTGGTCATCGGACCAGGACTCGGGACCTCCCCGGGCGCGGCGGAGTTCCTCTCGGAGGCCCTGCGAAGCCCCGGCGCGCCGGTCGTGTTGGACGCCGACGGGCTCAACCTCGTTGCCCGCGACCCCGCCCTGGCGCAGGGACGCTGCCGGCCCGTCGTGCTCACCCCCCACCCGGGGGAGGCTGCCCGGCTCCTGGGGAGCACGGCGGCGCAGATCCAGGCGGACCGGGCGGCCGCGGCCGCAGCCCTGTGCGCGCGGTACGGGTGCGTCGTGGTCCTCAAGGGCGCCGGGACGCTCGTTTCCGGGCCCGAGGGTCCGCCGGCCCTGGTTCCGCTGGGAAACGCGGGGATGGCCACCGCGGGCTCCGGCGACGTACTCTCCGGCGTGGTGGGCGCGTTCCTGGCCCGGGGGATGGCCGGGCTCGACGCGGCCCGGCTCGCCGCATGGGTCCACGCCTCGGCGGGCGACCGGGCCGCGGCCGAGGTGGGGCGGGAGGGAATGGTCGCCTCCGACCTGGTCGCGGCCCTCCCGGGGGCCCTGCGGGCGTTGGAGAAACTCGGAACCTGAACCGTGCGCCGGGGACTCCCCCGGCAGGGAGCGCCGATGACGAAAGCCCGAGACATCATGACCCGCGACGTGCACTGCGTGACCGCCGCCACGCCCATCCAGGAACTCGCCCGCTCCTTCGCCGAGAAGCGGGTGAGCGGCTTCCCCGTTCTCGACGACGACGGGCGGCTGGCCGGGGTGGTCACGGAGAGCGACCTCATTCACCAGAACCAGCGCCTCCACATCCCCACCGTGGTGGCGCTCTTCGATTCGGTGATCGTCCTCGGCAGTTCCAAGCGCCTCGAGGAGGAGATCCGCCAGATGTCCGCGACCCGGGTGGCCGAGATCATGAGCCGGGACCCGGTGACCGTGACCGGCGAGACTCCCGTGGAGGACGTGGCCCGAATCATGGCGGAGAGCCACGTCCACACCATTCCCGTGCTGGACGAGGGGGGTGCCCTCGTCGGGGTCATCGGCAAGCGCGACGTCATCCGGGCGATGGCCGGACCGTGACGCTGGAGGTCGTCTGCCGCGACCCGGAGGATACGCTCGCCGTCGGCGACGTCATCGGCCGGTTCGCGACGCCGGGCCTGCTGGTCGCGCTCCAGGGCCCCCTCGGCGCCGGGAAGACCGTGCTGGCCAAGGGCATCGCCCGGGGGCTCGGAGTCGCGGAGTGGCGCTACGTCACGAGCCCGACCTTTGCCCTGCACAACGTCTACCGGGGGCGCCTGCGCCTCCACCACGTGGACCTGTACCGGCTCGCAGCGCCGGCCGAGATGGAGGGGCTCGGCCTGGAGGACGTCCTACACGGCGAAGATGTCTGCGTGATAGAGTGGCCGGACGTTTTTTTTGAGGAACTGCCGCCGGAGCGGGTTTCCGTGCGCTTCCGGTGGGGGCCGGAGGGCGAGAGGGTCCTGGCCCTGGTTGCCGGGGGCGAGATGGCCCGGGCGCTGGTGGCCGAGGCGGGGGCGGTTCCGTCGGAATCGGAGGGAGGAGGGAGCGAGGATGACGTTTGACGTGGCAATCCTCGGCGGAGGACCCGCCGGGTACGTGGGTGCGATCCGGGGCGGCCAGCTCGGCGCCAGCGTGTGTCTCGTCGAAGCTGGCGAGCTCGGCGGGACGTGCCTCAACCGGGGCTGCATCCCGTCCAAGTCGTTCTTCGAGAGTGCCCGGCGGATGCTCGCCGTGCGCCAGGGCGGGGAGTTCGGGGTCCGGGCCCGCCTCGAGGGCTTCGACCTCGGGGCGTGCGTGGAGCGCAAGAACCAGGTCGTGGGAAAGCTGGTCGGGGGGGTCGGCACGCTCCTGAAGGGGTACGACGTGCAGGTCGTGCCCGGACGCGGGGAGCTGGCGGCACCGGACACCGTGCAGGTCTCGTCTCCCGACGGCGGCAAGACCGCGATCAAGGCCCGCAACGTCATCGTCGCCACCGGATCCCGGCCGGCGTCGATCCCCGGCGTGGCCGTGGACGGGACGCGCATCCTCACCAGCGACCAGATTTGGGACCTGCGAGAGCTGCCGGCCCGGATGGTCATCGTCGGCGGCGGGGTGATCGGGTGCGAGGTGGCCCACATCTTCTCGGCCTTCGGCTCCCGGGTCACGGTGGTCGAGGCCCTGGACCGGATCCTCGCCACCGAGGACCGGGACGTGTCCCGGGCGGTCCACAAGAGCCTGGAGGCCCGGGGCGTCGAGATCCGGGTCGGTGCCGGGGTGGAGGGAGCCGACGCCGGGGCCGGCCAGGCCGTGGTGACTCTGCGGGGCGGGGAGGAACTCCCCTGCGACTGCGCCGTCGTGGCGGTTGGGCGGGCCTTCAACAGCGGGGGCATCGGCCTGGAGGAGGCGGGGGTGGCACTGGACCCGAAGGGCCGGATCCAGGTCAACGACGAGATGGAGACCTCGGTGCCGGGCGTCTACGCCGTGGGGGACGTGGTGGGGCAGTTCATGCTCGCCCACGTGGCAACGAGCGAGACCCTGGTGGCGGTGCACAACTCGCTGGGCAAGAAGTACTGGATGGACTACTCCGTGGTGCCCTACGCCATCTTCACCGGCCCCGAGGTGGCCTGCGTGGGGATGAAGGAGGCGCAGCTCAAGGAGCAGAAGATGGCCTACAAGGTGGGGCGGTTCTCGTTCGCGGCGAGCGGGAAGGCGCTGTGCATGGGCGAGCCGGAGGGCTTCATCAAGCTCCTGTCCCACGAGGAGACCGGACGGGTCGTCGGGGCGACCGTGGTGGGCGCCCACGCCTCCGACGTCATCGGGGAGGTCGCCCTCGCCATGCGGATGGAGGCGTCGCCCGGAGACATCGTGACGACGATCCACGTGCACCCGACGCTGAGCGAGGTGGTGCTGGAGGCGAGCGAGGACACGATGGGCCTGTCCATCCACAAGATGGGCCGGCGGCCGGCGAAGGAGGCCTGACCTCGATGTCGCTGATCGTGCAGAAGTACGGCGGGACCTCGGTGCGCGACGTCGACCGCATCCGCAACGTCGCCCAGCGGGTGGCCCGGTACCGCTCCGAGGGTCACGACGTGGTCGTGGTGGTGTCGGCCATGTCCGGGCGACGGACGGCCTGATCAAGTTCGCCCACCAGGTCACGGATCTGCCCGACGAGCGGGAGATGGACGTGCTCCTGGCGACCGGCGAGCAGGTGACCATCGCGCTGTTGGCGATGACCCTGATCGCCGCCGGCGTCCCGGCCCGGTCCATGACCGGCCAGCAGGCGCAGGTCCGCACCGACTCCGCGCACACGCAAGGCCCGCATCGCCGAGGTGGACACCGAGGGGATCCGCGCCGCGCTCGCGGAGGGCAGGGTGGTGATCGTGGCCGGGTTCCAGGGGGTGGACCCCGAGGGCAACATCACCACCCTGGGCCGGGGCGGGTCGGACACGAGCGCGGTGGCGGTGGCGGCGGCCCTCAAGGCGGACGTCTGCGAGATCTACACCGACGTGGACGGGGTGTACACCACCGACCCGAACGTCTACGACCAGGCCCGCAAGCTCGACCGCATCTCCTACGACGAGATGCTCGAACTGGCCAGCGTGGGCGCCAAGGTCCTGCAGATCCGCTCGGTCGAGTTCGCCAAGAAGTACAAGGTTCCCGGTCCACGTGCGCTCCTCGTTCAACGACAACGAGGGCACCTGGGTCGTGGAGGAGGACGCGAAGATGGAACAGGTGGTGGTGTCCGGGGTCGCCTACGACCGCAACGAGGCCAAGGTCAGCGTGCGGGGGGTGCCCGACCGGCCCGGCATCGCCGCCAAGGTCTTCGGCAGCCTCGGCCGCGAAGAACATCGTGGTGGACATGATCGTCCAGGACGTGGGCGAGGAGGGCCACGCCTCCATGACCTTCACGGTGCCCCAAGGCGGACCTGAAGCGCGCGCTGACGGTCATCGAGCCGGTGGCCCGCGAGCTCGGGGCGACCGAGGTCACGTCCGGACGTGGGCATCGCCAAGGTCTCCATCGTCGGCGTGGGCATGCGCAGCCACGCCGGGGTGGCCGCCAAGCATGTTCGAGGTGCTGGCCACGCGAGGGGATCAACGTCCTGATGATCTCCACCTCGGAGATCAAGGTCTCCTGCGTGATCGAGGAGAAGTACACCGAGTTGGCGGTGCGCGTGCTCCACGACGCCTTCGGGCTCTCGAGAAGGAACGTGGTCCGTAGGCGGCGATCCGTGCGCGCGCGCCCGCCGTCCGTACGACCACGATCACCCGCCACGGGCACGAATCCCATGATCCACATCTACGACACCACCCTGCGCGACGGCACCCAGGCCGAGGACATCTCCCTCACCGTGGAGGACAAGCTTCGCATCGCCCAGAAGCTCGACTCCCTGGGCGTCCACTACGTGGAGGGCGGGTGGCCCGGCTCCAACCCCCGGGACATCGAGTTCTTCCGCGAGGCCCGGGGCCTGCGGCTGGAGCAGGCGAGGCTCGCCGCCTTCGGCAGCACCTGCCGGGCCGACGTGGAACCCGAGCCGACGACGCCAACATGCAGGCGCTCCTGGAGGCCGGAGACCCCGGTGGTCACGATCTTCGGCAAGTCCTGGGACTTCCACGTGGAGGAGGCCCTCCGCATCTCCCTGGAGCAGAACCTGGAGATCGATCGAGAAGAGCCTGGCGTACCTCAAGCGCCACGTGGCGGAGGTCGTCTACGACGCCGAGCACTTCTTCGACGGGTACAAGGCGAACCCCGAGTACGCGCTCCGCACCCTGCAGGCCGCCCTGCGGGGCGGCGCCGACGTGGTCGTGCTGTGCGACACCAACGGCGGGAGCCTGCCCAGCGAGGTCCGGCGGATCGTCTCCGAGGTGCGCGAGGGGGTCCCGGTGACGCTCGGCATCCACTGCCACAACGACGGCGACCTGGCGGTGGCCAACACCCTGGTGGCGGTGGAGGCCGGGGCGACCCACGTGCAGGGCACCATCAACGGGTACGGCGAGCGGTGCGGGAACGCGAACCTGGTGTCGATCATCCCGAACCTCGTGCTCAAGATGGGGCGCTCGTGCATCTCCGCCGACCGCCTCAAACGCCTCCGGGACGTGGCGCGGTTCGTCAACGAACTGGCGAACCTCGCACCACGACAAGCACCAGCCCTTCGTCGGGGACAGCGCCTTCGCCCACAAGGGCGGGATGCACGTCTCCGCGGTGCGGCGCAACCCCCTGACCTACGAGCACATCGAGCCGGGCCTCGTCGGCAATTCCCAGCGCATCCTCATCTCCGACCTGTCGGGCCGGTCCAACGTGGTGAGCAAGGCGCGCGAGTTGGGGATCGACCTCGACGGCGAGAGCGACCTCGCCTCGAGGTGGTGGAGAAGGTCAAGCACCTCGAGGCCGAGGGCTACCAGTACGAGGGCGCGGAGGCGAGCTTCGAGATCCTGCTGAAGAAGAGCCCTCGGCCGTCACCGCAGGTTCTTCGACCTGATCGGCTTCCGGGTGATCGACGAGAAGCGCCACGAGAACGAGGAGCCGATCGCCGAGGCCACGATCATGCTCCGGGTGGACGGCGAGGTGGAGCACACCGCGGCCATCGGCAACGGACCGGTGAACGCCCTGGACCCGCCCTGCGCAAGGCCCTGGAGAAGTTCTACCCGGCGATCCGGACGTGAGGCTCCTCGACTTCAAGGTCCGCGTGCTCACGTCGGGGGGCGGCACGGAGTCGCCGGGTGCGGGTGCTCATCGAGTCGAGCGACGGGCGTGAGACCTGGGGCACGGTGGGGGTGAGCGAGAACGTGATCCAGGCCTCCTGGCAGGCCCTGGTGGACTCCATCGACTACAAGCTCATGCGCGACGAGGAGCGGGCCGGGTCCGCCTGACGGCCGCCGCCATGGGAGGGCCCTCTTCCGAGCCCCGCCGCGCGGCCCGAGCGGCCGCTGGCCTCGTCCTCCTGGCGGGGCTCGCGCTCGGTCTGACCTTCTCCGTCCCCTGGTTGCGCCGTTCCCTGGAACCCCCACGTCCTCGGGTGTACCGGCAGCCCGAGACCGGGCAGCTCCTCTGGGCGCCGGAGGGGTCGCCGCCGTCCCGGGCCGCTGCCCCGGACGGGTGGGAGGGACTCCTTCTCGGAACTCCCCTGGACCTCAACGCTGCGGAGCGCGAAGACCTCGAAGCCCTTCCCGGCGTCGGCCCGAAGACCGCGGCCGCCATCCTCGACACCCGGTCGCGTCTGGGCGGCTTCTCCTCCGTGGACGAGCTCGTTCGCGTCCCCGGTGTCGGCCCCAAGACCCTGGAGCGGCTCAGGCCTCTCCTGCGGGTCGATCCCCCCGCCTCGTCCCCGTCACGCTGACGGGGACGAACGGGCGCGAGTCGAAACGGGCCGGTACCTGCCCGGCTAGTCCTCGTCCGCGGGGCGGATCGCCCCGTGTGGGCAGGCGGGGATGCAGATGCCGTCTCCGTCGCACTTCTTCGGGTCCAGGACCGCCTTGCCGCTCGCCAGGGTGATGGCCTTCTCCGGACAGACCTTCGCGCACTCGCCGGAGCCGCGACACTTCTTCGCGTCGATCACGATGCTCATGGGGCCTTCCTGCCGCCGCGGGCGGCTCCAAAGGGGCAACCGCGGCTCCTCACGGCGCCGCCATCTTCCCGAGTTCCTCCAGCAGCTTCCCGTTGTCGGGCATCCCCTTGGCCACGTGGCGCACCACCCCTCCCTTGTCGATCAGGAAGGTGATGCGGCCCTGTCCGTACCGGCTGGCGATGCGCCCGCCGGGGTCCGTGATCAGGGGGAAGCCAAGCCCGAGCTTTTCGGCGAACCGGCGGTGGGTCTCCACGTCGTCGGGGCTCACGCCCAGGACCTGGGCGTCGAGGCGTTCGAAGGATGCGAGATCCCTCTGGAACGCCTCCATCTCCGCCGTTCAGCCCCCGGTGAAGTCCGCGAAGTAGAACGCGAGCACCACGTGCTTCCTGCCCACGTAGTCGCTCAGGCGGATCTTCCCCGCGGTGGACTCCGCCTCGAACTCCGGGGCGGGCGAGCCCGCCTCGACGGCCCAGGCGGGCAGGCCGGCCGCGAGCACCAGCGACAGGGCTGACAGCGCGGACCGCAACCATGGTTTCCTCACGGCGATTCCTCCCGAAGGGGTTGGGGTTGTCTGCCCGGGGAATGTAGCGTTTCGCCGGTTTCCGTCAAGGCCCGCGGACTCAAGGAGACGGCCCTGCGCGCCGATCAACGGGAGGGTATCGATTCCCTCCACGGAAGAGCCCCGCGGCCACGGACGGTCAGCAATGATCAAGAAGATCCGGGTGGAGCACCTCGAACCGGGGATGTTCGTCTCCGACCTGAACACCCCGTGGCTCCGGCACCCGTTCCTCGCCAACCACGTCACCATCCGGGGCGCCCGCGACATCGACCGTATGCTCGGGTGCCGCATGACCGAGGTCTTCATCGACACCGAGCGCGGGCGGGACAGCGCCCAGGGGGTGGCGGCGCGGGCGGCCGAGGCCGAGCTCGACGAGCGGATGCGCCGGGAGTTCCTGGAGATCGAAGAGACGGCGGAGGAGACGCCCCGCGCCGCCTTCGAGACCGACTACCGGCAGGCCCGCGACCTCTATGCCGAGGCGAACCTGTGCGTGCAGCGGGAGTTCGCCATCGTGGCGCGCGGGGACCGGGCGGACGGCGAGAGCGCGACCCTGACGGTCGGAGACCTCATCGCCGCGCTGTTCGGCAACCGCGACGCCCTGCTGAGCCAGTGTCGCCGCAAGGACTTCCACCAGTACAACCTCCGCCACAGCGTGAACGTGGCGCTTCTCTCACTCGCCCTGGGCGCGGAACTGGGAATCCTCGACCGGGAGCTCCTCCGGCTCGGGCTGGGTGCCCTCCTGCACGACCTCGGCAACGCGCGCATCCCCGGTGAACTGATCCACCGGCGCGGTCCCCTGGGGGGGCCGGAGTACGAGGTGGTGAAGACCCACTCGCTCCACGGGGCGAAGCTCCTCTTGGAAGCCCGTTCCGTGCCCATGGACTGCTCGGCGGTCCCCCTCGGCCACCACGAGCGGTTCGACGGGAGCGGGTACCCTCGCCGGCTCGAGGGAATCAAGGTGGGGAAGTTCGGGCTCGTCGCGGCGATCGCCGACGTCTACGACGCCATGACGACCGACCGGCCCTATCAGAAGGGGATGACGCCGACACGGGCGCTGCGGAAGCTCTACGGCTGGAGCGGGACCCACTTCCACCCGGTGTACGTGCAGAAGTTCATCCGGTGTCTGGGGATCTACCCGGTGGGGACGGTGGTCGAACTCGACACGGGGGAGACCGGGGTGGTGGTGCACCAGAACCAGGGTCAACTCCTCCGGCCCTGGGTGCGGCTGGCCCGTGCCCCCGACGGGACCCGGCTCGTCCACCCGTGGGACGTGGACCTGCTGGAGGCGGACTCGGCCGGAGCCTTCACCCGCACGGTGGCACGGGTGATGGACCCGGCAGCCGCCGGCATCGAGGTGGACACCATGCTGGCAGGCACGTGGGACCGCGCCCCGGCCCCGAAGTCCCGTCGGCCTCTTTCCTAGCCTTCCCTCTTCCCCGCCCGGCCGAGGACGGCCGGCCGGGGCCGGGGTGGCCGTGGTCGGGCACCAATTCTGATCGTTCTTCTGCGCTATTGTCTGCCGGCGAATAGCTTCTCGCCGGACGTAGAAGACTTTTCCTCGTTGACACCGACAAACGGCCCTTTAGGCTTCACCCAGCGATGAGCGCAAGGGGAGGGCAGGGAGCGACACACCCCGGCGGCCAGACGTCTCCCGGGGCGCACAAGCCGCACCGGCCGCCAAGGTCGGAACTCGGGCCATGGTTCCCTGCCGTGACGCTCACGCCGAAATGTTCCCCTCGCGGAGGCCTTCCGTGAGGAACTCCGACACCTAGCTTTGCCGCCCTGCCCGGGTCTCGGGCAGGGCGGCCCCCCCCCGGACCAACCAATCATTTGCGCGGCCCCCGTTCGTCGCGCGAGTGCTCTCGCCCAGGGGTCCGCGTTCCGTCCGGTCTGTTGACCGAAAGGAGGAACCCCGTGAAGCGATCTTCCTCATCCAGAGAACTCCTCGGCCTCCCCTCCACCTCGGCGTTCGTTCTCGCAGCGGTTGTGGTTCTTCTTGAAGGGTTCGCATCGGCCCAACTCCTGCCGCTGGTGGACCTGGCGGCGCCGCCAGGGTCTGAGAGCGCCCGGGTGCTTCGGGTCTACGGTGACGACGCCGGCGACCGGCTCGGCAGCGAGTTGAGCGAAGCCATCGCGTTCGGGGACCTCAACGGGGACGGCTACGCCGACCTGGCCGTCGGGGCGGAGCGGGCCGGAGGCTCGACCGGGAACCTGCGGGCCGGCGAGGTGTACGTGATCTACGGATCGCCCGAGTCCCCGCTGCCGGTGCTGGACCTGAACACCGACGGGGCCGTGTCGCCGGCCGGGGAGACCCGGCTGCTCGGGGACGGGGGGGAGAGCGCGGAAGACCCCTCGGGGGAGACCGACCTCGGCGGGGTGCTCGCCGTCGGCGACGTGGACGGCGACGGGTACGACGACCTCGTCGTGACGGCGAGGCTGGCGAACCCCTCCGGGCGCTCGTGGGCGGGGACGGTGTTCGTCGTGTTCGGGGGCCCGGCGCTGCCGGGCACGGTGGTCGGCTTCCACACGGACGGCGTGGCGAGCCAGTTCGGCGAGACCCGGGTGCTGGGCGCCGGGACCTTCGACCACACCGGCACGACGGCGGCCGCGTGCGGGGACGTCGACGGGGACGGCTACGACGACGTGGTCTTCCAGACGCGGCGAAACCGGGCCTACGTCCTCTACGGGAGCCCGGCGCTGCGGGGCGTCGTCGTCGACCTCGCCACCCCGGGCGCCTCCTCCGCCGTGTTCACCACGATGCTCGGAGCCGGCGGCGACCCGGTCGACGGGCTCGTTTTCAGATCCGTCGCAACGGCCGACGTGGACGGGGACGGCAGGCAGGACATCCTCGTGGGTTCGCCGTACGCGGACCCGGAAGGGCGCACGGACGCCGGCGCTGCGTACGTCGTCTACGGGAGCCCGGCGCTGCGCGGTGCCACGCTGGATCTGTGGAACCCGGCCGGGTCGGACGTCACGGTTCTCCTCGGGGCCGCCCCGGGTGACCAGGCCGGCGCGTCGGTGGCCGGCGGGGACGTCGACGGGGACGGGGTTCGCGACGTGGTCGTGGGCGTGCCCTCCGCCGACGGAGAGGGGCGCACGGACGCCGGCGCCGCCTGCGTGGTGTACGGGGGCCCGGGGCTTCGCGGCCTCACCGTGGACTTCCAGAACCCTCCGGGTCCTGGGGAGACCCGCATCGTGGGAGACGACGGGAAGGAGCAGAACTACGGCTCCGTCGGGGACTGGGCGGGCTCCGCTGTGGGTACCGCGGACGCCAACGGCGACGGTGTCGACGACGTGGTCATCGGGGCGCCCCGCGCCTACGGCGCCACGGCGAGCCTCGACTCCGTGGGCGAGGTGGTCGTCGTGTACGGGGCGCCGGGTCTTCGGGGCACGACCATCGACCTCGCCGCGGGAGCGGCGGAGACGCGCATCCGCGCCGCGGCGCGCAACCAGAGGCTCGGCCTCCGGGTGGCGAAGGGGCGGGGCGACCTCGACGGCGACGGCAACGACGAGGTGGTGGCCCGAGTCAACATGGACAACCCCTCGATCCCGGCGAACCCGGATGAGGCCGGGGCGATCGTCGTGGTCTTCGGGGACGGGGCGGTAACGAACGAAGCCCCGGTCGCCTTCGCGGGCGAGAATCTCCAGATCGCGAGCTGCGAGCAGGTGGCGACCGCGCTCGCGGGTGTCGTCAGCGACGCCGAGGGAGATGCCCTGGAGTACGCCGACGGTCAGCCCGGTGCCGAGCGTGACGCTCCTGTGGCCCCCCAACCACGAACTGCACCCGGTGACGGTCGCCGCCAACGCCTTCGACAACGGCGGGGGCGCCGTGCACCTCGACGTGACGGTGGCGAGCAGCGAGCCGCCGGATGCAGCGGCCGACGGGTCGACGGTCCCCGACTTCTACGTGGACTCGGTGGACGAGGTTTTCGGGGTCGTGTCCCTGCGCCTTCGCGCCGAGCGGGCGGGCAGCGGCGACGGGCGCACCTACACTGTCACCATCCGCGCCGTGGACGCCTCCGGGAACAGCTCGGTGGCGGCGGTGACCATCCAGGCACCTCACGACCGGAGGAGGAAGACGCCGCGCCCGCGTCAGTGCTGCCTGCGGACCCCCTGGTGGAGCGGGCTGGTCCGGGGGAAGTGGGAGACCAGGAACTCCATCTGGTCCGACAGGATCCGGCGGCCCTGGAGGTACACGTACTCGGCGTGGGAGGGAGTGAAGGGCACCGCCAGGAGCTGCATCCCCGCCTCCTCGGGGGTTCGGCCCGACTTGTGGTTGTTGCAGCGCTTGCACGCGGTGACGACGTTGTTCCAGCTGTCGACGCCTCCGTGGCTCAGGGGCGTCACGTGGTCCCGGGAGAGGAGGAGGGGGTCCTGGCGCTCGCCGCAGTACAGGCACAGGTGCGCGTCGCGGCGAAAGAGGACGGGATTGCTGAGGGGAGGGGTGTAGCCCCGGCGTGCCTTCGCGAGGACGTGCCGGTCACCCGCCGTGGCGAGGATGGAGTTGACCTCGATGGTGCTCCGCAGGCCGGTCCGGGCCGAGATCCCGCCGCGCAGCCGGTACAGGACCGTCCCGAGGGCGTAGACGACGCGGTCGAGATGGTACAGGCGCACGGCCTCCTGGTAGCCGATCCACTCCAGGGGCATGCCGGCCACGTCGACCCGGAGCACTTGCTGTTCCAAGCCGTACAAGGCGCCTCCCGTCAGCGGCGCCCGGGATTCCGGACGCCGGCTCCCTTGTAGCAGCGCTGTTTGTCAGAGTCAAACGCCCGCCGACCCCCGCCCCTCCCGCCGGATGGCCTCGGCGATCCGGGCTGCCCGCGCCGAGGCGGCCCACCGCTCCAGCGAAACGTCGCACTTCCGCACCCAGTTGGGGTGCTCCGTCGTGGTCCCCGGCAGGTTCTGCATCTCGAGCCCCCCGAGGAGGTCGTCCAGGTTCGCCAGGAGCAGGGCCGAAGGGGTCCGGGCGAGGAAGGCGTGGCAGGCGACGGCCAGGTCGTCGACGCGGTCGGAGGGCACCTCGTGGGCCGGGAGCACGCCGGAGGGCAGCAGGCCCTCCGAGGCGAGGGCCTCCAGGAGGCGCAGGCGGTCCCACCGCCGCCCCTCCGCGTCTCCCAACTCCGCCTCGGCGCTGGGGTACTGGCCGAGTTCCCGCTTGACCTCCAGGTCGCGCCCCAGCCAGAAGCCGTCCGAGGTGGGAAGGTCGTGGGTCGCGAGGGAGACGAGACACTGGCGGGGGTAGGCTCCGGGAGGCCGGTACCGCCCGCCGTCGTCCTTCTCGAAGATGAGCAGGCGGTACGAGTAGCAGCCCGACGCCATGAGGGCTTCCTTGACTTCCGGCGGGATCGTGCCCAGGTCCTCCCCCACCACCAGGCACCGCGCCTCGCGGCTCTCCAGCCTGAGCAGGCCCAACAGTTCCTCCGCCCGGTCCGTCGCGTAGGCGCCGCGGGAGGCAGGCAGCCCCTTCGGCACCCAGAACAGCCGCCACAGGCTGAGCACGTGGTCGAGCCGCAGGGCACCGGCGCGGCGGGCGTTGCGCGCCACGGTCTCCCGGAACGCGCGGTAGCCCGTCTGCCGGTGGCGCTCGGGGATCACGGGGGGACCCCCCAGCGCTGTCCCATGAGGCTGAAGGGGTCCGGGGGCGCCCCGGCCGAGGCGTCCAGGGCGAGCACGTCCTGATAAACCCACGCGTCCGCTCCGCACGGGTCCACGCCGAGGGCCATGTCCAGGTAGAGCCCCACCGGCATCCCGAGGTCCCTCGCCCGGCGCGCACAGCGGGCCAACTGTTCCTCGGCGAGCCACTGGAGGTAGGCGTGGAACCGCACGGCGCCCGGGCGCTCCCGGCGGAAGGCCCGCACCGCGGGGGTCCCGGGGCGCCGGTACTCCGCCGGCCACTCCGGCCACGGACGCGGGTGCCCCCGGGCGTCGAGCAGGTGGTCCCGGAGGGCGCAGAAGGTGGCGAAGTCCTCCAGGGGTTCGCCCTGGGAGGCGCGCCAGGCGCGGAAGGACTCCCCCCGGGCCGACGCCGGGCGGAGGTGCTCCGCGGCGAAGGCCTCGTGGCATCGTACCAGGGCCCGCCTCTTCAGGCTCCAGACCCCTCCGTGGTCCACCCGGTCGACGCGGCGGAGCCTCTCCCGTTCGCGCGACGTCCCGTCGGCCCGGCAGAAGTCCTGGACGCAGGGATCGTCGGCCTCCGGGACGTCCTGCAGCGCAATGTGGATCGGGTTGAGCCACAGGCGGCTGGAGGGGTAGTAGGGGCTCACCCCCAGGGGGGGCTCGTTGAACAGCGCGTGCAGGGGCAGGAGGCCGACCATCCCGGCACCGAGTTCCGCGGCCCACCCCACCGCCTCGTAGAGGTCGGCGAAGTCGCCGATGCCCCAGTTCCGGCCGGAGCGCACCCCGTAGAGGGGGATGTTCACCCCCCACAGCCTCCGCCCCTCCCGCAGTTCGTCGGGTTCGTAGGCCCGCGGGGGCGCGACCGCGCACACCGTCTCCGCCGTCTCCACGGCGCTTGCCGATCGTGCCGCCAACTCGAGGTGGTGCACACCGAGGGGGAGGCTCGCCGCGAGGTCCGCCGTCACCGTGACGCGGGGGCCGGTCGCCGCGCCGGGTTCGGCGGGGAGCGCGTGGATGGGGAGGTCGCGGCCGTCCCGCCGTGCGGTCACCTCGGTCCCCGGTTCGGGGAGCACGCGGAGGGTGAGACGCTGCGGGCCATCCGCATCCAGGAGCACGAAGGACTCGACCAGCCGCTCCTGGTCGGCGTACTCCCGCCGCCGGGTCTCCTCCCGGATGTCCTCCGCGGTCTCCGCCGACACCCCCATGTCCCGGAGCAGGGCGATCAGGGACTCCGGGTCCGCTTCGTGGTAGTGCCCCCAGACGTCGTGATAGCCGGGGAGGACCCCGCACAGGGAGGCGAGCCGGAGGATGCTTTCGCGGTCGGAGGGCTCCAAGTCGGTCACAGGGGTCTCGTCGAAGGGGGAGCCGTCACGCCGGGGGACTGCGGCGGCGGTCGAGCCAGTTCTGCGCGAGGAAGGACGCCACGGTTCCCTCCCCCACGGCCGAGGTCAGCTGCTTGGCGCTCCCGGACCGAACGTCGCCGGCGGCGAAGATGCCGGGCACCGACGTGGCGAGGGTCCCCGACGGGCTCAGCACGAATCCTCCGTCGTCGAGTTCCACCGTGCTCCGCAGGAATCCGCTGTTGGGGACGAGGCCGATGAACACGAAGACGCCCCGGCACGGAATCCGGCGGGTCCGCCCCGAGCCGACCTCCTCCACCTCCACGGCCTCCACGCCCTCGCTCCCGACCACCCGCACGACGCGGTGGGAGAGGAGCAACTCCACCTTGTCCAGCGCGCGCACCCGCTCCTCGAGCACCCGCGTGCCGGTGAGGCGGTCGAGCATCTGGACCAGGGTGATCCGCGACGCGAATTCCGCGAGGTGCACCGTCTCCTGGAGCGCCGAGTTGCCCCCTCCGACCACGACCACGTGCTCGCCCCGGAAGAAGGGCGCGTCGCACGTGGCGCAGAAGCTCACCCCCCGACCGACCAGGTCCGCCTCGCCCGGCACGCCCATGCGGCGGTAGACGGAGCCGGTGGCGAGGATGACGGCGGCCGCGCGCCAGGTCGCATCCTCCACGTCGATCTCGAAGAGAGCCCCGGCGCTCCGGACCCGGCGGACGTCGGTGAAGGGGCGGATCACGGCCCCGAACTTCTCCGCCTGGCGCTGGACGCGCTCCATGAGCTCCCCGCCGCCGATGGGGTCCGGGAATCCCGGGTAGTTCTCGATCTTGCCCGTCACGGCGGCCTGGCCTCCGGGCGCTGCCCTCTCCAGCACCACGGTGCGCAGGCGCTCCCGGGCCAGGTAGATCGCCGCCGTGAGGCCCGCCGGGCCCGCGCCGACGACCGCCACGTCGAACACCTCCGAGGCTTCCGGCACCCGGATCCCCAGCGCGTCGGCGAGGGCTTCGTCGCTCGGGTCCAGGAGGAAGGTCTCGCCGATCTGGAGGGCGGGGACCTCGAGGGTGCCTCCGCCCGCCGCCGCCAGGTGCTCCCGCGCCTCCCGGTCCTCCTCCGGGTTCACCTCGCGGTACCCCCGCCCGGCCGCCTCGAGGAACCGGCGGACCCGGTGGCACCGCTCGCACCACGGCACGGCGTAGAGCAGGAGGTCGCCCGCGTCCATCCCTTCCTCTTCCCCGCGTTCCGTTCGATTGCCCGGCGCCGGAACCTACCAGATCCGCCGGAGCGGTCAAAGGGCGGGTTTGTCGCCTTGACACCGGGGTTTGCCGCTCTAGTATGCGCCGGAACTTGTGTCATTTCTCGGGCGCCAGGAGGAGGACGATGAGGCGGGAGGCGGGCATCGCAAGGCACGTGGTCATCGCAATCGCTCTGCTGCTGGGGGCGTTCTGGGCGCTGGCGTCCGCGAGGCAGTCGGCTCGGGAGCTCCCGGGCGCACGGTTTCTCGCCACGGGGGCGTGGCTGAAGGCCCACCTGGGGGACGCCGGGCTCGTCGTGGTCGACGTGCGCACCGACAAGGACTTCGACGGAAGGGTCGTTCCGGGTGCGGTTCGCCTGCCCTGGACCGCCTTCCGCTACGACGACCCGGGCCGCGGGCTGGGGGAGCTGTTCGTGGGCACCGTCCGGGCCCAGGAGATCCTCGGGGCCCACGGCATCGCCCGGGAAGACCGGGTCGTGCTGTACGACTCGGTGAAGCGCGACGGAGGGGCCACCTCCTCCTACGTCTTCTGGGTGCTCGACCTCCTCGGGCACCGGGATCTGAAGGTGCTCGAGCGGGGCATCGACGGGTGGGCGGAAGCCGGGGGAGAGGTGGCGGCCGAGGCCCGCAGCACCGAACCGGCACTGTACCAGGCCCCGGCCGGCGAGATCCGCAGCGCGCGCCGGGTGGACGGCGCCTTCGTGCTCGCCCGGCTCGGCGACCCCCACTACCAGTTCCTGGACGTCCGGTCCCGGGAGGAGTACGTGGGCGAGAAGGCCAGCCAGGGGCTCGGGGGCGAACCCCTCAAGCTCGGCCACATCCCCACGGCCGTCAACGTGGACTACCGGCTGAACTGGTCCGACCCGGAGAGCAAGGGCCTCAAGGCGTACGACCAACTCGCCGAGCTCTACCGGGGCCTCGATTCGGCGAAGACCACCGTGGTCTACTGCCACTCCGGGCGGAGGGCCTCCTTCGGGTACTTCGCCCTGCGCCTGCTCGGCGTGGAGAACGTCGCCCTCTACGACGAGTCGTGGTTCGAGTGGGGCAACCCCCGCACGTTCTTCCCCGTGGAGACCGCGGAGCGGAAGTGGTCGGGTACCTTCCTGCCCACCCCGCTGCACAAGGCCGAGGCCGCTCCCCCGAGGCGGGCGGGCGGTGCCGAGGAGGCCGCCAAGGGCGGCTACGTCTCCTGCGGCGGATGAGGTGACCCATGCGTTCCCGTGATGGAGGAACCGGCGTCTGGGGTTGGATGCCCTCCGCCTTCGCCCTCGCCGGCATCGTGGTCTTCATCTTCGCCACCTTCGGACCCCCGGCCTCCTCGAGCGGCTTCGTGACCACGCTCAAGGGGCTCCTCGAGCCGATCGCGCCCGCCTACGTCGCCGCCAAGGAGCACTACCGCATGATGCCCGGCCCCGGGTCGTGGCTCATGGCCTTCGTGCTCGGCATGGCCGCGGGCGGGTTCCTCGGGGGGCGCACGGCCAAGGCCCCGGCGCGCGACGTGCCGGCGCTCTGGGCGCGCCGCTTCGGCGCCGGGCGGGCGGGCCGCTACCTCGCCTGTTTCCTCGGAGGCTTCCTGATCCTCTTCGGCGCCCGGCTGGCCGGGGGGTGCACGCTGGGCCTGTTCATCTCCGGGAGCACGCAGCTGGCGGTGAGCGGCCTCTACTTCGGGGTCGTGATCTTCGCGGTGGCGATGCTCGTGGCGCGCGTCGTCTACGGGGCGGCGGGCCGGGAGGGAGCCCGATGAACGCGGTCTGGCTGGGATTGCTCTCGGGGCTCGCCTTCGGCTTCGTCATCCAGCGGGCCGGGGCCACCGACCCCGACGAGATGGCGAAGGCCCACCTCATGCTGGACGGCCGGATCCCGCGCTTCATGGTGGCCGCCGTCGCCCTGGCCTCGGTGGGCCTCTTCGGGCTCGAGTCGGTGGGGCTCGGGCGGACCCTCGTGCTTCCGACCAGCCTCGTGGCCACCGGGCTAGGCGCCGTGATCTTCGGCGTCGGCTGGGGGCTCTCCGGCTACTGCCCGGGGACGTGCTGGGCCGCCGCCGGGGAGGGGAGGATGGACGCCCTTTTCGCCCTGCTCGGGGGCTTTGCGGGCACGGCGGCGTTCGCGCACTTCCACGAACGGCTCGTGCCGTCCCTCTACCTCCCCACCAGCCTCGGCCCGGTGACCCTGACCGACTGGGTGGGGAACCCCGTCGTCGCAACGGCGATCGTCGCGGCGGGTTTCGGCTTCGCCGCGTGGGGCATCGGGAAGGTCTGGGGTGCGGGGGACGCCGGGTAGGGCCCTTCTCGGGGTCGGGCTCGCCGCGCTCTTCGCGTGCTCCCCGGGACCCGGCGAGGTGGAACTGCGCGTCCCCCGCGGCCACCTGAGCCGTCTGGAACTCACGATCGACGGACGCCTCCACGGCTTCGGCCCCTTCGTGGGCTACTACTTCCGGCCCGACGATCCCCGCGACCTCGGCCGCCTGCGGTTCCTCTGCTTCAACGAGCGCGGCTTCTACTCCAGCGACGCCGCCGTGAACGCCCTCCTCTACGAGGGGGAGGCGCGGCTCGTCCGGCTTCCGGCGGCGGATCTTCCGTTGCCCCGGGGGGAGGACCGCATCCAGCCCGTGTACTTCGAGGAGGCTCCGGCGGCCTGGCTGGCGACCCGCCCGGACCCCGCCGACGAGTTCGTCCACTTCCACTCGGCCTACGACGCCACCGGCCCGGCGCTCGTCGGGTACTGGCTGCGGCACGTCGCCGTGGCCTCCTTCACCTACGACATGGGGAGCCGGGTCGGCCCCGGGGGGCCGCTCCACCACGCCGCGGTCCCCGGCCCGGACCTCTCCTTCGCCCGCCTCGTGGAGTTCGACCGGGGGCCGGCCGTCGGGCGTTGAGCCTGCCTGCAGCGACGTCGGTCCCGCGTCGTGGGTCCGGCTCGGGAAATCTTCGACGGATGACACGCACCACCGTATCTCATCAGCGGGTCCGTTCCCTGGACTGCGCTACGCATCCTGGTTTGACGGCCTCTTTGCCTCCTCCAGACCCGGAAGGCGGTGGCGACGCCGTCGCCAAGGTCGCCTTTGGTGGTATGCTCTAGCCGAACGCGAAGATCTTCCGGGCCCTGCAACGAGTGCTGTGGGTGATCCCTTTCTGACGACAGACGTAACGAAGCCTCGAATACGACGGGCGTTCCCTACGCCCGCCCCCACCCCGGCGAGAGCGGCTCGGGTCGCGACAACGCCGTTGACGCTCCCGCCGTGAAAGAGGAATCCATGCGAGCACCGAACGTGGTTACCGAACTCGATGACATCGAGTCGGGCATTGTGTACCGGGTTCTCGCCCATCGGGAACTCACCCGGGCCGAGTTGGTACGCGAGATTCAGCGGGCCGTGCGTCTGCGGGAGAAGGCGCCGAGGCGAGGCGACTTCCTGACCTTTCGGACAGCCATAACCTGAGGACCCGAGGAAGGGACGGATCGCCTCCCTGCAACCACTCCGCGGTCAGGGCTCGGTCCAAACAGGGAGAGGAGGAGACAATGGCCAAGGGACGCGACAAGGGGCACAGGGAAGAGAAGAAGAAGCCCAAGGACAAGAAGAAGCCCAAGGAAGGCAAGCCCGGCAGGAAATAGCCCCCAGGGTGATCCACGGCGCCCCTTCGTGCTGCTCAGAACCTGCGGGGAGCGACGTCGCCTCGACAAGCTGTCACGGCGGTTCGAGCAACCGGAGCACCTGCGGGCGGCGATGCGTTGCACCCCGACCGCCCCGGCGCGGTCGGCGCGCGCACCGGCGCGACTAATGGCCACGTAGCGCACACCTCCACAGACTTGTAACCCGGGTGACGCACGGCAAGGAAACACCGACCGCGCGAGCCCCACTGAGCCCGGGCAGCCGGCGCCGACGGCGGATGTCGGTCACTTCGACAGGCGAGAGCTTCTCTTGGGGCGTCTATCGATTGCGCTACCTGATGCCTCTCCAGCGGCCTCTACGGACACGCTGAGGCACAAGAGCATCTCTCAGGATCGGGTCAGATGAACCGCGCCGGAGCTGGGCAACAGCCCCC